>NZ_LRTK01000036.1 GCF_001636565.1 Frankia sp. EI5c
GACGACGTAGCCGGTGGCACCGGGAGCGGCATTCCAGCACAGGCCCACCTGCGCATCGCCCGCAGTGGCGGCGAGACCAGTGGCTGGCGGTGGGATGAACCCNCGCCCGGTGAGGGTCGGCAGGACCTCGTCAGCCTTCCGCGAGTCCACCGGGTTCGGGGGCGGGGTGGACGCAGGGGCCGCAGTCGCGCCTGGCGTGTCGGGGGGCCTCTCGGTCGGCGTGAATTCGGAGGTGCTTTCGACTTCGGGAGCGATCATCACGCCGGGGGCTGACCTGTGATCACTGTCGCTCGTGTTCCACCAGGTCATCGCCGGAACGGCGATCGCCGCAGCCAGAAGAATCGGCCAGGGCCGAAAGGCCCTCCCCGTGCCACCAAACAAGATCAGCGTAGCCCGTCTCACCCGGACCATCGCCAGCCGGACCAGTCGTCGGCATAAGCTCTGATCCGCTGACGACNGTGCGCGTTTCACTCCGCGATGTTACTGGTGTGCTTTCGCGAGCGCACGCCTTCACCGTCCTGATCCGTGATACAAAGGGCGAGCGTGTTCGCCGGGAGATGGCCGTGTCTTTTGAGGTGATGACGTGAGCGGAAGCGAGGAGTCCGGACGTGTCATCGCCGGCCGCTATCGACTTCTGGACAGAATCGGCGCCGGCGCCTATGGGACCGTCTGGCGCGCGATCGATGATCTCCTCGACGTGAGCGTCGCGGTCAAGGAGGTGCGNATCCCGGCGGGAGAGAGCGAACAGGCGTCCGCCGACCTGATTACGCGAGTGGAACGCGAGGCCAGGGCCGTCGCGAAGTTGCGCGAGCATCCGAGCGTGATCACCATCCTCGACGTGGTCCGCGACGGTGATCTGCCGTGGATCGTCATGGAGTGGGTACCCTCCACATCGCTGGCGCAGGTCCTCCGCGAACGAGGCCCGCTCGGTCGGGAGGAGACCGCCCGGATCGGGCTGGCCGTCCTCGACGCACTTGTCGCCGCGCACGCCGCGGGTATCGTCCATCGCGATGTGAAGCCGGCGAACATCCTGATCGGCGATGACAACCGCATCGTCCTGGTGGACTTCGGCGTCGCTGTACTCGAATCCGAGCCGACGATCACCAACGGTCCCATCGGCACGCTTGCGTACATGGCGCCGGAACAGTTCCACGGAGTGCGGGCCGCGCCCGCCAGCGACGTCTTCTCCCTGGGCGTGACGCTGTACTACGCTCTCACCGGCGTGGCGCCCTTCACCCGGGTAACGGACGCCGCGACGGTTGCCGCGGTGCTCCAGGAGCATCCGCCGCCACCGGCCCGGGCTGACCAGGTCACCAGCACGATTCTGGCGATGCTCGACAAGGACCCGCTGACCCGCATCACCGCGTCCGCGGCGCGCAGCAGACTGGCCGAAGCGACGGACCGCTCGCGCGTCCGCGTCGGCGCCCCGGGTGCCGTCGACCGTGGCGACGAATCCACCAGCCCGATCAGCGCGGCGGAACTGGCGCGGTATGGCGAGTCGCGGTCGGGGCGAGCCGCCGGCCTCCTCCTCATCCTGGTTTCCATCGGTGCCTCTGTGGCTCCCTGGACGGCGGAGGTCTTCACCGACCTCCCCGACTGGCTGCGGGTTGCCGCGCTGTTCTGGTCAGTCCTTCTCGGATGCTGGGCCGTTGCCTTCACATACCTCTTCAGCCGGCCCGACTTTCTGTCGATCGGGCCGGCCGGAATCAGTTACCGATGCGTCGGCGAGGACTTCACTCTGGTCTGGGAGCAGATTCGATCGGCCCGCGTCGTCGACGACCACCTGGAGATCGAGCTGGCGGACGGTACGCAGGCGACGAGGTACCAGCCGCGACGCACACCACCGATGCCCGCGGCCGGATCCGGCCTGGTGTTCTGCCGGCTGACAGATCTGCGCGGGGCGTCCGCCGCGGGTATCGAGAGCGCGATCCGATCCGCGTTCGGCGCGCGAGGCTGAGCCGTCGCGCCCGGAGCGGGCCGATCACGCGATCCTGACTCGGGCGACCAGCCGACTCAGGCGGATCCTGCCTTGGCGGCGGCTTTCATCCGCTTCGTGCCACGGCGTAGTCCTCCGACCTGCACCTATATGGTCGGCAGGCCGCCTGACCTGCGGTTCTCGCTTTCAGTCGTTGCCATTGCTGTGGGTCATTTTCCGGCGCTCTGCGGACTGTTTGCGGACCGCAGATCATGCAGATTCGCGGAGGACCCTGCGCACGATCTCTTCGACCTGCTCCACACTCACAACAGGAGCATCGGGACTCTGGACAGCCCGAGCAAGGATGCGCCGGACCAACACCGAGGTCGGCAGATGCTCGGCCGCCGCACGGGCCTTGAGAGCCTCTGCCAACGAGGCGGGAACCCTCACAGACACGACAGCCTGCTCTGCTTCGACGGCCTCCGCCTCGGCGGCCTCGGACTCCTCGGCCGCGTACTCGGCTCGGATCGCGTCACGCCGGGCACGCCTGGACGAATCAGTCAACGCTGCTCTCCCCCTCCAGGTAGTCCCGAAGATCGCTTCCACGGGTCTTCCACGCGGTGATCCCAGCCTCGTCGGTTGTATCGACGATCACAGGCAGCACGAACCCTGCACTACGCGAGTATCCGATCAGGCGAGCCGNGCCCATCCTGCTCCGCGGATCCGGGTCACGAACGATCCTCCGCGGATCCTTCACCGCCTCCAAGGTCCACTCAGGCTCAATGTCGGTCGCACCNGGATAACGATCAGACCGGCGCCCGATGTACTCCGCGTCCTCCTGGTCCCACCATAGGCCATCCACCACAACTTACAGTGTCACACATCTACTCACACACCCGAACGAGCGCGAGACAGCGACCACAGTGAGTGAACACGACGCCCGGGGCAGACACGACCGCCCTGGATGTCCAGCAGACCCCGTGCGGACGGAACGTGCAGGTCGCCTAACAAGCCAGCAGGTCAGGAGGCTGCAGCCTTCGCCGACGCCTTCATCTGCTTCGCGCCACGGCGTAGTCCCCCGACCTGCACCTATCCGGTCAACAGGCCGTCTGACCTGTCTCAACCTGACGTGCGCTCGGAGGGACTCGAACCCCCAACCTTTGATCCGTAGCCCTCGGCGCACCGTCCACGAACGTCCACCGACGTCCATCGGTGCAGGTCGGGGCCTCGGTAATGTCCACTGGCGTCCAGGAGCGTCTGTCCCCGTTGCAGTACAACTGCAGTACGCCGCCACAGAGGCGATGGTTACAGCGTGTTGGCTTACCCGATGGACCCGAAGATCACGATCGTCCCTCTGCGTCCGCTGGTCTCGACGGCCAGCAGCGGGCGTCGGAGGTGTCTCGCCCCGCTGATGGGGGTGTAGATCACTTTGATCCCAGATGCTAGCCTCGGCCCGCACCNGGCTATTCGGGGGAGGCGTTCGTGCACGGCATTGCGACCATTGACAGACAGCCTGGCAGCGACACCATCGCCGTGTGGATCACTAACAGAGTTGAGCCGCTGCGTGTGCGGAACGTTAACGCAGTGGTGATCGACGAGGTCAATGACCCCGGGGCGCTTGNGAAGGTCCGGTTGTTGACGCGCTGCTGCGTGGTCCTGGCCACGGACGGTTCGCTGGTGGACGGCCTGCCGATCGAGGGCGAGCCGCTCACCATCGCGGACTTCGATGCATTGGGCGAGGTCTTCACCACCGCTCTGGCAGGATGATCCTGTCNGCGTTGCGACGATCGCTCGAATCCGCCCTGGAACCCAAGGCCCCACAGGGGGTCAGTTTTCAGGAAGCTGCGACACCGTGACGCCCATCCCGACCTGCGTTGGGTCGCCGGCGACGAGGTCTACGGCGGATCCGCCACCTTGCGCACCTGGCTGGAAGATCACCGCATCGGGTATGTCCTCGCGGTCGCCCGCGACACCCACGTCAGCACCTCCGTGGGCCGGCGACGTGTCGACGCACTGACCGCGCTCGTACCCGCATCCGCCTGGGAGACGTATTCCTGCGCGGACGGCTCGAAAGGCCCCCGGCTGTACGACTACGCACTTATCGAGACCACCGACCAGCGCGGACCGGACGACCAGCCGCTACGCGTGCTGGTACGCCGTGGCCGTGACGAGAAAGCCGAACTCGCGTTCTTCCTCACCTACAGCCCGCGGCCCGTTCCGCTCGCCCTGCTGGTCACGGTCGCCGGCCGCCGATGGGGCGTCGAGGAATGCTTCCAGGCCGGTAAAACGAAGTCGGTCTCGACCACTACCAGGTCCGTCTCCACCGGGCCTGGTACCGACACATCACCCTGGCGATGCTCGCGCAGGCCTGGCTCGCGGTCAACGCCGCCNACAACCGGCAGAAATATCCGCCGCACCTCGGCCAGGGAAGAACAGCAGTCGGATACCAACGCTCCAGGAAGGGAATTACAATCAGCCCTCCAGCGGCACCGGAGCGGCACACCATGATCCCGTTGAGTCTCAACGAGATCCGCCACGTCTTCGGACTCCTCGGCCAGACCAAGATCCCGGAAGCGGTCGTCCGCTGGTGGTCGGACTACCGCCGACGCCACCAGGCAGCCGCACGCTACTACCACTACAACCGACGCATCCGCGGACTCCAACCATCCACCATGCCAAGCTGAGACCACCCACGACCACTGTTGCTGCAGTACTAGGCGCCTCGTAGGTGACTTTGGCTCGAATTTCGTTTACGGTCGCGCAGGTGGAGGGCGACCCCGACCGTGGCCATCGCAAGGCCGAATGCGCCGAATACAGCTGGCCAAACATAGTACAGGCTACGCTCTTCCTGCATAGTTGACGGATGTCGAGAGTCGTAGACGATGCGGATGGAATCTCCGACCTCTTTGTCGCCGCCGTTTCGGTTGACCGTCTCCGCGACAACGATTTGTCCAGATTTGGTAGTGAACCGCACTGTGTACGGCCGCTTTGGCCCATCGGATTTCAAGATCTCGCCGGTGGCCGCAACTCCGCGCGTCGCAAAAATGTGATCTTCACGTAAAGTTCCCAGTGCGAGAACAAGTGCGATTACGGCGAAGGTTAGAAAGCCCGCGAGACGGCGTGGACTGGGCTCGAATGTTGGCCGGTCAGCGGGCATAGCCAGATGATGCCGTGTTGCTGCCCGTGAAGCACAAGATGCGACGAAGGGCGTGCGGTGCGGCGAGCACGGCGCGCGCAGGCGGTCGCGCGGCCCGTGCCGCGTCTTGATCCTAAACAGGCAGATTCGGCAACGCAGCAAGGACCGGTTGCCAGGTGGGGGCGTCGGTACCCGATGGCGCTGGCTGGATGGCGTTGGTGGGTAGGACGGTGACACCGCAGTCGGCAAGCGCCCGGATGCTGCGCTCGAAGGCCGGGTGTGCAGTGAGGGTGGCCTTCGCGTAGGGAGCGGCGACGACCGGTAGGCGGAGGCCGATCGACTCGTTGAGGACGCCCAGGGCAGCGTTGTCGTTGATGCCGGCGGCCCACTTGTTGAGGGTATTGAACGTGGCAGGCGCGACCACGATGGCATCGGCCGGTGCGGTCCTTGGCTCGTCCGGTTCGCGCGGCCGGATGAGAAGCGGATGGTCGCTGACCTCGGCCAGAGCAGGGATGTCCAACCACTCGGTGGCGGTAGGCGTGAGGACGATCCGTACCGACCATCCCAGTCCTTGGGCCTGGCGGACGAACTCGTCGATCCGGCGGGCCGGCGGTGCCGCGCACACCACGGTGTAGAGCACCGGACGCTTAGACGCGATGGGGCCGGGCATCAGGCGGCGATGTCGGCCCGGCCGGCGATGCCGCGTAGAACCGGGTACGTCGATCCACGTGCTCGGCGGAACATCGTGGCTATGACGTCTCGGGCCTGGCCGTTTACCCGCAGGATCTGTGGAGCGATGCGCTCGATCTCCTGGATGTGCACGGTGGCGGTGGCGTCGTTGCGGAGCCGGGCGTGGGCGTCGGCGATGTCGACGTGTACNTGTGCGCGGCGGCCAACGAGTGACGGTGGCAATNCTGCGGTGTCGATCCGGTTTCCGATCTCGACGGCGTCGGTCGGCTGGTCGAACTCGATGGATACCGCCAGGGTGTGGAGGGCAACGTTCGTCGGGCCGAAGGCGGACCACAGTCTGTTGTCGTTGCGGCCGAGACGGCCGGCGTCAGTGGCTGCGCTCGCCAGCATTCGCTGGGCTTCGGCGTGGTCTCCTGCGCGTGAGGCGGTCATGGCGGATAGGAGGTAGAGGGCGCCTCGGGCAGAGAGGGTGTCCGGCCCGGCGTCACCGGTACGTGTGAGGGTCTCGGATGCTCGCAGGCTGATGCGGTAGGCGTCGTCCCACCGTTCGGTCTCGTGGAAGACGCAGGCGACCTGCCGATGTGCCGTGGCGGCGAGTGCTGGCATATCGGCTGCCAGAGCGGACTGTGCCGCGCGGTCCGCGCAGACCCACGCGAGATCCTGGTCGTTGAGCTTCGTCGCAAGCTTCGCCGCCGCCAGGTAAGCGATCGACCGGATGCCGTGCACCTCCTCGGCCCTGGCGAATGCGGGAACGTCTGCGGTCAAGGCGTCGAGATCGGTCACGATGTCCGGGAGCAGAGCGGCTGCGGCGTCGTAGTCGGCTGCCTGATAGCGGCGGTGTGCGTCCTTGGCCGCGCTTTCCAGAGCTGCGAGACCGGCTGGGGCCGGCTCGTGTGCGTGCGCCCAACCTGCCGGCGCGGTGACCACTGCCCGCAACGAATCAAGCACTGTCCACCGTGCCACGGCAGCCGGCCGACTCACATGCCGGGGTGCTGGGGAGGCAGGAAGTGCCGTTGCGACGCTGGCGACCGCAGCGGCGCGGAGGAACTGTTGGCGGTCGACCTCCGCTCCTCCGTTGGTGCTCTGCGCGGATCGGTGAAAGCCCAGGTCTCGGTCTGTCTCCGCTCGCAGGATGGCGCGTAGTGCCTCGCGGTAGCGGTGCTGCGGCCAGCGGATCACGCCGCGTTCCAGCTTGCCGATGTAGTTGGCGTCGATCTCGGTGATCGTCTGGTCCTGCTCGTAGATCCACCGGTTGACGCGTTCGGCAAGCTCCTGGCGGGACAACGGCTCACCTGGGGTGAGCGTCGACGGATGGCGCAGGCGTGCGGCGCGCACCTGGTCGTTGGGTGACGTCGCGGCCCGTCTCACAGCGTGATCGTACAAGTGCGGACACGGCTCGGCAGCCCGGATGACGGCTCCGCCCTGTGGACTGCTGATCCCCCCAGAGGTATCCCACGGGTATCCCGCGTGCTCGGCGTCCCGGGCCGTGAGGTGGCCGCGGTGCACTGGTGATCGCGGTTCTCACCGGGCTGACAGCGGTCCCCGGTGCGGCGCCGCATCCCGCCGGTTCCGGGCGGTGCCCACCCCCACGGGCCACACACGAGCCGCCNGGAACCGGTCCCCTGCCCTTCCGGAGGTGACCACGTGGACGTGGAGCAAACGGTGTTCGGCCTGGTCCGGTTCGACGGCGACAGCCAACGTGTGCGGGAGATCGTCGTGGCGTTCGAGAGCGCGGCGGCGGCTGACCGTTTCGCCCGTGAGGTCGGCTGGTCGGAGTACAGCGTGGGGCCGGTCTGCTTCCCCGCGATGATGCGGGTCTTCGGTTCCCGCGCGGCGGTGGCGTGATGCCCCATCGCGGGGCGGAGACGGTGGCGGCCACGTACCGCTCCTACGTGCTCGGCCTGCTCGACCAGGACATGGCCTTCGACGACCACGCGGCCGGCGATCCCCCGCTGCTCCTCGCCGACTACCGGCGGGCTCTGGTCGCCGTGCTCGCACTCGACCCGTCCCCGCTGCTGCTCGTCGAGGGAACGGTCACGTCGATGGAGGCGGCGGCGTTCATCGCGGGCCAGCGGGCCGGCCTGGACGCAGCCGCGATCGCCATCGGGGAGGCATGGCGCCCGCCCCTGCTCGACCACGACCCGCCACGGCTCTCCCTGCCCCACCCGGCGGGCATGGGGGAAGTCCGGCCGGTGCGTGAAAGCCATACGCAGTAGAGATGGCCAGGCGGCTTGGCCATCCAAGTCGCAATACATTGCAGGCGCGACCGGCGCCGGCGACCTTCCGCGCCGATCGGGAAGTCGTCCGGGAGCAGGCGGAAGCGGAGAACGACCCCGCCGGCGTGGCTGAGCTCAACGAACTGATCGGCCAGGTGGCCGCGGAACTGTCCGTACTCGGCGTACGCGGCGGGGCCGCATCGGAGGAGAGGGAACGTCTGCGGCGGGTGCGGTCCACGAAGCGGCGGCAGGATGTGCCGGATCTGCCCCGGCTGCCGGTCATCGGCGCGGTCGGGCGGACGTTCACCGCACCGGACGGCCGGCGTCCAGGCGGGCACGCACGACCTGCGGACTTCTACGCCTCGGCGCTGATCTCCGGCGGGGCGAGCGTGAAGCCCTCTGGGACGCGAAACCGCCGGTCAGCC
Source organism: Frankia sp. EI5c (assembly GCF_001636565.1). Taxonomy (GTDB): domain Bacteria; phylum Actinomycetota; class Actinomycetes; order Frankiales; family Frankiaceae; genus Parafrankia. The sequence continues at coordinate 8,383 of NZ_LRTK01000036.1, forward strand.
CGCCGAAGCCTTGGCCGCGGCCTTCATCTGCTTCTTGAACTCGCGGACCTCAAGCAGGGTGTCCGGACCAGTGATGTCGGCGACCGATCTGCGGCTGCCCTCCTCACCGTAGGGAGCAGTCGCCTCGCGCCAGCCGGGCGGAGTCACGCCTAGCTGCTTGCCAAGCAACGCCACGAAGATCTTCGCCTTCTGCGCGCCGAAGCCAGGCAGCGCCCCGATCCGCTTCAGCAGTTCCCCGCCATCAGCGGCGGTGCCCCATACCTGCGTCGGGTCACCGTCGTACCTGTCGACCAGCACCTGACACATCGCCTGGACCCGCTTGGCCATCGAACCCGGAAACCGGTGCAGCGCCGGCGGCTGCGCGAAGATCGCGCTCAGCGCCTCCGGGTCGAAGGTCGCCAGCTCCTCGACGTCGAGCGGACGGCCGAGGCGTCGGGTCAGCTCGTAGGGCGCCGCGAACGCCCGCTCCAGCGGGAACTGCTGGTCTAGGACCATCCCGATCAGCAGCGCCAACGGATCGTTCGTCAGCAGTTCGTCCGCTTCGTCGATCTGGCTTAGATGCAGTCCCACGGCACAACCGTAGCCAATTTCAGCGGATCGTCCGCCACCTCGATCCGGCTCAGCCACGACTGCGTCNCCCCGCTCCCGCCANGCGGATGCCCCAGCCGGGCTCGCCGTAAGGATCCGGTGCCGTCAACCGGGGCCATCAGACGCCCAGGCGCGTGCGCCATCACGCACCGGCTTGGTATCGCACAAGTCGGACGACGGCCGAGGTCTCACCCACCAATCTGCGACAGCCCTCCCAGGACCATCGAGAAGACAAAGAATTCTCCAGCCCACTTCAGCGCCTCGGAGACCGTCCGTTCGGCCCGTATTACTCCTTTGATTCATCCAGCTGAGCCGCACTGTTGTCAGCGGCACCCCAGGGACCTTTCATGATCATATCCGGGTCTACATCTACCCGTAGCCCGATAGCGACCGCGCTCACACCTTCATCGGCACCGATATACAACTCCCGGCCGGTCGAGATCGGGGAGGTCCGGGAATGCCGTCAACCTGCTACTGCACGTCCGAACTCCAGTCGGATGGCTGATCCGTCCGCGTCCGAAATGTCCAAAAATGATGATTCTCGCCGTGAAGGCGGTTCTACCGTCGCCAGAAGAAGTGGTGTACGACGCCGCTCGGGCTTGGCACGCGTTCCAGGTGGAAGCGATCGGTCAGCTCGTCCGGGCTGTCCCAGAGGCGTAGGCCATCGCCGAGTTCACACGGGGCGACGACAATGTGCATCTCGTCTATCAGGTCCGCGTCGAGGAACTGGCGAATCGTCGTGACACCACCGCCGATGCGCACGTCCCGGCCACCAGCGGCGGCCTTCGCCTGCCCCAGTGCTTCGTACGGCGTCGCGTCGACGAAATGGAACGTCGTGTCGCTCAGCGTGAACGACGGCCGAGCGTGATGTGTCAGCACGAAGACCGGCGTGCGGAAGGGAGGCTCGTCTCCCCACCAGCCCCNCCACTCGTGGTCGAGCCACGGGCCTCGGAGCGGGCCGAACTTGTTGCGCCCCATGATCTCAGCGCCGATGTCGCGGGTGAAATCACGGGTGATGTAGTCGTCGAGCCCGCGGGTACCGCCGGGATCGGTGCGGTTGACCCAGCTGGCGGNGGGACCGACCCAGGCAAACAGCTGGCCAGGGTCTGCCAGGCCGAACGGCCGTTCGAAGCTCTGCCCCTCGCTCGCCCCGATCCCATCCTGGCTGATGTTGAAGCACTGGACCCGGACCCGCTGTGTCATGACCTACCTCCTGAGTGTGCCTGTGTGCCTGTGTGGCTGCCGCGCCTGTCGCGGCCCCTCGCGAGGTGGTCGTCGCCGACGTGCCCCACGCGACAACGATGGCGAAGATTTCCGCGCTGCCGCGAAAATTCTTGGCTGCGTAGTGTCGCGGGAACGCGGTCGGCGACGACCACCTGGTGTAGCCGCCACGCAGGTTGGCCGCCTACCAAGGAGGACAGACACCGTGAAGTATCTGATCATCATGCAGATCGACCCGGCTGTGCTGGAGCAGCTGACCGAGGAGCAGCAGCAGCGAATTCAGGAGGGCCACGGCGCGTTCATCGCCGCCACCAAGGAGCGCGGTGAGTTCATCGCGACTCAGGCCCTCGCCGACCCGAGCCAGTCGAAGGTCATCCGCGGCTCCGGCGGTCGGCCCGAGGTGACCGACGGGCCGTTCGTCGAGAGCAAGGAGTTCATGGGCGGCTTCTATCTGGTGGACGTCGAGGACGAAGCCCGGGCGGTGGAGCTTGCCCAGCAGATCCCCGATGCCAGCATCCCTGGCCTCGCCCTCGAGCTTCGGCCGGTGATGTTCGCCGATCTGGGCGAGGGATGATCCCAGCTGAGCCCCGTGGCCAGGACCAGTGGCGCGAGCTCGCGCGGCAGGCCCTGGCCCGGTTGCTGCGCGGCTACGGCAGCGCCCAGTTCGACCTGTGCGAGGACGCCGTCCAGGAAGCCCTCCTACAGGCGTATCAGCAGTGGCCGACGCGGTATCCCGATGATCCGCTGGGCTGGCTGATCGCGACCGCTCGCCGCCGGTATGCCGACCGCGCCCGCGGTGACTCCCGGCGCCGCGACCGGGAGACCCGTGCTGCTTTGTTGGGACCCCGGGTGGCGCCGGAAACCGTCTATCAGGACGACTCGCTGTTGGTGCTGCAACTGTGTTGCCATCCCGACCTGCCGCGCTCAGGGCAGGTCCCCCTGACCCTGCGAGCGGTCGCCGGGCTGACCACCGCCCAGATCGCCAACGTCTACCAGGTCCCCGAACGCACCATCGCTCAACGGATCACCCGGGCCAAACGTCGCCTGGGCGAGCTCAGCCGGCCGCTGCCCCCGCCCCGACACGCGGGCGAGCGCGTCACCGCCGTACTCGACGTCCTCTACGTGATGTTCGCTGAGGCGCACCACACGACCGTCGGCGCACCTCCCCGCGACGCCGATCTCGCCGTCGAAGCGATCCACCTGACGCGGCTCCTTCGTCGCGGCGTCCCAGCGTCCACCGAGGTCACCGGGCTTCTCGCGCTGATGCTGCTCACCGAGGCCCGCCATCCGGCCCGCGTTGGACCGAACGGACGCCTCACGTCGCTCGACGAGCAGGACCGGACGTTGTGGGACCAGGAGCTGATCAGCGAGGGGATCCAGCTTGTCGAGCAAGCCACCCCGGGAGCCGAACCCGGCCCGTACCTGCTCCAGGCATGCATCGCGGCGCTGCACGCCGAAGCCCCCGACATCGCATCGACCGACTGGTACGAGATCCTCACGCTCTACCGGCTTCTCGAGATCGTGACCGGGCATCAGAACCCCACGATCGCCCTCAACCGCATCGTCGCCCAGTCCATGGTCGACGGCGCTGACGTCGCCCTCGCCCAGATCGACGCCCTGGAAGCCGCCCACCCTGGCCTTCCCCGTATCAACGCCGTACGCGCCCACATCCTGGAGCAGGCCGGCAGGCCGGACGATGCTGTCAAGGCCTATAGGCGAGCCATAGCCGCCACGGTCAATCTCGCGGAGCAACACCATCTCAGACACCGCATTCGCCGCATGTCCGACGCACGCGCCGCGGGCACGGAGTAACAGCACGGAGTAGCGGGAAGAGTGTTTACGACGTTACTGGCGGACACTCGCCCTCAGTCGCCAACCCGTACCCAGCGGGATGACTGATTCCGACCAGTGTCATGGCTGCCTTGCCATGTCTACACCTCGGCATGCGCACGCGCGGCGGCGAGATCACGAACCGTTCCCAATAGCATGCCTACAGGTCTGACTCAGGTGCAGTCCCACGTCGCCACCGTAGCCGACCACACCGCAGGCGGTGCCATCGCTCCGGCAGTCAGACAGTCGTAGGTCGGTGTCGTGTCTCCGCCGGGTTGTCCTGCCCGTCCAGCAGTTCGTCGCCGTGCTCGGTGATCCAGTCACCCAGCGCCCTCATCGGGCCGTCCACAAGGCTCTCCCCGAGCGCGGTCAATGCGTACTCGATCCGCGTCGGAGCCTGCGCGACGGGGCGCCGGGCCACCAGACCGTGCGAGCCGAGCCGACGCAGCGCCTCCGTGAGGACCTTGTCGCTCATGCCGCCGATCACGACCCGCAGTTCGTGGCGGCGGCGGGGGCCCGGCCGAAGGGCCGCGAGCACGACGGGATCCCAGGTGTGGGCGAACAAGTCAGTCGCTGCCCGCAGGCGACAATCCGCGACCAGATCCTCGCAGCGCCCGTTCTCGCTCATCTCACTCATCGTCGCAGCTATCGCGCGCACCGTTTGGTGCGCGACCGCTTCCTACCGTTGTCGTACAGGTGGTCAGCGCGCGAGGAGAGACAATGCGGATCGGGATTCTGGGCACGGGGACGCTGGCCGAGGCGCTGGGGCGAGGCTGGAGCCAGGCCGGGCACGAGCTGGTAATCGGCGGGCGGTCGCGGGTCAAGGCTGACGCTCTCGCCGAGCGGCTGGGCGAGACCGCGCGTGCCGCCACCCCACGAAAGGCCGTCGCCGGGTGCGACGCGGTGCTCCTCGCCGTCCTGTGGTCCGGCGTCAAGGCGATCCTTTCCGGCGCCGGCGCGGGCGAAGGCGCGCTTGCGGGCACGCCGGTCATCGACCCGACCAACGCCGTCGAGCACGGAGTCGGCGTGCTGCTCCCCGAGCAGCACGCCGCGGCTGACCGGATAGCCGCCTGCGCTCCCGGGGCACACGTTGTCAAAGCGTTCCATCTCTTCCCGGCCGAGCAGTGGACACACCGCCCCGCCGACGGCGGTCACGACGGTCCAGCGCCGACAGTGGCGATCTGTGGCGACGACGCCACGGCGCTGCGGGTCACCAGCGAGCTCATCCGAGATGTCGGCGGCATACCCGCCGTCCTCGGCCCCCTCAGCCGCGCCCGTCAGCTCGAAGAAGTCGCGGGCTTCGTCATCGGGCTCGCGTTCGCTGGCTTCGACCCCGTCTCGGCCATTCCCCACGTCCCGACGGGGACCGTCTCCGGGTAACAGCGACTCAGTCGAGGCCGTGCTTGTTGACGTGACCTTCGACGGGCCCGGAGCTGTGCGGCAGGGTCAGGCCGGCGGTCACGGCATCGAGGCATGTCCATGCCGGCCAGGAGTGCCCGAAAGGCAGGAACGTGCTGCGGGCCGACAGGTGAACGTTCTGGTAGTCGATGGAGACGGCGACTCGTGGGGTCATGACATAGCCGATCTAGAAAAAAGCCCCGCCAGTCCCGGAGGACGGCGGGGGGAAGTGGCTACCCACGCTGCGCCATCGAACTATTCATATAAGTCGCCATCTTCATGGAGCGCCACCTGGCCGGATCGCTCCCGCCTGCTGGGCGTGGCAGAACAGCCCGCGGAGGAGAGGCTGCGGATGGATCGTCGTGAGGTTCCAGCCGACGGTCACGGACCGAACAGCGCCAGTGGGACTACGACGACATCATCACGTCGACGGTAGGCGTGCTCCCNCGCGTAGATGACGAGGGCGTCGATCAGATCAGTCCCGATTCGGTCTCGTAGCCAGGTCAGGTGCCTGACGTCGGAATCCTCGACCCGGTCCGCCAGCTTGACCTCGACCGCCAATACGCGGCCGTCCGAGCGCTCGACTATCAGATCGACCTCGTGGTCGTTGTTCTGGGTGCGCAGGTGGCCTACCCGGGCCTCGGCGGCCTCGGCGTAGGTATGGATGCTGAGCGCGGCGAGGTGCTCGAACAAGGCCCCGAGGATCGTGCCCGCCGACAGGACGGTGCTGCCCTGCTCGGCCCGCAGCAGCGCGGAGTCGTCGAGTCCGAGCAGCCGTGCGGCCAGCGCGGGGTCCGCCAGGTGATGCTTGGGGGACCGGCCGAGCCGCTCGAGATGGTTTCGGCTGGGAATCCACGGCGGTACCGCGTCGAGCAGCCACAGCGACGACAGGGCGTCACGATAGGCGAGAGTGGTCTCCTTGGCCGGCTTGTTACCCAGGCCGGGAGTCGCCGCATCCAGAATTTTCGAGTAGGCCGTCGTCGTCGACGTGGCGGCGGCATAGGCAGCAAGCCAGGCGCGCAGCACCGTCGGCCGCCGGATCGGGTAGCCCTGCTCGGGGAACTCCCGTTGAACGACATTGTCCAGGTACGCGTCCAGTTCGGCTCGACGTGCTCGCGGCGGCAGGCCGCGTATGGCGGGAAAGCCCGATGCGGTGATCTCCTCGACGTAGTCCGTCAGCCGAAGCGAGGTGACACCACCGATGTCGCTGTTTCCGTCGAGGAGTGCGGACAGGCTCACGGTCGGCTCGTCGACGTCCCGCTCGGCCATGCTCAGCGGGCGCATCCGCAAAGGCACGATCCGCCCGGCGCCCGAGTGAATTACCGCCCCCCGCGGTGCGGAGCTGCCNGCGATGATGAAGTGACCAGCTGGCGAGCCGGCGTCGACCGCGCGCCGCACTTGGTCCCACACCTCGGGAAGGCGCTGCCACTCGTCGACCAGGACCGGCCCGGGCAGCCGAGTCAGGACGGTCGGATCTGCGGCCACGATCTCACGCTGGCCGGGAAGACTGAGATCGATGATGGACTCCGCGCGCCGCATCGCGGTCGCCGTCTTGCCCACCGCCTTCGGCCCGTGGATCGACAGGGCGCGAAGATGCGGCTGAAGTGCGTCCAGCGTGTCGTCGAGGACACGGCGCCGATAGTCGACCACATCTCTACTCTACCAATGGCATAGCATCTAGTCTTCCAATAGCAGACTCATGGGTCTGCCGATCCGGCCTTGCGGATGGCCCGCGGCGCAGGGCAGCGGGGTGCAACCGCGGCGCCGCGGACCACAACGCGGCGCTACGTGTCAGATGGGTGCGGACCCCCTACCTGTCCCGCCCCCACTCCTCTTTCCGATACTGGCTGGTCCAGAACCATCCCGATCAGCAGCGCCAGCGGGTCGTTCGTCAGCAGCTCGTCCGCGGCACTGGCCGTCGAACTCGCCGTCCGCCGGGGGCTGGACGCGACCGGCTAGGGCTCTGGCGGCACGTTCACCGGCTACCTCGGGATCGTCGTGGCCGCGGGGGCGGTCGCCTGGCTGAGCTGCGCGACATGCCTGGGGCGGCCCGCCACTGCCCAACTGGCCGCGCGGCTGCGCGGCCTGTCGCCGGTCTTTCGGGCGGGCAGGTCGCCGAACCGCGGCGCGATCCCGACTTAGGCCAGCACCACCGACAGCGGGCGGCACCTGCTGTCGGCCACGGTATGGATCTCTCCGGCGACCGCGGCATGGA
>NZ_LRTK01000037.1 GCF_001636565.1 Frankia sp. EI5c
CAACCCCGAGCCAGACACCGCCACCCCAAGCCCGAGCCAGACACAGCCACCCTGACCTCGAGCCAGCGACTGCCACCCGCACCGCGACCCGAACCGGCCGCCCGCACCGCGACCACACCGCGACCGCGGGCCAGACACGGCCTGCGCAGGACTACCTCGGTTTCGTCATCGTGCACGTCGGCCGCGCCGTCCTCGTCCTGTTCCTGACCGGCCTGACCCTGGGCCGCAGGTCACGGGAACAGCCGGTCAGCCTGCCGCACTAACCGGTCGGGATCTGGCACAGCCGCTGACCCATGTCGGTGTCGCGCGCCGGGTCGTTCTGAACGACTGCGGCCGTAGCCCCGTTCGCTCCGGCAGCCGCAAGCCGGATCACAATCCGAAGTGTTATCTGCCGGAACAGCTCACCGGTGACGTGAGGTCCGGCCAGCGATCCCGGGGCCATCCGTCAGGACGCGCGGCTCGGCGAGGTGATGGCGCTGCCGGCCAGCACCTGTCGAGGAGCATTCCGGGCTGGCTGGGACGNCGACCTGCACGGAGCGGATTCAGCGCGGTTCGTGCTCGGCGGGAAGGACGGCGGCGATCAGGTCCGTGTGGATGAAGTCCTCGCCCTTGAACAACAGCGGTTCCCGTCGTTCCGCCGCAAGCGCGTAAGCGAAACAGTCACCGAAGTTCAGCCGGGCGGGGCTGCCGCTCCCCCTACCGAAGTCTCGGTAGGCCTGCCGGGCGAGCGTCGCGTGCTCGGCTGTCACCGACACCACCTCGATGTCCGCGACTCTCATCAGTTCGTCGAACCGACGGCTCGCAACAGGGTCACGAGCCGAGTCGACGACGACCGCCGCCTCCACGTAGTTCACGGCAGACATGGCGGTGTCCGCTGAGACGAGAGCCGCCGCGTAGGCGGCCGCGTCCGGCTCGGCTCGGACGATGGCGACGAGGGCGGACGAGTCCACGATCACGCCGGCAGCCCACGATCATCGTAGAGGTCGTCGATGTCGAACCCGCTCCCCACGACCGCGCCCGCTATCTGGCGGCCAAGCGCGACGATTCGCTCAACTCGCTGCTCGCCGGCTTCTCGGTCAGCCCGCATTCGCTCGAGACGTTCACGAATGGCCGTGGTCNCCGCGGCCGTGATGCTCTCGCCGGTCAGGTCAGCCAGCTCACGGCCAAGCCGCTGCGCCTCGTCGTTCTTGATGTTCAGCGCCATCGCAACCACTTCCACCATGGAGCCAAAATTTTCCTCCACGGTACCACCGAGCCACGAGTGCGGCAGGCCACGGCGAACGACTCGATCAACGTCCACGCCGCGCGACAGCACCGGCCCGCCCAACCGCCCAAGGCCATCCACGGGTGCACCCACCCGGCTCCGCGCCGCGTAGCCCGACAGGAATGCCTCCGGGCAGTGCGCGATCGCAGGATCACAGGTCTGCCGATCCAACCTCGCCGGCAGGACCGTGTGCGCATCTCAGGTGGCCGTCCGCCCCGCGACCTTGAGTTGGTTGCTGAGCGTTGACGCGGCTCCCACGACCTGTGAGGTCACACGGCGCGCCTCGGCTGTCGACCTCGCCGTCACGGAGAGCACGGCCGCGGGGCCGTTGGCACCGAACGGGCCGACCGGCGCCGCCGTCTCGATCTCCCCCATCCGTCGCTCCTCCCGTGCGCTAGCCGACGCTCCAGCCCGGATCGCGGTGAGTTGCCGGTCCAATATCCCAGGCGCGATGATCGTGTAGGGCGTCAAGCGGGCGAGGTCACCGAATGCCTCACGTCGGCGCGCTTCAGGCATATGAGCCAGGAAGATCTTGCCGGCGGCGGTGGCGTGCGGGGGTAGTTCCGTCCCCGCCCCCGGTCCGCTGCCGACGGCATCCGCGACGACGACGCGTGCGCCATCCAGCACGGCAAGGAGCACGGACAACCCCGTTTCGGCGTGCAATCTCCGGAGAAGGGGCCGTCCCAGCTCAACCAGGCGCCGCGGGCAGGGAGCCTGGTTGCCGAGGGTCCACAAGCGGCTTCCCAGCCGATAGGACCCGTCTGCCTGACGTTCCAGGCCGCCCCAGGCGACAAGCTCACGCACCAGCCGCAAGGCCGTGGGCACCGGTAGGCCGGCACGCTCCGCGATCGTCGTGAGGCGCAGGGACTGCGCTCCGTCCGAATACACGTCCAGTACTGACAGAGCCCTGGCGACCACGGCCACCGCAGACCTCCCGATGCGGGTGGACTTTCACCCCGTGAAAACGGATCTTTCGCTGCTGTTCGCTTCGGGCGGCAGGCTGGCTCACGAGTCCGGACCCGCCGCGAAAGGAACATGATGGAGCTTGATCTCAGCGCGGACGAGCTGTTGTCCACAACCAGAGCGGTGCGCCACCGGCTGGACTTCTCCCGGCCCGTCCCCTGGCGGTTGATCGGGGAATGCGTCGACCTCGCGGTGCAGGCCCCGACCGGCCGCAACCGCCAGCGTTGGCACTTTGTCGTGGTCACCGACGCCAAGCGCCGGCAGGCTCTGGCGGATGTGTTTCGGCGCGCCGTCGCCGTGGTGGATCCCGTCGCGAGCCGCCTGAGCCATCGGGACATGCAGCGGATGACGATGCACAGCGGTTCGATGACACGGATGACGAGCGGCTTCCAGCATCTGTACGACAACATCCATCGTGTACCCGCCATCGTCGTGCCATGCGTCGAGGGGCGCACGGACGGCGCGTCGGTACTGGCCCAGTCGATGACCTGGGGTTCCATCCTCCCGGCCGTGTGGAGCTTCATGCTCGCCGCACGGGCCCGCGGGCTGGGGACGGTGTGGACGACCGCCCAGGGGCCGTTGGAACGAGAAATGGCCCAGGTCCTGGGAGTCCCCTACGACGAGGTGATGTTGGCCGCGTTCATCCCGCTCGCTTTCACTCTGGGCACGGAGTTCCGGCCCGCACGGCGAATTCCTCGCGATCAGGTGCTCCATCGTGATCACTGGTCGGGATGAAGCACTCGGCGCGCCGAGCCACGGGTCTCGCAGAGGGCGGAGCAATCACTGATCCTGCCGGGACAGCCCCGCGATACCTCCGCGTCCTCGCCGCCCTCGGCCCACGCGCCCACCGGCTGGCTCGCGAGCGCGCCCACGGCGTCCACCCGTTCCTGCAGCCGGTGGCGCACACGGCGAGCGCCCGCGCCGCGCTGGGGCCGGAGCCGCTCGTCATCCCGCATCAGGCCGTGATCCTCGAAAATGACGGGCAGGCGGCCCGGACAATGCTGCGAACCATCCTCGATCTCGGCGCGGGTGCGGCCGACTCCCCCTACGCCAGGAACTACCGCCGGCTCGGCTACAGCGAGACGGTTATCGCTGAGCGCGGCGACCGTCTGATTGACGACGTTCTCGCCTGGGGCAATGACGCCGCCGTCGCGGCCAGGCTCATCGCCCACCTTGATGCCGGCGCCGACCACGTACTCGTGAACCCGTTCGCCCCCGATCTCTCCNAGGCAGTCGACCAGCTCGAGCGGCTCGCCCCGCTACTCGGGCTGGGTACCCAGAGCTGAGCGGCGGGCAGGAGGCGAAGGTCGGAACGGTATCGGGCGGGGCGGGGCGGGGCCGCGGGGCCGCTGGGCCGCGCCGCGATTGGCCGTGGTGATCAGGGCTGGTTCGCGATCGGGGTGTTCTGGCCAGCCGCGAGCCACCACTGACCGTCGCGACGGACCAGGACGTACATCGCCATCTCGGAGAAGCCCGTGGGCTCGGTGCCGTCCGCGTCGGGCAGTGCCCGCCTGCGGACGTGGGTGATGACGACGTCGGGCGTGGGCATGAGGGTCTGCACCGGCTCATAGCGGGAACGGGCGACCGTGGGCCGGGCCAGCTGCGCACGATGAATGGAGTTGAGCAGCTCGAATCCGGTCAGCGTCATCCCGTAAGGGCTGCCCCAGAGCACGTCCGCCGCGAACTGGCGGTCGTAGTGGTCGGCGTCGCCGCGATCGAGGCCGACCTGCAGGTGCTCGACGAGCTGGCGCACGGCCTCGTCGGCCTGAGCGTCTCGATCGGGCTGGTGCAGGCGGGGCCGGGGCGAGGACGGTCGAGGCGTGGACATCGTCGGTGTCTGCATCGCGGGACCTCACAGGTATGCGGATGAACAGGACGGGCCGGCCGGGCCGGGCCGGGCCGGACCGACGCTATGGGGTGAAGTTCACTTGAACGCAAGCCCTCCCACTGCCCATCTGGCCGGGTGGCCGTGCGGCTGCGCGGCCTGTCGCCGGTCTTTCGGGCGGGCAGGTCGCCGAACCGCGGCGCGATCCCGACTTAGGCCAGCACCACCGACAGCGGGCGGC
>NZ_LRTK01000038.1 GCF_001636565.1 Frankia sp. EI5c
CCCGGCACCGCGCCCCGGGTCGACCTGCACTTTCCCACGTCACGGGTGCGCCGGTTGACGCCGCAGACTCTGGCCCTGCTCGCCGGCGTCTACGGAACCGACGTCCATGCCCTGGTCGATCTCGATGACCACGAGCGTCTCGATCCCTCGGATCGGCTTCTTCTTAACAGCGTGGGTACCGCGGGGCCGGCCCCATCTGATCGCGCGAGCGCGGCGCGGAGCGTGGCCGCTCCAGTGGCCCCAGCCCAGCCCGCTGCTGGTGGATCACAAGCGCGCCGGCGGCCCGCCGTGCTCGCTGATCCTGCGGCCTGGCCGACTGTCGCGGCGCTGGGACCGGACGGGTCTGTCGAGGAACGCCTTGGCTACGTCCGCGACCAGCCCCGATCCGTGGATCTGGTGACCGTCGCGCTTCTGCGGCAGCGGGTCGAAGACCTCGACGTGCAGTACGACCGCACGCCTGCGACAGCTCTGCTCCCGGAGGCGAGCCAGCTACTCACCCTGGCCAGCTACCTGCGCTCCCAGGCGCCGTCCGCGCGGGTGCAACGGGAGCTGCTGACGGTGGAGGCCGAGGCGGCGATCCTGATGGGACAGCTCGTGTGGGACGCCTCCCAGCGCCGTGACCATCACCAGGCCCGCGCCTATCTGGATCGAGCCGCCGACGCTGGCCGGGAGCTACGCAACCCGATCGCGGAAGGACTCGCGCTGCTGCGCTCGACGATCGTCGCGCTGCACGGCGAGCAGGACCCGGAGGCGGCGCTGGAGCTCGCCCAGCGCTGCATGGCGGTGACCGAAGGCTCCAGCGACGTGCTCGCCGGCCTGGCCACTCTGCACGCCGCCGAGGCGTACGCGATGCAGCGCAGCCCGTCCGAATGCGAACAGCTACTCGGCCAGGCCGACAGGCTCCTCGGCACCGTTGACGCCGCGGACGAGGCGAGCTACCTGTACTCGCCCGGCCATATCCCGCGTATGGCCGGCTCCTGCTACCTGTTCCTCGGCCAGCCCAAGACGGCCGAGCGCCTGCTCGAACGCGTCATCTCCCACCCCCACAGCCCGGCGAAAGCCGACGCGATCGTTCTGGGGAACCTCGCTCTCGCCCAGATCCGGCAACGCAAACCAGACGAGGCCGGACACGCGTTCAGCCAGGCTCTCGACGTGGTCGCCCGCACCTGGGGCGGCGNGGGCATCGCGATGGCGTTCACGATCGGCCGGGAACTCCAGCCCTGGCGCCACGTCCCGACCGTCCGCGACGCCTGCGACCGTCTCCTCGACGTCATGGCACCCGCAGGCCAGGCAGCCCGATGAACCTCGACGTCCACGAAGCCAAACAGCGCGTCCGCGAACGGATCTGGACCCTGCTGGAGCGCGAACACGCCGCTCCGCCCGATGTCCACGGCTACATCCCCACGTTCGTCGGCGCGGACGAAGCCGCCGCACGACTCGCCGCCCTACCCGCGTGGGCCTCGGCGCGGATCGTCAAGGCCGTTCCCGACCGGGCCCAGCAACCCGTCCGCGCCCGCGCCCTGCGCGACGGCAAGACCGTCTACATGGCGGTCCCGAGACTGGCCGAACCGCTGCCCTTCTACCACCTCGACCCGGCCACCCTCCCTATACCGCCAGACCAGGCCGCCGACCGACACCTCGCCGCCACCCTCGCCCGCCAGGTCGGCGTGCAGGACATGCAGCCCGTTGACCTCATCGTCTGTGGCAGCGTCGCGGTCAACCCGCACGGCGTACGCCTCGGGAAAGGCGCCGGCTACTCCGACATCGAGTTCGCGCTCCTCCAGGAAGCCGGGCTCATCCGTCCCACCACCACCGTCGTCACGACCGTTCACGACCTTCAGGTCGTCGAGGACGATCTTCCAGAATCCNGCTGGGACTTCAGCGTCGACCTCATCGTCACCCCCACCCGGACCATCACCTGCGGCCCGGCCCGCCGGCCTGCCGGCCTGTATTGGGACGACCTGGACGACGCCACCATCGGCAAGATTCCCATCCTCGCCGCCCTGCGACGCCATGGGTAAGTGGCGCCACTCGTCGACCCGAGGCGCGTGGCCCTCATGCGCATCGTCCAGGAGAACATGGCTCCGGGCCTGCACAAGATGGCGTCGCACAGGCCCACTAACCTAATTAGCTCGGCGCCGGGCGGGAGCCGTGGTAGGTCGCGTCCGGGTCCGCTGGATGTGGCCAGGTGATGGTGATGCGGGCGTGGGCTCGGTCGAGGGTCCGGCCCGGTGGCAGAACGTGGTCCGGGGTTTCGGCGGGGTGGGCGGTGATGCGGGGGTCGGGTCCGTTGCGGTGGTCGCGTTCCCAGATGCGGACCTGGTCGGCGAGGTCCTCGGCGAGGGCGGTGGCGTCGGGGCCGACGGCGTGGGCGCGGAACTCGTATAGCGATTCGGCGATCTTCGGGCAGGTCAGATAGGCGAGGCTGGCGCCGTGGACGACGGCGTCGCCGGGCGGCTTGCCCTCAGGCGCGAGGGACTCCGTCGCCGCGTCCTTCGCGACGTCGATCTGGCAGTAGCCGTCGAACACGGTCGCGAGCCAGAGTTTGAGCGTGGCGAACGAGGTCATCGGCGGGAGCCGCACCCCGGTCCAGGTATCGACGCGAGGGGTGTCGAGGATGCCGTCGAACAGCTCGGGTTTGGCCGGGTAGTTGCCGTCGAACCGCAGGGCGATCTCGTCGCCGCGCAGCGCGAGGCGCTCCATCGGGCTCGCGCCGGCGCCCTGCATCCGTACGAAGCCGCACATCTGCGTCTCGCGGCTGACCAGCCGGTTGCCCTGCCGCTCGAAGGCGACCCCGCGGCCGAGACCGCGCAGCCGGAGCGGGACGACGAGCCGGCCACCCTCGACCAGCTGGTCGACCCACGCCGGTGCCAGGTCCACGGCCTGCGCCGTGACAATGATCGCGTCGAACGGGGCGTGCTCGGCCGCGCCGTCCCAGCCATCGCCAGTCAGGACCCGGACCCGGTCGTAGCCCGTCGCGGCCAGGAAGCCAGCGGCTCGGTCGGTGATGTCCGGGTCGATGTCGACCGTGGTCACCTCGCCCGTCGGACCGACCAGCTCGGCGAGAAGAGCCGCGTTGTACCCGCCCGAGCCGACTTCGAGGCAGCGCATCCCGGCCGCCAACCGTGCCTGCTCGATCATCGTCGCCTGCAACCACGGCGCGGACACCGAACTGATCGCCGTCCCGTCGGCGTCGAACTTCGTCCGCACGACATCGTCGGCGTACGCCGCCTCCAACGACGCCTCAGGCGCAAACAGGTGCCGTGGCACAGCCCGGAACGCCGCCTCCACCTGAGCCGTCCTAATCCACCCACCCGAAAGCAGCCCGTCGACCAGCCGCGCGCGCAGTACGTCCGCTTGCTCCTCGTCGAGGACGCCCGCCGTCTCATCCTGAACCGCATCCACGTGGCCAGCTCCCCTACTTCAGATCGAGATCGTCGGTCGCGGGTTACCCTGCCTGATCGGAGCGGGTCACACATTCCCCGGACGCAGAACATTCCGTTCGCGTCCCAGAGTGGCCCTGACCAGCGACGACGTTCCGAACCTGGCCGACATCTTCGCGCGCCGCACCAGCCGTCAGATCAACTGCCTCATTCGCTGGCGTGGTGGTTTGCACCGCGGCCACCGGGACAGCGGCGCCCGCCCGGCCGGCGCCCTTTGGCCTTGCGGGCGACCACTGCTCTCAAGAATTCTGCGCATTGGGCACCGGCGGCTTCGACCTGGCGGGAACATTGTGAGTGGTACCGTGCGCCGGTGCGGGACCGAGATCGCCGTAATCTGCTTTTCGCCTACGCCGTGAGTGCGGCGGGAAGCGGTATCGGGTCCGGGGCGCTGCCGATCGTCGCGGTCCTCGTCCTGCACGCCTCCGCGTTCGAGGTGTCGTTGCTGTCCGGTCTGGCCGGGCTCACCGCCGCGGCGGTCCTGCTGCCGCTCGGTGCCGGCATCGAACATCGGCGCAAACGACCCGTCATGATCGCGGCGGATCTGGTGCGGTTCGCCGCGCTCGCGAGCGTGCCGGCTGCTGCCGTGCTGGGTCTCCTCACCTACCCGCAACTGGTCGCGGTCGGGGCCATCTGCACGACCGCGTCGATCGCCTTCGGCGCCGCCAGCGGGGCGCACCTGAAAGCGATGACCGATCCGGCGGGGCGTCTGGCGACGAACAGCTGGTTCGAGACCGCCGACTGGATCTCAGATACAGCCGGGCCGCCGGCCGGCGGGCTGCTGATCGGCGGACTGGGGGCCACCGCGACGATGGCCGTCGACGCCGCGTCGTACCTCGGCTCCGCCGTCGGCGTGCGGCGCATCCACGCACGCGAGCCGCCACCGCCCGAGCGCTCCGCCCACTCCGGCATCCGACAGGGATGGCGCTACATCTTCGCCCACCCCGGACTGCGGCCCCTGTTCCTCAACGCGATGCTGTTCGGCGGCCCGGTAATCATGACCATTCCGCTGCTCGCCGTCCTCATCCTCGACGATCTCCGGCTATCCGCGTACGCCTACGGGCTGGCCCTGGGCCTGCCGTGCCTCGGCGGGATCGCCGGCTCCCGCCTCGCGCCGGTACTGGTGCGCAGGTTCGGCCAGCGGCGCGTGCTGCTCGCCGCCGGCGCGGCCCGCGCCCCCTGGATCCTGCTGTACCCGCTTGCATCCCACGGCCTGACCGGACTAGTGATCATCGTGGTCGCAGATACAGCCATGCTGACGTGCGCAGGAGTGTTCAACCCGGTGTTCGCTACGTACCGCATGGAGGTCACCGCCGACGCCTACATGGCCCGCGTCCGCACCGCCTGGGGAATCAGCGCCAAGACGGTGCAGCCACTGTTCGTCCTCACCGGCGGCGGGCTCGCCGCGCTCACCAGCGTCAGGGCCACGCTGCTCATCGCAGGGCTCGCTTGCGCGGCCAGCGTCGCGCTGCTGCCGTACCGGACGCTGTCCAGAGAAGCCACGGCCTCCGCCGGAATCCCCACGGAAGTAAGGCAGGCTCCCCGTAGACATCGGTGGTCGGCCCCCTGGGCACGCCCGTGAACGGAGCTGACGGGTAGCCGTCGCCGTGGCCTTGGTTGCCTACTGGGCACAAAGGCTGGTTACGCCTTCATCACGAGCGACGCCATCGACCGTCACTGTGCAGCGTGGGGGTTCGGCACCGCAGAATCGCGGCAGGGAATTAGCCGATTGCGGTGCCAGTGAGTCGGCGCAAGCGTTCAGCAACGGCTACCCAGTCTACTGAGGGCGTGAGGTGACTCCATGACAACCTGAGGGCTCCGGCAACTCGCTCGTCAGGCAGTCCAGCAGCGGTAAGGACATGGCTGGGTTCGTAGCTTTGCGACGTGCAAGCGGACCCGTTAGATATCGCCACGAGGTCCTTAAGCTCCACTATCGCGGCCTCCGAGTCCACTCCCGGGATGGAGAAGTTGAGTGTATGCGCGGCCATCCGAGCTTGATCGCCGTTGAACGCGATACCGAGAGGCTCTAGAGCCGCCAGTGCCGCCTCCTTCATGGCTTCGCACTGCTGAATACGTTCGCCGTGCTCACGGAGTGCCAGAGAAGCGGCCAAACCGAGTCCGGCGATGAGTGCTACCGGCAGGGTTCCGGGGCGGAGTCCCCGCTCTTGGCCGCCGCCGTAGAATAGTGGTTTGAGCGGGATTCGTCGGTAGCCGCGGCGCCGCGCAACAAGCGCACCGATCCCCTTCGGAGCGAAGATCTTGTGTCCGGATACGCTGAGAAGATCAATCCGGTGGTGACGCAGCGGGTCGATCA
The DNA here is from genome assembly GCF_001636565.1 of Frankia sp. EI5c. Lineage (GTDB taxonomy): Bacteria > Actinomycetota > Actinomycetes > Frankiales > Frankiaceae > Parafrankia. The sequence continues at coordinate 5,755 of NZ_LRTK01000038.1, forward strand.
GCTTGCCAAATGCCTGCGCCGCATCGACATGAAAGTATGTCTCATGGTCCGCGAGCAGCGCAGCAATCTCGGATATGGGCTGGATTACCCCGGTCTCGTTGTTAGTTGCCATGATGGAAACGAGCAGGGTATCTGGGCGAAGCGATCGGCGGACCTCGTCTGGGTCAACCCAGCCCCCAGGCGTTGGAGGCAGAAGCGTCACCTCGAAGCCGCGTCGGCGCAGCTCCTCAAGCGGCTCCAGCACAGCCTTGTGCTCGATCTGACTGCTGACGATGTGGGTTCGCCGGTTGCGCTCGCCCTCTGGAGCAAGCCCCAAGATCGCTAGATTGTTACTTTCAGTTGCACCGCTAGTGAACACAACCTCGTCCGCCTGGGCGTCGACGACGCGGGCGACCTCCTCACGCGCCCGGTTCACACGGCGCTTCGCTGCTTGGCCGAAGCCATGGGTACGGCTGCCTGCGTTGCCGTACTCGTCCGCCAGGAAGGCCATGACCTCAGCTACGACGCGCGGTTCCACGGGCGTGGTGGCGTTGCAGTCCAGGTAGACCGGTCGCTCGGCGGCGGAGTCAGCTGTGGCGCCGACCAGGCTGTCTGCGGGAGTCGCTACGGTCATGGACACGATCATACGCGCAGGTTCGGACCCATGTTCGGGGGGACACGGGCGTATGTTCGGACTGTCCCTTCCGTACAGACCACTCGTCTGGTAGGTGTAACAGGTGCCACAGGCCAAGGTCAGACACGAGCCGGGGCGCGGTGCGGGCGCGCGCCGCCGTCCCGGCGCCTTCGAGTACGTCTTCCCAGCCATCCGAGGGGTGCAGGCTGGGCGGGAGTACTACGTAACCATGTGTCCACTCCGCCTCATCCCGCGACTCTTCGTGTTCGACGAGGAGGAGCTGCCAGCGGAGATGCGGGCACAACGGACGCTCAACAAGTCTCGGGTGCCGGAGATGGCACGCTATGTCGTCGAGAACCCGAGCAGTTACGTGTTCTCGGCGCTCACCGCGTCCGTCAATGCCGAGGTCCAGTTCGAACCGTTGGCCGTAGACAGCGGCCCAGCGGAGCGTGTCGGAACCCTGACCATCCCGATGTCCGCCAAGTTTGTAATCAACGACGGACAGCACCGCCGCGCGGCGATCCAGCAAGCGCTAATCGCCAGCCCAGAGCTTGGCGACGAAAGTATCGCGATTGTCCTGTTTCTTGACATCGGCCTTGACCGTTGTCAACAGATGTTCGCCGATCTCAATCGCTATGCAATCAGGCCATCCAAGTCGATCGGTGTGCTATATGACCATCGCGACGAGATGTCGATCATCACGAAATTGGCGGTCCTGCGATCCACCTTCTTCGGCGATCTAACCGAAATGGAAACCAGCAACCTGGCCGCACGGTCCCGGAAGCTGTTCACCTTGTCGGCCTTCTACAACGCAAATAAGGCACTGCTTGAGGACGTGGAAACCACGTCCCTGGAGCGACGGGTTGATCTGGCTGCCGAGTACTGGCGGATCGTCGCTGACCAGTTCCCCGAGTGGCGTCAGGTTCGCAACCGTGAAGTCACCGCGGGTGAAATTCGACGCGATTTTATCCACAGCCACGGCATCGTCCTGCACGCGCTCGGCAAGGTCGGAAACGGCTTGCTCCAAGCCAGCCAGGACCCGGCAACATGGGAGCAGCGGCTCCAGAAACTACGCACCATCGATTGGCGTCGCGCCAACTCCACAACTTGGGAGGGCCGCGCCATCCTAGGAGGAAAGGTCAGTAAGAGCGCCGCGAACGTCCTACTGACCACCTCGATAATTCGCGCCTCGCTCGATCTGCCTCTTCTGCCAGAGGAACAGCGCGCTGAGGATGCGTTCGGCAAAGGAGAGACGTGACACGTAGCCTGCCTATCCAAAGGCGTTCCGCCTTCGACGAGGCCGGCTTCGCCGGTACGGTCGATGCACTCGTCGCCCAAACCCAGGAGCTTTACCTGGCCGACGGCGTTCCGTGGGTGGTGGGCTACTCTGGCGGCAAGGACTCCACAGCGGTTCTCCAGCTTGTCTGGATGGCGCTGGCCCAGCTCACTCCGGAACAGCGAACCAAGCCTGTCCACGTGATTAGCACAGACACGCTCGTGGAGAACCCGGTCGTGGCTGCCTGGGTTACCCATTCCTTGGAAATTCTAGCGTCAGCAGCGGCGCAGCAGAACCTACCAATCACCACACACCGGCTTACGCCAGCTATAACAGACACCTTCTGGGTGAACCTCATAGGACGGGGGTACCCTGCCCCGCGTCCGAAGTTTCGCTGGTGCACAGAACGCCTGAAGATTAAGCCATCGAACGCCTTCATACGCGAGATGGTTCGCTCTTACAGCGAAGCGATTCTGGTGCTGGGTACCCGAAAAGCCGAAAGCTCCGGGCGATCGCACCGCATGACCGCCCTTGAATCCCGGCGTGTGCGCGATCTACTCAGCCCAAACGACAACCTGCCAAACTGTCTCGTCTACACGCCGATCGAGAACTGGTCGAACGACGACGTGTGGACTTTCCTGATGCAGCGTTCAAACCCGTGGGGATACTCCAATAAGGACCTTCTGACGATGTATCAGGGTGCGTCGCCTGATGGCGAGTGCCCGCTCGTCGTTGACGCTAGCACCCCAAGCTGCGGTGACAGCCGATTTGGATGCTGGACGTGCACCTTGGTCGACAAGGATAAGTCGATGTCCGCGATGATCCAGAACGACGAAGAAAAGGAGTGGATGCTGCCGCTGCTCGACCTGCGCAATGAGCTTGATGTAGCGGACGACCGGCACCTACGCGATTTTCGCCGCATGAACGGTACAGTTCAGCTCTTCAACGGAAAGCCGATCCCGGGGCCTTACACGCAGGTCGCACGCGAGCGGTGGCTTACCCAGTTGCTAGAAGCCCAGGTGTGGATCCGTGCTAATGGACCGGACTACGTCCGGACTCTCGAACTCATCACTCTCGCCGAACNGGAGGAGATCCGCCGCATTTGGGTGGTCGACAAGCACGAGTTCGAGGACCTCCTACCCCGCATCTACGAGGCCGTAACGGGTGAGGCGTACCCCGGGCGGGAACTTGACGAACACCTGCCCCTCGGGCCAGCCACCGTGGAGATCCTGAAATCGGTCGTAGGAGAGGACCGGATTCACTTCGAACTGGTACGAGAGCTGCTCGACATTGAGCAGCGTCNCCNTGCCCAAGCGCGCCGTGCTGGACTATTCGAGGAGTTGGAGAANGCCCTTCGGCGCGGATTCTACGACGACGAGGAAGACGCCACGGCCCGAGCGCACCAGCGTAAGTCCGCCTTGGACCGTACACTAGCCGCGGAGACCATCGACGAGCCCGATCCACTCGACCTTGCCGACGGCTACGTCCGCCACGCGGATGCGGAGGCAGCGCAGTGATAATCGATGAACTTGTGCTGGAAAACGTCGGGACCTTCGCCGGCAGGCAGTCGATCAAACTCTCGTCGCCATCGACCAAGAAACCCATTACCTTGATCGGTGGACTGAACGGCGCGGGAAAGACCACCATCCTCGAAGCGATTCACCTTGTCCTCTACGGCTCGCTCGCGCAAGTGTCCGGCCGCCGCTCCGGCAGCTACGACAAATATCTTCGGGGATTGATCCATCGCGGCGTGCCGCATACTGTGGGCGCTGCTATCGAAATTAGTTTTCACGCTCGCCAAGAAGGAGTCCAACGCAAATACTGGGTACGGCGGAGCTGGCGGAGCACGGGCGCATCTGTACGAGAGATCCTTCTCGTTTCGGTCGATGGACGTCACGATGCCGCCCTGGCCTCCACGTGGAGTGACCAGATCGAAACTTTTCTGCCGCGCGGTATCGCCGGGTTGTTCTTCTTCGATGGCGAACAGATCGAGGCGCTGGCCGATATGGATCGGTCACGCGAGGTCCTCGACTCTGCTCTCGCGTCCCTGCTTGGTCTCGACCTTGTCGAAAGGCTGAACACCGACCTGGCGGTACTCCGCCGTCGGCATAGGAACCACCAGGTGCCCGATGGGCTTCGCGAGGATGTAGAGGATCGCCGACGCACGGTCACATCGCTTCGGCAAACCGAAGAATCGGCCGTCGCCGCGGCTGGCGCCNTGCGCGTCGAACTGGAGCGTGCTGAGAAGCGGCTCTTCGAAGCCACTGAGCGATACCGGTCTGCGGGTGGCGATCTCCTCGATCGCCGCGATGCTGCCGAAACCAAGGTCGAAATGCTCCGACGTGAGCTATCACGACTCGAAGATGAACTGCGTGAGGAGCTAGCCGGATCGGCGCCGCTTCTACAGCTGATCGGCACGCTGCGTGATCTAGCGGCCCAAGCCGACCTGGAGGTCGAAGCGGGCCGACAGCGGATCATCACGGACACCGTGACCGCACGCGANGCCATCGTACTAGAACAGCTCAGGACAGCCCAGATTCGGAGCACGACGCTCACGAGAATCGAAAAATTCCTCGCTGCCGACCGTGCCGAGCGCGAACGCGCCGCTGCGGCGCCTGTCGTCACAGCACTACAGGACGTCGCTATGATTGAGATTCTCCGGGACTCTACCTTGCCCGGGGCAGAACGGCGTCTACGCGGACTATTGGAACGGCGTGAACAGACGTCCGCAGAGCTCGACCAAGCTGAACGAATCCTCGTAGCGATGCCTGATCCTGAACTCCTGGCCCCCTTGCGTGAGCAACGCGATCGTGCCTCAGCCGACGCAATCCGCAGTAGAGCTGAGTTCGAGCACGCTGAGGAGCGGCTTGCGACGCTTCGCCACGAGCGAGCCCGCGCGGACGCAGCGTACGAAGCTGCCCTTGATAAGGCGGCTCGGGCGAACCTGACCGCCGATGACGGACGACGCCTCGTTGATCACGTAGACAGAGTCCGGATCACCCTCGACCGTCTGCGCGCAACCGCGACGGAGCGACACCTAGACCGTATCTCGCAACTGATCCTGGACGCACTTAGCCGCCTCCTGCGTAAGGACAAGCTAGTCACCGATATCGATATCGACCCAGAGTCCTACACGGTCAGATTGACCGGGCTGGATGGTCGACCGTTGTCATCTCATGAGCTATCCGCAGGTGAACGACAGCTCTTGGCCGTGGCACTGCTGTGGGGTCTGGCTCGGGCCGCCGGCCGGCCGCTTCCGATCATCATCGACACGCCGCTCGGTCGGCTCGATGGGTCTCACCGGGGTCACCTCCTGGAACGGTATTTCCCTGAAGCAAGCCATCAGGTTATCCTTCTATCGACGGACACTGAGGTAGACGAGCTAGCTTACGATCGGATCGCCAAATACGTAGGCCGTTCGTATAGGTTGGAGTTTGACCCCAAAACGAATGCCACGTCTGTCGAGCTCGGCTATTTCTGGGAGTAGCGGCGGCCATGACCATCGAGCACATCCGGCTATCACAGACAGCCCGCGACCAACTCATCACGCTGAAACGCAGAACCGGAATAGCGCATTGGAATGTACTCTGCCGCTGGGCACTGTGTCGTTCTCTCGCCGAGCCTGCACCACCACCCGCGGTGAAGCTCACACTCGATAGCAGTGTTGAGATGACTTGGCGCGTCTTTGCTGGCGATATGGGCGACATATTGTGGGCTCTAGTACGCTATCGCTGTCATCAGGATGGGCTTCCACTTGAAGATGAAACGCTTGCTCAACAGTTCCGTCTTCATCTACACAGGGGCATCGGATATTTGGTTGGTGACGCTCGCGTAACCGACGTCGCTGGTCTCGCTGGTCTCGCGCTTTCTGCTTCTACGTCATCATGACCACGACCGTGGCCCGGCACCGGACCGCTATGACCCGCGTGTCCTTATCCCGGCCCCTTGCCCTGGCACTTTCCGACGAGCTGCTTAATCCAGCCATGTCAGTGTTCGATTATGGCTGTGGCCGCGGNGGCGACATTCGCCATCTACAGACTCTCGGATACGACGTTGAGGGCTGGGATCCGGTTCATAGGCCACAATATCGACAGTGTCGCGCCGACATTGTCNATCTCGGCTATGTGATTAATGTGATCGAGCGCGTTGATGAACGCGCGCAGGCGCTGCGCGCGGCCTGGGACCTAACAGGCGAACTGCTTATCGTTTCCTCTCGACTGACATGGGATGCTCGCGGCCTGGTCGGGCGGCCCTTTGGCGATGGCATTCTAACGAGGAGCGGCACTTTTCAGAAGTTCTATGAACAGACTGAGCTTGCGGACTGGATTGAGCAAACGCTTGCCGTTCGCCCTCTCGCTGCCGCACCAGGGGTCTTCTACGTCTTTCGTGATTCTGGTAAGGCACAAGAGTTCATCGCGACACGCGTATACCGATATCGACCACGCGTTCGTACTGACCCACACGCGGTTTACGAGCAGCATTGTGATACCCTCGCGCCGCTGCTCGGCTTTTTGAGTGACCATGCACGTACTCCGCGGGCAGGAGAGCTGAGCGCCGAGCACGAGCGCTGTATCCGGGAGGCGCTCGGCGGTATCGGTCAGGGTGTTCGGCTGATCCGGCAGGTCACGCCGGATGCGCATTGGGACCGAGTGAGGATCCAGCGGCGTGCTGAGCTGCTGGTCTACATTGCCCTTTCTCGGTTCCGCCGCCGGCCCCGCTTCAACGAGCTCGGGCATACCTTGGCGGCGGATATCCGCGCGCTCTTCGGTAGCTACCAGGCCGCCTGTAAGCAGGCAGATCGCCTGCTGCGGGCGTGCGGTAGCCCGGCGGTGATCCTCGTGACTGCCNGTAGCTCACCGGTCGGTAAGCAGACTCCAACCGCGTTGTACGTCCATCGCTCGGCCATGGCTGAACTGCCGCCGGTGCTCCAGGTATACGAGGGGTGCGCCCGCGCGTTGACGGGAACGGTGGAGGGGGCGAACATGGTAAAGCTTTCGGTCGTAGAACCGCAAATCTCCTATCTCACCTNCCCTCGGTTTGATCGTGATGCACACCCGACATTAGCCGCGGCGGTCACGGTCAATCTGCGTAGGTTGAGCGTCGACTGGCGCGACTATAGCCGGTCGAGCAACCCGCCGCTGCTACATCGCAAGGAGGAGTTCATTGGGCGTGAGGATTCGCGCCGTAATCTATACTCCAGGCTGACCCGGGCCGAGATTCGTGCTGGGTTGTATGAGCATCCGGAGCGCATTGGTACGCTGCGAGGCTGGCAAGCCACCCTCGCGGCGGCGCAGGTGGAAACACGTGGGCATCGGCTCCTGCGCCGTACCGCTCCATCGCCTGAACCTGCCCAATGATGCCGGCGCCGGCATCGCGCCTTCCTGGTGCAGTCGGTATCGTGTCGGTGCGTGTGGTGCAGCCGTGTGCGGATGCACTGATTTGTGACTATGCGAATGATCGTGGCTGCGGTGAGGGGCGTTTACCCTTCACCGCAGCCAGGATGATCAGTCTTCCTTGATAACCTCGTTGATGTAGGATCGGGCGAACGTGCCCCAATAGGTTCGTAGGTCATCGAACTGAGCGGCGTCCGTGTGCAAGTTCTCTGCCTTGGCGTAGGCGAGAATCAACGCGTCGATACCTGCTTCCGCGTTGCGCAGTAGCCCTAGGAGTTCCTCGTCGGTACTGTTCGTCGTGCCGGAGGCCGCTGCCTTGATGGGTCCGTAGACCTTTTTCCAGAACGGATGCCGGTGGTTGATCTTCACGATCGCTTTTCCGTTGAGGTGCACGATTTCGAACAGCTCGGAACCCGACCATGCAGCATCCACCATCGTTATTGGTTTTTCCTCGATCTCCTGCTGGACGCGCGCGGCGGTGTCCACATCGTCGCCGCCCGAGTCAAGTTGAAGATCGTCGAGGACGTCCCTGATGTACTGCTGCTCCTGCTCCGGGGAGACGTCCTTGCCCGCCTGACCGGGCGGGCTAGTTTGCTCCACGCGAGCCACGGCGGCGGTGACTGACTCGTGAGCCTGCGCTTCGGCACGCTCCCTGGTCTCGACGTCACTCCAATGCCTACGGATCTGGCTGCGGGCGTGCCGCACCGGGCGGTCGAGCCACTTGCGGAGCTCCTCGCGGAGCTTCATCACCGGGACGGCGCCTCGCTTGACGTTGCGCACTTGGAAGAACTCGTCGAGTTCGGCCGGGAACTGGACTTCGATACCGATGTACCGATCGATCTTATCGACGCCGGCCGGAAGGAGCTTAGCCACGATATCGTAGTTGATCTCGCGGCCGTTGCGAACCATGCTGATCTTACCGGCGCTCTCGGCGATATGATAGTCGCGGATCGGCCGCCCTTTGTAGTCATGAGTTCCACCGCTTCCAGACTTGGGACGGAACTCCTCCGGGGCCAGGCTGACCGTGACGTGGATCCTCTGACCAGGGCGTATCTCGATGTCTGCTTGCTCGATGATGGTCCCTCGTACGTCGAGCGGCTTGTACTGCTTGATGATGCGGGGGTTGTCGAGCAGGAACAGGGGGTCGAGCAGGGTGACCGGTGTGCCGGCTAGCTCGATGGTCCGGCCCTTGTCGAGGTAGTACCGGTAGGTGCGCGCGATGAAGGTGCGCAACTCGCTGATCTTCTCGTCAAGCGCGGTGGCGTAGTGGCCGCCGCTGGTCAGCCGGTCGATGTTGCCGTAGATGACCAGCGTGCCGGAGGAAAACGGGTTCCCTTGAGCATCGGCCATGAGGCGGGCGTAGGTGCTGGGCCAGTCCTCGACGGACTCGGCGATGATGTGCTTCTGCGTACCGTTCTTGATCTCATCAAGGTCGATGTAGGCGTGCCAGATGCGGTCATCGATCCGACGCGTTGAGTAGACGTCGATCCGACGCCCGAGGCTCAGACCGGCGAGCTTCATGCCGACTCCGAATCGGCCGAGTCCGCTGCGCTGGCCGTAACGGGTGCTGTAGCCCATCGAGAGCACGTGAGCCATGTTGTCGGGATCGATGCCGGCCCCGTCGTCGGCAACGGCGATCGCGTCGACGGACTGGTTGTTGGCACCGTAAGTAGGCTCGACCCGGATGATGCGGGCGTTGGCCTCAAGGCTGTTGTCGACCGGTTCGCCGACGGCGGCGGTGAGGTCGTAGCCGCTGTCGCGCATCGACTCCAGGGCGGTATCAACCTGGATGAGGTCCGCGTGGGTAGCGTCGCCACCTACCTGGGCCCTGGTCGGGGCGGGCGGAGTAGCAGTATCGGGGGACTGGAAGAGCGGGCTGCTGGCCATCGCGGTAGATCTCCTTGCTCGTGTCGAGACGCGGTGTCTCCGTCTCGGTGGTGGTGGCTATCGATGCGTTCGCGCCGCAGGACGGGTGCCAGGCAGGCGAAGTCGTGCGTTGGCGACTCCGCGGCAGAAGGGGCAGGACCGTGCTTCCCCGGATGGCGCCGCGGGATGGATCAGGTTCGAGGTGAAGCCCTTCGTGTTGTGGAAGTGGGCGCACTCGATGACGAATGCCTGCTCACGCGTGTGATGGACGTCGAAGGTGAAGAAGTCCCCTCGGTTCGCCTCAGCGTGTTGGATGAGGCGACGGCGAAGGTCCGTGTCGCTGCGACCGATGTAGGTCACCGCGTCGTCGCGGTGCAGTTGATAGGTCCCGATCCGCCGGGGTGGGATCACCTCGCGGATCAGCCAGGGCCGTAGCCGTAGGAGCCGAAGGGCGCTCACGCCGTTGCCTGCAACACCGGCAGAAATGACCTGGCCTTGCGGCGGACGCGTGAGATCCTCTCGCGCATGCGCTGCTCGGAGATGCCGTAGTCGGTGGCCAGTGCGTCGGCTTCGTCGCCGGCGACGAGCCGGCGTAGCAACGCCTGGTCCGCGACTGGCAATGGGGCGCGGTCGATCCAGTCGGCATACTCCACGTCGAGGTAGCCGGGGTCGGCGCAGCCGGAGTAGTCCTGGCCAGCAGCCACATCCTGCTCCAGGGAGTAGATCGCCGCGGTCGCCCTGCGCTCCTTGAGGACCTTGCCGGCGTTAGCCAGGGCGCTACGGACCTGGAACGGTGGTGGCGACGATTTCGCCCGATTCCGGACGATTTCGTCGAGGGCGCGGTCGATACGCTCCAGCTCGAATATGTCGTGTGCCTGGACAGCTCGGCGCTGTAGGCCGAGCATGGCGGACTCCGCCTCAGAACTGAACATTGCTGTCTCCTGACTGACTGCGGCTCCCATGTGGTGAGACGCGGCCGTGCGACGGAAAACATGAAGTTATGACCGGAATCCTACCCGGGCTGGACGCCTTGCCGTCAGCGGGCCGAAGCGGGGTCCGCCTTGGCCGACGTGGGCTTGCACTCCGGTANGGGGGCCGACCACCGGGATCGTTGCAGGGGGCGGACCTCGTGGACGGTGAGCGGGATCAGCCCGTCGGCGGGGCTGATGTCGTGGGCTCGCGCGGTGGTGACGGCGAGGAAGGCGAAGGCGAGCATCGCGGGCGGGGCCCAGCGGTGCCAGGAGGTCCAGGTCCAGCCCCGGTGTCCGTCGAGGGCGGCGAGTTCCTTGTGTTCTGGAAGTCGTCCCCGACGGCCCAGCGAATCCCAGCGAGGGGACGTAGGCGGTCAGTGGGACGGGNGTCNGGCTGTNGGCGCGGCAGAAGGCGTACTCGCCGGTACGGATATTGCCGCGGATCAGTAGGTGGTGCTGTCCGGTGAGGTCCTGGTCGGTGGTGGCGACGAGCGCCCAGTCATAGAGCCGCTCGCCCTTGACGCCGATCCCGGCCGAGATCCTGGTCCAGGCTCGTTCGGGCAGGGTGACTGTGACGGCGAGATCGATCGCCTTCTTTCCGGCCCTGGTGTCGATCTGGTAGGTCTTCGCGACGGCGAGGACGTAGCCGAGCCGCCGGTTCGCGAGCGCGCAGGGCGGGATCGTTGCCGTAGACCTCGTCACCGGTGGCCCAGGGGCGGCCGGGACGCCGGCGTCGAGCGCTTCTTCGATCATCTGGCAGGCGAGCGTGGGCTCGGTCTAGGAGTGCACTGAAGATCTTGCTTCGACGACCTGATTTGCCCAACTTTGTACCCAAAAGGGAGTCGGGGCGAATGGGTGAAAAGCGGGCAGGCTTTCAAGATTTTCAGGAGTCTTCTAGAACGCCAGGTTCTCGGACACGGCTGCGGGCTGGCACCGCTGCGGGTCTGACATCCACGCCCGCGCGGCGGTCTTTGTCGTCGACGAGACGGCGACCTCAAGAAGGGCAGGATGACCGTCGATGTCCAACGGCAGTACACCGTCACGGCTGGCCGTGACGAGAACGCGCAGGTCGCGGTGTATCTGACCTATGCCATGCCGGCCGGCACGCCTTCCTCGACAACATGCCGCGGATGGCCCAGCAGACGTGCAGTTCGACATGGCCCGCTCTGCCAGTGGTCAGCTGACCCCCTGTCGGGCATAGCAGCCGGGCCCTGGCCGAACTNGGTCTGGCCTCGTCGTCGTCCGGGGACCGTCCCTCGCCACGGCTGGCAGCAGATGTCAGGCAATGGGGTCAGGGAGCTCGTAGTCGTCCATGCCGCGGTAGTGGGCAACCCTCGCACGCGCCCTCTCCCGAATCTCTGGGGTGTTCCCTTCGCGGCCGATCAGGTAAGCAATCAGTTCCGCAGTGACCTCGAAGTTCTCCGAGCGGGCGGTGATGCGGCTGCCTCCCGAGACGATGACGTTCTCCCAGAGTCCATCCTTAATGTGCCAGGGCAGCTTGTTCAGGCGGCTGATCGCGAGGTCGCGCGGGGTACCGCGCTCCGCCGCCTTGATCACGGCCTTGAAGATGACCATGTGCATGGCGGGCTTCAGGAGGAGTCCCCACTCGGAGTGGTCCGCGCGGATCTGTGGGACGTTGTTGGGGTCCGCCTGGATTGTCTTGAACGCTTCGACTCCGTTCAACANGGCGGTCCACCAGTCGCTGGCTATGTCGAGGGCCTCGGCCAGCAGGCTGTCGTCGGGCCGCTGGCTTTTCTCGTCGAAGTCCTTGCCCTTGTGCTTCAGGATGTCCATTACTGTGTCGTGGACCGCGGAGAGCGTCGTCCAGTGCGCGCTGCGCTCGCTGATCGTCGTCGACCTCCAGTTGACGATCGGCTCGTACTTGCCCTCTCTCGTCTCGCGTTGCTGGCCTAGGACTGCGCCCTCCTCTATGAGACGCCGGGCGATTATGGCGTGGCCGTCGTCCTCGTTGATAATGATGTTGTCACTACGGCCCACGGGCTTGGCCGTCTTGTTAATCTTGTTGAAGATTCTCCGGGTCGTCTCAGTGCTCTCGTGTTCGATAAAGATGATCACGAGTTCGTCGTTCGGAACCTCGGTGACGTAGGGCCCGGCGACCTCCTCTTCCTTATCATTCTCCTTCTGGATCACTGAGCGCAGGGCGGCGAAGCGGTGCTGACCGTCAAGAACGATCATTTCGCCGCCGTCAATAGTGAGCGTCCCGACCTGAACGAGCGTCTTGCGGTAGGTCGCGGGGACGTCCTTCTGAAGNAACTGAGCGGCCGACTCGTACTCAAAGGTTTCCGGGGCTTCAACCAGGACGAGGAGTGACCCGAAGAAGCGATCCGCGAAGTTCGCCAGGTAGGGGACGATCTCGTCACGCACACGCTTCTTGTTCAGCTCTCGCTGGATGCGCTCCTCCAGGCCCTTGTCGGCCCAGTCGTCCCGCTCACTGGCCGGCCGGGCGACAGCGATGAGTTCCTTCGCGCGCATCTTCGTCTGGTAGTACGAGATAGTTCCCATCTGCCCTTTCAGGGCGGGAACGGTGATGGCCATACGGTGCAGTTCCTTTCGGGGATACAGGAGACCTAGAGCCTTCAGGAGGTGAAGCGGATCACGTTGCACAGTGGTTGCAGGCTGCGCACCAGCTCGCGTTCGTGCACGACCGCGGCCATCNGGTCGCAGCAAATCCAGCTGAACTTGGTCTCGCCGAGCGGCTTCCGGAGCGCTGTCCTCAGGGCACGGTTGTGGGTGGTCCAGTAGTGCTGCTGGTAGCGGGCCTGGAGGTCCTGCGCGCGCCCGATGTAGAGAAAGCCTCGTAGGTCGTGCAGCAGGTAGAGGCCGCTGCCGTCGGGCACCAGCAGGGTCCATCCCTGCCGGTAGGGCACGGTTCCGCTGAACTCAAGCGCGGGTGGCCGGTTCACGACCTCCTCGCGCCACGCTTGCCAGCCGTCGGGTGCCTTGGCCGTGGTCGGGCGACCCCCCGCGATCATCCTTCTCCTCCCGGTGCGCCGCATCCGACCGAGGTCCTCGACGCCCATCCACTTCCGTCGGCCCTGCACCGACACGACAGATGTTTGCGCAAACAGATTGACATGTCAAAGCAGACACGGTCGATGTACGCACAGCCGACAGCGCCGGCATGTGGGCGAAGCTCATCGGCGCTGGTCAGAGTGGTGGGAGCATCCGGTTGTGGTGCGCGGGCGGAACATGCGACCGGGCACGGACCGGCGCCAGGAAGTCGACGTTCCAGCGGATCGCCAACCGGTTCGGGCGGCGTCCCCGCGACATGACGAGCCCCGCTCCCACCCGATGCCCGATGCGCCAGCCCCGCGACCGGGGTCCGCCACCTTGAGAGGTCGTGGTCCCGCAGCAGGTTCGGTGGGGGGCGGCATGAGATAGCGGCTACAACCACCCGGACACGGTGCCGGCGAGGGCGAACCTGGCCCGGTCCGGCCCTCCGGACGTCGGTGAATTGCTGGCGAACCCCGATGGTGGTGGCGAGTCTCGTCGCCGCACAGCCCGCCATCGCCGAGTTCTCCGCTTCGCCTCGGATCCAGAAGCAATCGAAGGGCCTGGAGGGGGCCACGGAGGTTCAGTTTGATACATCATCTACTGGCAGTGGTAGGGTCTCGTGCTGTGAACGAACGGGATGAGGTTATTGCCAACCTCGGTGGTGCAGGAGTCTTGGACGCGGTGCGATGGGCCTACATGTCCGGCACCGCGCGGGCCCTGGAGGTCTACTCCGAAGCTGACGGCCATGACGCGACGCTGCTCGGCATCCTGCGGCACACCCTCCTTCGCGATCGCCTCGATCGGGTCTTCGCCTGCGGGAAGTACGCCCCGGCTCCCGACGCGGAGACCGATGGCGCCCTCGACGTGCTGTACGCCGAGCTGAGCGACCGTGACGTTGCCTCCATGCCGACTTTGGCGCCTGGGCTGGTGGTCCGGTCCGATCTCAACCACAGCCCTGGCTGGGTATGGGAACGGACGCGGTTCCTGCTTGCGGCGTTCGTCGTTGGTGAGCTGGACCGGATGTCCTGGCCGCGGAAGAGCCGGACCAAGCAGCGTGTTGCCCGCCAGCTGGCTTCCGATTCGAACCAGCTGTCCCTACTCGACGGCATCGCCGACGAGGAGATCGACGGCTTCGCCGCCGCGCTGGAAGCCGCCCACGAGCTGGACATGCGGACCTTCGTCGTCGCTCACAGCCTCGACCCTTGGACAGGAAGAGGGGAGCTCGTTCTCGGCCGCGCCCGACTGAACACCGGCGGTGGGCCCGCCTGGCACTGGCACCATGACCTGCTGTCCGACTCGCCCGCTGGCGGAGGCCGTCGAGGAGAAGATTCGCCGGCCCCCTCCGGACCGAACACCGTCCCGGACGCGACCGTGCGCCTTCGGTCGAAGCCAGCGACCCGACCGGGCAACCAGGCAGGCGGCGTTCAGTGAGCGGCACGACGATGCCNGGGGAGCGGGCGGCCGAAGTCGCCGCACTGTTCGACGGTGGACGGCTGACCTTGGCTCGGCACCTGGCTGGCCTGCGCAAGAGCGAGCTTGCGGAGAAGGTCGGCAAGAGCCCGACCGCTGTCGCGGCGTGGGAGTCTNGGGCGAAGCGCCCAACAGCGGCAAACGTCGCCCAGCTCGCGCTGAGTCTCAGGGTCGAGCCCGGTTTCTTCGCCGTTCGGCCGGACGACATCGCACGGCTCAGCTCCACGCCGCACTTCCGCTCGCTGCGTTCCACCACCCAGCTGGCCCGGGACCAGGCGTTCGCATACGGCCAGACGGCTGTCGACGTCGCCTCTAGCTTGGAACGCCACGTCGAGTTCCCCGCCGTCGACCTGCCAAGCTTCCCCGTCTCGGTGGACGACACCGACAGCGACGATCCGGAGCGGGCGGCGCAGGCGGTCCGCGAACAGTGGGGGCTGGAGACGAGACCGGTCGGACATCTAGTCCGGCTTCTGGAGAACCATGGTGTCCTTGTGGTGTTCAGCCCACCACAGGCCGCCTCCGTGGATGCCTACTCCTTCGACAGTAGGCTCCGCCCGGTAGTCGTCCTCAACCCGATCAAACGGGACTATTACCGCCAACGCTTCGACGTCGCCCACGAACTCGGTCATCTGATCATGCACAGCGACGCCGAGCCCGGCGGCCGAGTCGTCGAGGACCAGGCCCACCGCTTCGCCGCAGAGCTGCTCATGCCGGCCGAGGTGATCTACGACCAGCTCCCTACCACCATGGGCAGCGGCGCATGGCGGACTCTCGCGCGTCTGAAGGAGCGGTGGGGGGTCAGCATGCAGGCCCTGCTTTATCGGGCTCGCCGGCTCGGCCGCCTCNGCGACGTGTCCTACCGCAACGCCATGACCACGATCTCGGCACGCGGGTGGAGACGGGACGAACCCGGGCTGGTGGCCGCGGTCGAACAGCCGTCGCTCCTCCCGCGAGCGGTCGAACTGTTGGCGCAGGAGGGCATCGACGAAGATTCGCTCATGGACCAGTGTCGTCTTCCGGTTGACCTTTTCCGAACGGTAACGGCACGGTGGCCAGGCCCTTTTTCCGCGGAGGAAGAACCGGTGCCACCANGGCGCGTGGTCTCCCTTCTCGATCATCGGCGAAAGCCCGTAGGCGACACGTCGGGGATACGAAACGATGCTTCCTGTGAGTCACGCCCCAGATTGCGAGGTCGTCTGCTACATACATGATCCCGGTCTACAGCCCAGGCGACGTCGGGGCTTCGGACCTCAGGGGGATCACAGCAGACTGGCTCGGCCAAGGCTGACCGCCGTCAGCTTCTATAACCAGCCGGCCGCGTCCTACGGAGAAGCTCGACAACGATGCCCGTGCCACCAGACCAGCGGGGGCACGGGCATCGCCCCAAGTCTCTGTCGATCAGAATGCCTGCTGGGGCTCACCGCCAGCTGACCCTGCGCTGCCTTCGATCTGGGTGTGGATGTCGCTGCGGAGTTGCGCGACCAGCCTGCGGGCAAGGGGAGCACCGACGCGGAGCCGTTTGCGGAGCGTCTCCGCGGAGATCGGGCGCTGATGCTGATGCCAATGCAGCACGTCTTCGGCTCGCGCCCGGTGGAGCAGGTCCTGCTCCCGCGCACCCGAACCGTTCCGATAGGGTGCCGCGTCTGCCGAGAGCACTTCTCCCGCCCTGACATCCTGACGAGACTGCGCGGGCAACTGCGGTTGATTCATCAGCATCAACTCATGCGAATCGTCCGTGGTTCGTGAGGTCGGCAGGGGCTCGCGTGCCCCGGTAGGCTGCATAGCCTGGATCAAACCAGGGCCAACCTCTGCCCAGCCGATCATCAGCAACGGGCCGACGGCGTCGAACGCGGCCTTGCCGTACTGGCCGGCGATCAACGGCTCGGCGACATTGAGAGCCAAGGTGACCAGGCTGGCGAAGATGAGCAGACGCCGAGCGGACCGCTGCACGTCGGCGGGACCGCCATACAGCGCCAACTGACGGGTCCCCAAGAGCAGCCCGACGACAGACAAATCCACCGCCGGAGCCACCAAGGGGGCGATGAACACCGGAACACCCAAACGCAGGCCGAGAGCGANAGAGTTTCCGAACCCGAAAAGGAACGTCAATNCCACGACGATGCCGATCATTGCGGTCACGAGCTTCACGGTGTACGCGGGTACGGCCACATTCGAAGAGTCCTTGCAGGGCGAGGAGGCCGATGTTTCCCTCTGGCCGTTCACCGGGTACCACGACCCCTGACNGACAGCGATACGGCCATCCCGACCGGCCAGCCCGCAGCGGTGCTGAACGGAACCCAACCAGTGATCACAGATGGCCGGCGGCTCGTCCCCGAACCTGCAAAGCCGATCTTCTTAGAGTGGAGGAGGACTNGGCAGTGAGTAAGACGGCGCCTCGCGCTGAGCTCGGGCTCAGGCCAGCTCCAGGCGACGTCGGACGGGCACAGACGCCGGCAGGTCGCGCGGACCCACGCGGCCGTCGNGGCGAGCGGAGGCGTTGCCATGGAGGCCAGCGCGCCGCAGTCGCGGTCATGGCGAGGTGTAGCAACGGCGACGACCAAGCACGCACGTCGGCGGTCCTCCACAGCCGACAAGCCACATCCAGCCGGCTTGCGCGTCGAGTCCAGCGACGGCCCTGCCGCGCGAGCCGCACCCCCGTCAAGGACGGGTCGAGGTGTAGCAACGGGTGTAGCAACGGCGGCGAACATGCACGCACGTCGACGGCCCTCTACGGCCACCAACACACATCCACGGACGCCGACAACACGGTCAATTCGGCCTGTGCGGCGGACTGCCTGTGCGTGCCGTGATGAAGTGCCTGTACCTTTTGACCCGCGGCCTGGATCCTGCCGAGAGCTACTGATCAACCCCCGGAAACGCCTTTGGCAACACAGTCCCAGCCAGAGCGGGGGTGCCTCGCCGAGAGGTGAGGCGGCAGGAGAGTGCCGTTGAGCGCCCACGTGCAACGGAAGTTTCTGAGCAGGCCGGCCCGCCGCGATGCGGGCGGGCACGTCGCGGAAGGGCGGGTCATGGATCTCAACGGCAGGGCCGCGGTCGTCGCCGGCGGCGCGGGCGGCCTCGGCGGGGCGACGGTGCGTCGCCTCGTCGAGCTGGGCGTAGGTGTGGTCGTACTCGACCCCGACACCGCGCGGGCCGGTGCGCTCGCCGCGCAGCTTGGCCCGGCGGTGACCGCCGTGGCCGGCGACAGCACCGACGACGACGCGGTGGGCGCCGCGATCGCGGCCGCCCAGGCGCTTGGCGTGTTCTCCATCGCGGTCAGCGCGACCGGTGTCGTAATCCGTAGCCCGCGGCTGGTGGACCGTGACGGGTCGGTCATGCCCAAGGAGGTCCTGCGCGCCAACCTCGACCTGCATGTCCTCGGGCCGTTCAACCTCGCGCGGTTGGCGGCGTCGGCATTCGCCGCCAATGAGCCCGACGAGGACGGGCAGCGTGGGGTCATCGTGCAGACCGCGTCCATCAGCGCGTTCGACGGCCAGGCGACCATGGTTCCGTATGCCGCGGCCAAGGGCGCGATCGTCGGGATGCTGCTGCCGATGGCGCGGGACCTCGCACCGATCGGCGTGCGGGTGTGCGCGATCGCGCCTGGCGCCATCGCCACACCCCGCCTTTCCGATCCCCGGGTTCAGCGGCTGCTCATCGAGGACGTCCTGTTCCCGAAGCGTCTGGGGAGGCCCGAGGAGTACGCCCTCCTCGCGGAGACGATCATCCGCAACCCCCACCTGAACGGCGAGGTGATCCGCCTCGACGGCGGGACGCGTCTTTCCGACGGGAACGGCGCACGGCATTGACTCCTGTTCACCCCAGGCAGCCTGGACGCCCTACCGCGCACCCCAGTCCACAATGACGTCCACCCGGCTGTCCGTACGCGAGTTCGCCGCCGCCCTGAGCCGGGCCGGCGTGGAGCCGGATACGCCGTCGAAGGAACTCATCAGAAAGTACCTCGACGACCTGCAGTACCTGGGTCTGGTCGATCCCCCGGCCCGCGGCCTCAGCTCACCGCCGACGCCATCGTCGAAGAGACGCACCTCGAGCGGGCCGGGTCACCTGCCAGGACCTGACCGTCGACACCCAAGTGCGGCGGGCTCGTCATGGGCAGGAGAGATGCGTGAATTCTTGAACCCGAGCCTGTCCGCCGTCTTCGCCGAGCGTTCTCACGGGGCGAGGACATTGCGCGAGTTGTAGCCCTGCATATGCGGTGGCCGTCCGGGTCCAGCCGGCACGAACTCCCCGATGTTCCAGCTGATGATCCGGCTCGGTCGCAGTCGGAGCGTCTCTCGGCTGAAGCCTGGGATGAGCGGCGGGTCCTGGGTGACGATCTCGATTCGGCCGCGGATCTCGANGCCTCGCCCGGTCTGACCGATCGGGTTGGGAGAGTCGGACTGGTCGTCGACCACCAACGAGACTCTCGGGTTGGCTGTGACATTCCGGAACTTCTGGCTCCTGGCGAGGTCAGGGCCGCCGATCTCGATGACGCCGCTGGCNGGGTCCACCCGGAAGGCGACGGGGNGGACGTGGGGGGCGCCGTCAGGGCCAATGGTCGCCAGCCGTCCGAGTGGATGCTCGGTGAGATAATTCAGCTCGGGATCCGTGTAGATCATGTTCTGAGGCTAAGAGCTGAACCACGGTTGAGGTCAAGCACCTCGAACCGGCGATTCTGGACGGGGCTCTCGCCCGCTCGTTGACCTCGCCGTAGTGCGCCGTGACGCCGAGACCGTACCCGCGGCAAAACCGTCATTATTCCGTGTCCAGAGTCCGCGATAGCCGCCACCTTCACGTCCCCCAATGCGAGGGACAGCACTGGCACCGGCATGGAGGCGTTCCGCGCCGACCAGGATGCGGCGGCCGACCACGAGGCGACGGGCGCCTATGACCAGTGAGCCTGCCNGCCAGGGCCTGCTGGACACCGACATCCTGATCCTGCGCCGCTGAGTCGACGTCACCGAGCTTCCGGACGAGATGGCGATCAGCGCGGTGACACTGGCGGAGCTGTCCGCCGGTACGCACCAGGTCCGGCGCGGCGACGAGCGCGGTGGGAATGCCCTGGGCCGCCGCCTGGTTGGGGCACTTGCATGACACGTCATCAAACTGTCTCTGCGGCTGCCGAGGAGATCCGATGCTCGGCGGGCGGCCGCTGCGCGAGCCGATCGCCCATTACGGGCCGTTTCTGATGAACAGCCGCGAGCAGATCATCCAGGCTGTCGAGGACTACAACGCGGGCCGGATGGGCCGCGTCCCCGTGCTGGAGCACCGCGGGGGAGCGGAGAACAGCCACGGAACAGGCGCGAACAGCCACGGAACAGGCGCGAACAGCAGCCACGGAACAGGCACGACCGCCGGGTGAGGCCGACCGCCCACCCGGGCGGAGAGGAGGGACGGGCCGCCATGACCCACACCACGACCACGCTGGCCGAGGAGTACGAGCGCGGGACGCTGTTCTTCGACGCCCAGGACTTCGCCGGTGCCGCCCGCATCNTCGCCGGCGTCGTCGCCGAGGAGCCGCGCCACCTGTCGGCCCGGCTGCTGCTCGCCCGGGCCTACTACCACTCCGCCCAGCTCACCCACGCCGAGACCGAGCTGCGCCGCGTCCTCGCCCAGGACCCGGTGGAGCCCTACGCGCACCTGCTGCTCGCCCGCACCCTGGAGCGGCGGAACCGGCCGGCGGAGGCGGCGGCGCACCGCCGCCAGGCAGCCGCGCTGACCGGCGCGATCCCGGGCAGCAGCGTGCGGTGAGGAGAGCGACGGCGCCCGGCCTCGGCAGGCCGGGTCGCCGGAGAAATCGGTGGCGCCCTGGCCCGGGTGCTTCGTCCATTCGATGCCGGCGGCGGATGTCGGGCGCCGCGGGATCCGCCGGCAGCGGGAGCTTCGGCGCCGTCTTGATCTCGTCTGTGATCCGGGCGGGGGTGATGTCGCCGCGGATCCCGTCGAGTGCTCGGCTCAGGGCGGTCATCGTGAAGTAGATGGCGGGCCCCATCGAGTTGCCCAGGTCGATGTCGGCCTCGCCGTAGGCTTCAACGATCTCCCGCCACTGGCGCATGTCGGGGTTCTCGGTGTCCCTCGAAAAATATGTCGCCAGCACCGTTCGGATCCTCGAAAGAGTGCGCCACCAGGACCGCGAGGCGTCGCCGACGACAATCGACGGTCAATAGCGCCGCACGTGCCCGCTCCGGGCGGTTTTCGGGAGACCTTGCTCCCGTCAGGCGGCTANCACCGCGCACACTGCCCCAGCCCCAGGTACGACAGATTATCCAGGAGCCGATGATGGATGACGACATCGAGCTGATCAGCGACGGCGACGGCGACGGCNACGGCCTGGCGGTTATCGGGAGTCCGACGGCTGTCGAGCGCTTCCTCGTCTCCGGAGGACGGGTGAAGCCCGTCCACGAGGTCCCGGCCTGGAACTGGCCAAAGGACTGGCAGAGGCTTTCAGACGGTCGCCGGGGCCATGCCGGCTCTCCGCGCGAGAATGCAGAGGCTGTCGAGCGCGCGGACGGCGGTGTCAGCGTCGCTGACGGGTAGCGGCCCGAACAGGATCCGGTAAATGCCGAGAGGCAGCAGTTTCTCGACGGCGGCCTCGGTCGGTTCTGTCAGGAGCAGGGTCACCGGCGGTGTGGGCAGGCCCACCTGGTCAGCTGCGGCGGCCAGCTCGCCGACGCCTCGGAGCAGGTCATCGACCGCGATGGGCGGAGCGAGCCAGCCGTCGCCGTCAGCGATGATCCGGCGGAAGGTCGTCGGGCCCCAGCCTCCCACCCAGACTGGTGGATGCGGCCGCTGGACTGGCTTCGGCCACTGGTAGACCGGGTCGAAGTCGACGAAGCGGCCGTGGAACTCCGCCTGTTCCGACGTCCAGAGTGCTTTTACCGCGGCGAGCCGTTCTCGCGTCAGGGCGACCCGGGTCACGGGGTCCGTCCCGTGATTGCGGATTTCCTCGCGTAGCCAGCCGGTGCCGACGCCGAGCTCGAACCGGCCGTCGCTGATCAGGTCCAGGCTGGCAGCCTCCTTTGCCAGCAGGATCGGGTCTCGTTGGGGCACCAGGGCGATCGCGGTGCCGATCCGAAGGTGGGTCGTCGCGGTTGCGGCGGCGGTGAGAGTGACAAACGGGTCGAGATTGCGGTAGTAGTCACGGGGGATCTCGGCGCCATCGACATACGGCGTCTCCCGCCGTACCGGTATGTGGCTGTGTTCTGGCACGAACAGTGATTCGAACCCGCGCTCCTCGATGGCACGCGCCAGCGCTGCCGGCCTGACCTGCTCGTCGGTCACCGCGGTGAAGATTCCGATGTTCATGTAGCTCACGGTAAAGTCTGACGTCAGTGTCAGGGTCAAGCGCGGCAGAGCGGATGTGCCGCGGCCAAGGAGAGGCCGGCTGATGCGGATCGGTGAGCTGTCGGCGCGCACCGGCGCCAGCGTGCGCTCGCTGCGCCACTACGAGGCGCACGGCCTGCTGGTAGCTGACCGCCTCGAGAACGACTATCGAGACTTCCCGGAGTCCGCGGTAGAAGCCGTGACCAAGGTTCAGGCGCTGCTCCGCGCGGGTCTGTCGGTGGCGACGATCCGCCAGGTCCTGCCCTGCACCCTGGACGCGACGCCCCGGGTCGTGCCGTGTGACGAGCTCGCGGCGACCCTGCGCGGGGAACTCGCCCGCCTGGAGGAACAGTCGGAGCGGCTCGACCGCGCCCGATCCCTGATCCTGGCGATGCTCGCGGACTGACCCCTCCACCCGTACTCCGGCGCCGCGCCCGGTACCTGCGGGTCCGGCATTGCGGGTGGGCCTACCGCCGGGTGGCGGCGTCGGCGGGCGGCGGGTCGTCGCGCAGGAGAGGGTGGGCGGTGTAGGCCGGTGGGATGTCGGTTATGGGCTCGTCGGGGGTCGCGTCGGTGCGGCGGTGGGCGACGGCGCGGACGTAGCCGAGGTGGCGGCCCCGGTCGGCGGTGAGCGCGTCGATCTCCACGGTGTTGTCGGGGTTGACGGTGCGGTGCCAGTCGAGCCAGCGCAGCCAGCCGTCCGGCATGGTGTCGGCGAGGGTCACCTCGGCGACGCCGCTGCGTTCCCAGTGGCGTCGCCACCAGGCCGCGGAGTGCAGGCAGGCCATGCTCGGCTCCCACCAGGGGCGCAGATGGTCCGGCACCGGACCGTCGAACTCGTCGACGAGCCCGGCGCCGGCGATACCGATCGCGCCGCCCGGCCGGACGAACCGGGAAAGATAGTTCAGGTACAGATCGTCCGTGCCGTAGTAGACGAACGAGTCGATGCTCACCACGGCGTCGAAGAAGTCAGTGGCGAACGGCAGTGAACGGGCGTCGGCGCGCAGTGGGAACACGGCGGCGTCGACACCGGCGTCACGGAGGCGGGCCAGGCGTTCATCCGGGCTGAACCACAGGTCGGTGGCCCAGACCTGCACCCCGAACTCCCGGGCCAGGAATACGGACGATGCGCCACGGCCGCAGCCGAGGTCGAGAATCCGCAGGCCGGGCCGCAGGTCGAGGGCCTCGGTAAGCCATTCGGTCAGCCACAGCGAGTTCGCGCCGCCGCTGACCGCGCCGGTAATCCAGTCGGGGTGATAACGGGAGCTGCGCGGGAACCGCGCCGAGCGTAGCCGTTCGCCGGCCTGTCCCGCCCTCCGGCCGCCTGTTCGGCCGGCGTTTCCTGCCTTGTCCTCGTCGGCCATCTCGGCTGTTTTCGTCCTTTCATGGCTAGTTGGCTGCCTGGATTCTGCCGGTGCGGCGCTGGTCTGTCATCCGCGTTTTCCGGCGGTGGATCGGTCGTCCTGACGGCCCGCGACGGCCCGCGGGGGCCCGCGGGGGGCCGGGCGGGTCAGGCGTCGGGTGTCGACCTGCGGGCCCGGCGGGTGGCCAGGGCGCACCGGAGCAGGTAGAGCGGTGTCGGCGGGATCCAGCCCAGCTGGGCGGCGGTGCCCAGGTCGTCGCGGTTCGCCCAGTGCTCGATGATCTTGCCGTCGCGCAGGCGCAGCCAGTGGGTCTGGGTGGTGGCGAAGGTCCGTCCGGTCGGCGGGAACACCCGCTCGATCCGCGCGTCCGCGTCGTAGGCGACGAACGGCCCGGCGTGGCGGCCGCTCATGGTGCAGTGCACCACCACGAGGTCGCCCCGCTCCACCGTGTCGTGGATCTCCCAGTGCAGGTCGGCGTAGGCCGCACGCAGCCACAGGGCGGTCGCGTGGAAGGCCCGCGGGCCCTGGCCGCGGGCGTCCGGCGGCTCGTCCACACTTTCCCGGTTGGTTGCCAGCGGGTGCACGACCTCGGTGAAGTCGCCGAAGTCGCCACCGGCCATGATCTCGATCGAGCGGAGCGCGAGTGCCGTCCCGGAGGAGACTGCGGTGTTCATGGGTCACCTCGTACCTGAAAAAAATGTGCTGGGTACCTGAAAGGAATGTGCTGGCTGGTGGTGCGGTGAACGGGGCGTCCCCTCGGGTCGGGCCGAGGGGACGCCCCGTTGGTGGTCGTCAGCAGGTGACGGTGAGGTGGAACGGCAGGACGGTCTTGGACTGGTCGGGGTTGCGCATCGCCNCGAACACGCCGTTGGCCTTCCCGCCCCGCTGCGACACGGTGATGAACCCGGGCGACGGCACGTCGGTCCCCCGTCCGCCGATGGACGCCGTGTAGGCGCAGCCGCGGATGTCGCGGTCGAACAGCACCTCGACGTTCTGCGCGGCGGTTAGCCCGGACGTGACACCGGCGCTGCTCCGGACGACCGCGCCGCCCGAGTCGATCACCGCGAAGCGGTGCGCCTCGATCGGCAGCGCGTCCGCGGTCGGGGCACTGACGGCGGCCCGCGACGGGTCCGCGACGTTGTCCGCCGCGCCGTCGCCGACGGCGGCGAGCGCGGTTCCGCCGAGCGCGCCGGTGACGGCCAGGGCGGACGCGGCGATGACGAGACGGGAACGGGTGATGAGGGAACGAGACATCTTGGTCGACCTCTTCTCAATGATGCCGCACCGTCTTTTTCGGCGTCTCCCGGCGTCTTCCGCGGACTTCTGGAGTCTTCCGGGGCCTTCCAAAATCTTCCGGGGGTTCCGGGGTGCGGCGGCTGATTGCGTCGACGTCAGATAACCAGTTCGGCGGGCTGCTCGAAAATACGCACTTGTGCGTAGCGGGAGACCGGGTCGGCAGCCGGGTGGAAGAAAGCAGGAAAATCTCTCCGGCGCTGTCGGCGGCACGACTGGAAGGCATTGTGTCGGCTGCCGGACAATCATGGCACAGGAGAAAGGGTCGCGCGGCCGAGGCGACGAGCGGGCCTGCCGAGGCGACGAGTGGGCCTGCCGGCGGAAGCCACCAGACCGATGGTCCCGAGGTCGCCGTAGCGTGGCAGCACAGAACGTCTGGATGCCGAGATCGTGAGAGAGGTCGGACAGGTGCGGATCCTGCTGCCGCCGAGCGAGGCGAAGACCGGCGGCGGCGACGGGCCGTCGCTGCGGGCGGCCGGGTTCGGCCACGGCCCACTCGCGGGAGCCCGCGCGGAGGTCGTGCGGGCGGTCGCGGCGTTCTGCCGGGCCGACCCGCCCGCGGCGGTCGTCGCGCTGCGGCTACCGGCTTCGCGCGCGCAGGCCGACCTGGCCGCCAACGTCGCGATGCTGGACGCCCCGACGATGCCGGCGCTC
Organism: Frankia sp. EI5c; assembly: GCF_001636565.1. GTDB lineage: Bacteria > Actinomycetota > Actinomycetes > Frankiales > Frankiaceae > Parafrankia. The sequence continues at coordinate 30,993 of NZ_LRTK01000038.1, forward strand.
GACCGGTTCGCGGGAGTCCTCTTCCAGGCGCTGGCGCCGGCGGCGCTGCCACCAGCCGCGCGAGCGGTGGCCGACCACGCCCTGTTCGTCTCCAACGGGGCGTTCGGCCTCCTCGGCGCGACCGAACCGGTGCCCGACCACCGGGTCGCCATGGCGGCGGCGATCCCCGGCCTCGATGGGCGCACCGCACCGACCGGGCTCGGGGCCTTCTGGCGTGCCCGGCTCGCGCCAGCCCTGCCCGACCTGCTGCTCGCCTGCGCCCCGGACGCCGCCGGTGCCGTTGCTGTCGCCGCTGTCGCTGCCGTCGACGCCGTCGGCGAGCACCTCGTCGTGGACCTCCGCTCGTCGGACTACGCGACCGTGCCATCCCTTTCCGGGCCGATCCGCGCCGGCGCCCTGCCGGTGCGTGCCCTGACCGAGAAGCTCGTCGACGGGCGCTGGGTCCGCCGTCCGCTCAGCTACCAGGCGAAGCAGACCAAGGGCGTGCTGACGCGCGCGCTCCTGCTCGCCGAAGCCGCCGGCCGCCCGGTGAAGACCATCGACGACGTGGCCGAGGTGGCCGAGTCCGCCGACCTCGTCGCCGAGCCACGTGGCACCGCGACCGCGCCCACCCTCGACGTCATCGCCCGCTGGAACCCGACCGCCTGACAACTCGGAGCCGTGCGCTCGGCACCCCCCACGTCGACGAAAATTTTCTACGCCGGGTCCGGTGGCAGGGGCGGTGTCGCCATCGGGAAGTCCGCCGCGGCGGGTGCCGCCGTCGGGNGGAGCCAGCCCCGCCCCGGCGACTCCGACATATTGTCCGTCAATATTCCAAAAATGGTGATCCGGTTACCCGGACGGCTGGCGGATCGCCTTTTTTTCGATATCCGCTCTCGGCCCGAGGGTCGACCAATACAGTCGGGCTGGTCGCCGCCAGTCCAGCCGTTTCGGGGGTATCTGGATGTTCGGTTTCGAGCTGCAGACAAATGCGAACACGTTCCTGTCGGGGGTGCAGCCACGCGAGGTTGCCTGGNGGTCCAGGCTGGTCACCCTCGAGGGCGATGAGTGCGTCGACCACCCGGACAAGTCCGAGTTAGAGTTCGTCACCGTGCCCTGTCGGGACCGGGCGATGGCACAGGAAGCGATCAAGGAGGCAATGCGCCTCTCGTTCGAACTNCGGGCGGACGCGCAGCGCAATGGCAAGATCGTCTCCTTCGTGGAGGGGGCGGAATACGCGGGTGGACGATGGGAGCGCACCGGCAGCGCGGAGATCGACAACCCGTCGTTCGAAGCGCAGCCGCAGTTCACCGTCGGGATTCCGCTGGCGGAGTTGCGGNGGTTCATCGCCGATGCCCTCATCAATGTCGGCGGTGCCCTGACGGTGGGCGATCTGAAGGGTATGGAGGAACAGGGCAAGCAGGTTCAGGAGCATTTCAAGGTTCCCGCGTCAAGCGAGCTGGACGGCTTCCTCTGGGCCTGCCGATACCTCGTGCTGCGGACGAAGAACCTGAAGGTCAACGACTTCAAGGTGACACCGGACGGGCGGCCTGTCACGGCCCGCGCCCGCCACTCCGCGCGGGTGTTCCAGTTCGACAGTGAATACCTGAATGGCGCCGGGTTCGGAGTCGGTNGAGGCGTGAACGTGCGTATCGTGGTCGACCGGGACTCGCCGAAGTCGCTGTTCGAGCTCCTGCATCGCACCGATTTCCATGCGATGTTCGCCGCGATCCCCGAAGGAAAGAGTGCCAATATCACGCCGGGCGTCCTGGAGTGGTTGATATGGCCGTACAACGAGCCGAAGGACTTCCGGCTCCTGCCCTTCCCGTACCGGGCCGACCCGCTGGNCCCGAACGCCACGCCGCCGGNCGTCCAGTATGCGGGGCTGGGCTGGTCGGACTCGGACCTGGGTCCCGCCGCCACCGAATTCTGGGACCTGACGGAGCACGGCCCGACCTTCGGTGAATGGTGTGAAAGCATCATCGACGGCCGGCCCTCGACCGACCCGGGCACGACGGACAAGGTGCGTAAGAAAGATCTGATGTCGCCGCCCCGGGGGTTGCGCGGCCGGCCGTACGACGGCCACGACGGATTCCCGTCACCAGGTGAGGACAAGTCTGCCTACTACGGGATGGGTGTCTTCCCCGTCGATCGCGACGGGAACCGCGGGGCGCTGGCTGTCTACGAGCACCGCCTCCTTCGCGACGACACGACGATCGCGACCCTGCTCACCGCGAACCGACTGGTCGCCTCGGCGCGGTGGGACGATCTGGTCGAGGCCGTCGTGGCGGCGTATGTGGTGTCCTGACGCGAGCCCCGCACTCCGACCGAGGTATGTTGACCATGGCGGTGTCCTGGGCGCGGACGGCGGGCGACCTGGTGGCGGAAATCCTGGCCCTGGTACGGACCTGGTCGGCAGGCTCAGGTCGCCGGCCCGTTCTTCTTGAGCTCGCTCAGCCAGAGTGCCGCGCTCGCGTCCGATGGTGCGCGCCAGTCCCCGCGAGGGGACAGCGCGCCGCCCGCCGAGACCTTCGGGCCGTTGGGCAGTGCGGAGCGTTTGAACTGCGACAGCTCGAAGAAGCGATGGAGGAATACCTCCAGCCAGTGAACGATGGTCGACAGATCGTAGGCCCGCCGTTGCTCCTCCGGGAAGCCGGCGGGCCAGCGGCCCGCGTCCGCCGCGCGCCACGCGTGCCAGGCAAGGAATGCGACCTTCGACGGTGGCAGCCCGTACCGGAGAATGTGGAACAGGAAGAAGTCGTGCAGCTCGTACGGTCCGATCCGGTCCTCCGTGCTCTGCAGCGCGCCCGTCTCCGCGTCGGCNGGCACCAGCTCCGGTGATATCTCGGTGCCGAGGATCGCGGTCAGCAGCGCGCCGGTGGCCTCGTCGAACTGGCCGGTGGTCACCGTCCACCGGATGAGGTGCTGGATCAGGGTCTTCGGTACACCTGCGTTGACGGCGTAGTGGCTCATCTGGTCGCCGACACCGTAGGTGCACCAGCCCAGCGCCAACTCGCTCAGGTCGCCGGTGCCGACGACGAAGCCGCCCCGCTGGTTGGCCAGTCGGAACAGGTAGTCCGTGCGCAGGCCAGCCTGCACGTTCTCGAACGTGACGTCGTACACCGACTCCCCCCGCGCGGCCGGGTGCCCGAGGTCCGCGAGCAGTTGGCGGGCGGCGGGACGAATGTCGAGCTCCGCGGCCTCGATGCCGAGCGCGCGCATCAGCGCCCAGGCGTTCGCCTTGGTCTCCTCCCCGGTGGCGAAGCCGGGCATTGTGTACCCGAGAATCGAGGTACGGGGGACACCCAGCCGGTCGCAGGCCTTCGCCGCGACGATCAGTGCGTGGGTCGAGTCAAGCCCGCCGGAGACACCGATCACCATTTTGCCGCCGCCGGTCGCCTGAAACCGCCGCGCGAGGCCGTGCACCTGGATGTTGAAAGCCTCGTAGCAGTCGAGGTCGAGACGCTCGCGGGTGTCGGGAACGAACGGGAAACGGCGCTGGGAGCGCCGCAGCCCGACGTCCCGCCGGTGCGGCCGGTGCGGGAAGCGGACTGTTCGGAAGCGACGTTCAGGACGGTCCTGGGCGACGGCGTTGTCGTTGAACGTCCCGGTTCGCATCCGCTCCAGGCGTACCCGGGCGAGGTCGACGTCGGCGACGAGGAGCTGCGCGTCCTGCGCGAACCGTTCTGACTGGGCGACCAGGTCGCCGAGTTCGTGGACCGTGCCCTGACCGTCCCAGGCGAGGTCGGTGGTGCTTTCCCCGGTACCCGCGGCCGAGTAGACGTAGACGGCCATGGCACGTGCCGACTGGGCCGCGGAGAGGTGGGCGCGATCGGCGGACTTGCCTACGACGATGTTCGACGCCGACAGGTTGGCGAGCAGCGTCGCGCCGGCCAGCGCCGCGTAGGAGGACGGCGGGATCGGCGCCCAGTAGTCCTCACAGATCTCGATACCGAGCACGAATTCCGGCAGGTCCGTCGCGGCGAAGATCAGATCGGTGCCGAACGGTACGGTGTGCCCGGCGATCGTGACTTCCTGGCCGGTGACACCGGCACCCGACGCGAACCATCGTTTCTCGTAGTACTCGCGATAGTTGGGCAGAAACGACTTCGGCACCACGCCGAGGATGGTCCCGCGGGAGATCGCCAGCGCGGTGTTGTAGAGCCGCCCGCGGCAGCGGATGGGCGCGCCGACCAGCAGGAGGGGGCCGAGGTCGCGGGTAGCCTCACAGACCGCCGACACCGCCTCCTCCACGCCGTCCAGAAGGGCGTCCTGCAGGAACAGGTCGTCGATCGCGTACGACGACAGACCCAGTTCGGGATAGACGACCAGGTCCACACCGTCCGCGTCGGCCTGCCGCGCGAGCGAGATCGTCGCGGCGGCGTTGCGAGCCGGGTCGGCGGTCGCGACGACCGGGGTTGCCGCGGCGACCCGCACCAGACCGTGACTGTGGATCGCCCCGAATCCTCCGAGCCGCACGCCGCCTCCTGAAATCGTCCCCCTGATGTGAGGTCTACGGCATCAGTCGCTCCCGCGCGAGCGGTCCCGGTGAGTCTCCACGGCAGCGGAGTCGAGGACATCCACCAGGTCTCCGAGGGCTGCCGCGGCGGCCGCGATCCGCACGGCGTCGCGGTCGCCGTCGAACTCGTGACGTCTGACCGATGTGCCCGCGGCTGACCCGACGGCCACGAGCACCTCACCCACGGGCCGCCCGCCCTGCGCGCCAGGACCTGCCACCCCCGTCACGCCGACACCGTAGTCGGCGGACAGCCGTTCGCGTGCACCTGAGGCGAGTTGCTCCGCGATGAGCGGATGAACCGGCCCGTGGCGTTCCAGATCCTCGGGACGCACGCCGGCCGCGGTGCACTTCAGGTCGGTCGCATAGACGACCAACCCGCCGCGAAAGGTGACGTTCGTCCCCGGAGAAGTGGTGAGAAAGGCGCTGATCAGACCACCCGTGAGGGATTCGGCCACAGCCACCGTCCTGCCGGACTCGACCAGCCTGCCGTGAACGAGGTCGGCCAGCCGAAGTGCGTCGCGCCAACCTGGCGGGNGGTTCACCGGATCCGAGGATGCCGTCACGGGTTGCTCGGGCTGCTCGGGCTGGACGCTGGAGGCGCGGTCGCTGGCGGCGGAAGGCAGCACAGGCCGCCCGTCGTCATGGTGGTCCTTCGCACGCGCGTACCCCCTTCCTCAGGCTCCGGGCGCTGGCCCGGGGCGCTGGGCCTCGACCGTCGTTGAGGGCACCGGCACCGGCACCGACAGTGATGGTCATGTCCTGAGGGGCCGCCGTTGCTGATCACCGCAGCTGACGAGCCCCGGTCGTTTCGCCGGATACCCGGCTGCGGCGCACCCCACACGTCTCCCTTCGGGCGGCGCTCAGACCCCGCGGCGCGGTACAGAAAGGGCGGATGGCACAGATTCCGGCCCGCGGCGGGTTTCGCGGCCCGAAGCAGGGAACAGCCGCAGTCGGCATCCTTCCCGAACAGTGAGGTGTGGCCCGAGATGACCCGAGTTCCCACGCCGGCCCCGGAGGGGCCGATGCCGCAGGTGAGCGTTCCGCCGCTGTTGTCCTGGAAGTCGGCTGGCGCCTGCGGCCAGGCCGACCTGGATCTCTTCTTCGTTCCCGAGGGTCTCGACGCACGTGCGAAGGAACGGCGAGAAGCGGCGGCCAAGCGCATCTGCGCTGGCTGCGCGGTGCGGAAAGAATGCCTCGGCTACGCAGTGGAGGCGGCGGAACCGCACGGCATCTGGGGCGGGTTGACTGAGCGGGAACGCAGCGGACTTCGTCGCCACACCGCCCCTCCCGGAAATGGGCGGCGGCGGACGCCGAACAGCGCGCAGCNGGTTTCCGTGCGCTGAATCGCCGACGGTCCNGACGCCGGTGCGGGCTCACCTCGCCGCCTCACCCGCGGGCCACCCGGATGGTGACCAGGTCGGGATCCGCGGCGTCGGGGTATAGCCATGCCCGCTTCGCGGCCGCTGAGGGGGTATCGCACCACCACCACGCTGATGCGCTCGCCGGGCGGGACGACGGGGCGCCCGGTGGGTGGGGCCGGCGCGGCGGCCGACCCGAGCTGAAGATCCATCGTGAGGATGGGATCATGTGGTCATGACCAAGAACGTTTACTTTGACATCACCGCTGATGGAAGCCCGCTGGGGCGGATCGAGTTCAAGCTGTACGACGACGTGGTGCCCAAAACCGCCCGCAACTTCCGTGAGCTGGCCACCGGCGAGCACGGCATCGGTTACGCGGGGTCGCCTTTTCACCGGGTAATCCCCGGATTCATGCTCCAGGGCGGCGACTTCACCCGTGGTGACGGCACGGGCGGAAAGAGCATTTACGGTGAGAAGTTCGCCGACGAGAACTTCAAGCTGAAGCACGACCGGCCTTTCCTGCTCAGCATGGCAAATGCGGGGAAGAACACCAACGGCTCACAGTTCTTCATCACCACGGTCGTCACTCCCTGGCTGGACGGGGCGCACGTCGTGTTCGGCGAGGTCGTCGAGGGTGAGGATGTCGTCAAGGCGGTCGAGAAGCTCGGCAGCCAGTCCGGCCGGACCTCAAAGAAGATCATTGTCTCGGCAAGTGGAACCGTGTAGGGATCTCCCTATTTCGCGGTCGGTCTTCGTGGCCCGGCGGAGCCGATAGCCGGTGGTGGGGTGCGTGGTCTGAGCGGTCAGCGGCCACGGGTGCGGGGGGCGACGCGGCGGGTCGGCGGGGCTGTGGTCGGGTCGTCCGGCCAGGGGTGGCGGGGGTAGCGGCCGCGCAGCTCCGCGCGGACCTGGGGGTAGCCCGTGCGCCAGAACGACGCCAGGTCGCTCGTCACCGCCACCGGGCGCCCCGCCGGCGACAGCAGGTGGAGCACCAGCGGCGCGCGGCCGTCGGCGACGACGGGTAGCCGCTCCCACCCGAACACCTCGGCGATCTTCACGGCCAGCACGGGGCCGGCAGCGCCGCTGGCGCCGCTGTAGTCGAGGCGCACCCGGGAGCCGCTCGGCACCGCCACCCGCTCGGGTGCAAGCTCGTCCAGCCGGGCGGCCTGGGGCCAGGGCAGCAGCCGGCGTAGCGCCCGGCCGGCGTCGACGCGCTCCAGGTCGGCGCGGCGGCGCACGCCGTCGAGATCCGGCCCGAGCCAGTCGGGGGCGGAGTCCAGCAGGGCGGCGTCGGTGACGTCGGGCCAGGGAGCGCCGAGCAGCCGGTGGCAGAACGCGAGCCGGTCGCGCAGGGCGAGGGCGTCGGCGTTCCAGCGCAGCACGGGCAGCCCCGCGTCGCGTAGCCCGGCGAGCGCCGCGGCCCGCAGCAGGGACGGGTCGGGGCGGGCCACCGGGCGTTCGGCGAGGATGATCGCGCCGAGGCGGTCGAGCTGGCGGGCGACGATGTCGCCGCCCGACCAGGCGACCTCGTCCTCGGTTCGCAGCAGCACCGCGCCCGCCTCGCGGGCGGTGGCCGCGTCGAGGGCGACGGCCAGGCGCACCCGGGCGGACGTCCGGCCGGGCCCGCGGTCGGCGACCGCGATGGCGAGCCATTCCGCTCCGGTGAGCGCTGAGCCCGCGGCGAGCTCGGCGCCCGTCCCGCCGGCCATCAGGTAGTTCGAGCTGCCGGGGGCGCGGGCCCGGGCGAGCCGCTCCGGAAAGGCGAGGCCGACCACCAGCCCGGCGGCGAGATCGTCGGGCAGCCCGCCCGCTCCCCGGGCCGCGGCTTCGCCGAGTTCGCCGAGTTCGTCGGGTTTGTCGGGTTCGGCGAGTGTGGCTTCCGTGACCGCGCGCAGGCGGCGGGTCTCCTCCCGCCAGCGGGCGGACGCGGCCCGGTCGGTGTCGTTGCGCAGGCGGCGCCACGTGGCGGCGAGGTCGTCGGAGGGGCCGCCCGCCGGGCCGTCCCCGGAGAGCATCGCCACGACCTCCGCCGCGCGGCGGGCACCGACGGCCCGGGCGCCGTCGAGCAGCGCCCGCGCGAGCCGCGGATGGGCCCCGACCTGGGCGATCGAACGCCCTCGCGGCGTAACCCGGCCGGTTTCGTCGACGGCGCCGAGGGCCCGCAGCGAGAGCCCGGCGGCCTCCATCGCACCGGCGGGAGGGTCGCTGAGCAGCGGCAGGCCCGCACCGCCGGGATGGCCCCAGACCGCCAGCTCCAGGGCGAAGGCGGTGAGGTCCGCGACGGCGATCTCCGGTTCCGGCTGGGCGGGCAGCCGGTCGTGCTCGGCGGCGGACCAGCATCGGTACACACGGCCCGGTGCCTCCCGGCCGGCCCGGCCCGCGCGCTGCCCGGCGGACGACCGCGACACCCGCACGGTGACCAGCGAGCCCAGCCCGCGGGCATGGTCCATCCGCGGGGAGCGGGCCAGGCCGGCGTCGACGACGACCCGTACGCCGGGCACGGTGAGGCTGCTCTCCGCGACCGCGGTGGCCAGCACGACCCGTCGCCGCGGGCCGGTGCGCAGCACCGCGTCCTGCGCACCGCCGGTCTGGCGGCCGTGCAGGGTGAGTACGTCGACCGCGCCCCGGTGCCCGGCGAGCCGGCTGGCGACGGCGGTGATCTCACCGGCCCCGGGCAGGAAGACGAGCACGTCACCGGACGTCTCCCGCAGCGCGCGCCCGACGGTGGCGGCGACGTGGTCGAGCAGCCTCGGGTCGACCCGCAGGCCGTGCGCCGGGGTGATCACCCCTGGTGGGGGTGCCCAGACCACCTCGACGTCGTACATCGAGGCGTCCGTCCCGACGACGGGGGCGGGCTGGCCGGGTGCGCCGAGCATTGCGGCCAGCCGCCGGGTGTCGGCCGTCGCGGAGGCGGCGAGCAGCAGCAGGTCGGGGCGCAGGGCGGCGCGGGCGTCGAGCAGGAACGCGAGCGCCAGGTCGGCGTCGAGGTGCCGTTCGTGGCATTCGTCGAGGACGACCGCGTCGGTACCGGGCAGTTCGGGGTCGCGTTGCAGCCGCCGGACGAGCACGCCCGTGGTGATCACCTCGACCCTGGTGGACGGCCCGGCCCGGCGCTCGCCGCGGATCGTGTACCCGACCGCGCCGCCCACCGCTTCCTCGCCAGCGCCGCCCCCGGCGCCGGCGAGGCCGGCCATCCGGCGGGCCGCGGCACGGACGGCGATCCGCCGCGGCTCGACGACCAGGACCCGGCCGGAGACCTGGTCGGCGAGCGCGAGCGGGACGAGTGTCGTCTTGCCGGTGCCGGGCGGGGCCACCAGGACCGCGGCTCCGCCGGCGCGGCCCGACCCGGGCTGGGCAGCACCGTCGGTCAGCGCAGTGACGAGCGCTGGCAGGGCGGCCCGGACGGGCAGGTCCGCCCCGGCGACCGTGAGGTCGGGCAACATGCGCCCAGTGTCCTCGGACCGACGGTGCTGAGGGCGTCGCGGCCGCGGGCTGTGGATGACCGCCCGCCGATCAATTCACCTGTGGACAGTGGCTGACACCGAGCGGGCAGGGCCGAGACACCGAGCGGGCAGGGCCGGGACGCCGAGCGGGCAGGGCTGAGACGCTCAGCGCTCAGTCTCCGGGCCACACTCCGGTCGCGCGCCGGAACCCGAGCGCGCCCAGCCGGTTGATCGCGGCGCTGGTGGCGGCGAAGACCGCGCCCTGCAGCGCCGCGGCGAGGATGATCTCGCCGAAGCCGTGGTCGAGCCGCAGCGGGTCAGGGGTCTCCTCCTCGCCGGCGATCGCGGCCCAGCTCTTCCTCACCAGGAACCCCGAGGCGGCGCCGGCGAGCATGCCGCCGGCCATGCCGACGGGCTTGTAGGCGAGCTTCTTACCCATACTCACCGCTGGCCCCCGCGCGGTACGGCCATCTTCTTCCACACCGGGGCGGCGACTGCCGTCACTTTGTCCGCAACGGTCGACCCGGGCGATTGTGTCATCGGTGTCGTTCCTCCTCCGGCAAAGCGGTCAGCGATCTCCGACCGCTCACCAGCTCTGCCCCGCAACGGCCGGAATACACCTTGGCCGCGGCCGGCACCGGTGCCGGGGGCGCCGGCCGGACCAGTCAGTAGTGGATGATCGGCTCGCGGCCCAGCAGATCGGCGTAGTCGTTCGGGAGCTGCCCGGCGACGTCCTCGAACTCTCCCGGGCTGATCGACGCCTTCAGCGCCGCGACCACCGCCCGGGCGTGTTGGCGGGCATGCGCCTGGTCGCAACCACGGCCTTCCTGCTCGGTGCCTTCCCGCTCGGTGCCTTCCCGTTCGGCGACGCGGCGGTAGAACTCCTCGATCCCGAACCGCTCACCCCGGCCGGTCGGCGGCAGCACCCGGGCGAAAACCGGGGGAAGCTGGGAGGCCAGGTCCTTGGTCTCTCCGCCGGACAGCCGTTCGCCGAGCACTGCCAAGGTCGCCCGCACGGCGGCCTCGGTGTGCTCGACGGTGTCGATCCGGCTGGCCCCACGGACAGCCGAGACGAGCTCGTCCTGGTTCATCGGCTTTACCTTTCCCCCAGCGTTGTGCCTGCCTGCCCTCGGTTCGCCGCCGCCGCCGTCGTCGCGGTTGGCGGTCGGCGGTTGCGGTCAGCGGTTGCCGGGCATCGCGCTGACCTGGCCGAGCACCGACTCGGTGTCCCGTGCGATCGCGAGGTCGCCGAGGCTGACGATGCCGACGGGGTCCGAACCCTCCACCACCGGTAGCCGCCGGACGGCGCGCAGCCGCATCAGCTCGGCGGCGTCATCGATCCCGGTGTCCGGGGTGACTGTCTCCAGCTCAGCGCTGCAGGCCTCACGGACCTTCGCGGTGGACGTGTCCCCGTCCTCGGCGACGATTCTGATCACGATGTCCCGGTCGGTCAGGATGCCGACCAGCTGACCGTCGTCGACGACGAGCACGTCGCCGGCGTCGGTCTCGCGCATCGTCCGCGCGGCCTCGGCGAGGGACTGGTCCGGCCGGACGCTCGCTGGGTCTCGGGTCATCACCTCGGCGACAGTGGTAACCATTCCTGTCTCCTCTCACTCGTCGCGTCGCGCGGTCTGCCCGGGGGGCGTGACCGCCGGTTGCCAGGCGCGTTGTCAGGTGCGGCGTCAGGCGCGTTGGCCCACTCCGGTGAGGACCTCGTGGACCCGGCCGGCCGGGGTGCTCGGCGCGAGCGCCGCGGTATCCCCGCCGGCACCCGCCCGCAGGCCCGTGAGGAGGTCGCGCAGCGCTGCCCTGGAGTCGTGCCCGGGCACCCAGCCGAGTTCCGTGCTGGCGCGGGTGGTGTCCATGAGGGGGAGGTGCAGCACCGCGTCGAGGAGGCCGGGAGCGGCGGGTACCAGGTGCAGGCGCCAGGCCGCGGCGAGTGCGGCGCGGGCCGCCCGGGCCGGCACCCGCACGGTGCGGGCGTCGAGAGCCTCGGCGAGCAGCTGGCTGTCGACCGCGGGCTCCGCGGCGATGTTGAAGGCGCCCCGCACCTGCCGCTCGGCGGCGAGCCGGTAGGCCTCGCCCACGTCCTCGGCGTGGACGACCTGGAACTTCAGCCCGGGAAGGTCGGGAACCACCGGCACCACGCCGGGCCGGACCAGCCCGCCGGGCAGGAACGGCCCGGCGAAGAGGCGGCGCTGCTGGCTGGCGGCGAGCCGTTGGAAGACGAACCCCGGCCGCAGCCGGACCACCCGCATCGCCGGATGATCGCGCTCGAAGGTGTCGAGGACCCGTTCGACGTAGGCCTTCTCCCGGGTGTAGGCCGCGCCCGGCCAGCCATGGGTCGGCCAGCTCTCGTCGACGGGCTCCTCCTTCGGCCCCGGCGAGTACGCGCCGACCGACGAGGCGTGGACGAGGGCCGGTACGCCCGCCCGGGCCGCGGCGTCGAAGACCCGGATACTGCCGAGAACATTGGTCGACCAGGTCGTCGTCGGATTGTGCGTGGGTTGGAACAGCCACGCCAGATGGATGACCACGTCCGCGCCCTCGAAGACCCCGACCAGGTCGTCCCGGCTGATGTCGGCCGAGGCCCAGGTGATCTTCTCCGCCGCTGCCGGGGCCGCCGACCTGGCCGCCGCCGACCTGGCCGCCGCCGACCTGGCCGGCGGCCGCCGGGCGACGCCGGTGATGTGGGCGATGCCGTCCGACCGGAGGAGCGCCGCGACGACGCCTGTGCCGACATTGCCGGAGGCGCCCACCACGACGACTCGGCGCGCGGGGGTGGATGGGGACGCTGACGTGCTCACGAAAGACCTCCTCGGGCACCCGTGGCACCCGTGGCACCGCGGAACCGCGAGGCGCAGCGGCACCGACGCGCGCTCGCGGCGGCCGGGCCTACGACGCGTGGGTGACTTCCTGAGAAACCGCGTTGGGCCCGTCATAGGACCGGTCGGTGATGTGCTCCAGCGCGGTCAACACCTCCTCGGAGGCGCCTTCCCGGCGTGCGGTCGTGACGAGGGTGCGCCGGTCCGCGGGGTAGTCGATGCCCTTCAGGAACTTCTGTACCTCGATGGGATTCGCCATACCGCCAGGATCGCCGCTGACGAGCAGGCAAAACGTGGGGAGGCCGGTCGGCCCGCTGGCCGCGCGAGCACCTCCGGGGCCGGGAACGTCACGCCAGGCGGCGCGCGTACGCCTCGTGGAGTACCTGGTCCCAGTCCCGAAGGAAGCGGCCGAGCCCGTACCGGTCGAGCGCGGCCTGCCGGGCCCGCGCGCCGTGGGCGCGGGCGAGTTCCTGGTCCGCGAGGAAGGTGCGCGCCGCCTCGACCAGCACGTCCGGGTTGGTGGAGAGCACACCGGCGCCGGGCGGCACCGCCTCGTACGCTTCGGTGACGGCGAGGGCGATCACCGGCATGCCGAGCTGCATCGCCTCCAGCAGGGACAGGCCGAGCGAGGTCCAGCGCGGTAGGTGGACGTAGACCCGGCGGTGCGCGAGAGCCGTGTGCAGGTCCCGCTGTGGGAGGTCCTCATGGGCCGCGAGCTGGTTCGGGCCGAGTCCGGTGTGTGCCGGCAGGGTGCTGACGCCCATGCCGAAGGCGTCCACCGGGGCGGCGTTCGCGGCGAAACGCCCCAGTAGGTCGGTGCCGGTGACCCGACCGCGGCGCACCGGTTCGTTCACCGCGACCGCGATCCGCGCTAGATCCCCGGTGAACAGGTGGCCGGGGTCGAGGATGCCGTGTTCGATCACCCGGCTCGGGGTGGTGCCGGCGTCCCAGAACAGCTGGTTGAAGTGGGTGACGTGCACCAGGGTGAGCTCAGGGCGGTCGGCGACGGGATGCCGGCTGCTCGGAACGTCTCCCTTCGGGGTGTTGTGCTCCAGGTAGACGGCCGCGATGTCCCGGCCGGGCCGGCGGCCGCCGAGCCATTCCCGGGCCAGCTCAACCTCGTGTGGCCGTTGCAGGATGACGACGTCCACCTCGGCGTCGCGCAGCTGCTCCGGGGGCAGTTCGCGGACGCTGGACGGCCAGGCGTAGGTGCGGGCCAGCCCCAGACCGTCCGGGCCGCGGTCCGCCGTGACGGGGACGACATATGTGTGGTCGCCCTGGACGAACGACGTCGTCCAGGACCCGTGTACGTGCCACAGCAGGATTCTCACGAGCATCCCCTCCCAAACGGCGCGTCGGTGGGTCCGGCCGGCCGGGCCTCGGGCGTCTCCAGGTCATCCACCTCGATGACCGCGGCGTAGGCGTCCGTGCCGCGTTCCGTGACCGAGGTGGGCAGCTCCAGGTGCACGGCGCCGGGAGGCAGCAGACCCGCCCCGCCGTACCGCTCCAGCACGCGGAGCTGGGCGACGACGTCCTCGCCGCGGTGCCCGGCCGGCAGCCGTCGCCAGAACGCGAATCCACCGCTGGCCACGAGCGCGGCCCGCTCGTAGAGAACACAGCCGGCTACCCAGGCCACCCGGTACGTGAGCGAGCCGCCCGCGGGCAGCGCGATTCGATCAGCCAGGTGGACGAGGTTCGCCGCGTTGTGCAGTCGCCAGCGCTCCCAGGCCGGCCGCCCCTTGCGGACCCGTTCGGGGGCGATCGAGGCAGCGTCCACCGCCTCGAACGGCAGGTGCTCGCCCGGGCGCACATCGTCGAGGTAGCTCAGTCCCTGCGGGGCGGCACCGACGAAGCCACATCCGAGCTCGGCGCGGGCCCGGCGCAGCCGCCCGAGGGTCGCTGCCTCCAGGAAGACGTCGTCATCCAGGCAGAGCACCTCCGGAGCCTGGGCACGGTCCAGGAGGAACTGCCGCTGCTCGGCCATTCCGTACCGGTGCCGCCGGCGGTAGGTCTGGACGGCACCGCCCTGCCGGCGGAGCTGCCGCACCATGGCGGCCACGGCTGGTGCGTCGATCGACGGCTGGCCTGGTTCCGGTGTCTGGTCGGAGATGAGCACGCCGAAGCCCCGCTCCGTCTGGTTGGCCAGCCCGGCGAGGGTGACGGCCAGCGCTTCGGGGCGCCCGCAGGTCGGGATGAGCACCTCCAGCCCCGGGACGCGGCTCACGGCACGGTCACCGTGCCGGCGCGGATGCGGCCGACGATCCCGGCCGTCGAGTGGTCCTCGACGTAGTCGACGATGCGGACTTCGCCGCCGAGGCGGCGCACGAGCGGTGCCTCGGGGATCATCTGCTCGGTGTAGTCCCCGCCCTTCACGTAGACGTCCGGCCGCAGCGCCCACAGCAGGCCGGTGGGGCTTTCGCCGGTGAAGGTGACGACATGATCGACGCCGGCGAGCGCGGTCAGCACGGCGAGCCGGTCGGGCAGCGGATTGATCGGGCGGTCCGGCCCCTTGAGCCGGCGCACACCGGCGTCGTCGTTGACCGCCACGACCAGGACGTCGCCGAGCCGGCGGGCGGCCTCCAGGCAGGCGGTGTGACCGGCGTGCAGGACGTCGAAGCAGCCGTTGGTGAAGACGACCCGCCGGCCGGCCGCATGGTGGCGCGCCACCAGCTCGACCAGCCGCGGCGCGTCCGTCACCGCCGGCGGCCCGCCCTCGGCTACCGGTGGCCCGCCCTCGCCGAGCCGTGCCGCGAGGTCGCGCGCGGTACAGGTGCTGGTGCCGGGGGAGGTGACCACGACGGCGGCGGCGGTCGCGGCGAGCTCGGTCGCCGTGCGCGGCCGCGCGCCCGCGCACAGGGCGAGCGTCAACGCGGCGACGAACGTGTCCCCGGCGCCGGAGGTCTGCTCGTCCGGCGCCTGAGCGAGAGCCGGCAGGTGCCACGGCTGGCCTCCGGGGGTGAGAAGCACGACGCCGTCCCGGTCGAGCGTGACGGCGAGTGACCGGGCGCCGCTCGCCCGGGTCAGCTGGTCCCGGTAGCGGTGGACGGCGCCGACCCGGTCGCGGGTGAACGCCGCCCGGGCGGCGTCGTCGGGCAGTAGCCTCATGATCTCGCCCGCGTTCGGTTTCACCAGGTCGGGGCGCACGTGCGCCCAGCGGGTGAGGTCGTGGGCGTCGACGATCAGCGGGCGGCCGGCCGCTCTGGCGGCGGCCGCCACCTCGTCGACCAGGCGCGGCGTGAACACCCCGGCGTCGTAGTCGCAGGCGAGCACCGCCGCGCTGGTCGAGGCCGCGGCGGCCACCGCGGCGATGAGCCGGTCCGCCGCGGGCGGCCCGGGCGGAGCCTCGTCGCCGGTGTCGCAGCGCAGATGAAGATGGCCGCCGGAGGCGATCCGCCGCTTGACGAGCGTCGCGCGGCCCTGCTCGGTGAGCAACCCGTCGGTACCCACCCCGCGGGTGGCGAGCAGTTCCCGCAGCCGGTCGCCGTCCCGGTCGCCGCCGGCCAGGCCGACCAGCACGGCGCGGGCGCCGAGTGCCGCCGCGGCGACGGCGGTGTTGGCGGCGCCTCCGGGCACCTCGGTCTGCTCGACCACCCGGACCACCGGAACCGGGCCCTCCCGGGAGAGCCCCCGGGGCGGCCCCCAGCTCCAGACGTCCAGCAGGGCGTCGCCGACGACCAGCAGGGGCAGGCCGGACAGTCGCCGGACCAGCGCGTTCATCGCGCACCGCTGCTCGTGCGGTCACCGCGCGGCGAGGGCGAGGGGGACGGCGACGGCGATCGATCCGCGCGCCTGGCCAGCCGGAGGGCCGCGCAGGCCACTTCCTCCGCCGGGATGTCGAGGCACTCGTGGTGGTAGCGGCAGACGAACGCCCGGCAGGGCGCGCAGGGCGTCGGGCGCCGAAGGAGCTGGTGGGCGCCGGAACGGGGCCGGTACTCGTCGTCCCGTTCGGTGCCGGCGAACAGCGTCACCACCGGCGCGCGCACGGCGTCGGCGAGATGGGCGCCACCGGAGTTGTTCGTCACCACGACCGTCGCCTCCTGGAGCAGGGCGGCGAGCTCGGGCAGCGTCAGCTCTCCGGCCAGCGCGACAACCGCCGCCTCCGCCCCGTTGGTGGTCGCGTGCCTGCCGGTGGCCTCGTGCCGCACCTGATCCACCAGTTCCGCCTCGCGGGCCGTTCCCACCACGAGCACGCGCAGACCGGCGGCGGCGAGCCGGCCGGCGACCTGGGCGAAGCGGCTCGCGGGGTAGCGGCGGGACGCGCAGGAGGCACCGGGCAGGAGCACGGCATAGGGATCCGCACCCTTCGGTGGGGTTCCGCCGTCTCCCGTGGACGGTCCGTCATCCTCCGCGGAACCGAGGCACAGCCACCGCAGGCGAACCCGGGCGGTGGCCTCCCGCGGCACGCGCAGGGAGAGCCCGCGATCCGCGGTCGGACCCGCTCCCGGCACACCACACCGGTCGAGCAGCGCGAGGGCCCGGTCGGCCTGATGCAGCCCGTCGGGCAGGTCATCGACCCAGTGGGTGAGCACCGAGCCGCCGAATTCGCGGGAGGCACCCACCCGCACCGGGATGCCGGCCAGCGCGCAGACGTAACCCGCCACCCACGGCGACTGGGAGAACGACGTGAAGATGACCGCGAGGTCGTAGCGGCCGGCGGCGATGCGGGAGACCAGCTGGGACTGCGCGGCCGGGTCGAAGGGCCGGCCGTCGACAAGCTGCCAGCAGACCGAGCGCACCTCCAGGACACCGTCCAACGTCTCCACCAGTGGGACGACCGCCGCGCCGGCGGGGGTTGCCAGCAGGTCGAGGCGCGCCGCGGGAGGCAGCGCCGCCCGCAGCGCGCGCAGGGCCGGGGTCAGCAGCACGACGTCGCCGAGGTTGTCCGGGCGCACCACCAGGGCCCGGCGGGCGAGGCGCAGGTCGAGGGGGCCTGCGCGCCCGGCGGCTGGGTGCGGCACCACGGCGGTCATAGTCCCTCGGGCTCGGTCGGCAACGGTGGTTGCTTCCGCCTTGCCCTCTCGCATTGAGCACAAACTGCTACTCCACGCATTCGAATGTGGATGGTCTGTGTCAGCCGGCTACCAGGTGTGCGCAGCCTGTTTGGTCAGCCGGCCCCAGCCCGGCCGGTGCGGAACCCGGATCGGTCGGGTACCTGGGCGGCATGCGTCGACCGCGGATAGCCCTGCTGTGCGGCAACCTGACCCCCGAGCGGGACGGGGTGGCGGACTACACGGTCCGGCTGGCGCGGGCCCTGGCCGTGAGCGCGGACGTCGTGCTCCTCGCCGGCGAGCCCGGCGGTCTCGGTGGTCTCGGTGGTCCCGGTGGTCCCGGTGGTCCCGGTGGTCTCACGGCCCGCGGCGGTCCGGGCGGATGCGAGGTCGTCGACCTGGGCGGTACCGGCTGGGGACCGCGCCGGCTGGAAGCCGCGGCGCGAGCACTGCGTGCCCTGTCCCCGGACGTCGTGCACGTGCAGTTCGCGCCGTCCGCCTTCGGGTTCTCCCCGATGGTGGGGCTGCTGCCGGCGCTGCCCAGCGGACGGGCGCGCTNGGTGACCACGCTGCACGAGTACGGGTGGTGGTCGTGGCCCTCCTGGGTTCCCGCCCGGGCGTGGCGGCGCTGCGAACGCGGCGGGCCGCGCTCAGCCCGCCCGACGGCCCGCTGGGACCGGGAGACGCTCCTGCTCGCGCCGCGTTCGGACAGCCTGGTGGTGACGAATGCCGAGCACGCCGCGATCGTGCGCGCCAGGCTCGGGGTGGAGCCGCACATCGTCCCGCTTCCCCCGAACATCGTGCCCGCCGCCCACCGCGGGGAACAGGTGTCCGCGGGCGGCGATTTGACCTGGCGGGAGGCGGCCCGGGGACGGGCCCGGGCGAACCTGCGCCGTCGCCTGGGCGCGGGCGCGGACGCTCCCGTCGTGGTCTTCTTCGGGTTCGTGCACCCGGTCAAGGGGGTGCGCTATCTGATCGACGCCGTCGGCCGGCTCGCCGGGGAAGAGCGGGAGCTGCGCCTGGTCGTGGCCGGCGGGTTCACCTCCCAGGCGCTGCCGGCGGCCGAGGCCGAGGCATTCCGGCGGGAGCTGGCGGAACACACCCGCCGGGCGGGGGTGGCCGAGCGGGTCACGTTCACCGGCCACCGGCCCGCCGACGAAGTCTCGGGAATCCTGCTCGGCGCCGACGTCTGCGTGCTCCCCTTCACCGCCGGTGTCACGGGTCGCAGCGGAGCGCTCGCGGCCGCGCTCGCGCACGACCTGCCCGCGGTGGTCACCGCCGCCGACCCGCCGGACCCGGACCTCGTCGACGGCCGGACCGCGGTGGTCGTGCACGGTGTGCGCGACCCCGCCCCGCTCGCCGCCGGCATCCGGCGGTTGCTCGACGCCCCGGAACTCAGGGCCACTGTCGCCGCCGGCGGTCGCGGGCTGGTCGCCGGCCGAGACTGGCCGGCCGTCGCCGCCGCGCACCTGCGCCTGTACCGCCGCCTGCCGCCCCGGGGCGGATCATGAGGCCCGCGGGCTCCGGGCCCGCCCGCGCCGGGACGTCCGGCGGCCCGCGCGAGATCCTCTTCGTCGAACTGCTCGGTGGCTTCGGGGACCTGCTGATCGCGCTGCCGGCCGTCCATCGACTCGCGGACAGTCATCCCACGGCCAGGCTGCGGGTGCTCACCTTCGCGCCGGGCGGGCAGCTGCTCGCCCGCGACCCACGGGTCGCCGAGGTGATCGAGCTGACCGACCACACCGGGCCGGCGCTCCGGCGGTCCGTCGCGGCGGCCCTGGCCCGCCACCCGCCGGATCTGGCGGTCACGACCACCCGGCACAGCGGCCTGCCGGCACTGCTGACAGCCGGGACCCCCGGCGTCGCGGTCACGGACCTGTGGCGGTGCCCGCCGGCGGACGAGCGGGTCGGCGATCGCTACCTGGACCTGCTCGCCGCCGACGGCTGGGTCGACGGCACCGGGAGGGCCGACGGCACCGGGAGCGGGGCGGACCCACCCGCGGGAGACGGCGGCTGCGCCGACGCGAGGCCACAGCCTGGTCGGCTCGCGCTCGACCCGGCCGAGCTGGCGGCCGGGCAGCGGCTCGTCGACGCGCTCACGGACGGTCGGCGGGGTCCCGTGCTGTGCGTACCGGACGCCGGGATGGCGGTGAAGCGCTGGCCGGCCGACCGCTGGGCGGCGCTCGTCCAGCGCCTCGCCGCGGCCGGGCGGCCGGTGCTGACGAGCCGGGCGGGCCCGTCGCCACCGGCCGCGGCGAGCCGTGCGCTGCCGCCTCTGTCCCTGCGAGGGCTGGCGGCCGTCTGCGCGGCAGTCGGTCGCCGCGGCGGCGCGGTGGTCGGCGGGGACACCGGCCCGGTCCGGCTCGCCGCCGCGGTGGGCACCCCGACAGTCGGGTTGTTCGGCCCCACCCTGGCCGCCCGCTACGGCTTCGGTGCCGGCGCCCTGGCGGGCGGCCCGGCCACCGATCTGCAGGGCCTGCCCGGTTGCCCGGTGCGCCGTCCCGCCGCCATCACGGAGCAGGAATGCTGGTGGACGGCCCGTTGCCCGCTGGCCGCCGACGGGCCGGCCTGCCTGGCGAATCTGACGGTCACGGACGTCATCGCCGCGCTGTCGCTTTGAGTAGCAGTTTTGTTCGGCTTGGTGAGGGAAGCCCGCCAACCATGGCCAGGACCTCTCGCACGGACGCCACTCCGTCACGTGCCTCACGCCGGGCTCAGGTGCCGGCCGGGCCGGTCCGGCGCCCCGAGGCGGTCCTGTTCGACCGCGACGGCACGCTCTGTGTGGATCTGCCCTACAACGGTGATCCGCGCCGGGTGCGCCCGACCGCCACCGCGGCCGCCGCGCTCGCCCGACTGCGCTCGGCCGGGGTGCCGACCGCGGTCGTGTCGAACCAGAGCGGTGTCGGCCGCGGCCTGATCACCATGGACCAGGTCGAAGCCGTGAACCGCCGGTTGGGCGAGCTGCTCGGCGGGCTCGGGCCGGTCCTTGTGTGCCCGCACCTGCCGGCCGACGGGTGCGGATGCCGCAAGCCCGCGCCCGGGCTGCTGGTCGCGGCCGCGGCGCGGCTGGGCGTGCCACCGGAGCGCTGCGCGGTCGTCGGGGACATCGGCGCGGACATGGCGGCGGCCCTCGCGGTCCGGGCCCGGGGGGTGCTGGTGCCCACCCCGGTGACCCGCGCCGAGGAGGTCGCGGCGGCCCCGGAGACGGCGACGGACCTGCTGGCCGCCGTCGAGCTGTTGCTCACCGGGCCCGCACCCGCCGCGCCGCGGCAGCCGCAGCCGCAGCCGTGGCCGTGGCCGCGGGCGGTGCCGGCCTGATGCGCCGGGTCCTCGTCGCCCGGCTGGACAGCGCCGGCGACGTGCTGCTGGCCGGACCGGCGATCCGCGCGGTGCGCGCCGGTGCCGATCACCTCACGCTGCTGGTCGGCCCGCGCGGCCGGCAGGCGGCCGGCCTGCTGCCCGGCGTCGACGACGTGCTCGTCTGGCACTGCCCGTGGATCGACGCCACCCCGCCGCCCGTCCGCCGCGGCGACATCGACCGGCTGATCGACCGGCTGGCCCGGGGGCGCTACGACGACGCGCTCATCCTGACCTCGTCCCACCAGAGTCCCCTGCCGACCGCACTGCTGTTGCGGATGGCCGGGGTACCCCGGATCGGCGCCGCCAGCCGGGACTACCCGGGCTCCCTGCTGGACGTCCGCCATCGCCTCCCGGAGCACGGCCCGCACGAGCACGAGGTGGAACGTGCGCTGTCGACGGCCGCGGCGTTCGGATACCCCCGCCCGGCGGGTGACGACGGTCGGCTGGCGGTCCGCGGGCCGCTGCCCGACCCGACGCCGCTGACGGGCGGCGGGCGTTACGTCGTGCTGCATCCCGGCACCTCCGTGCCGGCCCGCGGCTGGCCCGCCCGACGGTTCGCGGAGCTGGCCGGCGCCCTCGCCACCCGCGGCCTGTCGGTCGTCGTCACCGGCGGGCCGGACGAGGTCTCCCTCACCGCTACCGTCCGCGCCGCGGGAGTGCGCGTGCGCGACCTGGGTGGCCGGACGGACCTGCCGACGCTGGCCGGCGTGCTGGCGGGCGCGGCGGCGGTCGTGGTGGCGAACACCGGGCCGGCGCATCTCGCGGCGGCGGTGGGCGCCCCGGTGGTCTCGCTGTTCGCGCCGACGGTGCCCGCCGAGCGGTGGGCCCCGTACACGGCACGACGGATCCTGCTCGGCGACCAGACGATCGGCTGCGCGGGCTGTCGTGCCCGCGCCTGCCCGGTCCCGGGGCATCCGTGCCTGGGGGCCGTGTCGGTCGCCGACGCCCTCGCCGCCGTGGCGGAGCTGTTCGCCGCGACGCCGGTGCCCGGCGAGGCTCCCGTGCCGCCGGCCCGCACCCGCTGCTGCGAGCCAACCGGCACAGCACCACCTGGAGGGGCTACATGAAGGTGGCGATGATCTCCGAACACGCGAGCCCGCTCGCGGTGCTCGGCGGTGTCGACGCCGGCGGGCAGAACGTCCACGTCGCCGCGCTGGCGACGGCGTTGGCCCGCCGCGGCGTCGATGTCACCGTGCACACCCGCCGGGACGCCCCCGCGCTGCCGCGCCGGGTCGACCTCGGGCCAGGGGTGCGGGTCGACCACGTCGACGCCGGCCCCCCGCGGTCGCTCTGCAAGGACGATCTGCTGCCCTACATGGACGACTTCGCCGCGGAGCTGGACCGGCAGTGGCGGCACAGCCGGCCCGACCTCGTCCACGCCCACTTCTGGATGTCGGGCCTCGCCGCGGTGCGCGCCGCCCGGCCGCTCGGCGTGCCGGTGGTCCTGACCNTGCATGCGCTCGGTGCCGTCAAACGGCGTCACCAGGGCCACAAGGACACCTCGCCGCCCAGTCGCGTCGCCCTGGAGCGACGCCTGGTCGGCGAGGTCGACCACATCATCGCGACCAGCACCGACGAGGTGTTCGAGCTGGTCAGGACGGGAGCGCCCCGGCCGCGGATCAGCGTCGTCCCCTGCGGGGTGGACCTTTCGACATTCGCGGCCGACGGGCCCGTCGACGAGCGTCCCGGCACCCTGGCACGGCTGCTGTTCGTCGGCCGCCTGGTGGAACGCAAGGGAATCGGCAACGTGGTGAGCGCGCTCGCCGAGGTGCCGGGTGCCGAGCTCGTCGTGGCCGGGGGCCCGGACCCGGCGGGTCTCGACGCCGATCCGGAGGTCGGCCGGCTGCGTGCGCTGGCCGCCGACCACGGTGTCCGCGACCGGGTCCGGTTCGTCGGCCGGGTGGAGCACACCCGGCTGCCCTCGCTGTACCGCTCCGCCGACGTCGTGACCTGCGTGCCCTGGTACGAGCCGTTCGGCATCGTGCCGTTGGAGGCGATGGCCTGCGGGGTGCCGGTCGTCGCGTCCGCGGTGGGCGGGCTGGTCGACACCGTGGTCGACGGAGGTACCGGCCTGCACGTCCCACCCCGCTCGCCGGAGCGGGTCGCGGAGGCGCTGAACGACCTGCTCGCCGACCCCGCCTGGCGTCGGGGGCTGGGAGCGGCGGGATCGCGCCGGGTCAGGCAGCGGTTCTCCTGGGAGCGCGTCGGCGCGCTGACCCTGACCACCTACCGGCATCTGCTGCGTGACCGGACCGCGCCGCGGCGTCCACAACAGCCCAGATGGGCGGGACTGTGAGATGACCGGACCCCACCCGCCCACCAGCCCCGGCCCGGACAGCGGCCGGGTGGGAAGGCGGCACGTCGCCGGCCTGCGCGCGGCCCTCGACCGGCTCGACCTGAACCGGCTGGAGGACTGGGGCCGCCGGCTCGCGGCGACGCTGCCCGCGGGCGGCCGCCTGCTCGCCGCCGGAAACGGCGGGTCCGCCGCGGAGGCCCAGCATCTCACCGCCGAACTGGTCGGGCGGTACCGCGACGAACGGCCGCCGATGTCGGCGATAGCCCTGCACGCCGAGACCTCGTCGGTGACCGCGATCGGCAACGACTACGGCTACGCGCAGGTCTTCGCCCGACAGGTACGGGCGCACGGACGGCCCGGTGACGTGCTGATCCTGCTGTCGACCTCCGGCCGGAGCGAGAACCTGCTGCGCGCGGCCGAAGTGGCCCGGGAGATCGGCGTGCGCACCTGGGGTCTGGTCGGCACCCCGGACTGCCCGTTGGCATGCCGCTGTGACGAGGTGGCCGCCGCCGCCGTTGCGGGTCACCCGCCGCCGGCAGCGGCCATCGTGCAGGAACTCCATCTGGTCGCGGTGCATCTGCTCTGTGAGGCGTTCGATCAGGCACTCGGGACGGGCTCCGCCAGCCCCGCGGTCCCGGCGGGCTCGCTGGTTCCGGCGGGCTCGCTGGTTCCGGTGGTCCCGGCGGGCTCGGTGGTCCCGGCGGGCTCCGTGGGCCGGGCCGACCGGCCGCTGGTCGTGGTCGGGGACGCGCTGCTCGACCTCGACGTGCACGGTCAGGTCGAGCGGCTGGTTCCGGACGCCCCCGTCCCGGTGCTCGACGCGGTCGCCGATCATCCCCGGCCCGGCGGCGCCGGCCTCGCGGCTCTGCTCGCCGCCCGGGAGGGCCGCCAGGTGGTGCTGGTGACGGCTCTCGGCCCGGACGAGGCCGGCCGGCGGGTCGCCGCGCTGCTCGCCGCCGCCGGTGTCGAGGTCATCGACCTGGGCCTGCACGGCCCGACGCCGGAGAAGATCCGGCTGCGGGCCGCGGGCCAGACACTGCTCCGGCTGGACCGCGGTGGCGGTGGACCGGTCGCCGGCCCGCTGCCGGAAGCGGGTCGCCGGGCGCTCGCCGCCGCCGGGGTGGTCCTCGTCTCCGACTACGGTCGCGGGCTCGTCGGTGTTCCCTCGGTGCGCAGTGTGCTGGCCGAGCGGGCCGGGAGAGTGCCGGTCGTCTGGGATCCGCATCCGCGCGGATCCGTGCCACCGCCCGGAACCCGGATGATCACTCCGAACCTGCCGGAAGCC
Organism: Frankia sp. EI5c; assembly: GCF_001636565.1. Lineage (GTDB taxonomy): Bacteria > Actinomycetota > Actinomycetes > Frankiales > Frankiaceae > Parafrankia. Next base: position 55,047 of record NZ_LRTK01000038.1, read on the forward strand.
CGGCTGTTCACGGCGGGCACCGTGACCTCCGTGAACAGCCGGGACGTGGTGGCCGAGGCCGCCGAACGGGGCCGCCGGCTGCTCGGTTCCTGGCGCGTCGCCACCGCGGCGGTGACTCTCGGCGCGCGCGGGGCATTGCTGGTGGACGCCTCCGGAGCGCCCCCGCTGGTCGCCCCGGCGCCACCGGCCCCAGGCCGCCGGGATACCTGTGGCGCCGGAGACATGTTCGCGGTCACCGTGGCGGCCGGGCTCGCGCGCGGTGCCCTGCCCTCGGAGGCCATGGTGGGCGCGACGGCGGTCGCCGCCGGGTTCGTCGCCAGCGGCGGGGCCTCGTCCGTCTCGACGGGCCGGTCCACGGGCGGGCCCGCCGGCACTTCCGCGGGCAGGGCGGTCACCGACCCGGGCGGGCCGGCACCGCCGGCCGCTGACCGCACCCAGGCGCTGGACGTCGTCCGGCGCACGCGGGCCGCCGGGGGCACGGTCGTGGCGACCGGTGGTTGCTTCGACCTGCTGCACGCCGGGCACGTCGCCGTCCTGGCCGCGGCCCGTCAGCTCGGCGACTGCCTGGTGGTCTGCCTGAACAGTGATGCCTCCGTGCGCCGGCTCAAGGGCCCGGGCCGGCCGCTCGTCCCGGATGCCGACCGGGCCGCGGTACTGCGCGGACTCGACAGCGTCGACGCCGTGGCGGTGTTCGACGAGGAGACCCCCGGGCGGCTGCTCACCGAACTGCGCCCCGACGTCTTCGCCAAGGGCGGTGACTACGCCGTCGCCGACCTGCCGGAAACCTCGATCGTCGCCGGCTGGGGCGGCCAGGTCGTGGTCCTGCCCTACCTCGACGGCAGGTCGACGACATCGATCATCAGAGAGGCGGTGCGCCGTGGCGGTCATTGATCACGCGGAGAGGAACGGGTCGGGGAGGTTGTTCGCCGATCCGGGGACGGTGCTGGTCTCCGGCGGAGCCGGCGGGCTCGGCGCGGCGGTCGTGGCGGCGGTGCGCGACGCGGGGGGCCGCCCGCTCGTCCTCGACCGGCTCCCGGCCCCGCACGCGGTCGCCCACGAGATCGTGGATCTCGCCGACAGCCGGGCCGCCGAGGCCGCGGCCCGGCGGCTGATCGAGCGCGGGGGTGGCCGGCTGGACGCGGTCTTCACCGCCGCGGGAACGGACACCCCCGCCCCGTTCGGCTCGCTGCCGGGCACGGACTGGGACCGGATCGTGGCGGTCAACCTGCTGGGCACGGCGGCTGTGCTGCGCGCCGCGCTGCCAGCCCTCGAGGTCTCCGGCGGATGCGTCGTCACCTGCGCGTCCACCCTCGGCCTGCGGGTCGCCGGGGACGCGTCCGCCTACTGTGCGTCGAAGTTCGGCGTGGTCGGCCTGACCCGGGCACTGGCCGAGGAGCTCAAGGGACGGGTGGGCGTCACGCTGCTGGTGCCGGGCGGCATGACCACGGGCTTCTTCGACGACCGGGAGGACAGATACAAACCGCCCCCGGACGCCAAGCTCAACCGCCCGCAGGACGTGGCCCGCGCCGTGCTGTTCGCGATCACCCAGCCGGCCGGCTGCGAACTCAAGGAGCTGGTCGTGACCTCTCGCTGGGAGACCTCCTACCCGTGACCGGAAACCGCGGGTGGCGCCCGTGGTGCGGGTGGTGCGGGTGGCGCGGGTGGCGCGAATGAGCGTCCTGGCACTGCGGGCACTCGGGCTGGGTGACCTGCTCACCGCTCTGCCCGCCCTGCGCGGCCTGCGCGCGGCGCTGCCGGGACGCCGGATCGTGCTCGCGGCCCCGCGCTGGCTGGAACCGGTCGCGCTGCTGTCGGGAGCCGTGGACGCCGTCGTGGACACCGCGCCGCTGGCCGTGCCCGCCGTGCGGTCGGCGGAGCTGGCGGTGAACCTGCACGGCCGTGGCCCGCAGTCGACGGCGGCGCTGCGCGCGACCGCCCCCCGCCGGCTCTGGGCCTTCGACCTGCCCGGCGGGCCTCGGTACGACGCGGACGCGGGAGCGGCCCGCGACGAGGTGGAAGGCGCCACCGGCCGGGCGGGGCGGGAGCCGGCACGGGTACCGGAACACGAGGTGCGGCGTTGGTGCCGGCTGCTCGCCGCCCACGGCGTGCGCTGCGACCCGGACGATCTCGCGCTGCCCCGGCCGAACGGCGTCGCGGCCGCGGATCCGCTGCTTTCGGCGGGCCCGGTGGTGGTACATCCGGGCGGAGCGTCGCCGGCCCGGCGCTGGCCCGCCGAACGGTGGGGAGCCGTCGTCGCCGCGCTCGCCCGGTGCGGCCGCCCCGTCGTGGTGACGGGAACAGCCGCCGAGGCCGACCTCGCCCGGCGGGTCGCGCGGCTCGGTGGGCTGGCGCCGGAGGCCGTGCGCGCCGGCCGGACGGACCTGCCGGGTCTATGCGACCTGGTGGCCCAAGCGGCGCTGCTCCTGGCCGCCGATACGGGCATCGGCCACCTGGCGACCGCCTACGGCACGCCCTCGGTGCTGCTGTTCGGCCCGGTCTCGCCGGCGGAGTGGGGGCCTCCGCCGGGACGCCGGGCCCACCGCGCGCTCTGGGCCGGGCGGGACGGCGACCCGTCGTCCACCCGGCCCGATCCGGGTCTGCTGTCCATCACCGTCGGCGACGTTCTCTCCGCCGCGGTTGACCGCGCCCGGCCAGGCGGGGCTGTCCCCCCGACACATCCGACGTCCGCGTGAAGGAAGGCTGGGAGACACGATGAAGGCAGTGACATGGCACGGTCGGCGGGATGTCCGCGTCGACGAGCGGCCCGACCCGCGGATCGAGCAGCCCGGTGACGCCGTCATCCGCGTGACCAGCACGAACATCTGCGGGTCCGACCTGCATCTGTACGAGTCCCTCGCCGCGTTCATGACCGAGGGCGACATCCTCGGTCATGAGGCGATGGGCATCGTCGAGGCGGTCGGCAGCGACGCCGGCGATCTGAAGGTCGGCGATCGGATCGTGGTGCCGTTCCAGATCTCCTGCGGCTCCTGCTTCATGTGCGACGAACAGCTCTACTCGCAGTGCGAGACGACGCAGGTCCGCGACCAGGGCATGGGCGCGGCGCTGTTCGGCTACTCGAAGCTGTACGGGCAGATTCCCGGCGGGCAGGCGCAGTACCTGCGGATTCCGCACGCCCGTTCCACCCACATCAGGGTTCCCGAAGGCCCGCCCGACGAGCGGTTCGTCTACCTGTCGGACGTCCTGCCCACGGCATGGCAGGCGGTGCGGTACGCCGCGGTCCCCAAGGGCGGGACGGTGACGATCCTCGGGCTCGGCCCGATCGGGGACATGGCCGCGCGGGTGGCGGCGCACCAGGGCAGCCGGGTGATCGCCGTCGACCTGGTGCCCGAGCGGCTCGAGCGGGCCCGGGCCCGCGGCGTCGAGGTGATCGACCTCCGTCGGCACAGCAACGAGCTCGGCGACGTCATCAGGGACCTGACCGACGGCCGGGGGCCGGATTCGGTCATCGACGCGGTCGGGATGGAGGCGCACGGCTCGCCGTTGGCGCGTTCGATGGTCCAGCTGGCCGCGCGCCTGCCGGCCGCGGTGGCGGCGCCGCTGGCCCGCACGGTCGGCGTCGACCAGCTCGCCGCGCTCCGCTCGGCGATCGACATCGTCCGCCGCGGCGGCACGATCTCCCTCAGCGGTGTCTACGGCGGGATGGCGGATCCGCTGCCCATGATGACGTTGTTCGACAAGCAGCTCCAGCTCCGGATGGGGCAGGCCAACGTCCGCCGCTGGGTGCCGGAGATCCTGCCGCTGCTGACGGACGACGACCCGCTCGGCGTGGAGGGGTTCGCCACCCACACCCTGCCGCTGGCGGAGGCGCCGCGGGCCTACGAGATGTTCCAACGCAAGCAGGACGGCGCCGTGAAGGTCATCCTCCGGCCCTGACCTCCTCGCCCTCCTGTGCCCGGACGTCCTCGCCGTCCTGGGCTTCGGACTCGCCCGTGCCCGTGCCCTCGTCCGTGCCCGTGCCCGTGCCCGTGCCCGTGCCCCTGCCCTCGTCCGCGTTCTCGTTCTCGTTCTCGTCCGGGGAACGCACGACCTCGCCGTCGCGGATCTCGCCCCGCCAGGAACCGGTGGCCTCGCCGCGGAGCATGACGAACCGGCGGAAGTTCTTCAGATCCAGGCGGGCCCGCCGGCCGCCGGCGCGCCACAGGTTCCCGGTCTTCTCGAAGAATCCACTGGGGTAGTACTCCATCGCCAGCATCACCCGCGTCAGGTCGTCGGCGAGAGGATGGAAGGTGATGGCGCCCTTGGTCGAGCCCTTGGCGCCCTCGGACGTCCAGGCGATTCGGCGGTCGGGGATCTGCTCGGTGACCTTCGCCTGCCAGCTCCGCCTGGATCGGAAGACCTTGACCCGCCAGTTCTGCTCGGTCTCGCTCTTGGCCTCGACCGCCTCGACACCCTTCATGAACTTGGCGAACTCGGGGAACTGCGTCCACTGGTCGTAGGCGACGGACACGGGAACNCCGACGTCCACGGTCTCCTCGATGTTCGTCGCCTTGGGCGGCCCGGCCTTCCCGCCGGCCCCGCCCTTCGCCGCGCCGAGAACCCCCTTGACCTTGTCCTTGACGTTCGACAGGAGCGTCCCCGCGGTCGCCTTCAGGGGAGACTGGCCCTCGGCCAGCCTGCCGGCGCCCTCGGCGAGCGAGGAGATCTTCCCGCCGGAATCACTGAGGCCGTTGAGCTTCTCCGTACCCGAGGTGAGCCGCTCGCCCACCCGGCCGATCAGCCGGCTGCCGCCGGCCTTCGCCAGCTCCCCCGCCTGGTCGGCCAGTTTCTTGGTTGCCGGGCTGTGCAGGAGGGTGCCCATCAGGCCGTTCGGATGCTCCGCCGTACGCGTCATCGCGAACCTCCAGCGCTCGCTCCCTGCGCCGCGTGCTCCAGCGGGCCGCGGCGCGTGTCCTGACGTGACCCGGCAGACCTGCCCGGGAACCGGCGTTCGGCGCCGGGTTCCTGCTGGCCCTCGCCCTCGCCCTCGCGTTCGCTCTCGTCGGCGCGCTGACCATCGTGATCGTCACGGCTGCCCTGCGCCACGGAACCGGCGATGCCGCCGAAGGTCTTCCCGGCGTCCCCGAAGGTCTTTCCAGCGGTCTCGGCGGCGGTCCCGGCGCCCTCGCCGACAGCCTCCGCGCCCTGACCGGCGGCCTCCGCGCCGTCCCGGACGAGCTTCTCCGAGTCACCCAGCGCCGCGGTCAGGCGTTCCGTGTGTTCCGCCAGCACGCCGGAGAGCCGATCGAGCTGCGACTCGTAGACCGCCACCACGGCGCGGCGGCCGGCTTCCGCGGCCGGGCCCCTGAGCTGGCCGGCCAGCTTCTCGCCTTCCGCGGAGTGCGTCAGCCGGACCAGCTGGTCGCGCAGCAGATCCTTCGGGTGGTAGTTGCGGCCCGACAGCCACAGCCCCAGGCTGATGGCCGCCTTGGCCTTCCTGGTCCGGCCGAGGACGTAGCCTCCCACGAGTGCCAGGCCACATTTGACGTTGCTCATCGGGGCTCCTCTTCCTCCCGGTCGGCTACCCGCCGGTCGTGCACACCCCACCCCCAGCGGCCCGAACCGCCGAAGGTGTCGCCGTCCGCGGCGGCTGGTTGGGCATCGGTGAGTACCCGGTCGGGAAACTCGACGAAATCGACCGCGGGCAGCGGTCCGACATATTCGATGGTCAGCTGTGGACGGTCCGCCCGGAGGCGGTCGACGGCGGCGTCGAAATCGCCCAGCGCCTCGGCCGGGACGAGAAACGCCCAGCTGAGCAGGGGATCCTCCGGCCCGCCGTGGTGGCGGCGCGGCTGGTCCGCGCGGGCCAGCGGGCACAGCGCGTCCAGGATCTCCCGGGCCTGCTCCGTGCGATGGGCGACGACGAGCTCCGCGATCCGCTGTCCAAGTTCGAGCCGGCCGTCCAGGTCCTCCGGGGGCGGCGAGTGGGCCAGCGAGGTGGCACCCACCGCCTCGGCGAGCTCGGTCTCCTCCGCCTCCCCGACATCGAGATGCAGCTCGACCAGACCGTCGATGGCGTCGAGCCGTTCCGGGAGGCTGTCCTGGACCGGTTCGAGCACCTCGGCCCGCACGGCGCCATCGTCCGGGGCGACCGTTCCCAGCCGCACCGGCAGCACCGGACCGTCCGCGAGCAGGCCCTGCAGAATTTCTAGATGCCTGACGGCCTCGCGCTCCCCGATCTCCCCGAGGTCGGCTGCCGCGCTGACGACCGCGGCGAGCGGCCCCGAACAGACCAGGCGCAGCGGCGACGGCGGACTGCCGATGCCGAGCGCCGTGCCCGGCTCCGGAAGGCGATGACCGGCCCGGACGATGCCGTACAGCACCACAGGCATGGCTCACACCTCCCGGCCGCCGCGGCGCCCCGTCGGCGCGGACCGCCCGTCGGGCAGCCCCCGCCCGTCGCCGCCGTCGCGGGCGTAACGGCTGTGGTCGTGCCGGTCAGCAGTGGACGGGGCCACGTGCAGTGCCTCGGCGACGTCATCGGCGGCTTCCAGCGCCGTCTCCTTGAGACCACCGAGAGCTCCCTTGACCCGGTGCCGAGATGTGGTGTCGGTGACCTCGCGCATGAGTCCCGGCAGTCCCGCGACCTGCTCCTTGGGCTGGAGGTCCAGCCGGTTCACCGCTTCGGCGAACCGGAGGTAGGTGTCCACGCTGGCGATCACGATGCGCGCGTCGATGGTGAGGATCTCGATGCCCACCAGGGCGACACGTACGTAGGCGTCGATGACGATGCCCTTGTCCAGAACGACGTCGAGGACGTCGGCCAGCCCACTCGGCCTGGGCGCCCGTCCCATCGGATAACTGGCGACGGTCATGGCGCTGTCCTCGCCTTCTCCCGGAGGCCGCGCCCCCGGGTGGTTGCCTTCTCCGCTTCCGCTTCCGCTTCCGCTTCCGCTTCCGCGGCCCGACCCGCGCGCGCGGGCCGGGGTCGGAAATCCCCGCGGGCGGCGCGGTCGTCCTCCGCCGCCAGGAGCTGACCGGCCCGGGTGACGGCGGCTTCGGCCTCCTGGGCGGTCAGGCCCAGCGACTCACGGACCCGCACCAGGCTGGCGCGGATCTCCAACAGGGCGCACCCGAGGTCGTCGATCTGCGCGTCGGTCAGCCCACCGCCCTCCATGCGGCGGATGGCCTGTCGCTCGAGCACCTCCCGCAGCAGTTCCAGCACGACCACCACCAACTGGCCCAGCCCGCGCCCGACGTCCTGTGGATCGGCGTCGAGCCGCAGCCGCGGACCGGCACCCGATCTGGCGGCACCCGATCTGGCGGCACCCGGCCGGATCGGGTTCGACCGGGGCCGTCGGTCGCCGGGCACGGCGGTCATGGCCGGATCCCACCCGTGCCTTCGAGCGCGGTCTGGACGCCTACCAGCAGCAGGCGGAGATCGACACGCAGGAGGTCCACGCCCGCGAGGGCGATGACCACGTCGCCGCTGACCACCGCGCCGGTGTCGACCAGCCTGTCCAGCAGATCGGCGAGCGGTTGCGCCGAGTCCCGGGCCGACCGCCTGCCGCGGGTCACCGCCGAGGTGCCAGTGCCAGTGCGGGTCCCTGTGCGGGGCCCGGTGCCGGTGCCGGTGCCGCGGTGCCGCGGTGGCGGGACGTATCGCTGATCAACCACGCTCCTCACCTGTCCTCCCGTCTCCACCCGGCGTTCCGTCTCCACCGAGCGTCAGGTGGACGAAGGAGTAGGGCGGCCACGGCCCTGTCACCGAGGCCGTGTACCCGACGTTCTCCAACGACGGACCGAGCCGCTCCGCCGCGTCGAGGAACTCCTCCTCCTCGGCACGGTCCACGAGATAGGCGCAGTCGAAGGCCCGGTCGGGCCGGCCGGGGCGGCGGGCCACGTCACGCGCGTGGGCGAGCAGCTCCCGATGTGCCCGCTCGATGAGCCGGGCCGTCTCCTCCCGTTGTCGCTCCTGCTCGCGCAGCTCGTCCCGGCGGGCCGACAGGTAGGCGGCGCCCGCCCCCGGACCAGCGGTTCCGCCCGCACCGGACGGCACCTGCGCAACCTCGTGCTCCCGGGATTCGGACCGTCCCGGGGCGTCGATCCGAAAGCCCCACTCGCGGGCGCCGCGGAGCGCGTCGAGCGCGCGGGGGAGCTCGGCGGCCGGGTCGCCGAGGATCTCGCCCGCCTCCCGCGCGCCGGGCAGCACGGTGCCGAACCGGAGCGGCAGCACGGCGCCGCGGTCCTGCAGCTCACGCAGGACCTGATCGTGGCCGCGGGCCAGGGCGGCGAGCGGACCCGTCTCCGACAGGTCCTCCTCAAGGTCGCGCAGCAGGTCCGGATCGATGTCCGAGACCACCAGCGAGACCTGGTCGCGGGTGACCACGTCCACCCGCGCCTCTTCGACCAGCCCCGGCAGATCCGAGACCTCGGTACCGGCCGGGACGATCCCGTAGGCGTAGAGCGCCCGGGGGTGGCCCCGCTCCGCGCCTTCGGGCCGCGGGCCGTCTGCTGCCTCTGTCTTTGCTGCCTCTGGCTCTGCGGCCGCTGGCTCTGCGGCCGCTGGCTCTGCCGCCGCTGGCTCTGCCGCCGCGGTCACCACCGCCTGCCCGCAGGCGGCTCTGGTGATCTCTCGGGCGAGGAGCTGCACGAGCTGCGCTCTCGCGACCTCGCGGGCCTCGGTGACGGCCTCGGCGACGACGCCCGGCGCGAGCCTGGCCGCCAGTTCGTCGAGGCCGCCGAAGTCAGCGTCCGCCGCGGCCACCGTCACGCCTCCGTTCCGCGTCCCGCACCCAGAACGGCTGCCGGTCGTCGTCACGCGCGCGCAGCCACCGGGTCTCCTCCGTTCTTCTCGTCTCCTCCTGCCTCATCGGGCTTTCGAGTCTCGTCGCGGTCTCGACCCTCGTCGGGCTCTCGAGCTGGGCGAGCCTGGATCGCAGTTCCTCGTTCTCCGCCTGCAGGGCCTGGACGGTCTCGGTGCCCAGCTCGCGTTCCCGCGCCTGCTCCAGCGACCGCGCCTCCCGGCTGTAGAAGGGATCCGTGGTCCACCAGTCCAGACCCATTTCGCGGGCGGTGTCCGCCGATGCAATGAAAAGCCGGAGTTTGAGGGTGAGAAGTTCGACGTCGAGAACACTGATGACGATGTCGCCGACGATCACGACTCCTTTGTCGAGAACTCGCTCCAGGACGTCGGCGAGTGAGTCCGAGTGTGGCCCGCTCAGGGTGCGCAGCCGCGGGGGACCGGCGAGGGAACCGCGATCGATCGTCATGACGCACGCTCTTCCGAAATCCGCCGAGCGGGGCACGTCCGCCGAGCGGGATCTCGACTCGTCGAGCGCCGGGGCGCGCACTCAGTCGGTGGCGCCGCGCACGAACCTCCGCAGTCGCTCATAGCCCACCAGGCCACCGCCCTCGTCGACGTCCAGCCGGTAGGTGGCGAGCACACTGGTCGTCGACGGGATGCGCTCCAGCTCGGTCAGATCCACCAGCAATGACCAGCCCGTGTCCGTCCGGCGTGCCCCGGTGACCCGTTCGGGGTCCTGGCCCACCAGAGCCCCGAACTCGCTGAGCGATCGGCTGACGATGGCGACGAGCCCGTCTTGTCCGACAGAGCGCGTTCCGCCCCCGCTGTCCGCCGAGTCGTTGCTTCGCATTGCCCCTACAGGTGGCTTCTCGGTCGCCCCCGGGGCCGCGGGCGGCGGGCCGGAAAAAAGTCCTACGCGTGCCGCCCGTGCCCAGTCACGGCGGCCGCAAACCGTTCCGTCCCGGCGGGGCCTGTTCGCCCGGGCCGGCGGGTGACGAGGGCCGCGCTGGTCGCGCCGCAGGCGAGGGACCAACGGGATGTTCCACCGCAGACAGGGCGGCGCACCGGGCCGGCCGGTCGCCGGACCTCCCATCTCCCCGCGTGCCAGCACCTCTTTCCNCGCGTGCCAGCACCTCGGGTCACAGACCCGCGATCCTGCGGAGCGATCCGCCGCGGAGCGGACTACCGCCAGGCGAACGGCGGCCGCCGGGTGTTCTTCAGATCCTTGTTGGGTCGTCGGAGCCAACTGTTTCCGGCGGTGTCGACGATCAGTTCCCAACTGATCTCCGTGACCGCCGCGTCGTCCGGGCGGAGGAGATCGTCCTCTATGGTCGCGCCCGGTGGAACCGGTGAGAAAACAACGATCTGGCGCCACGGCCTGCCCTGGATTCTCCTGGTCCGCACTCCGACCCGAAGCTCACGGACAGGGAGATCGCTGGCGTTCCTGGCCAGCAGGACGCCACCCTTGACCCACGCGCCGCACTTCCCTGCCTGGGCCCGCCGCTCCTTTTCGCGCGCCTTCCTGACCAGGCTTACGGATAAAGCCAGCGAAAGACATCCGACAAGTGCGCCCAGCCAGGAGGGAAAGGGTCCCTCGAGCTCCGTGCTGGCGAGAGTGACGGCAGACGTCACCTGACTTGGCCGACGTTGGCGCGGTCTTCCCGAAATCTGACTGGATTGTTCGGCCTGAGCCCAGTCGGGGCTGCGGTGGCAGGCGCCGGTGCAGCGAGCATCCGTGTGCGCACGTCTTCTCCTCGACAAAGAAGGGGCGGTGGAAACCCTCACGACCTACCGGCCATCCATTGTGCCACGCCTCGTGCCGGTGAGTCGTTGGTACAGAGCGCATCAATCCTTGATTGCCGAGGACTGCGCGACCGTCGCGGAAGCAGCCCGAACGTTTTTTGACATGGGGAAGTCGTCGGGATTGGTCGGCGGCGCACGGCGCCGCTGTTCCACCCCATCGCTGAGCCGCTGTTCAACCCACCACTGGCAGCTCTGCGGCAGGTGTCGGTGCGGCCGGTGTTCTGCCTGGCGGTGACCCCGCGTGCTGGTCCGTCACGCGGGGCCCTCAGGTGCGGTCAGCCCCACGCCGCCTCGACGTCGAGCTCGTCGAGGTCGTCGGGCAGCCTGAGCTCGCCCGCTCAGGCGTCGGTGAGCAGGGTGCGGATGCGGGGCTCGCCGACGGCCAGCAGCAGGGTGGGCAGGCGCGGCCCGGTGTCCTTGCCGATCAGCAGGCGGTAGACGAGTACGAAGAACGCCCGCTGCGCCTGCTTGAGCTCGGCGTTGGCGGGAGCGTCGGCGGGCAGGCCGCGCAGCAGCTTCGGCACCGCGTAGACCAGCGTGGTCAGTCCTTCCAGCGACCAGTGCGCGGCCAGGCCGTCGACGAGAATGGCCACCGCCTTCGCCTCGTCGGCGGACAGCGACGCCAGCAGGTCCCTGTCCGGTGTGTCGCGGACGATGGTGCGCTGCTCGGCCGGGACGTGCTCGCGGGTCCAGCCGCGGGCGCAGTCGGCCCTGGGCTGCAGGTCGTCGAGCGTGATCTCGTCCTGCCCGCCGCGCACCTGGCGCACGATGCGCAGCATCTGTGACTCGTCGTCGGCCGTGATGTCGCAGATCGAGGACAGCAGCCGGAACGGGAAGGTCTTCGCCGGCCGGGCGACCTCGCCGTGGTCGACGGTGCGCCGGGACCGCTCGACGACGTGGACGTCGGCCGGTTCGGCGGTGCCCTCGTCGACCCGGCGGTTCAGCGCGTCCCACTCGTCGTAGATCCGGAGCACGTCGGGCCCGAAGTCGACGGTGATCGCCTGGTTGGGCCGGCGCCGGGCATAGATCCAGCGCAGGATTCCGGGCTCAAGCACGCGCAGCGCGTCGGCGGGGGTGGGCGCGCCGCCCCGTGAGCCGCTGAGCTTGGCGGCGCCGCGTGCCCCGACGAACGAATACGGCAGGTAGACGGGCGGCTGACCGCCGAAGATCTCCCGGACGATCTGGCTGCCGACGGTGAAGCTGGAACCGGGGGAGGAGTGGTCCACCCCGCCGGCTTCGAACGCGACGTTCTCGTAGGCCCACCGCATCGGCCAGTCGATCTTCCAGACCAGCTTTCCGGTGGTCGGGCCGGTGACCGAGAAGGCGCCCTTGTTGCCGCAGGCGTGGCAGGCGTACTGGCCGGCACCCAGCGGCGCGTCGTAGGCGGTGACGGCGGTGGTGTCCCGCCCGCAGTCGCCGCAGTAGGGCCGGAACGGGAAGTAGCCGATGCCGGCCGCGCCGCCCGCATCCTCGTTCTCCTCCGCCGCACCGCTGGCCTCGGAGGCGTCGGTCTCGTCGGGCGCGGTGGCGGCGCCGGCTCCGGCGCCGCCGGCTCCGGCGGTGGTGTCTCCGGCCGGGCGCAGGGTGCGGTACCGGTCGAGGATCGCGTCGATCCGGGCGGCCTCGTTGATCGCTTTGGTGATTCCGGCGGTGTATGCCCCGGAGGTGTACATCTCGGTCTGGCTGATTTCGCGGATCTCTATTCCGAGCTGGCGCAGAGCCGCGCGGAACGGGGTCTTGAAACGCTCCGCCCAGTTCGGATACTCGCCCCAGGGGTCGGGCACCGCGGTCAGCGGCTGGCCGATGTGCTCGGCGAAGTCCGCGGGGACGCCCGCCGGCACCTTGCGCAGCCGGTCGTAGTCGTCCCAGGACAGGATGTGCTCGCAGGGCACCCCGCGGGACTTGATCTCCTCGGCGACCAGGTGCGGCACGATGATCTCGCGCAGGTTGCCCAGGTGGACGGGCCCGGACGGGCTGATGCCGGACGCGCAGACCACCGGCTTACCGGCGGGGGCTCCGGCGGCAGCACGCTCGATCGCGTCGTCAGCAGCCTTGGCGGCCCAACCACGCCAGTCCGTCGGCACCGTTCCACCACACCCTTACGCGACTGCGAACACCAGCGAGACCCGTCAGGGCTCTTTACAACCCTAGCCCTCGCCGGCCCGCGGTCGATCGTGCCCGGGCGGCGACCGGGCCCGATCGGCGCACCCGCCGGCAGTCACCCCTCGGACCGCTCGCGTTCGTCGAGCGCGTTCTGTCGGACGTGGGTGGACGCGTTCTGTCGGACGTGGGTGGAAGAGTCGTCGAACGATGATCCAGCCGCTGCGGCGACACCGCCGCGGCGACACCGGTACGGCGGTGGCCGCCACCGGCCCGGGGTGACCACGAGGAGGCGGGATGCGGGACCCGAACGGCATCGAGGGCCAGCCGGCGGCGGTGCCGGCTGACGTCCTGGACGAGCTCGCGGCCGCGGTCGCGGGTGTGCTGCCGACGTTGATCGCGCGCATCCCGCCCGAGCCGGCCGCCCAGCTGGGGCGACTCGGTGTTCCCGTGGCACCGGGCGAGCGCCCGATCGCGCCCGGGCGGGGCGGTCTCCCGTTCGTGGCACCCGTTCCGGTCGCCCGGCCGCAGCCCGCCCCGGGGCCGTACTTCGTCTCCGGCCCACCCGCGCTGCCCGCGCAGACGGGCGGGCCGAGCGCGTCGAGCACGTTGAGCGCGCTGCGCGGACTCGGGCAGCTGCTCCCCGAGCGGGTGCTCGGTGCCCTGGAGCTGGCCGTCGACGAGGTCGAACTGCCCGGGGTGCCGGGCGGCCTGACCACCAGCCTGCCCATCGCCGAAACCCAGCAGTGGTTCGTCACCGCGGTGGTCGGCGGCGGTGGTGGTACCGAGGAGGCGGTAAGGCTTCTTGACCAGCTCCGGCCAGGGGTGAGCGCGCTGGCCCACGCACTGGTCCAGGCGCTGGCCACACACCCGGCCATCACCCCGCACCTCGCGGTGGAGACATCGGCGCCGCCCCACTCCGAGCGGGACGGAGCGGCCGCGGAGTCCGCGATCGCGGCTCGGCACGGAGCCGCGTATCTGGCCCTCGCCGTCGCCACGGCCCGCGCCCTGCTGCGAGAGGTGGCCGTGCCGACGCCGCCGTCCCGGGCCGCCACGGTCGTCGGTCTGGGGCTCGGCACGGCGGCCCGGATACCCCATCCCGAGCGCCTAGCCGATTTCTCGTGGATCCGTATCGGGGGGCGGGGTACCCGCACTGTTCGGTAGGTGACACATAGGTGTCTGTACCGGGTGAACGGTGCAATCTGTGTCGACCCTTCCTCCAGGAAAGCAGGCGCGCAGATCATGGCCAGGCGGCGGACACCAATCGTCAGGGGCCGGGCAGCCCTCATCCTCGCGCTGATCGCCGTGGCAGCGGCCGGCCTGACCGCCTGCGGTTCCAAGAAGGACGCGGACAGGTTCGCGGAGAAGCTCCGAGCCCACGGCTACGGCAAGGTCGAGGTCTCGGCGGACAGGGAGCGCAAGAGCGGGAAGACCCGTCTCGTCGCCTATGACGCCCACATCCTGGTGAACACCGACGCCGACCCGCAGACCTGCGACGTCGAGCTCGAGAACGACGTGCGCTCCGCCAAGGGCGGACTCCTCGCCACCTTCGACGTGGACGAGATCCGCGACGCCCGTGGCGCCCGGCACGAGGTCGAGGATGACCGCAGCTGGCCGGACAACCCGACCCTCACGGTGCTCCGCGCGGAACTGGCCAGGCACTCGATCGACTGCTGACGCCCAGCCGCCGGCGGCCGCTGAGCCCCGGCTCCCGCGAGGGGTGTGGTACTTCCGGGGTGCGGGCACCGTCCTGGTGTGACGACATCCCTGCTGGGCGTGACGCCACCCGTCGGGGAACCGGCTCCGCCGCCGCGGGTCATGGTGTTCGCTCCGTCGCCGCTGCTGACGGTGACGATCGAGACGTGCCCGGACGGCAGCAGTGACCTCCACCTGCATGCCGGCGGCCAGGGAGTCTGGATCGCGCACCTGCTGACGGTCCTGGGCATCGAGGCCCGGCTGTGCGCCCCGTTCGGCGGCGAGACGGGCGCGGTGCTCGCGATGCTGGTCCGGCGCAGCGGAACCGCCGTGCGGCCGGTCGCGATGGACGGCGACAACGGCGGTTACGTACATGACCGGCGCGGCGGGCGGCGGGACGTCGTGGCGACGGTTCCGGCGCCGCCGCTGACCCGCCACGAGCTCGACGGGCTGTACAACACGGCGCTGGTGGAAGGGCTCGACGCCGGAGTGGCGGTTCTCGGCGGCCCGGACGGTGCGGGCGTGCTGCCCGCCGACACCTACCGCCGGCTGGCGGCGGACCTCCGCGGCGCGGGGACCCAGGTGGTGGCGGACCTGTCGGGGGAGTGCCTGACAGCGGCGCTGGCCGGCGGCGTCAGCCTGCTCAAGGTCAGCCACGACGATCTCATCCGGGATGGGCATGCCAGGTCCGATGACCCGGCCGAGCTGCGGGCGGTCACGGCGGAGCTGGTCCGCTCGGGCGCCGAGGCGGTGATCGTGTCGCGTGCGGAGCAGCCGGCGCTGCTCCGGGTCGGCGACCGCGCCGCCGAGATCCGCACGCCCCGGTTCACCATGCTCGACCACCGCGGCGCCGGCGACTCGATGACGGCGGGTGTCGCGGCCGGACTGGCGCGCGGCGCGGATCTCGACCACGCCCTGCGGCTCGGGGCCGCGGCGGGCGCGCTGAACACGACCCGGCACGGGCTCGCCACCGGTGAACGGGAGCTGATCGAACGCCTGGCGGCCCGGGTGGACATCCGCCCGGCCGGCGCGGGTGCCGCGCGCTGATGCACGCGCTGATCACAAACGACGACGGCGTCGACAGCCTCGGCCTGCGGGCCCTCGTCCAGGCCGCGGTCGCCTGTGGTGTCGAGGTGACGGTGGCGGCGCCGGACGGTGAGCGCAGCGGCAGCAGCGCCGCCCTCTCGGCGCTGGAAGCCGAGGGCCGCCTGCTCGTGGCGGAACTTCCGTTCGGCGGAGTTCCGGGTGTCACGACGGCGTTGGCTGTCCGGGCCTCCCCGGCTCTGATCGTCTTCGTCGGCGTTCGGGGTGCTTTCGGCCCGGTGCCCGACCTCGTGCTGTCGGGTGTCAACCACGGGCCGAACACCGGCCAGGCCGTGCTGCATTCCGGCACGGTCGGGGCCGCGCTGACCGCCGTCACCCATGGGCTGCCCGCGCTGGCGGTCTCGTGCGCCGCGGCGGAGCCGGCCCAGTGGGAGTCCTCGGCGCTGGCCGCGGGCCGTGCCATCGGATGGCTGCTGGCCCACCGCGGGCCGCCGGTGATGCTCAACGTGAACGTGCCGGATCTGCCGCCCGACCGTCTGCGTGGGCTGCGACCCGCGGCCCTGGCCACCTACGGCGCGGTGCAGGCCCGGATCGGTGAACGGGGACGCGGCTACCTCACCACCACTTTCAGGGAGGTAGCCGAGGAGTCCGTCCCCGGCACCGACGTCGCCCTGCTTCGGCAGGGCTGGGCGACGGTCACCGCCCTCGACCGGCCGACCGCGACCGCGGCGGTCGACCTCACTCCGCTCACCTGGGACGCGACCGCCTGAGCGTGGGTGCTGCGCCACCACCGGGTGGCTTGGGTCGGTGGCCAGCGGGCAGCCCGATGGCATGGGTGACGTGACCAACGAATCGGATCCGCGCCTGCTCGGCACCTATCTCAACGACCATCTGGCCGGCGCGGCAGCCGGGGCGGACCTCGCCTCCCGGATCGCCCGGGTGCATCAGGGCACCCCGTCCGGCCCGGTGCTCGCGCGGATAGCCGACGCGATCGAGCAGGACAGGTCGACTCTGCTGGAAATCATGGAGATTCTGGAGGTACCCCGAAGGCGCCACAAGATGTTGCTCGGGCGGCTCGCCGAGAAGGCGGGCCGGCTCAAACTGAACAACCGGCTGCTGCGGCGGTCGCCGATGAGCTCGGTGATCGAGCTGGAGTCGCTGTGGCTCGGCGTGAACGGCAAGTCGCGGCTGTGGCGGACCCTGCGGACCGTGGCGCCGCGGGACGACCGCCTCCGCCCTCGGACCGAGCTTTTCGATCACCTGCTCGACCGGGCCCGGCAGCAGGCGGAGGACCTGGAGGATCTTCGGTCGCGGGCGGTGGACGAGGTTTTCGGCGCCCGGCTACAGCCGGCCTGATGAAACAACCGAACACGGAGAGGCGGCGGCTCGGTACCGAATCCGCCGGCCGAAAAAGGGATACCGGAAATGAAGGTCACCGGATTCCCGCCGGCGGCCGGCCGCACTTCTCCCGCAACGCTGGCAGCGGCGGACCAGGTGTGTCACCGTCGGGCGCCGGAAAAGGCGTCCACCGCCAGCGGTCAGCTGTTGCGGGTGAGTGTGGGGCAGGGGTATCGAAATGTGGACGGGGAAGGTGGCGAGATGTCTGGCCGCCGTGATGTTAGCGGTGGCCGGCACGGGCCTGGCGGTCGTTTCCGCGGTCGTCGGTGCCGCGCCGGCCGGTGCGGAGACGAACACCTGCGCGACCGAGCGGTGGGTGGCCAGCTGGACCGCCAGCCCCACCGACGGCTCGTCGTTCGTCGACCCGTCCCTCGGGGTCATTCCCGAGCGGCTGTATCGGCAGACGCTGCGAATGGTGATCACACCGCATGTGGGCGGCTCGTCCGCCCGGGTGCGCCTGAGTAACCGCTTCGGCAGTGCGCCGCTGACCTTCGCCCATGTCACGGCGGCGCGTCAGCGCAGCGGTGCCGTGGTGGAGACCCCGGTCACGGCGACCTTCGGCGGCGCCACCTCCGTCACGGTGCCGGCGGGGCAGGACGTCGTCAGCGACCCGATCGCGTTGACCTTCGGCGCGTTCACGCCGCTGGCGATCAGCATGTACCTGCCGTCCACGGTCAGTCCGCCGACCAGGCACTGGAACGCCAACGCGACCTCCTACTACACCTGGCCCGGCGCCGGTGACCTCTCGACCCAGACCAGCGACGCCCGGTTCACCCAGAAAACGCTGAGCTGGTTCTATGTCGACGGCCTCGATGTGCTGGCCAAAGCGCGCACCGTGGTGGCGTTCGGGGACTCCATCACGGACGGTTTCGTCGGCGGAAGTTCCGTCAGCATCCCGGCGGACAGGAACGCGGCGGACCGGAACGGCCGCTACCCGGATCACCTGCAGCGCAGGGTGAGTCAGGCCGGGCTGGCGATCTCGGTGGTCAACGCCGGTATCGGCTCGAACCAGCTGCTCGGAACACTGCCGGTGGTCGGCATCGGTGGGCCGACCGGCCTGTCGCGTTTCAGGGCTGACGCGTTGGACATTCCCGCCGTCGCCGGAGTCCTGGTGCTTGAGGGCATCAACGATCTGGGCCTCGGCAACGGCGTCACGCCCGGGCAGATCACCGACGCCTACACGCAGCTGATCGCGCAGGCGCGCGGCGCCGGTCTCCGGATCTGGCTGGGGACGATCACACCCGCGGCCAACGCCATCGTGGACGGAACCTTCCTGGCGCCGAACAGCGAGAACTACCGGCAGCAGATCAACAGTTGGATCCGGGACCAGCGGCTCGCCGACGGCGTGGTCGATTTCGACGCAGCGCTGCGGGATCCCGCGCATCCGTCCCAGCTGCTGCCCGCCTACGCCTCGCCGGACAACCTGCACCCCAGCCTCGCCGGCTACCAGAAGATGGCGGACAGCGTGCCGCTCGACCTGCTCGCGGCCACCAGCTGTTGAGCTGCTCGACCGGCCGGTCTGACCGGCCGGTCTGACCGGTCAGGTCTGGTCGGGCGGGTTGGGGTTGAAGGCGACGAACGTGGCCACGCCGCCGATGAGCTCGATCTGGTGTTTGGCGAAGGCCGCGCCGAGTGCCCGGTCGAGTGCTTCCGCGTGGTCGTCGAGGTTGTGAAAGATGCCCTTTCGGTTGTAAAGGCGCATCAGCGCCCCCGCCGCTGCGGACTGGCGCGCGGCGGCGGCGAGGATGGTGGAGCCGAAGAGCACCGCCTGCGGTGCCAGGGCGGGCCGGATCGCCGTCAGCAACTGGCCCGTCTTGGTCGCGAGCTCGCCCGGCATGCAGTGCAGCAGGTAGTTCACGCCGACCGAGTCGAACGGGGCGCCGGGCAGTTCCCCCACCGGTTCGAGTGCGTTGCGGACCGCGGTCCGCGGGGCGTACCTGCTGATTCTGGCCGCGGCGGTCCGCAGGGCGTTCTGGTTGAGGTCCACCAGCGTCACGGCCGGGTTCGGGGTGGGCCAGCGCGCCTTGTCGAGGTAATAGCCGGTGCCGACTCCGATGTCGAGGTGCCGGTCGCTGGCATGCGCGTCGTACAGCCGGCGCAGCCGCGGGGTCGGGCAGCGCCACAGGAAGCGATTGGAGATCCCGAGGACTCCGATGTCGTAGGCGGCCAGCACCCACCGGTTGTAGGCGGCCTGGCCGGCGAGTACGTCGGCGGAAGGGCCGCTCTCCGGACCGCCCGCGGTATTGCCGTCGGTAACTGAGGTCATGCGGAGAGTCTCACCCACGGGCCGCGCGCGGGTCGAGTCCGTCCGCATCGCCGCACCTCAGCCGCGCAGCCACCGCCGGTACCGCCCGCGGGCGAGCTTCGGCCAGCGGGCGGTGAACTCGGCCAGCGTCCGTTCGGCGCGCGCCTTCTCCTGCCCGGTCAACAGGCCGTAGGTGTAGGACGACTCTCCCGCGAGATTCGCGGCGACGGCCCACTCCCGCAGGCGTTGCCGGGCCACCACACAGTCCTGATGCTCACCGAGCAGGGTCTGGGCGTACTTCGCCCGCGCGCCCAGCCGGGCCGCGTCCGAGCCGTGGACCGGGGTGACCGCCTCACAGGCGTAGCGCAGCCGCTTGGCGGCCTTGCGGGCCTCGTGGTGCGCGGTGTCGCGGGGCTGGCCAGCCGGCGCGCGGCCGGCCCGGTCGACCCGCCGGGTCAGCCGCCGGTCGGCCCGGTGGACCAGCCGGGGCAGCACCTTGGACGCCGGGCGCCGGGCCGGCGGCGTCTGCCCGGCGTCCGCGACGAAGTCCAGCAGCTCCCCGACGAGCATCAGGTACCGCTCGCCGCGCAGGTAGGCGTGGGCGGCCTCGAGACCGCGCAGCCGTTCCCCGACCAGCGCCTGCTCCGTTCTGGCCCGGACGGGACCGAGGACGTCCTGCGGCGGCTGGGCGTCGAGCGCCTGCCGGAACCGCGCGAGCTGCACCTCGGCGTCGCGCGGGACCCCGAGAACCTCACCGAGCTCCGTCAGCCCGACCCGGATCCGTTCCGCCCGCTCCGGGTCGAACAGCGGGCGGAACGTCTGCACCGTGCTGCGCAGCCGCCTGGCCGCCACGCGCATGTCGTGCACCGCCTCGGGCGCGTCCAGGCGGACCCGCGGGTCCTCGGTGAGCAGCCGGGCCGCCTGCTCGGCCAGGTAGCGGTGGATGACCTCGCCGGCCGAGCCGCTCCCCGTCGGGTGCGCCCCCGTCGGGTGCGCCCCCGTCGGGCGCGTTCCGGACGGGGCACCGTCGGGCCGATCCGCCCCGGAGAGGCCGGGCAGGTCGGCCCCGGAGAGGTCGACACCGGAAAGACCGCTGTCGGCCGCCAGCGCGCGCACCAGTTTGGACGGAGCCCGGGACGGACGCGCCCCGGCGGTGCGAAGTGCCCGCCCGGCGGCCGGGAGGACGGCTGCCCCGGCGTCGCCCACGGCTTCGAGCTCCACCTCGCGCCAGGTGGTCACCACCGTCGCCGCTCCCATGGTCCGGGCCTTGACGATGTCGTCCGCGATCTCGATCAGATCGGTGCCGTCGGCGTCGCGCAGCAGCCGCGCGCGGCGGATGGTGGACAGCTGGGCCACCGGCCGCAGGGCGCGGCCGCGCAGGTGCGCCGCCAGCAGGTCGAGGAACTCGTCGGGGATGGTTCCCGGCTCACCGGGCGGGCGCTGGATCTCGTCGCGTTCGCCGTCCCCGGCCGGCAGCTTGAGATGCCAGCCCTGGTCGTGGCCGCCCTCGCGGCGGCGCAGCGTCAGGCGGTTGCGGGCGAGCCGCAGATCATCGGTGTCGTAGTAGACCGCGTCGAGGTGGCGTTCCTCCACGCCGGAGACCGAGCTGACGCCGGGTACGCGGGTGAGCGCCGGCAGCACGAACGTGCGGTCGACGTCGAACTTGCGTTCCACCTCGTGTGTGTTACCCATGAGCGCGCTCCGGCTTCCGCGTGACGTGCACCGATCGACATGTCGCCTGTTCCCGGCCGGCGCCGGTGAAACCCCGGCCGATATCGCGGAATCGGAATCAGCGGATCGTGGAATGGAATCGCGGTGCGGGCGGCGCGGGCGGCGCGGCGTGGCCGGCCGGAGGCGGGTGCGCCCGGCCGGCCGCGCCAGGTGGGTCAGGGTGCCCGGTGCTCCGGGGGGAGCGTCAGCCGCCCGTCGTGGCCGATGCCCGCCGGCGTCCGGCGCGGCGGGCCGGGCACCTCGGGCTCCTCCCGGATGACCAGCCCGAGGTCGACATCGGCCAGCAGGTCACCCCAGGACGCGAAGTCTCCGACGACGAGTCCGTTACGGCTGACCCGCAGCACGCGGGCGTTGCGGCCGCCATCCACGGTGATGATGGTCTCGTCGATCGCGTAGTCGTTGTCGCTGCTCCATCGCATGGCAGCAGCGTTCCTCAGCCGCGGCGTGTGATCGCGGGCACACCGTCACCCGGCGCACAGACCTTCGCCGGGCCGCGCGGGACGTCCAGCCTGTGGCCGGCTCGCGGCGGATCGCGAGCTGGGACCGCCTGCTGGCGCACCGGGATCAGGTGCGCCGGGATCCGGTGCGGCGGGCCGCGGCCGTGGCCTTCCGGTTGGCCTTCTTGATGGCGTTGACCAGGTCGGCCTTGCGCATCGTCGACCGCCCGGCGATGTCCAGCTTCCGGGCGACCTCCCGCAGATGTGCCACCGAGGCGTTGGCATCGACGCCCTCAGCCGTCTCGGCCGGGTTGCGCAGTGAATCCGGGGCACGCTTCGCCGCCTGGCTGTCCGACGGGCCGGCACTCGCCTTCGGCTGCCAGTGGTCACCCACCTTCTCGTGAGTGTGCTTGAGCGACGCGAAGGCGGCGCGATGCGCGCGCTGGCCCTCGCCGTAGGTCTCCACCGCCGAGTCGTGGGTCTTCTTCCACGTCCGGACGGCCTTGTCGTCCGACCGCGCCACCGTCGCGGGGACCGCGGAGCGGGCCCGCTTCGCCTGCTGCTTCTTGCCTGCCATCAGCTCTCCCGTCTGTCGCCGGGGCGGCGTTCACACGTGCTCTCTCGTCTCGAACTTCCAGACGGAGGCCAGTTGGTCCTCGGTCGGGGCCGCGCGTTCTCCGTCCAGGCCCGGTGACGGCTCGGCGGGGGCGGCGCGCAGCGCCCGGACCTCCGGCCGGCGGATCTCCACCCGCCCGGCGACTTCGCGGACCTCGTAGACGGGCTGCGGACGGGTCGCCGGGCCCAGCCGGATCTCACCGGTGGCCAGCTCGAAGAGACTTCCGTGCCAGGGGCACCGGACGCAGTCCCCACGGCGGTCACCGCCGCTCAGCGGGCCGCCGCGGTGCGTGCAGTGTTCGCCCAGGGCGACGATCCGCCCGTCGACCCTGGTCAGCAGCACCGGGACTCCCTCGACCTCCACCCGGTGCAGGCCGGTTGTGACCTCGTCGGCGCCCAGCACGTCCGTCCATTCGGACGGCCCCCGCTGGAACGCGGTGGTGTCGACCCCCACCCCGAGCGCATAGGCGAGATGGCCGCCCAGCCAGCCGCCGGCGCCGAGAGCGACCGCCCCCGCGAGGCCGGCGGTGAGCCCGCGCTCGCCGCGGCGTCGCTGCGACCACGAGAGCGCGTAGGCGGCGAGACCCGCGACGTTGGCCGCGGCGTGCACCAGCCCGACCCGGCGCTCGGCGCCGCGGGTGTCGGCCCAGTCCGACCAGCCGGCCAGCGCGGCCGGCGGGGCCGTCAGCAGGCCGAACCCGATGAGCCGCCGGGCGGCCGGCCGGAAACCGGCCCCGGCGGTGACGTCCAGCACCGTCGCGCTCAGCAGCGAGCCCGCCGGGACGATGACGGCGGCGGGATGCAGCGGATGCCCGAGCTGCCGGCCGCTCAGGATGTCGCGCAACCGCTCCGACCGGAGAACCGCCGTCCAGAAGGCCCCGACGCGCTCGGCAGGCGCGTCCAGCCGCCGTTCCCGTTCCAGCCGGTCGAGGAGACGTTCGGAACCGCGCATCTCGGACCCTCCTTTGTCAGGACGAGGTGGGTGCTGGTGTCAGGACGAGGTGGGTGCTGGGTAGCGGAGCAGTGCGCCCACCCCGCTCGTGGGGCATTCCGCAGCCGTGGCCGGCACGCAGTGGATCTCCGCTCCGGTGCCCAGCGCGGCTCGGATCAGTGCGTCGACGAGTCCCGCCGGCACCGGCCGGGCCGCTCCCGGCAGACCCGCGCCGGGCAGATCGGCCGGGTCGAGCGCGACCTCGGTGACGCCGGGCCCGATCCAGGCCGGGGTGTCGGCGCGAACGCCCTGTGCGAGCAGCAGGTGGCTCACCTGGGAGCGCCGCAGCGCGGCCGCCGTCTGCGCCGGCCCGTCCGCTGCGTCGAGTGCCACGGCGCCACCCGCCGCGGCCGCCGCCGCGTCGTCAGCCGGACCAGCTCCCGCCAGCGCGCGTGCCCGGCTCCGGTAGCGCTCGAACCGCGCCAGCAGATCGGTGGCGCGGCGCTCGTTCCACTCGGCGAGCACGGCGTTGATCTGGCTGGCGAGGTGCTCGTCCGAGCCGTCCCGTGCCCGGCTGCCCTGGACGACCTCCACCCGGGAGGCGATCTCGATCGGCAGTTCCGCCCGCACCAGCGGGAGCGCCTTCGGGTCCCCGGCGAGGATCACCACCTCGGCCGTGATGTCACGGGCCGCCTGATTGATCAGCGCCGCGCTCTGCTTCGCGCCCTGCTTCCAGTTCTCCTCGACGCGGCTCTCGTAGCGCTTCTGCGCCCATCCGCCGGCCCCGGTCTTGTGCCAGGGGGCGGGGGTGACGTCCCGCGAGACGCCGTTCACGGGCAGCGGCTGGTCGGTGTAGGCCAGCACATCGACACCGAGGCGGTCGACCAGCGCCACCACGTGTGCGACCCGTCGGTCCATCCAGTCGATCACGGGCAGCAGGTTCGGCAGGGAGCCGACGGCCACCAGGTCGATGTCGCCCCGGCCCGGCAGCCACCGGGCGTACGGCACGCGCGTGGCGCCGCGGTCCCTGCCGGTGCCGGTGTCTGGGCCGGTGCCGGTGGCCGCCACCACCACGCGGGTGCCGCCCTCACGAGGGTCGCCCCGCTCGGCGAACAGGGCCCGCCGCAGGGGCTCTTCGACGCCCTGCTTCGCCAGCTCCGCGAGAGCGTCCTGCCAGCGAAGCTCGTACAGGTGCCCCGCGCTCTCCGCGGTGGGATCGACGCTGGCATACACCGTGACGAACCGTCCGGGGGTGGAGTACAGGTTCCGCAGCTGGCTTGTGTCCACGAGGAACTCCTCAGCACGCGTTACGGATCTGGCGACCGGGTACCNGACGGCGCGTTCCAGGGTTTCCTGCACTCTGCGGCCGGTCCCAAACCTCACCCGCGGACGGTCACGCAGCGTGGTCGTCGGAGGTGCGGGCCGTTCGTCCGGCGGTCATTGTGGGCGTACGCGGTGAAGGAGGCCGGCCCTTGACAGACGGCGGCATCAGGGCGAAAGAAGCGAGGACCCCCCCGGTTGAAGGCACCCGGGCCGGAGGGGTCCGACCCATCACGGACCGGGTCTTCCGAGTGGCGCTCACGTTGGCGCTCGGGCTGCTCGGCCTGTCGGTGGTGGGCCAGGTGGCGCTCGACAGCCGCCCCCGGCTGATGCTTCAGGTGACGTCGCTGTTCATCGCCGCCACCGCGGCGACCGTGATCGCGGTCGTCGGGGTCGCGCGCAGTCGGGGCGTCGACCGGCGGTGGCGGCTGCTGGTCGCCGCCGGGCCGCTCTCGACCCTGCCCGGCGCGTTTGAGTGGAGCTCCCAGTACCTCTCCGGCAACCCGGAGACCCTCAAGCTGACGCCGGTCGAGAGCATCTTCCTGATCGCCCCGGTCCTCACGGTCATCGGCCTGATCTGCATGCCGGCCGCCCCCGACAACCGGCCCACCCGAGCTCCGCCGCAGGCGGACGCCCGCTTTCGGCCGCGGTACTCGCACACGGTCATCGCGCTGGACAGTCTGATGATCATCCTTTCGATGTTCCTGATCGCCTGGTATGCCCTGCTGCGGGACATCGTCGGGAGCCCGATGAGCGGGACGTCGTTCGTCATCGCCGTCGTCTTCGCGCTCACCTCGGCGCTGCTCGTGGTGGTCCTGGTGCTGGTGGCGACCTTCCGCCAGCCCCGCAACGGCCGCGCGCTGGCGCTGCTCGGCGCGGGCCTCATCACGACCGCCCTGGCCGAGACGGTGCTGGTGCAGATCAGCCTCCCCGACGCGGAGGGGGTCCGCAGCACCATGCCCCTGTGGGCCGGCGCGGCGGTCGGCCCGCTGCTGGTCGCGCTCGCGATGCTCGCCCCCGAGCGGGTCGGCCGGCAGCCGGCCCCCAGCACCAACCCGGATCTCGGTCGGCTGGGCTGGCCGGGCCGGTCCGATCGGCCGGGCCGGTCTGATCGGTCCGGATGGTTCGGCCGGTCCAGCAGCGAGATCCGGCAGTGGCTGCACGCCTACCTGCCGTATCTGCCGCTCGGCATCGCCGCCGCCCTCGTGCTCGCCACCGCGCTGCGGGAGGGCGCGCTGAGCGGTCTCCCGCTCTACCTGGCGATCTGCCTGGCCTCGCTGGTGACCTTGCGTCAGATCATCGTCGTCACGGAGAACCAGCGGCTGGTCAGCGACGTGCAGCTCGCGCACCGTCGCCTACAGCACCAGGCCGACCACGACGGGCTCACCGGGCTGGCCAACCGTGCCCTGTTCACCCGCGAACTCGAACGGGCGGTCGGGCTGCACCAGCAGGACGGCCGGCCGGTGGTGGTGCTGTTCTGCGACGTCGACCACTTCAAGACCGTCAACGACACCCACGGCCATACCGCGGGCGACAAGCTGCTGCGCACGGTCGCGGTGCGGCTGCGGGCGGCCCTGCGCCAGGGTGACCTCGCCGCGCGGGTCGGCGGCGACGAGTTCGCCGTCCTGCTCGCCGACACCGACCCGGCCACCAACCCGCACGCGGCCGGCGAGCAGTGCGCGCGCCGCATCACGGCGGCCATGAACCGGCCGTTCATGCTCGACGGCGAGCCCGAGCGGATCGAGATCAGCATCGGGCTTGCCCTCAGCGACGGCCGTGAGCCGTCCACGACCGCCGAACAGATCCTTCACCAGGCCGATATCGCGATGTACAACTCCAAGAACCGCCGCCGAGGCCTGGCCCCCGCCCGATCGCCCGGTATCAGTGACGTTCAGTAATTGATCTGGTGCTCTGCGGTACTGGATTCTGGCGTGCCTGCCCGCGTTCACGGTCGGCCGGGTTACTTCCGGGTAGGGGAACACGGTGGCCTGGCTGTGGACGGAGATGCGCCCGGGAACGGGGCGTCGGTGGGACCGCATCAGCAGCGGTCCACCGATAGACGGCCGGCTTTCCGGCGGCGGGCCCGTTCCGATGGGGAAGTTCGGCGCGGCGCAACGCGACGTGGGCGCCGGTGACCACAGCTTCTTCGTCGTCCCGCAGCTCGGTGGGGCGGCTTTCCTGCTGCTTCTGGCGATCATCCCCGGCTCGCCGGGTTTCCTTGATGCCGCCGTCGCGGTGGCCGCCNGGCTGGCCGGGCTGGCCGTGGTGCTGGTGTGCGTCGCTCC
Organism: Frankia sp. EI5c; assembly: GCF_001636565.1. Taxonomy (GTDB): domain Bacteria; phylum Actinomycetota; class Actinomycetes; order Frankiales; family Frankiaceae; genus Parafrankia. The sequence goes on from NZ_LRTK01000038.1 coordinate 81,394, forward strand.
GCCGGCAGCCCTGCGCCGCCTCACGCTCGCCTGTTCGGTGGTGATGACCGCCGCGGTCGCGGTCGCGCTGGCCGGGGCGGAGCCCATCGGGCTCGCGCTGGCCCTGCTGTTCTGGTTCCCGTGGGTGGGCGGTCAGGTGGGCCTCGCCTGGTCTCGGCTCGTCGCGGTGCTGGTGCACGCGGCCCTGGTGGCGGCGGTCGTCGTCGGTGTGTTCGCCCTGCAGGGAGGGCTTCCCCAGTTCCCCTTCGCGGCGGCCGGCTGCGCGCTCGGGGTGCTGGCCGCCGCGCCTTCCGCCTACAGGTCGTTCTACTGGGGCCGGGGCCGGTGCCTCACCGACGCCCTGACGGCGCTCGCGAGCCGGGTGGGGCTGATGCGGGCGGGTGATCCGCTGGTGGCCGACCTGCTGGTCGGTGGGCGGCAGGCAGTGCTGCTCATCGTCGACCTCGACCACTTCAAGGAGATCAACACCGCCTTCGGCTACGAAGCCGGCGACGAGGTGCTCCGAAGGTTCGCGCGCTGGGTCTGTCAGGTTCGCCCGGCGCCGCTGCTCACCGCCCGGCTGGGCGGGGACAAGTTCGCGCTGCTGTTGCCCGGGGCGCCCGTGGCGGGGGACGACGTCGCCGCACCGGAGACGGCCGACCCCGCACTCGCCGACTTCGGCCGCGGCATCCTCGCCCAGGTCGACGGGCGGATGCGGATCAGCGGGGTGGACCTCGAGGTGGAGGCGACGGCGGGTCTCGCGGCGGCGCCCTCCTGCGGGGACCGGACCGTCGATCTGCTGTCCTGCGCGGACGCGGCGCTGTCGGACGCGCGGCGCCGCGGCGAGCGGGTCGGGGTGTGGGCGACCGGCATGGCCGCTGTCCGCCCCTGGGAGCTTGAGCTGCACGCCCAGCTGCGGTCGGCGATCAGCCGGGGCGAGCTGGAGCTCTACTACCAGCCGATGNGGGAGGCCAGATCCGGGCGGACAGCCGGGGTCGAGGCGCTGATGCGCTGGCGGCACCCGGCCCGCGGGCTGCTGCCGCCGGGATCGTTCCTGCCGATGGCCGAGCGTTCCTCCCTGATCGTCGAGCTGACCTGGTGGGAGCTCGACGAGGCGCTGCGTCAGTGCGCCCGCTGGCGTGGCGAGGGGCTCCGGGTGGCGGTGTCGGCGAACCTGTCGCCCCGGCTGCTGGTCGTCGACGAGCTCCCACAGTTCGTCGCCGGGCGGCTGGCCGCCTACGACCTCCCCCCCGACATCCTCACGCTGGAGATCACCGAGAACGCGCTCGTCTCCCAGCCGGCCCGGGCCGCCGCGATGCTCGCCGAGCTGCGCATCTCCGGTGTGAAGCTGTCGATGGACGACTTCGGGACCGGCTACAACTCCATGGAGATCCTCAAGACGCTCACCCTCGACGAAATCAAGATCGACAGAAGCTTCGTCGCCGACGCCCAGGGCAGCCTGCCGGACGTCGCGATCGTCCGGTCGGTCGTGGACCTGGGGCACCGCCTCGGGCTGCGGGTCGTGGGTGAGGGCGTCGAGGACGAGGCCAGCCAGCGGATCCTGACCGAGCTCGGGTGTGACGTCCTGCAGGGGTACGCGCTGTCGCCGCCGCTGCCGGCCCGGCAGCTGACTCCGCTGCTCGCCCGCGGGCCAGCGTGGACCACCCCGCATCACGCCTCGTTCACGGACGACACACCGGAGGCGGCCGCGGAGGCGGTCGCGGGGCCGGCGGCGCCGGGTGCCGCCGCGCCGGGTGCCGCCGCGGAGGGTGCCGCCGCGGAGGAGCGGTCCGCACCGGAGCGGGGTGCGGACTCCGAACGCGCCGCCGCGGACGCGGGCGCGGTCGACGACGGCGAGGTCTCGCGGCAGACCAAGGATCGGTGGACCGCCGGTGGGCTGCCGGCTCCGGAAACGGAGGACGAGGAGGCCCGCCTCGCCTCGCTGCGCAGCCACCGGATCCTCGACACCCCACCGGAGCCCGAGTTCGACGAGGTCGCCGCCCTGGCCGCCCAGATCGCCGACTGCACCTACGCCCACGTGGTGTTCGTCGACGCCGAGCGGGAGTGGTTCAAGTCCTGGCACGGGCTGAAGATCGTCACACTCGCCGGGCGGGTGGGCCTGGCCTCCCACACCGTCTGGGCCGGCGAGTACCTGGAGATCTCCGACGTCGCCCAGGACGTGCGCTTCGCCCACGTGGTCCGGGCCAACCCGGACGCGCCGCTGCGCTTCCTGGCCGGGGTGCCGCTGCGGACGTCCGAAGGACACGCGCTCGGCGCCCTCTGCGTCGCCGACCGGATGCCGCGGCGCCTCGCGCCGGGGCAGCGCAGGGCGCTGCACCGCCTCGCGAGCCAGATCATGCTGTTGTGCGAGGCCCGCCGGGAACGCCTGCTGAACGAGGAGGTCACCGGCGCGCTCGACCGCCTCGACCAGCTCTGGCACCCCGACGACCTGCCCGCCGCGGCCACCCTCACCGCCGATGTGGTCCGCTCCCTCACCGGCGCGGACGCCGTCGGGGTGATGCTGGCGACGTTGCCCGGCGCGACGGTGTTCAACGTGGCCGGCTGGTCGGTCGTCCCGGGTGCCGTGCCGCTGGGGCAGGTCGGGGCTCGGGCCAATCCCGACGAGGAGGCCGCGCTGCGCACCCTGTCCCAGTTGCGGACTCCGCTTTTCGTTCCCGATCCGGCCGGCACGCCACTCATTCCGACCGAACGGGTGCGCGACCTGAAAATCGGCTCCGCGCTGGTGATCCCGATGCCCGACGAAGGGGGCCTGCTCGGATTTGTCACGGTGCGCTGGACGCATCCGCTGAAGCAGGTGGAACCGGCGGTCTTTCGGTCGGTGATCCTGTTCACCGCCTCCACCCGTTACACCCTGTATCGCCTGCGGTCCATGGCCGGGCGTTCGGCCGGCACCCCCGGGGCGGGCGGTTGAGAAACCTCCCACGGTGGCGGTGATGCGCACCGGGTGAATGCAGTGGAAATCCAGTTCAGCGCAAAGCGGTACGGGCCGCGGGTATCGGGTCGATTCCATTTTGGGCTTGGCGCCTTCAGGTCTGGGCGAGGTAGCGTTCCTCCTGCATCACCAAGTACCGAGTCCGGAGACAATGATGTCGAAAGGAATCGATTGATGAGTCAGCAGCAGCAGGAGGAGCAGCAGCGCCAGCGGGTGGAGCAGCAGCTTCGCCAGAACTGGCGTCAGCTGCGTTACCGTCTGCTTGACCAGTTCGGTCAGGTCAGCACGGCGGACCTCGACGCCGCGACCGGAATCCAGGACCTGGTCGCGCGGATCGCGGACCGGACCCACCACAGCGAGCGGTACGTCGAGAACCGGCTGCGCGAGCTGGTCGGCGTCGGTGCCCAGGGCGGCATCGGCATCGGCAACGAGCGCATCGGTATCGACCAGGGCCAGAACCAGCCGTTCGGCGCCCGGTAGTCAGCTCCTCCGGCCGGGCAGGCGCGCCAGCGCGTCGCAGGTGCGCCTGCCCGGCACCCCAGACCCCCTGAGGGCCCCGCGCCCCCGCCGGCCGGCCGGACCGGCTGGGTGCGGGCTGGATGTCGGGGCTGGTCAGGGTGCACATTGAAGGCATGTCTGGCACAGGTGGGTTTCGCGCCATCCGCGGGCTCCTTCTTCTTCCCGCGCTGGTCGGATCGGTGCTGGTGGTCGGGTGCGGGTCAGACGGCTCGGTGTCGTCGGCCCCCGCCCCGGCCCCGTCGATCACCGCGCCNTCGACCGCCCCGGTCAGCTCACCGAGCCCGACCACACCGTCCACACCGTCCACATCGTCCCCACCGTCCGCGTCGTCATCACCGCCCTCGCCGTCCGCGTCGGCCTCGCCGTCGTTACCGTCCACGCCCCAGCCGACACCGAGCGCCGACCCGGTGCTGCGGCCTGGCGCGTCCGGGCCGCTGGTCGAGGAGATCCAGCGGCAGCTGTCGGCGGCCGGCTACTGGGTGGGCACTCCGGACGGTACCTACGGGCGGCTCACCCAGCAGGCGGTGCTCGCCGTGCAGAAGGCCGCCGGGATCGAGCTGGACGGGCTGGCCGGCCCGGCGACCCGCGCCGCGATCACCCGTGGGGCGCGGCCGGAGGGCCGCAGCACCCAGGGGCTGGTGCTGGAGGTCGACAAGGCGCGGCAGCTGCTGATGATCGTGCGGGACGGCCGGGTGGAGACCATCCTCAACGCCTCCAGCGGCACGGAGGAGATCTACTACCACGACGGCGTCCAGTACCTCGCCGACACCCCGCCCGGCACCTGGCGGATCTACCGGCAGGTCAACGGGGTCGACCACGGCACCCTCGGCGATCTCTACCGGCCCAAGTACTTCCACACCGACGGCATCGCCATCCACGGCTACGCGTCGGTCCCGGCCCGGGCCGCGTCCCACGGCTGTGTCCGGGTCACGAACGCGGCGATGGACTGGCTGTGGTCCTCCGGTGTGGCCGCCGTCGGCACCACCGTTCTCGTGTACTGACCCGGCCGCGGCGGCCCGCTCAGCGCCCGCGCCGGCCCGCTCAGCGCCCGCCGCGGATGCTGAGGTCCCCGCCGCTCTCGGCCCCGCCGCCCCCGGATCCGACCCGGTACCCGTCCCCGAGCCTGGCCGGCTGGAGGGTGCCGTAGGCCCCGTCGTGGTAGACCAGCGGCGCCTCGGCCCGCTCGGCGTGGCTCTCCAGGATCTCCGCGATGACCAGATGGTGGTCGCCTTCCACCGTGCGCCGCCGGATGCGGCAGCGCATCCACACCGCGGCGTCGAGTAGCAGCGGCTCGCCGCCGGGCAGCGCCCGCCAACGGGTCGGAGCGGCGAAGCGGTCGGCTCCGGGCCGCGCGAACCGGGCCGCGAGCTCGTGCTGCCCGGCTGACAGCAGATGGACCAGAAGCGTCGCGGCGCCGGTCAGCACGGGTGCGAGCGATGACGTGGTGGACAGCGCCAGCGAGACCAGGGGCGGCTGCTCGGACAGCGAGGCCACCGATGTGGCGGTGAAGCCCACCGGGCCACGCGGGCCGGCCATGGTCACGATCGTGACGCCGGCGGCGTGTCGGCGGAACGCTCGGCGCAGCCCGTCCGGCGTGGGCTGCTGGGCAGGGACCGGCTTCGGCATAGGAGCGTCCTTTCCGCCGTCCGCGATCCCACACCACCGCCTGGCGGATCGCCGCCTATCAAGCCGCCCTTCGAGCCGCCTTTCGCCGACGACCCGTGATGCACGTCACCTCCATGGCAGGATCGGTGGACCACGCAAAGGAGACGTCCCACCTTGTCGAGGACGTCCCACGTGACCCGAAGGAGACGGCGATGCGCAGCACCATGCAGGATGTGCCCCTCGCGATCAGTCAGCTGCTGGACCACGGCAGCACCGTCCACGGCGCGCAGCGGGTGTTCAGCGCCTCACCGAGCGGCATCACCGAGACGACGTTCGCCGAGATCGGAGCGAACGCCGCCCGGCTCGCGCATGCCCTGGCCGGCCTGGGAATCGCGCCCGACGACCGGGTCGCCACGTTCATGTGGAACAGCGCGCGCCACCTTGAGGCGTACTACGGCATTCCGTCGATGGGGTGCGTCGTGCACCCGCTGAACATCCGGCTGCCCGGCGACCAGATCGCGTACATCGCCAACCACGCCGGGGACCGGGCGGTCATCGCCGACGCGTCCCTGCTGCCGCTGCTGACCCCGCTGCTCGACCAGCTGGCGACCGTCGAGCACCTGATCGTCGACGGGGCGGACGAGGCGACGCTGGCCGCGCTGCGAGAGCGCCCCCGGCCGGCCGGGCGGCCCGGCCTCGCGGTGCACGATCTGGACGCGCTGCTCGCCGGGCGCCCGGCGACCTACGACTGGCCGGAGCTGGACGAGCGGGACGCCGCGGCGATCTGTTACACGTCCGGCACCACCGGTGAGCCCAAGGGCGTCGCCTACAGCCATCGTTCGATCTACCTGCACGCCCTCGGCACCTCCGTGGTGGACGTGCTGCGGATGTCGGCGGTCGACCGGCTGCTCTGCGTCGTCCCGCAGTTCCACGTGCTGGCCTGGGGCGTTCCGTACGGCGCCCTCCTGACCGGCGCCGAGCTGGTGATGCCGGGCTCGCGGCTCGCGCCCGGCCCGCTGGCCGAGGTCATCACGGCGACCCGGCCGACGAAGGCGGTGGGAGTGCCGACGATCTGGGCCGGGCTGCTGGAGTACGTCCAGGCCAACGGCACCGACATCTCCTGCATGACCGAGGCGGTCGTCGGCGGGGCGGCCTGCCCGCCGGCACTCTTCGACGCCTACGACCGGCTCGGAGTGACCCTCGTGCACGGCTGGGGCATGACCGAGACCTCGCCGATGGGCACCGTCTCCCGTCCGCCCGCGGGACTGAGCGCCGAGGAGACCCGCCGTTACCGCCTGAGCCAGGGCCGGCTGGCCGGCCCCGTGCAGGCGCGCCTGATCGGCCCGGACGGCACGCGGCTGCCCTGGGACGGAACCAGCGCGGGCGAGCTGGAGGTGCGCGGCCCGTGGATCACCGGCGGCTACCTCGGCGACGAATCGGGCAGGGAGCACGCCGGTTCGTTCCACGACGGCTGGCTGCGCACCGGTGACGTCGGCACGATCACGCCGGACGGCTTCCTCACGCTGACCGACCGGTCGAAGGACGTCATCAAGTCCGGTGGTGAGTGGATCTCGTCGGTGGAGCTGGAGAACCACCTGATGAGCCATCCGGCGGTGCTGGAGGCGGCGGTGATCGGGGTGGCCGACGAGCGCTGGGGCGAGCGCCCGCTGGCCTGCGTGGTCGTGCGGGAGGGCGTGACCGTCGACTTCGCGGCGTTGCGGGACTACCTGGACGGCCGGGTGGCGCGCTGGCAGCGGCCCGAACGCTGGGTTGCCATCCCGGAGGTGCCGAAGACCTCGGTGGGCAAGTTCGACAAGAAGCGCCTGCGGGCCGCGTATGCCAACGGCGAGCTGAAGCCGCGCCTGCTGATCGGCTGATCGGCTGATCGCCGGGGCGCGCCACCCGCGCGGCACGTCGCTTTCGGTGGCACGCCGCTCCCGCGCCCCGGCCCTCGTCAGTCGCGCGAGCAGCTGACCATCGCGCCGCGCAGCTCGTAGCTCATCAGCCCGTCGCACCAGGTCATGTCCGGGGCGCGCACCAGGCTGAGCTCCGGCAGGCGGAACAGCCGGTCGAGGAAGACCCTGGTCTCGGCCATGGCCACCTGGGCGCCCGGGCACCGGTGGCTGCCGTCGCCGAAGCTCATGAACGAGCCGACGGTCCGCATCCGCTTCGCGCGGTCCGGGTCGACCGCGAACGGGCACTCGCCGACGGACTCGGGGTCGACGTTCGCCGCGCGGATGTTGACCGCCAGCAGTTCGTCCTTCTTCGCCGAGCCGTGCTCCAGGTCGGCGTCCTCGGTGGCGCGGCGGTGCAGCATCGCGGCCACCGGCTCCAGGCGGAGGATCTCCTCCAGGATCGCGACCTGCTCGGTCTCGTCGGCCGCGACGAAGCGGGCCCGCAGCGCCTCGTTGTCGAAGAGGTGCCAGGCAGCCATGACGATGAACTCCCGCGTGGTCACCATGCCGGCGACCGCGTAGGTCATGCACTCGATGAGGATCGCCTTGTCCGGGTAGCCCTCGTCGATCAGGTGCGAGATGACGTCGTCCTGCCGCTCCGCGCGGCGGGCCTTGATCGCGGGGAGCACGTCGCTGCGGAAGAAGCGCAGCGCGTGCACGGCGGTGACCGCCTGGGCGCCGAACCGCACCACCGGATGCATGCCCCGCAGCCGGGTGCCGAGCAGCGTCGCCTGGATGCGCTTCGCCATTCCGGCCTGGTCGCTGTTCGTCAGACCGACGATCTCCGCGGCCACCGCGACGGCGAGCTGGTAGCTGAGCTCGTCCAGCTGTCCCCCGCCGGTGGCCCGCAGCCGGCCGATCAGCTCGTCGGACGTCTTCTCCATGACCAGGCGGTGGCGGGTGTTGATGGCCTTGGGGGTGAAGTAGCGCGCGATCGCCGTCCGCCGGCGCTTGTGGGCCTCGCCGTCGAGGAAGAAGACCGAGCCGAACTCCCCGCTGACGTCCTTCTGATCGGAGCCGGCGCCCGCCTGCAACATGGCCGAGCTGCGCAGGATCGCGCGGCCGAAGGCGAAGTTGCCGATGACGCGGGCGCCCGGATCGGCGTGCACCCGCTCGGCGGCCAGCGCCGCCGACTTGCGGTCGTCGCGGCTCGGGTCGATCGGACAGGCGGAGAGCGAGGTGTCGGTCACAGTCAGCTCCAGAGGTGGCTCGGCGTCCCCTGACGAACTCCTGCCGGGACGCGACAGGGCGAGCGTAGCCCATATCCGTCAAAGAAGTCTTGCATCAATTCTCGTCATCCCCACAGCAGTTCGGCGGCCCCGGCGCCCGCCGCGGCGGCCAGGCAGGCCGCGGCCACGCTGCCGGCCACGTTCGCCGCCGCGAGCAGCGGGGCGCCTTCCTCGACGAGCCGCAGGGTCTCGTAGGAGAAGGTGGAGTAGGTGCTCAGGGCGCCGCACAGACCCGTCCCCACCAGCAGCGCCACCTGGTCGGAGGCCACGCCCGCGGTCACCGCGCCGGTCACCAGCCCCAGCAGGAGGCTGGCGACCACGTTCACGGTGAGCGTGCCCCACGGGAAGAGGGTGTCGTGCCGCGCCTGCACCACCCGGTCGGTCAGGTAGCGAAGCGGTGCGCCGACCGCCGCCCCGCCGATCACCAGCAGCCAGTTCACCGGTGCCTCACCGGTGCCTCACCGCTGCCTCGCCGGTGTCTCGCCGTGATCCGCCGGGTGACGGTGACCGCCGCGCTCACTCCCGCGAGCGCCCCGAGAACCGTCAGCGCGAGGTAGGCCAGCGCCAGCGGGGCCCGCCCGGCCGCGGCCAGCCCGCGCGCGTCCACCGCGTAGGTCGAGAACGTCGTGAACCCGCCCAGCAGACCGACTCCCAGAAACGGGCGGGCGAGCGGATGCACCCCCCGCCCCACCGTGATCAGCACCATCAGCACGCCGATCGCCGCGCAGCCGACCACGTTCACCCCGAGCGTCGTCCAGGGAAACGTCCCGGCCGGGGTCGGCCAGAGCAGCGCCGCGGCGTACCGGAGCGACGCCCCCGCGGAACCGCCCGCCGCGATCACGGCCAGCAGGCGCGCGGGGGCGCGTCGAAGCTCCTGACGCTGGGCCGGAACACGCAGATCGATGTCAGGATCGGTGGCGCCGTCGACCACCGGGTCCGTCTCGCCCATGGCACCCCCAACCACCCGCCCGGGCCGCCGGAAGTCTAGCGACCGACCGGCGGCCGGCGCCTGACCGGCGGCCGGCGCCTGATCAGGTGGTCTCGGCTGGTGCGCCGCTCTCGGCCGCGGCCGCGCCGGCGGCCGGATCACTGGAAGGCCGCCACTCGCGGAGATTCTGCGCGACCTCCTCGTAGAACTTCTCCAGGGTGTCGACCACCGACGTCACGAAGGTGCCTTTCCCGACCCCGCGTTTCGGCCCGAGCGGAGCGCTCAACGAGATCCGAAAAGCTCGGATCTCACGCGTCGGCTCGGTGACGAGAAGCTCCGGCTTCTGCCGGACGAGGGTGAGGAGCTCGGCCCGGCTGGCCTCTCGGGAACCCTGCTCGAAGGATTCGACCCGAAGATTTCCGTTCGCGTCCGCCAGCTGCCGGGTAACCCATTTCACGCGGGTGAGCGGCCGCCCCTGGCGAGGCGCCTCAACGTTGATCGAGCACACCACCCGCGCGGCCCGCAGGTCCGCCGAGACGGTGACGGGGCCGACCGTTCCGGGGATGCGCAGGACCGCGGTCAGCGTTCCCTTCTGGCACAGTTCCTCGGCAAGCAGCTGTCGTCTGCCCCCCGCATCGATTCTGCGATTCAGCTGCGGGATGACCTCGATACCCAGCAGACCACCCAGATGCAGGCAGAGATAGTGGGCAAGCTGGTCGAAACGTTCGGTGACGGACGGCAGGCCCTTGTCCGTCGGGCGTAGTGTGCCGGCCGAGATACTGTCCCGGACGGTCACCCAGTGCGGCCCCATGTCGTCAAACGTCAGCGCGCCGGACCGGGCATGGTCGAGATAGCGAAGGAGCTCGGCCAGGATGTACTCCTGGGTGGTGTCGGCGACGGCGCTGTTCTCGATCAGCAGCTGGCAGCGGAAGCGTATCTCCGCCCAGGAGAGATGGTAAACGCCGACCTTCTTGGTCTTCCGCCCGTCGATGGCGACCGGGTGCCGCTCGTCCGGCGCGGTGATCAGGTTCGACACCGTGATGACGGCATCGAAGCGTTGTTCACGGGCGATGTCGAGATATGCCTCGATCTGTTCGGCGCGGAGTTCTCCGGAGCCCGTCTTCACCTCCACCAGCGCGGTCCAGGTCCGCTGCCCGCGCTTCACCCGGATCAGGCCGTCCGGCACATAGGGCTCGTCGCCGCGGGTGAACGGGACTTCGATGAAGGTCTCCACCTGGCCGGCCGGCGCACCGAAGCGGGTGGTGATTGCGCGGCCGAACTCGCGCACGGAGCCCACGACCGCGAGAAACGCCGAGGTTGCCCGCCGCTCCTGTTCCGCCGCGCCGCCGATACCGGCGACGGGGAAGAGCCGCGCCGGCTGCCAGCGCTGTTCCCCGTCGGTCTCATCCAGCCGCCGGGCCCGCGACGTGGACAGCCGCCGGGCCGCCGGGCGCTTCTTCGTCGTCACCGTCTGTGCGCGCCGCTCGCGGACGCGGGGTTGGACAGTGGGACCACCGGCCTGCTGAGCCCCGGCCGGGGCGGCCCCGGGGGCGTCGGCCGCCCCGGCCACCTCCGCCGCCGGCGTTGTCGCCCCCACTGCCCCCACTGCCCCCGCCGACCCGGCCGCCGCGCCCGCCGCGCCAGCGGGGTCCGCGGCGGTCCCGTTAGCCCCGTCAGCTCCGTCGGCTGCTCCCTGGGTGTCGTCCGGATCGACCTCGACGCCGTATTCGGTAATGAGCGTCTCGAGGCCCGTGTCGTACCCCTGGCCGATCGCTCGGAACTTCCACTGGCCGTTGCGGCGGTAGACCTCACCCAGCACGAAAGCTGTCTCGGTGGACGCGTCGGTGACGTCGAAGCGGAGCAGCTCCGCGGCGTCTGATCCGCGCAGGAGCCGCACTCGCAGGTACTCCAGGCGACCGAACCCGTCACCCTGGGCACCATCGAGACTGGCGGCGAGAAGAACCCGTTCGACGCTGTCGGGAACGTTGTCCATGTCGACATCCACCACATCGGTGAACGCCGTGTGCGGATCTTCGGTGTTCGAGGTCTTTCCGCGTAGGCGAACCGCCCCGCCGGCCCCGGACGGCTGGTTGTAGAAGATCAGATCATCGTTGGAGCGGACCTTCCCATCGTCCCCGAGGAGAAGCACGCTCACATCCGCGTCGAGTGGCCGGGCTTTCTCGGTGGCCCACTCGAGAATCACCGAAACGGAACCTAATTCGTCGGCCAGGGCACTCAGGGTCACGTTTCCCCCCTTGCGCATGGCCGCAGCTGTCGCAGCGCACATGGGGAGGAACCATATCGCGCCGGCCGGGCTGGTCAGCCGGGTTGGGAGAGGTACGTCCCGCGGAGTTCGAACGTTCTGGTGGAGGCCTCGAAGCGCAGGTCGTCGCCGTCGAAGGTGGTGTTGACCGCACCGGAGCCGATGATCTCGTCCGGGCTGCCCGTGTGCAGGCTCCCGGCGCGGTCGACCAGCCAGACCTGGTCGGCCACCCGCAGGGAGAGTTCCAGATCGTGGGTGGAGACGACGACGGTGAGGTCGCGTTCGCGGGCAATGCGGCGCATCAGCGCGGTGATGGTGACCCGGCTGGGCGCGTCGAGGAAGGCGGTGGGTTCGTCCAGCAGGATCAGGGACGGCTCCTGGGCGAGCGCCCGGGCGATCATCACCCGCTGGCGCTCGCCGTCGGAAAGCTCGTCGGTGTCGCGGGCGGCCAGGTGGGTGGCGCCGACGGCGGCCAGCGCCCAGTCGACGACGGCTCGGTCGGCGGCGTCGAGCCGCCCGGTGGCGCCGGTGTGCGGGTGCCGGCCGAGCCCGACCAGATCCGCCGCGGTGAGCAGGCCGACCTGGACCCGGTCGGTGAGAACTGTGCTGACGAGCCGGGCCCGTTCGGTTCCGCTGAACCGGCCGAGGTCGGCTCCGTCCAGCAGCATGTGCCCGCCGAGGGCCGGCTGCAGGCCGGCGAGGGTGCGCAGCAGGGTGGACTTGCCGATGCCGTTCGGGCCGAGCAGCACGGTGAGCCCGCCGCGGGGGGCGGTCGCGCACAGGTCGGCGAGCACCCGCTGGCGGGCGCGCCGGTGCCGGTAGCCGACCGTGAGCCCGTCGAGCCGCAGCCCGCGCATCAGCCGACTCCGGCGGCGGAGGAACGGGCCCGCAGCAGCACCGCGATCACGATCGGCGCGCCGACCAGCGACGTGATGACGTTGATCGGCAGCACCATGTCGGTGCCGGGCAGCTGCGCGCCGATCGAGCAGACGAGCGCGAGGATGGCGCCGGTGAGCATCGTCGCCGGGACGAGCAGCCGATGGTCGGTGCTGCCGAGCAGGCGGCGGGCGATGTGCGGCACGGCGATGCCGAGGAAGGCGACAGGCCCGCAGAACGCGGTCACCGCCCCGGCGAGCAGCGACGCCCCGAGGAGGGTGACCGCGCGTACCCGGCGCAGCCGCAGACCGAGCGTGCGGGCGTAGTTCTCGCCGAGCAGCAGCGCGTTCAGTGGTTTGACGGTGAGCAGTGCGAGCAGCAGCCCGGCGCCGACGGTGGGCGCGAGGACCGTGAGGTCGCTGTTCGAGGTCCCGGCGAAGCTGCCGAGCGACCACATCCAGTACTGGATGGCGCGTTCCGGCGCCGTCCAGGTCAGCAGCAGGCTGACGACGGAGCCGACGGCGCTGTTCAGGATGACCCCGATGACGAGCAGGGNGACGACCGAACGCACCCAGTGGGAGAGCACGAGCACCGCGCCGAGGACGAGCGCGGCGCCGGTCGCCGAGGCGACGATGAGGCCGAACCGGCCAGTTCCGGCGACTCCGGCGGTGAACGCGCCACCGGATCCACCGATGCCGGCGATGACGAGTGCGACCCCGAAGCTGGCCCCGGAGCTGACACCCAGCGAGTACGGGTCGGCGAGCGGGTTGCGGAACAGGGTCTGCATCTGCAGCCCGGCGACGCCGAGAGCCGCCCCGGCCAGCGCGGCGGTGAACGCCCGGGGCAGTCGGATCTGGCCGATGACGACCGTCCAGCGTGGGTCGTGCGGCTCCTGCCCGACGAGCACCCGCAGCGTCTCGTCGAGCGGGACGGCCACCGAGCCGATCGCCAGGGCCAGCAGAAACGCCCCGAACAGCCCCAGGACCAGCAGCCCGAGCAAGAGCGCGGCGCGGGGCGATCGGCGGCCGCCGGCGACCGCCGGGTCGACCGCACTGGCGGCGCTGGCGGCACTGGCGGCGCTGGCGGCGGCCGGGTTGACCTCGGGCTTCCCAGGGGCCGCCACCGGTGCCGGAAGGACCGAGGTCACTAGCTGAGCCGCTGGTAGAAGGCGAAGGTGTGGTTGGGGAACTCCTCGGGGTGCAGGATGGCGGCGAGATCGCCGATGACGAGGTCGGGGCGGGTCGCGCCGAGCTCCCAGTAGTCGTTGCCCCCGCCTTCGCCCGTGACGAGGTTGTTGTTCCACACCTGGCCGGCCCGGACGGCGGCGAGCTGGCCGTAACGCTCGTCCTCGGCGGTGATCTCGGCCAGCGAGTTCCACTCACCGCTGGTGAGCCAGATCTTCGCCTCGCCGGAGCGAGTGAACACAGTCTCGAAGTCGAGCTCGACACTGCCGGTGCCGGGCTCCCCCGACCAGGGGTAGCCCGCGCCGACGTCGGCGAGCAGCCGGGCGCCGTAACTGCCACCCGAAGGCACCGTCCAGGTGCCCTGGTACATGGAACCGACCAGCACGTCGGTCGGGCTGCCGTCGGGGATCGCGTCGACGGTCGTGTTGTAGTCGGCCTCGATCCGGTCGAAGATCTTCCCGGCCTTCTCCTCGTCGCCGGTGAGGGCGGCCATGAACTTCACCCATTCGGCCCGGCCGAGCGGGTCGCTCTCCAGCCATTCGGCGTTGGCGACGACCGGGATGCCGGCGGCCCGCAGCTTCTGGTACTCNGGCGCGTCGGTGCCCTCGGTCATCAGCACGTCGGGCGCGGCGGTGACGACCCGCTCGGTGTCGATCTGCCCGTTGCCGGCGTACTCGACGACCTTGTCGGCGGCGATGCGCTCGCGGATCGTCTTGTTCACCACATAGGAGGCGTTCGCCACCCCGGTGAGCAGGTCGGCGCGGTCGAGGTCGACCAGCAGCGGCAGGTGGGTCGTCGACCCGGAGTAGATGCTGCGGATCGGCACCTCGATGCGCGTTGCGCCGGCGAGGTCACCGGTCAGCTCCGGCTTCGGGGTACCGCAGCGGTAGAGCACGTACGACTCGGGCTTCCCGTCCGGGTAGGGCTCCTTGACGGTGAGCACCTGGTAGGCCTTCTCGTACGTGATCGTGAAGTTCTGCGAGTGTTCGACGGTCGAGTGCACCGGGAAGTAGTCGGTGTTCTCGTCGAAGGAGGTGACGCAGTCGCGGGCGTCTCCGCCGGAACCGGCGGTCGGCGACGGGTCGTCGCCGCATCCCGCCAGCAGGGCGGGGATGAACAGGAGGGTGACGCACAGGGTCACCAGACGTGCGCGCATGCGGAGAAGGGCCGCCTTCCAGCACCTCGTGGACGGATCGCGGGTGCCGTGGCCGGTCTCCTGGCTGACGGGTGGTGCGTCACCGGCCGCCTTCCCAGGCGACGTTTTCCGGTGCCCAGTGACTCCCCGACGGGCGGGGACTGGCCGGTGACATCCCGATCACAGTGGCGAGGGCCGCACCGGTTCCACACCGGCTTCCCGAACACCACGGCGGGACGAACTGTACGAGGTCGTCCGCCTTTTCCGCAAGGAGCGGCTCAGAGCTCGGTGATCCCGGGCAGTCGCAGCGTGGTGCCCGTCACACCGGTGCTGATGGTGACGTCGACGGCGGTCGGGTTGNGGGTGAGGGTGTTGGCCGCGCCGCCGGAGATCCGTAGCGCGATGCGGTGGCCGGCGGCGAAGAGGTGATGCTGGGGACGGATGTCGACGGTGAACGTGGTGGGTTCGCCGGGGGTCACCGGCGTCGGGTTGACGTGGGAGGCCCGATGGCTGGCACGCAGGAAGCCGTTGTTGACCAGTGTCGCGGTGCCGTCGGGGGCGACGTCGAGCAGCTCGGCGTAGAGGTTCGCGTCCGGCCCGGAGAGGGCGGCGCGCAGGGTCAGCCGGGGCCGCCCGAGAAGCACCTGACGGGTGGTGAGGGCGGTGGTGGTGAACATGGCCGAGCCACCCGGTTCCGCGGGGTCCGCCGGCTGGGTGAAGCCGACCGCACCGGCCTGGTCGCCACCTGGCGCGCCCGCCGGTCGGCCGCCCGCCGGGGTGAGGGTCGCGTCCGCGCCGAGGGCGAGCGTCAGCGCGGTGGTGCCGGCGGGTACCCAGCGGCTCAGCTCGCGCCAGCCGGCACCGCCGCCGGCACCGGCGCCACCGGCACCGCCGCCGGCCGGACCTTCATAGCTGACGAAGGTGGGCCTGGCTGGCACGGGAACGCCGGGCAGCTTCTTCACCCAGTGGTCGAACCAGGCGAGCAGCAGTCCCGGCGGCAGGGCCGCCGCCGGCGGGTTCGGATAGCTGGGGAACTGGACCGGCATCGTGTGTGCCCACGGGCCGTAGATGGCCCAGGTGCGTTCCGCTGTGTTCTCTATGTCGGTGATCGTGCCGGAGCGGAAGAACTGGTCGTTCCAGCCGCCGACCATGAGCATGGGAACCCGGATGTCGCGGTAGCGGCCGGCGAAGGAGCGGTCCCGCCAGTAGCCGTCGAAGGTGGGATGGGCCCGATTGGCCGCGTATTCGGCCTCGGCGTCGATCCGGCCACCGCTGAGCACGGCCGCGCCGTCCGGCCACGTGTCGATCGTGCCGCGCTCGGTGGTCTTGATCCCGCCCGGGTAGATCACGTCGTCGTAGAGACCGGACGGTGCCTGCATGGGGACGGCGGTCCGCAGGTGCGGGGGAGCCTCGACCGCGGCCCCGAGTGCCGTCTGGCCGCCGTAGCTCTCGCCGTAGATCCCGACGTCGCCGTTGCCGAATGGCTGGGTGGCCAGCCACTCGACCAGATCATGCGCATCCCGGCCGTCCTGGGACGACATCGCGTGCTGCCAGGTTCCGCCCGAGGCACCCGTGCCCCGCAGATTGCAGACCAGGACGTTGTAGCCGCGTTCGGCGAAGTACTTCGCCTCGCCCTCCAACGTCGAGCGGATGAGAGCGTACGGGGTGAACTCGGCGACCAGGCCCGGGAAACGACCGTCGAGGGCCGCGCCGTCCCGCGCCGGGCGGACCAACAGGCAGTCCAGCGGTGTCTGGTCACGCATCGGTACCGAGATGTTCGTGGTGAGCGAGCCCGATTCGGCCGGCCGGTCGTAAGCCCACCATTTCTGGGTGGCCGCGGACAGCGGCCCGCTCACTCCGCCACCGCCGCCGGCACCTCCGTCGCCGCCCCCGCCAGGTGACGGAAGTGGAATCTGGCAGCCGGCGGCGCCGATCGCCACCGCCATCAGCCCGGCCGCCGCCGGCCGAGTCAGCCGAGCGGACAGCCGACGAGTTCCCTTCCGGGAAACAGTCGCGGCACCTGGCCGCCGGCCGGCGGGACTTCCGGCCGGCGGCCGAGGCGACGGTCACCGCGCTGCTGTCGTCACTTCCGGTAGGTCAGGCAGTCCACGCCGTTCAGGTTGAAACCGACGGTGATGCCGTCCGCCCTACAGGTGAAGTCGGTGTTGTGCTTACAATCGGTGACCTTACAGGCGCCGACCTTGCCGGTGTCGGCTTTGCTTCCGCCCTTGGAGGGGGCCACGAAAAAGGTGTCGCAATGCGCGACAAGCGCGCCCGAGTCGCCCACCGTGATGGCCGGGGCATGGCAGGCCTGCTTGGTGTTGTACGCGCATGCGTCCACCGCGCACTTCGTGATGACCGGAAGCTCCATGATTATCCTCGTCTCCGTCGGACCTGGCCGCGGGGGAATTCCCGCGGCCACTTCCTAGAAGCCCTGCCGCCGCCCGTCAAGGCGAGTGGAGAATGCCGAGAAAACGAGCGGTCAGCCCGATCGGCCGAATTGCTCCGGAATTCGCGCCGCGAAACGTCACGGCTGCGACGGGATCGTCAGGTAACCGACCGCCGTGGCGCCGAGACGGTTGAGATCGTCGGCGGTCAGCCCGCCGCGGCGGTGCGCCTCGCGCGGCAGCACCGACGCCACGGCGGAATCCACCTGCAGAACGTACACGCGGGTGGTGATACCCGTGTACCCGCCGTATCCGAGGTTGTAGGGCTGAACCGTGAAGCAGTTCTGGTCGGTCAGCCGCAGTATTTCGCCGGGATAGAACCTGCCGTTTCCGCGGTGGTGGGCCGCGGTGGAGTCCGCGGTCGCCGGGTCGGCCCAGGCGGCACCGATCAACAGCCGCCCGGCCGCCGGCCGGTCGCTGAGCCTGCCCCCGACCGCGGCGGACGGGTTCCACGACGCGAAGTACTGGTAGGCCCCGGCGGTGATCCGCAGCCCAGCGGTGCGCCGGAGCTCCGTGGCGCCGCTGCCCGGCCCCTCGCCCACCGCCGCGGATGTCGGCAGCGGCAGGCTGTAACACCCCCCGCCGCCCGCCGGGGGTGCTCCACCGCCCGCCGGGGGTGCTCCGCCGTCCTCCGGGGGCGGCCCGCCGTTCTCCGGAGGTGGCCCCGGTCCACCGACCGGTGCCGCGGCGCCGGGGCTGCCCGGTCCGAGCAGCCGCGGCGCGGGGGAGGCCGCCTCCACGACGACGCCGGAATCTCCCCTGGCCAGAACGAACACCATCGCGGCGACGGCCGCCGCGGACGCGAGCAGTGCCGAGGCGGCCAGCACGTGCGCGGTGCGCCGCGGAAGACCCGGCTGGGCGGCCGGCTGGGTGGTGACTCCCGCCGCCGGTTCCGGTGGTGCGGCACCCCGGGCCGGCTTGGGGTGCAGCCGGTGCCAGGCGGCCAGCCAGGCCTCGCGGCCCTCGGGGTCGTAGGCGTCCACGATCAGGCCGAGTGTCTTCAACGTCAGCCGGCGACGTCCGTTGCGTAGATCGTTGACCGTGGTCTTGGATACTCCGACCCGCCGCTCGACAGCTCGGTCGTCGGAGGTTCCCAGCAGGAGCAGCACCGCGGCGCGCAGTTCCTCGTCGCTGGAGACCTCGTCCGGCCGTGGCTGCGTCATCGTCCCCTCGGATGCTGTCGCCTGCGGGCCCGGTGATTCTCCCAGGTCCCCGGCCGAGCAGGACAGGACGGGACAGACAGGACGTCCACTGCCAGTGGTCTGGTAAGTGGGCTGGATAACCTCGCGACGAGATCGGGGGGCAGCCCAGTAGCCGGGCGCCATGGCCCAGGGTCAGGCGCCCGGCTGCTGGCCTGTGGTCTCCTGCCGGGGTGCCGGTCGGTGACCGCGCGCCGGCCACGTCCAGTCGCGGATCTCCGGGAGATCCTCGAAGTTCTCGGTGATGTAGGCGTGATGCCGGGCGATCGAGAGCTCGCAGTGATCGACGAGCCGGTCAGCTCCCGCATGTGTGGTGCGCGCGAACTCGACCGCCAGCCGGGCGAGATGGAACCGGCTCACCCCGTTGCGCACAAGCATGTCGAACGGCGTCGTGGTCGTGCCCTGCTCCATGAAGCCGCGCACGTGGAAACGCTGTGGGTTGCGCCGGCCGTGCAACAGCTGGTGAACAGCCCGGCTGTAACCGTGGAAACCGACGACCACATCCGTCTCGTCGGTGAACAGGGCACGGAACATGGGAGTGGAGAACCCGTGCGGGTGCAGGTCGGCCCGCAGCAGGGCCATCAGGTCGACGACGTTCACGACCCGCACCGACAGGTCTGGGACGAACCGCGCCAGCAGGTCGGCGGCCGCGAGGATCTCCATGGTCGGAACGTCGCCGATGCCGGCGAGGACGACGTCCGGTTCCCGCCCGTGCCNGGCTTCGGTGCCGGCCCAGTCCCAGACGGAGGCGCCGCGGGCGCAGTGCTCGGCCGCCTCCTCGGCGGTCAGGTACTGCAGGTGCGGCTGCTTGTCGACGACCAGCAGGTTGACGTGGTCGCGGCTGCGCAGGCAGTGGTCCGCGACGGAGAGCAGGGTGTTGGAGTCCGGCGGCAGCCAGATCCGCGCGACCCCGGGTGACAGCGGCACCACGGTGTCGATGAGTCCGGGCCCCTGGTGGGAGAAGCCGTTGTGGTCGTTGCGCCAGCAGGTGCTGGTCAACAGCACGTTCAGACTGGGGACAGGCGCCCGCCAGTCGAGCCGCGAGGCCTCCTGCAGCCACTTCGTGTGCTGGATGACCATGGAGGCGGAGACCATCGCGAACGCCTCGTAGGTGGCGAACAGGCCGTGCCGCCCGGTGAGGGTGTAGCCCTCCAGCCACCCTTCGCACAGGTGCTCGGAAAGCACCTCCATCACGCGTCCCTCAGGCGAGACGCGGTCGTCGGTCGGTTCGATCGGTGCGACGAGGCAGCGGTCGGAGACGTCGAGGACGGCACCGAGCCGGTTGCTGGTCAGCTCGTCCGGGCTGAAGACCCGGAACGTGGTCGGATTGTCCTCGTAGACGTCGCGCAGCAGGTCACCCAGCGGCCTGGTGGTCTCGTGCAGGAGCGTGCCGCGGCGCGCGGGGTCGATGGGCAGGGCATGGGACCGCCAGTCGCGCAGGCGCAGGTCCGCCGTCCGCCGCCCGCCGTTGGCGTAGCTCGTCGCGCCGAGCCGCTGTTCGCCGCGCGGTGCCAGCGCGGCCAGCTCGTCGATGAGCCGCCCGTCGACGTCGAAGAGCCGCTCCGGCTCGTAGGAACGCAGCCAGGCTTCGAGCTGCGCCAGGTGGTCGGGGTTGTCGCGGACTCCGGCCAGCGGCACCTGGTGGGCTCGGAAGGTGCCCTCGACCTGCACGCCGTCGACCTCGCGCGGCCCCGTCCACCCCTTGGGGGTCCGCAGGACGATCATCGGCCAGCGGGGCGGGTCGAGCACCCGGGCCCCGGGCCGGCGAGCCTCGTCCTGGATCTCGCGGATCCGCCGGTAGGCGGTGCCGAGCGCGGCGGCGAAATCGCGATGAACCTGGTGGACGTCGGATCCCTCGACCCAGAGGACCTCGTAGCCGTGCCCGGCGAACAGGCCGCTGACCTGCTCATGGCTGCGCCGGGCCAGCACGGTCGGATTCGCGATCTTGTATTGGTTCAGGTTCAGGATCGGCAGGACGGCGCCGTCCCGCCCCGGATGCAGGAAGCTGACTCCCTTCCAGCTCGCCTCCAGCGGTCCGGTCTCGGCCTCACCGTCCCCGACCACGGCCGCGACGAGCAGGTCGGGGTGGTCGAACGCGGCACCGAAGGCATGCACGAGGGCATAGCCGAGCTCACCTCCCTCGTGGATCGAGCCCGNGGTCGGAACGCTCACATGACTCGGGATCCCGCCAGGTGTCGAGAACTGACGTACCAACTGCGTCAGCCCCGCCACGTCTCGGGACACCGCCGGATAGATCTCGGAGTAGGTGCCCTCCAGGTAGGTGTTGGCGACCAGTGCGGGCCCGCCGTGCCCCGGGCCGGCGACGTACAGGACGTGCTGGCCGGTGATCCCCACCAGGCGGTTCAGGTGTGCGTAGACGAGGTTCAGCGCCGGTGAGGTACCCCAGTGGCCCAGCAGCCTGGGCTTGATGTCCTCCCGTTGCAGCGGCCGCCGCAGCAAAGGATTGTCGCGCAGATATATCTGCGCCGCGGTGAGGTAGTTCGCGGCCTTCCAGTAGTCCACCAGGCGGGTGAGCGAGGCTTCGTCAAGGACTGGGACGGCGGTGTTGCCGGTCGACTGTGTATTCGCAGTCATGTGCCGCATCTCCTGCCTGTGGTCAGGACCATTGACCGTGGAATATCACGTCCACCGGTACGGACCGTGAACGCCGGACCCCGCCCCGCGGCGCGCCCCGCCGGCCGCTCAGCTGATGGTGAGCCCGTTGTCGACGGTGTAGACCGCGCCGGTGATCGACCGCGCCTCGTCGGACGCGAGGAACGCGAACAGCGCCGCGATCTCCTCGGGCTCCGCCAGCCCGCGCCGGCCGGCCATGCGGCCGGCGAGGTCGGGGTCCACATCGCGCGGGAACGTGCCCGAAGTGGCGATGTTGGTCCGGGTGCCGGCGGGAGCGATCGCGTTCACCCGCAGTCTCGTCTTGAGGTACTCGACAGCGAGCGAACGGGTGAGCTGGATGAGCCCGCCCTTGCTCATGCTGTAGGCGGCCGAGTAGGGCACTCCCTGCAGGCCCGAGTTCGACGCGATGTTGATGATGGTCCCGTCGGTCTCCAGCAGATGCGGAATCGCGGCCTGGNAAAGGAAGAAGCAGCCGTCGAGGTTCACCCCCATCACCCGCCGGTACTGCTCCACCGACATCTTGGTCGTGTGCTCGGCGATGTAGATGCCCGCGACGTTGCCGAGCACGTCGAGCCGCCCGAACTCCTCGACGCACGCGGCCACCGCGTCGGCGCACGCCGCCGGATCGCTGACGTCGACCTGGCGGACCGAAACCTGGCCGGTGGCCAGCGCCTTCGTCTCGGCGAGCCGGCCTTCGTCGATGTCGACGCCGAGGACGGAGGCTCCCTGCCCCGCGAGCCGCAGGGCGATGGCCCGGCCCATACCGGACCCGGCGCCGGTGATGAGCGCCGCCTTGCCGTCAAATAATCCTGTCATGCCGCTGTTCCTCCGTATGTGTGTCGCGTCTGTGCCAGCCGGTTTGTCACCCGGCCCTCGTTGAGGTCGAACCTCGCGCCCGAGGACTCCCGGCGTCAACCGGCCGTGGCCCGCGATCGGGTCGGCGACGTCCGCTACGCGGCTCTCGGTGCCTGAGCGCGCCCNGGTTCCTGGAGGAGTACGTGGAGTGATTGGTCGAGGTGGAAGGGTCCGCCGTCGCGGGTGTGGATGGCGTCGGGGGTGACGTGTTCGGTGGTGGTGGTGAGGGTTGTGGTGGGTTGGTGGCCGGGGTTGATGGGTGGGGTGGGGGTGAGGGTGCGGCCGTCGGGGAGGGTGGCGGTGATCTTTCCGGTGCTGGTGCGGTGGAGGGTGATGTGGTGGTGGTGGAGGTGGCGGTGGTGGGTGCTGCAGATGAGGGTGAGGTCGTCGAGGTTGGTGTGGCCGCCGTGTGCCCAGGGGGTGAGGTGGTGGATGTGGAGCCAGTGGGTGTGGGTGCAGCCGGGGTATTGGCAGGTGCCGTGGTCGCGGGCGTGGACGGCGCAGATGAGGGTGAGGTCGTCGAGGTTGGTGTGGCCGCCGTGTGCCCAGGGGGTGAGGT
>NZ_LRTK01000039.1 GCF_001636565.1 Frankia sp. EI5c
GGCACCCAGGGCTTCCAAGGCGGCACCGGCCCCCAGGGCTTCCAAGGCTTCCAAGGCGGCACCGGCCCCCAAGGCACCCAAGGCTTCCAGGGAGCGCAGGGAGCGCAGGGAGCGCAGGGAGCGCAGGGAGCGAGCGTGGGGGCTCAATCCACGATCGTCACGGCCTCCGGCACCGGCTCGGTAAATGCCTCATGTCCGGCTGGGCAATTCGCCATCGGGGGTGGCGCGGCTGCGGGAGCTCCGCTGGGCGTTGTCGCGATCACCCGTTCGGCGCCCATCGGGGGATCGCCGGCGACGGGTTGGCAGGGGAGCGCATCCGCGGGTGTTCCGGTCACCGTTTATGCAGTCTGTGCGCCATAGATCATAAAAATGCGAAATCTAGCCGGGAATCGCTGAGGGGTGCGGTGATACCGCGTGGCGGTACCACCGCCTTCGCCCGGGCGGGGATACCGTCCGCATGGCTGCCGGCGCCCGTGACCCGTCGACCGATCGCCTCGCCTGAGACCGAGCGTCTGCCCGCCGGAGAGATTCCTACCACCAAAGCGCTTAGCTGGCCGGCGAGATCATGCCGAATTGCCCGGATCCGGGCCAACCGGATCCTTCGCCAAGCCTGGTGACAATGATTTTCTCGTCGAGCGTGCAGGTAAGGGGACGGCAGCGCGAAGGGTCCGAGCCACCGCTTACCGATCGCGCTTCGAAGAGGTACGAAAGATGCCGTCACCAACACCCAGGTTTTCCGTTTTCACCCCCAGCCATCGCCCCCGGTACCTCGATGAGTGCCTGGAGACCCTGCGCGCTCAGACCCGGTCGGACTGGGAGTGGATCGTGCTGCTGAACGGTGGCGCCCGCTGGCGCCCGGAGTCGCCGGACGACCGCGTGCGAGTGGAGATAGCGGACGGCATCAGTGGGGTTGGGGCCGCCAAGCGGCGGGCCTGCGAGCTTGCCCGTGGCGAGATCCTCGTGGAGCTTGACCACGATGACCTGCTCGCACGGGACTGCCTGGCTGAACTCGCCAGAGCTTTCGACGAGAACCCGGAAGCCGTCCTCGCCTACAGTAATACCGCTCAGATAACGGCGGACGGCGGCCGGGACGACAGCCGGTTCGACGCGAGACACGGCTGGCGGTTCGAGGAAGTGGCCGTGGACGGCCGCCGTCTCCTGCAGGCGGTCTCGATGGCACCGACACCACACAACATCGCGTACATCTGGTATGCCCCGAACCACGTACGCGCATTCCGGCGAGAAGTCTACGAGAAAATCGGAGGATACGACGCCAGCCGCACGGTGCTGGACGATCAGGATCTCATGTGCCGCCTCTTCCAGGCCGGCGAGTTTCATCGGATACCGCGATGCCTGTACCTTCAGCGCGTACACGGCCACAATACGCAACGGGAGGCGGAGATAAATGCGCGCATCCAGCAGGAGACCGTTGCCCTCTATGACAGGTACATCGAGGCCAACGCGCTGGCCTGGGCCGCCCGCCGCGGTCTGCTGGCATTGGATCTAGGTGCGGCGCACCGTAAGCCACCCGGCTACCTGGGGGTTGATCAGCATCCGGGGCACGGGGTCGACATCGTCGCGAGTCTCCCTGAGCCGCTCGACCTTCCGGCCAGCTCGGTCGGCGTAATCAGGGCAGTGGACTTCCTGGAGCACGTGCAGGCGAAGGTTCCTCTGATCAACGAGCTGTACCGCCTGTTGGCCCCAGGCGGCATGCTGCTCACGCTGACCCCGAGTTCCGACGGCCGCGGCGCCTACCAGGACCCGACCCACATTTCTTTCTACAACGAGAATTCGTTCTGGTACTACACCGACGATCAGTATCGCGCGTTCGTACCCCAGATCCAGGCCCGTTTCCAGAGTTCTCGGTTGGTCACCTACTTCCCGTCCGACTGGCACGCGGCCAACAACATCCCCTACGTGGCGGCCAACCTCATCGCGCTCAAGGACGGGGCCGAGCGGTGCGGGGGTCCATTGCTGTGCGCTCCCCGGGCACCGCTGTCGATCGAGCAGTCGACCATGACGGAATCAACCCTCGCGGCACCGGCCGGCACGGAACCGGCCGGCACGGAACCGGCCGGCAGGGAGGTGGCCGGCAGGGAGGTGGCGGAGGCAGGATCTTGACGATTCGGGCGCGGACCGGCGACCCGGGGCTCGACGGCTGCGGCCTGGAGCGCGGAGTTCCCCGTGCCGCGGTCAGTTCCCTGTCCCGAGGCTGGCCATGAACGCCGACGGATAGCGGTCGCCGCGCGCGGCGCCCACCGGGACGGCCTTCTCGATCTCGGCGAGGTCGGCCGCGCTGAGGCTCAGCTCGGCCGCGGGCAGCGCCTCCGCCAGCCGCTCACGGCGGCGGGCGCCGACCAGCGGCACGATGTCGTCGCCCTGGGCGGCCACCCAGGCAATGACCAGCTGGGCGACTGTGCAGTCCCTGGCCTCGGCGACCCGGCGCAGCGCCTCGACCAGGGCGAGGTTGTGTTCCACGTTCCCGTTCGAGAACCTCGGGCTCAGGCCGCGGATGTCTCCGGGGCCGGCGACGTGGCCGGCGGTCCAGTGCCCTGAGATCAGGCCGCGGCCGAGGACTCCGTAGGCGGTCAGGCCGATGCCCAGCTCCCGCAGCGTTGGCAGGACGTCCGCCTCGACCGCGCGTGACAGGATCGAGTACTCGATCTGCAGATCGGCGATCGGGTGCACGGCGTGGGCCCGGCGGATCGTCTCGGCGTCGACCTCCGAGAGCCCGATGTACCGCACATACCCGGCGTCGATCATCTCCTTGATCGCGCCCACGGTCTCCTCGATCGGCACCCCCTGGTCCAGCCGAGCGGGCCGGTAGATGTCGATGTGATCGATGCCCAGCCTGGTCAGCGAGTAGGCCAGGAAGTTCCGCACCGCTTCGGGCCGGCTGTCCTGCCCGCCGAAGGCGTGACCCGGCCCCCGCAGCTGGCCGAACTTGACGCTCAGCAGGTAACTGTCCCGGTCCCGGCCGCGCAGCGCCTCACCGAGCAGCAACTCGTTGTGCCCCATCGCGTAGAAGTCGCCGGTGTCGATGAGCGTGATGCCGGCCTCCAGCGCGGCGTGCACCGTGGCGATGCTCTCCGCCCGGTCGGCCGGCCCGTAGGCGCCGCCCGACATACCCATCGCGCCCAGCCCCAGCGCGGAGACTTCCGGCCCGCTGCTGCCCAGCTTTCGTGTCCGCATCGTGTTCTCCCGTTCCGCTTCGTCGTTGCTGTCGTCACCACCCTGTGCCGGCGCCGGGACGTTTGGGAGCGGAGCGTTCATCGTGGGAGCGCCACTCCCTGGATCCGGTCGCCGGCCCGACGGAACATGAGGGCATGCAGCGTGCCGAGCTCGCCGACTTCCTGCGCCGCCGCCGCGAGACGATCCGCCCCGCCGTGGTCGGTATCGCCGACGGTCCCCGGCGCCGCACCTCCGGCCTGCGCCGGGAGGAGGTGGCGATGCTCGCCGGCATGTCGGTCGACTACGTAGTACGCCTTGAGCAGGGCCGCAGCAGCCAGCCGTCGACGCAGCTGCTCGGCGCGCTGGCCCGGGCGTTGCGCCTCTCGGACGACGAACGCGACCATCTGTTCCACCTGGCCGGCCACCGGCCACCGCCCGCTGACGGGGTGGCGCGGCTGGCTCGCGCCGGCCTGGTGCGCCTGCTCGACCTGCTGGGTGACACCCCGGCGCTGGTGCTGTCCGATCTGNGGGAGATTCTGGCCCAGAACCGGGCGTCCTTCCTACTGATGGGCGATCACACCACCCACTCCGGCGACCGGCGTTACCTCGTCTACCGCTGGTTCACCGATCCCGCCGCCNGCGCCGTCTGCCCACCCGAGGAGCAGGAGAACCACGCCCGGCTGATGGTGGCCGACCTGCGCGCGGCTGCCGGCCGGCGGTCCGGTGATCCCGTGGTCGCCGGGCTGATCGAACGGCTGCGCACCGCGAGCGCCGACTTCCGCCGGCTGTGGGCCGAGCACGAGGTGGCGGTTCGGCGCGCCGACCGCAAGACCTTCCCGCATCCACGGGTGGGCCCGCTGCTGATGGACTGCGAAACCCTGGTCACCCCCGACCAGGGTCAGCAGCTGCTGGTGCTCACGCCGGCGAACGACGAGGCCCGCGAGCGGCTGGAGCTGCTGCTTGTACTAGGCGTCGAGGAGTTCCAACGAGAGGGGACGACTGTCCCGTGAGCGGCCGGTTCACGTATGCGTGGTCGCCGGTGGCTCGTTCATCCGCCGAATGATGATCGGCGCGTCGCCGTAGCGCGCCCGGACCGCGGCCGGGAGGCGGTCCCCGGCGGGACCGCCGACTTCGACACCGGTCCCGTCGTGACGCGAGGCCACCGACCAGATCGGCAGGCCGCGGTCCCGCCAGTACGGGAGATCGGCCTGGATGCGCGCGGCGAGGGCGGCGAGTTCGGCCCAGGTGTGCGGGGCGTCCTGGAACACGACGGGGACGCCGCCCGCCACGGCACGCACGGCGTTGTCGAGGTCGCCTCCCGGGCGGCGGTAGACCACGAGGGTCGCACCGGATACGGCGACGCCCGCGTACTGCGCGGGGTGCCTCGAGCCGATCTCCGCCACCCGGGCGGCGGCCTCAGCCCTCGACACTCGTTTCCCCTCTCCGCCGTGCCCCGGCCCGCGAGAGCGGGTTCCCCGGCCGTGCTGACGGGCACGGGGAACCCGCTCTCACGCATTTTCTGTTACCAGATGGTGACACCGTAGGCGGCACCGTAGTACGCGATGCTGTCCGCGAACGGGAAGTGCCAGGAGATGGTTGACTGGCCTACCGCGGAGCCACAGCGCAGGCCTGTTCCATAAAGCACGGCGCCACTGGTGACGCCTTCGGCCCTGTTCGGGCTGCCGGGCACGTAGTTCGCGCCGCCCGAGTCGCCCTTCTCGACACAGGCCGAGTGCCGGGTCAGGCCATAGACCGTGTTGACACCGTCAAAGGTGACCGTCTCGTCCTTCGCCGTTATGTACCCGCAGGTGAGCTTCGTTTTGATGCCCGACTTGCAGAGGTAGGTTCCCACGGGGGCGTCGGTGNAGCCGGAGACGCTGATGAATCCGCCGTTGGACGGGTTGGTGTCGATCCAGGGGCCCTGCCACCAGTACGACGGGTTGGTCGCCTCGACGAGGGCGTCGTCGTACGACGGGAACCAGCGTGACTTCACCACTCCGAAGGTGTTTCCGCCCTGCCCGGTCACCGTCTGGTTCAGGCTGACGCAGTGGCCGGCGGTCAGCAGGTAGCCNTTTCCGGTCGAGGGGTTACGCAGGTTGAACCCGGCGGAGCAGGAGGTGCCGTTGATCTGGTCGCCGCCGTCCATCCAGTCCGCCGCCGTGGTCGGTGCCGCCGGCAGGTACTCGACGCGCACCGCGTCGCCGTACTTCTTCGTCAGGCTGGCCTGGGTCTCACCCGCGAGCCTGTCCCTGACCACGGAGACGACGACGCTGCTGGTCGTCGGGTCGATGTGCCAGCCGGCCAGGCCCTGGACAGCGGGTTGCGCCTTCTCCCCGGGCGCCCTGCTCTCGGCCTTCGCCGGCGCCCTGCCGGCGAGCGTGTCGAGGTCAGCGACGATGGACTCGAGTGCACCGTAGCTGCGCGGGACGACCTTGGGCCGCGCGCCGAGCTCGGTGACCTTCGCGGCGCCGCTCTCCGCCGTGATGCCCACGACCAGCTGGCCCGACTCGGTGTCGATCCAGGATCCGCCGAAGCTGGACCCGAGCGTGGCGCGCACCTGGCCGTCGATCTCGATGGCCTTCGCCTGCTGGGCCAGCCGCGCCCTCGCCTGCGGCTCGGTCAGGCCGAGGTCTCGCTGCAGCGCGGCGAGCACTTCGGCTGCCGGCCCGTCGGCTCCCCGGTCTCCCGGCCGAGCCCCGGACGACGCGGGGGCGCCGCCGGGTGCCCCCTGTGCCGGCAGCGCGACCGCGGTCCACGACACCGCCGCGCAGACCGTCACCATGGTCACGGCGCCCACCCGCGACCACGGTCTCCTTTTGCCAGTTCTCTCCATGCCGTTTCCCTCACAGCTTCCGCGAGAAATTCATCCAGTTGGTTTCCGCGACTTCGCGTCCGCCGGGTGGTTTCTTTTCGAGGTGACGGCATGGCTGGGTTCAGGAACCGGCCGCCGCACGGTTTCCCGCTCCGCGAGAAACGAGGCCGGCGCCGCGGTGGTTGCGGTATTCTCGGGATGCAGCGTAACCGGGGTGGCCGCGACGGCACGGGAGGCGGCGGGCGTTGTCCAGTCGGATCGCGGACAGCCTTCGGCCTATTCAGTGAGCCTTTTCGATTCCGCCGGATTCGACGGATGCCGCGGCCCGCCGGCGGGACGACGAGCCGCGGCGGCGGGTCGAGCGGAGGCCGCGAACCGGAGGCGGCGGCGGAAGTTCTTACGGACCGCGGACGGTTTCGGGCGTCCCGGTGCCCTGCCCCTTCGCCGGGGATAGCTTCACTCCGTCTTCCCCGCGGCCGACCGGCCGGGCCGTCCTTTCACCGCCCGGCCCGACCGACCCGGCCGGCCCGACGTGCCGACGCACCAGCACCGGCGGGACGGGTGGATCCGCGGGGACTTTCCGAAGGCGGCACGGAGCGGGAGGCGACGGCATGACGACGACAGAGGTCGCGGCGGATGAGCCAGCAACGACCGAGGCTGCGGCGGCTGCGGCAACGACTGCGGCTGCGGCTGCGGCAGCGGCAGCAAGGACCGAGGCCGCGGCGGCTGAGATCGCGGTGATCGGCGGAACCGGCCTGTACTCCTTTCTCCCGGACGCGACCGACGTCACGGTGACCACCCCGTACGGTGAGCCGAGCGACCCGATCGCCGTCGGCACGCTGGACGGGCGCCGGGTCGCCTTCCTGGCGCGGCACGGCCGCGACCACCGGTTCCCGGCGCATCGGGTGAACTACCGGGCGAACCTCTGGGCGCTGCGCGGCCTCGGGGTACGGCAGGTGATCGCGCCCGCGGCGGTGGGGTCGCTGCGGGCTGATCTCGGCCCGGGCACGTTCCTCCTGCCTAACCAGCTGGTCGACCGCACATCCGGGCGGGTGGGAACGTTCTACGACGACGGCGCCGTGCACGTCTCGTTCGCCGATCCCTACTGCCCGGCGGGGCGGATGTCGGTACTCAAGGCCGGAGCCGGCCTCGGCCTGGACGTCGTCGACGGCGGGACGATGGTCGTCGTGCCGGGGCCCCGGTTCTCCACCCGGGCGGAGTCCCGTTACTTCGCCGCCCAGGGGTGGTCCGTCGTCAACATGACCGGTCACCCGGAGGCGGCGCTCGCCCGTGAACTCGCGCTGTGCTACACGCCGATCGCGCTCGTCACCGACTACGACGCCGGTCTTCACGGGGAGGCGACGGTCACCCAGGCCGACGTTCTCGAGGTCTTCGCGCATTCCGTCGACGTCCTGCGCGAGCTCGTCCGCCGCGCGCTGGCCGCGCTGCCGAGGGCCAGGGTGTGCGCCTGCCCCGCCGCCCTCGACGGCATGAAGCTACCCTTCGTGCTTCCCTGACGACCGGCCCCACGCACCCCGGCGGCGGATGACCGCGGCGCTGGCGACGACCACCGCCGCCAGCGCGTAGCCGCCCGGCCGGGCGACGGCGTCCGGAACGCACGACCCCAGGGTCGCGGCACTGCTGGGGCTCTGGCTGGGTGTCGTCTTCACGATCGCGTTCCTGACCGGGTTGGTCTCCCACTTCATGCAGCACCCACCCGGCTGGCTGTACTGGTCCGCGCGGCCGGTCTGGTTCTACCGCCTGACCCAGGGCCTGCACGTGGCGAGCGGGCTGGCCTGTGTGCCGCTGCTGCTGGCGAAGCTGTGGACGGTCTACCCGCGGCTGTGGGAGTGGCCGCCGGTGCGGACGGTCGCGCAGGCGCTGGAGCGGATCTCGATCATCCCGCTCGTGGCCGGCTCGGTGTCCCAGCTCGCCACCGGCGTCGCGAACATCGCGCAGTGGTACCCGTTCGGGTTCTTCTTCACCGTCACCCACTACTGGGTCGCCTGGATGACCATCGGGGCGCTGCTGGTGCACATCGCGGCGAAACTTGCCGTGGTGCGGGCGAACGTGGGCCGGCGCCGCGCCGAGCGGGCCGGGCCGACGGACCGGCTCAGCCTGCCGGAACAGGGCGGGGACGGACTGACCAGGCGCGGGTTCGGCATCGCGGTCGGCGCGGCGGCCGGCGTCGTCACCGTCACCACCGCGGGCCAGTTCGTGCCCGGTCTGGCGGGCACGGTGCTGCTCGCCCCGCGCAGGCCCACGGCCGGCCCGCAGCGGCTGCCGGTGAACCGGACCGCCGCGGCGGCCGGTGTGACGGTCACCGCCCGGGATCCCGGCTACCTGCTGGAAGTCGTGGGACCGCGGCCGTTCTCGGTGACGCTGGCGGAGCTGCACGCCCTCCCCCGGAGCACCGCGCGACTGCCGATCACCTGCGTCGAGGGCTGGGCGGCGGACGCCACCTGGGGTGGGGTGCGCCTGCGTGACCTGCTCGACCGGGCCGCGATCCCGGCGGACGCGACGGTCCGCGTGCAGTCGCTGGAGGCCCGCGGCGGCTACCGGGCGAGCGAAGTCGACCCGCCGCATGCCCGTGACCCGCTGACCCTTCTGGCGACCATGGTCAACGGCGAACCGCTCGACCTCGACCACGGGTACCCGGCCAGGCTGATCGCGCCGAACCGGCCGGGGGTCCTCCAGACGAAGTGGGTGCACCGGGTGGTGATGCTGTGATGATCCGCCGACCGTGGACGCCTCGCCGTCGTCGCGCTCGTTCGGAGACAACTTCGGAGACCGCTTCGTGCACGTGGCCGATGTGGCCCAGGCCAACCTGCTGGCGCTGGGGCTGGGGCCGGCGGTGGCCGTCCCGGGGCGGCTGCGCGCCTTCAACATCGGTAGCGGGCAGCCGAACACGATCGGTGAGGTGGCCCGGCAGCTGTCCCGGGCCTGCGGTGGTCCGCCGCCGGTGGTCACCGGCCGCTACCGGGCGGCCGACGTGCGGCACATCGTCGCCTCCTCCGCGCTGGCCGGGCGGGTGCTCGGCTACACGCCGACCGTCGACCTCGCCGCGGGCATCGACTCGTTCGCCAGCGCCCCGCTGCGGGCCTGATCAGGCGATCCGCGCCTCCCCCACCGAGCCCGCCCTGGTGGATTGCGGAACGATCCTGTCCGCGATGGGTGGGAGCCTGGAACCATGACACGCGAAGTACAGATCACCTTCGACTGCGTCGACCCGGGCCGGCTGGCCGTCTTCTGGGCCGAGGCCCTCGGTTACCGGCTGCAGGACCCGCCCGGTGGTTTCGCCTCCTGGGAGCAGGCCCTTGATGCGCTGGGCGTGCCACCCGAGCGGCGCAACGACGCCTCGGCGGTGGTCGACCCCGCGGGTTCCGGTCCACGGTTGTTCTTCCAGCGGGTGCCCGAGCCCAGGCAGGCCAAGAACCGCGTGCACCTCGATGTGCGAGCGGCCCCCGGGCTCGACGGCGACGCGCGGATGGCGGCCCTGGAGGCGGAGGCCGAGCGGCTCGCCTCGCACGGCGCCACCCGGCTGCGGCGCCACGAGCCNACTCCCCCGCTGGGCGCCGGTCACATCGTGATGGCCGATCCCGAGGGCAACGAGTTCTGCCTCGACTGAGGTCCGCACCGCTCTCGAGGTCGGGCCGCGGTCGAGCGCGGTCGGGGCGTGGTCGGGCGCGGCCGAGTCGGGCCTGCGCTCAGGCCGGGCCTCCGGGAGCCCGGGTGCGGCCCAGGTGCACCAGTTGGTCGGTGAGCTCGTCGGCGGACAGCCTGCCGTCGAGGGTCACGCCCTCGCCGGGCGCGAGGGGCTCAAGCACGGCCAGCTGCGAGTCGAGGAGCGCGGCGGGCATCCAGTGGCCCNGGCGTTCGGCCAGGCGCTTCCGCAGATCCCCCGCCGGCACGCTGATGTGCACGAACAGCACGCCACCCGCCGTCCGCAGCAGGTCACGGTAGGCGCGTCGCAGCGCCGAGCAGGCGACGACACCGTCCGCGTTCTCCGCCATCCAGGACCGGACCAGCCGCAGCCACGGCCACCGGTCGTCGTCGGTGAGCGCGATCCCGGCCGCCATCTTCGCGCGGTTGGCCGGCGGGTGCAGGTCATCCCCCTCCAGAAAGGGGCGTCCCAGCCGGCCCGCCGCGGCCGACGCGAGGGTGGACTTCCCGCAGCCGCTCACACCCATGACCACGATCCGGCTCATCCGTTCCCGCTCATCCGGAGAAGTCCCGCGGCCGGTGCCCGTGGTGGGCGTTGAGCCGGGCGGCCTGGCGGGTCAGGTGGTCGCGTTCGGCGAGGTTGGGTGCCTTCCGGGCCGCCTCGGCGTAGAGCCGGGCAGCCCTGGCCGGGTCCCCGTCGCGTTCGTGCAGATACGCCGCCACCGCCGCGTGGCGGGGCAGGGAGTCGTCCAGCTCGGCGAGGGCCGCCAGGCCCGCACGCGGCCCGTCGGCCTCACCGACGGCCACCGCGCGGTTGAGGCGGACGACCGGGCTGGCCGTCAGGCGGGCGAGTTCGTCGTACCACTCGACGATCTGCACCCAGTCGGTCTCCTCGGCGGTGGGCGCGTCCGCGTGGAGTGCCGCGATGGCGGCCTGGGCCTGGAACTCGCCCAGCCGGTCACGGGCGAGCGCCGCCTGCAGGATCTCGACACCCTCGGCGATCGCCCCGGTGTCCCAGCGGCCGCGGTCCTGCTCGGCGAGCGGCACCAGACTGCCGTCGGACGCGGTCCGGGCGGCACGCCGGGCGTGGTGCAGCAGCATGAGGGCGAGCAGGCCCGTCACCTCGGGATGGTCGATCACGGCCGCGAGCTGCCGGGTGAGCCGGATCGCCTCGGCGGCGAGGTCGACGTCGCCGGAGTAGCCCTCGTTGAACACCAGGTAGAGGACGCGCAGCACGGTGGCGACGTCGCCGGGCTGGTCGAACCGCACGCCGGCGACGATGCGCTTCGCCCGGCTGATGCGCTGCGCCATCGTCGCCTCGGGCACCAGGTAGGCCCGGGCGATCTGGCGGGTGGTCAGCCCGCCGACGGCGCGCAGTGTGAGGGCGACCGCCGACGACGGCGTCAGTGACGGGTGGGCGCACAGGAAGTACAGCTGGAGGGTGTCGTCCAGTTCGGGCACCGGCCCGGGCGCCGGTTCCTCGCCGACGAGCTCCTCGCGCCGGCGGCGGGAGGAGTCCGCCCGGGTGGCGTCGAGGAACCGGCGCCAGGCCACCGTGACCAGCCAGCCCTTCGGGTCCCGCGGGGGGTCGGCCGGCCAGACGCGCAGCGCCTCCACCAGCGCGTCCTGGGTGGCGTCCTCGGCCGCCGCGAAGTCGGCTCCGCGGCGGACGAGGATCCCGAGCACGCC
Organism: Frankia sp. EI5c; assembly: GCF_001636565.1. Lineage (GTDB taxonomy): Bacteria > Actinomycetota > Actinomycetes > Frankiales > Frankiaceae > Parafrankia. The sequence goes on from NZ_LRTK01000039.1 coordinate 11,336, forward strand.
TGGCAGGAGGCCCCGGAGCAGGGCCGCGTCCGCCTGGGAGGTCACTCGCTGATGGTGGGCGGCTCGGTCAGGAACGGACGCAGCTCGAGCCACTCGTGGATCGGCTTCCCGCCCGCCCCGGGGGCCGCCGACAGCTCCCCGGCCAGCTCGACGGCACGCTCGTAGCTGTCGACGTCGATCACCATCCAGCCGGCGATGAGGTCCTTCGTCTCGGCGAAGGGGCCGTCGGTGACCGGTGGGCGGCCCTCGCCGTCATACCGGACGAACGTGCCCTCGGGGGCGAGTGCCTGGGCGTCGACGAACTCGCCGGTTCCCTCCAGCCGGGCCGCGAAGTCGTTCATGTACCGCACGTGGTCCGAGATCTCCGCCGGCGTCCACCGGTCCATCGGCACGTCGTTCACCGCGGCCGGGGCGCCGCGGTAGTGCTTGAGCAGCAGGTACTTGGCCATGTGGTTGCTCCTCGGTGCTGGTGCGACCCCATTGTGGTCGCCTTCAGCACGGGGACGGAGCCAGCCACCGGTTCTCGACATCACCGCCCGAAGTTTCTTCGGCCGACCTTCCCCTCGCCGCCCCGCCCCTCGCCGCCCCGCCCCTCAGCGGTCCCGCCCCTCGGCGGCCCCGCCCCTCGGCGGCTCTGCCCCTCGGCCGTGCCGTCCCTCAGCCGGGGAGGCTGATCGACGGCCACTCGCTGCCCTGCGGGAGCGGGTGGCGGAACAACTTGGCGGCGTTGCCGCCGGCGATCATCACGGCCTCGTGCCGCGGGAGGTCGGCGAAGCGCTTGCGCAGCAGGTCCTGGGAGCGCGGCCAGGTCGAGTCGGCGTGCGGGTAGTCCGTCTCGAAGAGGATGTGGTCGATGCCGATCATGTGGCGCTGGTCGAGGGTGCCGGGGTCGTCGAGCATGCAGAAGTAGAAGTTGCGGCGCAGCGCCTCGCTGGGCGTCACGTCGTACGTCCACGGGCTGCCGCCGCTGCCGGAGTGTTCCAGCACGTAGTCCAGGCGGTTGATCGCCATCGGCACCCACCCGATGCCGCCCTCGCTCAGGGCGATCTTGAGGTCGGGGTACAGGGCCGGGATGCCCGCCCACACCCAGTCGATGGCCGCGCAGTACGCGCCCGCCGGGAACAGCGAGGTCTGCACGTTGAGACCGCCGCCGGGCGAGCCCTGCAGGACGAAACCGCTCGCGCCGCAGTGCAGCGAGATGACCGTGTCGGTCTCCTCGCACGCCTTGAAGAAGGGCTCCCAGTGCTGGTGGTTGGTGATCGGCGGGAGCTTGAGCAGGTGCGGCGACTCAAGGAAGGACACCGAGGTGAAGCCCAGCTCGGCGTTGCGGCGGATCTCCTCGGCGGCGATCTTCGGGTCCTTCAGCCAGGGCAGCTGCATCGGGATGAAGCGTTCCGGGTACGCGCCGTGCCACTCCTCCAGCATCCAGCTGTTCCACGCCCGGATCGCCGCGAGGCCGACCTCGGTGTCGTTGTTCATCGACAGCACCCGGCCGGTGAAGCCCCACGCCCCCGACGGGAAGCACAGCGAGGCCCAGATGCCGTCGAGGTCCATGTCCCGCACCCGGGCGTGGACGTCCCACGCCGCCCGGCGCATCTCGCTGAAGTTCAGCGGGTCGAGGTTCCACTCGGACTGCGGGCGGCCGGCGACGACACTCATGCCGTTGTCGCGGTAGAGCCGGTCCCGGTAGAGCCAGGCCTCCGACCCGTCCGGCGTCGTGATGACCTGCGGGGCGTAGTCGCGCAGCTTCGCCGGGAAACGCTTGACGAAGACGTCGGCGGGCTCGGTGAGGTGGTCATCGACCGAGACGATCGAGAAGCTGCGTTCCTGTGCCTCGGGGTCTGGAAGCAGCTGCCAGTTCGGCCTCGGCATCATGCGCTCCTGGTTCTCACCGGTCGGACGCGCCCGCGTTGTTCGCGAGCGCTCACTTTCTAGAATCCTAGCCGCACTCCCCCGCGACGGACACCGTTCCGCCGGGGCTCGCCGCCGGCGAATGCGACAGTTCCCCTCCTCCCCTCGCGCTTTGTGAGCAACCATGCTCGAAGAGGGACGGGGGTCTCGGGATGGACGCCGATCAGGCACACCTGTTGGTTTCCGCGGCCGCCGTGCATCTGGAGCCCTCGTTCGAGGTCGGGCTCGCATCCGGCCTGTGCGCCCTTCTGCTCGTCGCGGCCCGGCCGCTGTGGAACCGCACGGGCCACCTCGACACCGCGGTGCACGAGGGCGGGCACGCCCTGCTGGCCTTCCTGCTGAACCGCGCGTTCCTGTCCGTCCGGCTCGAACGGAACCAGAGCGGCGTCACGTCCTACTACGGGCCGGCGCGCGGCCTCGGCCGTCTGATCNTCGCGGCCGCCGGCTACACGGCGCCCTCGGTAGCCGGCCTCGCCGCCGCGGGGCTGCTGTCGACCGGGAACGTCACCGCGACCCTCATACTCACCGGGCTCGCGGTCGCCAGCCTCGCCCTGGTGATCGAGAACGCCTTCGGCTGCCTGGTCACCGTCGTCCTGCTGGCGCTGACGGCGCTGGTCGCGACCACGGCACCCCCCGGACTGCAGTTGTTCGTCGCCTGCACGGCGAGCTGGTTCCTGCTCATCGCCGCGATCCGGTCGCTCGGCATCCTCCGGCGAGTCCGGCGGTTCTCCAGATCCACCGATGCCGACACCCTGGCCTCGCTGACACATCTGCCGGCGACCGTGTGGGTGGCGGTCTTCTACCTCATCGACGTCTACTGCCTGCTGTTCGGCGGCCGGCTTCTCCTCGGGAGTTGACAGCCAGGGCAGGAGACGACCCCCACCGGGTACCAGTGATTCCGAGCCCGTCACCATGCTATTCGTGGCAAAGCGGTTCAAGGCTCCGATAGTGCGCACTTCTCCGATAGCGCGCATTACCCCGAGATGCGTACAACGACCCCCCGGATCGCTATCGTCGATATTTCCGTGAGCCCGGGGGGACACTATGCCCGACAGTGTTGATCAGTGGCTTATCGAAGCCGTTTCGGACTTTGGCGACCGCTGCGCGTCAAAGCTCTCCGGGGATGGCGGTGCCGAGGCCGCCATCCGAAGTCCGCTGGAGGGGCTCCTACAGCGGATCGGAGATCACTACTCCCTTTCAGAAGTGACCTGGCACGACGAGGTGCGCGTACCCGAGCTCGGCGTGCGCCCGGACTACGCGATCAGAGTCGGTGGATTCGTGACCGGCTATATCGAGGTCAAGAAACCCGGCCTGACCGTCGATCCGGACACCTTCACCGGCCGCAACAGGCGGCAGTGGGAGCGGCTGCGGGACCTGCCGAACCTCCTCTATACGAACGGCACGGAGTGGCGGCTCTTCCGGGACGGAATCCAGGTCGGCGACACCGTCCACTTCATCGGGGTCCTCAAATCCAGCAGGAAACGTCTCCGGCCGGCCGAACCGGCATCCTTCAACGCACTGATGACCATGTTTCTGACCTGGAGCCCGCCCCCGATAAGCAACGTTTCCCGCCTTGTTCAGCACATCGCTCCGCTGTGTCGACTCCTGCGGGCAGCGGTACTGGACCAGCTGAGAGCCGAGGCCAGATCGGACGCACCGGAGGGAGATCCACGCGCCCGTCCCTTCACCGGGCTGCAGAACGACTGGCGACGGCTCCTCTTCCCGGAGGCCGACAGCCAGACCTTCGCCGATGGGTACGCACAGACGGTGACCTTCGCACTCCTCCTCGCCCGAACTGAGAATATTCCCCTGACGGGAGTCGGACTCCACGAGATCGGCGGGAAGCTCAACGCCGACCACGCGCTCGTCGGCGCCGCACTGCGGATGCTCACCGACGATGTTAATGAGCGTTTCTCGGTGACGTTGGAACTCCTCACCCAGACCATCGCAAAGGTCGACTGGCCGGCCATACGGGACGGGAATCACGACGCATACCTGCATCTCTACGAGAACTTCCTGACCAGATATGACCCCGGCCTGCGACAGCGGAGCGGATCCTATTACACACCGCGACAGGTGGTGGACAACATGGTCCGCCTCACCGAGGACGTGCTGCGCACCCGATTCGGAAAGGAACACGGCTACGCGGAGCCGGACATACGGATAGTCGACCCGGCGATGGGAACCGGCACCTTCCTCCATGCCATCATCGAAAGGGTCGCGCGACATGCCGCCGAGGTGGGCGGTGCGGGAATGCGTGCCGACGCCGTGGCCCAGCTCGCACAACGGCTCTACGGCTTCGAGATGCAGATGGGGCCGTACGCTGTTGCCGAACTCCGCACATCCGTCCTGCTTCGGGCCGAGAACATGCCGTTACCGCGGGACGGCCTGAGGATCTTCCTGACCGACACCCTCGCGACACCCTTTGTCGATGAGCAGGAGGCGCTCTTTGCCCATCATGCCCTGTCCACCTCGCGGCAGCGCGCCAACCAGGTCAAGAGCGAGGTACCGGTCACCGTCGTCATCGGCAATCCGCCATACGACGACAAGGCTCAGGGCCGCGGCGGCTGGGTCGAGGGAACCCCGGAAGACGGGGCGCGGCCGCCGCTGGATGCCTTCCGGCTTCCCGGCAACGGCCGATACGAACACGTGCTGAAGAACATGTACGTCTATTTCTGGCGATGGGCCACGTGGAAGGTCTTCGACGCCCACGAGAGTGATCAGCACGGGGTGGTCTGCCTGATCACGCCGGCCGGCTTCTCCACTGGCCCTGGCGGCCGCGGCCTCCGCGACTACCTCCGGCGTACCTGCGACGAGGGCTGGGTTATCAACCTCTCCCCCGAGGGACAGCGGCCTGATGTCTCAACCAGGGTCTTCCCGACCGTCGCGCAGCCACTGGGCATATTCATCTTCCTGCGTCAGGCCGGAGCCCGCCCCCGCGGGACCACGGCCACAGTTCATTACCGCTCTATCACGGGCCCACGCGAGGAGAAGTTCAGGCGGCTGGCAGAGATAGCCATCGACGATTCCGGATGGCGCCGGACGCATTCGGAGCCGAGCCGCCCCTTCACCCCGGAGACACAGTCCGGCTGGGAGGACTTCCCGGCACTCTTGGACCTGTACCCATGGGGCAGTCCTGGCGTGAAGTCAAACCGCGCGTGGGTAACCGCGCCCAGTCGCGAGATCCTGCGCCGCCGATGGGCCAGCCTGGTCCGCGAGGACGATCCAGACGTGAAGGCCATCCTCTTCAAGGAAACTCGGGACCGCTCACTTTTCCGCATTACTCCACCGCTGCCNGGCCAGCAGGCGCACAGAAACTCAATAAGCCGGGAGCGTACGCCGGTGCCACGCGTCAGGCGCATCAGTCTCCGCAGCTTCGACCGGCAGTGGCTGATAGACGACAGCCGTGTACTCGATTTTCCCCGGCCCGACCTGTGGTCGTCCCCCGAAGACGGCCAGATCTTTCTGAACCAGCAGTCCTCGCACGAGATCGCGTCCGGGCCGGCGGTTGTGGCGACCGCGCTGATCCCCGACACCCATCACTTCAACGGGCGCGGCGGCCGGATCATGCCGTTGCTGCATCCCGACGGTTCGGCGAATGTCATCGGCGGGCTCCTCGGCTATCTGGCGGAAGCACTCGGGGTCCCCGCGGTCTCCGCCCTGGACCTGGCTGCCTACACCCTGGCGGTGGCCGGACACTCCGCTTTCACCGAACAGTTCGCCGAGGAACTTCTCACGCCCGGCGTTCGGCTTCCGCTCACCCGCGACCCGGCGTGCTGGCATCGGGCGGTGAAAATAGGCTCCGAGATGCTGTGGGCCTCCACCTACGGCGAGCGTTGCGCGGATCCTGCCTACGGTCGCCCCTCTGGGGACGTCAGGTTCCGGAACGGAGACCCTAAGCAGGTCAGATATCTTTCGAACATCGGCCCGCAGCTCCNGGACCGGATCGAGTACGATCCCGCCACCAGCACGCTTCATCTGGGCCCGGGAGAATTCGCGCCGGTTCCCGGGGAGGTCTTCAACTTTGATGTGGGCGGTATGCAGGTGCTGCGGAAGTGGTTCGGCTACCGCAAGGCGTCACCCAACAACAAGAGAACCAGCCCACTCGACGATATTCATACGTCCACCTGGCCGCCGGAGTGGACCACGGAGCTCATCGAGCTACTCTCGGCCCTACGCCGCCTGGTCGACCTCGCGCCCGCCCAACGCGAGCTTCTGACGGAGATCCTGGCTGGCCCGACGGTGACGGTCGTGGATCTCACGGCAGCGAATGTCCTCCCCCCTTCCGGTGCCGCGCGGCTACCGCGGCGGCAGCCCGCCGAAGGGCTGTTCGCGGACTGAAACCCGAGCGCGGTAGTCCCACCGCCGCCGGGCGGTCCAGTCGGACCGCCCGGCCCACATTGGCCGCGCGCTCAAGCGAGGAGGAGCCGAACGGCCTGGTCACGGGAGATCACGCCCTGGGCGAGCTGGCGCAGCGCCCGCGGGGCACTGCGGGTCGCCCGCTCCGACCCGACGGCGGCCTCCAGCACATCCGCGAACGACACCACCGCCGAAAGCCGTGCCTCGGCATCCTCCTGCCTGGCCCGGTGAAAAACGGCCGCCCCCAGGTCGGTTGCGGTCAACACGCCGTCCTGTTCAGTCACCAGCTTCAGCCACCGCATGGTCGGCAGCACGGCCGCCACCGCCTCCGGCGCGAGGCCGCGGGCTTCGACCGCCGCCGGATCCGCACTCGACAAAGAAATGTCACCAACCATGAGCTCGGCGAGTATTTGGTGCTGAAATTGGCTGAGTTCGATGTGTGGGATCATTTGGACCATACCCAGAACACAGAGCCGCCGATCCGAGCCGGCATCTCATCGGAAGTTCGGACGAAAAGCATTGTACGCTCGCGAGATTCGAGTCGAGCCGCCGGAAAGTCGGCTAGATTCATGTGCCTACGAACTCCGATATGTGTCTCGCTCCCTCAGCTCGCCGGTTTCGCCCGCCTGCCCGGTCCGGGAACCGAGCCGACACGGGCCCACGGTCACGTGCCTTTACGCTGACCGCGGTGGGAGAATCGCCGCCGTGTCCGCGGACTCCCGCAATCCGACCCGGTCGGCCGAGGCAACGTCATCGGTCATGGCCAGCGCGCCGACCGGGCCGGCGGTGAACGGCGATGCCTCCGCACAGGCGGCGGGCAGTCCCCGCCGGTCGCGGACGACGGTGGACGTCGGTCCGGGCCGGGCGATGGCCGGCGAGCTGACGCTGCCGGCTGGTGGTCCACCGCCGGGCGGCTGGCCGGCGGTGGTGGTGCTGTCGGAGGCGTTCGGGGTCACGCAGGAGATCCGGGAGGTGGCGAGCAGGTTCGCGGACCGCGGCTGGGCGGCACTCACGCCCGACTTCCTGTCCACCGGCCCGTCGTACGTCTGCCTGGTGCGGGCGATGCGGGAGGCGGTCAGCGGCCGGCCGGGGCCGGTGGTCACCGATCTGGACACCGCCCGCCGATGGCTGGCCGACCGTCCCGAGGTGGACGAGCGCCGGATCACCGTCATCGGGTTCTGCCTGGGCGGCGGCCTGGCGATGCTGCTCGGCGGCCGGGCCGGTATCGGAGTGCGGGCCGTCTCCGCCAACTACGGTGAGCCGCCGCGGGTCGAGGCGTTGCGCGGCTGCGCCCCGGTGCTCGCCGCATATGGCAGCCGGGACCGGATGTTCGCCCGCAAGGGCCCGCTGTTGCGGGAACGCCTCGCCGCCGCGGGAGTGCCGGGCGAGGTGACCGTCTACCCCACGGCCGGCCACTCGTTCCTGACGGAACCGCCGTCGAAGCGCAGGCACCAGCTCGCCATGCTGATGGTCGGGCCGCTGCTGCGCCCCGGCCAGGAGCCCCACGCGGCCGCCGAGGCCTGGGAGCGGATCTGGACCTGGTTCGACGAGCACACCGGGACGGAGCCCGACCCCGCACCGGCCGCCGGGAACGCCTGACACCGCGGGCGGATGCTCGGGGAGCTCGGGCGCGTGTGTTCGGTGATCTGACGATGGTGGTCGGTGTTTCGGGCGCGTGTGCGGGAGTGACTATCCCGCGCCTGAAGGGCAGTTTGTGTCTCCTGCGGGGACGTCTTGACGACCACGGTTACGCAGGGGCCGCAACCCCTGCGAGCGAAGGACACGCAAAGCCCTTCAGTCGCTGTCGGCGAATCCTCGCCCACGCGTGGCGCGGGGGTGGCTGTGGGGTGTTGCGGGGCCTGTCGGTGCTCTGAAAGCCCAGGTGGCGCCGTTGCGGTGGGCCCCACGGAGTGCCGGCGGCCCGGCGGTCGCGCCGCGGCGGGATCTTCGCCGGTCGAGGTGTCCGCAGGCGGGGTCGCGGACGCCGAACGGGTGGGGCGGTGGGGTCCCGGTGCCGGCCCGGGGCCGTCGCCCGCCGGGCCCCGCAGCCGGCCCGACGGCCGGGGTGTGACGTCTGATCGGACAGTCGTGTCACCCGGGGGGGCTGGGTCCCGGCTGTCGCCCGAGTGCGGCTTGGGACCCCGAGCGCCCCAACCCTGATCCAAGAGAAGCCGTCTAGTGGACGGCGACCGCGCCGGACTCGTCACCGGTGTCGTGCTGCAGCGTTCGGACCAGGTACTCGACGTTTCGCCGGCCCCTGCCGTAGTCGACCAAGGTGGTTCGCACCCTCGGCCTGCTGCGAATCGTGACCCGGGTGATGCTCTCGACGGGCCGGAGTTCGACCGTGATCCGCTCGCCCCAGCTTCGCCAGCTCACCCGCGTGCGCCCGACGACGCTGTCGGGGACATCGACGCTGTCGGAGACGTCGACGGCGACGATCTCGGCCTGCAGGGCTCGCAGAGCGTCCAGCGCGCGGCGGCGAATGACCACGGACTCCGCCGGCACCTGGAGGACCTCGCAGACCCGAGGCGACAGAGCACCACCAAGCCCACGGTGGCCGCGCAGGGTCAGGGTTCCCACCGTCGCTGCCATGAGGGCCCCGAAGGAAAGGCCCATGATCAGGCCCGCTGCCGCGTTCCAGGTGTACAGCCCGACAAGAACACCGAACGGAGTTCCTAGCCCGACCATCAGTCGCAGGTAGAGCCTCGCTGCCCGCATTCCAAACTCCCCCGTAGGCCCGTCAGGCGGGCGGTTCTCAGTCGTCCGGTCAATAGTCGTCCGGTCAATAGTCGTCCGGTCGATAATGGCGGATTTCACCGGCTGGGCAGGCTGATCGGCAGTGAACGTCGCGTTCGAGGCCGGCGGGCCCTTCCGGAACTGACGAGTCGCCGGCAGGCGTGCGGCGGGTCAGCGGGCTCAGTGGAGGCGGCCCCCGGTGCCGGCCGGATGCTCTGCCAGCCGCCCGTCGCGATACCCCCGCCTCGCCCGCGGGTCACCTCCGACCCAGGCGGCGAGGGCGTCGACGTCCGGCAGCCGGCCCGTCCGGTCGCGGAACCAGCGGGTCAGCCCGTAGAGCACCTCGGGGTGCTCCACGAACGCGGCGGTTTCCGGCCCGGGCCGGAAGCCCGGCCCGGTGGCGGACGCCAGCCGGCGCGCGACGGCCAGCCCGGCGAACGCCGCCAGGTCGGGCACTCCGGGCATGCCCGCGGCCAGCCTGGCAGCGTAGCCCTGGGCCGCCGCCTCGTGGTTCCCGGCGATCAGCAGGACGTCGGCGCGGGTGAGCGCCCCCGGTGTCAGCCCGGGCAGGCCCTCGGGCACCGGGAGGCGACCGGATCCCACCAGCCGCGGGTCGGCCAGGTGCGCACGGACGAGAGCCTGGCGGGGATGCCGGGACGTCCGCGCCTCGGTGGTCGGGATGGCGCACCGCGGCACCGCGCGGGGCCCGGCGTGGACGCGGGCCGAAGCACCCGAGGCAGCCGGGGTTGCCGGGATGACGCCCGGGTCCCACGGCGCGCCGCGCTGCCACGCCGAGGCCCACGCGGCGACCTGCGCAGGGTCGGGTCGCCGATGACGCAGTCGCCAGATGATCTGGACATCGTCGTTCATCACGATGGCCCAGCGGCGCACCGCCGGCGGGACCGGCACACCCGCCCACTGGTCGAGGCGGGCCGTCATGCCGGCGGTGAACCTCTCCCCGAGCCGGGTGAGGCGGCCAGATGACCGCAGGCCCGCCAGCGCCCGCCGGACCGCCTCCCGACACCAGGCGAACTCGAACGCGGCCTGCGCCGCCGGCGCACCGGTTGACGCCAGCGCCCGGGAACGCCAGAACCCGGCGACGGCGAGGAACGCGTAGGCACCCTGAAGGAGACCACCCACCGGGCGCGGATCGGCCCGCCAGGGCGCGTAGTGGACGGCGTCGGCGGACCCGTCGTGCAACTCGACCAGGTCGAGCAGGGCACCCAGCTTGAAGTGGGCGAACTCGTGGACGAGGGTCACCGCGAGGTCGGTGGGATCGTGCGGCGTCGTGGCGGCCACCGCGCCCAGCGCGTCCGAGCAGGTGGCGCTGGCGTACCGCGAACGGCCTCGGTCGTCGAGCGGCACGAGCGTGGACAGCCCGGCGCCCATCGCGGCGGCCTGCGCCGGATCGTGCGCCACCACCAGCGGCCAGCCCCGGACCAGCAGCGCGGACCAGCGCTGCACCGTCCGCCGGTCGAGCCGGGCGGCCACCGCCAGCACCTGGCAGTCCCGGTTGGGGTCGAGATCGTCCACGGTCAGCCGAAAGCGGTGCCGACCGTTGCCTGCCTCCAGCACCCGCAGGGGGATCCAGTGGCCCTGCTCTCCCGGCCCCGCCGCCCCCTGCCTGGTCGCCCCCTGCGTGGTTGCCCCCTGCGTGGTCGCCGTCGCGCCGACTGGCAGCCCCTGGCCGGGTGGCCACAGGACGAATCCGCCTTCCCCGGCGGAGCTGACCCGGGCCCAGCCGTCCCGGCCGCCCAGCCGGAGCACCCCCAGCCCGGGAAGGGTCACGGCCCCGTCCCGGATGTGCACCGGCAGGTCGAACGGGATGCCGGCCCGCAGCGCGGCGGCTGCCGCGACCGCGCCGGCGTGCCCGAGCTCCCGGCCGAGCACCGGGTCGAGCGGACCGGCGAGGTCGACCTGGTCCATGGCCCGCCAGCAGCGCACCAGCCAGACTCCGACCGAGGGGTTGGCGAGGACCTCGTCCACCGGCCGCTGCCTACTTCCCCAGGCCGCACTCCCGCCCGCCGCACTCCCGCCCGCCGCACTCGCCCGCACCGCGCTCGCCCGCACGGGGTTCGCCCGCTCCGGATTCGCCNGCACCGGATTCGCCCGCACCGGATTCGCCCGCGCGGAGAGGATCGTGTCGAGCGCGGCGCGTAGGCAGACCGCCTCCCGGCTGTCCGGCCAGTGGGCGCCCACCCGCGCGGCCAGGTCCCACAGCACCAGCAGGCGGCGGCTCAGCTGGGCGCGCACCAGGCATTCGATGTCCCGCACGCAGCCGCCGCCCGTGGCGAGAGCGTCGAACTGCCGCCCGGAGATGCCGTGGAACGCCGTCCGCCGCCCGGGGACGGCCCGGACGGCGGACGGGGAACCGGCGCTCACGCGGGCCAGGCCGGCACGCCCCCGGCGCTGGTCACGCCCTGGGGACGCGTCGGATCGTCCGGCATCTGCCCCAACAGGGCCTCGCCGGGCCGCCGGATCCGGTTGCGCAGGTGCGCGAGCGCGCCGGCGAGCACGTCCGGATCAGACGACGAGATGTCCGCCAGGTCAGTGTCGTCGAGATCGAGGAGCCCGCTGATGATGTAGTCGACGTCATTCACTGCTGTCAAACCCTCCAGCCCCTGTCCCCTTGCTTCCCGGCCCGTTCCGGGGCGTCAACGGGCCCGGTACCGCTCAGGTCCGGCCGGTGGCCGCGGCGTGCCGGCGCACGAGGTCGTCGAACCGTTCACCGGCGACCCGGACTCTGGCCTGCGCCAGGGTCGCCCCGAACAGCAGCTCGCTGTCGCCCAGGCGGTGGAAGTACAACGTCCCCTGTTCCACGTCCAGCACCGTGCGCTGCACCCGCTGCCCGAGGACTCCGTGCAGGGCCCGGTCCACGCTGCCGGACAGAGCCAGGAACTGGGCGCCGATCTCCTGGTGGACGGCCCGGCGGCGGCGGCGCGAGATGCTGGTGAAGTGCGGTGCCAGATCGGGGACGTCGAACGAGTCCACCGCGCCCGTGCAGACCGAGTTCTCGAACCGGGCGGCATAGTCCAGTTCCCGCCCGCGGACGGCTTCGGTCGCGAGCGGGACGAAGACGGTGTCGGCCGGGGTCTGCACGCCGCCGACCGACACGTGCAGGCGGTCCCGGTCGGCCGGTTCCAGGACCTCCCCGGAGCCCGGCGCCCGCTCGAACCCGCCGGGGCTCTGGCCGGGCAGCCCGAGCAGGGCGCGAATCCCGGTGGTGGCCTCTGCCATCGCCCGGTCCGCGGCCTGCGTGCTGGCGGCGTCCACCGTCAGCCCGATCAGGTACTCGCCCGGCCGGATCAGGTAGTAGAGCAGGGCGCCGGAGCCCACGTCGAACACCGCCCGGATGACCTGTCCGCTGTCGCAGTTCTCCAGTGACGCGCCGATCGTGCGCATCATGAAACGAAGCTGCCGGCCCAGGAAGCCGACCTCACGGCGCCGGTCCGCGACCGACCCGGACAGCCCGCCCTCGCCGACCCGGTCCAGCACGTCCGCGCTGAAGTCGAAGGTGCCGAGGCGGTACTGCGCCAGGTGGTGCACGGAGGTCGGGCTCACCGCGCGGTCGCAGATCGCGCTCCGGGCGTCGAAGTCGGCGTCCACGTGCGCGCCGCGTTCCCGGAACAGGACCCCAGTTGTGGTCACGACGATGGTCACCCCTGCCGCTGTCAGATGGTGTGGATGTCGATTTCGACCTGGGCGCGCCGCGCGCCCAGGCCGCCGCCGAGCCGGGTCACGCAGTCCGCGCGGTTGGCGGTCGCCGCGCGGGTGGACGGATGGTCCGCGCCCAGGTTCCGGCTCGCCGTCGCCGCCGTGGCGGTGTCGAGATCCGCTGCCGCGGCGACCTCCCCGACGCTGACGAGTGCGTTGCCGTAGTTGACTGCCGCCGCCACGGCGAAGGGGTGGTGCGGGAAAAGCCGCTGGGAAAGCCAGGTGAATGCCTTCTCGGCGCTGGTGACCGCCCCGCTGGTGTCACCGTCGGCCAGCAGATACAGGGCGAGGTTGGTTCGGCAGGAATGGGTGAAGGGATGGTCGGCACCGTATTTTCCGGTGTAGGCGTCCAGGCATTCGGTGGCGGTCGCCACCGCCTGCCCCGTCTCCGCGCGGGCGTTCAGGTCGGCGGCGAAACTGAGCGCGCACCCGATCGTCCCCAGGTCCTCGTCGCCGTACTGCTCACGGAACCGCGCCAACGTCGACTCGGTCAGGTCCGCCGCCACCGCCAGGTCGCCCAGCGCCCGCAACGTCACCGCCTGCTGCTTGCGCACCCGCAGCGCGAAGTGGCTGAGCGGTCCCTCGTTGCTCTCCAGGGTGGCCGCCGCGCTCTGCAGCAGGGCGAGCGACTCGTCGCCCTGGCCGAGCTCGCGCAGGCAGATCGCGGTCTGGCACTTCGCCCACGCGGTCAGCGAGGCGTCCGGTCCGAGAAGACGCTGGCGCGTCTCCAGCACCTCCCGGCTCAGGATCAGGGCCTGGTGCGTCTCCCCCGACAGCAGCAACGACATCGCGAGGTTCTGCGCCGCGACGATGGTCGTGGAATGCTCCGGGCCGCGGACGCGCTGGTAGCCGTCCCAGGTGGCCTGGTCCTCCGCCCACGCGTCGCGGTACCAGCCGAGGGAGCGCTTGTCCGAGCCGAGGTTCNGCGCGGTGCGCAGGGTGGCCGGGTTGTCGAAGCCGAACTCGCGACGCTGCCGCGCGAGGGTGCTGCTGTCAAGATCGAAGGCGTCGGAGAAGCGGGCCAGCGAACGGTAGGTGTTGGCGAGGTTGGTCGCCAACCGCAGCGTCAGCATGTCGTTCTCCCCCGCGCTGGCCCGCCACCGCCGCAGGCACTCCTCCCCCAGCACCCGCGCCCTGGTCCACTGACCTGACCGGTTGAGGTAGAAGAGCTGGTACAGCAGCCACATCCGGACGTCGGGCGCGGTGCTGACCGCCGCGGACGACGACGCCAGGTGCTTCTGCAGCTCCTCGTAGACGGGGAAGTGGGCGGTGTCGAACGGCTGGGAGGACGGCGGGGCGTAGGCGGCGAGCACCGACAGGGCCGCCGCGCGGACCTCCCCCTCCCGGCCCTCGGCGGCGAGATGGACCCGCATCTGCTCCTGGACGGCCTGATGCACCCGGACAGTGCTGCCCTGGGGGTCGAGCAGCGCCAGGGAGCGCTCGTGGAGTGCCTGCAGCAGCTGCGGCAGCCCTTCGCTCAGCGGCTCGGCCTCCTCCGGCTCGTACCCGACCCGCTCGAGCATCGCCGGCGACATCACCAGCCGCATGGACGCGCCCAGGGGCGAGAGATAGGCGAGGATCTCCAGCAGGCGGGCCGAGGCCTGGGCGCGCGGGTCGGCGTCCCGCAGCTGCGTGTAGCCCACGCTCCAGGCGGACACGCCGCCGGCGGTCCGCGCGACCTCGCTGCGGAACTGCTCGATCGCCGCGGCGATACCCACCCTGCTCGTCCGGCGCGCCGCCGAGATCGAGCCCGCCGCGTTCGCGAGTTCCAGCGGCACGTCGCCCATGTCCTCCGCGATCGCGTTGAGGTCGTCGCGGGCGGCACCGGGCAGCCGCAGCCCGAGGTACACCATGCTGTCGTCGCGAGGAAGGCCGGGCACCGCCAGAGTCGCCGCGAGGGCGTCCCAGTCCTCCGCCCGGGAGGTGATGATCACGTGCCGGCCGGGGCCCGTGTCCGGAATCAGCCGCTCCCGGTCCAGCGCGGCCGGGTCGACGGCACCGTCGTACACCAGCAGCCACCGGCTGTGCGGATCACCCCGGCGCAGCGCGTCCAGAGCGTCCCGCGCGTCGTGCTCGGCGCGTTCGGTCGGTCCCGTGTGCGCGCGGGCGCCCTGCGGGCCCAGGCGCGAGGCAAGCGCGGCGAGCCCGTCCCGGACGGTCCCCGGGTCGGCGGCGTCCGTCCACCAGACCAGGTCGTAGTCGGTGCCGTAGCGGTGCGCGAACTCGCGGGCCAACGAGCTCTTGCCGAAGCCGCGCGGGCCGGTCAGCACACACCGGCCGGGTACCCGCAGCCCGCCGTCGAGCATCTCCCGCAGCGTGGCGAGCTCGGTGTCCCGGCCGACGAAGAGGCGGTCGCGGATCTGCACGTTCCACAGCGTGGGCGCCTCTCCCGGATACCGGCCGGGGGTCGGGGTCGTCGCCCGCTCGCTGACCGGCAGGCCGAGACGTTCGAGCAGTGCGCCGCGCGCCGATTCGGGTTTCCGGGAGGCCAGACTCAGCCCCGCCAGCCCTTCGTACGCCTCGGGGACCGGGCCCTCGGCCACCCGGATGACGACGAGGGCCAGGTCGTCGGCGTCGGTCACCGGCCCGGCCAGCTCCACCCAGCTCTGGGCGATGGAGTCGTCCGTGGTGGGGGCGGCCACCTGCGGCGAGACGATGATCACGCGGGCATCGGCGGGCGGGTCCCCGAGCACCGCGTCCGGTGCCACCACCTCGACGCCGACCTCCCGCAGGACGCCGCCGACCCAGTCCCGCCAGGCCCGGTCCTGCGGCGCGGCCCAGACCGCGACCCGGCGCGGAGCGGTCGACGAGAGCTGCTCGAACGCGCGGACGATCTGGTTGGCCCGGGTGATCGGGATCGACGGCATCCGGGTGATCTGCCCGTCGCTGACGATCGACGCCAGGTTCTCGTAGGCCCCGAGCATCATGCGTGCCCCGTCGAGCTGGTCACCGAAGACCGCCAGCAGCTCCGTGTAGCTGTAGAACGCCCGGTAGGGCACCTGGAGGCGGGACAGATGCCGCAGCTGCGCCTCCTGGTCGTCGCCGACGAGCGCGGCCAGCGGCCCCTCGAAGAGCCGGCGCACATGCTTCAGCCGGCGTAGCTTGCGCTCCCAGTCGTCCTGGTCGGCGCGGGTGAGGACGGGTACCACCCGCACGTCCCGCCTGGCCCGCTCACGGATGCGGCCCGCGGCCCGCGCACCGCCCTCGATCGCCTGGTTGTGCATCGACAGGCAGAGCATGACCACGTCGGGCAACAGCTCGGTGCAGATGCCGACGATGTCCTGGGTACCCGTCCGGCTGTCCACCAGGACGTAGTCGTACGCGCCGTTGCGCATTCCGTCGCGCAGCGCCTCGATGAAGGCGACACCGTCCGGGCGGTCGAGCAGCCACCCCCAGGGGAAGGTGGCGACGTTGAAGTCGTAGGTCGTGTTCTGGCGCCCGGAGCCGAGGAAGTCGATCAGACCGCCGTCGGGGAACCCGTCCCAGTCGAGCCGCTGGACGTGGTCGGCGACCATCGCGTGTTCCTGGCGCAGGGTGTCCAGCTCGGCCGCCGACCGACCGCGCTCCTTCGAGGCGGCCTGCGAGTGGGCCAGCAGCATGTCGATGACACCGGTCGTGCCGGTGAGGTCCCGGTCGCGCAGGAACGGCCGGAAGTAGCGGTGCAGTCCCGGCGAGTCGAGATCCCAGTCGATCGCGAGGACCCGCTTGCCCGCGCTGGCCAGGATCCAGGCCACATTGGCCAGTGCCATCGTGCGCCCGACCCCGCCCTTGAACGAGTAGAAGGTCACGATCCGGGCCGGAGCCGGACGCCCCTCCTCCGCGTTCTGGATCTTCCCGCTCTCGACCCGCGTGCTCTTCGTCCGCGTCATTTACCCTCCTCGGCGCGCCCGGGCCGGCCCGGCGGCAGGCCGCCGCCGCTCTGGGCCAGCAGGCCGTTTCGTGTCCGGGTGACCAGCCGTGTGGTGGCGTGCGCGAGCTGGTCGGCCGTCCGCACCTCCTCGGGCAGTCGCTCCCCGCGCGGCCGGTGCGGCCGCAGTGTGATCGCCGGGCTCACCTCGCCGCGCAGCCGCTCGGCGTGCTGCAGCGTCTCCCGGTCGGTGGCCGCGAACACGAACAGCACCCCGCCGGCACCGACCCGCCGCCGCTGCCACTCGCCGAACCGGCGCAGCAGGCTCAGGGCCGGTTCGGCGAGCACCGACCACGGGTCGGCCAGCAGAATCAGGATCTGCGCATCAGCCGACCCCCCGTCGAGCCGGTTCATGGTCTCGGCGCTCAACAGGTGGACGTCGACACCCGTGCGCTCGCTGCCGGGCAGGGTGATGCCGGCGACCGCCTGCCGGATGATCTCGACGGCGGACCGGGGGTCCTCGGTCCGGAACGGCCTCCACTCCCCGGGGAACGCGCCGTAACACTGGCGGTCCGTACGTCGGGCGGGCAGCTCGCCGGGGGGTGACACGGCCACGATGAGACACACCTCGGCCCCGACGAACTCGGTTGCCGCGGGCGCGGACGACTGATCAGCGGGCTGCGGCGGACCGGCCGGCGGCTGGCCGGGCTGCCGCGGACCGGGCTGCCGCTGTTCGGGCTGTCGCGGACCGGGCTGTCGCTGTCCGGGCTGTCGCGGACCGGGCCGCCACAGCTGACCGGGCAACACGGGACCACGGGGAAGATCCGCGCCAGTACCCGCTGGCGCGACCTGGGCAGGCACGGCGGTCCGCTCGACGCGCGGGGCGCCGTGGGGCAGGCTCAGCCTGGGCAGCGTCCGCTCGGGAATCCGCGGCGGCGGGTCGTCCGCGGCCCTGGTGACACGGCCGGCGATGGCGCTCACCAGCCTGCGCCAGCCCGAGGAACCCGGGTCGCGCCGCGCGAGCCGCAGGCCGCCGCCATCCTCGTAGCCAGGGCCGAAATCCCCCCACAGCACGTCCCGGCCGACGATCGACGCATCCTCCACCCCTTTGCGCAACGCCCAGCGGACCCCGATGAGCGCCGGGGTCGCTCGTCCCGTCAGCCGGTTGTGCCAGCGCACCCGCTCCCGGAACAGCGTCCATTCGAGCAGGCAGGCCTGGTCCTGCAGATAGCCCTGCGAATAGAGGACGACCAGCGCGTGGCAGGTCTGCACCTGCGCCGAAGCCGCGACGAACCCGACGGGGCCAGGCGTTTCCCCCCGGTCGCCGACCGGCGCCAGGGAACCGATGTTCGCCTGCTCGCGGCCACGCCGGTCGAAGATCTCCCGTTGGATCTCGTCGAAGAGGGAACGCGCGTAGAGGGTGTCGTCCTCCGGTGCCAGGTGGAGCACGAACAGGGGCGGCGGGCTCAGCCGCGCCGGCTCGCCCGCACCCGCGGAAACCGTGATCGCCGCCGCGTTCATCGCGCCGTCTTCCCGGCCGACCGGCTACCCAGACAGAATGACATGACGCACGGTAGCAATGACATCACGTGACAGGCAGGCAGGGCGGCGGTCATGAGGAGGCTCCGAACGCGGGCCGCAGCTCGTCCGCGGTCTCGGAGTCCAGCGGTGGGAGGGTCTCCCGGGAGACCTCCTGGATCCGCTCCGCCAGGGCGCTCAGATGCTTCCGGAAGGCTCTCGGGCTGTGCCGCATCAGGTCGACCAGCGGCCGGTCTCCACCGAGGTGGATCGCCGGGAACTGCAGGTGGGTGGCGGCCTCCGGGATGGGGCGGGTGAGCCGCAGCCACTGCAGCGGGATGATCGCGGGCGGCGGGCTGCCCTGGGCAACCGCCGCCCGCCGGACCCGCTCCGCGAAGACCGCGAACTCCCGGCCGCACCAGTCACTGCCGAAGTAGTCGTCGGACCACAGCCCGAGCAGCACCGGCGCGCCGATCAGCGCGCCCCGCAGCTCGAACCGCCAGTGCACCCCGCCCTGAAGGCTCAGCAGGTCGAGAAAGCCCTCGGCGGTCTCGTCCCGGGGAACCCGGACGTTGAGCTCCTCCTGCAGCGCCTGATGGAACCTTCGGACCAGAGCGTTGTCCCGTTGGCGCGCGTAGCTGGTGAAGAACAGGTAGCGGCACTGCGCCAGCGCACCCGGCACCTGGTTCGCCACGGCCCCGCGCGCGGTGTGGGTCACGTCTGAGTCCGCCCAGGCCCCGGCGCTCGGACCCGCGGACGGGGTGTCCCAACGCCGGGCGATGTGGTCCACCAGCCGGCGGAACATCAGCACCTGCCGATCCGCCGGGTCGGTCAGTTCCAGTGCCCGGGCCACCGCGTCGAGCATCGCGGGTCCGGGCTGGTCGACCGCGTCCTCGACCACGGCTGCCAGCTTCGCCACGAGCGGTGCGGCGGGCAGCAGCCGCACCGGACGTCCCAGCAGGGTCTCCAGCGTCGCGTGCCAGGTGGCGAACCGCTCCGGATCGTTGACGCAGTCGACTTGGCGCAGTTCCCCGACCAGGCTGGTGACGTCCCGGTCAGTGACGGCGGACGACCCGCCGCCGACCGGCCGCCCCCCGGCGCCGCGCGCACGGGTGCGGCGGGGGTGCCCGCCGAGGCCGGCGGCGATGCCGGCACCGGCGGCGGGCTCGTCCGCGGCCGGCTCGGGCAGCAGCGGGCGGCTGGCGTCACCGGCCGCCGCCTGCCCGGGCCGCGGCACGGCGGCCCGGGCGGCGGCGACCAGGTCAGCGCAGGCCTGCGGGCTCACCTCGCCGCGCAGCAGGAGGCGGCCAGCGCCGGCGAGCAGACCCGGGCGGTCGTCCAGGCCGGCCGCGATGCGGTCGGCGAGATCAGGCGCGACCATCGGCGCGGCCTCGCGCAGGAACAGCACCGACTCCTCCCTGCGCAGCGGACCGATCTCCACGGTGCTGCCGGACCAGGCACTCTCCGCCTGCCGGGCCACGACGAGCACCTTCGCCGCGGGGATTCCGAGGCTTGCCGGCTCAGCCAGGTAGGAGGCGTATTCGGACGGTTTGTCGGCATCGGCGAACACGATCAGGCTCGGGAGCGGATCCGCGGCGCCCGCGCCCGCCCCGGCCGCCCCGCCCGCCCCGCNCGCCGCTGCGACCTGCAGCCGGCGCCGGAGTTCGGCCGTCCGCGCGGGCTCGTCGTCACCCGGGGAGATCCACCAGACCGCGCCATAGCGAAGCTTGTTGCGATGGGAATACTCGATGGCCACCTCGGTCACGCCGAGATACGAAAGCCCGTTCCCGGCGACGACCGCTCTTCCCTCGGTCGACAGCAGGGTGTGCAGACGCTGAAGCTCGTCGTCCCGCCCCGCGAAGAACTCGTTCTCGGCCGGGGTGTTCCAGGTGGGCGGCGGCGTACCCGGCCGCCGGGGTGCAGGTGGCGCCGCGGGCCCGTCGTCGGTGCCGTCGATACCCAGCTCGGCGAACAGCTCCCCCACCGCCTGATCGTCGAGTTCACTGACGTCGAACGACGCACCGGCCCGCAGCGGCTCGGGGAGGGGCTCATTGTCGATGACGACGCGCACCGTGTGCGCGCCGAGCACGGAACCGTCGCCGAACATCTCCCAGTCGACAGCCTGTAACGCCGGCGGGCCGACCAGGTCGACCGGTCCGATCAGGTCCACCGGGCGGAACCGGCGGGAGAGCAGAACCACGACGACGTCCGGGTTGTTGGCGCGGATCCGGGCGGCCGAGTCCGCCAGCGCCTCCCGGGTGGGGTTCCACGGCACCTGCTCGACGACCTGACCGGCAGCAAGCGCCGCGAACATGATCCAGTCGGCCCATTCCTGGTCGGAGCCCACGTAGCTGACGACAAGCCGCCGGCCGGCGGCCCGGCGGGCGGGCGGCCGGTGCGCGAGCCGGTCAGGGGTGGGGGCGGGCACCGTGCGGGTACCGCCCTGCCTGCGGGCAGCCTCGTACACCCGGGCGGCGACCTGCCGCACGACCTCGTAGTAGTCGTCGCGCGCCCGTTCACGCAGCAGGTGGTAGAGCCCGGAGCTGTTGTACGCCGGACCGAGCCCCCGACCGGCGCGCTCCAGGTGGGCGGTGACGTCGTCGGAGAAACAGCTCTCCGCCGGGCGCCAGAGCAGCGGGACGAAGGTCTCCCCGTCGTCGGCGCGGGCCCGCCCGGTGAACCGTGACCAGTCCCGGGAGCACTGCTCGTCGGCGAAATAGCGATCGGAGCACAGCGCCACCGTCACGGGCGCGAGGCCGGCCGCATCCGCGACCGCCCCGAGCGGGCCGGTGGCACCGGCCGGATGGTTGCGCTGGCCACCGACCCCGCTGCCCGCCAGCTCCCGCAGCTCCACCTCCAGATCGCTGTGGAAACGCGCGACCGCGGGCTCGTCCTCACCTCGCGCCGAGCCGAGAAAGAAATAGATCCTCAATGCTTCCCCCGTCGCCCACGCAGACCCGGCGCGACGAAGAGCCACCGGGCAATGCGCTGCCGAATCCTAGCCGCGAAGCGGAACGAGGTCGACGTCGCATGTCCGGGTCAAGCCGCCAGATTTCCTGCCGAGGGCTACTTCGTACTACAACGCTTCGGTCCCGGCGAGAGCCAGCACGGTGACAGTGCCCACCAGTTGGCCTCGACCCGTAGAAAGACGGGTTCTCCTCCGCACGGAAGCCGGTACCGTTACTCACCGTGCACGGTCGCCGCACCGCGACAGGAGAATGCCGCCGCGGCAGGCCTACCAGCAGTAAATTATCCGCCAGAAGCACGGTCGACGATCCCATTCACGCCCATGGTGAGGAGCCGGCCAGCATATGGCATGGTCATCGGCGCGCACCCGAACCACGTCTCCCCGTTTCCGGCACGCATTCGGCCGGGTGAACACGGCCCGTGGCCCATGCCTGGCACCCGGCCCCTCGGGCAATTCACCCAATTCGCTCCCCGATTACTCCCCGGGCACCGTCCTGGACCCGGCGCCGGGCACTTCCCCCGATTCCCGGAACGACCCGGCGGTTTCCGAGGCCCGCACCCGTCACGGGGCCTTCGCGGCCTTCCTGCGCGCGGAGACCACCGGTGGCCTCCTGCTGCTGTGCGCGACCTGCCTCGCGCTGGTCTGGGCGAACACCGCTCCCGGCGGCTACCACCGCGTCTGGCGGTACAGCGCCGGGCTCGGCCCACACTGGCTGCATCTGGACGACATGACGCTGTCGTCCTGGGCGGCGGACGGACTGCTCGCGATCTTCTTCTTCGTGGTGGGACTGGAGCTCAAGCGGGAGCTGGTCACGGGCCACCTCGCGGACCTCCGCGCGGCCACCCTCCCCGTCGCCGCCGCGCTCGGTGGGATGGTCGTGCCGGCGCTGCTCTGTCTCGCGGTCATGCGGGGCGGGCCGGGTAGCGCGGACGGGTGGGCGATTCCGGTGGCCACCGACATCGCCTTCGCACTCGGTGTGCTCTCGCTCGCCGGCGACCGGATCCCGAGCTCGCTGCGGATCGTGCTGCTCGGCCTGGCGGTGGCTGACGACATCGGCGGGATCATCCTGATCGCCGTGGTCTTCGCCGCCGGCCTGGTGCTCGGCTGGCTGGCCGCGGCGGCTGCCCTCGTCGGCTGCATCGCGCTGCTGCAGCGGCGCCTGCGTCGGGTACCGCTGCCGCTGTACGTGCCGCTGGCCGTCGGCGTGTGGGTGTGCACCCACGCGGCCGGGATCCACGCGACCATCGCCGGGGTCGTGCTCGGCGTCCTCGTGCGGTGCCGGCCGGATCCGGGCGAGGCGGAGACACCGCTGTCCCGGTTCGAACGCCAGGTCGTCCCCTGGTCCGCCGCCGTCGTGGTCCCGGTCTTCGCCCTGTCCGCCACCGGAGTCTCGGTCCGGCCCTCCGACCTGGCCGCCGTGGTGCGGGAGCCGGTCGCGCAGGGAATCATCGCCGGCCTCCTGCTGGGCAAGTTCATCGGGGTGCTCCTGGGTTCCTGGCTGGCCGTCCGGCTGGGGATCGCCCGCCTGCCGGACGGCCTGCGCCACCGGCAGCTGATCCCGATCGCCCTCCTCGCCGGCATCGGCTACACCGTCAGCCTGCTGATCGCGCGGCTGGCGCTGCCCACCGAGGAGGACGCCGCCAGCGCGGCGACGGCCGTCCTGATCGCTTCGACGCTGGCAAGCGTGCTGGCACTGCTGGTCCTGCGCACGCCGCTCCTGCGCCTGCTCTTCGGCGAGCGGGCGCAGCCGGAGCGCCGGCATGAGGCAGAGCGCCGCAATGAGCCGGGGGGTCGAGACGGCCAGGGTGCTCGGGCGCCCGCGCCGGGCAGGGGGGCGATGGAGCAGGCCCCCCGGCCCGGAGGGGCCGGGCCGGTCAGGGCGAGGTGACCGCGAAACCGGCGCCCGGCGCGAACGTCGTCACGTTCGGTGGGATCGCCTTGAGCTGGTCGATCGCCGCGCAGGCCGGGCAGGAGGCGTAGCCGGTCTGACGAATCTGGTTCGCCTCCGCGTCGGCCCGTGCCTGCGCGACCCGGGCCTGGGCCTCGCTCACCCCGGCGAACGCGGCCTGCGCCTTGTTGACCGCCTCCTGCACCTGGGCCGGCAGGGTGATCCGGACGAGGTTGAACTTCAGGTCGATCAGGAACGGTGCGCCGAGGGTCGCCTCCAGATCCCGGGCAAGCGACTCGTTGATCGCCTTCTGGACCGCGGCGATGTTGCCGTTGGACGATTCCACCGGGCCGGTCGGCACCGACTCGACGGCGGCCGGGCTCACGGTCTGGTTCGCCCCGAGCTGCACCAGCGCGCAGGAGGAGACCAGCTGCGCGCAGTCGAAGGTGTTGATCTGCTCGCGCAGGTCGTTGTCGATGACCGGCCGGATGATCGTGTCGAGGAACGCGGACCAGCCGTTGTCACCGTCGTACGGGTGATAGTTCTGTCCGTTGGAAAGCAGGCGGAACTTTCGGGTCCCGAACTTGTCGTCGAAGGTCCGGAGAACCTCCGGATCGGCGTTGAGGCTGAAATACAGCGTGCCCTCGATGCCCATCTCGACGCCGTCCTTCGACGGCACGCGGACGACCTCGTGGTCGGACCGGTCGCCCTGCCCCTCGTTCGCGGTGATGGTGTAGAAGCGCTGCTGGGCGGGGTACTTGTGCACATCGGAGTAAAGCCCGACCCAGACCCGACCGGAAGCCGGCTGGATGACCTGGCGGATCCGGTGGTTGTCGAGCGGGCCTCCGTTGCGGACGACCGCCACCTGACCGCCGTTCGTGCGGTCGAAGGACCCCAACGCCCCGATCCCGAGAACAAGCAGGTAGATCAGGAGCGCGGCCAGCGCGGCGGCACCCGCGCGGGCCCGCCAGGACCAGTCCGACATGCAGTCTCCTCAGCGGGGCGACCGGAGTAAGCGGAATCGTCACCGATGATGGCGTATACCTCTCGATGCGCCCACTGCGATTCGGCGGACCACTGTGTCATGAGCACGACGTCATGAGCACGACGCTCACGAGTCGGCCGTGAGCAGCCCACGGGCCGGCTGCGCTCAGCCGACGTCCAGCGCGTCCGCGGCGGCGACGATCGCCCGAAGGGCGGCCACGTGCTGACGGAACGCCACCCGCCCCGCCGGGGTCAGCCGGGCCCGCACCCGGCGGCGCTGCCCGCTCTTCTCCCGGTCGAGATGGACATACCCGGCCTCATGCAAGGTGGCCAGTTGCTTGGAAAGGGCGGAGTCCGACAACTGGAACCGGTCCCGGATGTAGGCGAACTCGACCCAGTCCGCGGCCGCGAGCAGCGACACGATGGACAGCCGGGTGGCCGGGTGGATGATCTCGTCGAAGCGCGCCTCGGTCACCGGGCGCCCGCCGACTGGGCGACGCGGCGGATCCGCGCGAGCAGCATCGGCCCGCCCAGCAGCACGATCATGCCGACGAAGACACCGGCGCCGGTTGCCGGATGCCCGCTCCCGTCAGCGGAGAGCGCGAGCGCGACCGCGACCGTCACCCCGGCGAGCAGGACCAGCCCGCCGATCACCGCCGTGGTGACGTGTGCGCCCGCGACCTCGGCGCGGACACTCAGCTGCCGGCTTCCGCGCCGGCCGTGCACCACCCGCGGGGCGACCGTGGAGTGCAGCGCGCCGAACCCGAGGGTCGCGCCCATCGTCACCCAGGGATGGTCCAGGTCGGCGAGCACGCCGAGGACCACCCAGCCCGCCGCCACGAACCACCAGTACCAGGCGGGCACCGCTATCCGCTCCACCACACCGCGGCGGCCACCCTCGACGGCCGCCAGGGCGGCGCGGGCCTCCTGCGCCGAGATCTCACCCATCGCCCACTCCTTTCCTGGTTGGAAACTCAAGGTAGAGTTTCCAACCAGGAAAGTCAAAGCCCGGAGCGCCGCGGGTGGGTCAGTCCTCGATCGGGGTCACGCCGACCGCCTTGTAGGTGGTGGGCTTGCCCTTCGCGTCCAGCGTCGTGAGCAGACCACCGCGGGCGCACTCGGCCGGGCTCTCCGGGTAGGCCTTGCCGTTGCACCGGAACCGCAGTCCGGTCACACCCGGCAGATCCTTCTCCGGCATGCCCTTGATCGCGGCGGTGACGGTGGCCGGGGTGATGTCCCCGGTGAGTCCCTCCAGCGCGTTCTGGAAGGCGGCGAAGGTGATGAACATGGCTGCCGCGCCGGCCTCGGTGACGTCGATGTCCTTGCCGTAGGTCTCCACGACGGCGTTGAAGACGGCGATCTCCGGGTCGTCCGAGCCGATCGGCGCGGTGGCCGTGATCGTCATGCCCTCCAGGAAGTCACCGGGGACGGCCGCGCGGGTCGCGTCGGTGATGCAGTGCGCGATGGCGGCGAGCGGCCCGTCGTAGCCGACCGCACGCAGGCCGTTGAACGCACTGATGCAGAACGCGTCACTGCCCACGACCTGGACGATCCCCGGGTCGCCGCTGGCGATCCGCTGCATCTGCGGGGTCATGTCGGCGGTGCCCGCCGGGATCTGGACGACGTCGAGGGCGACGCCCTGCGCCTCGAAGGCTGGCCTGGTCACCTGGTAGAGGCCGGTGGTGACGGGCAGGTCGATCGCGATGACCGTGACCTTCTTGGCGTTGTTCTCCTTGGCGACCTGGATCGGCAGGGTCACCAGGGGGAAGAACTGGTCACTGAGGATGAAGGTCGACTCGGGGTCGCCCAGCGACCCGGCGCCGTTCGCGGTGTAGAACATCACCGGCACGTGCGCCTCGTGCAGGGGCTCCCAGATCTGCTCCCCGGCGCCGGAGGAACCGACGACGACGGCGGCGACGTCCTCCTCGATCATCCGGTTGGCGCAGTCGGTCGCCTTGGCCGGGTCGGCGAGCGCCTCGCACTGCACCAGCTTGATGGGCCGGCCCGCGATGCCCGAACGGTGCTCGTTGAGGAACTTGACGGTCGCGTCGGCGACCTCGAACTCGTATGACAGGTCCGCGGCCGGGCCCTGCCCGTCCGAGATGACGCCGATCTTCACCGGCTCACCCGTCGCCTTGGCCACCGGGCCGAGTGCCGCGGTCGAGGCCGCGGGGTCACCCGCCGGCTTGCTGTCGGTGTCGTCGTCCCCGCCACAGCCGGCGAGGAAGATGCTCGCGGCGAGAGCGCCCAGCGCCCCCAACGCGGATAAGCGCACGGTGATCGGCGCTCCGGGCCGACTCCCACGGGTCGACCTGCCGAACAAGATCCCCAGTTCCCGCATTCCTGATGTCCCTCATCTCGCGGTGATATCCCTGCGTCCGTCTGCCCGCCGGCCGTCTCCCCATCCCCCGCGTGGCCCGGCCCGTCCGCCGGCCCCGCGAACCGGACCGCCGGTCCGAGACGCACGGCTACCGTACGGACCAGCGGTCCGTTTCACAAGGGAAACCTAAGGAAAGTCCCAGGCAGCGGGGCGGAAAACCGTTTTGGGCGCCCGGCCGGGACGGCTATCGTGAGACGACGGCCCGTGCGGAGCCAGCACGACCGACCCGAGCCGACCAGAGGCCGACCTGAGGCCGGCCCGAGCCGAGCCGGCCCGAGCCGACCAGACCTGAGGAGCCGTGACGTGGAGGGCGACGACGACATCTCCGGCTGATCCCGGAGATGGTCGGCCGCCGGCGCGCCCGCGAAGGCAGCGCCGCCGCGGCCGACGCTGACGTCCCCGCTTCCACGTTCCGCCCGTCCGGCGCCGGCCCACCGAGTGTCGCCCCTCGGCGGGCCCCGCGCCCGCGCCCACGAGCCGAGGTCCCACCCGCATGTCCGACGTTTCCGTCGTCTGCTCGAACCTGTCCTTCTCCTGGCCCGACGACACCCCGCTCTTCGACGGGCTCTCCCTCACCGCCGGGGCCGGCCGCACCGGTCTCGTCGCCCCGAACGGTGCCGGCAAGAGCACCCTGCTCAGGCTGATCGCCGGGGAGCTGCGGCCCACCGGCGGCAGCGTGACCGTCAGCGGTGCCGTCGGCTACCTGCCGCAGACCCTGCCGCTGGCCGGCACTCTGCGCGCCGCGGAGGTACTCGGCATCGACCCGGTGCTGCGGGCGCTGCGCGCGCTGGAGGCCGGCGACGCGAGCGAGGAGAACTTCACCGTGATCGGCGGCGACTGGGACGTCGAGGAACGCGGCCGCGCCGAGCTTGACCGCCTGGGCCTGGGCGAGGTCGCCCTCGACCGGCCCCTGCACACGCTCAGCGGTGGCCAGATCGTGTCCCTGGGCCTCGCTGCGCAGCTACTGCGGCGCCCCGACGTGCTGCTCCTCGACGAGCCCACCAACAACCTCGACCAGGCCGGGCGCCGCCGGCTGCGGAACGTCGTCGACGGCTGGAGCGGCTGTCTGCTGCTGGTGAGCCACGATCGGGCCCTGCTCGACCGGATGGACCGCATCCTGGAGCTCGATCGCGGCGAAGCCCGGGCCTACGGCGGGAACTTCACCGCCTACGCGGAGGCGGTGCGCGCCCAGCAGGCGGCCGCCGAACGTGACGTCCGCGGCGCCGAGCAGGAGCTGCGGCGGCAGAAGCGGGAGCGGCAGCAGGCCCGGGAGCGCTCGGCGCGCCGCGCGGGCAACGCCGCGCGCACCGTCGCCGACGCCGGCCTTCCGAAGATCGTCGCGGGGGCCATGCAGCGCCGGGCCCAGGAGTCCGCGGGTCGCTCGCAGCAGACCCACAGCGGCCGGGTCGCCGACGCGAAGGCCCGGCTGGGGCGGGCCGAGGAGGCTCTGCGTGACGAGCAGGCCCTGGTGCTGGAACTGCCCGGCACCCGCGTTCCCGCCGGGCGGACGCTGTTCACCGGGGAGGGCATGCAGGTCCGGTACGGCGAGCGGCCGTTCTTCGCCNGGAACGGCGTCGATCTGACCATCCGGGGCCCGGAGCGCATCGCGCTGACCGGGCCGAACGGGGTCGGCAAGTCGACGCTGCTGCGCCTGGTCAGCGGGGACGTCCAGCCTTCCTCCGGGCGGATCGGGCGGGCCGGCGGCCGGGTGGCGTACCTGTCCCAACGGCTTGACCTCCTCGACCCGGAGCGCTCCGTCGCGGAGAACCTGGCCGTGTTCGCGCCGGGGACGCCACCGGCCCAGCGGCGCAACCTGCTGGCCCGGTTCCTGTTCCGCGGTGACGCCGCCGACCGCCCGGTCGGGTCGTGTTCCGGCGGGGAACTGCTGCGGGCGACCCTGGCCTGCGTCCTGCAGGCCGAGCCCGCCCCGCACCTGTTGCTGCTGGACGAGCCGACGAACAACCTCGACCTGGTCAGCGTCCGGCAGCTCGAAGCCGCGCTGAACGCCTACGAGGGCGCGTTCGTCGTGGTCAGCCACGACGAACGGTTCCTCGACGGGATCCGGGTGACCCGCTGGCTGCGGATCGACGGCGGCGCGCTCTCTGAGGGTCAGGCCGGGACCGACACGGGCACCGGTGCCGGTGCCGCGCCCGCGACGGGGGTGTAGTGCTCGGCGAGGCCGCCCGCGATGGAGTGGCTGCGCCGGCCGTCGGGCCCGGTGGGGACGTCGCCCGCGACGGTGACCCGGTGCAGCAGCCGGGGCAGGTCCCCGTAGTCGTCCACGGCGTAGTGCTGCGTGATCCGGTTGTCGAAGAAGGCCAGGTCGCCGGGCGCCCAGGTCCAGCGGACGGTGTTCTCCGGCCGGGTGACGTAGGACTGCAACAGCCGCAGGATGTCCCGGGACTCCGCGGTCGACAGGCCGACGACGCGCTGCGCGAAGCCGCCGATGAACAGCGCGCGCTCCCCTGACTCCGGGTGGACCCGCACGACGGGATGGGCCGTCCGGTAGGTCGTGGAGACGAAGACCGACCGGTACTGTGCCGCTTTGTCCGCCAGTGCCGCCGGCGCCACGTAGTCGTAGTCGTTGGTGTGCTCCGCCCAGAGCCCGTCCGCCAGCTTCCGCAGGTGCTCCGGCAGGTCCAGGTAGGCCGTAGCGGTGTTGGCGATGAGGGTGTCGCCGCCGTACGGGGTCACGGTGATGNCACGCAGCGTGCTCACCGACGGCGGGCTCACCACGAAGGTCACGTCGGTGTGCCAGTTGTTGGCCCGGCTGTAGGTCGAGTCGACCCGCAGCACGTTGGGGCTGCCGTCCAGGGAGGGGACGGTGGGATGCGCGGTGGTCAGCTCACCGAAACGGGCGGCGAACCGCTGCTGCCCCTCGTCGTCGAGATCCTGGTCGCGGAAGAACAGCGCCTTGTGCTCCAGCAGCGCCCGCCTGACGGCGGCGACGGTCTCGCCGTCGAGGTCGTCCCGCAGGTCGACGCCGGACACGACGGCGCCGATCCGCCCGGCCACCTTGCGCACACTCAGATTCGTCCTGACCACGGTCACGATCGGCTCCTCGGGTTCGACGTCGGTTCGTCGGTTCGTCGGTTCGCGGCACGGCAGACGGACGGCGCGTCTTTCCATGGGATCGGCGGGGTGATCCGGCCGGCGACACAAGAGTCACGCCCGGCCGGGAGCCGGTCAACATTTTATGAGTGGATGAAAATAATTCCGAGGCGGGGCGGCGGAACTATGCCACGACCCACGACATACGACCTACGACCTACGCGCGGCAGCCAGGGGCGGCCGCCGCCAATCACCCGGACCGCTTGACAGCAATCTTCCTCACCAAGATAGTAGACAAGCTATCCGAATGGGCGCTCATATTCGACGCCGACCGGTCGAGTTCTTCCCGCCGGAACCATCTACACCGCCGCTCGCGGACACTGAGCCGTCGGCGGACCGAAGACGGGCGACTTCGTCCCCGACAACGAGTACGCGTTGCCCCAGAGGTCGCCGACGGCCGGCCGCCGGGGCGCACGCCGCATCCGGGTCTCGGCCGCCGCGGTCGCGGGCCTGCGCTGGGAGCGGCGAATCCTCGTCGACGGCACCGGGACCGGGCGGCTCGCCAGCGCGCACCAGCGGATCGTGCGGGAGGCCGCGGCGGCGTTCGAGTAGTCCTCCGGCCGGTCCGCGTCTCCCTCCGCGTTTCCCTCCGTGTTTCCCTCCGTGTCTCCATCTGCGTGCCTTTGCGCACCGGATCGACCCGTAGGAGACTCAAGCCCACCGGCGCGATGACGGGGAGCGTGGCTTTGACGGCAGTGGCGACGGCACCGACCGACCTCGGGGTCGGGCCGACCGTTCCCGATCTGCTGCGGCGGGCCGCGGCGGAGTTCGGCGCCGCCGACTACCTGGTCTCGCCGACCGGGCGGCTGACCTACGCCGAGGCCGAGGCTCGCTCGGCGCTGGTGGCACGCTGGTTGCTGTACGAGGGCGTCGGCAAGGGCACCCGCGTGGGGCTGTTCCTGCCCAGTGGCGTCGAGTGGGCCGTCTGGTGGCTCGCCGTGAGCCGGGTCGGCGCGGTCGCCGTGCCGCTGAGCACCCTCTACGCCCCCGGCGAGATCGCGAAGGTCGTCCGGCTGGCTGACGTGCAGGTGCTGGTGGCCCCGGTGACGGTGCTGCACATCGACGTCGCGGAGCGGTTCGAGGCGGCGTTCACCGAGCTGGCCGCGTTCCCAGCGCGGGCCACGGGGCGCGCCGCCGCACCGCTCGACCAGCCCGCACCGCTCGACCAGCCCGCACCGCTCGACCAGCCCGCACCGCTCGACCAGCCCGCACCGCTCGACCAGCCCGAGCCGCTCGACCAGCCCGAGCCGCTGGAGCTCGCGGCCGCCCCGTACCTGCGCCGGATCGTGCTGACGGGGCCCAGCGACCGCGGATGGGCCACCCGGTGGGATCCGCGGCACGCGCCGAGGGTGCGCGCCGAGCTGCTGACGGCGGTGGAGGCCGAGATCACCCCGGCCGACCTCGCAATCATGGTGCATACCTCCGGCTCGACCGCGGATCCGAAGGGCGTCCTGCACACCCACGGCACCCTGGTACGCCAGACGTCCACCTGGCCGGCCGCGATCCGCGGCCTCACCGGTGTCGCCGACCGCCCACGCATCCTGTGCGCCATGCCGTTCTTCTGGATCGGCGGCATCCTCGCCGCGACCGGCGCGCTGCACGCCCCGGTCGCGGTGCTCGTCCTGGAGCGGCTGGAGGCCGGCGCGGCCCTGGATCTGGCCGAACGAGAGCGGGCCAACGGGGTTGTCGGCTGGCCCGCGTTCACCCAGCAGCTGCGGCTGCACCCGTCCTTCCCGGAGCGGGATCTGAGCGCCGCGCCGGCACTGCGCGACGGGCCGGTGGACCTCGCGATGGCCGGGGTGCCCGACGGCCATCCCATCCACCGCAGTCTCACCGAGTCCGGTGGCAGCTTCGCGTTCACCGACACCGCGATCGTCGACGCTGAGGGGAAGGCCGTCCCGGACGGGGAGGTCGGCGAGCTGCTGATCCGCGGCGTCGGTTCCATGGCCGGCTACAACAAGCGTGAGCGCTGGGAGGTCTTCGACGCCGACGGCTGGTATCACACCAGCGACCGGGTGTACCGCCGGCCGGGCGACCNGCGGCTGTTCTACGTCGGGCGGGACAGCGAACTGATCAAAGTTGCCGGCTCGAACGTCTCGCCGCGCGAGGTCGAGGCCGTCATCGAGGAGTTTCCCGAGGTGGCGCACTGTGTCGTCACCGGCGTCGGGCATCCGGACCGGGGCGAGGAGGTCTGCGCCGTCATCGTCCCGGCCGGCGTCGGCTCCGGCCTCGACCTGGCCGCGCTGACCTCTCGTGCCCGCGCCCAGCTTTCCGCCTACAAGGTCCCGACCCGCTGGATCGTCGCCGGGTATGACGAGGTCCCCTCCCTGCCGAGCGGCAAACCCGACCGCCGGGGCCTGCGTGTCCTGGTGGAGCGGGAACAACTGAAGTGGAACGTGAGCGGCTGAGTCGTCCGCCGACCGGCCCGGGGAATTCCCGCCCCGCGCGGGCGGGGGCCGGGTGTACCCAACGGGTGCGCCGCGGATGCGTGGCGACGAAGATGAGTCCGGACCAGGCGGCGGCGTTCTAGGGCGACCGCCGAGGAGAGGAGGAGCGGTGAAGAAGCGTCTGAGCTGCCCGTGCGGCGAGTTCATCGAGGGTGAGAACGAGGACGACCTGGTGGAGAAGGCCCAGGCCCACCTGGCCGAGAAGCACCCGGGGCACGAGTACTCCCGGGAGCAGATCCTTTTCCTCGCCTTCTGAGTGCCGGCTCAGTGACCTGAGCTCCGCGCACCCGGCCGGTTATGCGACACCGAGCCCCTGACCCGCGCGATGACGGGCTGTCAGATCCCCCGCCGCGTCCGGCCACGCGGGGAAATCGAACGTGAAGCCCGCGTCGAGCAGCCGTCCGGGCACGACCCGGCGGCTCTTGAGCAGGAGCTCGGTGTCGCTGCGCAGGCAGCGTCGACCTCGCGCGCCCACTCCCCCACGGTGCGCCCGTCCCACCGGACCGTGCGGGCGCCCGGTGTCGGCACCGCCGCCCGCCGGCTGACGACGACAACCTGGTGCCCCGCCCGGACGAGAGCGTCGGTCAGCATGGCGCACAGCTGCCCGGTGCCACCCGGAATGACAACTTTCATCGCGACTTCGTCTCCTCATGTCCGACCAGGAGATATCTCGTTGGAATCTCCGCGGTCGGCACTCGACAGCTCCGACTCGACATTTCTTCAGGTCGCAAAGGCATCGTAGCTCCGACATACCGGGCAAGGCGCAGCCAACCCGGAGCATCCACGCCACCCGGCGGCCCGCAGGGTGGCAGGCGAGGCCGTGACGTCGGCTTTTAGCGCCAACCACGGCATCGGTGTAGAAATACGCCGTCCGGTCGGGATGGTCCCGTCACGCGGCCACCGGGGGTGCCCGGCGGCCGCCGGGCACGAAAAGAAGCTGGAATCGGGGAATGCCGGACTCGTCCGCTCTTGACGTCCTGGTCGGGCTCGCGCTGATCTTCGCGGCATTCAGTCTCGCCGTCTCCCGTATCAACGAGGCGGTGCTCGCCCTGTTCCACTACCGGGGCCTTCGCCTTGAGGCCGAGCTCCGGCGCCTGCTCGGCTGGACTCCGACTTCCGCCGGGAACCCGCCGGCGGGGCGGCCGGACGTCACCGCCGAACTACTGGACGGCCCGCTCCGGGTCATGCGGGCCACCGGCCGGGACGCCCTGCCCGCGATGCTCGCCGACCATCCACCCGTCCGCGGGCGGTTCGCCTCGATGCGTCGGGCCCGCCGGCTGCGGCTGCCGTCCTACCTGCCGTCGACGGCCTTCGCGCGGGCGCTGCTCGACCGGGTGGACCCGCCGGCACGGGTCATGCTGCACCGGCTCCGCCCGGACGCGCTGCCCGACCATGTCCCGGCGGACGCCCTCGCGGCGTATCGGCACGCCTACGACGCCGCCCGCCGCGCCCTCGACGAGCAGAGCGCCCAGGCGCTGTACCGGGCGATGCCCACGGACCACCCCACCGGACGGGTGGTCGCCGCGGCCCTCGTCACGGCCACCAGTTCGGGACCGGTCCCCTCGCTGGAACAGAGCCTCGGCGCCCTGCCACCCTCGCCGGCCAGGACGGCACTGACCGCCGCCATAGTCCAGGCGGGCGGGGACAGGGAGCGGCTCGTCGCCGAGCTGGCCCGCTGGTACGACGACGCGATGGACCGCCTGTCCGGCTGGTACAAGCGGCGGATCACCGTCTTCCTGCTCTGTTACGCGGTCGGGCTGTCGGCGTTGTTCAATCTGGACGCCGTCGCCATCACCCGGGCACTGTGGCAGGACGGGACCGTGCGCCAGGCCGCGGTGGCCGCCGCGGTGGCCCAGGTCACCGCGGCCGACGGGACCCTCGGGAGCGCCCCGGAACCGGAACCGGGAGGCGGCCGGCCCGGCGGCAACAGCTCGGTCGGCGGCGACAGCTCGGTCGGCGACACGACGGAACGCGCGATCGAGGCGGTGCGGGACGCGTCCGGGCTGTCCATCCCGGTCGGCTGGGTCCAGGCCACCGACCGGCGGGACGATCCGCGGGAGGTGCCCACCTCGGTCAGCGGCTGGCTACTGAAGATCGCCGGGATCGCGGTCGCCTGCTTCGCGC
The DNA here is from genome assembly GCF_001636565.1 of Frankia sp. EI5c. Taxonomy (GTDB): domain Bacteria; phylum Actinomycetota; class Actinomycetes; order Frankiales; family Frankiaceae; genus Parafrankia. The sequence goes on from NZ_LRTK01000039.1 coordinate 45,323, forward strand.
TGACCGCGGGTGCGCCTTTCTGGTTCGATCTGCTGGGCCGGTTGGTGAACATGCGCGCCACCGGGCCGCGGCCCCGCCCCACCAACGGCTGAGCGCCGGGAACGCGAAGCACGGTCCCGACGCCTCGACGACCAGGCTCGATGGGAGTCAACCGTGCGTCTGCGATCAGGTTCGTCACCCCTCCGGCCACGGTCCGGTGGTCGGTCCGGCCGGCGGGGACGACCGATCCGTCTCCTCGCCGTGCTCGTCGCGTTCATGGCCCTGCCGGCCTGCACCGACGGCTCCGCGGCACCGGCGACGGACTCCGCCGCCTCGGCGGGTCCGGTCACCCAGTCCGCCGGGTCGACCACCGGGCAGCCCGCCGCCGGCACACGACGGTGCGCGACTGCGGACCTCGCCGCCTCGCTGCCCGCGGCCACCTCGGGTGGAAACGGAACCCGCGCCGAGCAACAGAAGGTTCACGTGCGCTTCCGGAACGAGTCGTCGTCCGACTGCACCGTGTACGGATTCCCGGGCGCGCAGCTGCGGACGTCCACCGGGGAGACCTGGGATCTCGTCCGGTCCCCGCTGGTCGAGGCCACCAGGATCGTGCTGGCCCCCGGCGCGGGCGCGCACGCGACACTGACCTACCTGCCCGCGCCGAGCGGCCCGGACAGCGGTGGCAGCGAGATCCTCGCCCCGGTCACCCTCGTGCTGACCCCGCCCGACGAGCGGACCAGCCTGCAGGTCCCGTGGACGCGCGGGGCGTTGCTGCGCCAGGACGGCGCCACCCACCCGGGCACCTACATCTCGGTGCTCGAGCCCGGCGACTGACGCCGCCGGTGCCCCACGCACCGGCTTGGGGCGATTCTTCGGACGTATGCGGCAGCCTCTCCCATAGCGTTGGGTGCCCCGGTGCCGAGGGCGCGTTCGGGGGCAGACTCTCGTGGTGGGCAGAGACGGGTCGGTGAGGAGAGCCGCGGCGAACGCCCGCCGGCGGCGGCCGGTCGCATGAGGCCGGGCCGCGATCCGCCGCCGGAGTTCACGCCGGAGGCGCCGGCCGCCCCGGAAGCGCCGGAAGCGCCGGCCGCTCCGGAAGCGTCGCCCCCTCCGGAGGAGTTCAACCACTCCACGGTGCTCGCCGAGAGCCAGCGCACCCGGGTCACCCGGGTGTGGCTCGCCACCGGCCCGGTCATCCGCAAGCAGACTCTGGGCCGGGGTGCGAAGCGGCGTCTGCAACACGAGCTTGAGATCCTCGAACGACTGACCGGCGTCGACGGGGTGGCGCAGCTCGTGACGGCGACCGCCGCCTTCCCGGACTCGCTGTTGCTGGCGGACATCGGCGGCAGCGCGCTGTCCCTGTGGGGCACGCCGCTGGGCCCCGACCGGCTGGTCCTGATCGCCGAGACGCTGGCCCGGGCAGTCGCCGGCATGCACGAGCGCGGTGTGGTGCACCGCGACATCAGCCCGGCCAACATCGTGGCCACCCCGGACGGAGGGCGGCTGCATCTGATCGATTTCGCGCTCGCCACGACGCTGCCGATGGTCCGGGGCGAGTTCACCCACCACGCGGCGATCGTCGGCACGGTGCCCTACCTGGCCCCGGAGCAGACCGGGCGGACCAGCCGGCCGGTCGACCAGCGCGCCGACCTGTACGCCGTCGGCGCGACCCTGTACGAGCTCGCGACGGGAACGGCGCCGTTCGGCGCGGACGACCCGCTTCGGATCATCCATGACCATCTCGCGCGGGTGCCGGTTCCGGTGTCGGAGCTGAACCCTGCGGTGCCCCGCGGGCTGGCCGCCGTCATCGCGCACCTGCTGGAGAAGGAGCCCGACGACCGTTACCAGAGCGCCGAGGGTCTCGCGCACGATCTGGCGCTGGTGCGCGCCGGCACGCCCCCGGCGCGCCCCGGCGTCCGGGACCGCCGCGCCCGCCCGTTCGCCTCCTCCCGGCTCGTCGGCCGCGACCGGGAGCTCGGCGAGCTGAGGGCGGCCTTCCGCGCGGTCGCCGACGGCGGCGCGCGTTCGGTGCTCGTCAGCGGTGAGCCCGGCGTCGGCAAGACCTTTCTGGTCGAGGAACTGCGCTCGATCACCGCCGGCGGGGACGGCTGGTTCGTGGCCGGCAAGTTCGACCAGTACCGCCGCGACCAGACCCACAACGGTCTGCTGCAGGCGCATCGCGCGCTCGGGCGGCTGCTGCTCGCCGAGCCCGAGGAGCGCCTGGCGGGGCTGCGGGAACTGCTGCGCCGCCGGCTCGGCCCCAGCACCGGCCTCGCCGCCGCGGCGGTGCCCGAGCTGGCGCTCCTGCTCGGCGTCCCGCCGGCCGCGGGTGATCTGATGACCGCCAGGGCCCGGGCGGCGCACGCCGGGGTCGAGTTCCTGCGCGTCGTGGCCGCCGCGAAGCGGCCGGTGGTCTGCTTCGTGGACGACATCCAGTGGGCGGCGCGGACTCCGCTGGCCATTCTCGACCAGATCTTCGGCGGTGACGCGGAGCTGACCGGCCTGCTGCTGATCGGCGCCTACCGGGACAGCGAGGTGGACCCGGCCGCTCCGCTGGCGGAGCCGCTCGACCGCTGGCTCCGCCGACCCGACGGGCCCCTGCACCTGCCGGTGGAGAACCTTCCGCCGCCGGCCCAGACGGCTCTGGTGGCGGATCTCCTGCGCATCCCGCAACCACCGGCGCACGAGCTCGCGCGCGCCCTGGCCCCAGCCGCTCGCGGCAACCCGCATGACACCGTCGAGCTGCTCAACACGCTGCGGAACGAAGATCTCCTGTGCCCGGATGACGGCGGCTGGCGCTGGGACGCCGCCGCGCTGGGCCGGCGGCTCGAGCAGATCGGTCGCGGCGATCTGCTGGCGGCCCGGGTGGCCGCGCTGCCCACCGCCGCCGCGGATCTGCTCGCCTGCATCGCATGTCTCGCCAGCCGGGTCGAGCTGGGCCTCCTCGTCGCCGCGGCGGACCTCCCGGTGGACGAGGTCCATCGGCGGCTCGCCCCGGCGATCACGGCGGGGGTGCTGGTACCGGAGACCGAGTCGGGCGGAGGGCGATCCGTCCGCTTCCGGCATGACCGGCTGCGGGAAGCGCTGCTGGGGGGTCTGAGCGAATCGGTGCGCGACGCCACGCGGCTGCGGCTGGCGCGCAACCTGGCCGCGCATCCCAGCCACATCGCCGCCGCCGCGGAGCAGTACCTGCCGGTCCTCGGCGCCGTGCACGAGGCGGCGGAACGGCGGACCGTGTGCGCGCTGCTGCGGCAGGCGAGCCGGGAGGCGAAGGTGGTGGCGAACCACGGCCAGGTGCTGAGGTTCGCGACCGCGGCGGCGACGCTCGTCGATCCGCGGGATACCGAGACACTGCTGGCGGTCCACCTCGATCGGCACGCGGCCCTCTACAACCTGGGCCGGCTGGAGGAGGCCGACGCGGCCTACGAGGAGGTTGTCCGGCGCTGCGACGACCCGGTCCGGTGTACCCCGCCCACCGTGCTGCAGCTGGGCAGCCTCACCATCCGCGGGCGCACGGCGGAGGCGACCCGCCTCGGCCTGGAGCTGGTCCGGCGCCTGGGCATACATGTCCCGGAGCCCGCGGAGCTGGCGGCGGCGACCGACCGCCGGCTGGACGACCTCCACCGCTGGCTCGAGCGGACTGACGAGGCGGATGACCTGGGTCGTCCTGATCTCACCGACGAGGTGTGCCTGAGCGCCGCCAGTCTGGTCGACCGGATCCTGCCCGCGGCCTACCTCAGCGACCAGGCGCTGCTCGCCTGGTTGACCGTCAGCACACTGGACGTCTGGGCCCGGAAGGGCCCGGCCCAGGCCCTGATCGCCCCGGCCAGCCACATCGAGACGGTGACGGTGAGCCACCGCGGCGACTACCGGACCGGGCAGCGCGTGCTGCGCCGGCTGCTCGCCGTGGGCCGGGCCCGCGACTACGAACCCGAGATCTGGCAGGCCGAGCATCTCTACGCGATCACCTGCGGGCACTGGTTCGACCCGCTGGAGGAGAACCTGACCGCCGCCCGCCGGGCCGCGGAGGAGCTTCTGAACGCCGGCGATCTCCAGAGCGCCTGCTGGGCCCACCGCTGTGTGCTGGTCAACCTGCTGGACTGCGCGCCCTCGCTTGATCTGCTGGCCGCCGAGGCCGACACGGCGACGGAACTCGCGGCGCGCACCGGCAACCAGCACGTCGAGGAGTCCGCCCGGACGTTCCGGCGTCTCGTGTCGGCGCTGTGCGGCGAGGCCGCGGGTGACGGTGCCGGCGCCGACGAGGCCGCCGAACTGTCACTGCTGGCGGACAACCCGGTCGCCGCCGTGGACTTCCACATCACCCGGGCGCTCGCCGCCGCCGTCTTCGACTGCCAGGACGAACTGGACCGGCACCTGACAGCCGTGCGGCCGCTGCTGCCCCTGGTCACGGAGAACTACGTGACCCTGCCGGCCCGGCTGCTGCGGGTGGTGGCCCTGGCGCGGCGAATCCGCTCCGGCCTCCCGGACCAGGCCGCCGGGGCACCCGAGGTGGACCGCCTGGCGGCTCTGGCGGAACTGGACGAGACGATCGACTGGCTCGCCGCCCGCACCGCCGACGCACCGGCCAACTTCCTGCACGTGCTGTGCCTGGCGCAGGCGGAGCGGGCCTGGGTCGCCAACGACTTCCAGCGGGCGTCGTACATGTTCGACGCGGCGCACCGGGAGGCGGTCGCCCGCACGCGGCCCTGGCACCTGGCTCTGATCCTGGAGGAGGAGGCCCGCTTCTACCTGGCCCACGGGATACAGATGGCCGGGCAGCTGCTCCTGATCGGGACCAGGCGGGTCTACGCGGACTGGGGCGCGACCGCGAAGGTCGGCCTCGTCGACTGGGGCAACCCGGGCCTGCGGACCCTGCCCGCCGCCGAGGAGCTGATGGTGCGGCGACCGGCGCAGCGGTCCGCCGGCCGCTCGGTCGTCACGACAGGGGTGATCGACCTGCGCGGCATCGTGGCCGCCTCCCGAGCGCTCAGCTCGGAGACCAGCGTGGAAGGCCTGCGCGCCAAGGTCGTCGGAGTGCTCTCCGAGATGACCGGGGCGACCGACGTCCACCTGCTGCTGCGGGATGAGGAGCGGGCGGCCTGGACGGTGTCGACCGGCGCCGGCCACTCCATCTCCCTGCGGGAGGCCGGCCACCGGGGCATCCTGCCGCCGTCGATCGTCTGGTACGCCGAGCGGACGAGGGAGCCCGTGGTCGTCGCCGACGCGGCGACCGACGACCGGTTCCGCCGGGATCCCTCGCTCTGCCGGCACGACCGCTGCTCGCTGCTCGCCGTCCCCATTCTGATCCACGGTCGGCTGCGCGCGATGCTGCTGCTGGAGAACCGGATGATCCACCACGCGTTCTCGACGGACCGGCTGGAGGGGATCATGCTCGTCGCCAGCCAGTTGGCGGTCTCCCTCGACAACGCTCTGATGTACACGTCGCTGGAGCGCAAGGTGACCGAGCGCACCNGGCAGCTGGCGGCCGCGAACCGGCGACTGCGGCAGCTCTCGGTGACGGATCCGCTGACGGGCCTGGCGAACCGGCGCCGACTCGACGAGATCCTCGACCTCGGCTGGCGCCGGGCGCGGCGCCACCGCACGCCGATCGCCCTCGCGATGGTCGACATCGACTACTTCAAGCTCTACAACGACTGCTTCGGGCACAGCGCCGGTGACCGCTGCCTGCAGCTGGTCGCCCACTGCCTCGCCGAGAACCTGGAAGGCCCACTGCTGGCAGCCAGGTACGGCGGCGAGGAGTTCGCCGTCGTCATGCCGGGCACCGACGCACCCACCGCCACCCGGCTGGCGGAGCGCCTGTGCGCGTCCGTCGAGGCACTCGGTGAGCCCCACCCGGCGACGCCTCGCCGCGTCGTCACCGTGAGTATCGGAGCGGCGGTGACCGTGCCCACTGCCGAGGAAGAACTGGCGGAGTTCGTCGAACGCGCCGATGCCGCCCTGTACCGCGCGAAACGGAACGGGCGGAACCAGGCCGAGGTCGTGCTGGCCCAGCTCAGCACATCCTCCGCCGGACCGGGTGGCACCTGAGGTCAGACCGGTGGGTACCGGCCCGACCAATGCCACGAAACGGCCAGGCGGCCGGGTCGGCGGGCCGCGGGCGCGTAGCCTCGACAGTCCCGACACCCAACGTAACGATCAGATCACGGATGACGTAGCCGCGCCACGCGAAGGAGGCAGCGAGGGATGAGCATCCTCGAAGGCTCAGGCGGATCCCAGCCGCCACCGCTCGGGCCGCGTCACCCCGTCGACTTCGAGCGCTTCTACGAGAGCACTCCGCCATGGGACATCGGCCGGCCACAGACCGCCTTCGTCACCCTCGCGGACGCCGGCCTCCTGCGCGGCCGGGTGCTGGACGTGGGCTGCGGCACCGGCGAGCACGCGCTGCTGGCAGCCGCCCACGGCCTCGAAGCGCTCGGTGTCGACACCTCCGCCACCGCGATCGAGCGCGCCGCCGCCAAGGCGGCCGAGCGATGCCTCACCGCCCGATTCGAGGTCAGGAACGTCCTGGACCTCGCCGGCCTGGGCCAGTCGTTCGACACGGTGCTCGACTGCGGCCTGTTCCACGTCCTGACCGACGAGGACCGGGCCGCCTTCATCCGGTCGTTGGGCGGCGTGGTCCCCGCCGGCGGCCGCTACTTCATGCTCTGCTTCAACGAGACCGTCCCGGGGGACATCGGGCCGCGGCGGGTGAGCGAGGCCGAGATCAGGGCCAGCTTCGCCGACGGCTGGCGGGTGGACGCCGTCGAACCGGCCACCCTGGAGGTCACGATCTTCACCGAGGGCATTCCCTCCTGGCTCGCCTCGATCACCAGAAGCTGACGCGGCGCCCAGGGCAAGGCGAGCGGCCGCGGGCCAGACGGGAAGCCGCGAACCAGACGGGAAGCCGCGGGTCAGGCGGGCACCAGTGGCGAGCCGGTCGAGGAGGTCCGGCGCAGGGTCGTGCCGGTGGCTGCGTCGAACAGGTGGAGCCGGTCGGCCGCGGCGTGGAGCCGGAGCCGGCCGCCACCGGTGACCGGCGTCCGCGGGTTCAGCGCCGCGGTGAAGCGGCAGGTGTCGGGCACGGTGGCGGGGCCCACCGGCAGCTCGCCGTGGGCGAGGGTCTCGGTGCCGAGCCGCTCGACCAGATCCACCTCGACATCGAGGGTCAGGGCCGGGCCGGCGGGCGGCTCGGTCTGGACGTCGTGCGGCCGGATGCCGACGGTGACCTCGGCTCCGGCCGGTGCGACCAGTCCGGTACGTACCGCTGCGGGAAGGTCGAGGGTCTGCCCACCGACCCGCAGGGCAGCGGTGTCACCCACCAGTTCCAGGTGCCCCGGGACGAGGTTCGCCGGCGGGCTGCCGATGAACGTCGCGACGAAGGTGTTCGCCGGATGGCTGAACAACTCGTCGGGGGTGCCGAGCTGTTGCAGGCGCCCGTCATGCAGCACCGCGATGCGGTCGGCCATCGTCATCGCCTCGGTCTGGTCGTGCGTGACGTAGAGCGTCGTGGTGCCCAGCGTGCGCTGGAGGCGGGCGATCTCGGCGCGGACGCGCACCCGGAGCTTGGCGTCGAGGTTCGACAGCGGCTCGTCCATCAGAAACGCGCGGGGCTGGCGGACGATCGCGCGGCCCATCGCGACGCGCTGCCGCTGGCCGCCGGAGAGTGCCTTCGGCCGCCGGTCGAGCAGCTCGGCGAGCCCGAGGATCTCGGCCGCGGCGGCCACCCGCCGGTCGCGCTCGGCCCGGTCGACCCGGGCCAGCCGCAGGCCGAACTCCATGTTGCGGCGCACGGTCATGTGCGGGTACAGGGCGTAGTTCTGGAAGACCATCGCGAGGTCACGGTCCGCCGGGGGGACCCTGGTGACGTCCCGGCCGCCGACCAGGACCTGGCCCGCGGTCGGCGCGAGCAGGCCGGCGACGATGCGCAGCGCGGTCGTCTTGCCGCTGCCGGAGGGGCCGATGAGGACCAGGAACTCGCCGTCCTCGACCCTGAGGTCGAGCGATTCCAGCGTCGGCCGGTCGGTGTAGGTCAGGGTGACGTCACGCAACTCGATCGTGGACATGGGCTCCCTCTTCCCCTGGGCGACCGCGGGTGCGGACCCGGGCCGCGGCACCCGCGGCAGGTGGGCCGCCGGTGCGGCTCACCGATGACAGCGCACGGCACAGCGGGGCACGCCCGATCGCCATACGGCACTACCTGCGGCACTCGACAACGCGGCGCGTGACCACTGCGGCGGACGGGCGGAAGAGGGAGTTTCCGACGTCCTCGTGGACGCACCGTGAGGTCAGGTTCGCACGCCCGGCGAGGCTCGTCCAGAGGTTCGTCACCGAAGACCGTCGACCGCTCCTGGTAATCAATTAACTACCGAATGAATTGTCGATGGTCGCTGGTGACAACTACTTGACACGGACGTAACCGGGCTTCACAGTTTCGAAGCCATGAGAGCGCTCACATGCGATCAGTGCGGTGGGCGTGAAGCCAGAGGGAGGGCTTCATGAGGGCACGGCGAGGCCGCCACNCGGCCATGGCTGGGACCGCCGTCCTGGCCATGGCCTTACTTACGAGCGCCTGCGGCGGCGACGGAGGGAAGACCAAACTCACCATCAACACGTTCGGCGTCTTCGGGTACACCGAGCTGTACAAGGAGTTCGAGGCAAGCCATCCCGACGTCGAGATCGTCGAGACGGTCAGCGAGTACAACGACCATCACAACAACCTGGTCAACCACCTGGCGGCGGGTTCCGGCGCCGCCGACGTCGAGGCGGTCGACGAAGGTTTCATCGCGCAGCTGAAGGCCGCGCCAGAGCAGTTCGTCAACCTCCTCGACCTCGGCGCGGGTGAGCGGGAATCGGACTACCCCGAGTTCAAGTGGGCGTCGTCGCTGTCCGCCGACGAGAAGACGCAGATCGGGCTGGGTACCGACGTCGGCGGCCTGGCCATGTGCTACCGCACCGACCTGCTGGCCGCGGCCGGCCTGCCCACCGACCCGTCGGCGGTCAGCGCGCTGTGGCCCACCTGGGATGCCTACTTCAAGACCGGGCGTGACTTCACGGCGAAGAACACCGGGGTCAAGTTCTTCGACGCCGGGACGAACATCTACAACGCGCAGGTCTTCCAGCTCGGGGAGAGCTACTACGCCACCGGGACGAACGACGTGATCGTCGGGTCCAACCCGAAGGTGCGGGCCGCCTTCGACGCGACCGCCGAGGCCGTCGCGGACGGCCAGTCCGCCGGGCTGGTCTCGTTCGAGGACGAGTGGGTCACCGCGATGAAGGAGGGCACCTTCGCGACGATCACCTGCCCGGCCTGGATGCAGGGCTACATCAAGGAGAACGCCCCGGACACCGCCGGCAAGTGGAACATCGCCTCGATTCCGGGCGGGAGCGGCAACTGGGGCGGCTCCTGGCTGACGATTCCGGCGCAGAGCAAGCACCAGGAGCTGGCCTACGAACTGGTCTCCTTCCTGACCGCGCCGGAGCAGCAGACCCGGATCTTCAAGGAGACCGGCAACTTCCCGTCCAGCACCGAGGCGATCAACGATCCGGCGGTCCAGACCTACACGAACCCGTTCTTCAGCGACGCGGCCACCGGAAAGATCTTCGGTGAGTCCGCGATCTCGCTGACGCCGCAGTACCAGGGCGCGAAGCACGGAGCCATCCGCCAGGCGATGGAACACGGCATCCAGCGCATCGAGCAGGAGGGCCAGGATCCGGGCGACGCCTTCAGCGAGGCGGTCGCGGAGGCGGAGCGAGCCGCCCGCTAGGCCCGCGGGCGTGGCTCGTCGTCCCGTCCGGCGCCCGACCGGACGGGACGACGAGCCCCCGGCCACACCGGCCACACCTGCCACACCGGCCCCAACTGCCCCAACTGCCCCAACTGCCCGCGGCTCATCCGCCCGCGGGCCAACCAGAAACCGACGTTCACAGGTCCGACCGGGTGGAAGGAGAGAACCGGCGATGACGCTCGCAACCCCGGCACCCCCGGCGGACACCGCGCCTGCCAGCCGGGACACACCCAGGCGGGAGCCGAACCGGCGCACCGCACTGCGCCGGTTCGGCCGCGCGACGGTCCCCTACTGGCTCGTCGCCCCGTTCTTCGTCATCTTCACGGCCTTCGGGCTGTTCCCGATGCTGTACACCGCCTGGATCTCGCTCACCGATCGGGACATGCTCCACCCCGGCGCCGAGAAGTTCGTCGGATTACGCAACTACACCGATCTGCTGGCTGACGACTACTTCTGGAACGCCGTCGGCAACACGTTTCTGCTGATGGCGCTGTCCACTCTCCCCCAGCTCGTGTTCGCGCTGNTCCTCGCGCACACACTGAACGCGCGGCTACGCGGGCGGACCCTGTTCCGGATGGGTGTGCTGCTACCCAACATCACTTCCATCGTCGCGGTGACCATCGTCTTCAGCCAGATCTTCGGCCGCCAGTTCGGCCTGATCAACTGGTCGCTCGACACGATCGGCCTGGATCCGGTCAACTGGCAGGCCGGCGAATGGACGTCCAAGATCGCAATCGCCGCTATGGTCATCTGGCGGTGGACCGGTTACAACGCGCTGATCTATCTCGGCGCCATGCAGGCGATCCCGCGGGAGCATTTCGAGGCCGCCGCCATGGACGGCGCGGGAACCTGGCGCCAGCTCTGGCACATAACCCTGCCGGCGCTGCGCCCGACCATCGTCTTCACCGCGCTCATCTCCGTGATCGGCCAGATGCAGCTGTTCACCGAGCCGCTGCTGTTCGACAACTCGCCGGGCAGCGTGTCCGGCGGCAACAGCCGCCAGTTCCAGACGCTGGCGCTGCTGCTCTACGAGGAGAGCTTCCGGCTGCACAACTTCGGCTACGGCTCCGCCATCGCCTGGGTGATGTTCCTGGTAACGGTCGCCCTGGCCACGGTCGCCTACTTCGTCACCCGCGGCACGTCCCGAGTCATTGGAGGTTCGCGGTGAGCGCTGCCACCCGCGGTATCCGCGGTATCCGCGGTATCCGCGGTATCCGCGGCACTGACGGCACCGGCGGCACCGGCGGGCGTTCCGGCCCGCTGCGCTACCCGCTCCTGCTCGTCGTCGTGTTCCTCTCCGCGTTCCCGGTCTACTGGACGTTCATGATCCCGTCGCGGACGAACGACGCGGTCGGGCAGCTGCCCCCGCCGTTCCTGCCCGGCGGGCACTTCTTCTCCAACGCCTCCCGGGTGTTCGACACGGTCAACTTCGGCAAGGCGCTGCTGAACTCCTTCCTCGTCGCCGGGTCGATCACCCTCAGCACACTTCTGTTCTGCTCACTGGCCGGCTTCGCGTTCGCCAAGCTGGACTTCCGTGGCCGGAACATCCTGTTGCTCATGGTGATCGCGACCATGATGGTGCCGATCCAGCTCGGCATCATCCCGCTCTACATCGAGATGCAGGAGCTGGGCTGGGGAAACCGGCTGATCGCGGTCGTCCTGCCCACCGCGGTGACCGCGTTCGGGGTCGTGTTCATGCGGCAGAGCATCCTGCAGGCCGTCCCGGACGAGCTGCTGGAAGCCGGCCGGATGGACGGCTGCGGAACCCTGCGGCTGTACTGGCACGTCACCCTGCCGGCGCTGCGGCCAGCGCTGGCGGTGCTCGGTCTGCTCACCTTCATGCAGGCGTGGAACGACTTCATGTGGCCGCTGATCGTCCTCAACTCCGAGAATCCCACCGTCCAGGTCGCGCTCAGCACGCTGGCCTCCGGCCACTACCGGGACAACACCCTGGTCCTCGCCGGCACCGCCCTCGGAACGCTTCCCGTCCTGGTCGTATTCGCCCTGTTCGGCCGCCAGATCATCGGCGGCATCATGGAAGGCGCGGTGAAAGGTTGACCCACTCCCCCGCTACGACGACGGCCGACGAGGCGACGGCGGCCGCCCACCGGCTTCTGCCACAGATCGCCCGCGGGCTCCCGGCGGATTTCGTCTGGGGCGCTGCCACCGCCTCCTACCAGATCGAGGGCGCATTCGACGAGGACGGCCGCGGCCCGTCGATCTGGGACGTCTTCGCCCGCACCCCCGGAAAGACCGCGAACGGCGAGAACGGCGACCTCGCCACCGACCACTACCACCGCTACCGCGAGGACGTCGCGCTCATGGCCGACGGTCTCGGCCTGGCCGCGTACCGGTTCTCCGTCGCGTGGCCACGGGTCGTCCCGGACGGCTCGGGCCCGGTCAACCCGCGCGGCCTGGCCTTCTATGACCGGCTCGTCGACGAACTGCTGGCCGCGGGCATCGACCCGTGGGTGACGCTTTACCACTGGGATCTCCCGCAGCCGCTGCAGGACGCCGGCGGCTGGCCCAACCGGGACACCGCCCTGCGCTTCGTCGACTATGCGGAGCATGTGGTGACCGCGCTGGGTGACCGGGTCCGGCACTGGTCGACGCTGAACGAGCCGTGGTGCTCGGCGTTCGAGGGCCACCTCACCGGCCGGCACGCCCCGGGCGTGCGGGACGCCACCGCGGCCGTCCGCGCGACGCACCACCTGCTGCTGGCCCACGGGCTGGGCGCGGCGATGCTGCGCTCCCGCGGCGCGGGCGAGGTCGGCGTGACCCTCAACCTGATTCCCGCGGAGCCGCCCCCCGGCCTCGGCGGCCCAGCCGGCCTCGACGACTCAGCCGGCGGCGACGGCAGCGGCGCCGCCGAGGCGGTCCGGCTCGTCGACGGGCAGCAGATCCGGCTCTGGCTCGATCCGATCCTGCGCGGCGGCTACCCGTCCGACGTGGTCGCCGACTTCGCCCGGGCCGGCGCGGAGCTCCCCGTCCAGGACGGCGACCTCGAAGTCATCGCCACCCCGGTCGACTGGATCGGCGTGAACTACTACGCCCCGCACATCGTCGCCCCGGGCCCCGACCCGTCACCGAAACCGACTCCGTTCGCCGGTGCCGACAACGTCACCNGGGTGGTCACGACCCAGGACGTGACCGCGCTGGGCTGGCCGGTCCGCCCGGCGAGCTTCCTGGCCCTGCTCCGCCGGCTCGGGTCGGACTACCCCGGGGTTCCCTTCTACATCCACGAGAACGGTGCCGCCTACGACGACGTCGTCGCACCCGACGGAACCGTGCACGACCCCGAGCGGCTGCGCTATCTGGCCAGCCATCTCGACGTCGTCCGGCAGGCGGCTCAGGACGGTGTTGATGTTCGGGGATACTTCGTCTGGTCACTGCTCGACAACTTCGAATGGGCGGAGGGGTACCGGATGAGATTCGGCGTCGTGCACGTCGACTTCGAGACGCTGGCCCGGACGCCGAAATCCAGCGGACTGTGGTACTCACGGCTGATCCGCGAGCACCGTGAGGCAAGCGGGAACCCATGACCCAGGACCCCGAGGCCGCGGCGACGCGGCCGCGGCGGGCACCGACGCTGGAAGCCGTGGCCGAACTCGCCGGCGTCTCCCGGGCCACGGTCTCGCGGGTGGTGAACGGTTCCGAGCGGGTCTCCCCCGAGGCCCGCGACGCCGTCAACGCCGCGATCGCCGCCCTGGGCTACGTCCCGAACCGGGCCGCCCGCAGCCTGGTCACCNGGCGCACGGACACGATCGCGCTGATCATGCACGAGCGCGCCGACACCGTGTTCGCCGACCCGTTCTTCGCCAGCATGCTGCGGGGTGTGAACCGGGCGCTGAGCCTCACGGAGCTCCAGCTCGTGCTGCTGCAGGTCCAGGGCGACCGGCAGCGCGACCGCGCGCTGCGCTACGTCGCCAACGGGCACGTCGACGGTGTGCTGCTGATCTCGCTGCACGGCGACGACGTGCTGGCCACCTCGGTCTCGAAGGCGGGCGTCCCGCTGGTGATGGCCGGCCGGCTGCTCACCGGGGACCCGCTCGACTCGGTCGACGCCGACAACGTCGGCGGCGCGCGGCTGGCGGTGCAGCGCCTGCTGTCGACCGGGCGGCGCCGGCTGGCGACCATCGCCGGCCCGCTCGACATGAGCGTCGGTGTCGACCGGCTCCGTGGCTACACCGACGCCGTGCTGGCCGCCGGCCTGCCCGACTCGGCCGGCCGGATCGCCGCCGGCGACTTTACCGAGGCGGGTGGCCGGGCGGCGGCCGCCCGCCTGCTCGCCGAACATCCGACGCTGGACGCCCTGTTCGCCGCCTCCGACCTGATGGCCCTCGGCGCGCTGCACACGCTGCGCGCCGCCGGGCGGCGGGTCCCCGAGGACGTCGCCGTGATCGGTTTCGACGACGCGGCACCGGCCGCCTACGCGGACCCGCCGCTGACGACCGTCCGCCAGCCGGTGGAGCGGCTCGGCGAGGAGATGGTGCACCTGCTGCTGCGGCGCGTCGACGCCGGGCCCGGCGGGCCCACCGCCGTGGTACTGCCCACCGAGCTGGTGATCCGCGCCTCCGCCTGAGCCCGGCGTCAGCGCCGTCAGCCCGCCGTCAGCCCGCCGTCAGCCCGCCGTCAGCCCGGCGTCGTGACCTCGTCGCGGAACGCGCGGAGGAGGTTCGTGACGACGCTCGCCGGCAGCCCGACGACGTTGTCGAACGGGCCGTCGACGCGCTCGACCAGCGCCCCGCCGATGCCCTGGATCGCGTAGCTGCCGGCCTTGTCGAACGGCTCGCCGGAGGCGACATAGGCGGCGAGCTCGTCGTCGCTGAAGTCGCGCATGGTCACGGCGGTCGTCTCGGCATGACCGCGGGTGCGGCCGGTCGCGGCGTCGACCACGACGACGCCGGTGGTCACCCGATGCGTCCGGCCGCGCAGGTCACGCAGCATCCGGGCGGCGTCCGTCTCGTCCCGGGGCTTGCCCAGGATCCGCCCGTCGATCTCGACGATCGTGTCGCTGCCGATGACGAGCGCGTCCCGCTCGGAGCGCGCGACGGCCGCCGCCTTGCGGTGCGCGAGCTGGAGGCTGTAGTCGGCGGGGTCATCATAGGAGGTCACCGTCTCGTCGACGCCGCTGGTGACAACGGTGAAAGCGACACCTGCCCGCGAGAGGATCTCGTGCCGGCGGGGCGATGCCGAGGCGAGCACGATTCGGCGGCCGACCATGCGGCCACGCTACCGGGGGGCACCCGTCCGTCGGCGCGAAGCCGGGCGGAAACCGCGGGGAGTGGAGGGTGGTCGACATCAGGGTCAGTCCAGACGAGGCACGCGTCCTGCGAGCGGTGGCCGACGGGCAGGTGGAGTACCGGTGGCGGTGGGGACGCAGCTCGGACCTCTACACGATCGGCGGCGAGAACGTGACCATCACCGCCCGCCCGCTGGCCCGCCGGGGGCTGATCTGGCATCCGCCCGGCAGCAGCCATCCTGAGCTCTCGCCCGTCGCCGCCGCGTGGGTCGCCGCCCACCCGGTCACCGGCCCCTCAGGCCACGGGAACGACACCGGCCGGGGCCCCGCGGAACCGCGGGATGACCGGGACGGCCCGGACGGCCCGGAGTGCCAGGAGTGCCCGGACGCGGGGTGACACAGACCGAACGCTCTCCGCGATCGCGGACGGAAACTGACCGCGATCGCCCCTAAGGTTCGCTCATGACCACTTTGGGCGCGCGGGCGCTCAACCGCGCCACGCTCCAGCGGCAGCTGCTGGTGGAGCGTGCCGGCCTCAGTCCGATCGACGCGGTCGAGCACCTTGTCGGAATGCAGGCGCAGGCGCCGTTCCCGCCGTACACGGGCCTGTGGACCCGTCTGCACGGCTTCCGGCCGGAGGAGCTCGGGCAGCTGCTCGTCAACCGCGGTGTCGTACGGATCGCGCTGATGCGGGGCACCGTCCATCTCGTCTCGGCGGCCGACGCCCTGGCGCTGCGGCCGGTCCTGCAGCCGGNGCTGGAGCGGGCGACGCGCCACCAGTGGGGGGCGGGCCTCGCCGGGCTCGACCTGACGGTGCTCGCCGACCTCGCCCGCACGTGGCTGGAGGAGAAGCCGCGGAGCTGGGTCGACTGCTCGCCGAGCACGGCCGCGCGGCCGGCTGGGGTGACCGCGATCCGCTGCCGCTGGCGAACGCGGCGCGCGCCCTGCTGCCGCTCGTCCAGCTTCCGCCGCGGGCGGTCTGGGGGCGCTCCGGGCGGACTGTGCTCACGACGACGCAGGCCTGGCTCGGCCGCCCGCTCGCGACCGCGACCGCCCCGGACGAGATGGTCCTCCGTTACCTGCGCGCCTTCGGCCCGGCGACCGTCGCCGACGTCCAGAAGTGGTCCGGGCTGACCAGGCTGGGTGAGGTCGTGGACCGACTGCGGCCCCGCCTGCTGGTCCTGCGGGACGAGACCGGCGCCGAACTGTTCGACCTGCCGGACGCGCCGCGCCCCGGCCCGGACACTCCGGTGCCGGTCCGGTTCCTGCCGGAGTACGACAACGTGCTCCTCTCCTACGCGGCCGGCACCAGGGCGAGCTCCGAGGCTGATCGCCGCCGGCTGTTCCGTCCCAACGGGATCATTCCCGCGACGGTGCTCGTCGACGGGTTCGTCCGGGGTGTCTGGAAGGTCGCGCGGGTCCGAGGGGCCGCCGTCCTGGAGATCGAGCCCTTCGCCCCGCTCACGGAACCCACGGCCGCGGAGCTCCAGGCCGAGGGGGCTCGGCTGCTCGCGTTCATCGCCGCGGACGCACCGAGCCGCCAGGTGCGGCTGCTCCGCCCGGCACCCTGACCGCTCCGTCCGCCCGGACCGCCCAGCGCTCGACGAGGTGGCGGTGGCTGTGGATGAAATCGCGTCGTCCACAGCCGCGGCCCTCGCGGACCAGCGCCGCGGGAGCGCCTTCTACAGTGGCCAGGTGACCTTGCCCTCGGTTCGGCCCCAGCCAGCGGCCGCGGACGTGCTGCGCCGCGTCTTCGGCTACGAGTCCTTCCGCGACGGCCAGCGGCAGATCATCGAGCATGTCGTCGCCGGCGGAGACGCGCTGGTCCTGATGCCGACGGGTGGCGGCAAATCGCTGTGTTACCAGATTCCGGCGCTGTGTCGCCCCGGTACCGGCGTGGTCATCTCACCGCTCATCGCGCTGATGCAGGACCAGGTCGACGCGTTGCGCGCGCTCGGCGTCCGGGCCGGCTTCCTCAACTCCACCCAGAGCGACGTCGCGCGCCGCGAGATGGAGTCCGCGTTCGTCGCCGGTGAGCTCGACCTGCTCTACCTGGCCCCGGAGCGGCTTCGGCTGCGTGCCACCGCCGACCTGCTCGACCGCGGCGAGATCGCGCTGTTCGCGATCGACGAAGCGCACTGCGTGGCCCAGTGGGGCCACGACTTCCGGCCTGACTACCTGCTGCTGTCCGAGTTGCGCCAGCGCTGGCCGGAGGTGCCGCGCGTCGCGCTGACCGCGACCGCCACGCCGGCCACCCACGAGGAGATCACCACCCGGCTCGGCCTGGAGAACGCCCGCCACTTCGTCGCGGACTTCGACCGCCCGAACATCCAGTACCGCGTGGTGCCGAAGAAGGAGCCGAAGGCTCAGCTGCTGGAGTTCCTGCGCACCGAGCACGCCGGAGACGCGGGAATCGTGTACTGCCTGTCGCGGTCGTCCGTCGAGAAGATCGCGGAGTTCCTGGTCGCCAACGGGATCGCCGCCCTGCCCTACCACGCCGGTCTCGACGCGCGGGTCCGCGCCGAGAACCAGGCTCGGTTCCTGCGCGAGGACGGCCTCGTCATGGTCGCGACGATCGCCTTCGGCATGGGGATCGACAAGCCGGACGTCCGGTTCGTCGCGCATCTCGACCTGCCCAAGTCGGTGGAGGGCTACTACCAGGAGACCGGCCGGGCGGGCCGGGACGGCCTGCGTTCCACCGCCTGGCTTGCGTACGGCCTGCAGGATGTCGTCCAGCAGCGGCGGCTCATCGACACCTCGGACGGGGACGCGGCGCACCGCCGGCGGCTCGGCCAGCATCTCGACGCGATGCTCGGCCTGTGTGAGACGGTCGAGTGCCGGCGGGTCGGGTTGCTGTCGTATTTCGGGCAGCAGCGCGCTGCCCCGTGCGGGAACTGCGACACCTGCCTGCATCCGCAGCAGTCATGGGATGCGACCGTTCCCGCCCAGAAGATGCTTTCCGCGGTCCTGCGCCTGCACCGGGAACGCCGGCAGAAGTTCGGTGCCGGCCACCTCATCGACATTCTCCTGGGCCGGCGCACTCCCAAGGTCACCCAGCACGGCCATGACACCCTGACCGTCTTCGGGATCGGCGCCGAACTCAGCGAGGCCGAGTGGCGCGGCGCCGTCCGCCAACTGCTCGCGCAGGGGCTGCTGACGGTGGAGGGCGAGCACGGCACGCTGCTGCTCACCGACGCGAGCGGGGAGGTTCTGCGCGGGGATCGGACCGTGTCGATGCGCCGGGAGCCGGAGCGCGCGCCCCGGGCCGCCGCGGTGCCGAAGAACCGCCGCGCGGTGGCGGTGGAGCTGCCCGATCACGCCGTCCCGGTGTTCGAGCGACTCCGGGCCTGGCGCGGCGCCACCGCCAAGGAGCAGGGCATTCCCGCCTACATGATCTTCCACGACGCCACCCTGCGGGAGATCACCCTACGTAGGCCCTCGTCACTCAGCGAGCTCGCGACCGTCAGCGGTGTGGGCGAGAACAAGCTCGCCAAGTACGGCCAGGGCATCCTGGACACCCTCGCCGAGACGGAAGCCGCGCCCGAACCGGGCTCCGGCCAGTAGCCGGCGGCCGCCGCGCGGCCCGGCCGACAGAGGCCCGGATGCGCGGCGGTGGTTGGGCGGGCGCCGAAGCGGGCAGGTGGGTACTTGCGCGCCCCACCAACCCGAACACCACGAAACGCTCATTTACAGGATATTTGGCGAGTTGTACAGAGTTCGCCCTGGAATTTGTCGCAGTCTTGTTGGGTGATCACAATCGACACAGCAAGACCCGCCGCAGCACGATTGGATCCAAACCCGCGGTTGTTCATGGTCATCCCGACCAATCAAACGGGAAACGACCTAACGCCGCCAACACATCGGACAGATGATCGCGAAAGTCACAGTTGAACACAAACCAGTGCGTCTGGTTCCATAGCTCTCCAACGGGACTGCCGGCGTCGGAACTGGTCCCATACCCGACGAGAGCATGTGGGACGCGATGACCACGCGGGCACGAGATCTGCTCAACCGATCGCGCGCGCTCCTCGGAGCCTCCCGCGACAGCGCGCTCCACCCGCAGGACACGCGGAGCGAAGCCGCTCCGACCACGCCGCGTGAGGAACCGGCGGTCGGAGTCGAGGTCCAGCCGTCCCCGGCCAAAGCCCGGACGCGGCCCGGCATTCCCGCCGCGCCGCCGCGCCCGCCGACATCCGCCGCCGGGCCGGTAACCGCCAGCACGCCGCCGTCCGCGACCGCCGGCCCGCGGACCCGCGCCCCCCGCTCCTCCGGCCGCGGCACCGGTGCCTCAGCTGCCAAGGGATCCCCCGACCGGCACACCACCACCGCGGAAGCCCTCGCCGCGATCTGCGCCGATATCGCGCTGCGTGACCTGAACCTCGTCGACCTGCTGCTCTCCCAGCTTGAGGAGATGGAGGCGAAGGAGGAGGACGCCGACCGCCTCGCCGAGCTGTACCGCCTCGACCACCTGGCCGCGCGGCTCCGCCGCNACGCCGAGAACCTGCGGGTTCTCGCCGGCCACGACGCCAGTGAGGAAACCTCCGAGAGCACCGCCCTGGTCGACGTCGTGCGCGCGGCCATGTCCTCCATCGACCACTACTCCCGGGTCGTGATCGGCAAGGTCGTCTCACTCGGTGTGATCGGCTTCGCCGCCGAGGACCTCGGGCGGGTGCTGGCCGAACTGCTGGACAACGCGACCAGGTCGTCACCCCCGACCGCGCCGGTCCGCGTCGGCGTGCACCTCACCGAGACGGGCAACGCGCTGATGCGGGTTGAGGACGAGGGCATCGGCCTTCCGCCGGAGCGCCTCGCGCAGTTCAACGAGCGGCTGACCGCCACTCCCGTCCTGGACGATGACGCGGTGCGCCACATGGGCCTGGCGGTGGTCCACCGGCTCGCGATACGTCACGGGTTACGGGTCTGGCTGGACTCCCGGCAACCGCACGGGACAACCGCGTCGGTGTTGATTCCCTCCGGCCTCATCTGCGAGCTGCCCGAAGGCAACTGGTCGGGGGCCCAGACCGTGCGCTCCGCCACGGAGAGTGACGGCGCGGCGGGTGCGGCCGGGCCGCCCGTTCCAGCCCCGCCCGCCACGCACAACGGGGCGTTCCGGATATCCGCGTTGCGGCGGCCGGGCCCCGCCGACCACGCGCACAGCAGCGCTGGGCGCCCTGCGTCGGCGCTGTTCGCGGGCCTGGAGAAGCCCTCGGCCACAGCCGCGGGTACTTCGCCGGCCACATCGAACGGCCAGGCCGGCGGCGTCCCGGCCACCGGCGTCCAGGCCGGCGGTCCCGGTCCGGTGGCCGCGCCTGACCCGGAAGCCGCGCGCGGCGCCGCCCTGTTCACCGGGCCGCCACCGGCTGAGGCCCTGATCAGCGGGACCACCGCGACCGGCCTCCCCCGCCGGGTTTCCCGCAGTCTGCGAGGCCCGGTAGGTGATGTTCCCGGCACCACGCCGGATGCCGCCGCGCCCACCCCCGAGACCCCTGGCACGACCGGCGACAACCCGGCCGAGGCCAGCACCGAAGGCACCGCCAGCACCGCCGACACCACTGAGACAGCCGAGACAGCCGAGACAGCCGAGACAGCCGAGACCAGTGGATCGGCCGCCCCCGCAGCGGAGGAGTCGGACCACAGCGAGGCCCCGGCCCTGCCGACCCCGCTCGAACGCAGGGTCGCCGACCACGCTCGGCTGCTCGCGGATCTCGAAGCCTTCGCCCAAGGCGAGAAGACGGCCCACAAGGACCAGCGAGGAGACTAGGAAATCAGTGACGGATCAGATCCATCGGCAGGCGGAATTCGACTTCCGCTGGCTGATCAATGACTTCGTGGGCAAGGTCCATGGCGTCACCCACGCCCTGATCCTCTCCGCCGACGGGCTGTCACTCACGGCGTCCGACGGTGTCTCGTCGGCGGAACGCGACCAGCTCGCCGCGATCGCCAGTGCCATGATCAGCCTCGCGCGCAACAGCGCCCAGCTGTTCTCCAAGGGAACCTGCGAGCAGATCATCGTCCGCCTCACCGGCGGATATTTCCTGTTCATGGGCATTGACGACGGCGCTGGACTCGCGGTGCTCACCGGGCCCGACTGTGACATGCAGGTCGTCGCCTACGAGATGACCCAGTTCGTGTTGCACGCGGGTCACGCCCTCACTCCCGACCGGCGGGCGGACCTGCGCCGCGTACTGGTCGGGCGCCAACTCCCGAGCCTGTCCTAGAACAATCTGACGCGGCGGAACAATCTGACGCGGCGGCGGGACATGCGGGGCCCCTCGAACCACACCGGGTGACGAACCAGGAGGTGAGACGTGACGACCATGTCTGACGACGCCGCACAGAGCGGATCGGAGCGGCAGGGTTCCCGCAGCAGGCGGATTCGTCCGTACGCGCTTACCGGCGGCCGCACCCGAGCCCAACACCACCTGCAGGTGGAGACGATGGTCTCGGTTCCGCGCTATGACCCGGCGCTGAGCGAGAACCTCATGCCCGAGTCCCGGGCGCTCTACGAGCGTGCCCGCGGGCAGCTTTCCGTCGCGGAGCTGTCGGCGCTGCTGTCGATCCCGCTCGGTGTCGTCCGCATCCTGATCAGCGATCTCGCCGCTCAGGGCGCGGTTCTGGTCCATCCGACCGTTCACGGCGACAGCCAGGATCACGATCACTCGGTGCTGGAGAGGATTCTCAGTGGGCTGCGAGAGCTCCCGGCCTAGCCGCTCGACGGCTGCCGGCGCGGACACCCCCGCCGCGCCGGGCCCGGCCGCCGGCCGGGTGCCACCGATCCCGGCAGGTGACACGGCACCGGCCAGCCCGGTGAGCGGCGCGCTGCCGCCGGTCGCGGCGGACGACGAAGCGGTGCCGGCGATCTCGGCCAAGATCGTGATCGCCGGGGGGTTCGGGGTCGGGAAGACCACCCTGGTCCGATCCGTCTCCGAGGTCCCGCCGCTGAACACCGAGGCGTGGCTGACCGAGGCCGGCGAGCACATCGACCGGCTCTCGATGAGCGAGGCGAAGCACACCACCACCGTGGCCATGGACTTCGGCCGCATCACGCTGTATCCGGATCTGATCCTCTACTTGTTCGGCACCCCGGGGCAGCCGCGCTTCTGGTTCCTGTGGGACGACCTCTCCCGCGGCGCGCTGGGCGCCATCGTGCTCGTCGACAGCCGGCGCCTCGAGCAGTCGTTCACCGCGCTGAACTACTTCGAGCACGACTCCGCCGTGCCGTACATCGTCGCGATCAACCGGTTCGGCGGAAAGCTGTGGCACGACGTCGCGGACGTCCGCGAGGCCCTCGGGCTGCGGCCGGAGGTTCCCCTCGTGACCTGCGACGCGCGGGATTCGGCCTCGACCGCCCAGGTGCTGCGGGAGCTCGTGCTCCACACGATGTCCCGCGCCCGGCTGCAGGGCGCGGGCGCGGTGGCCGGGAGCCCCACGGCGGACGGCTGAGCCCGCACAACGGCTGAGCCCGCACAACGGCTGAGCCCGCCCCGCCGGGCGGGACGCGCGCCGCCCGGCTCGGGCGACGCCCGTCCGCGGCCGGCCGCCGATCAGAGGTTGATCATGTGGCCGGCGAGCCCGTGGATCGCCTCCTGCAGGGCCTCGCTCAGCGTCGGGTGGGTGTGGACGTTGCGCGCGAGCTCGAAGGCGGTGAGGTCCCATTTCTGGGCGAGCGTCAGCTCGGGCAGCAGCTCGGAGACATCCGGGCCGATCAGGTGCCCGCCGAGCAGTTCCCCGTACTTGGTGTCGGAGATGAGCTTGACGAATCCGCTGGCGTCACCGAGCCCGTGCGCCTTCCCGTTCGCGGTGAACGGGAACTTCGCGACCTTGATCTCGTGGCCCTCCGCCCGCGCCTGCGCCTCGGTCAGACCGAAGCTGGCGACCTGGGGCTGGCAGAAGGTGGCCCGGGGCATCATCCGGTAGTCGCCGAGCGTCTTCGTCTCGGCGCCCGCGATGGACTCCGCGGCGACCACGCCCTGGGCCTCGGCCACATGCGCCAGCATCAGCTTGGCCGTCACGTCGCCGATCGCGTAGATGTGCTCGACGTTGGTGCGCATGTGGTCGTCGATCGCGATCGCCCCGCGGTCGGTGAGCGCCACACCGGTGTTCTCCAGGCCGAAGCCCTCGACGTTCGGGGCGAAGCCGATGGACATGAGGACCTTGTCGACCTCGATCGAGCCGCGGGCGCCGTCCTTGCCGGTGTACTCGACCGTCACCGCCGAACCGTTGTCCGTCACCGCCTCGACCTTGGTGGACGTCAGGATCGGCACGCCGAGCTTCTTGTACTGGCGGAGGATCTCCTTGGAGACGTCCGCGTCCTCGTTGGGCAGCGGCCGGTCGAGGAACTCGATGATCGTGACGTCGACCCCGTAGTTGCGCAGGACGTAGGCGAACTCCATACCGATCGCCCCAGCCCCGACGATCGCCATCGAGCGCGGCAGATCCCGGGTGAGGATCTGCGTCTCGTAGGTGACGACGTTGTCGGACAGCNGGACTCCCGGCAGCAGGCGCACCCGGGAGCCGGTCGCGATGATCACGCTGTCGAAGGTCACCTGGTCGCTGCCGCCGGCCGCGAGCGCCACCTCGAGAGTGTTCGGGTCACGGAAAGTACCGCGACCGGTGTACTCGGTGATCTTGTTCTTCTTCATCAGGAAGTGCACGCCCTTGACCCGGCCGTCCGCCACCTGACGGCTGCGGTCGAAGGCCGCGCCGAAGTCGAAGCTCACCTCCCCCGAGATCCCGAAGGTCTTGGCCTCGTGCGCGAAGAGGTGGGCGAGCTCGGCGTTGCGCAGCAGCGCCTTCGAGGGGATGCAGCCGACGTTGAGACACACGCCGCCCCAGTACTTCTCCTCGACGACGGCGACCGACATCCCGAGCTGGGCCGCACGGATCGCTGCGACGTAGCCGCCAGGGCCGCCACCAAGGACAACGAGATCAAAGTGCGCTGCCATAGGTTCCACCCTACGATCGTTTCGGACGCCGGCCCGTGGCGCGGCGCGGAGACTTCAACCACGCATGGTGCCAGCGCCATTCCAGTCACCCACAGATGGGCCTGCCGGCCGCCGGGCATCATCACGCGCCCGATCACGATCACTTCGATCAGGCCGGACGGACCTTTCGCCGATCCGTGCCCGAAATCGCCCTGAGCGACCCGCGCCGCCCCTCCCGAAGGCCGTCCAGCGCGGTGGCTGTGGCCGCGTCCGCCGGCAGGTGCACGACGACGCGCAGATCGTCGTCGGCGGGGAGTTCGAGCGTCTCGAAGGCGAGGCGCAGCTCTCCCGCCGAGGGATGGGCCAGACGGGTGACGCCGTTCGCCGCGGGCAGGCCGGGCACCGAGGCGAGGCGGGCGGAAAACGCCGGGCCGGCCGTGAGGGTGAGTTCGTCGGCGAGCGCGGCCAGGTACCTGTCCGCCCGGAACGGGCCCTGCTTGAGCGTCGCCACGACGTCGTCCGCGACGCGGTTCCAGTCGGGCCAGGCAGATCGCGCCCGCCCGTCGGTGAAGACGAAGCGGGCCAGGTTCGGCACGGCGCCGGTCCGCGAGTCGTCCAGCAGGCCGATCGGACGGACCAGGCGCTCGAACGCGGGCGTCCAGGTCAGGAGGTCGCTCATCCGGTTCAGCATCACCGCGGCGGCGGGTTCCAGACTCTCCAACAGCGCCCGCAGGGCGGGGCGGACCACCGCGGCCGGCGCCGCGCCACCCTGGCAGGTGAATCCGGGCGTGGCGCCCTTGCTGAGCCGATACAGGTGGACGCGTTCCCGCGGGGTGAGGCGCAGGACGCCCGCGAGGGTCGACAGCACCGCCGGCGACGGGTGCCGGTCCCGGCCCTGTTCGAGCCGGGTCACGTACTCGACGCTGACCCCGGCGAGCGTGGCCACCTCCGAGCGGCGCAACCCGGGAGTGCGGCGACGCGCGCCGACCGGCAGCCCCACCTCGGTCGGGGACACCGCCTCCCGGCGGGTCCGCAGGAACGCGCCCAGTTCGTTGCCGTCCACGGCTCGACCGTAACCGGTCGACCGCGGGCTGATCGTGGCCCTGGCACTACCAGTCTCGGCTCGGTCTCCCTGGCCCCCGCACCCGCTGGCACCGTCGGTGGCCCCTGATCCACCCTCGTCCTGGAAGGAGCGGGTTGATGCCCGACGAGAACCTCAGCCTCACCGTGATCATCGGAAGCGTGCGGGAGGGCCGGTTCGGCCCCGTCGTCGCGCGATGGTTCGTCGAGCAGGCGGCACGACACGGCAGTTTCGACATCGACCTGATCGACCTCGCCGACACCCCGCTTCCGCTCGCGTTGCCGGCGACGCCGCCCGCGCTGGAACCGGATCTCGCCCGCCCCGACACCATGAACGATCTCAGCCGCCGCCTCGGCGCGGCGGATGCCTACGTCATCGTGACGCCGGACTACAACCGCAGCTACCCCGCGTCGATCAAGGCCGCGATCGACTGGCACTACCGGGAGTGGCAGGCCAAGGCCATCGGCTTCGTCGGATACAGCGGAGCGAGCGGCGGCCTGCTCGCGATCGAGCACCTGCGGCAGGTGCTCGGTGAGCTGGAGGCACACACCGTGCGCGACCACGTCTCGTTTCCCCGGTACTACGAGCTCTTCGACTCCACGGGCGCGCTGACCGAGCCGCGGGAGGCGGAGGCCGCGGCGAAGGCACTGCTGGACGAGCTCCTCTGGTGGGGATCAGTGCTTCGGGACGCTCGCCGGACCCGCCCGTACGGAAGCCCCGCCGCGTCCGAGCGGTAGCGCGGGCCGCGCCNGCCAGGGCCGTGGGACAGGTACCGGGCGGTCGTTCGATCCCCCGGCCCACCCATCCGGGCGATTCGCGGGAGCATTCCGGGCCGCTGTCCCGGCGATCGACCGGTCGCCGGGATGGGTGCTGGCTGTCCGCTGCCCGACACCGCCGTTCGACGCAGGTCGCGGCCCCGGGCGGACTTTGGGACCAGGCGGCGGGCGGCCGCCCGGTGACGGCGGCGCGGGCACCGGCGCGCCCGGAAGCGGAGCTACGCCACCCGCACGAACAGGCAGTCGGGCCGCTTCCCGCCCATAAGATGCGGATGACTGCCTTAAACCCATTTCTGATGGCAAGGTCATCGTTCGACGACAGGCCTGGTCGTTCTCGACGACAGGCCTGCGCGTTCTCGACGACGTGCCGTTTGATTTGGGCGCGGCCCCGGGAGNGGGACGATGAACAACACACCGCCAAGCGCGGTCGGGGTAGGTCCAGGCGAGCCGGCAGCGCCCGCCAGTCGGATCGAGCCCGTGCGCGATGCGGTGTTTACTCCGCTGACGCCGCATGATCCGCACAGTGTGAGCAGCTATCTGCTGCGGGCGCGGATAGGTGAGGGCGGCATGGGCGCCGTCTACCTGTCCTACACCCCCGGCGGACGTCCGATCGCGCTCAAAGTCGCCCGCCCGGAACTCGCGGCCGATCCCGACTTCCGCAGCCGGTTCGCGAAGGAGGTCGCGATCGCGCGCCGGGTGCAGGGGCCCTACACCGTCCCGGTCATCGACGCGGATGCCGAGGCCCTGCGCCCGTGGATCGCCACCGCCTACGTCGCCGCACCCTCGCTCGCGGTCGCCGTCGTGCGGCAGGGCGCACTGCCGTCGGCGACCGTGCTCATGTTGATCGCGGGGGTTGCCGAGGCGCTGCAGTCGATCCACCGCTCCGGTGTGATCCACCGCGATCTGAAACCCGGCAACGTCATCCTCGCCGACGACGGGCCCCGGGTCATTGATTTCGGTGTGGCCCGCGCCATCGAAACGTCAACCGCCGCGATGACCCAAACGGGTGTGCGCATAGGAACACCCGCATTCATGTCTCCGGAACAGGTTCGCGGAAAGCAGATCGACGCCGCGGGGGACGTGTTCGCACTCGGCTCGACCGCCTATTACGCGCTGACCGGGCGGCCGCCGTTCGGTTCCGACGCGGCGGTGTTCCACCGCATCGAGCACCAACAGCCCGACTGGGAACACTGCCCGGACAACGTGCGTGAAGTCCTCTCCCGGTGCCTGGCCAAGGACCCGGCGGAACGACCGACGTCCACTCAGGTCATCGAGCTGTGCCGGTCCGCGATCACCGACGACCTCTACCTCCAGACCGGCGGTGGGTGGCTGCCCCCGACGGTGGCCGCGGAGGTCACCCGCTACCGGATCTCCACCGTGCCGTCGCCGACGACCACCCTGCAGCCGGTTCCGCCGTCGACGTTCCAGTCCGCGCCGACCGGGGCACCGGACGCGATGGATGCCCTGGGCACGCCGTTCCCCAGCGAGCCGGCGCCGACCGACGCGATCCCGGGACCGCATCCGTCCTCGGCACCGGTCCCGCACGTCCCGCGCATCCCGTCCTCCTCACCGGTCCCGTTCGTGTCGGATGTCCGGCACTCGCCCCGGGCGCTCGCCGCGGCTGGCACGCCCCGGGCTCTCGGTGCCGCCCGCGTTCCCCGGGCGCTGTGCGCGCCCCGGGTGCCGCGTGCGCTGGAGGCCGCGCGGGCTGGAGGTGGTGTCGGGGCCGAGGAGACCGCGGAAGGCGCCGGGTTCCACGGAACCGCCCGCGCGCCCGGTTCATCCGGGAGCGGTGGAACCGGAAGTGGAACCGGAGGCGGCAGAAGCAGTGGGAGCCGCGGAACCGCGGGACCCGGCGGAACCGCCGGAATCCACGAGGTGACCGAACTCGATGGGGCCACCGGCGCCGCTGGGGCCCCGGGCAGCCCGGGCAGCCCGGAAGGCGGTGGACCCGCGAGCGCTGCCGCCCTCGGGCCGCCACCCGCCGCGTCACCGGGGCGCGCCCGCCCGACCGCTGACGGTTCCGACGGTCCCGGTCTCACCGGGCCCGTCGGCGCCGGCCCCAGCAGCTCCGAGGCCGACGCCAACTCCGCCGACGCCAACTCCGCCGACGCCAACTCCGCCGACGCCAACTCCGCCGACGGCGTCAACGGCGCCGCCGCCGGCGGCCTCGGTGGGGATGACGGCCTCGGCGGGGACGGCCCGCCGCGGCAGAGCAGGCGGCGGCGCCGGCGCCGGTTCATGACCGTCCTGCTGGCCGTGCTCGCCATCGCCGGCGCGGTGTGCTTCTGGCTGCTGTCGAAGCCGCTGGGCGGCGAGCCGGTGGCTCTGGTGGTCACGCCGTCGCGCGCCGGCGGAGCGGCGGCGGAAGCCGGCCCCGTGACGTCGCCGTCGGCGAGCCCGGCGACGTCCACCGGGCCGACGGGTGCCGCCGGTGCCAGGCCGGGTGCGGGAGTGACCACGAGCCCCACCGGCCTCGCCCGGGCCACCTCGCCGCCGGTACAGGGGCTGGGCTGCCCGGCCAGGCCGGTCACCCGGGCGAACAGCGACGGCGCCGGCGTTCTCACCGGGGTCGCCCAGCTCCGCGAAGGCCCGGCGGACAGCTGCGACAGCGTCGCGACCTTCGTCCGCGGCCGGAAGTTCTGGCTGTGGTGCAGCGTCGTGACGAAGTCGGACGACGTGTGGTGGTGGGCGCGGCTGGACGGAACCGAGACCTACGGCTGGATCCGCGAGAACGCGATGCGGATCGACTACGTCGATGACGACGGGGACGGCAAGGTCCACGTCTACAACTGCGACGGCAAGGCCCGCTCCTGGTAGCCCGGTGGCGCTGCCCGCTGCCGGGCGGCCAGCTCCACCGCGAGCAGGGCGACGTCGTCGGTGAGGCCGGAGCCCGTCCAGGTCCGCACCCGCCGCACCAGGTCGTCCAGGCAGGCGTCGAGCGAACGGCGCTGGCTGAGGACCTCCCCCACCACTGCCGGCAGGGGGAAGAACTCGCGGGTCGCCGCGTTCCGCGCCTCGGCGATCCCGTCCGTGTAGAGCAGCATCCGGTCGCCGGCTTCCAGGTCGAACGAGGTGACGGGGATGTCCCCGGCCAGTAGCCCGAGCGGCGCCCGCCGGCCGAGCGGGGCGAGCTCGATCACGGTCGTGCCCCGGACCAGGTAGGGGTCGGGGTGCCCGGCGTTCACCAGGTCCAGCCGCCCGTCCCGGATCTGCAGCACGACGGCGGTGACGAAGTCGTCCGTGCCGCTGACGTCGGCGACCTCCTCGTCCAGGTCGGTCAGCACGACGGCGAGATCGGCCCGGTGTTTGGCGACCAGCCGGAAGCAGCCCAGGACACGGCTCGCGATCCGCACCGCGTCCAGGCCCTTCCCCCGGACGTCGCCGACGATCAGGCGGGTGCCCCACGGGCTGTTGACGACCTCGTACAGATCGCCGCCCACCATCGCCTCGGCGCTGGCGCTCTCGTACCGGACACCCAGGCGCAGATCGCCCGCGACGGTCGGCGCCCGCGGCAGGACGGCCCGCTGCGCCGCCTCCGCCACCCTGGTCACGTTCTGCAGCTTTGTCTCGCGCCGGGTGTTGTAGCGGCTGACGAGCACGGCCATCNCCCCGCCGATCGTGATTCCGACCAGACGCACCGACTGCGCGGCCAGCCCACCCTCCTCGCTGGTGAACAGGTTGTCGTGGATGCCGATCACGACGCTGGTGGCGAGGGCCAGGACCACGTAGACGACCGTGACGACGGGGCCGGCGACCGTCGCCGCGAGCAGCGGCGCCAGCACGGTCAGCTCCAGGATGGTCCAGTGCTCGCTGACCATCTGCAACAGGATGACGACGGCCAGCAGGACCATCGGCGCCACCCGCGCCGCCCACCGGCTCGGATGCCGGCGGCTGACTCCCGACCGAGCAGCGGCCGGCGGCGCGTCGGCGCTCACCTCGGCCGGTCCACGCCATCCATCAGCGCTGCCCAGCCGGCCGGGCCTCGCTCTTCCGCTTCACATCACTGCTGTTCCCGGCCACTCCAGCCCGAACCAGCTCCCCTGCTCAGGGGCGGGCAAGCAGGAAGGCCGGGTGGAACTGGGCGAGCACCAGCGCCGCGAGCAGACCGGTGGCCGCGCGGAACTCACGGGTCGTCAGATCATGTTCACCGACGTGGTCACGGCGCCCGGTGTAGCCCGCGAAGTACCACTTCACGACGGTGGCGCCGGAACCGGCGACTGCCAGCGCGAGGGCGCCACCCAGCGGCAGGAACCAACTGCCCACCCCGTCGAGGAGCAGATCCTCCCAGACGAAGCCGACGGTCGCGGGATAGCCGACGGCCGTCAGCCCGAACAGCAGGAACGCGACCGCCAGCCGCGGGGTGCGGGCGAAGCAGCCGCCCTGGCCGGCGAGCTCCATCCGTCCACGGCGGGCTTCGGTCGCCGCGGCGATCATCGTCATGCCGGCGGTCGCGACCGCGCCGACCTGCCAGGCCAGCACCGCCCCCGCCGCCGCCAGCGCGGAGCCGGCGAGCAGGCCACAGCTCACGATCCCGCTCAGGGCCAGACCGACGCGGGCGAGCGCCGTGCGGACGTCGCGGGCGACGAGCCCCAGACCGGCTCCCAGCATCGCTGTCGCCGCGGCCGCGGCGACGAGCAGGTTCTCCCAACCGCGCCCGGGCAGCGTCCTGGTCATCTCCGGCAGCAGCAGCAGGCCCGCCGGGCCGGCGGCGAACGCGACGAGGATCCCGGGCGGAGCACCGCGGGCGAGCGGCTCATGCCACAGATGCAACGGCAGCAGACACTGGCGGACACCGACTCCGAGGGCGACCAGCAACCCGGCGGTCACCCCGGCGCCGCCGGGCAGGAGCAGGCCGAGGGCACACGCGCCGACGCCCAGCAGGTGATGCCGGCCGAAGACCCGCGCCAGCGACCGGTCGGCCTGATCGAGCAGCTCACGCCACACGACGAACGCCGCGAGCGCCCACGAGGCGAGCGCCGCGCCGGGGCCCCCGAACGAGGTCGCCGCCGTCCCGCAGGCCAGCACCAGCAGGATCCGGGCGAAGGTGCCCCGCGGGTCGGCCGCCATCGGGGTCGACGTCACCGGGGCCAGGCCCGGCACGCTCCCTGCCGGGCCTGCCGGGCCTGCCGGGCCTGCCGTCGGCGCGGGCGTCACCGGGGCCAGAGCGGTGGCCGCGACGCCGGCGAGGCAGGTGACGAAGGGCATCCACCGCCCGGCGCCGGGCGCGAACAGGGCGACACCCGCGTCGGCCCGTCCGGGTGCCAGCCGTTCGGCGACCATCGCGGTGGCGACGCCGACGGTCGCCGCGGCGGCGTACCGGGTCGCGGTGGACCGGCCGACGCGCGGGTCGGGGGCCCGCCGCACCGCCGCCCAGCCGGCGAGCAGAACCGCCCCGGCCAGGAGTGGGACCACCGCCATGGTCACCAGGGTCCGCCCGCGCGGGGGCGGACGGGACGAACGTCAGCGGGGAACCGGGGCTGGTCCTCCGGGCAGCACGCCGGGCGGCTACCGCCCGCGGACGACCCGCCGCGTGGCGTCAGCCCGCCCGGGGCCGCGCTCCCGGGCCCGGCCGGGCGACTGCCCCGCAGACCACCGCCTGTCGACGGCCGCGGCTCGCTTCCGGATGGCCGCACCGCACTGTTTCCCGCGGGCTTCGCGGTGGTGGCCGAGGGCCTCCGGTCAGTCACCGCGGGCTCCGGGTCGGGTTGCGAAGGCGTCCGATCGGCCGCCGAAGATCCCAGCGTGGGGAGATCGCCGCCGGCGGTGTCCTCCGCGGGACGCGGCACCGGGAGTCGGGGCGGGATGGAGGGCCGGGTCGCCTCCGGGACGGCCAGCGGCTCCCCCGGGCGGGAAACCGCCGCCGGACCGGCCTGGCCGGGAATCTGCCGCGACAGCGACATCCGGACGGGTTCGTCGGGGACGTACGTGTCCGCGCCGTAGGGCCCGGAACCGTCGAGCGCCCGGGGGTCGCCGGCTTTCGGCGCCGCCGGCCGGACCGGCGCCGATGCCTCGCTCGACGCCGATGCCTCGCTCGACGCCGATGCCTCGCTCGACGCCGATGCCTCGCTCGACATCGATGCCTCGCTCGACATCGGTGTCCCACTCGGCACCGAGGTCGGCAGCGTGTCCATGGTTGCCCACGGCCACCAGTCCCCGTGGACGGGCTCCGGGGGCCCACCGGCCCGCTGGCCCGCCGTCGTGGCGGTCGTCGCGCTTGTGGCCGGCGCCTCGCCGGACGCCGCGGTGCCGGCGGTCCCGGTGGCTGGGTCGGTTCTCCCGCCGACAAGGTCCGTGGCCTGCCGCTGCCAGCGGTCGATCGCCAGCAGCGCGCGCGCCGCCGCTCCTCCTACCTGGCGAAGCACCACGTCTGCGTCTCCCCTCTCGAACGCGTACCGGTAGAGCCGGGGCTTCCACCGCGCGGGTGTGATCCGTCCCGGCCGGGAAGCGGATGTGGGGGCACCACTCTGTGCCTGCTCCAGGCGCTGGCTGTCGCGCAGTGCGCTGGGTGAGCGAAGAATCTGGGCACAGCGCAGCGTCGCGTGGACGATGATGTGCGCCAGGGCGAGGGTGTGCAGTCCCAGCCCGATCTCGGTGACGATCAGTCCCACCTGGGTCATCGACCCATAGGCCAGTGCGCTCTTGACGTCGCTGCGGGCCCGGCTGACCACGGTGGCGTGCAGCGCCGTCAGCGCCCCGACGCCCACCAGCGCGAGCCGGGCGACCGGCGCCCGGTCGAACAGCGGCTCCGCCCGCAGCAGCAGGTACGGACCCAGATGGATCGACACCGCCCCGTAGAAGACCGCACTGGACGGCGTCGGCCCCTCCATCGCCCGCGGAAGCCACCCGCCTACCGGCACCAGCGCGGACTTTCCCAGCGCGGCCGTCAGCAGCAGCAGGCCCAGGACCGTCGCGTGAGCGAGGACGTCCGGCGCGCCCAGGATCTCCTCCCAGCCGTGGGCGTGCGGGTGCTGGCCGGTCGAAGTTCCGGCCAGGTGCCCGAGCCAGACCACGGCCACGAGCAGCCCGACGTCGCAGACCCGGTAAGTCAGGAAGGCCCGCAGGCCGTGACGGACCGGTGCCCGCCGTTCGGCGAAGAAGGCGATGAGCAGGGTTGAGGTGAGTCCGACCAGCTCCCAGCCGAAGTACAGCGCCGGCGGGTCACCGGCCAGGACCGTCAGTTCCACACCGCCGCCGAACAGCAGCAGGAGCAGGTGGAACCGGACGAATCCCGGTTCCCGGTGCAGGTAGCGGGCGGACACCGCGCCGGTCAGGCCGATGAGGACGGCCGCGACCAGCGCGACCGGGGCGGAAAGGCCGTCCGCGCACAGATGCCAGGTGAACGTGTGCTCGCCCGCGCCGAACCAGGGACCCCCCTCGGCCTCGACCAGCGCGCGGTCGCTGAGTGCCAGCCCACCGGCAAGCACCAGGCAGGCGAGGGTCACGACCGTGAACGAGGTGGCCACGACAGCTGTGGTCAGCCGTTCGGACCGGGCCCGACCGAACCACATCAGCGGTGCCAGGACTGCGACGGCCCCGGCCGGCGCGACGACGGCGAGCGCCAGCGCGGCGGGCAGGATGCCTCCGGCCGCGCCCGTCACGGCCCGTCCTGCCCGAGAGGGCGCGGCCCCGGCCGCTGCCCCGGCAGCCTGATCCAGGCGGTCGGCGCGCGACTTCCGCCGGCAGCGGGCTCGCACGCGGCGAGCACGTGCACCGGCGCTAGATGATCACGTTGCCCGGCGTAGTAGTGCTCGGAACGGGCGACCACGGGCAGGCGCCGGCGCTCCGGTTCGTGCGGCACGAACCGGCCGGCCTGGTAGAGCCAGGTCCGCGGCGAGTCGGGATCCCAGGCGGCGAGCTGGATCCAGCCGCCGTCGACCAGCTCGCGCAGCGTCGGGTGATCCCGCACCAGCCCCGCCAGCCGGTCGGGTTCGCATTCCACGACCACCAGCAGCCGCATCGGCTCGTGGATCTCCACCGACTGCCACGGCATGCCGGTACGCAGGTCGGAGGCGTACCCGTCCATCACCCCCACCAGGCCACTGATGTTGTGCGGCAGCTTCGAGCCGGCGCCGAAGCCGATGGGGTCGACCCGGCTGAAGTAGTACTCCAGGCTGATGCCCGCGCCGACCGGGACGGCGGACAGCAGCAGCCCGGTGAGCACCGAGCCGTCGGCATCGGTGGTGGGGTCGTAGGAGAC
Source organism: Frankia sp. EI5c (assembly GCF_001636565.1). Lineage (GTDB taxonomy): Bacteria > Actinomycetota > Actinomycetes > Frankiales > Frankiaceae > Parafrankia. Next base: position 79,310 of record NZ_LRTK01000039.1, read on the forward strand.
GAGGAAGGACCGGCGGTCGAGGTACAGCCCGCGGGTCCGTGCGCGTCGGCCGATCACGCAGGCGGCGTTCGTGCTGTGCCCGTACTCGGGGCGTGACTGCGCGATGTCGCTGGAGCGCCCGCGCACATGGGCGTGCGCCGTGTCCGCCGCGACGTCGGCGTCCACCGTTTCGAACCGCCGGCAGCGCTCATGCGCGTCGAGCTGGACGGCGACCCGCAGCGCCTCGATCGCGCGGGTCAGCTCCGGGCGCAGATGCGCGGGCGCGAGGTCGGTGTCATAGCAGGTCAGGGAACCCTCGCAGGTGTCGTGGTGGCCGCCGACGAACCACGTGTCGGCGCCGATCGGACGTCCGCGCCGCGCCAGTTCGGCCCGCACCCGCGGATGGTTCGCCATGGCCGCGAAGGCCCGGGCGTTCGGTCCGCTGCGCCCACCACCGGTCGCGGTGCAGTCGTAGGCCGCCGCGTGCGGGTTGTTGACACTGGACGAACCGTGCCCGATCACGAAGACGGGCCCCGCCGGCTCGGTCATCCCGATCGTCGTCAGCAGCCCGTCGACGATCTCCACCATCTCCTCGACGGTGAATCCGGGTCGCAGCGGCGCGGCACCCACCCCGGGAACCAGCCCGGACCCACCCACTCCGGCCACTCCGGCCGCCTCGATCGCCTCGATCGCCTCGATCGCCTCGATCGCCTCGATCGCCAGCCTCGTCCGCGGGAAGGCGGCGGAGCGACGGCTGCGACCGAACTGCAGCGCTCCCTGGGCGGTGGCCCGTGGCGCGACCGCGCCGACCGCCATCGGAACCAGCCTTGCCAGGCCGGCCACCGCGTTGTGGCCCGCCGGGCGCCCCCAGCGGCCGCGGGTGACCGAGAGGACGTGGTGGCGGTGGGCGTCACGCCGCCGCGTCCGCTGGTAGTCGAGCAGCTCGTCGGGGTCAACGGCGTGCTCGACGACCAGGTTGCGCGGGGTCACGGACACCGGGCACAGGGCACGCGGGCGGATGTCGTCGAGCCCCTGATAGGCCATGGCGACACCGAAATATCCCGCGGTCCCGTAGGTGCGGATCCTCGAGTCGGTCTCCTCCAGGTGCCGCCGCAGCGACTCCTCCCGTTCGTCCATGCAGAACACCGCCTGGAAGCCGCCTCGCTGCGGCTGCGGCCAGTCGGGCACGGGGTCGATCGCTCGGTCGACACCTCCTCCGGGGTGCGGCTGGCCCGCCGCCGGGAGCGCTCCGCCGGGGAATCGGCTGTCGTGCGCGGCGAGCGCGTCGAGCAGCTCAGTGCGGTAGCGCCGCTCGTAGGCGAGATGCAGCAGCCAGCGCCGCCGCCGGGCGTCGAGACCACCGACGGCCCCAAGCCAGGCTCCCGCCCACCGTGGCTGGCCGAGGACCTCCGTCTCGACATCCATGATCTGCGCGAGGACGAACGCCTCGTAGACGAGCTCCACATCGACCGCGGGCACAGCGGGCCGCGCGGGATCGTCGCGGCCGAGCGGGCCGAGATCCTCCGGCCCGGCGGTGGGACCGGCGACCTGGCCGAGAATGTTGCGGACGGCAACCGCCTCCAGGGTGAGCTGGACCGCCAGGTAGTCCATCAGCCGGGCCGGCGACGGCTGGGACGGTGCCCGGTCGGGATGGCACTCGAACTGGCGGATCATTCCGGCCCAGCCACGCAGCGAGACCAGCGTCGCGCGGATCGCGTCCGCCCAGGCGGGCACCGGAATCCGCAGTGCCCACAACGCCCAGGCCACGGTGCGTTCCGCCGACCAGTTCCGGCGGAGCTGCCGGCGCAGCTGGGCGCCGAGCCCGGACCACTGCGGGCCGCGGGGTGCGCCCAGCGTTCCGAACAGGTGCCGGAAGGCCGTGAGCAGCCCTTCCTCGCGGTGTGGCAGGTCCCAGGCGGCCATGCCCTGGTCGAGGAAGGCCGCGCACAGCCTGATCAGCAGTGGATGGACAGCCTCGTCGACGTCCACCCCGTAGCGGTCGAGGAGCTGGTCACGGCGGCGCAGCGGGACGGCCGGGTCCGCCGCGGGCGGCGCGCAGCGCAGCAGGTCGTCCCACATTTCACCCAGCAGAGCGGCCCGGAGCGCGGCCTGCTGGGCGCGGCGGCCCCGCCGGGAACAGGCCCGCTGGGCCGGGAAACGCCGGCGGGCCTGCCTGATCAGCTCCTCCCGCCGGGCCGGGGAGACCAGCGGATGGAAGTCGTGCAGTTCCCCGCCGTCCGTGAGCCGCCACGGCACGCCGGTCGCGCTGGGGACGTCCACCCAAAGGCCGAGCCGGGCGAGCTGGAAGTCGTTCCAGCTCGGACCGCCCGGGATGATCTCCACCTCGCCGCGGGCGGGCGGGGCTCCCGGCCGCCCGCCGTGCTCCGCCACCACCGCCGCGAGATCCCCGGCGAGGATCCGGCCGGACGACCGGTGGCCGGCGAAGGCCTCCTCGGTCTGGAACGCCTCCGTCCCCAGCATCGAGTTGGCGTGCTCGACGGCGTGGGCGAACGGCAGCCTTTCGAGCGCGTGCAGCGGGTTGTGGTGGGAGAAGTATCCCAGCGGGGCCTGCGGCGGCAGGAGCTCGGCGCTTTCCTCGACGATGTGGGCGAGCAGCTCGATCTGATCCTCGACGTNGGCCATGTCCCCTCCTGTCTCCCGCTGGCCGCGGCTCGACGCGCTCATTTCCNTCGGTTCCGGCAGGTACCGCGACTGCAACCGGAAATGTGTGTCCTCCAGCACCGTGGTTACCGGGCCGCCCGGCGGTTCGCGGGACGACGAAGGTCCCCTGGCGGGTTTTCCACCGATACGGGGGTTGCGAGCCGGCCAGGCGGGGGGAATTCATCGGCGAACGCGGCCGCGCATCCCGTGGAAATGCGCGGCCGGCTCCGCCCCACCCGAGGGCCGACCAGGCTGACCGGTGAACCACCGACGCCAGACTGCCTGGCAGGTATCAGTATGAAGGACTCTGGGCCCGGTAACGGGGTGCCGATCATCGCGGTGGCGAGAATCACCGGACCCGCTTTCCGGGTGTCCGGCCCGATGGGCGCGCGAAGCCCGTTCACAGGCCGCCCGCCGCCGGCCGGAGACCGCCGACAAATGCTTCCCGACAACCACGGGGGAAGTTTCCGGGAATCCCTGGTCGGCGCGGCCTCGACCCCGGCGAGCCGAATCTCCGGGCCCCGGCGTGACCGGCGGCCGGGCCCCACAGCGACGCTGGCGGCCGTTCCTCGTTCCGGAGCCACGGGCCCGCCACAGCCACACGCAGGCACCCGAACCCGCCCGCGCCCGCGCCCGGGGCGGTGCGGCGGCCGACGGGTCGGATCCCGGCCCACGGCACGGGTCAGTCCAAGCCGGGTGGGCGCCGCCGCTCCACCGTGACCGGCCGCCGCCTGGTTCGATCCGGAAACCCGAATGTCCGACACCCGAATCAGGGGCACCCATATATTTGGCACCTTCGGGGTATTTTCGGGCCCGCAAATCAATTGCTACCTTCTGGCCGCAAGTCCTTTTACCCGACCTCGGGAGGACCCGCGTGCACAGAAAAATACTGGCCACGGTCGCGGCGGCGCTGAGCGCCGTGGCACTGGCACTGACCGCGCCGGGGCCGGCCCACGCCGCCCCGTTACCCGTGGTCTGGAACTTCCCGATCGGATTCTTACCGAATATCGCCAGCTTCCGGAACCCGCCGCCCGGCGCGCTCGAGGTGGACTGGCGGGCGGACGCACCCGCGCCGGCCTGCAGTTCGGCGATCCATCCCCAGCCGGTCCTGCTCCTGCACGGAACGTGGGAGAACCAGAGCAACAACTGGCAGGCGCTCGCGCCGTTCCTCCGGAACAACGGTTACTGCGTCTACACCACGAACTACGGCGGCGACGCCGACGCCGTTCTCCAGGGAACGTACACCGTCCCTGAATCAGCCCGGGAGATCTCGGTCGTCGTGGACCGGATCCTCGCCGCGACCGGCCAGCCGAAACTCGCGATCATCGGCCACTCGCAGGGCGGCGGCATCACACCGCGCTATTATCTGAAGTTCTTCGGCGGAAACGCCAGGGTGGACAGACTCATCGGGCTGGCGCCGTCGAACCACGGGACCACGATCTCCGGGCTGGCGACTCTGGGCGAGGCCGTCGGCATCCTCGACCCGGTCAAGCTGATCGCACCCGGGGCGATGGACCAGGCGGTCGGCTCCGCCGTCAACAGGCAGCTCGACGCCGGTGGCGACACCGTTCCCGGTGTCGCCTACACCGTCATCATCAACCACGGCGACCAGGTGATCACCCCGTACACCAACGCGTTCCTGACAGCCGGGCCGGGCGCGACGGTGGACAACATCGAACTCTCCAGGCGGTGCCCGCTCAACCTGGCCGAACACCTCTCCGTGCCCTACGACAGCTATGTGGGTGAGCTCGTACTCAACGCGCTGTCCCCGCGGACGGCGAAGGAGCCGGTCTGCCGGCTGACCCTCCCACTGATCGGCGGCTGACCCACGCGGGCGCTCGCACCGCCGGTCCCGTCCGACGGACCTGACCGGACGGGACCAGCGGCGGCGGGGGAACTAGGCGAGCGCGGTCTCCAGCTCGCCGCGGAGCTCCTCGGGCGTCACCGTCGGCTCGAAGCGCCGGACGACCTTCCCGTCCCCGTCCACGAGGAACTTCGTGAAGTTCCACTTGACCTCGTCGGTACCGATGGCCTCGGGCCGGGAGCGCTTGATGTGCTCGAAGAGGAAGCCGGAGTCCGGCCCGAAGTCACCGGGGGCCTCGGAACGCAGGTAGGTGTAAAGCGGGTCGGCGCCGGGACCGTTCACCTCGATCTTGCCGAGTACGGGGAAGGTCACGTCGAAGTTCGTCGAGCAGAACTCCTGGATCTCGTCGTTCGTGCCCGGCTCCTGGCCACCGAACTGGTTGCAGGGAAAACCGAGGATCTCCAGGCCGCGCCCCTTCAGATCCCGGTAGAGCGCCTCCAGCCCCTCGTACTGCGGGGTCAGACCGCACTTGCTCGCGACGTTGACGATCAGGAGCGTCTTGCCGGCGTAGTCGCGCAGCGGGCGGGGGGTGCCGTCCGGCGCCTCGACGGTGAAGTCATGGACAGTCATCTGCGACCTGGCTCTCGGTGTGGCGAACCCGGCGACGGCGGGTCCGGGGTGGGACGCCGCTGCGACGCACGGCCCGCACCGGGCACGACCTGCCCGGATGTGAACCGGGCCGGACGCGGCTGGGCCGCGACACGGACGGCGCGGACACCTCGGACGCTACCCGGGCACGCGCGATTCTGTCACCGCATCGGTGACAGAATCCGCGGGTCGCGGTCAGCTCGACGGGGTGCGCATCTGCACGAACGACATCTCCCGCCGGATGCNGAACCCGAGCGTCTCGTAGAGCCGGATCGCGTCCATGTTGGAGACCGCGACGTGCAGGAACGGACGGTCACCGCGCGCGAGCACCCCCACCGCCGCCGCCCTGATCAACCGGGTGGCGAGGCCCTCTCCGCGGTGGGCCGGATCGGTGCACACGGCGCTGATCTCGGTCCGCCCGGGGAACCGCATGCGCTCCCCGGCCATCGCGATGAGTCGACCACCACGCCGGATGCCCAGGTAGGCGCCGAGTTCGATGGTGCGCCGTTCGAACGGGCCCGGTCTGGTCCGCGCGACCAGGTCGAGCATCTCCGGGACGTCCTGCCGGCCGAGGCGGACGGCCTCCGCGTCCGGCCGCCCCACCAGGTCGTCGCCGAGCATCTGGACGGCGGGCACGGCCATCACCACGTCCCAGCCGGGCGGCGGCATCGACTTCAGACCGGCGAAACCGAGCAGCGCGCCCGGCCCCACGAGGTCCGCCAGATCATCCCAGGCCGCCGGATCGGTGTCGTCGCTCACCGCCGCGAACGGTGACATCTCGGGCAGATAACGCGCCGCGCCTCGGTGAGCGATGGCGAGATGAGCGTGCACGCCCGTCAGCGACGCCCAGACCGGGTTGTCGAGGGCCGCCTCAGGGGTGGTCACGGCCACCGACCCCGCGGGAGGACCCGGCAACGCGCTCGGGCTCGCGCCCGTCGGACCCATCCAACCTCCCGCCCGCGACGGGCGCGGATGACGCACGCCCAGGGTCAGACTATGCGCCGGGTCGAAAGGCCGTGAAAGGCCCACCCCGCCCGCCGGGTCGACCACACCGCGGGCGGGCGCACACCGCGGGCGGGCGCGTGGACGGCGCGGCACCCACGTGAACACCCGCGCAGCACGCCGGAGCCAACCGGGGGTCGACCGCAGGTGGCGCTCCGACCGGCGACACGCGCGACCACTGGTTCGCTCCAGACTTGACAATCACCGCGGAAGCAACCTCACCGCCGCGTCGAACGGGCCGAGCCGGGTGCGCCCGGCACCCCCGTTCGCGGGTGGCGGCCGCCCGGCCCGGGCCGCCCGCCGGCCGCGCGGCGACCGGGAGGTCGTCTGGAACAGGGAGATTCACCGCCCCCGCGGCGCGGTCCGCGCACGCACTCCGCCAACTGAGAACGAATTCAGCATATAAGCAGCCGGGCCCGGCGGGCCGCAAAAGGGTGGCCGACTTTGGCTCGAAATAGCCCGGGCGTGCCATAACGCCGCCAAGGAATGCCAGGCTGTCCAATCCGCGGACCGTCGCACCCGTTCCGTCCGGGCCACCGCGCGGGATTCCAGCAAAACAGAGTCAATCCGTAAGCACAACAGAAACACAATGGAAACACTCTGATGCCACTTTCGGCTATGCCCGCCCTCCGGTCCACAGCTCCTGCCGCACGACAGGTTTGAGCCGTCCATAACATGTGCGACGCGCATATGACCTGCACTGATGGTCCGGTTTGAGGGGGATCGACCCAGCCGCGGCAGGCGCACCGGGGCGACGGCGAGGGGGCGGAGATCGACGCGGTCAGCACAGCCGGAGAGGGGCTCGAAACCGGTGCTCCCAGGCATCGGAGAAAACCTGGAGCCGGTCAGGACGAAACTTTTTTCCGCAGCCGGTGGAGATGCCCGAAAAAAGCCGGCGGGAGCACCGCGGAAGCACGGTGCCGATATCACGGGAGGACGCATGAAAGCGGCCTCCGGGCGGGCAGCCGGATCGGGGGCAGTTCCCGGGGAAACACATTCCTGGCAGAAGTTCCCGGCCGCGGCGGACCGGCCCTGAGCCACCGATCACCGACGACGAGGACCTGATCGATGTCAGAACACGCAATCGCTCGTCATCAGGTACAGCGACCGCCGACCGCACGCGATCTGGTCGTGCCACCGGTCACCGCTGTCCTGGTCATGATGCTCACCGGCATCGCCACCGCCGCCGGATCACCCGCCGGAGCCCGCGGGCCGGTCCTGTTCTGCGCATCGGTCGCCGCCGTGCTCGTCGGACTCGCGACCATCGTGGCCGTACGCAACAGGCAGATCACCCGCGAGCTGCGCGGCCGGGTCGTCGCCCTGGAGTCGAAGGCCAAAACGGCGAACGCCCAGACAGAGCGCCTCGCCCGCGAGGTTCTTCCCCTCGTCGTCAGCCGCCTGCGTGACGGCGCCACCGCCCAGGCGGCCCTCGGCGAGGCACCCCGCGGCACGGACAGCACCCACCTGCACATCCTGCGCACGGTGGCCGAGGAGGTCAGCCGGGGCGAGCGGATGCGCTCCGCGGCAATGGCGGCCTGCGCCAGCGCCGCCGGGCGGATGCAGGCGCTGAGCACCGGCATGCTCGCCGNCCTTCGCGCGATGGAGGAGCGGCACGGTGAGGAGGTCCTCGGTGATCTCCTGCGGCTCGACCNCCTCACCGCGCAGGCCGGCCGCCTCGCGGACAGCATCGCGGTCCTCACCGGCGGGCGTTCGGGACGACGGTGGACGAAGCCGATCGTCATGGAGAGCATCCTGCGCGGCGCGATGGGACGGATCAGCGCCTACCAGCGCGTCCGACTGCACTCCACCAGCACCGTGGCGGTGGTCGGCTACGCGGCCGAGGGTGTGATGCACGCGCTCGCCGAGCTGATGGACAACGCCACCAGCTTCTCCCCTCCCTCCGAAGAGGTGCACGTCTACGTCGAGGAGGTGCAGGCCGGCGTAGTCATCACGATCGAGGACGGCGGCCTGGTGATGGGGCAGGCGGCACTCTCACGGGCGGAACGCGCCGTGTCCGCGGAGTCACTGGACCTGACAACCCTGTCGGGGACGCGGCTCGGCCTCGCGGTCGTCGGCGTTCTCGCCCGCAAGCATGGCCTGACCGTGTCCTTCCGTCCCTCCTCGCGGGGCGGTACCGGCGTCATCGTGATGATCCCCCGCCAGCTCATCACCGCGCCGCGCTCCGTCGAGCCGCCGCCCTCGGTCGCCGATGCCGCGGACGCCGCGACCACCGGCCTGCGCACCGGGCTCCACAGCGCCATCGCTACCAGGGCCCCCCGGGCGCTGCCGCCCGCGGCCAGCGGCGAACGGCCAGGCAGCGACCGGCACACTGACCCGCGACGCGGCGGGAACAGTGGCGGGCTCGACATAGGCCTGGCCCGGCCGCGGCCGGCCGCGGCCGGCGACACCGGCGTCACCAGCCTGCCGCCGCGACGGGAACTGCCGGCGACCGCCACCGCGACCGCCACCGAAACACTGCCCACCCGTGAACCCTGGTCCTTCCCGACCCGGCCCGCGGCCAGAAGCCTGCACCCGGATCCCCCGGCGCCGACGGGCGCGCCGTTCGAGACGAACCCGTTCGGCACGGTGGGCAGGCTCAGCCCTCCGGAAACCCTCAGCCCTCCGGAAACCCTCAGCCCTCCGGAAACCCTCAGTGCACCGGACAGTGCTCCCGCCACCACGCAGATCACTCTCCCCAAGCGCGCCCGCGGGCAGTCCCTGGCCGCCAGCACGCGTGGGCCGGCATCCACGGCCTCCCGCCCCCGCTCGCATCGGGCCCGCCGCAACTCCATCGCGAACTTCGCGGCGTTCCGCCGGGCGATGCGCGCCGCCGGCACGTCCAGGACCGCACCGCCCCGAACCGCGCCCGCAGCGGCGGCGGCTCCACCGACCGGCACGCCATTCGACAGCTGGGCCTCCTCCGCGCCCGCACCCGCCATGGCGGCCACGCCGACGGACGGCCTCGACACGCTCCTCGTACCGCCGGTCCCGCCCACCGCCGGTATCGCGGAGACCGGGCCCGCCGCACCCCGCGACGGCATCACCCATACCGACCCCACAGCACTCGCCGACCCCACAGCACTCGCCGACCTCACAGAGCTCACCGAGGGCCCAGCACTCACCGAAGACCCAGCGCCCGCTGACGGCCTGGTTCCCACCGACCAGACCGTGCCCACCGACCAGACCGTGCCCACCGACCAGACCGTGCCCACCGACGACACCGTGCCCACCGACGACACCGTGCCCGCCGACGACACCGTGCCCGCCGACGACACCGTGCCCGCCGTAGACACCGTGCCCGCCGTAGACACCGTGCCCGCCGAAGACCCGGCCCAGGCTGACCGGACAGCACAGGTCGAGGGCGCCGGCCAGCCCGGCGATGACGCCGACGACGTGCCCGACGACCCGGAGATCACGGCGAGGATCACCGCCGTCACGGAGACGGCGGCCGACTCCGGGCCGACCGACGCCCCGACGACCGCGCTCCGTCCCAAGCGCGCGGACGTCCCGGCGACCCGCGCCGACCGGTTCACCGGTTGACCACGACAGCCCGGTCCGCCACCAGCAGGGCATTAGCGACCGGGGCGAACCACCACGACCAGACCAGCACTGGACGACCAGATTGGAGGCAGGGGCATCCCGGGCGGGCCCACCGCGCGGAGCCCCACAATCCCGATGAATACCACTGAGAGCGATCTTGACTGGCTGCTGGAGAACCTCCTGGCGCGCACTCCGGGAACGCACCATGCCCTGGTGCTGTCCCGAGACGGGCTCAAGCTGTGCCGGTCGTCGGGTCTGAGCATCGACCAGGCCGACCAGCTCTCCGCGATCGCCTCGGGCATCCAGAGCCTCGCGCACGGAGCGTCCATCGAGTTCGGGGACGGCACCGGGGGGGTGCGGCAGTCCATGACCGAGTTCCACGGCGGTCTGCTGTTCATCGTCGACGCGGGCCAGGGCGCGCACCTCGCGGTGATCGCGACTGACGACGCGGACGCCGGCATCATCGGCCACAACATGAGTGAGCTGGTCGAGCAGATCGGCGACTACCTGAGCGCGGCGCCCCGCGACCCCGTCCAGCCCGTTCGACAGCCGTGATCCGACGGCTTGTCGACAGCGAGGACCCGGACCGGCTCTACACCGTCACCGGCGGGCGCAGCCGGGCCGGCGACGCCGCCTCGTTCGACATCGTCACGCTCGTCACGAGCAGGGCGGATGCCACCCCCGGCATGCAGTCCGAGTATGTCCGGATCCTGCGTGTGTGCCGGGCGCCGACCGCGGTGGTGGAGCTCTCGGCGGACCTCAAACTCCCCGTGAGCATCGTGAAGATCCTTCTCGCCGATCTGTTGGAGAGAGGCCTGATCTCCGCGAGCCATCCCTCCACTCCGACCGACCCTCTGCAACTTCCCGATCCCGCGTTCCTGAAGCAGGTGCTCGTTGGACTCCAGAAGCTCTGAGCTGGCCGCCCGGCCGCCGCTGAAGACCACGGCCAAGGACGGCGTCAAGATCGTGATCGTCGGCGGATTCGGCGTGGGCAAAACCACGATGGTCCGTTCCGTCAGCGAGATCCGCCCGCTGAGCACCGAGGAGGTCATGACCGAAGCCGGCGTCGGCATCGACAACACCGACGAGGTCGAGGAGAAGAACACCACCACTGTCGCGTTCGACTTCGGCCGGATCAGCCTCGACGCCCACATGGTCCTCTATCTGTTCGGCGCCCCGNGGCAGGAGCGGTTCTGGTTCCTGTGGGAGCGCCTGTTCGCCGGCACGATCGGCGCGGTGGTACTCGTCGACACCCGCCGGGTCGCCGACTCCTGGTATGCGATCGACCGGCTGGAACACCACCGGATGCCGTTCATCGTCGCGAGGAACAACTTCGGCGACCCNGAGCACTCGCTCGAGGACCTGCGCGAGGCGCTGTCCCTCTCCCCCGACGTGCCGGTCATCGACTGCGACGCGCGACACCGCTCGTCCAGCAAGGATGTGCTGATCACCCTGGTGCGTCACCTCTATGACCAGGCCTCCGCCCGTCAGGAGGCCTCGTGACCACGATGCTCGGGCCGGGTTCCGGCCGCGCCCGGCCCGAGCGGGTGGCCCGCCCCGGCCCGCACCCGATCGGGTCACCGGCCCGGGGCCACCGAGAGCAACGCCGGCGGCCCGGCCCGGTGGTTCCGGTGATGTTCGACGGCAACCGGCCCGCCTGGCTGGTCCTCGGATACCAGGAGCTGCACCACGTCCTGAACAACCCGGAGATCTTCACGAGTGACCCGCGGCACCGGTCCCGCCAGGTGAGCGTCTCACCCGACTGGGCGCCGCTGCCGGGTGTCGGGCGCCGCCAGTCGCTGCTGCGCACCGACGGCGACGAGCATCAGCGCCGCTACCAGGCCATCGATGACGTGCTGGGCGAGGTGGACGTCTTCCTCCTCCGGGCCCGGGCCGAGACCGTCACGGACAGCGTCATCGACAAGTTCGCCGGCCTCGGGGCGGCCGACCTGATCGGCGCCTTCGCCCACCAGGTGCCCGCACTCGTGCTGGCCTCGCTGTGCGGGCCGGACGACGACCCCGAGGTTGACCAGATCGCCGATGACCTCGTTGATCTGGTCGACCTCGTCGAGCCGGGCGCGGACGCCGCCGACGGCCACCACGGGCTCGTGGAACAGCTGCGGGTGCTGCTCGACGACCGGCTGGACGAGCCCGGCGATGACATCATCTCCCACCTGGTCGAACATCCCGCCGAGATCACCGACGACGAGATCGTCGAGGACCTGGCGGTGGTGCTCGGTTTCGGAATGCGCACGGTGGCCGGCTGGATCGGCAACTCGCTGCGCCTGCTGCTCACCGACGGGTCGTTCGCGCTGGAGCTGTCCGGGGGACGGCGCAGTGTCATGCAGGCGATCACCCGGGTCCTGTGGGAGGACACCCCGATGCAGGTGGTCGCCGGCCGGTGGGCCACCCGGGACGTCCAGCTCGGCGGGCAGCGCATCCGAGCCGGGGACATGGTCGCGCTCGGTGTCGCGGCCGCGAACTCCGATCCCCGGGTCGGCGCCGGCCGTTCTCCGGGCCCGGCGGGTTCCTGCCCCGCGGCCGCCGCGGCCGGCGGCGCCAACACCCACACCGCCGCCGGAGCGGCGGCCACCGGCAGCGGCGGCAGCACCGCGGCGGCCGCCGGCGCGAACAGCGCCCACCTGTCCTTCGGTCACGGCACGCACCGCTGCCCGTTCCCCGCCCAGGAGATCGCCGAGGTCATCACCCGGACCGCGGTCGAAGTGCTCCTGGACCGGCTCCCCAACGTGCAGCTCGCCGTGCCGGCCGACGCACTGGTCTGGCGACGCACCGCGTGGAACCGGGCACTGACCGCGCTGCCGGTCCGGTTCAGTCCCGTCTGACGACAGGACTGGCCGCGCCAGGCGGCACCACGCTGATCCCGAGGCCGGAGAGCACCGATGACCAGTTCGAATCCCCGTCAACCCGGCACCTGCGCAAACGGCATGCCCCGCGCTCTGGGTGCCGTGCGCCAGTACGGGGCCCTGCGCCAGTACGGAGCGTCCTGCCCACAGCCGGCCAACCGGCGGGGCGGCGATCCCGGCAGCCCCGCACCCGGCCAGCCCGCACCCGGCCGGCCCGCATCCGACACCCCCGCGCCCGGCCGGCCCGCCGCGCAGGGCCCGGCCGGCCGGTCCGGCTCGGCCACCGTGCCCACACCTACGGCCGCCAGCCCGTCAGGTGCTTCCGCCGCACCCACCCTGCCCGGCCACCCTGGCACGGTTGACCGTCCCGGGTCACCGGGAGCCCCCGAGGACCCGGGCGGCGAACCGGGTGGGTCCGCCGGCCCGGCCGACGGCCCGCCCGCGCCCCGGAGCCCGGGACCGCCGCCCGTGCCGCCCTTCGCGCCTCCCGGCGAGCAGCGGCCGGAGCCGGGGCAGTCCCGGCCGCCGGACCGGGCGGGCCTCGATGTCCGCTGGCCAGCGCACCGCACCGCGGTCCGGCTGCCCGCCGATGGTCCCGGAAACGATCGCGCCGCGTTCTACCAGCGCATCCGTGCCGACCACGGGCCGGTCGCACCTGTCCTGATCGAAGGAGACATCCCGGCCTGGCTCGTCCTCGGCTACCGCGAGGTGGTGTACGTCGGCGGGACGCCCGCCCTGTTCGGCCGGGACTGCCGGATCTGGAACGCCTGGGACCTCGTCCCGCCGGGCTGGCCGTTGCAGTCGATCGTCGGCCAGCGGCCCTCCCTGCGCAGCCTCGACGGACCGGCGCACACCCGCCGGCTGGCGGCGATCAGTGACGTGGTGGGCATGTTCGAATCGCATGACCTGCGGGCCCGAGCCACCCGCGGGGCGGACACGCTGGTCGACACCATCGCGGGCAGCGGCCGCGCCGAGCTGATGGCCCAGTACGCCGGCCCGCTGCCGGCCATGGTCGCGGCCGGCATGTGGGGCCTGCCCGACAGCGACCTGGGCGCCCTCGCCAGAGACCTGACCCTGCTCGTCAGCGGCGGCACCGGAGCGCGGGACGCCCGCCGCCGGGTGCACGCGATGCTGGTCCGGGTCGTCCGGCGCCGGCGCGCACAACCGACGGACGACGCCGTGTCCGCGCTGATCACCCATCCGGCCGAGCTCGGGGACGACGAGATCGTCGAGGATGTCATGGCGACGCTGACCGCCGGTCAGGCCCCGACCGCGGACTGGATCGGCAACACGCTGCGGCTGATGCTGACCGACAGCCGGTTCGCAGTGGATCTCTCCGGCGGCCGGCTCAGCGTCGGCAGCGCGATGGCCGAGGTGCTGTGGGCCGATCCGCCGATCCAGAACCTGGTGGCCCGGTGGGCCCGCCGCGATCTGCGGCTCGGCGGGCGCTGGATCCGCGCCGGCGACCTCGTCATCTTCAGTCTCGCCGCCGCCAACACCGACCCGCGGGCACGCCCGCAGCATTCCGGACGGGCGGCGGGCAACAACGCGCACCTGGCGTTCGGGCACGGTGAACACCGGTGTCCCTACCCGGCGCAGCTGGCGGCGGAGACCGTCGCGACGGTGGCCGTCGGGGTGCTCCTCGACCGTCTGCCCGACCTTGAGCTCGCGGTGGAGCCCGAGGCGCTGCTGTGGCGCCCTTCGGTCTGGGTGCGCGGCCTGACCGCCNTCCCGGTCCGCTTCACTCCGCTCTGAGCCGCGCCTCCGGTGTTGCGGGGAACCGAGGCCAACCAGGAACGCCTCAGGGCCCGCGGGAAACTCCCACGGGCCCTGAGGGACGGTGCTGGTCAGACCAGCCGGTGACTACTCCCGGCCGAACTGCTCCCGCAGGCGCCGCAGCGCCTCCTCATCGATAGCNGAGGCAGGCTGCTCCGACTGCGAGGTGTAGGAGGACGGCGCCGCCGCGGCCGCGTCCGCCTCCTGAGCGGCCCGGATCTGGGCCTGGTGGGCCTCATACCGGGTCTGGGCCTCGGCGTACTGCCGCTCCCACTCCGCCTGCTGCTCCTCGAAGCCCGGCAGCCATTCGCCGGTCTCGGGGTCGAAGCCCTCGGGGTAGACGTAGTTGCCCTGCTCGTCGTACTTGGCTTCCATGCCGTACTGGCTCGGGTCGAACGTGTCGCCCTCACCAGCCAGCGCGGATGCCTCGTTCGCCTGCTTCAGCGAGAGGCTGATCCGACGGCGGTCGAGGTCGATGTCGATGACCTTGACGAGGATCTCGTCGCCGACGTTCACAACCTGCTCGGGGATCTCGACGTGGCGCTCGGCCAGCTCCGAGATGTGCACCAGGCCCTCGATGCCCTCGTCCACCCGGACGAACGCGCCGAACGGCACGAGCTTGGTGACTCGGCCCGGCACGACCTGCCCGATGGCGTGGGTCCGCGCGAACTGGCGCCACGGGTCCTCCTGCGTCGCCTTCAGCGACAGCGAGACCNGCTCGCGGTCCAGGTCGACGTCGAGAACCTCGACCGTGACCTCCTGGCCGACCTCGACCACCTCGGACGGGTGGTCGATGTGCTTCCAGGAGAGCTCGGAGACGTGCACCAGACCGTCCACGCCACCCAGGTCCACGAAGGCACCGAAGTTGACGATGGAGCTGACCACGCCCTTGCGGATCTGGCCCTTGGCGAGCTGCGCGAGGAACTCCGAGCGCACCTCGCTCTGGGTCTGCTCCAGCCAGGCGCGGCGGGACAGAACCACGTTGTTGCGGTTCTTGTCCAACTCGATGATCTTGGCTTCGAGCTCACGGCCCACGTAGGGCTGGAGGTCGCGGACGCGGCGCATCTCCACGAGCGAGGCGGGGAGGAAGCCGCGCAGGCCGATGTCGAGGATGAGACCACCCTTGACGACCTCGATGACGGTGCCGGTGACGACGCCGTCCTCCTCCTTGAGCTTCTCGATCGTGCCCCAGGCGCGCTCGTACTGCGCACGCTTCTTGGACAGGATCAGACGACCTTCCTTGTCCTCCTTCTGGAGAACAAGGGCCTCGACGTGATCGCCAACCGACACGACCTCGTGCGGATCGACATCATGCTTGATCGAGAGCTCCCGCGACGGGATGACGCCCTCGGTCTTGTAGCCGATGTCGAGGAGCACCTCGTCGCGGTCCACCTTGACGATGATGCCGTCGACGATGTCNCCGTCGTTGAAAAACTTGATCGTCTTGTCGACCGCGGCGAGGAAGTCCTCTGCCGAGCCGATGTCGTTGACCGCAACCTGTGGTGTGGTCGGGCTGTGCGAGGTGGTCACGGTCTCCACGGGTCGTACGTCGGTGGTGCTCGTCAAGGGGTCGGCTCCGACTGGGAATCGTCTGTCGCGCGAGGGCCGGATCGAACCGCCGGGACGGAGGGACAGGCACCGCGCTGAGAACGACACTGTCAGAACCGATAACGACTGCTCGAGTGGATCCGCTCGGTCTGAGACCCACGAACCCTCGTGCAACTCCCAAGTCTAGGGAGCAGTGTCCCGCGTGGTCAACGGGAGATGCCACNGACTCGAGGTCGGTTGGCCCCAAGGAGGCCGACCGGCCGGTCGGAGCACTCACATTTTGACGCGCCCATAGTACGAAAAGTCACCTGGTCTCGTCCCGGCGACCACGGCGAATGTGGCCAAGTTGGCTCTTCACCGCACCCTCCGGCGCCGGCCAGCGCGCCGCGGGTCCCACCGGGACGGCCCCTCGCTCTCCTGGACGGGAGCTCGCGGCGCCGGCGCGCCCGGCACCGCGGAGGTGGGGACACGGGCTGCGGGCACATCGCCGGATCGGGTGGCTCCCGGCCGGACGCCGCGCAGCGGCACCGTCCGCGGGGAGTCGCCCGGGGAGTCGTCGGCGGCGCCACCGAGGACGGTGACGTGTCCGCCACCCGACAGCTCCCGGCCGCGGGCACCGCCGGCCGCCGCCGGCACCCCGCCGCCCCCGCCCACGCCGCCGGCACCGCCGAGCTGGGGGGCACCCTCACCCCGGCCCGCGCCCGCGCCCGCACCCCGGCGCGTGTGGACCCGGACCCACCGTGCCCACCTACGCCCCAGGGCCGTGCAGGGACGCTCCACCAGGAAGTAGGTGACCGTCGAGACCGCACAGGTCACCGCGGCCACGGTCAGGAAGAAGGGCAGGAAGTCGAACGTGCCGGGCTCCGACCCGGAGTGCTCGACCACCACATCGATCACCGTCGTGTGCCAGAGGTAGATCCCGTACGAGATCAGCCCGAGATAGGCCATCGGACGGCAGGCCAGGAAACGGCGCACCAGCCCCTGACGGGGCCGCCCGAAGACCGCGGGCAGGATCAGGAAGAACGCGAACAGGCCGTAGACGAGGTGCCGCCCCATGTCCTGGCTGCGGTCCGGCACGAACAGCGGGCTGCGGGGCAGATCGAGCTGGGTGCTCGCCACCCAGTAGAAGAACGCCGCGACCAGCCAGCAGGCCCCGCCGAACCAGCGCCACCGCGCCCAGACCGGGGTCCGCCCGTTCTGGACGTACCAGGCGGAGAGCACGGCGAGCAGCATCCCCATGGCGAACAGGTCCCACCAGACCGGCAGCCACACGGTCCAGCCGTCGGCCCACCAGATGTCCGAGCCGATCAGCGCGTAGTGGAGGACGCGGCTGGCCGCGAAGATCACGAACAGCGCCGCGAGCTCGATCCGCAGCTGCGCCCGGGCCGAGCGTCGTTGCCGGCGCCGGACCAGCAGCCAGGCGTACATCGGGAGCCAGATGTAGAAGGCGAACTCGATGTTGAGGGTCCAGGCCTGGGTCAGGCCCTGGATCGCCGTCTCCTGCCGGTAGCCCTGCATGAGGAAACCGGTCTGCAGCAGCCCGGTGAGCCCGTGGACGCCCATCCGCTCGTCCGGTATGACGTTCAGCGCGACGGCGAGGGCCAGCCAGTACAGCGGGAAGATGCGCAGCAGACGCCGGATGTAGAAGCCCGACGCCACCGGGGCCGTTCGGCCGCCCAGGTGGGCCGCGGCGAAGGGCCTGTACAGCAGGAAGCCCGAGATCAGGAAGAAGACCTCGACACCGATCTCGCCGCGGGCCACGTAGTCGCCGCCGGCACTGCCCGTGGTCAGTCCGCTGTAGAACGCGACATGGACGAACAGGACCAGCATGGCCGCGATCGCCCGCAGCCCGTCGAATGCTGGGAAAACCACCGGCTGGCTCGACTCGGCCGCGGGTCGCCCCGGCTCCGCCGCGACGGCCCCCTCCGGGGCCTCGGCGGGCGGGCCGGTGACATCGACGACAGTTACCGGCACCGCCGCGTCAGGAGTCGCTCCGGGAGCCGCGATGCCGCGGGCCGACCGGCGGATGCCCCGCTGGAAGACGGCGGTCACCGCGCCGACCCGCCACTGTCGGTGATGTCAGGCACGCTCGCAAGGTACCAGGAGGTACCCGACGGCCGACCGCTCACGACCTCACGGCGAGCCCCACAACGGCACCACATTTGAGCGGCCTCATCCCGAAATGTTCCAGTGACGCCCGCCACTGCCGGCAGGCCGGCTCTCGACCGGCGCGGCCTGCGCGCACCGGTGGGGCGAGCGGCGAACATGGAGCCGACGAACACGGATAGTGATGGCTGCCGGGATGTCAGCAGGAACCGCTCACGGTGGGCTTCCGGGCACGACGTCCGAAGTGCCCCAATCGACCGACGGGTGGATTCGGCCCGACTGCCCCCACACCGAACCCCGAAGTCACCCTGAACGACAGGACCAGCACAAACGAGCCCCCGAGCCGTTTACACCGGAAGTGGTACTGGATTCATGCCCGTAACATGCGTTCAGACCGGCCCGACGGCTGGCGCGCCCACCGCGAGGCCCGAGCTCCGGAGGCCGCGCGGCGCGCCTGACCCCACCGCCAGTGCCGACCGGACCAGGGCTGTGAGCTGCAAGGACTCTGCCGGCAGTCCCGCAGGGGACCGGCCGGCCGGTCCTGCTGCCGGCCCGTCTCGGCCCCCACCTGACAGCCCTGCACACTGCCGGCCGGCACGTCCGGCCCCTGCTCCGGGACAGCCCATCGGTGTCGCTGCCCCCTCCGTACGTCGTAGCCTCGACGGCGGGATACCGAGAGATTCGGACATACTAGATGAATCGCCCTAATCGGGATGGCTTTCAAGTCATCGGCCATGACCACCAGTGAGGTGCGGTCGGGCCCCCACGTAGGACCACGATGACGGCGAGGACACGGCTGCGGTGCCGGCCGCGATCAGGCGCCGCGACGATGTCGGGCATCGTGATCGGGTCATACGGCCGCGGGGTCCGGCCGGACCCCGCCGGCGCCGGCGCCGCGGCCGGGAAGCACACTCCGACGATCCGGTGGCCCGGTTCGAAGCGACCTCGCCAGCGATGACCTCGGGAAAAGCAACGACTTCGGGAAAGGGGACTGGGCTGAGCCGCCGAGAGATCGACACCTACCCGCTGGCCCGCCCCGGACTCGGCCAGACACACTCGGACAACCGCGCCGCCGCGCGATCCACTCCGGAAGGCGGCCAGGAGGCCGGTGCCGGGCCGGGGGCCGATGCCGGGCCGGAGATCGACCACCTGTCCGGCTTCTACCTGGACCGGTCGCACCTCGACGCCGCCTATCAGGCCGACGCGTACCCCGACCCGGACGGCCGGCTGCGCGAGTCGTACCGGGAGGCGGAGACCCGGCAGATCGCCCGCGGCACGAGCGCCCACCGGGACACCGCCCACCAGGGCACCGCTCGCCGGGAGGCCGCCGGTGGTGAAGCCGTCGGTGCGGGTGTCGGCGGTGCGGGTCTCGGCGTCGGCGGCAGGCCGGGCGGCGTTGTCCGGCGGGAGCTTCTGGGGCTCGACGCCGCCGGTCTGACCACTCCGCTCGTGACGCGCGCCCGCGCCGACCAGGCGCCCGCCGGCGCCGCGCCTCGTCCAGGGGTCGACCTGTCGGGGCTGCGGACGCCGCCGGGCCGCCGGGCCGCCGGGCCGGGAGGGTCCGAGACCTCGGCGAGGCGCGCCCCCGGCACCAGGCCGGCGCTGCCGGAGCGCGGCCGGGTCATGCCGGCGGTGGGCCGACCCGCGCGAAGCGGCATGGCCGCCACCGGACTTCCCGAGAAGGACGCGGACCTGCCCGGCGCGCCCGAGCCCCCGCGCACCGCCCCTCCCCAGACCAACTCGCCGGAGACCGGGCCGCTGGAGACCGGACCGCTGACCGCGCCGGTCCTGGCCCCGCTCGGCCACTCCCCCGCACTGGACGGCCTGCGGGCGCTGGCGGTTCTCAGCGTCATGGCGTATCACGCCGGCCTCAGCTGGATGCCGGGCGGCCTGCTCGGCGTCGACGCGTTCTTCGTGCTCTCCGGCTTCCTGATCACCGGCCTGCTGGTGACCGAGTACCGCACCACCCGGCGCATCGACCTGAAGTCGTTCTGGATCAGGCGCACCCGCCGACTGATGCCGGCGCTGCTCACGATGATGCTGGGCGTCGCGGCGTATGCCCGCTGGGTGGCCGCGCCCAGCGAGGTCAGGACACTGCGCCTGGACGCGCTGGCGACCCTGGGCTATGTCGCCAACTGGCGGTTCGCGCTGTCCGACCAGAGCTACTTCGATCACTTCTCAGCGCCGTCACCGCTGTTGCACACGTGGTCGCTGGCGGTGGAGGAGCAGTTCTACGTCCTGTGGCCGCTCTGTGTCTATCTGCTCATGTGGCACAGCGGGCGGACGGCGGCCCGCTGGCGCCAGCAGCGCCGCAAGGCCCAGACCCTGATCCTGACCGTCGCGGTCCTCGGAGCCGAGGCCTCGGCCCTGCTCGGCCTGCTGCTGGTCGTCCTGGACGTCGACCCGTCCCGGATCTACTACGGCACGGACAGCCGCGCGCAGGCGTTGCTGGCCGGCGCTGCACTCGCGGTCTGGCGGATCCAGCGGCGGACCCCGCTGACCGATCGGACGAAGAAGGGGCTGGCGGTCGTCGGCTGCCTGGCCGGCATCGCGATGCTCACGGTCTGGGCGACGGTGGACGGCGAGAGCCGGGTGCTGTACTCGGGTGGTTTCCTGGGCGTGGCCGTCGTCGTGATGCTCCTCGTCGCGTCGATCGTGGAGGTTCCCGGCGGACCGGCGGCCAGGGTGCTCTCCTTCCCCCCGCTGCCAGCCATCGGGCGGGTCTCCTACGGCCTCTACCTGTGGCACTGGCCGGTGTTTCTGACGGTGACCGCCGGGCGGACGGGGCTGAGCGGGGTGGCGCTGCTCGGGGCCCGCGTCGCCGTCACCGCGGCCATCACCATCATCTCGTNCCATCTGGTCGAGAACCCGATCCGGCGCCGGAAGATCCGTTTCCCGGTTCCCCGGGTCACCGTGCCGGCCACGATCGGTGCGATCGTCGCGGTGGTCATGGTCGCGACGATCCCCGACCCGTCCGCGGGGCGTGGCGCCGACGATCTGGAGCGCCTGGCGGCGCGCGCCGCGACGGCCACTCCACCCACCGCCCGAGCGGAGGCGGCCGCCGCCGGCCGTCCGCTGCGGGCGATCATGGCTGGCGACTCGCTCGCCCTCACCCTCGGCTTCAGCCAGTTCTCCGTCACCGCGGCGGACCACGGACTGGAGATCCACGACGCCGCCGAGCTGGGCTGCGGGGTCACCCGGGCGCAGGTGCGCTTCCTCGGCGACGGGCGAAACCTGCCGCCGGTCACCTGCGCCGACTGGCCCGGCCGTTTCCGGCAGAAGCTCGCGGAGATCAAGCCGGATCTCGCCCTGCTGCTGGTCGGCCGCTGGGAGGTCACCGACCAGATCCTGAACGGCCGGCGGGTGCACATCGGTGAGCCGGCGTTCGACGCGTACCTGGGCCGGGAGCTCGACCTGGCGATCACGACGCTGTCGGCCAACGGGGCCAAGGTGGTGCTCCTCACCGCGCCGATGTTCGAGGAGGGCGAGGCGGCCGACGGCAGCATCTACCCGGAGACCCGAGCCGATCGGGTGGTCAGGTTCAACGCGCTGCTGCGGCAGGCGGCCGCGCGGCACCCGGCGGCGACCACGGTCATCGATCTCGCGGCCATCCTGAGCCCTGGCAACCAGTACCGCGGCACGATCGACGGCGTCCAGGTGCGCGACGATGACGGCGTGCACATCAGCAACGGTGGCGGCGCACGGGCCGGCGATGTCATCGTTCCCCAGCTCCTGCGGCTGCTCCGCCCGGACGGTTCCGGTGCGGGTGCCGCCGCCGCGGCCGCGCCGAGCCCGGCACCCGAGTGACCTGGCCGCTTTACCTGGCGCTAACCTTCCGCAGCAGTACTCCACGGTCCACAGGAGGATGATCGTGCCTCGCGCGCTGATTACAGGAATCACCGGCCAGGATGGGTTGTATCTGGGTGAGTTGCTGGTGGAGCGGGGTTATGAGGTGTTCGGGCTGGTGCGCGGGCAGTCNNACCCNAAGGTNGNGNNGGTGGAGCGGCTGGTGCCCGGGGTGGTGCTGTTGGAGGGTGATCTGACGGATCTTCCGTCGTTGATCGGCGCGGTGGAGATCTCGCAGCCCGACGAGGTGTACAACCTGGGCGCGATCTCGTTTGTCGGGCTCTCCTGGAAGCAGGCGGAGCTGACGGGCGAGACGACGGGGATGGGGGTGTTGCGGGTGCTGGAGGCGCTGCGGATCGCGGGGGGTAACGAC
>NZ_LRTK01000040.1 GCF_001636565.1 Frankia sp. EI5c
CGGATTCGCTGAAGCTCAGCGTCACGCGGGTGGGTGCGGTTTCGAGTGCCGCTCCGCCGACGGGGCTGCTGCCCGTGAGAGTGGCGTGGGCCGCCGCCGGCAGCGCCGTCGCCAGGAGCGCGAAGGCGGTCATCGCGACAACGGCCAGCACCCGCCGAGCACCGCCGGCACGCCAGCCCGGCCGGGTGTTCGGGCCAGGGTCGCGTTCGAGTCCGGTCATGATCAGTCCGTTCTGGATGCCGGTCGTCCACAACGGGGCCGTTCCGGACGATGCCCGACCCGCGGCGGGTCGAATGGGTGGGGTGCCCGCCCGCCGGCCGCGGGCGGGCACCCCCGTTGGGATCAGGCCCTGGGATCAGGCTCGCCGACGGGTGCTGACCAGCGCGAAGGCGCCGGCAGCCAACCCGAGAGCACCCAGAGCGAGCCCGGCGACGCCGAGCACGCGCGCCGTGCCGTCCGAGGCGGAGGCGTCGTCCGCCGCCGTTGACTGCCCGCCACCCGAGCCCTTGTCCGAGCCCTTGTCCGACGCGCCGTGGCTGCCGCCCGACGCGGTCAGCGTGATCGTCGGTGCCGGGCGCTCCGGCTCGTCGCCGCCTGGCTCGGCCACATCGATCCAGCGGATGATCTCGCCGTCGGAGTAGGTCTGCAGCGTCTTGAAGACCACCCGGTCGGCATCCTCGGGCAGTGGGCCCGCGGAGACGTTGAACGTGTCGAACTCGCCGGGCCTGATGCCGCCGCCGTCCTCCGCCGTCCAGGTGATCTTCGTGACGACCTCGGTTATCTGGGTGCCGTGGGCGGTGATCGGCCTCGTCGGCGCACCCTTGGTGACCTGGTAGCTCCAGCCGGCCTTGGGCTGGACGGAAACCGAGGCGATCGGGGTGTCGGCGGGGAACTGCACGTCCAGGGCGGTGGTCGAGGCGGTGTCGCTCTCGGTCGGCACCTTGAACGACAGCGTGGTGTACCCACCCCTGGCCGCCTCGGGCGGCGAGACGGTGACGTGCGCGGACGCCGGCAGCGCGAGCGCGATGGAGCCCGCCGCGGCGGCGAGCGCGCACAGCACCCCCCGGCGGAGGCGAGCTGTGCGGATGGTGCGGGCCATGATGACCTCCCTGAGGACCGACTGGGCCTCACTGCTGGTGATCGGAACTGGTCGAATCCGAGCACCGGGGTCGCTGACAGCGCCGAGCGCCGCGGACACGGCGAACACGGCCAACAGTCGGTCCCGCCGTTCCACGGCGGACCGTCGGTCCCCGCGCCATGGCGGAGCCTCAGTGACAGGACCCCGGTCGGCACGCCGGCGGCCCGCGCCAGCCGGCGTCGCTTCCCAGCAGAAGAAGGTGTGGGTGCCAACGCGCCCCGGCCCCCCGCCGACCACCGGCCCGGCCGGCCGCGGCCGCCGCGCGGACGGCTTCCACCGGCCGGGCCCGAACGCCCACGATGAGCCGGACCAGCCGCGCCGCGCTCCGGCGATGGGCGAGCACGGCGGTGGTCAGGGACGTGACAGCCGCCGCGGCCCGGTCCACGGCCACCCGCAACGCCGCCGTCGCCCACAGCCGCCGCTCGCTGCGATGCAGGGACACCGCCACGCAGAGTGCGGCAAGCACGTGGCCGCCGGTCATCGCGAGGCCCGGGACGAGCGCGCTCAACAGGTGCTCGGCCGCCCCCGCGCGGGTCGGGGTCAGCCCGCCCGCCGGTCCCCCGCCCGCCGGTCCCCCGCCCGCCGGGTGGTGCGTCGTGACCACGAACGCCGTGTGCAGCGCGGCCTGGGCGGTCAGCACCGCGGCCGCTACGGCGCCGAGCGCGCGCTCCCGCCTGGCGAGCCCGGAGGCCATCCNGGTCAGCAGTGCCGCGGCGAGGGCGACGAGGACGGGTGAGGGACGTGGCCCGCCCGCGGCGACATGCGCGGCGAGCGCGAGGCACACCGAGGCAACGCCGAACACGGCCGCCCGCGCGACCTGCCCGGTACCCCGCACACCCGTCATCGTGGGCAAGCCTCCCACGCGGGGGGCGTGTCGGACTGATCCTCGGGTCCCGCGCTGTCAGCATGGTGAGCGTGCCCGGCGCCGTCCGCTCGGCGCAGCGCGAGCCAGACCGCGGGACCCAGGCCCAGGCCGAGGCCCACCGTGACCGCGGTCAGCACCCGGGCGAGGGCGAGCGGGCCGACCACCGGCGCGCCCGAGCGGGCGAAGACGCCGAGGTCAGGCACTCCGCCGAGCACTGCGAGCAGCACCCCGGCACTGACCGCGAGGTAGCGGCCGGTGTCCGACCGGCGGGCGGTGAGCGCCACACCGGCGGCGGCCACGAGCCACCCGGCGATCTGTACCACGTTGCCCCAGAGGAAGGCATCGAGGCGACCGTCCGCGTTCGCCGCGGCGATCAACGCGGAATGCGTGACGTCCACCGCGAGCAGCCCGCCCAGCGCCAGCGCGACGGCGACGGTCCNCGCCGCCCGCCGGAGCAGGCCGAGCGCCACGGTGCCGGCGAACACGGCCAGCGCGAGCCCGGCCCACGGCAGCGGCGACGGACCGGGGATCCACTCCAGCACCCCCGTGTAGACGACCTCCCGGCCGCTCACGGTCAACGGGACGGACCACTCCTGCACCCGGTGTCGCTCCCCCGGCGCCGCGCGCACCGCCGGCGCGTCCAGCGAGCCCATCCAGTGCACCCGGTGGTCATGCCAGTAGGCCACGGCCCGCCCGTCGGCCACCCCGGCGACCCGGACCCAGTCCGGTTCCGCCGACGGGTCGGCGACGCCCTCGGGGCCGGGGTCGTCACCGGCCCTGGTGCTGTTCAGGTAGGTCGCCGGCGAACGGCGGTTCTCCCACACGCCGGTGTCGTCGAGGCGCAGATAAGGTTCGTCCTGGTAGCCCTCGACGACGACCGGGAAGCCCGCGGTGACGGCCAGCCGCACCCGGCTGCCGTTCTCGACGACGCTGAGCGAGACACCGGGCACCCCCGGGTCGCCGGTCAGTGTCGTGTGATAGTTGGTCGGCCCGGCCCCGCCCACGGTGTGCGCGGCCGCCGGCCCGGCGAGGGCGACGAGCCAGCACAGACCGCCGAGCAGCACGGCCGGCAGCGCCGCCGCCGGGGCCCGGGGCCCGGCCTTCGGGCGCGCGGGGGCCCGGCCGGCGGTCGAGGGGCTGTGCATGGCGACCTGAGCGTACGGCCACCCCGAACCCGGCGGGACGGATTCGGGCACCTGGCGGAAAGCTGGCGGCTGTCGGTCCCCAGACAGCCCGCCGCACATGACGGAGGGCAGGCAGCGGATGGATGTACGCGGCGAGGCCGGCGCGGCAGCCGGCGCGTCCAGGGCTCGGGTCGTCGGCCTCTACCGGTATCCGTTGAAGGGCTTCAGCCCGGAGGAGATAGCCGAGGTTGCGCTCGCTCCCGGTGAGGGGGTGCCCGGCGACCGGGTGCTCGCGCTCGCTCGTGCGGACACGGAGTTCACCGAGGACGACCCGGCGGCCCTGCCCNAGACGCGCTTCGTGATGCTCCAGCGGGACGCCGAGATCGCTCGCGTACGCACCTCCTACGATCCGTCGACCGGCATGCTCGCCTTCGGCCTGGCCGACCGGCCGACGCGGGTCGACGTCGCCGAACCATCCGGACGTGCCGNGTTCGAGGACTTCGTCCACGGACTGCTCGGCCCCGGGCTCGGCGGCCGGCCGCGGCTGGTCCGGGCGCGACGGCGGCACCGTTTCACCGACGCGGGCGGCTCCGGCGACATCTTCATGCACGCCGTGTCGGTCNTCANCCTGGCGTCGGTGCGCGACCTGGCCGAACGGGTGGGCGAGCCGGTCGACCCGCTGCGCTTCCGGGCCAACATCTACCTGGACGGGGTGCCGCCCTGGGCCGAGCTGGAATGGGCCGGCCTGGAACTCGGCCTCGGCGCGGCCCGGGTGCGGACGCTGGCCCGCACCCCGCGCTGCGCGGCGACCACCGTCAACCCCGACACGGGCGTCCGCGACATCCGGATACTCAAGGAGCTGTCCAGCAACTACGGGCACACCGACTGCGGGATCTACGTCACCGTCCTGGCCGGGGCGACACTGCGCCCAGGTGATCCGGTGACCCCACCAGACTGACACGATTCCCCGGCGACACCGGTTCGGACCGACCTGAATTCGGACATGAGGAGGCCCACCCGTGCGAGTGGTGATCGCGGAGGACTCGGTCCTGCTGCGGGAGGGCCTCCGCAGGCTGCTCACCGAGGCCGGCTGCGAGGTGGTCGCCACCGTCGGCGACGGGCCGAGCCTCGTCGAGATGGTCGTGGAGCATCGCCCCGACGTCTCGGTCGTCGATGTCCGCATGCCGCCGTCGCATCGCGACGAGGGGCTGCGGGCGGCGATCTCCGCGCGGTCCAGGGTTCCCGGCTCACCGGTGCTCGNCCTGAGCCAGTACGTGGAGAAGCAGTACGCNGGTGNGCTGCTCGCCGACGGTCTCGGCGCGGTCGGCTATCTGCTCAAGGACCGGGTGGCCGACGTCCGCGAGTTCGTCGACGCGGTCCGGCGGGTCGCCGGCGGCGGCACGGTGATGGATCCCGAGGNGGTCGCCCAGCTGCTGGCGAGCGGTCGCCGCGACGACCCGACGGCGCAGCTCACCCCACGCGAGCGCGAGGTGCTGGGGCTGATGGCCGAGGGACGCTCGAACGCGGCCATCGCGGCGGCGCTCGTGGTGAGCGCCGGAGCGGTGGAGAAGCACATCTCGAACGTGTTCGCCAAGCTCNGGCTGGAGTCCTCGGGAAACGACCACCGCCGGGTCCTCGCCGTGCTCGCCTACCTGCGGCGATCCTGACCAGACCACAGCCCCGCGGTCGGAGGAGGTCCCGATGGTGCCCGGTGCGTCGGCAGTGCCCCTGGACGGTCCGGCCAGCCCGAGGCACCCTCTCGACCCGCTCTCCGCCGCCGAGATCGGGCGGGCGAGCTCGATCCTGCGCACCACTCGACGACTCGGGCCCGGGTTTCGTTTCGTTTCCGTCGAACTGCACGAGCCACCAAAAGCCGCCCTCGTGGCTCGCGAGGCCGCGGGCGGCGGCGGTTCGCTCCCCGCGCCGGACCGGCAGGCGTTCTGCGTCCTCTACGAGCGCGGGGCGCGCCGCACGCACGAAGCCGTCGTCTCGCTGACGGCCGGGACGGTGGTGGAGCTGCACGCGGTGCCCGGAGTACAGGCGCCGATCCTGCTGGAGGCGCATGCGCCGCCTCGTCATCTCGATGATCAGCACGGTCGGGAACTACGAGTACGGCTTCTTCTGGTACCTCTACCTGGACGGTTCGCTGGAGTTCGAGGCGAAGCTGACCGGGGTGATCTCCACCGGCGCCGTCCCGCCCGGAACGTCGCCGGCCCACGGGGTGCTCGTCGCCCCCGGCCTGTACGGCCCCCACCACCAGCACTTCTTCAACGTGCGGCTGGACGTCGAGCTCGACGGCGGACCGAACACCGTGGTCGAGGTCGACTCGGTGCCGGACCCGGTCGGGCCGGACAATCCGACCGGGGTCGCCTGGCCGCCTACCGGCTCGCATCACGTCGTGCGCCNCGAGGACTGGCCGGTGATGCCGGTCAGCCGGATCGGGTTCGAGCTGCGCCCGGACGGCTTCTTCGACGGCAACCCGGCGCTCGACCTCCCGTGGGCGCCGGCACCCCACGCTGGTNGTGGCACGGACGGGGCAGCTCGCGGTGGCGGTTGCGCGTGCTGACGGAGCCGGCGAACCACCGGCGGCCACGCGACACGCGCCGCGCGTGACGGCACGTCTTGCCCCAGAACGGGGGTACCTGCCCTAGGCTCCCTGTGATGTGAGCCCTGTTCTCGCCTCCAACCGGGCCGGGAACCTCGTCCGTGCTCTGATCACCATCGCCATCCTGGTTCTGATCATGCGCACGGCCTACCTGCTCTGGGTCTTTCACACCCCCGCCTGGACCTCCCGCCCGACCGACATCCACTACTGCGGCGGGTGGTACGAGCGCACCGAGTCGCCGGACGTCACCGGGGCCGAAGCCCGCAAGATCGCCGGTGGGCGGCTGGAGCAGGTCATGCGGTCCCCGGTACTGCGGCCCATCGCGGCCTACCGGCCGGGAAAGGCCTGCCCCCGCCACATCTTCGCCAAGGTCGGCAGCGACACCTACGTGACCTACGAGATCACCGACGACTGACCCGTGCCGGCGCGGACGGGGCCGCTGCCGACTCGACCGGGCTCGCTCAGCCGGGGCCGGATGACATCCCGAGTCAGTGATCCCGAAAGTCAGTGATCCCGAAAATCAGTGCCGGCTCAGCCGGTCCGCGTGCCTCGCCGCTGCGTGCACATGCACCCGGGCATGGATCGAGGTGCGCTGCGCCAGCGCCGCGCGCACCGCGCGGTGCAGGCCGTCCTCCAGGTAGAGGGTCCCGTCCCACTCCACGACGTGGGGGAACAGGTCGCCGTAGAAGGTCGAGTCCTCGTCCAACAGGACGTCGAGGGCGAGTACCCGTTTCGTCGTCACGAGCTGGTCCAGGCGCACCTGCCGCGGCGGGATCGCGGCCCAGTCACGCTGGCCGAGGCCATGGTCGGGGTACGGGCGACCGTCACCGACCAACTTGAAGATCACCGGCACCTCCTTCTCGGGGGCGAGAGACTGCCCGACCACGACAGCCTAGAATCCTCCGCCCGCGAACAGGATCCCGGTGTCCATCCAGCCGCGCGTTGCGCGGACATTGAGAANACCGGCCGAGGTTGACCCAGGGCACAGCCCCGAAACCGGGCGAATCGCTNGACCAACTCCTTCCGGGCCACTTAAGTAAGCCTTACCTGATGACAGAGGAGGTCCGGTGACGAGTCCAACCTCGGACGTCGAGATGCCGGTGCTGGCCGAACGAGCCCGCACGATCATCGCCNGCGGCCGGCGTGCGCTGCTCNCCCTGCCCTGCGCGAACGTGCGGGGCTGGGCCGGGCTCATCGACGACGGCGGCGAGCCACTCCTGATCGTCGGGGCCGACAGCCCGCCCGTGCACTGCGCCGGCTCCGGTCGCCGGGCCCGGGTCGACATCTGCGGCCACAACGGGGAAAGGCTCGTCCTCGCCGGGGCGCTGCGGCTCGTGCCGGAGACCACCGACCAGATCATCGAGCGGCTGGCGACGCTCGGCCGCAGCATCACCGTTACCGAGGGCGACCTAGGTGCCCTGCGCATCCTGTCGGTGTCGGTGGACGACGTGCTGATCTGCCTGCCCGAAAGGGCGGCCCGGGCGGCGGGTGGGCGCTCCGCCGCGGCCTCGCGGGGCGGGCGGGCCCGGCCCGCCGGCACCACGGCGACGAACTTCCGGCTGGCCCGGGTGGGCCGGTCGAGCCGCGGCCTGCGCCGCGCCAACTCGAACCGTCTCGACGGGCGCTCGAACGCGTTGGGCCCGGCGCGCCGCGTGGAGCTCGACTCGTACGCCTTCGCGGAGCCGGACCTGATCGCCGCCTACGCCCCGGACCTGATCCGGCACCTCAACGACGAGCACTCGCTCCAGATGCGCATACTGGCCGCGCACGGTGTCGCGCTCGCCGAGCCCGCCGGTTCCGACCCGGCTGGCCTCGACCCCACCGACTCCACCGACCCCACCGACCCCGATTTCGCTGATCCCACTGATCCCGCCGGCGTCGTGGGCTCCACCGGCCTCGCGGACTCCGGGGGCGGCGAGTCCCGTTCCGGCCACGCCGGTTTCGGGACGATCAGCGGCCCGGGACATCGCCGCGCCGAGGTGATCGCGGCCTCGGTGACCTCGCTGGACCGCCGTGGCCTGGACATGTGGCGTATCGACCAGGATGGCGCCCGCGAGATCCGGGTGACCTTCCGGTCGCCGCTGGACGAGCCGCGTTCCCTCGGGCGCGAGCTGCGTCTGCTCCTCGACCAGGCGGAACACCCCGCCGAATAGCCGAACAGGACGGGCGCGCTGATCTGGGCGCGGGCGGTGTCCGTTCCGGCGCCCAGATCGGCGGCGCGGGGATCATAATCGGCAGCGGACGCTCCTGCCCCTCCCGTCCGGAGGTCTGATGCCCCGCCTGCCGTCCCGCCGTGTCCGGCCCGCGCGGAGAACGCCCGCCGCGCTGAGCGGCCTGCTGCTTCTCTGCCTGGTCGTCACGGGCTGCTCGAGTTCGGGCTCAGGAGACGACCCGGAGGCCACACCCGCCCCCGCCGGCTCCGCTGACTCCGCCGATTCCGCCGGCCCGGCGCCCGGCGGCGCCTCCGGGGCGGCCACGGCCGCTCCGGGAACACCCGCCGTCAGCCGCACCACCCGCATCCAGGGCGCGGGCGGCGACGTCGAGGTCGGCTTCGTCGAGCTGCGCGTCGACGGCCGGCTCGTCCAGCTCGATCTGCTGTTCACGCCCCGCTACGCCGCCGACCCCGGCAAGGAGATCTCGCTCTACGAGATGGCCGGCCGCCGCGACGCCGCGGTGAGCCTCGTCGACACGGCGAACCTGCTCCGCTACACGGTTGTGAAGGACTCCGACGGGGCGGCCCTGGGCGCCGCCGCCGGCACCACCCGGACCCGCAACAACGTGGCGGTGCCCGCCTCCTTCGCGTTCGCCGCGCCGCCACCGGAGGTGACAGCCGTGGACGTCTACCTCAACGACCGGTTGATCGTCGACGATGCTCCGATCACGCGCTGACCCACCGCACGCGCCCGCCACCCGCCGGCTCACCCCGGGGCGGGTGGCTCTCTGTTTCCTCGTCGGCGCCGCCCTCGTCACCGCGCCGATCGGCCTCGGAAGCCCGCGCGCGCTCGGCGCCACGTCCGGTCCCGGCCGGCCCGCACCGTCTCCGTCTCCGTCTCTGGACGTTCCCGGGACGGAGCTGACCGGCTCGGTGCACGCTCTCGACACCGCCGGATCGGTGCTGGCCATCGACCTCGACGCGGCGGTGCGGCCGCTGCACACCGAGGAACGCCGCGGCGACCGGCTGGTCGTGACGATCAGCGCGGACGTCCTGTTCGCCTTCGACTCCGACGACCTGACAGAACTCGCGCGAGCGGAGATCGTCAAAATCGCCGCCCGGGTCGCGCCCGGTACCGAGACGGTCACCGTCCTCGGCCACACCGACAATCTCGGCACCCCGGCCTACAACGTGATCCTCTCGCAGCGCCGGGCGAACACGGTCGCGAACCTGCTCCGCTCCGCCCTTCCCGACGACACCAGGGTCTCCGCGACCGGCCGCGGCGGTGCGGACCCGGTCGCGCCGAACACCCGGTCGGACGGATCGGACGATCCCGACGGCCGCGCGCTGAACAGGAGGGTGCAGATCAGCTNCCCCGCGAACTGATGATTGACAGCCACATCGAAAACCGTTTTCATTTCCCCATGCGCCCCGCCCCGCTCCGACCCGTGCCCGCGGGCCGCTCTGGTCAGCACCGCCGGGCCGCACGCCGGGCACGGTCGGCCGTCATGATCGTCGCCGCGGTCCTCGGCGCGAGCGCGAGCCTGGCGGCCTGCGGCGGCTCGGGCGGCGGGTCGGGCACCGGCGGCGGTACCGGGGCACCGCGGGTCGTCGCGACCACGGCCGTCGCGGCCGACTTCGCCCGCGCCATCGGCGGCGACGGCATCGAGATCACGCAGCTTCTCCGGCCTGGGGTCGACCCGCACGACTACGACCCGCCCGCCGCCGATCTCGAGGCACTCGCCGCCGCCGACCTCCTGATCGAGAACGGGGTGTGGCTGGAGGGCTGGCTGGCGGAGGCGGTCTCGGCGAGCGGGNTCGACGGCACCAGGGTCGTCATGGCCGAGGGTGTCCTGATCCGCCACGGGGCCGCGGCCGAGGAACACGGCGACGACCACGGCGAGGAGCGGGGAGACCCGCACATCTGGCACGATCCACGCAACGCCAAGATCATGGTCGCCAACATCGAGCGGGGGCTGGTGGCCGTGGATCCCGAGAGCTCGGCCCAGTACAGGGCCAATCTCGAGGCCTACACCGCCGCGCTGGACGAGCTCGACCGCGAGACCGAGGAGAAGATCAACAGCATTCCGGCGGAGCGCCGCAGGCTGGCGACCAACCACGACTCCTTCGGCTACTACGTGGATCGGTACGGCCTGGAGTTCGTCGGTTCGATCATCCCGAGCTTCGACACCTCCGCCGAGCTGTCCGGCCGGGCGATCGACAACATCGTCGAGCGGATCCGGGCCNCCGGCGCGGTCGCCGTGTTCTCCGAGTCATCGCTTCCACCGCGAACAGCGCAGACGATCGGCCGGGAGGCGGGCGTCCGCGTGATCTCCGGTGAGGATGCCCTCTACGCGGACACTCTCGGGCCNGCCGGGTCGGACGGAGCGACCTACCTGACGGCGGAGCGTCACAATACCGATACCATCGTCAGTGCCCTCCGGTGATCTGGTGAGTCTGATGAGAAGAAACAGGACGGACCGGTGCGGATCTTGACCGGGAAGACGGCCCCGTGCCCGCCCGGGTCGCCCACGGCGAGCCCACCCGTGGCCGGAGGCGGCACGGCGGGCCTCGCCCCGGTCATCTCGCTGCCCGACCAGGTCGGCGCGCGGCCCGACCAGGTCGGCGCGCGGCCCGACCAGGCCGGCGACCTCCCTGAGTGGACCGGTGCCGCGGAACCTCTCGGCGGTGGCGAGCCGGTGACCGCCGGCACCGCGCTCCGCTTCGATGACGCGGCCATCGCCTACGGCCGCTCGACGGTGCTGCACGGCGTGCGGGGCGTCCTGCCCGAGGGGCGGACGCTGGCACTCATCGGCCCCAACGGCGCGGGCAAGTCCACGCTGATCAAGGCGGTGCTCGGGCTGGTCCCCGTCGCCAGCGGGTCGATCACGGTGCTCGGTCGGGCGCCCGCGGACGCCCGCCGGGATGTCGCGTATGTGCCCCAGGCGGACACCCTCGACCGGGACTTCCCGATCTCGGTCGGTCAGGTCGTCCTGATGGGCCGCTACCGTCAGGTCGGCTGGATCCGACGTCCGGGGCGGGCGGACCGGGCGGCGGCGCGGGCCGCGCTGGAGGCCGTCGGGCTGGCCGACCGGAGCCGGGACCGCTTCGGCACGCTCTCCGGTNGGCAGCGTCAGCGGGTCCTGCTCGCCCGCGCCATCGCCGCCGAGCCTCGGCTGCTCCTGCTGGACGAACCCTTCAACGGCGTGGACGTCGTCTCCCAGGAAGCACTGCTCACCGCCCTCGCCACCCTGGCCGAGTCGGGTACCGCAACCGTCGTCTCCACCCATGACCTGGCCCTCGCCCAGGTCATCAGTGACCAGGTGTGCCTGCTGAACGGCCGCCAGATCGCCTTCGGCCCGGCCGACCGCGCCCTCGTGCCCGGGCATCTGCGCGACGCCTACGGCGGTGCCGCGCNGGAGATCGGCGGCCGCGTCATCGTGACCCGTACATGACCGCCGTCAACCNGCTCATCACGCCGTTCGAGCGGCCGTTCATGCTCCGGGCACTGATCGAGATCCTGCTGCTCGGCGCCGTGACCGCCGCGGTCGGGGTCCTGGTGATGCTGCGCCGGCTGGCCTTCCTCACCGATGTGCTGACGCATGCGGTGTTCCCCGGCGTCGTCGTCGGGTTCATGGCCGGCGGCACGGCCGGGATCCTCCCCGGCGCCCTGGTGGTGGCGGCCGTGGCCGCGGCCGGGTTCACCGCGCTGTCCTCGACTCGGCGGATCAGTGAGGACGCGGCCATGGCGATGCTGCTCACCGGCTGTTTCGCGGTGGGCGTGGTGCTCGTCTCCCGCCGGGAGTCCTACACCTCCGATCTGACCAGCTTCCTCTTCGGCCGCCTGCTCACGGTGGACAACACCGACATCACCATGACCGCGGTGACCGCCGGGGTCGCCGCCGCCGTGCTCGCGCTGACCCGCAAGGAACTGCTGCTGCGGGCGTTCGACCCGGAGGGCGCGCGCGCGGCCGGCTACCCGGTGTGGCTGCTCGACCTGGTGCTCAACCTCGTCATCGCGCTGGTGGTGGTCGCCGCCGTCCGCGCCGTCGGCACGGTGCTCGTCATCGCGCTGGTGGTGATCCCCGCGGCCGCGGCCCGTCTCCTCACCGGCCGGCTCGCGGCGGTGCTGGCGATCTCGGTGGTGCTCGGCCCGCTGTGCGGCTGGCTCGGGCTGGTCGTCAGCTATGACGCCTCCGTCCACCACGATGTCCGGCTCGCCGCCGGCGCGACGGTCGTGCTCGTCCTGGTCACCGCCTACGCACTCGCTTTCGCCGGCAGCGTGTTGCGCCATGGATCGCGGCGGGCGCGGGCGCGGCGGGCACCGGCGCACCCGCGGCGGGCAGGGCGGCAAGAACTGGTCGAACGGCCCCGGGAGCCCTCGCGGGAGGCGGTCTGATGGCGCTCCTCGACTCCCTGGGCGACGACTACACCCGCCGGGCACTCGTCGAGATCGTGATCGTCGGCGCGCTGTGCGGCGCGGTGGGCGTGCACGTCGTGCTGCGCCGGCTCAGCTTCCTCACCATGGCGATGACCCACGCGACCTTTCCCGGCGTGGTCCTCGCCTCGCTGGTGGGGGTGAACCTCGTCCTGGGTGCCGGATTGTTCGGCGTGCTCGTCGTCTCCGCGGTGGTCCTGGCCGTGGGGACGTCGGGCACGTCGCCGGGCGCGGGCGGCGTGCCCACGGGCACGCCGGGCGCCGGTGGTGGCGGAGGCCCCGGTGGCGGGCGGGACGTCAGCACCGTGACCGGCGTCGTCCTCTCGGGGGGATTCGCGCTCGGCGTCGCGCTGATGTCCGCGCAGAACGGGTCGAACCGCGATCTGAGCGCGTTCCTGGTCGGCTCGGTCCTCACCGTCCAGCCGAGCGATCTGCTGGTGAGCGCGACAGCGGCGGTCGGGGTACTCGGCGTGCTGGTGGCGCTGCGCAAGGAGCTGCTGCTGGCGGCCTTCGACCCCACCGCGCTCGCCGCGGCCGGCTATCCCCCCAGGCGGCTGGGCCTGCTGCTGTTGCTGCTCATCGAGGCGGCGGTGGTCACCTCGCTGCCCGCCGTCGGCACGATCATGGCGGTCGCCCTGGTCGTCGGGCCGGCGTCCACCGCCCGCGTGTGGTGCTCGCGCATCTCGACGATGACGGCGGTCTCGATCGGCGTGGCGATCGCCTGTGGCGTGGTCGGGCTGGCCATCAGTGCGCAGTGGGACGTCGCGGCCGGCGGAGCGATCGTGCTGAC
The DNA here is from genome assembly GCF_001636565.1 of Frankia sp. EI5c. Lineage (GTDB taxonomy): Bacteria > Actinomycetota > Actinomycetes > Frankiales > Frankiaceae > Parafrankia. Next base: position 13,113 of record NZ_LRTK01000040.1, read on the forward strand.
CATCGCGGCGGCGCTGGTGTGCTCCCTGGCGCTGGACGCGGCGCTGACGTTGCCCGCCCGGCGATCCCGGTCGGCCCGGGCGCCCGGTGTCGCCACCACCCACCCGGGGTGAGGCCACACGCACGGCACGCCGCCACGCCAAATTCATTCGACAGGGCGCCTACTCTGGCACCATGGAGTTCGCCCAGTCCGACAAGCTCGCCGACGTCTGCTACGACGTCCGAGGCCCCATCCTCGACGAGGCGACCCGGCTGGAGGCCGCAGGCCAGCGCATCCTGAAGCTGAACATCGGCAACCCCGCCCCGTTCGGCTTCTCCGCGCCGCCGTCGGTTCTTGCCTCGGTCGCCGACAACCTCGCGGCAGCACAGGGCTACAGCGACTCCAAGGGCCTGCTCCCCGCGCGCGAGGCCGTCGTGCGCTACTCGCTCGGCAAGGGCCTGAGCGGTGTCGGTCCCGACGACATCTACCTCGGCAACGGCGTCTCCGAGCTGATCTCGANGTCGTTGCNGGCGCTGCTGAACAACGGCGACGAGGTGCTCGTCCCCGCGCCNGACTACCCGCTGTGGACGGCGGTGGTCTGCCTCTCCGGCGGGCGGCCGGTNCACTACCTCTGCGACGAGTCGGCCGGCTGGAACCCGGATCTCGCCGACCTCACCAGGAAGATCACACCGCGTACCCGCGCCATCGTGATCATCAACCCGAACAACCCCACCGGCGCCGTCTACGACCGACCCGTGCTGGAGGACCTCATCGAGGTCGCCCGCAGGCACAACCTGATGCTGTTCGCTGACGAGATCTACGACCGCATCCTCTACGACGACGCGGTGCACCACTCGGTCGCCGCGCTCGCGCCGGACCTGTTCTGCGTGACGTTCAACGGCCTGTCGAAGGCCTACCGGCTGGCCGGCTTCCGCTCCGGGNGGATGGCCCTTTCCGGGCCGCGCCAGCATGCCTCCAGCTACATCGAGGGTCTGAACATCCTCGCGAACATGCGGCTGTGCGCCAACGTGCCCGGCCAGTTCGCACTTCAGGCCGNGCTTGCCGAGGGCGGGGGCGCCGGCGATCTGGTCCTGCCNGGCGGCCGGTTGCGCGAGCAGCGCGACACGGTGGTGAAGCTCCTCAACGACATCCCAGGTGTGTCGTGCGTGCCGCCNCGCGGGGCGCTTTACGCGTTCCCGCGCTTCGATCNGGAGATGTACCCGATCCAGGATGATGAACGCTTCGTCCTGGATCTGCTGCGCAGCGAGCGGATCCTGCTGGTTCAGGGCACGGGCTTCAACTGGCCCAGACCCGACCATGTGCGCATCGTGACGTTGCCGTCCGTGGACGACCTGACCGATGCCATCGGCCGCGTCGACCGGTTCCTGGGCNCCTACGCTCGCACCTGAGCGCTGTCCGCCGNGTCCGGTGGCGGCGGCCGATCGCGGCGGNGTCCACAAGGACCACGCCCTGTGGACAGAACCTGTGGACAACGGTGGAACAGACATGCGCGCCGGCCAGGCCAGACGGCGGCACGGACACACGTGAAACAACCGAACGTCCAGAACGGCCCGCGGCGGACCTGCTGGCGGTGGTCGGGGCCGCCGCCCTGGCCATCGCGGTGCAGGCGGTGCTGTGGCAGCGGTTTCGGCTGCCGCTCTGGTACGACGAACTGTGGCGCCCCCATTTCGCCGCCGAGCCGCTCCCGAGCTTCTGGTCCGAGCTGGGGGTGGCGAACGCGCCGTCCGCGCTGGGCTCGATAGCGCTCGTCCGGCTGTGCGGCGNGACCTTCGGATGGCATGCCTGGGCGCTGCGGCTGCCCTCGGCCNTCCCGCTCATCGCGCTCGCGGTGGGAACCCTGCTGCTGGCCTGCCGGCTGACCAGGCGGGTCGCGGCCATCGCCGCGGTCGTGACAGTCGTCGTGGCCGGCACCATCGTCGACCTCGCGTCGCAGATCAAGCCCTACACCCTGGACGCCGCCTGCGCGGTAGCCGTGGTCACGCTGTGGATGGGTCAGCCCGCGAACACCCGGCGGCTGGTCGGCCGGCGCGTCCTCGCCGGCGTACTGGCGCTGTTCTCACTCCCGGCTCTCTTCCTGATCATCCCACTGTTCGTCCTGGACACCGTCCGGTCACTGAGGGTCGGCCTCGGGCAGCGACGGGCGCACCGTCCGCCGCGGCGGCAGACCGTGCGCGAGGTGGGGGGCGCCATGACGCGGGCGGCAGCCTGCGCCGCCCCCGCCGTCGCCATCGCGGGGATCCACGCCGGGCTGTTCGTCGCGCACCAGTCCGGCCAGCGGGCCAGCACCTTCTGGGACGACCACTTCCTCGCCGGGCGAGGTCCGCTGGATGCCGTCCGCTTCGTCGTCCAGCAACTCGCCGCGACGGCGGCGGGTGCTCCCCNCGGCGTCGACCGCTACGACCCCAACCTGGTTCACCCGCTGACCGACTCGTCCGCCGCGATGGTGGTCGCGCTCGGCTGCGCCGTCGCGATCACCTTCGTGGCCGGGGTGGTTACCCTGTCACGGCGCGCGGACGGCAGAGTTCTGCTGGTCGCCCTCGGCGGCGCCGAGCTGATGGCGCTCGCGGCGAGTGCCTGGCGGTACTGGCCGTTCGGGGCCGTTCGACCGAACACGTTCCTCGTCCCCCTGCTCACGGTCGTGGCGGCGGCGGGCGCGGCCGCCCTCGCCGAAGCCGTCCGGGCCTCCTGGCCCACCACGCCGAGGGCGGCGGGCGATTCGGCTGGGGACCCAGGGCAACCTCGGGACGGCCGGCGGACCAGGGCCACGCGGCGGGTGCTGGCGGGCCTGGGCGCGGTGATCCTGCTCGTCGGGGCGGCCGTCCCGGTAGCGGGGGCCACGGGCCTGCGGCCGCTGTGGGAGGAGCGAGGCACCCGCCGGCCGATCGACCTGATGGTGGAGGCGACCGTCACCGCCCGGCGTCTGTACCAACCCGGCGACCTGGTGCTGGTGGGTGGACGGCTGGCCCGCGCGGGCTGNCTCTACGGCATGCAACACAGCCAGGACGGCGGCGTGGTGGCCGGCCCGGCGGTGCCTGCGGGATCGGCGGGACCGCGGGTACCCGCGTCGGCCACGGTCTTCCTGACCGCGGTCGGCGATGGAGGAGTCGCTCGGGCGCTGGCGCGGCGAGCCCCGGGTGACCCGGCCGGCCGGGTGCTGCTGTTCGTCCTCGCCTATGACCGCCGGGGCACGGACCGCGCGCTGGCGGAGGCGCGCGGTGCCGGCTGGTGCCCGAAGTGGACGCAGGACTTCGAGCTGACCGGCACGCTGCGGGTGCTCACCCGGTGCGAACCGTGACACCGGCCCGGGAGCTGCCTGCCTACGAACTGCCTGCCTACGAACTGTCGGCCGGGGATGTGCCGGGGCTCTGCTCGGCCGAGGCCAGCGGGACGGCCGCGGGCAGTCCCGTCCGGGTCGCCAAGGCTCCCCAGGAGGCGTCNCCCGCCGACAGCGCCGTCCGCAGCTCGGACTGCAGTTCCTCGATCGGCCGCTGGGTTCCGTTGAACAGCTGGCCGCAGGTCGCGGCGGCGGCCGCGTAGCTCTCCACACCGCTGGTGAACATCGCCTGTGCCTCGGCGTCCGGGCCGGCGGGGAGCCTGAGCGCGGCCTTCGTCTGCGCCGCCAGCTGGGTGCACTGGGGCTGCAGCGACGCCCCGTCCTGAGCGTCGAGGAAGCCCCGGGCGGCGGCGATCGTCGAGACGATGCTGCCCCGCATCCCCTGCGTCGACGAGTACCAGGTGGTCAGCTCCGTGTTGTCGACCGTAAGCCCGGCCGGCGACGCCGAGGCCATGCTCTCGCCGTCGTCCGAACCGCTGGTCAGCACACACCCGACCACCAGAACAACGGCCCCGGCGACGGCGACGCCGGTCGCCGCCGGGGACAGGGGCGGCTCGGCCACTCGCCAGAACCCAGCCCGCAACCACGCTGGCCGTCCCGCCAACTCCCACCCCCAGCGCCCGATTCCGTGCCGGTGCCGGGGGACGGCACCAGCTGAACGCAAAGAGTACGGGAGGGAACGCCCGACCCCTCACCCGTCCCCGGCCCGCGCGATCGGGACGCCGGGCGTCAGCAGTTGACGAACTCCGGCTGCTGGTTGAGCACCTGCGCACGGGCCGAGACGAAGGCCCGGTACTGCTCACCACCCAGGGCCTCCGGCGGGAAGACCGCGACCCGGTGGCAGTTCTGGAACGCCAGCTTGACCCCGAAGTGCCGTTCGAGAGCGCTTCGGATGGAGGTGCTGGCCAGGGCGCGGAGCAACTGGCCGCGGGCCTCCTCGTCCGGCGGCGGAACCTGGTNGTCGACGAAGGCGGGCCGGGCGGCCTCGGTGCCCCGGCCGGTGGGGCCAGCCGCCGACAANGTGCCGGCCAGGGCGGCGGGCAGGGCACCGGCCAGCCGTTCGACCAGCTGGTAGGCGTAGGGGAGCGAGCTGCGCACGCAGGCGATGAACTCCGCGTCGGTCATCCGATCCGCGTCCGCGGCGGCGACGAGCTCCGGGGTGACGGTCAGGGACATCTGGAACCTCCTGCTGGCACNGGAAGACAGCGACCTTCGGCGCTGGTTACGTCACGCACCGTCGCACAAAATGAAAACCGTTGTCAACACCACTCGCCTGGTCCCGANGGACCAGCTCGCGGGCCCGCCAACCGGGCCATGCGGGGCCACCTAGATGAGAGAGTGGATACCGTGGCGAAGGTGGAAGGCGACCGGTTGGGCGCCACGAGCGACGCGGACACGTCGGGCGACACGGACACGTCAACGAAACCGAACCAGCACGCTGCCGGTCAGCGGGTGGCGGGTCGGCAGCCGGCAGCGCCCGGCGCGCCCGGGCCCGTGCGCGCGCCGGGCCGACGGGCCGCGCCGGGGCGGGGCACCCCCGCTCGGGCCACCCGGCAGGGTGACGCCGTCTCCTCGGCCCTCGCGGCGACCAACGCGTTCACCAGCGCTCAGGATCTGCATGCCCGCCTGCGCCAGGACGGCCAGTCGGTGGGTCTGACGACCGTCTACCGACATCTGCAGATGCTCGCCGACCGCGGCGAGGTGGACGTCCTGCGCAGGGACGACGGCGAGACGGTGTACCGGCGGTGCACCACCGAGGCACACCACCACCACCTGGTCTGCCGCCACTGCGGCCACACTGTGGAGATCGCCGGCCCCGAGATCGAGGCCTGGACGTCGNCCGTGGCGAGCGCGGAGGGCTTCACCGAGGTCGTGCACACCGTCGAGATCTACNGGACCTGCGCCTCCTGCACCGGCTGACGCCGCCGCTCAGCGGCAGACGCTGCCGGCCTGGCCGAATCCCGGCTGGGAAAGGTCCAGATCCAGGGTGTTGGCACGCCCGGTTATTCCCTTGAGATCGATCACGCATTCACGCCCGGTCGCCGTGTCCGTAACCGTGATGCGCTGTGGGCCGGCGTACATGGCACCGCTGTCCCAGGTGGGCGCACCCGAGCTCGTGAACACAGCGAAGGAGGAAATCGGATATCCGGTCGACGACTCGGCGTGGCCACCGAAGATAAGGAACTTCACGCGGTCCTTCGCCGGCGCCCGGCCGCCGTCCGTCAGCCGTCCACCAACACGCGCGGTGCCGGGGTCGTTCAAGGTCGTGAGTTTGATGCGGCCAACATAGGCCGAATACGTCCAGCCATTTGCCCGATGATCGAAGACGTCGACATAGAAACGGGAGTGGACAAATTCCGGATCCCGGTCGATCTGCGGGTAGAACTCGAAGGAGAGGCCGGCCGTGCGGCTGCCCCAGCCGGTGTGCNGGGTGCCGCCGTTGACGAGGTCGGGCTGGCTGTCGCCCATGAAGTAGCCGTGCGGGAACAGCAGGCCCTTGCCCGCCGCGAACCGCGTGTACGTCGCGTAGCTGCCGCGTTCCTGGCAGGCNCGNATGTAGGTGTCGCCGGTGCCGGTGGCCCGGTTGTAGTTCTGGCAGGGCAGGTAGGGCTCCTGGGTCGAGCCCAGAACAAGGTCGACGCCGATGGCGCCGGAGATCGGCACCGGATTGCCGCTCTGGTCGGTGAGCCCCTCGAAGGGAACGGCCACGCCGTTCCCCCTGGTCCGGTCACCGGCGTACTGGGTGGTGTCGGCGGCCCACGCGGGGGTGGACCCACTCAGGCCGAGCAGCCCGGTACCGGTGAGGAGCACGAGGACGGCGAGAATCCGCCGGCGCGGGCCGACCACTCGTCGGCGGTGGCGGTGCCTTTTCGGCGCGGTTCGCGACACGACACTCCCGGGTCGGCAGGGGCTGGCCGCGAAGAACCGGCGGCCGATAGCCGGGAAATCTGCGAAGATCTTCTCGGAAAACACCGGCGCCGAACTTCGGGGAAACAGCACGGAAACAGAGGCAAGGAGGCAGGGAAA
>NZ_LRTK01000041.1 GCF_001636565.1 Frankia sp. EI5c
GAAGATAAGGAACTTCACGCGGTCCTTCGCCGGCGCCCGGCCGCCGTCCGTCAGCCGTCCACCAACACGCGCGGTGCCGGGGTCGTTCAAGGTCGTGAGTTTGATGCGGCCAACATAGGCCGAATACGTCCAGCCATTTGCCCGATGATCGAAGACGTCGACATAGAAACGGGAGTGGACAAATTCCGGATCCCGGTCGATCTGCGGGTAGAACTCGAAGGAGAGGCCGGCCGTGCGGCTGCCCCAGCCGGTGTGCAGGGTGCCGCCGTTGACGAGGTCGGGCTGGCTGTCGCCCATGAAGTAGCCGTGCGGGAACAGCAGGCCCTTGCCCGCCGCGAACCGCGTGTACGTCGCGTAGCTGCCGCGTTCCTGGCAGGCACGAATGTAGGTGTCGCCGGTGCCGGTGGCCCGGTTGTAGTTCTGGCAGGGCAGGTAGGGCTCCTTGGTCGAGCCCAGAACAAGGTCGACGCCGATGGCGCCGGAGATCGGCACCGGATTGCCGCTCTGGTCGGTGAGCCCCTCGAAGGGAACGGCCACGCCGTTCCCCCTGGTCCGGTCACCGGCGTACTGGGTGGTGTCGGCGGCCCACGCGGGGGTGGACCCACTCAGGCCGAGCAGCCCGGTACCGGTGAGGAGCACGAGGACGGCGAGAATCCGCCGGCGCGGGCCGACCACTCGTCGGCGGTGGCGGTGCCTTTTCGGCGCGGTTCGCGACACGACACTCCCGGGTCGGCAGGGGCTGGCCGCGAAGAACCGGCGGCCGATAGCCGGGAAATCTGCGAAGATCTTCTCGGAAAACACCGGCGCCGAACTTCGGGGAAACAGCACGGAAACAGAGGCAAGGAGGCAGGGAAAACCCGCCGCGGCGCCACGGAAAATAGTTCCGACGCAGCGCTCACCGGCTTGCTTCAGGGTTTTCTGCGAGCCAACGTACCGGAGCTCCTGCGCACCCGGAACAACCCGCTTCCGACAATTACCCCAACGGGTGGGCTGTCGGCCCCTTCAGGTGGCGGTGGTAATGCCTACCAGGGCGCCGCGCCGGCCAGACCGGTGCAGTCGCGGAGACTGTTCCAGCGGCCGAGTGCCTCGGTCGAAGCGGCACCGGTCAGCGGTGTCGGCGCTCCACCGACGATGCGTCCGGGCACCCAGTTCGCCGCGGTGACCGCCCGCCCCTGGAAGGTCAGCTCCAGCACACCGGTCTCGGTGTTCGCCCCGGTGCCCGACGCGTAGAAGACGAAGTTGCCGAGACCGTAGGCGACGTAGACGCCGTCGGCGTTCCAGCCGGCGCCCTGCAGGACGTGCGCGTGCCCGCCGACCAGTGCGTCGGCACCGGCCTCGACGAGCGGCGCGACCAGGCCCGCCTGCGCGGCGCTGGGGCAGGTCTCCCGCTCCACGCCCCAGTGCAGGTAGACGATCACCGTGTCCACGCTGTGCCGCACCGCGCGGATGGCCGCCGCCAGCCGCTCGACATCCTTCGCGGAGGCGAGCCCGGGCTTGCCGGGGCCGGCGGTCCACGCGGCGGCGAGCTCGTCGTCAAGTACCTGCGTCGCGCCGAAGATCGCGATGCGCTGGCCGTTCGCGCTGGTCACGAACGGCGCGAAGGCCTCGGTGTCGTCGGCGCCGATGCCCACGGTCGGGAAACCCGCCTCGTTGGCGCTGCGCAGGGTGTCGGTCAGGCCGTCGAGCCCGTAGTCCATGCCGTGGTTGTTGGCCATGTTCACCACATCCACCCCGGCGGCACGCAGGGCGTTGAACGCGGTCGGCGGCGCCCGGAAGACGAACGTCTTGGCTGCCGGAGTGCCACGCGTCGTCACCGCCGTCTCCAGGTNGACCACGGCCAGGTCGGCGCCGCCGAGGTTCGCCGCCATGGGGCCGACCGCGGTTTCCGGATCAGCCGCGAGCCGCTGCCCGGAAGAACCCTCGAAATGCACATCGCCACCAAAGGCAATACGCACCGGATTTCCGGTCGGCTGACGCGGCCCGTTTCCGGCCACCGCCGGCTGACTCTGGGGTGGGGTTTGCGCGGGCGGCTGACGGTCGCCGCCGTCATCCGCGGCGGCCGCCTGGGCCGGCCCCTCACCGTCGCCTCCGCCACCGGCACCCATCAGGCCAAACGTGGTCAGCAGGACACAGGCGACAACAGCCAGAACCGTACCGCCGAGCAGCGGAACTCCCCAGCTTTCCCGAAATCCACCGCTGCGCCGCGGGAGTCGTCCAGGGTTGTGCTCCGAATCATCCCAGGGGTTCGATGCGGGACGGCCGCGCCCCCGCCCACCGATCATTCGCGNGACCCCCGCCCCGGAAACTCATCGAACGAAAGGCACCCTACCTGGGCTGCTCACGCCCGCCACCGCACCGACAGTCACCGGAGACACCGACAACGACAGCCACCGCGGCACCCGCACCACGGCACAGCGGCACCGTCACAGCCGCACCGGCACAGCGGCACCGTCAGAGCGACAGCAGGGCGGGCGCCAGCTCGCGCCACTGCCTGCNGGGCAACCCACGGCGGTCGAAGTCGAGGACCTGCACAGCCACCTGGTCCGCTCCGGCGTCGAGATGCTCCTTGACCCGGCCGAGCAGGACGTCCACATCGCCCCAGGGGACGATGGTGTCGACCAGGCGGTCCGACCCGGAGCCGGCCAGGTCGTCGTCGGTGAAGCCGTAACGCCGGAGGTTGTTCGTGTAGTTCGGCAGCCGCAGGTAGGACCCGGTGTGCCGGCGGGCCAGCTCGCGGGCCTCGGCGGCGTCGGTGTGCAGGACGAACGCCTGCTCCGGCACCAGCAGCTTCCCGCCGCCGAGCACCTCCCGGGCGTGCGCGGTGTGCTCCGGCGGCACGAAGTAGGTGTGCGCGCCGTCCGCGCGGTCCCGAGCCAGCTCCAGCATCTTCGGCCCGAGCGCCGCCAGCACCCGCGGCTGGGTGCCCACCGGCGGGATCGCCCGGTACTGCTCGGCGGCCATCCTGTCCATCTCGTCGAGGTAGGCGCGCATCTGGCCGAGCGGTTTGGAGTAGGTGGCACCGCGGATGCTCATCAGCTCCGCGTGCGAGACGCCGAGCCCGAGCAGGAACCGCCCCGGGTAGGCCTCGGCGAGGGCGAGCTGCCCGGCGGTCATGGTCAGCGGGTTGCGGGCGAGGATCTGGGCGATGCCGGTCGCGACTGTCAGCCGGGTCGTCGCGGCCAGCATGAGGCCGGCGGTCACCAGCACCTCGCGGCCTTTGACCTCACCNGTCCAGAGGGTGGAGTAGCCCAGTTCGTCCAGCTCGGCGACGGCCTCGCGCACAGTGTCGGCGGAGGAGAAGTCGAACTGGCCGCTCCACACACCGACCTTGCCGAGGGTCGTCGCCGGCTGCGGCCGGGCCGCCGCGGCCGAGGAGGCCGGGACCGCGGGGGTGGGGTGGCTGGCGGCTGTGCTCGCTTGGTCACTCACCCGGCCACCGTATCGAGGGGGCGCGGTGTCGAGGGGGCGCGGACCACACGCGCCGTGACCGGCCCTGTGTGCCNGGCTGGTCGCGCCGGGTTGCCCCCGCCGGAACGAGGGCTATCGTTTGCCGTTGTGACGGAGCTGGTGCAGCTGCTCACCCCTGACGGCCGACGTACCGCCTCGGCAACCGGTGCGGAGGCCGAATACCAGGGGTTCGTCTCGGACGTGAGCGACGATGACCTCGTCGCACTGTTGCGGGACATGACCGTGGTCCGTCGCCTCGACGACGAGGGGACGGCCCTGCAGCGGCAGGGTGAGCTCTCCCTGTGGGCGAGCCTGCGCGGCCAGGAGGCGGNGCAGGTCGGCTCGGGGCGTGCCCTGGGCCCGGCGGACATGGCGTTTCCCTCCTACCGCGAGCACGGCGTCGCCTGGTGCCGGGGTGTCGACCCGCTGAACGTGTTCGGGCTGTTCCGGGGCACGTCGCTCGGCGGCTGGGATCCGGCCGAGCACGGGTTCGCCCTCTACGCGATCGTCGTCGGGTCGCAGACGCTGCACGCCACCGGGTACGCGATGGGCATCACCCGCGACGGCGGCGACAGCGCGGTCATCTCCTACTTCGGGGACGGCGCGTCCAGCGAGGGTGATGTGAACGAGGCGTTCGGCTGGGCCAGCGTCTTCTCCGCGCCGCTGGTGTTCTTCTGCCAGAACAACCAGTGGGCGATCTCCGAGCCGTACCGCCGGCAGAGCCGGGTCCCGGTCTACCAGCGGGCGCGCGGCTTCGGCTTCCCGAGCGTGCGGGTCGACGGCAACGACGTGCTGGCCACGCTGGCGGTCACCCGGNGGGCGCTGCNCCAGGCCCGGATCGGAGCCGGGCCCGTCCTGGTGGAGGCGCTGACCTACCGGATCAACCCGCACACGACCGCCGACGACCCGTCGCGCTACCGCCCGTCGGACGAACTGTCCACCTGGCGCCGCCGCGACCCGATCGACCGGCTGCGGACGCATCTGCGCGCCCGCGCGGTGCTGACCGACGACGTGGAATCGGGTATCGCCGCGGAGGCGGACATGATCGCCACCGACCTGCGCGCACGTTGCCTGGCGCTGTCCGACCCGCCTGACGACACCGTCTTCGATCACGTGCAGGTGGAGGAGAACCAGCTGGTTGCCGCCGAGCGCGCCGCGTTCGTGAACTTCCAGGGAGCGCTGCTTTGACGCCCGACCTGACCACGCGCACCTCGGACGCCGGCGGCCCCGCCGCACCCGGCGGAACAGCCGCACCCGGCGGAACAGCCGCACCCGGCGGAACAGCGGCACCCGGCGGAACAGCGGCACCCGGCGGCACGGTGCGGGGCGTGGGTGACAGCCCGGACGAGCTCCTGGAGGCGGGACCAACGGACAGCGCGCGGAAGACCCTGACGCTTGCGAAGGCGCTCAACACCGGGCTGCTCGCCGCCATGCAGGCCGACTCGAAGATCATTGTCATGGGCGAGGACGTCGGCAAGCTCGGCGGNGTCTTCCGGATCACCGACGGCCTACAGGAGCTCTTCGGCGAGCAGCGGGTGATCGACACACCGCTGGCCGAGTCGGCGATCGTCGGCACGGCCATCGGCCTGGCGATGCGGGGTTTCCGGCCCGTCTGCGAGATCCAGTTCGACGGCTTCGTCTACCCGGCCTTCGACCAGATCGTCAGCCAGCTCGCGAAGCTGCACTACCGCTCCGCCGGCCGGGTGCGGCTCCCGGTGACGATCCGGATCCCCTATGGCGGTGGCATCGGCGCGGNCGAGCACCACAGCGAGNCGCCCGAGGCCTACTTCTGCCACACCGCCGGGCTGCGCGTCGTCACCTGTTCGAATCCCGCGGACGCCCACGTGATGATCCAACAGGCGGTGGCCTCGGACGACCCGGTGATCTTCCTGGAGCCCAAGCGCCGGTACTGGGAGAAGGGCGAGGTCGACACGACGCCGCTCGCCGCCCGCCCGGCGGACGCGCACACCGACCTGTACACCTCACGGGTGGTCCGGTCGGGAACCGACGCCACCCTGGTCGCCTACGGGCCGATGGTCCGCACCTGCCTGGACGCCGCGGAGGTCGCAGCCGAGGAGGACGGCCGGTCACTGGAGGTGATCGACCTCCGTTCGCTGTCGCCGCTCGACCTCGGCCCCGTGGTGGAGTCGACCCGCCGCACCGGGCGGCTCGTCGCGGTGCACGAGGCGCCGTCCAACGTGTCGCTGTCGTCGGAGATCGCCGCCCGGGTCACCGAGCAGGCCTTTTACCACCTGGAGTCACCCGTGCTGCGGGTGACGGGGTTCGACACCCCCTACCCGCCCGCCCGGCTGGAGGACCATTACCTCCCCGACGTCGACCGGATCCTCGATGCCGTGGACCGATCGTTCGGCTACTGAGGAGATCTCGGTGTCCCATCGACAGTTCCGTCTTCCAGACCTCGGTGAGGGCCTCACCGAGGCGGAGATCGTCCGCTGGCTCGTCGACGCCGGCGAAACCGTGACCGTCAACCAGCCGCTGGTGGAGGTCGAGACGGCGAAGGCCGTCGTCGAGATCCCGTCCCCGTTCGCTGGGGTGCTCGTCGAGCGGCACTGCGAAGCCGGCACGGAACTCGCGGTGGGCGCCCCGCTGCTGACGATCGACACCGCGGACGGCGAGGCGGCGGCCGAACCCCCCGGCGGCGTGGAGCCACGCAACGGCGCGGCCGCGCTGCCGACGTCCCGCCCCGGGGAGAGCCTGGAGGCCGCCGGCGGGCCGGGGCCGAGCGGGCCGGAACGGCCGTCGATGGCCGCCGGCCGCACCCCGATGCTGGTCGGGTACGGGCCCCGGGGCAGCGAGCCCGGGCGGCGACGGCGGCGGCGACCCGGCGCCGACGCCACAACGGACACCACAAGGGACACCACGAGGGACACTGCGGCGGCCGGCGCGACCGCCGGTCCGGCGGCAGGCACGCCGGCGGGGCCGGCCCGGGTGGCGGCGAAGCCACCGGTTCGCAAGCTGGCGCGCGACCTGGGCGTCGACCTCTCCGAACTGCTGGGAACCGGGCCGGCCGGATCGATCAGCCGGGCGGATGTCGAGGCCGCGGCCCGGCGGGTGTCCACCACCGCGGCGGGTGTGGGGACCATCGGGCTCCTCGAACCCAACAAGCTGCCCGAACCCAACGGGCACGCCGAAGCCAACGGGCACGTTGAGACCACACGCCCCCTGCCGGGGGCAGTCCCGGCCGGCACCCGGTTCGACCCGGACGTGAATGCCTGGCGGATCCCCGTCACGGGAGTCCGGCGCAGCATGGCGCGGGCGATGGTCGCGAGCGTGTCCACGGCGCCGCATGTCACCGAGTTCCTCAGCGTGGACGTCACCGAGGCCATGGCGGCCAGGGAGCGCATCTCGGCGCTTCCAGAGTTCGCCGGTATCCGGGTCACCCCGCTGCTGCTCACGGCGAAGGCCCTTCTCACCGCCGTCCGCCGGCACCCGCTCATCAACGCGAGCTGGGNGGGCAACACCGCCGGCGACGACGCCGAGATTCACGTGAAGCAGCAGGTCAACCTCGGTATCGCGGCAGCCGGGCCACGTGGCCTGGTGGTGCCGAACATTCCCGACGCCGGCTCGCTCGACCTGGTCGGGCTCGCCCGCGCGCTACAGGCGCTCACCGAGGCCGCCCGGGCGGACCGACTGCGGCCGGCCGACCTCTCCGGCGGCACCATCACGATCACCAACGTCGGGGTGTTCGGCGTGGACACCGGCACGCCGGTGCTCAACCCGGGCGAGGCGGCCATCCTGGCCCTCGGCGCGATCAGACCCGCTCCGTGGGTGCACCGCGGCGAGCTGGCGGTACGCACGGTGGCACAGCTCGCGCTCTCGTTCGACCACCGCATCGTGGACGGTGAGCTGGGCTCCGCCGTGCTGGCGGACGTCGGCGCGATACTCGCCGACCCGCTCCTCGCCCTCGCCTGGAGCTGACGGACACCCCCGGCCCAGGTAGCGCGAACTTCGCCGATCCCCGCATACACCCCCCCGGGAACAACGGACACATAGGGGTGCACAACGGAGAGAGGTGCCCACCCTGGTACGGTTGCGCCTCACACCCGGCACTCGGCTCGACTTCCGCCAGCCACGAAGAGGTGAACGCATGACGCGCGTGGAGGCTCTGCAGGCCGCCGACGAGTTCGTCGCGAAGGTACTGACCTCCGCCAGCACCAGCGGCCGGTTCAACGGAGCGCTCAACCTGGCCGAGCGGGTGGACCTCACGCTGCGAGTTGCCCGGTTCCTGCTGGAGGGCCAGTCCTCCTCGGAGGCCGACGACATCCTCAAGCGTGACATGCGCAACGAGCTCGACCAGGCGTTCCCCCCGCTGCGCACCACCTGAGCGGGCCCTTCCGCGCACCCGCCGCGCGCCGCCCGAAAAGGCGGCACGCGGCGAGACGGCACGCGGCGAGACGGCGGTGCGCGCGGCGCGACAGGTGCCGCGCGCCGTCCCGGACGCCCCCCGAGAGCGGTCCCTGCCTAGCGGCTAGCGGCGGATGGGATCCTCGTGGGCCGGGGCCTCCACGTGCATGGAGGGGTCGACCAGAACGTTGTCATCCAGGCTGACCGGCGGCGGCGAGCCATGGTCGATGGACTCCTCGACGATGCGNCGGCGCCACTGGTCGCGGTAGAGCGTGACGCCCAGGCCGATGACGCTCACAACCATGAGGATCACACCGACCGCGGTGAGATCGAGACCGGACGGTTCGGCGCGGACCGCGAACGCGAGCACGGCGCCGAAGGCGAAGAGGAAGAGACTCAGCGGGGTTCCCATGTGGGACGTCTACCCCTGATCGCACTACATACAACCACGCTTCGCGCATCACGTCGCTTCGCACCGCATCACCTGACATCACCTGACAGCGCGCGACATCGGCCGCACATGCACATGACGGGGCCNGGCCTATGAGGAATCCGGCCGGGCCCCGACGACAATCACATTCCGGCGATCAGCTGGCGATCGGTTGCCGATCACCCGCTGATCACGTTCTGATCAGGCGTTGCTCACGCGCCCGCGGTCAGAACGCCTCTTCGGGCAGGTTCATCAGCTCCAGGCCGGTGCTCTCCAGCATGGTGCGGCGCACGTGCAGCTCCGGCAGGACGTTCGCCGCGAACCAGCGCGCCGCCGCGACCTTGCCNTCGTAGAACGCGCGGTCCCGATCGTTCGGGGCGCCGTCCAGCCCGCGCAGGGCGGCGTCCGCCCCGCGCAGCAGCAGCCAGCCGATGATGAGGTCACCCAGGCTCATCAGCAGCCGGGTGGTGTTCAGGCCGACCCGGTAGACCTGGGCGGTGTCCTCCGCGGCGGAGGTGAGGAAGCCGACCATGGCCCCGACCATCGCCTGGATGTCCTCCAGCGCGCTGCCNNGCNCCTCCCGCTCGGCCCGGAGCGCGCCGTTGCCCGCCTCGCCCTTGGCGAAGTCCTGGATCTGGCCGAGCAGCGAGGTCAGCGCCCGCCCCTGATCCCGGACGATCTTCCGGAAGAACAGGTCCTGCCNNTGGATGGAGGTCGTCCNCTCGTACAGGGTGTCGATCTTCGCATCCNGGATGTACTGCTCGACCGGGTAGTCCTGCAGGTAGCCGGAGCCACCGAACACCTGCAACGAGGTGGCCAGCAGTTCGTAGGAGCGCTCCGAGCCGACACCNTTCACGATCGGGAGCAGCAGGTCGTTCATCCGCTCCGCGCTCTCGTCCGCCTCACCGCGCGCCGCCGCCAGGGCGACCGCGTCCTGGAACGTGGCGGTGTACAGCACGAGGGAGCGCATGCCCTCGGCGTNCGCCTTCTGCAACATGAGCATCCGGCGGACATCCGGGTGGTTGATGATCGTCACTCGCGGCGCCGTCTTGTCCGACGCCCGNGGCAGGTCGGCGCCCTGCACCCGCTCGCGGGCGAACTCCAGCGCGTTGAGGTAGCCGGTGGACAGCGTGGCGATCGCCTTGGTCCCGACCATCATGCGGGCGTACTCGATCACCTGGAACATCTGCGCGATGCCGTCGTGAACGTCTCCCACCAGCCAGCCGACGGCCGGCTCCCGCTCACCGAACCGCAGCTCGCAGGTGGCGGAGACCTTCAGGCCCATCTTCTTCTCGAGGTTGGTGACGTAGACGCCGTTGCGGGCGCCCGGGTCACCGGTCTCCGGGTCCGGCATGTACTTCGGCAGCACGAACATCGACAGGCCCTTGGTGCCGGGGCCGTGGCCCTCGGGGCGGGCGAGCACCAGGTGGAAGATGTTCTCCGGGACATCCCAGTCACCGCTGGTGATGAACCGCTTCACACCTTCGATGTGCCAGGTCCCGTCGGGCTGCGCGATGGCCTTCGTCCGGCCGGCGCCGACGTCCGAGCCGGCGTCCGGCTCGGTCAGCACCATGGTCGCGCCCCACTGCCGCTCGATGGCCCACCGCGCGAGCTTCTTCTGCCAGTCGGTCCCGAGGCTCTCCAGAATCCCGGCGAAGGTCGGGCCGGCCATGTACATGAACACGGCCGGGTTCGCGCCGAGGATCAGCTCGGACGCCGCCCACGCGATGGTGGGCGGCGCGCCCATGCCACCCAGGTGCGGCGGGACGAACAGCCGCCACCACTCGCCCTCCTGGATCGCCGCGAAGGACCGGTGGAACGACTTGGGCAGCGTGACGGTCCCGGTGGCCGGGTCGAGCGTCGGCGGGTTGCGGTCGGCGTCCGCGAAGGACTCCGCGAGCGGGCCGGCGGCGACCCGCTCCATTTCGACGAGGACCTCGTGGGCGGTGTCGCGGTCCATCTCGGCGAAGGGCCCGGTACCGAGCTCCTCGTCCACGCCGAACACCTCGAACAGATTGAACTCGATGTCCCGAAGGTTGCTCCGGTAGTGCCCCATGGACGGCTCCTCCCCTCGACCCCACCGCGTGGTCGTCAGGCGGCGCGGACGTAGTTACTCGCTGGTAGGTGATGCCCATGCTACCNGCGGGTAACCATTATTGGGAGAAGATCTCCGGACGAAGGAGGCACCAGTTCCACACCGGCCCACAAGGTCCGGAAAGCAACGGTGTCAGCAATATCGGGCACGTCTAGTCTGGCGACCATGACGGGGGTCGACGCGCGGCACGCGGATGAGTCCGACGAGGGGGCCACCCAGGAGGTCCGGTTAGCGGTCGTGATGACCGGCGGAGCAAGCCTGGCCGTCTGGATGGGTGGCGTCGCCCGGGAGATCAATCTCCTCACCGCCGCGCGCGCCCACCAGGCCGACCCGGCCGAAGCCGGTGCCCGCGGCTGGTCCGCCGCCGACACCGCCGCCGCCGACCGGTGGGCCGCGCTGCTGACCACCCTCGACGTCGAGGTGTCGGTCGACGTGCTCGCCGGCGCGTCCGCCGGCGGGATCAACGCGGCGCTGCTCGGCTACGCGAACGTGCAGGACACCGACCTCGGGCCGCTGCGGGAGCTGTGGATCGGGCTCGGGTCACTGCGGGAGCTGATGCGCCGCCCCGAGGAGCGGGCCTTCCCCTCGCTGCTGCGCGGCGACGAGACGCTGCTGCCCGCGCTGCGGACCGCGCTGCGCGGCCTCGAACGGCCGGCTGGCGCGACGCCGGCCGAAAGCCGGAGCGGGGCCGCTCCCACGATCCGGCCGACTTCGGTGTTCATCACCACCACCATCCTGCGCGGCGAGTCCACCCGCTGGTCCGATGATCTCGGTGGCACCGTCCGCGACCTCGATCACCGTGGCCTGTTCGTCTTCGGCGAGGACGATCTGACGGATCCGGAGGCCGCGGCCCGCCTGGCACTCGCGGCCCGGGCGAGCGCGGCCTTCCCCGGTGCTTTCGAGCCGGCCTACGTCCCGGTGCGGAACTCTCCCGACGCCGACCATCCCGACATGGCCGACCATGTGAACGCGGCCGGCGACTTCTACGGCTCGGACGGCGGCATTCTGGTCAACCGCCCGATCGGGCCGGCGCTCCAGGAGATCTTCGACCGCCCGGCACGGGGGCGGCAGGTTCGCCGGGTGCTGGCCTACGTGGTCCCCTCCCCGAACCCGCCGGAGGCCCCGGAGCCGGCTCCGGCACCGGCCCCGGCCCCGGCTCCGGCTCCGGCCGACAGGTCCCTGCCCTCCGCCGTCGACACCCTGCTGGGCGCGCTGAGCGCGGCGCTGAACCAGTCGATCTCGACGGACCTGCGCCGCATCCGGCAGCACAACGCGGCGGTGCGCGGCCTGCGGGCGAGCCGGCGCGGCCTGTTCCGGCTCGCTCCGGCCGGCCGGCCCCGGCTCGCCGACCAGGACGTCTACGACACCTACCGCGAGCAGACAGCGGAACGTGCCGCGGACGTGGTGATGGAGGCCTTCGACCGGATCGTCGTCGACTCCGTGTCAGCCCCGGCCCCGACCCCGGTGGAGGCGGTGCCCGCGGACGCGCCGGCCCGGCTCGCGGACGCCCACGGGCGCACGGAGCTGCGGCTGGCCGCGATCGCGGCCGCGCGGGCGGAGTTCCCCGAGCGGTTGCCCGGCCCCGGCGATCCCGGCGAGCTGTGGCGGCTGGGCCGCCCGGCGGTGGACGCGGTCAAGGGCATCCTGATCTCGATGATCAACGAGGGCTACCTGCTCACCACCGACCCGGAGGACCGCGCGGCGCTCGCCGCCCTGGCCCGGGGGGTACACGCGGCCGTCGTCGCGCCCCGCGAGCAGGCCGGGGCCCAGCTGCTCCCGCTCCCGTCGACCCCGGCGANCCGGGGACCGTTCACCATCGTGCGCCACACTCTGCGTGACCTGCCGGGTGCGCCGTCCGACCAGATCGTCGCCGAAGCAGCCCGGCGCTGGCTACGCGGCGTGGGTGACGCCGAGACCAGCCGGACCGATCTGACGCTCGCGTGGAGCACGCTGGGCTCACTCATCGAAANCCTGCACGGACTGCTGGAACGCCTGTTGGACCGCTCACCCACCGCCCCGCCCGCGCCCTCTCCGTTACAGCCGTCAGCTCCGTCGCAGCCGTCAGCTCCGTCGCAACCGTCGTCTCCGTCGCAGCCGTCACTGACCCCACCGGCCGCGTCGACGGTCACGGCGACGGCGACGCTGCTGGCGTCACCGCCGCGCACCCACCGGTCCGGGCTGAGCCTGGCCGCCCGGCGTGCGATCGCCGCCGACACCCTGCGCGACTTCCTCGGCTACCTCCCGCGCCGCCGCGGGCCGGCGGCGGTCGCGCTGCTCGATCTCCACCTGGTCACCCACACGATGAGCGGCGGTGACGTCGTCGACCAACGGGTCGAGCTGGTCCAGGTCAGCTCGGACGTCCGCTGCGACCTGGATCCAGCCCGGCCCACCGCCNGGGACAAGCTCACCGGGCTCACCCTCGGGAACTTCGGCGCCTTCGCGAAGTCGTCCTGGCGGGCCAACGACTGGATGTGGGGTCGCCTCGACGGGACGGCCTGGCTGGTCCGCATCCTGCTCGACCCACGCCGGCTCGTCTGGTTACGCGACAGCGCCGCGGACCGCTCCAGCAGGGCAGCGCAGGCCAGCAGCGCAGACGGGGCGGGGACGGCTGGCGGGGTGGGCCCGGCAGCCNGGGTGGGCCCGGCAGCCGGGGTGGGCCCGGCAGCCGGGGTAGCGAGCCCGGAAAGCTGGCTCGGCGGATTCCTGCGGGCGCTGTCCGCGGTCGCGGCGGCCCCCGCGACCGCGGCGGTGCTGGCTGAGCTGGCCTGGCTGGACGAGCCCGACGCGCCGGTGCCGGCGTCCCTGCCCGAGACCGCGGCCTGGGTCGCCGCCGGTATCCAGCGCGAGATCGCCGCGGGTGAACTGGTCAGTGTCGCCGCCGCGGTCCGCGCGGACATCGCCGGGGCCGGTGTCGATCCGGCGCCGAGCCGGGAGTTCCTCGACGCGGTGGAGGCGGGCTCCGAGGCCGACCGCGGCCGGGTCGATCCGGCCGCCGCCGAGGCGATCCTGCGGCTCTGCCACGTCGCGGACGAGCGGCTGACGGACCGGGCCAACCGTCCCATCCTCCTCTCCCTGGCCACGCAGGCCCTGGCCGTGCTGACAGCCTGGCTGACCTCGCGGCGACTGCTGCCCCGCCCGCTGCGGCCGCTCGCCGCCGGCGCGCGCGCCGTCACCCGCCTCGTCCACGCGGCCGTCGACAACGTGACCCGCCGGCGGCACCGCACGACGATCAGCCTCGGGACGCTGCTGCTGGGCACAGGTCTGACGGGCGCGTTCACCCAGGGCGGCGCGCTCGGCGGATTGGGACTGCTGGTGGCGGTGGCGGGCCTGTTGCTGGTCAGCCTGTCCAGCTGGCGGACGCTGGCGGGAGGGCTGGCGATCGTGGGGGTCGCCGGCCTGGCGGCGGTCGCGGGTGCCGGCCTCATCCCAGCCGTGGGCGACCGGCTGTTCCCGTGGATGCGCGACGACGCGGTCCCCTACCTGGCCGCTCACCCGTGGGCCTGGGCCGCCGTGTTCGGCCTGCTGGTACTGCCGCCGCTGTGGTCCGCCGTCGAACTGCTGCGCCCGCGGCGGCGCGGCTGACGACCGCCGCCCAGCCCGGCTGACCACCGCCGCCCAGCCCGGCCGCGACCGCCACTGACCGCCCCTGGGCCAGGAGACGTCGCCGTGGGTCAGGAGACGTCCGCCCAGCGCATGCCCCCGTCGGCCTCGCGCAGGCAGGAGACCGGGCGCCCGCCGGCTCCCCGGACGACCTTCCCGACGTCCTCCGGATCGCATTCGCTACCCGGTGCGGGTCCTCCCTGGGTGGACTGCGTGGGGTTCTCCGGCGACCAGCGGCCGGCCGGATCCGGGTCGAGGCCGGCCACCGTCGGGTCCGGCAGCGGGACACAGTAGAGAATCAGCCCGTTGACGGCTGTCGCGGGCTCGGAGTCGCGCCCGGGGACGCAGGCCTCGCCGAGGAAGACCGGCGACGGCGCCACCGTCGGCAGCTCGGGAATACTCACCCCGGACGACGAGCCGTCGGACTCGGGCTCAGCGGTCCGCGCCCCACCCGCCCCGGTTCCACCCGCCCCGGTTCCACCTGTGCCGGTGGTGCCGCCGGGTGCCGTGGCGGGTCCGGCGCCGCCGGTGCCGGTGCCGGTGCCGGTGCCGGTGCCGGGCGTGCCGCCGCCCGCGCCCGCGTCATCCGCGCCGACGCCTCCGCCGGAGGTGCCGTCGGACCCCGCGGCGCGCTCCCCGGGCGCTCCCTGCTCCGCCGGAGAGGGCGTCGTCCCGACCGAGGGCGGTTCCGCCGCCGCGGGCATCGGACGAGTTCCGGTGCTCGCGGTGTCGGCGCCGGACTCGGCGCAGCCCGCCAGCGCACCGGCGAACAGCGCGCTCACGATCAGGGCACGGCAGGCCATACCGGACGAGCGAGTGCTGGTCACCGCGCCACTCCCCTCGCAGGCCAGGCTCCCGGCATCAGATCCAGCTTAGGTAGCTCCCGGCACCGGAGGCCGCTACTTTCCGGATCCGGCACCCGAGGGGACCGGTCGAGACCGGTCTGCCGNGGCCGTCGTCGGGTC
This sequence comes from Frankia sp. EI5c, assembly GCF_001636565.1. Lineage (GTDB taxonomy): Bacteria > Actinomycetota > Actinomycetes > Frankiales > Frankiaceae > Parafrankia. The sequence continues at coordinate 14,903 of NZ_LRTK01000041.1, forward strand.
GCGCGCCGGGCGCCCCGTGGTACCTCCTGTGGCTGCTGTGGCTGACGTCGCCCCGGACGTCCCGCCCGGGGCGTATCACCGGACGGTGCGTGAAGGCCGTCCGCAGGTGTCTGTCTNCCCCGCGGCGCGCGCCTTCCCCCTGCCTTTCCGGCCGCCTTTCCGCCCGCCCCGCTTTTCGGCCACCTCGTCACCGTTTTCGGCCACCCCGCGGTGCCGCGGTGCCGCGGTGCTCTCCGGCGAGCGCGGCATGGATCCCGCTGGTACCTCCGCAGCGGCACCTCGTGACCGGCCGAGGGCCTCACCCGGCGCGAGGCCGGGGCCGGCGCCGGGGCCGGGGCCGGGGCCGGGGCCGGGGCCG
>NZ_LRTK01000042.1 GCF_001636565.1 Frankia sp. EI5c
TGTCACCCCAACCCCGGGCCAGCCACAGCCACCCCGACCCCGAGCCGGCCACCCCGCACCCCGACCCCGGGCCAGCCACAGCCACCCCGACCTCCGATCAACCACCCGGCCCGCTGCCGGCCGGCGGCGGGCCAGGTCGTTCTCNCCCCTGCCGACCACCCCGACCTCCGATCAACCACCCGGCCCGCTGCCCCGAACCACCCGACCTTGGTCCACGAGAAACCGCCTCTAGTGGACGTCCGCGGGGACCGGCGAGGTGGTCGCTTCCAGCGGGGTGAGCCGGCCGTCGGTGGTGAGTTCGGTCGTCACCGACGACAGGTCCACCGGCTCCCGCTGCGGAAGCGGGACGGCGTCGGACAGGGTGCCCAGTTCCACCCAACCGACGAGTTCCTCCACACCGGTCATCCCGAACACGGCGCGGACCTCGTCGNTGTCGGGTAGCGGCACCGTCTTCCAGGCCGAGGCGACGCCCTGGGCGTGGGCGGCCAGGCAGATGTTCTGGGCCGCCGCCGCGGCGGAGGCGTCCTGCTCGGCCCGGGAGACCCGGGCGCCCGGGACCCGCGAGGCGATCACCGCGATCAGGGCCGGCGAGCGGGTCGCCTTGCCCGCGGCCTTGCGGATCACCGGTTCGGCCAGGCCTCCGACGGCCTCGGCCGCGCTCTTGATCGCGTTCGACAGGGTGGTGCGGGCCTCGCCGCGCACCACCACGAACCGCCAGGGTCGCAGCATCTTGTGATCCGGCGCCGTGGTGGCGGCCGCCAGCATGACCGCGAGCTGTTCGGTGGTCGGGCCCGGCTCCACCAGCCGGGTCGCCGTGCGGCGGGTCATCAGACAGTCCAGTGCGTCCACGCTGCTCCTTGTTGTCCCTTGTTTCCTCGGATCAGATCGAGCCGACGACAGCGGGTCAGGGATCCGGCGCCGTCCACCGAAGATCCCCTTCCCATTTCAATGAGGCTCCCTCACAATAAGGGGTACTCCGTGCTCCGGACATGTGTCACACGGTGCACAGTTNGACGAACCAGCCGAAAGGGATCACCNGGGCGATGCCCCCACCCGACACCGGAGATCCGGTCATCGATCTCGTCCTGGCCCTGGGCCACCAGGTCCGCCGGGCGGTCAACGACTCCCTGCGCACCGGCGCGGGTCTGAGCCTCCCCCGCCTGAAGGTGCTGCGGCTCATCGCCGACACCGGGCCCGTCCGACCACGCGAACTGGCGCTCGCCGTCTCGGTCGCTCCCCGGACGATGACCGAGACCGTGGACGGGCTGGAATCCGACGGCCTGGTGTGCCGCCGGGTCGATCCGACGGACCGGCGGGCGATCCTGCTGGAGCTGACGCCCTCCGGCCGCGCCTCGCTCGACCGCGGCCTCGCCGAGGCGACAGCCACCGNGGAGCGGTTCACCGGCAGGCTGTCCGCGGACGAAAGGGCCACTCTGGGCCATCTGCTCAGGCTGGTGCTCGACGGCGCGGCCGCCGGTAACACACGCCCGCTACCGTGAGGCGATCGCAGTGGCGTTCCGACCCGAGGAGGCCACCGTATCCAGCCCCCTTCCCGGTGGGCGGCGCCACCCGGCCCGGTGCGGCCCCACCCGCCACCACGACGACCCGTGCTCCCGCGAGGACGACGGCACGGGACGTGGTCGTCAACGTCCGCGGCCTGACGAAGCGGTACGGGCGGACGGAGGCCCTGCGCGACGTCTCGTTCACCGTGCCCGCCGGGGCGGTGACCGGCTTCCTCGACGCGAACNGGTCGGGCAAGACCACCACGCTGCGCATCCTGCCCAGGCGGCGGCGCGGCCCGGCTGGTCGAGGCGCTCCTCGAC
>NZ_LRTK01000043.1 GCF_001636565.1 Frankia sp. EI5c
GTTCATCGGTGACGCCGTGTTCGCCGTGTTCGGCATTCCGGTGCTGCACGAGGACGACGCGCTGCGCGCCATCCGGGCCAGTCTGGACATCCGCACCGCCATGGAGGAACTCAACGCCGAGTTCCATCGTGATCTGGGCCTTCGGCTGCGGGTGCGGATCGGCATCAACACCGGCGAGGTGACGGTCGCCGGTGGTGGCGCGACCGGCGACGCGGTGAACGTCGCCTCCCGGCTGGAGGAGGCGGCCCCGCCGGACGAGATCCTCATCGGTGACAGCACCTACCGGTTCGTCCGACACAGTGTCACTGTCAGCTCCGTCGGGCCACTGGTGGTGCAGGGCAAACGGGAGCCGGTGCGGGCCCACCGGCTGATCGGGCTGCGCAACCCGCAGGCCGGGCCCGGCCTGCGGGAGTCCAGCCCGGGCTTCGCCGCGCCGGTGATCGGCCGCAACCGGGAGCGCCGCCGGCTCCAGGACGCCTTCGAGGCGGTCGTGGAGGAGCGGACCTGCCACCTGTTCACGGTGCTGGGGCCGGCCGNGATCGGCAAGTCGCGCATGGTCGGCGAGTTCTGCCAGAGCATCACCAGCCGGGCGACCGTGCTCACCGGCCGGTGCCTGTCCTACGGGGAGGGCATCGCCTACTGGCCGCTGATGGAGATGGTGCGCCAGGCCACCGGCATGTCCGCCGACGAGAGCGCCCCCGACGGCCGCCTGCGGCTGAAGAGCCTGCTGTCCGGTGTCCCGCAGGCCGCCGAGGTGGTCGACGCGCTCGCCCCGCTGGTCGGGCTCGGCGGCGCCGAGCTGGGCACCCAGGAGAGTTTCTGGGCGGTCCGCACCTTCTTCCAGGCGCTCGCCGAGCAGCGGCCGCTGGTGCTGTGGTTCGACGACGTCCACTGGGCGGAGCCGACCCTGCTGGACCTCATCGAACATGTCGCCGACTGGTCGCGGGACGCGCCCATCCTGCTGCTGTGCCTGTCCCGCCCCGAGCTGCTGGAGGAGCGGCGGCAGTGGGGCGGCGGCAAGCTCAACGCCACCTCGCTGCTGCTGGCTCCGCTCACCGAGGCCCGCTGCCACCGGCTGATCCGCACCCTGATGGGCTCGGACGACCTGGACCCGGCGCTGGTCTCCAGGATCACCACCTCGGCCGCCGGCAACCCGCTCTTCGTCGAGCAGATGGTCGCCGCGCTGGTCGACGACGGCCTGCTGCGCCGGGAGGGCAGCCGGTGGATCGCCGTCCGCAACCTGCGCGGCGTCAAGGTGCCGCCGACGATCTCCGCGCTGCTCGCGGCCCGTCTCGACCGGCTGGACCCACCCGAGCGCCAGGTTCTCGAACGAGCCGCGGTCGTCGGCGAGCGCTTCTACCTGGACGCCGTGATCGAGCTCTCCGAGCCGGCGGAACGCCCCTACGTCGCGGAGCACTGCCTCGCGCTGGTTCGCAAGGAGCTGGTGCATCCCGACCGCTCCGACCTGCCCGGGGTGGAGGCGTACCGGTTCCTGCACGTCCTGCTGCGCGACTGTGCCTACCAGACGACGTCCAAACGGCAGCGCGCCGACCTGCACCAGCGGTTCGCCGGCTGGCTGCAGGCCCGGATGGTCGGCGGTCCCGGTGAGCACGNCGAGCTGGTCGGCTACCACCTGGAGCAGGCCTATCGCTACCGGGTGGAGCTCGGTCAGCGCGACAACGAGATGATCGAACTCGGCCGGTCCGCCGCCACCTGCCTGATCGAAGCCGCCGACCGGGTCCGCCAGGGCGACGAGACGGGGGCCGCGCAGCTGCTGAAACGCGCGATCACGCTGCTGCCCGAGACCGACCCGCTGCGGCTGCGGGCCGAGATCGACCTCGGTTGGGCCCTGTACTCCTTCGGTCGCCTCTCGGACGCCGAGCGCATCCTGCGGCAGGTCAGCGAGCGGGCCCGGCGCGCCGGCGAGGACGGGCTCCGTGCGCACGCGCGGCTCGCGCACCTGCGCGTGCTGTTCGCGACCGACCCCGAAGGCCTGGTCGCCANCACCCTCACCGAAGCCACCGCGGCACTCGCGTCCTTCGTCCGGGACGGCGACGATGTCGGGGCGGCGCTCGCCTGCCGCAGCCAGAGCGCCGCGTACGCCGCCGCCGGCCAGTTCGCCGCCGCCGAGAAGGCGATGGAGAACGCCGTGCGGCACGCCGAGGAGTCCGGTGTGCCGCGGGCGGCGCACTCGCTGCGCCGCGAGCTCGCGCTCCTGCTGAGCCTGGTTCCCGGGCCGGTGCCGTACTCGATCGTGAAGGCCACCGCGGCGCTGGAGGCGGCGGGGGACGACCGCGGCCTGCGCCGCGGCATCCTCGCCCAGCTCGCGCTGCTCAACGCCATGTCCGGTGACCTGGAGGCCGCGCGCACCCACCTCAAGGACGCCGAGGAGATCGTCGGGGACATCCGCGGTGCCCGGACGGACCCCTTTCACAGCGGTTTCGTCGTCGCCCGGGTCGCGCTGCTCGCCGACGAACCGGAGATCGCCGAACGCGAGCTCCGCCGCAGCTGCCGGCATCTGTCCCGGATGGGTGAGCGGGTGCACCTGGCAACCAGGGCCGCCCTGCTCGCCGACGTGCTGGTCCGCCTCGGCAAGCTGGAGGAGGCGACCAAGTACGTGAACCGGTGCCGGGACGCCGCCGCGGGCGACCAGCTCCCGGCCCAGGCCGGCTGGTGCTCGGTACACGCCCGGTTGCTGGCGATCTCCGGCCGGGATGCCGAGGCGCTGCGCTTCGCCGACACCGCGTGCGATCTCGCGAGCCGTACCGACGACATCGACGGGCAGGGCAGCGCCCTGCTCGCGCGCGCCGAGGTGCTCTACCGCGCGGGGCGCAAGGACGACGCGAACGAGAGCCTGGAGGCAGCCGTCACCCGCTTCCTCCGCAAGGGGAACCGGGCGGCGGCGGCCCTGAGCAGGCGGCTGTTCGAGAACCTCGACACCGAGCGCCCCGGCTGAGCTGGGCGGGCCTGCCTGCCGGCCGGCCGGCGGCTCAGACGTTCGGGCGGCCGAGGGCGTGGTAGATCCAGCCGGCGTCCCGCCACCGCTGCGGGTCGAGGGTGTTCCGGCCGTCGATGATCACCGGGCGGCGGACCAGCGGGGTCAGCAGCGACGGATCGATCTCCCGGAAGTCGGCCCACTCGGTGAGATGCAGGACGACGTCGGCCTCGGCGACCGCCGCCGCGACTCCGGAGGCGTATCGCAGGTCGGGGAACTTCCGGGCGGCGTTCTCCATGGCCGCGGGGTCGTAGACCGTCACCCGGGCGCCGGAACGGCGCAGGGCGTCGGCCACGTCGAGGGCGGGCGAGTCGCGGATGTCGTCGCTGTTGGGCTTGAAGGCGGCGCCGAGTACCGCCACCCGCCGCCCGGACGCCCCGCCGCCGAGAAGGTGGATCGCCAGTTCCACCGTCCGGGCACGCCGGCGCAGGTTGACGCTGTCGACCTCGTCCAGGAAGCGCAGCGCGGGGCCCGCGCCCATCTCCTCGGCCCGGGCCTGAAAGGCGCGGATGTCCTTGGGCAGGCAGCCGCCTCCGAAGCCGAGACCGGCGCCGAGGAAACGTCCACCGATGCGGTTGTCGTAGGCGAGAGCCGAGGCCAGCGTCTTCACGTCGGCACCGGCCACCTCACAGACCTCCGACATCGCGTTGATGAAGGAGATCTTCGTGGCCAGGAAGGCGTTCGCGGCCACCTTCACCAGCTCGGCCGTGGCGAAGTCGGCGACGACGGCCGGCGTGCCCGCTGCCAGCGCCGTCGCGTAGACCGTGCGCAGGGTGGCCTCGACCCGGGCCCGGCGCCCGGTGTGCACGCCCCGGTCGGCGACGCGGTCGGGCACGCCGTACCACTCGTCGTCCGCGGGCAGGCCGAAGACCAGCCGGTCCGGGCGCAGGGTGTCCTCGACCGCGAAGCCCTCCCGCAGGAACTCCNGGTTCCAGGCGAGGTCGACCTCGGGTGCCTCGCGGGCGAGCCAGCCGGCCAGGCGCACCGCCGTCCCGGCCGGAACCGTCGACTTGCCCACCAGCAGCGAGCCGGCCTTGGGCCCGGCGGCGAGCAGGCGCTCGACCGCCCCGTCCACGTAGGTCATGTCGGCGGCGCCGGAGTCCGGGCGCTGCGGAGTGCCGACGCAGAGAAAGTGCACGTCCGCGTCGGCGGCGTCCGTGAACGCGGTCGTGAACCTCAGCCGGCCGGTCTCCAGGTTCTTGCGCAGGAGCGCTTCCAGGCCCGGCTCGAAGAAGGGCACCTCACCGTCGGACAGCCGATGCACCTTCTCCGCGTCGACGTCGATGCCGACCACGTCGAAGCCAAGCTCGCTCATGCAGATCGCGTGAGTCGCACCCAGATATCCCGTGNCGATGACACTGATCTGCAGCGGTGTGGTCGTCGCGCCGGTCGGCTCTGCCTCGGTACCCATCGTGTGTCCCCCCACTCAGGCTTCTGCTATCAGGCCCGCGGAGCGCATTGTGGACCAGCCCAGGTTCCGTCGGGACGGGTGGGGTGCCGGAGACAGAAACATACCCCGCCAGGTAATCGATCTACTACTTTCGGCTACAAGTTTGCCTGGTGAAGATGCCGAATTGTGGCGGGATGTTTGCCTGTTGCGACAATCCCCACTTTCATTGCTCTGTATCAAGCAGACGACAACCGGGGAAACGGCTGNCAGTGGGGCACGGCGGCGGCCGACACGNGGAGACGGGGAGAGTTGGCTGACACGCCGNGACGGGCGGTCGGGGGCCGGGCGGTCCGGCGTCAGGGCACCATCGCCCGCAGGCTGATCTGCTCCTGTAGCCCGTACAACTCCTGCGCCCACAGCCGCAGCCGGGCCACGGCCGCAAGCTGGGCGGACAGCGCCCGGGCGACCTCGGGCCGGGCGAGATTCTCCAGCGACTCCGGTGGCCAGCGCCAGTCGGCGTCGTCCTGGGCCACCCGCCGGTAGGCTGCCCCGAGCAACGCGATCTCCGCGAGGGCGAAGTCGACCTGTTCGGTCACCATCGCGAGTCGGGCACGCAGGTCCTGGGTGCTGACGGTGAACCTCCCCTACCGGCCNGGAGATCAGCGGAACCGGGCGGACGCCGCCGGCCGGGAAGATGCCTTCCGGCCGGACGTCCCTGCGAGAAGAGTACGAGCAGTCGGGCCGGACGCACACCACCGACTTGCCNACACTCCGCCCGGCCTCACCCCGCGGGTGGGTGATTACCCGACACGGGTGAGGGCGCGGCCCGTTCTCGTGAAGAGGTGACGTGACCTCCACTCCGGGTAAGCGGACCTGNGGGGTGCCAAAACGGCCCTCCCAGCCCGATCACCCGAGGGGGACCGGTGGACCTGACGTCACCGACAATCCTGATCATTCTCAGCTTCCCGCNCTGCACCATGATCGGGATGCTGATGATGAGCAGGGTCGAGCGGAGCCTGACCGGCGCGAGGGAACCAGCAGACGCGGGACAACCAGCGGAACGGACAGGTGTCCACGGGACAGACGGCGCGGCGGCGCCGGGTATGAGCTCGGCGCCGGGTATGAGCTCGGCGCCGGGTATGAGCTCAGGGACGGCGACCGGTTCAGTCGCAGTGGCGGCCTCCGGAGTCGCGGTGGCGGGCTCCGCAGTCGCAGCAGCGGGCTCCGGATCAGCGGCCGCGGCCGCGGCCGGCCTCCTCGACCCGCAGTCGGCCGGCCAGTCCGGTCTCCCGGACGAGTTCGGTGAAGGCCGGCGCCGCCTCGCGGATGCGCAGCTCGGTGTGGACGCGGCGAAGCAGCAGCTCCGCCCGGAGCAGAGCGGCCAGTCCCGCGATGTCCACCGCCGTAAGATCGCCGACATCCACCGTAACCAGGCCGCCGCCCCGGCCAAGCAGCTCGCCGATCTGCTCGCGGAATCGTAGCCTTCCGACGGTGTCGAACCGGCCGCCGAGTTCGATGACGACGTCGTCCNCGGTCCGCCGCACCGTCATTCGCGTCGCTGTCGAGTCGACTCGCATACCTGTGGCCCCCGGGATGTCCGTCCGTCTGTCGCAGCACGGGCGTCCATCCCGTGGGTTGGTCACAGAGAGTAACATGACCCCGAGAATCATCGAACTACTGTTACTGATTACCTGAATGATCGCCGGTCCGGCGGCGCGCTGGGCGGGCGGCGCGGCGGGCGGATCGGCGCCGGAGGGGGCGGGCGGCCGGCGCCGCCGGTAACTGTCCGACGGCCACCGCCACACAGCCAACACCGCCACACGGCCGCACCGCCACACAGCCGCACCGCCACACAGCCGGGCCGCCGGGCCGCCGTCAGCCGGAACGGAACAGGCTGATCAGTGCGTTCGTCGAGCTGTCGTGGCCCAGCGGCGCCGAGTGGNCGGTCAGCTCGGGAATGATCCGACCGGCCAGCACCTTGCCCAGTTCCACCNCCCACTGGTCGAAGCTGTTCACCCCNCAGATGACCCCCTGCGTGAAGATCTTGTGCTCGTACAGCGCGACGAGCTGACCGAGGGTGAACGGGGTCAGCCTGGGAGCGAGCAGCGTGTTCGTCGGGCGGTTGCCGGCGAACGTCCGGTGCGCCACCAGATCCGGCGCGACCCCCTCCGCCGCGACCTCCTCGGCAGACCTGCCGAAGGCGAGCGCCTCGGTCTGGGCGAAGAAGTTCGCCATCAGCAGGACGTGCTGGTCGACGTCACCGACACCGGGATGGTTCGGCCGCAGAAAGCCGATGAAGTCGGCCGGAACGACCGTGGTCCCNTGGTGCAGAAGCTGGAAATAGGCATGCTGACCGTTGGTTCCGGGCGTGCCCCACACCACCGGGCCGGTGGGCACCTGTACNGGCCGTCCATCAAGATCAACTGACTTGCCGTTACTCTCCATGTCGAGTTGCTGGAGGTACGCGGGGAAGCGGTCCAGGTACTGGCTGTAGGGCAGCACCGCATGCGTCTGGGCGCCGAAGAAGTCCCGGTACCACACGCCGAGCAGGCCGAGCAGAACCGGCAGGTTGCGCTCGAACGGAGTGGTGCGGAAATGCACGTCCATCGCGCGGAATCCGGCGAGCATCTCCCGGAAGTGGTCGGGGCCGATGGCGACCATCAGCGACAGGCCGATGGCGGAGTCCATCGAGTAGCGGCCGCCCACCCAGTCCCAGAACTCGAACATGTTGGCGGTGTCGATACCGAACTCGGCCACCTTCTCCGCGTTGGTCGAGACCGCGACGAAATGGGCTGAGACGGCCTTCTCCCCGAGCGCGTCGGTCAGCCAGGCGCGGGCCGCGCGGGCGTTCGCGAGGGTCTCCAGGGTGGTGAACGTCTTGGACGCGACGATGAACAGGGTCTTCGCCGGGTCCAGGTCCGCGGTCGCCTCCCAGACGTCGGTCGGGTCGACGTTGGAGACGAACCGAACGGCGAGCGAACGGTCGGCGTAGTCCCGAAGTGCCTCGTAGGCCATCGCCGGGCCCAGGTCGGAGCCGCCGATACCGATGTTCACGATGGTCGTGATGTGCTCGCCGGTCGCGCCCGTCCACACCCCGGAGCGCACCCTGTCGGCGAAGGCCGACATCCGGTCGAGTACCGCGTGCACCTCGGGANCCACGTCGACACCGTCCACGTGGATGCTGGTTCCGGCCNGGGCGCGCAGGGCGACGTGCAGGACGGGCCGGTCCTCGGTGGTGTTGATGCGCTGGCCGGNGAACATCGCCTCGATGCGCCCGCGTAGTCCGGCGCTTTCGGCCAGTGCCACCAGCAGCTCGACCGTCCGAGATGTGATGATGTTCTTCGAATAGTCCAGGTGAAGTCCGTCCGCCTCGACCGTGAATGACGCGGCCCGGTTCTGGTCGTCGGCAAAGAACTTGCGCAGCGTGACTCCGGAGATCTTCGCGTGGTGCGCGGCCAGCGCCGCCCACTCCGGGGTCCGCTCCACGGCCGATCCAGCGGCGAGGGCGGTGGACTCGGTGTTCGCCATGGCGTGGGGCCCTTCCTCGAAGGCAGTGCTGTCGCGCGGGCCACGTTCACGCGTGCCCGCACGGCCGAACACCTGTCGACGACGCCCAGCATGCTGCAGTCGTCCATCTGACGCGGCTGCCGGGTCGCTACCAGGGGCGGGACGGGGGGTATGAGGCCGTAGTATCGCCGGGAACGCGCCGAAGAACCCCCAATTGGCCGCGTGGTCGTGGTGACGACCCGGCAGCCGGTGACGGACGGAACCGACCTTGCTTATCGACAGATCTCTCGTGGAGGCGGCGCTCCCCGGCTACGCGGTCGAGGGGGACCTCGGCAAGGGGGGCTACGGCCTCGTCCTCGCCGGCCAGCACAGGCTCATCGGCCGCAAGGTCGCGATCAAGATTCTTCTTGACACCAGCGACGACCCCGACCTACGCGCGCGCTTCCTCTCGGAGGCCCGCGTCCTCGCCGAGCTCGACCACCCGCACATCGTGCGCATCCACGACTACGTGGAGCACNAGGGCACCTGCCTGCTGGTGATGGAGCTGCTCTCCGGCGGCACGCTCAAGCAGCGGATCTCCGCCGGGAAGCTCACCCCGGAGACGATCTGCGCGATCGGCGTGGCCGCCTCCGCCGCGCNCGCCACCGCGCACGGCCAGGGTGTGCTGCACCNCGACGTCAAGCCCGACAACATCATGTTCGACGGCGCCGGGCTGCTCAAGGTCACCGACTTCGGCATCGCGAAGATCTTCGACGGTGCCGAGACGACGGCCAGCGCCATCCTCGGGACCCCGCGGTACATGGCGCCCGAGCAGATCATGGGTGGGCGGCTGTTCCCCTCCACCGACCTGTACGCGCTGGCCGGCGTCCTCTACGAGATGTTCGCCGAGCGGCCGCTGTTCGGCCGGCAGATGGCGGTGCAGCCGCTGACCCACCATCACCTGAGCGTCATGCCCGAACCGCTCACCATGGTGCCCGCGCCGATCTCGGCGGTCATCATGCGCACGCTGGGCAAGGAACCGAGCACCCGCTACGCCGACGCGTCCGAGTTCGCCCAGGAGCTGGCGCTCGCGGCGGCCCGCTCGTTCGGCCCGGGCTGGATCTCCCGGTCCGAGGTGAAGGTGCGGGTCGACGACGACATCCGCGCCGCTATGGGCGGCTCGACGGCCACCGGGCACGCCGGCTCCTTCCCCGGAGCCCGGCCCGGCGGCGGCATCCCGCCGACCGGCGCCGGTTACGGCGGTCCGGGCGGTCCCGGTGCTCCCGGCGGTTTCGGCGGCCCCGGTTACCCGCCGGGCCAGCCAGGAGGCGGCGGTCATCCTGGTCAGCGCCCCGGCCAGTACCCGGGCGCGACGGCCCCGGGCTATCCGGGCACGGGCTCGCAGCTGCCCGGGATGGCCCGCCCGGGCCAGGTGCCCGGACCGCCCGGTTACGCCCAGCCCGGCGTCAGCACGCCCCACCCCCGACCGGTACCGGGCGCGACACCCCGGCCGGGGCCGGGTGCGCCGCCAGGCTCCACACCCCACCCGCGACCGGTCGGCATGCCAGGCTCCACACCGCAGCCGCGACCGGTCGGCATGCCAGGCTCCACACCGCAGCCGCGACCGGTGGGCGTGCCTGGGCCCAACCGTCCCTACGGCGGCCAGCCGGCACCGGGCACCCCGGGTGGGCCGGGTGGGCCGGGCTGGCGCGGCGCCGGGCCGGTCCCACGACCGGCGGTTCCCCAGCGACCACCCCAGGGGCACCGAGCAGGCGCGCCCGGCAACCAGAGCCGCAACAACCGCGTCCTGATGATCGCGGCCGTCGTCTTCGTGCTGGTCGTCGCGCTGACGGTCGGCCTGGTCGTGGCCCTGTCGAACAACGGCGACGGCACCGACCGGGGCAACGAAACCGGTACGAACGTCGCCGCGTACAGCGGCCCGCCCGTGACGGTGCAGGGCCTGAGCCCCTACAGCCTGACGATCGACCCGGCAGGTTCGCTGCTGGTCACCAGCCTTTCCACGGACCGGATCCAGAAGATCACCAACGTCGGCGAGACGTCCGATCTCGCCGGCACCGGCTCCGGAGGTTTCAGCGGCGACGGCGGACCCGCGTCGTCCGCCCAGCTAGAGGGCCCGGGCTCCGCCGTTCTCGACAAGGACGGCAACATCTACGTCTCGGACGCGCAGAACTTCCGCATCCGGAAGATCACGCC
>NZ_LRTK01000044.1 GCF_001636565.1 Frankia sp. EI5c
GACGGGATCATCACCACCATCGCCGGCACCGGCACCGCCGGCTACTCCGGCGACGGCGGCCCCGCCACCGCCGCCACGCTGAGCGGCCCGAACGACGTCGAGCTGGCCGCGGACGGCACGCTCTACCTCGCCAACCTCGGCAGCAGCACCATCCAGAAGATCACGCCGGACGGGATCATCCACACCGTCGCCGGCAACGGCCAGCAGGGCTACGCCGGTGACAACGGCCCCGCCACCAGGGCGCAGCTCAACAAGCCGTCGGTGACCCTCGGCCCCGAAGGCGTGATCTACATCGCCGAATACGGCAACAACCGGATCCGCAAGGTCGACGCGGACGGCACGATCACCACCATCGCCGGCACCGGCACCGCCGGCTACTCCGGCGACGGCGGCCCGGCCACCGCGGCCGAGCTCAACGAGCCCAGCGCGGTCGCCCTCAGCTCCGACGGCGCCCTCTACATCGCGGACTCGGGCAACAGCCGGGTACGGCGCATCGACACCGCCGGCACCATCTCCACGGTNGCCGAATAGGACCGAGACCGTGACCTACATCGACACCGGACGGATCTCCGCCGCGCTGACCGGCTACGAGCTCGGGGCCGAGCTCGGGCGGGGTGGCTTCGGCGCGGTCCTGGCCGGGCGCCACCGGCTGATCGACCGCGACGTCGCCGTCAAGGTGCTGCTGGAACCGGCGGAAGGTGACGGCGACCTGCGGAGCCGGTTCCTCTCCGAGGCCCGGGTCCTCGCCGGTCTGGACCACCCGCATGTCGTGCGCATCTACGACTACGTCGAGCACGACGGGCTGTGTCTGCTCGTGATGGAGCAGCTCACCGGCNGGAGCCTGAAGAACCGCGCGGCGGGCATGCGTGACCCGCGCGCGGGCTGCGCGGTCGGGCTGGCGGCGGCCGCCGCGCTGGCGGCCGCCCATGACCGCGGTGTGCTGCACCGGGACATCAAGCCCGACAACCTGCTGTTCACCGGGGACGGAATTCCCAAGATCACCGACTTCGGCATCGCCAAGATCCTGGAGACCACCGCGGCGACCACGACCGGCCTGGTCGGCACTCCCCGGTACATGGCGCCCGAGCAGATCACCGGTGCCCGGCTGGGGCCCGGCACCGACCTGTACTCCCTCGGTGTCGTCCTCTACGAGCTGCTCTCGGGGCGGACACCATTCCCGACGGGGCTGACCGTCCCGGCGCTGCTGCACCATCACCTGTCGGTGGCGCCGCAACCGCTCGCCGAGGTGCCGCCACCGCTCGCCGCGATCATCCTCGCCGCGCTGGCCAAGGAGCCGGAGTGGCGGCCGCGCACCGCGCACGACTTCGCCCTCGCGCTCGCCGCCGCGGCGACCGCGGCGTTCGGCCCCGGCTGGCTCGCCGCCAGCGGAGTCCCGGTGCGCCTGGACGACGACATCCTCACCGCCGCCGGCCACACCTCGGGGACCACCCCCACCCCCGCCGAACTGGCCGGGCAGCTCGGCGCCGGCGCGTCCGGCGCCTGGCCGCCCGCCCCGCCCGGCACCCGGCCTGGACTGGCGACGACCAGGGTCGACCCCACCGGCCCGCGGCGGCGGCGCGGTCACCGCCCGCCGGCCGGCCCGGAGGATCGGCCCCGGCGCAGGACGGTTCTCCTCGCGTCGCTGACCGCCGCGGCCGTGCTCGCCGTGGCGCTCGGCCTGGGGATCTGGTTCGCCACCGGCGACTCGGACCCCGAGCGACCGGCCTACGCCGGAACGCCGGTCGAGGTGGCGGGCCTGTACAGCCTCCAGGACGTCGACATCGGCCAGGACGGCTCCCTCTATGTCGTCGACGGCGGCCGGTCCTCCGCGGCCCAGGGTCAGGTCCTGCGGCTGCGCACCGACGGGACGCTCGCCAGGATCGGTGGGGTCGGCCCGCCGGCTCCCACCCNGTCTCCGTCGTCCACCGGTGACGGGGTCAGCCTCACCTCGTCGGAGACACCCTCGCCCTCGGGGGAGCCCACCCGCTCGCCTTCGCCGTCTCCGACCCCCGTGCTCGGCGACGGCGGGCCGGCCGGGCAGGCGAACCTGATCAACCCGGTCGCGCTCGCGGTGGGCCCGCGCGGCGACGTGTACGTCGCCGACAACGGTGACGCGCGGGTGCGCCGGATCGACGACGACCGGATCACGACCGTCGCCGGTGCCGGGCCGAGCAAGGGCTTCAGCGGCACCGAGGGCAAGGCAACCGGCGCCGCGCTGACGTACCCGCGGGCGGTGGCCGTCTCCGACTCGGGAGATCTCTACATCGCCGAGGGTTATCGCATCCGAAAGGTGACACCCGACGGGCACATCTCGGTGGTTGCCGGGAGCGCCAGCACCTCCGGCCAGGACGGCGACGGCGGGCCGGCGGAGAAGGCGACGTTCGTGAAGCCGGCGGGGATCGCCGTCGCCGACGACGGGACCCTCTACATCGCCGACACCAGCGCGCACACGGTCCGGCGGATCATGCCGGACGGGAAGATCACCCTGTTCGCCGGCACGCCGGGCCAGTCCGGGTACGAGGGCGACGGCGGCCTCGCCGTCAACGCCCAGCTCTACTATCCGCAGGATCTCGCGCTCGGCCCGAACGGCGAGCTGTACATCGCCGACACCAGCAACGACGNGATTCGGAAGGTCACACCGGACGGTAAGATCACCACGTTCGCGGGCACGAGCGACTACTCCGCGAACAACGAGGACGGCGCCCAGGCGACCCAGACCCGGCTTTCCTCGCCCNCCGGGCTGGCCGTCGACGTGTCCGGTTCCGTGTACGTGAGCGAGGGCGACGAGGGTGCCCTCCTGCGCATCGGCCCGGACGGAATCGTGACGACCGTTCTACGGACGGCGGACGATTAGCACTAGCACCGGGGAGCGGCATGTTCGATCGGCGCGGGGCCCTCGGCCGGCCAGGGGGGCTTGACCGGCGGGCGGCGCTGCGGCTGGCCGGAGCGGGTCTGGCCGCGGTCGGTATCGGTGGCGTTCTCGGCGGTGTCGCGGGTTGCGGTGGCGGCGACCGTGAGGAAGCCGGTGGGGGCGAGCCGACCGAACGTGACTGGCAGCGGTTCTCCGAGCGGTTTTCCGGCCGCCTCGTGCGGCCAGACTCTGACGAATACGTCACCGCTGGCCAGCTTTTCGACCCCGCCTTCGACCAGATCCGGCCGATGGGGGTCGCGTACTGCGCGTCCGCCTCGGACGTCGCCTCGAGTGTGGCCTTCGCGCGATCCGCGGGGATTCCGCTCGCGGCCNGCTCCGGCGGCCACAGCTACGGCGGCTATTCGACCACCNCCGGCCTGGTCATCGACCTGTCGACGATGAACGAGGTGCGCCCCGGCAGCAGATCCCGGCTGGATGGCCCGACCGGCGGTGCCTCGGTCGGGTCGGGGATCGCCACCGTCGGCGCCGGGGCCGCTCTCGTCGATGTCTACGACCAGCTCACGCAGGCGGGTGCCGCGCTCCCGGCNGGCTCCTGCCCGACCGTCGGGATCGCGGGGCTCACCCTCGGCGGCGGCATCGGGGTGCTCGGCCGGCGTCACGGCCTGACCTGTGACCAGCTGCTGGCCGCGGAGGTCGTCCTGGCCTCCGGTGAGATCGTCCGGGTGGACGCGCAGCGCGACGCCGACCTCTTCTGGGCGCTGCGCGGCGGCGGCGGCGGCAACTTCGGGATCGTCACCTCCTTCACCTTCGCCACCCACCAGGCGGTTCCCGTGACGGTGTTCACCTACCGGTGGCCCTGGGACTCCGCGGCGGACGTGGTTGCCGCCTGGCAGGCGTGGAACCTCGGAACAGGTTCGGCCGACGAACTGTGGTCCACCTGTGTCCTCACGACCACATCGGGCACCGGTGGCTCCCTCCTGCCCGCAATCAAGATCAGCGGTGTGATCAGTGACGTCGTCGCCGGCCCCGGTAGCGGCGGGACAGCCGGTGGGGACAGCGGTGCCGGCTCGCAGACGGCTCTCGGCGGCGCGGCCGGCGCGGCTCTGCCCCACTCCGCGCGGGACATGCTGGCCGCACTGGTCGACGCCGTCGGCAGCGCGCCGTCCTCCACCTTCGCCGCCCGGCGCGGACCACTGGAAGCCATGCTGATCGAAGCCGGCTGCGCGGGACGGACCGTGGCCCAGTGTCACCTCGCCGGGCGCCATCCCGACGGCACCCTGCGGCGAGCCGCCCAGCTCGCGGCCTCGAACTTCCTCACGGTGCCGCTCACGACCGCCGGCATCGAGGCACTGCTGGGCGCGGTCGAGGCCCGCCAGCGGCAGGAAGGGCTGCGTTCCGGCGGCGCGATCCTCGACTCCTGGGGCGGCGCGATCGGCCGGGTCGGCCCGGGGGAGACGGCGTTCGTGCACCGCGACGCGCTGGCCAGCGTGCAGTACATCGCCGGTTACGACGTGCGGGACGACGCCGATCAGCGAGCCCGCAACGCCGAGTGGCTGCGGTCGACCGCCGCGGCGATGGCGCCGCACGTCTCACCGTCGGCCTACCAGAACTACATCGACCCGCGGCTGGAGAGCTGGGCGACGGCCTACTACGGTGCCAACCTGCCGCGCCTGCGTTCGGTGAAGCGCGCCTACGACCCGGACAACGTGTTCACCTTCGCGCAGAGCATTCGCCCCGCCTGACCCAGGCCGAAGGTTACCCGCAGTAATCGACCTGCCNGGTGGTGTTGCCGCCCNNGGCAGGGAGTCGAGCTCACCTGCCCGGAACGGTGTGGATCAGTACACCGGCTCGCCCGGCCGTCCGCTACTGGCCGTTCCTGATCCAGACACTGTCCGTTCCATGTCCACCGCCAGGTGGCGATGTGCGAACGGCGACAGGGACTTCCGTTCCCGGCCGGTACGGNTCACGGTGAGCCCGCCCCTGCCCCAGCGGCCGGCGCCGTCCGCAACACGACAGCCCGGCTGGCCGGCCCCGGACAAGCTCACCGAAGACCACCGAAGGCCGCCGGCGGACCCCACCGTGGCACGGCGGTTCCCCTTGCGACCACTACTCAAAGTCAGTACACCTGTGCTGTCGGCAACCACCGACCGTCACCACCGGCACCGGTGTCCTCCGGGCACCGGACCGCCGCCTGCACTTCGGGAGGTCCATATGAAGCAGTTGATCTGGCCTTGGGGAGTGACCATCTTCATCATCTTCTTCATGGTCACCGCACCNGGGGATGCCGCCGACGTGGTCCACAGTGCCTTCGGTGCGCTGGGCACAGTCGCCGACGGTCTCAGCAACTTCGTTTCCGACGTGGCTGTCTGACCCTTCCAGCCAGCACCGTCTGACACCTCCGTTCAGAGGCTGCGGGCCAACGGGCNGGTCACCGCCACCACCGTCGTCCAGTCCGACAGCTCCGAGAGAACGACCCCCCAGCGGGCACCCTTCGCCGCGATCACCTGACCGTTCCCGACATACATCCCGACGTGCCCCGGAGCCAGCGCCGTGCCGTCGGTGCCGGGGACGAACAGGAGATCCCCCGGTTGGGGCTCGACGCCCGCGACCCGGGGGCCGAACGCCAGCTGATCAGTCGTCACCCGAGGGAGGGAGACCCCTATCGTCCGGTAGGCCGCCTGCACCAGCGACGAGCAGTCCCAGGCGCCCGGCCCCGTGGCACCCCAGACGTAGGGCTTGCCGATCTGGGACCACATGAACTCCAGCACCGGCCCGAGAGTCTCGAGCGAGACCTCCGCACCGGTGTCGAGGGCGTCGCCGTAGACCTGCGCCTGGGCGAGGATCGTACGCACGTAGTTGCGGGTCTCCGGGTAGGGAGGAACCCCGGCGTAGGCGAGCACGGCGCCCGGGCCCGCGTTGTAGGCGGCGAGCATCTTCTCCTGCGCGGAGCCGGGCACGGCGGCCACCGCGGCCGCCACCGCGCAGTCGTAGCGGGCGGCCGCCGGAATCGCGTCGGCCGGGTTCCAGACATCACCGGTGCCGTGCGAGGCCCAGGTGCCGGGCATGAACTGGGCGATGCCCATCGCTCCGACCGGTGACTGCGCCCGCGGGTTGAACCCGGACTCCTGCCGCAGCTGGGCGGCGAGGATCGCGGGCGTCACCTCGGCGCACCCGGCGGCGTTGGCCGCGTCCGTGATCATCTGCACGTACTCGGTGGGGATTCCCTCGGAGTTGACGATCGCGCGCCGGCCAAGATCCTGATCGCCCAGGAACGGGGCGGCGATCAGCAGGATCAGCACGGAGATCAGCAGGAAGACCCCACCGATGGTCACGAAGCCGCCGAGGCCCAGCCAGACCAGCCAGCGCCCCGNCCGGCCCGACCCGCGCGCCGTACCGGCCATGCCCGCCACCGCCTCCGCCTGCCGTCGCGTCCGTACTACCGGCCCGGCGCGTCGCCGGCGGCGTTGTTGAGGTCGGCGCCGGCGATCCGCCAGGTGCCGTCCGTGCCGACCAGCATGGTGACCGCGGGAGTGGAGACGGTGACCTGGGCCGGGCCATCGCCCGCGACCGTCTCCCGCCGCACGTTGAGCAGCAGCGCCACCTGCCCGGATGTGCTGGTGTCGACGCCTCCGACGGGTGTGACCGCGAGCACCGACACTGTTGATCTCGTGCCGGCGGCGCGGAGCTCGTCCCAGGCGCGGCCGGCCTGAGGGTCACCGGCTCCCCCGTCGGTGCCAGCCGCGCCGCCGACCGTGCCCGTGAGCTTCGCCGCGAAGTCCGGGGTAAGGCAGTCGCGCGCCCGCTCCGCACCGGCTGCCGGACCGGTGTCGACCCGGGCGTCGAACGACTGCCATTTCGCGAAGCAGTCACGCGCAACCGCCGCCGGATCCGTGGGATCGACCGTGCTCACCGGCTCGGCGGTCGCGGTCGCGAGCGGAGGACCGGGCGCCTGACTGGCCCCGGGCGGCGGGCCACTCACCGACGGTGCCGGCGGTGCGGCGGGCCCGTCATCGAGCGCCGCGCAGCCCGCTGCCGTAACGGGAAGGAGGGAGATCAATGTCACGCAGACCGCGATGGGGTGGAACCGAGTGCGACTGGTGTGCTGCTGCCGTGTGGCCCCCGCGCTCCCGCGTGGTCTCACTCGTGGCCGTCCAGCCAGTCGCGAACCCGGCCACGCCGGACTCGCCACTGATGACCCACCTTGCGCGCGGGGATCGCGCGCTCCGACAGGAGCTTGAGGACGGTGCTCTCGGACAGCCGCAACCAGGCCACCAGCTCGTCGACGGTCAACACGTCGTCATCATCCGGACGGCTCGCGACCCGGGGTGTTCTCGCAGGTGAGGAGCCTGTCGCCAGCGGCGGGGCCGGCGGCTCAGAGAGCCGCGCCACCGGCCGGGCGGGCATTCGCGGCGGGCGCGACGAGGCCTTCGGAAAGCCGTCCTGCACCACCCGGGGCCCCTTTCTCGGCCAGCGACCGCCGGCCGTTACCCACCGGCGAGGGAGGCTAACACCGCAATGCCTGCCCTGGCGAGCCCCAACCAACGCTTGTCATACTTGAAAGGCTCGTGTTACATCGATTCGACCGTAGCCAAGAGCAAGTAACAGTAAGTAACCTTAACTGGCACCAATTGGCCACCACCGACCCTTAGCCTGAACCCTGAACCCAGCAATCAGCCCAGACCTGCCAGGAGGGCGACGGCGCGTGAGCGATGTGCCACAGGCACCGTACGGCGAGGAAGGGGACGCGCGGCCCGTTTCGCTGATTGGCGCCCGAATTCCCTCGTCCACGCCGTCCGCGGCCGAGCTCCCGGCTCGCGACGGCGAGGGCGCGGACCGTCCTGACGCGCGGGCGGCCCGCCGCAGGCACCGCAGGCGCGGTGGCGCGGACGAGACCTCCACCACCGACACTGGTGGCGGGACGTGGCAGGACCAGGCGTTCCATCTGGAGGATGCCGCACCCGACGACGCGCAGCCCGCAGGCCGCTCCGGCATTTCGGGCCCAGGCCGGACCGGCATGTTCCGCGACGGCGGCCAGGAGTCGCGCGAGCAGGCCCAGCGGCGCGGTCGTCGCCTCCCGCGCACTCCGCCGTCCGCGGGCCGTGACGGCCTGCCATCCGCTCCCGGCGAGCCCGGCTGGGGCGGTCGGGCCGCGCCCCGAGCGCCGCGCCCCGAGCCCCCCGTCGCCGGGGAGCCGCCGCGCCGGGTCGAGGTCGCCAGGGTCCCGGCCCCGGTGCCACCGGGCCGGTTCGCGGCCAATCCGTCGCTTCCCCGAGTGGCCGCGGTCCAGGAGCCGGGCCGCTCGGAAGGCGGCCCGGCGGAGGAGCCCCCGCCGCGCCGCCCCGCCCTCCGCCGGGCGGCCACGCCCCGAGCCGTTCCACCGCCGGCGCCGATGGGCCGCAAGGACCCCAGCTTCCCGCCGGCGACCTCGGGCTCGCTGGCCAGTCCGAGCACGTCGGCACCGAGTACCTCCGGCGCGAGCCCGTCAGGCGCCGGCCCGGCCCCGGCAACCGGCGGCCGTGGTGGAAGCGGCAGAACCACCGGTCTCGGGCGCGCCGGCAGCGGTACCTCCGTCACCGGGACCTCCCGCTCCGGCACCTCCCGCACCGGCACCTCCCGCACCGGTGCATCGGGCGACCGGGGCGACCTCGGTGCGACCTCGCGCGACCAGCGCCCCGCTCCGCCGGAGTCCCCCGCACGTCGAGGCGGCCACCAGGGGGGCACCAGCGCGCCGCCCCCGGGGCGGCGGCCCACCGGCGGCGGTCCGCGCCGGCCTGGTCGCCCGTCCGCGCACGCGCCCAGAACCGCCGTGCCGGGACCGCAGCCCGGCCTCCCCTCGTCCGACGGCGAACCCGGCGGGCCCGTTGAGCGGTCAGGGCCGGGCGGGCTGCCAGGACCCCCCGGGCTGTCAGGGCCGGTGGGGCCGTCCGATCCGGTGGGGCCGTCCGATCCGGCGGGTCAGAGTATCCCGCCCGAGGTGCCCGCCGGCGTGGATGCGAACCCGTGGGTGCCGGCGCCGGTCTCCTTCGCGGGCGACCTGTACGCGCCCCCCCTGGACACCCCGGCCCAGGTGGACACCCCGCCCCAGAGCGGGACCCCCCACCCGGACCAGGGCGGCGTCGATCCGTCCTACAGCCACCCGGGCCAGGCGCGAGCGACCGGCGAGCCGGAGCCGGCCTGGCCCGCCGAGACCGGGGCAGCCTTCGGCCAGCCCGCCGCCGATCCCTGGGCGGAGCCGGGCCACGGCTCCCTCACCGAGGCGATGCCGGCGCCGGGCGACGCGCTGGGAGCGGGCGCCGCGGCGCCCGCTCCAGCCTGGGCTGACACCAACCACCCGTGGTATCACCCCGCCGAGCCTGCCGGCGCCGCCGGTCCGGACGTCGAGGACGGGCACCGGCCGCCCGCGCCCGGGGCCGCCGAGCGTCATGACCGCGTCGACGGGTTCGGCGACGTCGGCGCGGGCAACCGCGTCGACCCGCCGACCGCCGGCGATGCCTGGGACGACGGTGACGCCTGGGACGCCGCGGATACCGACGACTGGGACGACGAGGAAGCCTGGGACGACGCCGAGGCGCCGGGCGGCCACGGAGATCTGACGGGCCTGGCACCGGGCGAGCCGTCGGATTCCTCGTCCTCGACCGCCCTGGTGCCCGCGCGGCGGCGCCGGCTGCCGAGCGTGGAGCCCGGGCAGACCGCGGTGTCGGAACGGGATCCCGCCCGAATGCGGCGGCCTGGCCGGGAGTCGTGGGCCGACCCNGACGACCTCGAGCCCTGGGACGAGATCCCGCTGCGGGTAACCCTCTCCGACCGGGCCGCCGCCATCCTGCCGGGATCGTGGCGGATCGCGGTCACCTCGCTCTTCCCCTACTCGGGTACCACCACCCTGGCCGGTGTCGTCGGCCTGACCCTGGCCGGCGTGCGCGCCGAGCCGGTGCTCGCCGTCGATCTGCATCCCGGGACGGACACTCCCGGTTTCGTGCCGCCCACCTCCGCCGACAGCGTCGAGATCGACGAGTCGCGAGGAGACAACCTCGTCAGCCGGGTGGGCAGCAGGGGCGTGACGACGGTCGCGGACATCGCCCGCCAGCGCCGGTCCAGCACGGAGGTCTCCCCCGAGGACGTCCGTGCTCTCATCGGTGCGCGCCGTTCCGGCAGCGTCTTCGACCTCGACGTGCTGCCCGTGGACCGCCCCGCCACCAGCGACGAGGGCACGGCCGCGCTGGTACCCGTCACGGAGCCGGTCACCGCGACCATGCTGCGCACCGTGCTCGGCGGGCTGGCCCACGCCTACCCGTTGATCCTCATGGACGCGCCCGCGGCCGCCCCGCTCACGCCCACCGCCATCCGCTGCGCCGACGCGGTGGTCCTCGTGACTCTCGCGACCGCCTCCGACCTGGAAACGACCCTCGCCGATCTGCGAAACCCGCAGGGCGCTCTCGCGGGCGTCGGCGNGGTCGGGCGGGAGCGCCCCGGTCATGGCCAGGAAGCACTCCACCCTGATCACGGCGGCCGGGGAGGACGGACCGGACCGGCTGTGATCGCGGCCGTGGTCTCGCCGCGTCGCGGGCGGCCCTCACCTCGCACCAGGAACGCCACGGCGCGCCTCGCCNGCTACGTCGACGGCATCGTACGGATCCCCTACGACCCCCGCCTCGACCCGAGCCGCGGCACGCCCGTCCGCATCCCCCGGCTGCGGTGGGCCACCCGCCGGTCGTACCTGCGGGTGGCCGCCGAAACCGTGGAAGCCCTCACCACGCTGGCCGACGCCGAGGTCGAGGCATCCACCGCGGGGGGCCACGCCCTCCCCGGACCACCCCTGGAACTAGCAGCACCCAACGTCTCGACGCTGCCACACACCGCCGATGCTGATCACACTGACGACCCAGGCGTATCATTTGGCGACCTGCGGCCCGGAGGTACACNCGCGCGGGTGTCGGAGCCGGATCGTCCGGGCGGTCCACCGCCCGCCGGAAGGGAACCACGATGATCGTTGATGCTGCGACTGCCTCGGCAGTGGCCATTCTGGCTGTGGATATCAAGCCAGACAACTCGAAGGCCCCTGGCATCAACGCCTTGGAAGACCTGGTCAACGGGCTGGCGGCTTACGCGGTGCTCGCGGCCGTGGCCTCCGTGCTCCTGGGCGGAATCGCCTGGGCGCTCGGTGAACGGATGGGGCTGGACCGCGCCTCCTCCGTCGNCAAAAGCGGTGTGCTCGCCGGCTTCGGGCTTGCCTTCCTGGTGGGAGCCGCGGCCGCCTTCGTCAACTTCTTCCTGGCTACCGGCGAGACTGCCAACAGCAACGACCCGAACAGCATGCGCCCGCCGGCAGTGGTACAGACCTTCNCCCAGGCNCCCGCCGAAGACGCCGTCGATGACCCCGACGTGGTCCATGAGCTGCCGTCCTCAGGCTTCTAAGCGGTTCCGGAGGTATCTGGCCTCCGACATTGCGATGATGGCCCTGCCGGCAACGGAGGGGAGTGGGCGTTGGTAAGCCTGGCAGAGTGGCCATTCGGACGTCTGATCATCGTCATCGTCGCGACAGTCGCGGTGACCTCTGTCGGGGCGGGTGCAACCGGTTTCCTCATTGGCCGGCATTCAACGGACAACGGCCCGAAGGCTCCGACCGACNCCGATCCCACCCCCGAGCCGGCCGCGGCGGAACCCACTGAGCCGTCGACGGTAGTGGTCCCACCGTCCACTGAGGCGCTCGCGCCCGCCGACGGTGGCGGCGAGGTCGCAGCTCCCACGAGGGTCAACGAGTTCGGCGTCCCCGTCGGCTACCCCCACACCAAAGCCGGCGCAATAAGCGCCTGCGGAAATTACTTTACCGCATACAACACGCCAGAAAATCGCGCCGAGGAGAAGATTCGCGAATTCTTCGGTTCGATATCCGCCTCCGAATCGGTAGAGAATCTTGCCAGTGGAATCTTGAAGGTCGATCGAGAAAATGCCGCGATACTCGGCGTACCTTCCATTCAAGATCCCCAAGTGAACTTCGATGCTCGGCCAATTGGTTATCAAATTAAATCCAGCTCTGACTCCGACGCGACAATGNTCATCTGGGGCGCAATATCCCTGGGCGTCTACGACTCGGTAGATCCCGTTGCGCAGGCACAAGTTCGATGGGGTTCCGAGACTTGCCAGGTGCATTGGCAGGACAACGACTGGAAGCTAATCAACGCTGACGATGGGCCGGACGGTCCACTACTTCATAGCCGTTCCGCCGGAGAGTTNAGAAGTTTCGTGATGGCTGGAGGTCCTCAAGCATGACGGGCGGCATGGCGGCCTCCGCACCAGACCAGAGCATCGTTGTGGCCTGGACTCCGTTGACACCCCTAAAAGATCTTGCTGGGGGTGCGGCGGATGACTTTTTGGACTCGGTTGGCGAGGCCTTCTGCAACATGGCGGCGGACCTTTCGTCGTCCGTCTTCAGCTTCGCGGCGCAGAAGACCGCTGTGGATCTCAATGCCCAGTATGTCGTCCACAACTACAACATCGTTTTCGGTGTTTCGGTACTGATCGTGACCGGGCTGTTCCTGTGCTCCTGCACCGTAGCCGCACTTCGGGGCGATCCGCACGTGTTCGTGCGGGCCCTGGCGTCGACGNGGACGGCGATCATCGGATCGTTCATCGCCCTCACGCTGCTCCAGATGTGCCTCGCCGCCTCGGATGGCATGGCCGAAGCCTTCGGTGACGACAAGCCGCTGGGCGCGGATCTCGTGGCCCAACTCCGAAATCTACCCGAACAGGGAAATTTCGCTCTCGATCTCGTGTTGTCGCTCCTGGTGGCGATCTTCTCGTTCNCGCTCTTCGTCGTGTTGTACATCCGAAAAGTCGCGATCATCGTTGTGGCGGTGTTCATCCCCCTGTATCTGGCGGGCCAGCCCACGATGGCGACGAGCGCCTGGATTAAGCGGGCGGCGGAGATGCTCGTCGCGCTGATATTCGCGAAGCCCGTCATCTACGCGATTTTCGCCCTCGGGGCGGGCATCGCCCAGGACACGGGAGGATCCACGGTTGACCAGACGCTGAGCATTCTCAGTGGTGTCGTGGTGATGATCGCGGCTGTCTTCTCACCGTTCATGCTCATGCACCTNCTCGGCTTCGCCGATGTCCAGCTCATGCGCACGGTCGGCTCCGCCGGCCGCCGCAGCGCCGCATCGTTCGGGCACGGAGCGGGCGCGCTGCTCGGCTCCACCTCGCGGGAGACGTTCCGTGGAATCGGTTCGCGTCTCCAGACCAGGAACCGGGGAATGCTCGGCGACACCGGCATTGGCGCCGCGGCTGCCGCGGCCGTCCCGGCCGCGCGTCCGGGTGTTCGCCCGGGGCGCGGGGGCAGCGCGCCGATCGGCGCCCCGGTGCGCGCGGGGGCTGCCGGGACCGTGCGGGCACGGCCCGGCCGCGCCGGCCAGGGTGCGGCTCCGGCGGTGACCGGCGGCCGGAGCACCCAGGTCTCCGCCGGCTCCACCGCCGGGTCGCGGTCCGTGCCGACCCGGGCGGTCGCTGTCGGCGCGGGCAGGTCCGGCACCGGTGGCGGCCGCGGCACCGCGGCCGCGCCGCGCACGCCCGGCAACCAGACCTCGGGCAGCACGGGAGCCAGGCCCCCCGTGACCCCGCCGCCAGCGCCGCGGGTAGCCCCGCCGGCCCGTACCGGAGGCGGGTGAACAGATCATGGCGGCCGAACGCAGCTATCGCTTCGGGCCCCTGGAACGGGGCGGAGTTCTCCTCGGCATGCGCTGGCCCCAGCTCGCGCTGCTGATCGGCGTGATGCTGTCGGTGCTGGGCGCGCTGCGTTCGCCGTTGATACTCGTACCTCTGTGGGTGCTGCTGGCCGCGNGGTTCGCCTTCGTCGCGTTCGTCCGGGTGGAGGATCGTAACCTCGACCAGTGGGTGCCGATCGTGTTCGGCTTCACGATGCAGAAGGNGACGGGCGAGACGGTGTTCCGCGGAGGCTACTTCCGGCTCGGTCCGGGCGAGGACCGGATTACCAGGACGGTCCTGCCCGGGCCGCTGGCGAGCCTGGTGATCCTGTCGTTCCCGGTGGGCGGCGGCCGGTACGTGGCCGTGGTCAAGGACGTGAAGAAGCAGACCTACACGGCCGTCCTCCAGGTCAAGGGCAGCCAGTTCGCGCTGCTGGAGTCCGGTGACCAGCAGGCCCGGGTCGATGCCTGGGGCGAGCTGCTGGCCGGGCTCACCGGCGGCGGCGGAAAGCTGTCGCGCATCCAGTGGCTGGAGCGGACACTGCCGGACTCCGGCGACCAGCTCCAGCGCCACTGGCGGGTGCGGGGGCACCACGACGATTCATGGGCCGCGCAGGCGTACGAGCAGGTCATCGACGCGGNCGGTCCGGTGGCGCAGCGGCATGAGACCTACCTGTCCTTCCAGCTTCGGGCGAAGGACGCGCGCCGCGCGATCCAACGGGCCGGCGGCGGTGACGAGGCGGCCTGCGCGGTGCTGCTCAGCGAGCTGCGGACGATGGAGGCCGCGCTCGCGCGCGCGTCGATCAACACGGTCGGCTGGCTGCCGCCCCGGGCGCTCGCCGCGGTCATCCGCACCACCTACGACCCGTACTCGATCGAGATGATCGACGCCCGGGGTGGCGCGAGCACCGACCTGGCCGGTGGGCTCAAGGGTCTCCCGTCCGGCATCAACCCGGCCATCGCCGGCCCCATCCGGACGGTCAACGCCNGGGATCACTACCGCACCGACTCGGGCTTCCACACCACGTACTGGATCAACGGCTGGCCGCGCGTCCCGTCCCCGGCGGCGTTCCTCGCGCCGCTGCTGATGGAGACCACCTGCCGGCGGACCGTCTCGCTCGTGGTGGAGCCGCTCCCCGGCCGCAAGGCGGAGAAGGCGGTGAACCGCCGTCGCATGGCGCATCTCGGCGAGCAGCAGATGCGCGACAAGGTCGGCAAGGTGACGACCCAGCGGGACGTCGCCGAGGCCGACGAGGTCGAACGGCGTGAGCAGGAGCTGATCGCCGGTTTCGGCGCGTTCCGCTTCCACGGCTTCGTGACCGTCTCCGCGGACGACCTGGAATCGCTCGCGGATGCCTGCGGCGAGGCCGAGACCCTGGCCTCCCGCAGCCGCCTGGAGATGGTGCGCCTCGTCGGCGAACAGGACCAGGGCTTCAGCGCGGGCGCGCTGCCGCTGGCCGTGGGGGTGGCGTGACTCCGCGGTCGCCACGACACAGCCCCGGCCACCGGCGGGAGGCCGTCGGGCCGCCCCCCGGTGCCTTCGACGACGGCACGTACGACGACAACGCATACGACGGTCAACACGGGCACGACACCGGATACGGCTACGACGGCTACGACAGCGATCCCGGCAACCAGGCGAGCGGCTATGTCGATCTGGGCGGCAACCCGCGTAGCCGCCGTCGGCAGGCGAAGGCACAGGCAGCCCACAACCGGCGGTCGCGGCGAGCGGAGCGGGCGGCGGCGAACGCCGAGCGGGCAGCCATGCGCCGGGCTCAGTCGTCCCTGCGCCGCGGCGCCCAGCCACCGCGGCTGATCGGTCCGTTCGCGGGCCGGACCTTCCACAAACTGCGCCTTCCGGCCCACATGGAGACCACGGCACAGATCGCCGGGATCTACCCCTTCGTCGTCGACGCCGGCCTCGACGCCCCCGGCATGTACATCGGGCGGCACGTGTGGTCGGGCAACTCCTTCGACTTCGACGTCTTCGAGCTGTACCGGCAGCAGGTGATCGAGAACCCGAACTTCGCGGTGTTCGGTGCCGTCGGCTCGCGCAAGTCCGCGCTGCTGAAAACACTGATCTCCCGCGGCTCCGCCTTCGGCTACCAGGCGGCCGTCCCCTGTGACCCGAAGGGCGAGTACACCCGGCTGGCCCGCCGGCTCGGGTGCGAGCCGACCTACATCGGGCCAGGGCTGTCGACCAGGCTCAACCCGCTGGACGCCCCGCCACGCCCGCGGGGGATCGCGGACGCCGACTGGGCCCGCGAGGTGAAGCGGGCCCGTTCCGCCCTGCTGTCGTCGCTGATCGAGACGGCCAAGGGCGTGCCGCTGACGCCGGCCGAGCACACCGCCGTCGATCTGGCGCTCGATGTCGTCACCCGGCAGATCACCGGCGCCGCGCCCGACCGCTGGGCGACCCCGCTGCTCCCGCACGTCCTGGAGGCGATGACCGACCCCACCGAGGAGGACTGCGCGGCACTGCCGATGACCGCCACCGAGCTGCGCGACGCCTCCCGTGACGCGACACTGACGCTGCGCCGCCTTACCCACGGTGCTCTGNGTGGCCTCTTCGACGGCCCGACGACCTCGCCGCTGGACTTCGACCAGCCGATCGCGGTGCTGAACCTGGAGCGCGTCCAGGGCAGCGACGAGATGATCGCGCTGATCATGACCTGCGCGCAGGCCTGGATGGAAGCCGCGCTGATGCGCCAGGACGGCGTCCAGCGTTACGTCGTCTACGACGAGTGCTGGCGGCTGATGCGGTTCGCGGGNCTCGTCCNCCGGCTGTCCGCCCAGCAGAAGCTGGCGCGGCAGTGGGGCTGCGCGAACGCGATCGTGGCGCACCGGATCTCCGACCTGCTCTCCGCGTCCCCCGACTCGGTGGAGATCTCCANGGGCCTGCTGGCCGAGACCGCGATCCGCATCCTGTACAAGCAGGCGTCCGACCAGATCGCCGACACCAAGGAAGCTCTGGGCCTCACGGACGTGGCCGCCGACCTGCTCCCCCGGCTGGACCCCGGCTACGCGCTCTGGCTGATCCAGAACCGGTCGTTCTACGTCGAGCACGTCGT
>NZ_LRTK01000045.1 GCF_001636565.1 Frankia sp. EI5c
GCGCGGGAGGGCCTCCACCACATCCAGGTCACCGACCCGCAGGTCGTGGACGTGCCACCGACCTACCACGGCTACGGCCAGCCGCCGCCCGGCAGCACCACCACACCCCACTGACACACCGGGCCACCGACACACCGGACGCCGACGCACCGGACCGCCGGCCCACGCGGTCAGGCGCTACCGGCGGAGCATGCCCCGCAGCCGTGAGCGGGCCGGCCACAGTGCCGGCGGCCCGGCCACCTCATAGCCCGGCAGGACCCGTTCGGCGACGTCGGCCAGCAGCGCCACGTCGATCGGGCGCAGGACCACACCCGCCGCCAGGATGTAGTCCGCANTCCCGGAGACGGGCATCAGCAGGACGCCGTCGACCAGGGCCAGCCCGTTCGGCACCTCCGCCCGCGCGAAGGCGATGACCGGCTGGGCCTCGAGCTGCCAGCCGGCGGGCAGCTCGGCGACGAGCTGGCTGGTGGCCTCCTCGCCNGTCCACGCGACCAGCCCGAGCATCGCGCGCAGGGGTACCTTGCCCGCCCACACGCCGGCCCCGTTCTGCCGGATCGGACCGCGGTGCGTGTCCGTCTCGATCACCCAGGCGCCGGATGGACCGATCACCAGATGGTCGATGTTCCCCGCCGAATCGGCGAGCTGCCGGTCGTGCAGCACCACGTACCCGGCCCGGCTGAGCCGGTCCAGACAGCGGGCGGTGCGGCGCTCGGCCTCGGCGTCCAGCCGCCAGGCCTCGATCTCGGGCGGTATGCGGTAGTGCCGGTAGGCGACGGTCCCGAGGACCGCGAGCGCCGCGAGGACCACGACCTGCGCCACCCGCCCGGCCGCCAGCCCCACCAGTTGGCAGAGGAATCCGGCGAGCGCTCCCGCGGCAACCGCACCGGCTGCCGCCGCCACGGCCACACGTCGCGATCTGTCACCGCGTTCCGCCGCGTACAACTGCCTTCGACGCTGGTACTCGGCCATCGCCGATCTTCCAGCCAACACGCGATCACGAGTGTCCGCGGTCACCACCTCCCGTCAGCCCGGTACCGCCGCCGCGCTTCGGCGGACCGCANGGGGTACCCGCGAGTCTGCCGCGATCACCTCACCGGCCGCTACCAGCAATCTCCATCATCAGGATCACACTTCCACCGAATTCACGACCACGACAGCCTGGAAGCGTGGAATAACCGGAAGAACACGTCAGCCCCGCCTCCCGCCGTTCGGGAAGCGACAGCCGTCTCCACGACTTGATCCAGGTGGAGGCGAGCTCACAGCGGCCCGTCGAGGGGTAGCCAGGCCGCCGCTGTGGGGAGAACGCCCTCACGACAGGCGCCTTGTGACCAGGGCGCAGGGAGAGGAGCCNCTCGATGCCACTGCGCGTGACACCTGAGGCTTCTGGCGACGGGNGAGCAGGGCGGACCGCCCGCGGCGGACCGCCCGCCCAGGCCGAGACGACCGACGAGGCAGATCACATAAAGACCACACCTTCCACCGCTTCCTCCGACACCGCCAGCATCACCGACGCCAGCAGCCACCCCGNAGCCGCACCGGACGAGATCCTGCGGTCATTCGACGACGTCGTCCGGCTCGCCGCGCTCGACCTGCGGGACAGCGGTGCCGATCAAGCCGGTGGAACCGCCCGGCGGGTCGGGATCGAGCTCGAGTGGTTCGTCGTCGACGTCGCGTACCCGCAGCGCTCCGTCCCGCCCGGGGAGACCGCCGAAGCCCTCGCCGGCGCACTCGGAAGCAGCACGGTGGCCGGCGGGTCGGCTCCCGGCGCCCCCTCGGCCCGCCGCCTGCCGCGGCTGCCCGGCGGGAGCCGGCTCACCTTCGAGCCTGGCGGGCAGCTGGAGCTGTCCGGTCCCCCTCTTCCCCTGGCCGGGGCCGTCGCCGCGATGCGCGGCGACCTCGCGCTGGTGCGCAGCGCGCTCGCGCGGCGCGGTCTGGGCATCGCCGGTCTCGGTGTCGACCCGCTGCGCCCGTCGCGGCGCCACTCCTCGGCGTCGCGGTACCTCGCGATGGAGGAGCACTTCCTGGCCTCCGGCGGCGAGGCCGGCCTGACGATGATGTGCTCGACCGCGTCCGTCCAGGTGAACCTGGACGCGGGGACCGACGGTGACGACGTCGTCGCCCGGTTCCGGCTCGCCCATGCCCTGGAGCCGGTGCTCATCGCGATGTTCGCCGCCTCTCCGGTGGCG
>NZ_LRTK01000046.1 GCF_001636565.1 Frankia sp. EI5c
GCGCGGGAGGGCCTCCACCACATCCAGGTCACCGACCCGCAGGTCGTGGACGTGCCACCGACCTACCACGGCTACGGCCAGCCGCCGCCCGGCAGCACCACCACACCCCACTGACACACCGGGCCACCGACACACCGGACGCCGACGCACCGGACCGCCGGCCCACGCGGTCAGGCGCTACCGGCGGAGCATGCCCCGCAGCCGTGAGCGGGCCGGCCACAGTGCCGGCGGCCCGGCCACCTCATAGCCCGGCAGGACCCGTTCGGCGACGTCGGCCAGCAGCGCCACGTCGATCGGGCGCAGGACCACACCCGCCGCCAGGATGTAGTCCGCAATCCCGGAGACGGGCATCAGCAGGACGCCGTCGACCAGGGCCAGCCCGTTCGGCACCTCCGCCCGCGCGAAGGCGATGACCGGCTGGGCCTCGAGCTGCCAGCCGGCGGGCAGCTCGGCGACGAGCTGGCTGGTGGCCTCCTCGCCCGTCCACGCGACCAGCCCGAGCATCGCGCGCAGGGGTACCTTGCCCGCCCACACGCCGGCCCCGTTCTGCCGGATCGGACCGCGGTGCGTGTCCGTCTCGATCACCCAGGCGCCGGATGGACCGATCACCAGATGGTCGATGTTCCCCGCCGAATCGGCGAGCTGCCGGTCGTGCAGCACCACGTACCCGGCCCGGCTGAGCCGGTCCAGACAGCGGGCGGTGCGGCGCTCGGCCTCGGCGTCCAGCCGCCAGGCCTCGATCTCGGGCGGTATGCGGTAGTGCCGGTAGGCGACGGTCCCGAGGACCGCGAGCGCCGCGAGGACCACGACCTGCGCCACCCGCCCGGCCGCCAGCCCCACCAGTTGGCAGAGGAATCCGGCGAGCGCTCCCGCGGCAACCGCACCGGCTGCCGCCGCCACGGCCACACGTCGCGATCTGTCACCGCGTTCCGCCGCGTACAACTGCCTTCGACGCTGGTACTCGGCCATCGCCGATCTTCCAGCCAACACGCGATCACGAGTGTCCGCGGTCACCACCTCCCGTCAGCCCGGTACCGCCGCCGCGCTTCGGCGGACCGCAGGGGGTACCCGCGAGTCTGCCGCGATCACCTCACCGGCCGCTACCAGCAATCTCCATCATCAGGATCACACTTCCACCGAATTCACGACCACGACAGCCTGGAAGCGTGGAATAACCGGAAGAACACGTCAGCCCCGCCTCCCGCCGTTCGGGAAGCGACAGCCGTCTCCACGACTTGATCCAGGTGGAGGCGAGCTCACAGCGGCCCGTCGAGGGGTAGCCAGGCCGCCGCTGTGGGGAGAACGCCCTCACGACAGGCGCCTTGTGACCAGGGCGCAGGGAGAGGAGCCGCTCGATGCCACTGCGCGTGACACCTGAGGCTTCTGGCGACGGGCGAGCAGGGCGGACCGCCCGCGGCGGACCGCCCGCCCAGGCCGAGACGACCGACGAGGCAGATCACATAAAGACCACACCTTCCACCGCTTCCTCCGACACCGCCAGCATCACCGACGCCAGCAGCCACCCCGAAGCCGCACCGGACGAGATCCTGCGGTCATTCGACGACGTCGTCCGGCTCGCCGCGCTCGACCTGCGGGACAGCGGTGCCGATCAAGCCGGTGGAACCGCCCGGCGGGTCGGGATCGAGCTCGAGTGGTTCGTCGTCGACGTCGCGTACCCGCAGCGCTCCGTCCCGCCCGGGGAGACCGCCGAAGCCCTCGCCGGCGCACTCGGAAGCAGCACGGTGGCCGGCGGGTCGGCTCCCGGCGCCCCCTCGGCCCGCCGCCTGCCGCGGCTGCCCGGCGGGAGCCGGCTCACCTTCGAGCCTGGCGGGCAGCTGGAGCTGTCCGGTCCCCCTCTTCCCCTGGCCGGGGCCGTCGCCGCGATGCGCGGCGACCTCGCGCTGGTGCGCAGCGCGCTCGCGCGGCGCGGTCTGGGCATCGCCGGTCTCGGTGTCGACCCGCTGCGCCCGTCGCGGCGCCACTCCTCGGCGTCGCGGTACCTCGCGATGGAGGAGCACTTCCTGGCCTCCGGCGGCGAGGCCGGCCTGACGATGATGTGCTCGACCGCGTCCGTCCAGGTGAACCTGGACGCGGGGACCGACGGTGACGACGTCGTCGCCCGGTTCCGGCTCGCCCATGCCCTGGAGCCGGTGCTCATCGCGATGTTCGCCGCCTCTCCGGTGGCGGCCGGGCGGCAGGTCGGCTGGCAGTCCGGCCGGCAGGCGGTGTGGGGCGGCATCGACCCGAGCCGGACCGCCTCCGTCCTGCCGGATCCGGCGACCGCGGCGGAGCCGACCGCGCCGAGGGGTGCGGACGACCTCGCGGTGCTCTGGGCCCGCTATCTGTGCGACGCGAAGTTGATGATGGTCGCCGGCGACGACGGCCGCTACCAGGCGGTCCGCGGCCCGATGACGTTCGGCGACTGGCTGACCGGCGCCGCCAGCCCGGCCGGCCGGCCACCCACCCGCCAGGACCNGGTGTGGCACGCGACCACGCTGTTCCCGCCCGTCCGGCCGCGCGGCTGGCTGGAGCTGCGTTATCTGGACGCGCAGCCGTCCGCGCTCTGGCCGGTCGCGGTCGCCGTCCCGACGATGCTGCTGGACGATCCGCACGCCGCCCGTGCGGCGCTCACCGCCTGTCTGCCGGTGGCCGGCCGGGGGCAGGACGCGGCCAGGCTCGGTCTGAGCGACCCGGAGCTGTTCCGCGCGGCGGTGCGCTGCGCCGACCTCACCGTGGACGCACTCGCCCGGGCGGGCGACACGGAGCTGCGGGCCGCCGTCGAGGACTTCGCGGTCCGCTACACGCGGCGCCGCCGGTCACCGTCGGATGACCTGAGCGCGCGCTTCGAGGCCCGTGGGGCGGCGGAACTGCTGCGCGAGGAGGTTTCCCAGTGCCTTCCGGTGCCCTGACCGGCGAGTCGACCCAGCCCCGGCGGAACCAGCCCGGCGGCGGGCGGCGCGGCCATGACGCCGCCTCGCTGGCCGAGGAGCTCGACGCCGCTCGCGGGCGCACCCTCGCCTACACCGACCTCACCGACGACGACCTGCTCCGCCAGCATTCACCGCTGATGTCGCCGCTGGTCTGGGACCTGGCCCACATCGGCAACTACGAGGAGATCTGGCTGCTGCGGGCGCTGAGCGACGCCACGGAGCTGCGGCCCGGGCTTGATCACATCTACGACGCGTTCCGGCACAACCGGGCCAGTCGGACGGCGCTGCCCCTGCTCGGCCCGGTGGAGGCCCGCGGCTATCTGCGGGACGTCCGCGGCCGGGCGCTGGATGTCCTCACGGCCACGGACCCCGGCCTCCTGGCCGCGGCCGCGGCCGCGACGGCCCCACACCGGACCAGGCTGCTGTCCGGTTCCTTCGTGTACGGCATGGTCATCCAGCACGAGCACCAGCACGACGAGACGATGCTGGCGACGTTGCAGCTGCGCGAGGGACCACCCGTCCTGGCGGAGACGGCTGCCCCGCGGGCCGGTGGCGGGGTGCGGGACGACACCGCGGAGGTTCTCGTCCCGGCCGGCGAGTTCACGATGGGGACGTCCACCGAGCCGTGGGCCTACGACAACGAGCGGCCCGCGCACACGGTCACGCTGCCCGCCTTCCACATCGGCCGGTACCCGGTCACCAACCGGGCGCACATGGAGTTCATCGCCGACGGTGGCTATGACGACGAGCGGCTCTGGTCGGCCGCGGGCTGGGAGTGGCGCCAGCGGGAGAACCTCACCGCCCCGCTGTTCTGGTCCCGGGACGGGAACACCTGGACCCGGCGGCGGTTCGGGCAGGTCGAACCCGTCCNGCCGGACGAGCCGGTGCAGCACGTCTGCTGGTACGAGGCCGAGGCGCACGCCCGCTGGGCCGGGCGGCGGCTGCCGACCGAGGCCGAGTGGGAGAAGGCCTGCGCGCATGATCCCGTCACCGGGCGTTCACGCCGGTACCCATGGGGCGACACCGACCCGACGCCGGACCTTGCGAACCTTGGGCACGAGCAGGCCAGGCCGGCCGCGGTCGGCAGCCGGCCGGCCGGCGCGAGCCCCTGCGGAGCCGAACAGATGATCGGGGACGTGTGGGAGTGGACCGCGAGCGAATTCACTCCTTATCCCGGTTTCGCCTCCTTCCCGTACCGGGAGTACAGCGAGGTCTTCTATCCTCGAGACGGCGCCGAGGCCCGCTTCCGGGTGCTGCGCGGAGGGTCGTGGGCGACCCACCCCTGCGCCGTCCGATCGACCTTCCGCAACTGGGACTACCCGATCCGCCGGCAGATCTTCGCCGGGTTCCGGCTCGCCCGCGACGCCGGCACGCCCTGACCGGCCCGCGAACAGTTCCCGCGGCCCGCCCCGGCGGAGTACAGAAAGCGGAGTACAGAAAGGGGCCCACGCCCGTGTGCCGTCACCTGGCCTGGCTCGGGGCCCCGCGCACGCTGGCGGCGCTCACCCTCGACCCGCCCTTCGGCCTGCTGCGCCAGTCGTGGGCACCGCGGCGCATGCGGTACGGGACCGTCAACGCCGACGGTTTCGGAGTCGGCTGGTACGCCCCGGGCCTGCGCCCGCAGCCGGCGCGCTACCGGCGGGCGGTACCGATGTGGACGGACGCGTCCTATGCCTCGTTCGCCGGGGCGGTGAGCTCGGGGTGCGTCCTGGCCGCGGTGCGCAGCGCGACCGTCGGCATGCCGGTGGAGGAGACCGCGACCGCGCCGTTCACCCACGACACCCTGCTGATGAGCCACAACGGCCGGGTGCACGCCGCGGCGGCGCGGGATGAGCTGCGGGCCCGCCCCGGCGCCCCGGAACCGGAGTCGCGCTGCGACTCCGCCGCCGTCGCCGCGCTGCTCTGGGAGCGGGCGTCCCGGCTGCCACTGCCGACCGCCGTGGCGGACGTCGTCCGCACCCTGGGCGGGCTCACCGAGCCGGACGGCACACCCGCCCGGCTCAACCTGCTCGTCACGGACGGCACCCAGATCGTGGCGACGACCTGGCGGGACACCCTCAGTTACCGCGAGACCCCGGCCGGCGTCCTCGTCACAAGTGAGCCTGATGATGACGAGTCGGGCTGGGTCGACGTACCCGACCAACATCTCCTGGTGGCCGACACACGCAAAGTCACTCTTAGTAGTTTGATCTCTTAGAACGGCTACGGTGAGTCGCACGAGGTAGACGGAGGACCCCACGATGACATCCAGGACACCGGCCACCGCCCGGGAGACACTCGGGTCCACCTTCGCCGGCACACCAGACAGCAGCGGTGCCCACAGCGGCCTGCCGCACGACGATCCGCCCGGCGAGCCGCCCTCGCCGGCCGGAACGGGGAGAATGCTCACCGTCGACCGCCACCTCACCGCGGCCGAGCGGCACGCCTCGCTCGCCGCCGACGTGCGCGCCGGACTCACCGCACGACCGCGTGAGCTGCCGCCCAAGTGGTTCTACGACGCCACCGGCGGCCTGCTCTTCGACCGCATCACCCGACTGCCCGAGTACTACCCGACCCGGCGCGAGCACGCGGTGCTCACCGCACACGCCGCCGAGATCGCCGCCGCCTGCCCGGCGACGACCCTGATCGAGCTCGGCTCCGGCACGTCGGAGAAGACCCACCTGCTGCTGGACGCCTTGCGCGCCGGCGGGACATTGCTCCAGTTCGTTCCCTTCGACGTGGACGAGGAGACCCTCCTGCGGGCGGGCGAGGAGATCCTGCGCACCTATCCCGGCATCACCGTCCACGCCGTGGTCGGCGACTTCGAGCGCCACCTGAGCCTGCTCCCCGGGGCCACCGGCGGCGATCAGCGCCGGCTCGTGGCGTTCCTCGGTGGGACGATCGGCAACCTGCGGCCCGACGCCCGCGCCGCGTTCCTGCGCACACTGCGTGACCAGTTCCAGGACGGTGACGCCCTACTGCTCGGCGCCGACCTGGTCAAGGACACGGGGCGCCTGGTCGCGGCCTACGACGACAGTGCCGGCGTGACGGCCGCGTTCAACCGCAACGTGCTCTCCGTGATCAACCGCGAGCTGGGGGCCGATTTCGACCTCCGCGGCTTCGCGCACGTGGCGGCCTGGGACGCCGACAACTCCTGGATCGAGATGAGGCTGCGCAGCGTCCGCCCGCAGGAGGTCCGCGTGCCCGCCCTCGACCTCGTCGCCCGCTTCGACGAGGACGAGCAGATGCGCACCGAGATCAGCGCCAAGTTCACCCTCGACGGCCTCCGGGCCGAACTCGCGGCGGCCGGCCTCGCCGCGAGCCGCCAGTGGACGGACCCGGACGGCGACTTCTCACTGACGCTGGCCGTACCGGCCTGACCCCCGCCGCGGCCCCGGCGCCTGCCCCGGCCCCGGCCCCGGCACGGGCGTCACGGTCGCGCGGAGAAGACCCGCAGATAGTCGACGATCATCCGCTGTGGGTAGTCCGCCGCGGTGGCCTGCTCGCCCAGCCGGTTGACCGCGACGTTCNGGATCACGTAGTTCTCCCTGTCCCACAGCCAGACGGGCACCTGATCGCGGGTGACGGTCCGGATCAGCCTGCCGTCGAAGTAGAACCGCAGCATGGCGGATGTCCACTCCAGGCCGTAGGTGTGGAATCCGGCGGCGAGGTCAACCTGGGCGTCGTACATCCCGCCGTGGCCCCAGGTCGCCTGCCAGTGGGCGCCCGCCGCATCCACACCGTGGACATTCGTGTGCACGGTGGTGGGCGCGGTGGACACGGCCTCGACCACGTCCAGCTCGCCACTCGCCGGCCAGCCGACCGTCGGCATGTCGGCGCCGAGCATCCACACCGCCGGGAAGGCGCCCTTGCCCGTCGGCAGCACGGCCCGCACTTCCAGATAGCCGTAGCGCATGGTGCGCTTCCCGAGCGTCTCGATCCGCCCGGACGAGTAGCTCGCGCCCCCGCAGGACGGCTCACGCAGGGCGGAGATCACGAGGTTGCCGCGTCCGTCGGTCGACAGGTTCCGCGGATCGGTGGTGTAGCACTGCATCTCGCGGTCGCCNCNGCCGTAGCCGGTCTGGGCGCTCCAGACGCGCGGGTNGGGCGCGGCCCCGGCTGCCCCGTCGAACTCGTCGGACCACAGCAGAGACACCTCGTCGCCTCCCGTTCCGCTCTGGGTCCCCGTTCCGGCCTGGGTTCTTGTTCCGCTCTGGGTGGTCGCTGTGCCCTGGGTGGCTGTGCCCTGGGTCGTCGGGCCGGCGGATGGCGTGCGGACCGGTGTCGGGAGGGAACCCCCGGCGAGTCCCCCGGCCGCCCCCGGCGACACGCCGCTCCGGCCGGCGCTCGACCCCTGCGCGGCCCCCGCCCCCCGGCCGGTGCGTGTTCCCTGGCTGGGCGACGCCTGGCTGGGCGACGCCTGGTCGGCCGACGTCCCGGAGGAGGTGTCCCCGGCCGGCGGCGAGGCCGAACCCGGTTCCGCGGAACCGCTGCCGCGGCGGCTCGGCGAGCCGCCGGTGCGGGTGCCGTCCGCGCGGTCGCCGTCGCCGGTGCCGTCCACGGCGCCGGGCGAGGACGTGCTCCCGGGTTCGTTCGGCGGGCCGAGGTCGATCGGCGCCGCGCCCAGGCGGGCCGGGCCATCCCCGGAGCGGGGGCGCCCGGCCCCGTCGACGCCGACCAGAAAGCCAAGCGCGACCCCCGCGGCCATCAGGACGGCAGCCGCCGCGGCCAGCGGCCGCGCCGAGCGCTCCCGACCACGCTGGCGGCGTGACAGCACCTCCTGGCGCCCCGCCGACCGTTGCGAGCGCATCGGCAGGGCCGCGCGGGGACGCGATGGCGGCTGCTGGGTGGTGCTCCGGTGACGAGCCATGGTGCGGCGGGGTCTCCTGAGGTCGCGCGCCCGACCNCGACAACAACCACCACATCACATCCGGGTCAAACAGTGATCAGATGGTCACCCGAGGTTGTTTCGGACGATTTGCCCTCACCATGACATACATCCCGTGATCGATATACAGACGTCCTGTGATCAACCTGTGATGAGTCGGACGTCACGGGCCGCGCCGGTCGACGCCGAGGTCGCCATCGCCGCGTATGCGCGCAGCGCTGCGGACACGACACGCTCCCGGTTCGCCGGGCGGTAGCCGCCGCCGGCCTCGATCTCCGCCNGGCGCGCGGCGAGCTCGTCCTCCGGCACCAGCAGCTCAAGCCGCCGGGTCGGGATGTCGATCTCGATCATGTCGCCGTCGCGGACCAGCGCGATCGGGCCGCCGTGCGCCGCCTCGGGGGAGACATGGCCGATCGACAGGCCCGAGCGGCCGCCGGAGAACCGGCCATCGGTGATCAGGGCGCACTTCGGCCCGAGGCCCCGGCCCTTGAGGAACGCCGTCGGATAGAGCATCTCCTGCATGCCGGGACCGCCGCGCGGGCCCTCGTACCGGACGATGATCACATCCCCGGCCTTGACGACCTTGTTCAGGATCGCGTCGACGGCGGCCTCCTGGCTCTCGACGACCACGGCGGGGCCACGGAAGGTCCACTGGCTCTCGTCGACTCCGGCGGTCTTCACCACCGCGCCGTCCGGCGCCAGATTCCCGCGGAGCACAGCGAGACCACCATCGGCGGAGTAGGCGTGCTCGACCGAGCGGATGCAGCCGTTCTCCGCGTCGGTGTCCAGGCGGTCCCAGCGGTTCGTCGAGCTGAACGGCTCGATCGTGCGCACCCCGCCCGGGGCCGCGTGGAACAGCTCGATCGCGTCCGGGGACGGGTCCGCGCCGCGCACGTCCCAGCGGTCGAGGAACTCGCGCAGGCTCGCCGAGTGCACGCTGTGCACGCCACGGTCGAGCAGCCCGCCCCGGTCGAGCTCACCGAGGATCGCCGGGATCCCGCCGGCCCGGTGGACGTCCTCCATGTAGTAGCTGGTGGAGCTCGGCGCCACCTTGCACAGGCAGGCCACCGACCGGGAGATCTGGTCGATGTCGTCGAGGGTCACGTCCACACCGGCCTCGACGGCCGCGGCGAGCAGGTGCAGCACAGTGTTCGTGGAACCGCCCATGGCGACGTCCACCGCGAAGGCGTTGCGGAACGCCGCCGCGGTCGCGATCGAACGCGGCAGGACGGCCTCGTCGTCCTTCTCGTAGTACCGGCGGGCCAGGTCGACGACGACCCGGCCGGCCTCGACGAACAGGCCGCGGCGCGCGGCGGACGTCGCGAGCGCCGACCCGTTGCCCGGCAGCGCCAGGCCGAGCGCCTCCGTGAGGCAGTTCATCGAGTTGGCGGTGAACATTCCGGAGCAGGAGCCGCAGGTCGGGCAGGCGGAGCGCTCGATCGTGTCGAGCTGCTCGTCGCTGACGGCGGGGTTCACCGCGGCGGTCATCGCGTCGATCAGGTCCAGCCTGGAGTGGGCCACCCCGCCGTTGATCACCGCCTGCCCGGACTCCATCGCCCCGCCCGAGACGAAGACGGTGGGGATGTTCAGCCGCAGCGCGGCGATCAACATGCCCGGGGTGATCTTGTCGCAGTTGGAGATGCAGACGAGCGCGTCGGCGCAGTGCGCGTTGACCATGTACTCGACGCTGTCCGCGATGATCTCCCGGGACGGCAGCGAATACAGCATGCCGCCGTGGCCCATCGCTATCCCGTCGTCCACGGCGATCGTGTTGAACTCCTTGGCCACACCGCCCGACCCGGCCACCGCGTCCGCGACGATCGTCCCGAGGTCACGCAGGTGCACGTGGCCCGGGACGAACTGGGTGAAGCTGTTGGCGATCGCGACGATCGGCTTGCCGAAGTCGTCGTCGGTCATGCCGGTGGCCCGCCACAGGGCGCGGGCGCCGGCCATGTTGCGGCCGTGGGTGGTGGTGCGGGAACGCAGAGCGGGCATCTTGACCTCTGGGCTGGGCTTGCGGGGCACGGAACACTGGGCGGTGCGCTTGGAGACGCCGGGCCTGGCTCCGGGTGGGTGGGCACCGGGCCGACGGTCCGCACGACGGCCGCCGACGCCGAGGTTCGGCGAGCCGGCCGATGGCACGCGAGGCGCGCCCCGATCCGGAGGTCGCCACCGTTCAGGCTACCGGCTCGCCGGCGCCGGCACGTCCGGCGGGTCGGCGCCGCGGCCGGGTCGGCGGGAGCCGGCCCTTACCGTTCAGGGGTCCAGCCGCCGGCGGGACCCGCGGTCGGATCATCCGGTTCCGCGGGGTCGGCGGGATTCGGCGGAGCGGCGGGATTCGGCGGAGCGGCGGGATTCGGCGGAGCGGCGGGGTTCGACGGATCGGTGGCGAGGAACTCCAGCCAGGTCGGGTCGATGTCCGGTTGCTCCTCGCTGGCCCGGGCCACCGCGTCCGGGGCGGGATGTTCCCCGGCTGGGCCGCCACCGGCTACCGGGTTCCCGGCGGCGGGGTTCCCGGCGGCGGGGCCAGCCGATTCCCGGGTGGGCACGTCATCCCGGATGGGCCCGTCTCCGTCCGGTGCGCGGCTCGGCGGGGGGTTTCCGACCGGCGGGTCCGCCGGCCGCTCGGGCCAGCCGCGGCCGCTCTCGCCTGCGGTGGGCGGGATGAACCCGGGCACGCCAGGGGGTCCGTCCGGGGGTGGTGCGGCGAACGGGTAGCCGGCACGGCGGCCGGCACCGGGCGGCGTCGGGGTTGCGCCGGGCAGACCCGGTGTCCAGCCCGGTCCGCCGGGCTGGACACCGGGCGGGATGAAGGGCTGGCCACGGTGGTCCGGCCCGGGCTGCCCGGGCTGCCCCACGGACCGCGGTTGCGGCGACTGCGGCTGCTGGACCGGGTAGCCCGGCTGGACCGGGTAGCCCGGCTGCGCCGGATAGCCCGGCTGGACCGGATAGCCCGGCTGGCCGCCGTGTCCCGGGTATCCGGGATGGAGCCGCGAACCCGGCTGGGGACCCGTCCGGCGGTTGAAGCGCGCAACTGTCCTCCCCCCGCGCCGGCTCCGCCACCACCTGCGGAGCAGTACGACGAGCACCAGCGAGGCGGCGGTGCCGAGGAAGGGCGCGGCGTCCCGGTCCTCGTGCCGGGCCAACTGGTAGACGCTGAGCACGCCGATGAAGACGTAGCCGGTCACGAAGAAGACGATCGGCCGCAGCGTTCTGCGCTCGACCACCATACGAAGCAGGACGGCGACGAAAAGCCACACCAGGAAGCCGAAGAAGACGGCGGTCAGCGGCGCGAAGACGAGGTACTCGGCGAAGGTGGCCATCGGGTGGCGGGCGGCCGCGAAGACGCTATGCCGACGGGCCCGGCGTGGCCGGCCCCGGGCGGTCCGCGATCGCCACGACGTGCTCGACCGACGGATCCGCGGCGAAGAACGGGGACAGCGCCGCCCGCCACCGGGTGAAGCGCTCCGAGCCGCGGAAGGTCTCGGTGTGCGCCTCGAGGCTGTCCCAGTCGACCAACAGCACGAACCGGGACGGCGACTCGATGCCCCGGGTCATCCGGACCGACCGGCATCCCGGCGTNGTCACCAGCTCATGGCGGACAAGCCGGTAGGCATCCGCGAACTCGTCCTCGCTACCAGGCCGGACCTCGAATCTCGCGACCTCGACCACCCCGGA
>NZ_LRTK01000047.1 GCF_001636565.1 Frankia sp. EI5c
GCTCGGCGGCGACGCTGATGACGTCGGCCGGCTCGCCCCGCCCGTAGAGATCACCGATGGTCTCGTAGACGGTCGCGTGCGCGGGCCGGTAGAAGTCGCCCGCGTTCAGCACCTCGACGACGTCCGCGATCGCGTCCTTGGAAAGCAGCATGCCCCCGAGGACGCTCTGCTCAGCAGCAAGATCGTGTGGCGGGGNTCGATCGAACTCGACCGACGGCGGCCCGGAACCGCGAGTGATGTCGGCTACGCTCACGCCTCCCCCTCCCGGCCCNCCCCNACCGCCACAGTCGAACATACGTTCGATCGAAGCGCTGGATTTGTCAACTCGACCGTCCGTCCAGCCACCTGAAGATCACGTTCCCCCGCCCGTTTGGACTATCCCGATCGCGCTGATAGATGGTCAGTGTGGACCCGCTCGACAGTAAGGGTGCGCACGGGGAGGCTCCAAAAAGTTATCCACATGCCCTGTGGACAACCTGTTGGTAACCGGGGCTGTTCTGGGGAACGTCTTGGGACGAAGCGCGGCACCGCTGTGGATGACGCCGGCCGCTCGGGGCCGGATCCGCAGTACCCGACGGGTGAATGCTGTGAGCCGCCTGTGGACGAAGAATCGCAGGGGCCGTCTCACGACCATCCCGGCGCTTCACCGGGCTATCGCCTCGGCTAACTACTTCGAGCCATACCNGTCCTGGAACCTGTGTCTCTCTTCACCGGAACCNGTCGGCCGCGCCGCCGGTGGTGTGTCGCCGGCTGGCGCGAATCGACCCCGCAGCGGAATCCCACCCGTGGATGCCGCCCACGGCGAGTCTCCCGCGCGCGGCCGGGTCAGCGGCGGATCACACGCCGGACGTATGTGATCTACGTGTGGCAGCGCCCGGAGCACTGGCGGTGCGGCCGCCGGGTCAGGCCGACACGGGCCCAGGTACGCGAAAGCTCTCCTGCCCCGCGGCGTTGATGCGGGGCAGGAGAGCCTCGTCGGTCGGGCCCGTGGACCCGCCCGCCTGCGTCAGGCCGCGACGACCTGGACGGTCAGCTTCGCGGTGATCTCGGGGTGCAGGTGCACCGAGACGGAGTGCGAGCCAAGCGCCTTGATCGGCGTGCTCAGCTCGACCCGCCGGCGGTCCAGCGCCGGGCCGCCGGCCTCGGTGACCGCGGCGACGACGTCGGCCGCCGTGACCGAGCCGAACAGCCGGCCTTCCTTGCCCGCGCGGCTGGTCAGCCGGACGGACAGGCCGGCGAGCTGCCCGGCGATCTCCTTGGCGTGGTCGAGGTCGCGGACCGCACGGGCGTCGCGCGCCCGCTTGATCTGGACGACCTGACGCTCGGCACCGCGGGTCGCGAGGATCGCGTACTTGCGCGGCACCAGGTAGTTGCGCCCGTAGCCGTCAGCCACGTCGACGATGTCCCCCGGGCTACCCAGCCCGGGGACCTCCTGGGTGAGGACGAGCTTCATCGTCATCCCCCTCAGCGAGCCGTCGAGGTGTNCGGCAGCAGTGCCATCTCGCGGCTGTTCTTGACCGCGGTCGCGACGTCACGCTGGTGCTGGCTGCAGTTGCCGGTCACCCGACGGGCGCGGATCTTCCCACGGTCCGAGATGTACTTCCGGAGCAGGGAGGTGTCCTTGTAGTCGATGTAATCGACCTTGTCCTTGCAGAAGACGCAAACCTTCTTCTTGGGCTTGCGCACGGCCGCCTTGGCCATGGATGTGCTCCTACCTCGTTGTGAGCGCGAGTTCCGATCGCGCGATGCAGACACGCGGCCGCTCAGAACGGTGGCTCGTCGGAGTAACCACCGGCGGGCTGCGACCAGGGATCGTCGACAGCACCGCCGGAGTAGCCACCGCCACCCTGACCGCCGCCGACGGGAGCANCCTGGCCACCGCCGCCGTAGTTCCCGCCAACCGGTCCGCCGGGGCCTCCCTGGCCACCGCCGAAGCCGCCGCCGCCACCCTGGCCACCGAAGCCGCCGCCACCGCNGGAAGCCTTCGTGATCTTCGTGGTGGCGTAGCGCAGGGACGGACCGATCTCGTCAACGTCAAGCTCGATCACAGTGCGCTTCTCGCCCTCGCGGGTCTCGAAGGAGCGCTGCTTGAGCCGGCCTTGGATGATGACGCGTGCTCCCTTCGTGAGGGACTCCGCAACGTGCTCGGCGGCCTGCCGCCAGATCGAGCAACGCAGGAAGA
Organism: Frankia sp. EI5c; assembly: GCF_001636565.1. Classification (GTDB taxonomy): domain Bacteria; phylum Actinomycetota; class Actinomycetes; order Frankiales; family Frankiaceae; genus Parafrankia. The sequence continues at coordinate 2,183 of NZ_LRTK01000047.1, forward strand.
GGGCCTCGCCGTCTTTCCACTCGTTCGTGCTGCGGTCGNGCGTGCGCGGAGNGGAGGCGACCGTGAAGCTCGCGACCGCCGCACCGTTCGGCGTGAAGCGGAGCTCGGGGTCGTTGGTCAGGTTGCCGACAACCGTGATCACGGTCTCACCGGCCATGGTCACGCTCCCCTCGCTGGGCGGCCCGCGTCATGCCGCCGCCCGGCGGCTCACCCGCGGCGCCTTCGGCTCGGGCAAGCGGATCACCTTCGTCCGCAGCACCGACTCGTTCAGCACGAGCTGGCGGTCGAGCTCGGCGACGATGGCCGGCTCGGTGTGCAGATCGATGACCGCGTAGATGCCCTCGTAGCTCTTCGCGATCTCGTAGGAGAGCCTACGGCGGCCCCACACGTCGACCTTCTCGACGACCCCGCCGCCCTGGCGGACGACGTTGAGGTACTGGTCGAGCGAGGGAGCGACCGTGCGCTCCTCAAGCTCGGCGTCGAGGATCACCATCAGTTCATAGTGGCGTGACAAGGCTGAACCCACCTCCTGTGGACTCGAGCGGCCACGGATCACCCGTGGCAGGAGGAAACCGAGCGCCGGGAAGCGGGGCGCCGCGAAGGGGCCCGCACCGTCGGCACACGGTACGTCTGGTTGAGGTTACTCGACCCGGCCACGGCCGGTGGCGAGGCTCAGGAGCCGGATCACGCGCAGCCACACCGCCCCGACGCCGACCACGGCCACCAGGTCGAGGACGACCAGCAGTCCGTGCGCGTGCCGGGACGGTTCCGCCGCCACGAAGGCCAGGACGAGGAAGAGCACGGCCAGCCCGCCGGCGACGACGGCCGGCACCATGATCCCAGGCCCCGCAGCCGGCGCCGCAACCGGCGCCGCGGGGCCGGGCCGTCCCTCGTCAGGCCGTCCCTCGNCGTCCGCCACGACCCCATCCTCACCCATGCCCGGCCGTCCGGGCACGCATCCGATCATCCCGCCGTGTCGTGTGGTCAGTCGGCCTCGTGTGGTCGGTCGGCCTCGTGTGGTCAGTCGACCCAGTACCCNTGGGTGAAGGCCACGACGAAGACCACCATGAGCGGGGCGCACAGCCAGACATAGGCCCCCCGGACCCACGGCCGGCGCGCGCCCACCCGAGCCAGCAACAGGTACAGCGGGAAGGCGACGAGAATGCCACGGATCCCGGACGCGTAGTAGTTCGTGAAGCTCATGACGAGCGTCATGAGCCCGACGAACGTCGCCTCACCCCAGCGCCTGGTCCACAGCAGCACGCCGGTGAGCAGCACGCCGACGACCACCGCGGCGAGCTCACCGCGCCAGAACCAGACAAACGTGGACGCCCCGTCGCCGTCGAGCGCCGACTGCCAGGTTCTGGCCCAGCCGCTCCAGGGCCAGTCGACGGCCCGGTTCCAACCCGCGCGCATCGCGTCGGTGTAGGAGTCCCACCGCCCGCTGCGGACCCGCAGATAGATCAGGTAACCGGCGATCGGCAGCGGTGGCAGGGCGAGCGCCAGCGCCGGCCGGGCGACGATCGGTAGGCCAGCGGCGCGCCGCACGAGCACGTACTGCACGACCAGGGCGGCACAGAACGGGATGCCGGTCACCCGCGCCGAGGCCGCGGCCGCGCCCAGCAGCCCGGCGAGCAGCCAGCGTTCCCGCCGCGCGGCCAGCCAGGACGCGGCCGCGAACCCGAGGAAGAAGGCCTCGGAGTAGGCGGCGAACAGGAAGACCGCGTAGGGGAAGCAGATCAGCGCCAGGACCGCGAACCGGGCGTCGCTCCCGCCCACCTCGTCGGCCGCCAGACGCCACAGCGCGGCCACGCCGAGCGCGCCGACCACGAACGAGACCACGAGACCGGCGACGATCCAGTCGGGAACGACGAGGTGGACGGCGCGGATCGCCAGCGGGAGCCCCGGGAAGTCCACCTCGGTGCGGTCCTGGTACGACGGCGAAAGGTAACCGTAGCGGGCCACCTTGGTGAACAGGCCGACATCCCAGCGGTCCCACAGCGTGGTCAGCCCGGGAGCGTCACGGGCCGGATTGTTCGTC
>NZ_LRTK01000048.1 GCF_001636565.1 Frankia sp. EI5c
GGAGGCGACCGTGAAGCTCGCGACCGCCGCACCGTTCGGCGTGAAGCGGAGCTCGGGGTCGTTGGTCAGGTTGCCGACAACCGTGATCACGGTCTCACCGGCCATGGTCACGCTCCCCTCGCTGGGCGGCCCGCGTCATGCCGCCGCCCGGCGGCTCACCCGCGGCGCCTTCGGCTCGGGCAAGCGGATCACCTTCGTCCGCAGCACCGACTCGTTCAGCACGAGCTGGCGGTCGAGCTCGGCGACGATGGCCGGCTCGGTGTGCAGATCGATGACCGCGTAGATGCCCTCGTAGCTCTTCGCGATCTCGTAGGAGAGCCTACGGCGGCCCCACACGTCGACCTTCTCGACGACCCCGCCGCCCTGGCGGACGACGTTGAGGTACTGGTCGAGCGAGGGAGCGACCGTGCGCTCCTCAAGCTCGGCGTCGAGGATCACCATCAGTTCATAGTGGCGTGACAAGGCTGAACCCACCTCCTGTGGACTCGAGCGGCCACGGATCACCCGTGGCAGGAGGAAACCGAGCGCCGGGAAGCGGGGCGCCGCGAAGGGGCCCGCACCGTCGGCACACGGTACGTCTGGTTGAGGTTACTCGACCCGGCCACGGCCGGTGGCGAGGCTCAGGAGCCGGATCACGCGCAGCCACACCGCCCCGACGCCGACCACGGCCACCAGGTCGAGGACGACCAGCAGTCCGTGCGCGTGCCGGGACGGTTCCGCCGCCACGAAGGCCAGGACGAGGAAGAGCACGGCCAGCCCGCCGGCGACGACGGCCGGCACCATGATCCCAGGCCCCGCAGCCGGCGCCGCAACCGGCGCCGCGGGGCCGGGCCGTCCCTCGTCAGGCCGTCCCTCGTCGTCCGCCACGACCCCATCCTCACCCATGCCCGGCCGTCCGGGCACGCATCCGATCATCCCGCCGTGTCGTGTGGTCAGTCGGCCTCGTGTGGTCGGTCGGCCTCGTGTGGTCAGTCGACCCAGTACCCCTGGGTGAAGGCCACGACGAAGACCACCATGAGCNGGGCGCACAGCCAGACATAGGCCCCCCGGACCCACGGCCGGCGCGCGCCCACCCGAGCCAGCAACAGGTACAGCGGGAAGGCGACGAGAATGCCACGGATCCCGGACGCGTAGTAGTTCGTGAAGCTCATGACGAGCGTCATGAGCCCGACGAACGTCGCCTCACCCCAGCGCCTGGTCCACAGCAGCACGCCGGTGAGCAGCACGCCGACGACCACCGCGGCGAGCTCACCGCGCCAGAACCAGACAAACGTGGACGCCCCGTCGCCGTCGAGCGCCGACTGCCAGGTTCTGGCCCAGCCGCTCCAGGGCCAGTCGACGGCCCGGTTCCAACCCGCGCGCATCGCGTCGGTGTAGGAGTCCCACCGCCCGCTGCGGACCCGCAGATAGATCAGGTAACCGGCGATCGGCAGCGGTGGCAGGGCGAGCGCCAGCGCCGGCCGGGCGACGATCGGTAGGCCAGCGGCGCGCCGCACGAGCACGTACTGCACGACCAGGGCGGCACAGAACGGGATGCCGGTCACCCGCGCCGAGGCCGCGGCCGCGCCCAGCAGCCCGGCGAGCAGCCAGCGTTCCCGCCGCGCGGCCAGCCAGGACGCGGCCGCGAACCCGAGGAAGAAGGCCTCGGAGTAGGCGGCGAACAGGAAGACCGCGTAGGGGAAGCAGATCAGCGCCAGGACCGCGAACCGGGCGTCGCTCCCGCCCACCTCGTCGGCCGCCAGACGCCACAGCGCGGCCACGCCGAGCGCGCCGACCACGAACGAGACCACGAGACCGGCGACGATCCAGTCGGGAACGACGAGGTGGACGGCGCGGATCGCCAGCGGGAGCCCCGGGAAGTCCACCTCGGTGCGGTCCTGGTACGACGGCGAAAGGTAACCGTAGCGGGCCACCTTGGTGAACAGGCCGACATCCCAGCGGTCCCACAGCGTGGTCAGCCCGGGAGCGTCACGGGCCGGATTGTTCGTCAGGAGGCGCGCGCCGGCCAGCGACGCGACAACCACCGCCACCCGGCTCGCCACCCACAGCGGCAACGTCGCGCGCACGCACTCCGGCAACCTCGCCCAGGCCAGCCGCCCACGGTCGGACACCCGCGCGCAGGTCACCCGCCCGCCCGCGGACCATTTCCCCCAGGTCCGCACCGCGGTCGTCACCCAGGTCGTCGCCGGGGGCGTCCGCGGGGGGCCGGTTCCCCCCGGGTCCCCCTCCCCGGGCTCGGGGACCTTCTCGGCCCCCACCCTCACCCCGCGTTCCAGGTCGGCCGGAACACCGACGGCTGCGCCGGGCCGCGATCCCCGGCAAGGCCGTCCGCCGCCAGACCGTCCGCCGCCAGGCCGACCGGCGCCGGGTCCTCCGGCGCCGGGTCCTCCGGCGCCGCGTCCTCCATGGCCAGGCCGTCCACCGGCCGCCTGGCGCCGGGCAGCAGGCTGCGGGCGCCGAACCGTCCCCCGCGCACGTCGGCGGCGCCGTCGAGAACCCCCCCGGCGGGATCGTCCAGTCCGTCCGCGCGGACGACGTCCAGCCCCGGTCGCAGGATCTCCCGCACCACGAACGCGGCGAGCACACACACGACCAGGTCACGCAGGACCACGGCGCCGACGAACCAGCCGCGGTCGATGCCGTCGGCACCGGACGTGTCGTTGTAGATGAAGTGCATGAACCGGGTGAACAGCACCCAGATCTCGCAGAGCTGCCAGAGCAGGAACAGCCGCCAGCGCGGCCTGGCGAGCGCCACCAGCGGCAGCAGCCAGATCGTGTACTGCGGCGAGAAGACCTTGTTCGTCAGCAGGAAGGCGATGACGAGCAGGAGCACGATCTGCGGAACCCGCGGCCGCCGCGGGGCCAGCAGCGTCAGTGCGAGGATTCCGCCGATCGCCAGGACGAGAGCCAGCGCGGTCACGATGTTCAGCGTCCGGACCGGGATGCCGTGCTCGTGCACCGCGTCCAGCAGCAGCGGCGTGGCCACGGCCAGCACCAGCCAGCACACCAGCGCGGTGCCGATGACCTGCGGCTTCAGCGAGGACCACCGCCTGATCGCCAGCCCGGCGAACCCCCCGGCGATCGCCAGCCCGAGCAGCANGACGACCAGGTGCGCCGGCGCGAACCAGCCCGTGTCGTACTTCCCGGCCGCCCAGGACAGGGCGAAGGCCAGCGAGTCCCAGTCCGCCCCGCGCTCGGAGTTGAGCTCGAAGAAGCGCTGCAGGCCGTTGTGGCCGCCCTGGTACTCGCCGTCGAGCAGCGCGGTCCAGTCGCCACCGCCCCAGAAGGTGCTCCAGATGCCGTCGCTGACCTTGGTCGAGTCGTCGAAGTAGCCGGCGGTGAGCCACACCGGCAACATCACCAGGGCCGCCGTGCCGCCCGCGTAGAGCGTGGCGCGGCCGATCTCCCGCATCCGCCCGGCCCGCAGGCACAGCGCGGCCAGCCCGACGAGGAAGAAGACCGGGTAGAGCTTCGTGACGATGCC
>NZ_LRTK01000049.1 GCF_001636565.1 Frankia sp. EI5c
CCATCGAGTAGTGGTCGAAGACTCGGGCGCCGCCCGGCTCCTCGGTGCGGAAGACCGCGGCCGGCGCGGAGCCGAGGCCGGCGAAGGAGGAGACGAGCTGCATCGCCGCGCCGATGAGCGGCGGGTACTCGGTGNGGTAGTCCAGATAGGGGATCTTCCCGTCGACGAGGCCCTCCTGGCTGTAGAGGGCGACGACGTCGGAGTAGCACATCCGGGTGTACTGGTACTCGTCCGTCCAGTTGCGCGTGTCGCGGCAGCCGGACTTCTGCGCGTAGCCCAGCACGCAGGTGATGACCACGAACAGCATCAGTACTCGGAGCGGGCTCCACCAGGTCCGGGTGGTGCCGGCGACGGCGTGCCGCCCGGGCGGCCCACCGATCAGTTCACTGGCGCCGGCGACCACCGGGTCGGTGCGCGCCGGGCTGGACCGGGTGGGCGACGCCGGTGTCGTAGCCATGCGGGCCATTCTGGTACACCCCCGATCCGGTGAACGAGGTCACGGGCCGCCCGGGTGGCGACGCCTGGCCGTTCAGTGCCCGAACGGGTCCACGACGATTCCGGATGGCGGCGATCTTGTGGTCCGCGGCCGGATGGTCTGCTGCCCGCCCGGCCGGGTGGTCTGCCGCGGCCGGGTGCTCCCGTTCTCGTCGTCGTGATCACCGAAGATGTNCCAGTCGTCGGTGCCACCGACGGCTGTCTGGGTCGGCAGGTCCGACGGTGTCGTCGGCGCCGGGGACGGGCTGCGCAGCGTGATCGACCCACCGTAGGCCGGCGGGTCGAACTTGGTCACCGGTTCACCCGCCAGCGCGGCGTCCATGAACGCCTTCCAGATCTTCGCCGGGTAGGCACCGCCGTAGACGCCCCTCTCCGCGTCCGGAATGCCCTTGAGCTGGTCCGTGACCTCGCCGTCACCACGGAACATGTTCACGCAGGAGGAGATCTCCTTCGTGTACCCGCAGAACCAGGCGGAGCGGAAGTCGTCGGTGGTGCCGGTCTTTCCGGCGGCCGGCCGGTTGTTACCCAGCTTCGCGTTCTTGCCNGTGCCGTGGTCGNTCACGGCCTGCAGCGCGTAGGTCGCGTCGCGGGCCACGCTGGGCGGGACCGCCGGGTTCTGGTCGACGGGGTTGGCCTTCATCGCGTCGAAGATGACCTCGCCGGAGTTGTCCTCAACCCTCGCCACGAGATGCGGGGTGGCCTTGTAGCCACCGCTGGCCAGGGTGGCGTAGACCTGCGTCATCTCCAGTGCCGTCACGCCGTCCTTGCCGAGGCTGATACCGGCGACGTCCTCCAGATGGGTTTTCGGGCTGACCCCCATGTCGCGGGCGGTCTGAATGATCTTGTTGACGCCGACCTCGTACCCCAGCGGCACGTACACCGTGTTGATCGACTCCGCGGTCGCCTCGACC
>NZ_LRTK01000050.1 GCF_001636565.1 Frankia sp. EI5c
CCGGTTCCCGGTTTCACCGCCACCAGGCCGGTGCGCAGGTCGGGCACGGCCGCATAGGCCCTCGCGAGCTGGCTGTCGACCGCCTGGAAAGCCGCGTTCTGTCGTTTCTCGTCCAGGGTCGTGGTGATGCGCAGGCCACCGCGGTTGATCTCGTCCTCGGTGATGCCCGCGGCGCCCAGTTCGTCCCTCACCCGGTCACGGATGTAGCCGACCTGGTCCGAGGATGTGTACGAGGAAGCGTCAACCTTGTCCCGCACCGGCGGCGGCTTCTCGTTCGCCAGCGACGCCGGGGCCCAGCCCTCGGCGATCATGGTGGCGACGACGTCCTTCCACCGTGACTCCGCCGGCCCCGGGTGCTCCTTCGGGTCCAGATAGTTCNGTGATCGGATGAGGCCGGCGATCACCGCGCCCTCACCCGCGGTCAGTTCGGCCGCGGGTTTCCCGAAGTAGCTCTTGGAAGCGGCCTCGATACCGTACGAGTTACGCCCGAAATAGATCGTGTTCAGGTAGAACTCCAGGATCTGGTCCTTGGAGTACTTCTGGTCCAGCTTGACGGCCAGCACGATCTCCTGCATCTTCCGGGTGAACGTGCGCTTCGGCGACAGGTAGGCGTTCTTCGCGTACTGCTGCGTGATGGTCGAGCCGCCCTGGGAGATCTCACCCCCGGTCAGGTTGACCCACATCGCCNGGGCGATGCCCTTCGGCGAGATACCCGGCTCGCTGTAGAAGTCCTTGTTCTCGGCGGCCAGCACCGCGTGCTGGACGTCCTTCGACACCTGCGAGAGCGGGACGTCGGTGCGGTTCACCGTCCCGATCCGGGCGAACTCACCACCGGCCTTGCCGTCCGCGCCGCTCGCCCAGGTGATGATCGACGTCTGGTCGGTCTTCACCTCCTCGGGCAGCGGGACGCNGGTGGCCGCGTAGATCACCGCGATGCCGGCGACGAACAGCAGCGACCNAGACGTCAGGCTGATCAGCACCAGGCGGCGGAACCACCGCGGGCGGTTGCGCCACCACCTAGGGCCATGCCGGCCCTGGTTACGCCGAACGTTCCCGCGCCCGCCGACAGCAGCCCGCGCGCCGGTGGCCGACCGTGCGCCGGTGGCATGCGTGCCGGTACGTGGGCCGGTCCGCCCACCCGGACCGCGTTCGCCGGGACGAGGCGGGCCCCCCGGCCGGCGGCCGGGGGCACCGTTCATCCTCGTCGCGGCCAAGGTGCCGGTGCCCCGCTCACGGTCGAGTGGATCCAGGCCGGCGCCGACGTCGGCCCCGCCGGCCGGAGGCACCTTGCGATAGACGGTGGCGTCCGCGGTGCGCTCGTGCACGTCGACCCGGCGCAGCGCGGCCTGGTCGACGGTGTCGTAGAGGGCGTTCACCCGGCGGCCCGGCTCGTCGGTGGTGGACGGGCGACCGCCACCCGGGCGGTAGGCACGCATCCGGGTGGTGGCACCGGAGAGCCGCTCACCCCGGCTCCGCGGGTGGATCGCCGTCTGGTCGTCGCCGGAGGCGCGGGCGTCCGCCCGGGCCGCCGCGCGCTCGGCCGCGGCGCGGCCCGCGACCGGCCGCGACGGCCGATCCCCGGTGGGTGTGCCACCACGCACAGCGGGACCGCGCACGTCGCCGCCGGGAGTGTCACCTCCGCGGGTGTCACCGCGCAGGTCGCCGCCGCCGGTGAAGTCACCGCGGGGTCGGGCGACCCGGCCCGAGCCCGTGCCCCCGGAAGCGGTCTGCCCGGACGCCGAACGAGCCGGACCGCCGCGGTCGGAGACGCCCCGCCCGCCGGCGGCCGCACCGGCGGCACCGGCGGCGCGCGGGCCGGGCGCGGGCCGTCCCGGCTCGCCCGGAGCCGCGCGGTGCCCGGTGGGCCGGCCCTGACCGGCACCCGGACCGGCGCGATGACTACCAGGCTCACCGGAACCAGAGCCGGAACGCTGGCCGGGGGCTGGGGTGGCCGCACCGCGCCCGGCAGCACCGCGGCCCGCGGTCGGGTCCTGGCCACCGCGACCGGCGGGGACGTCCTGGCCGCCGCGACCGGCGGGGATGCTCCGGCTGTCACGGCCCGCGGACCGGCGGCGAGCCGCGGCACCCGGATCCGGCGCCCAGCCGTCGGGTTCCGCGGTGCGGGCGCGCCCCGGGGCGTCACCGCCGGGCGGCCTCGGGCCGCCCGGCTGGGGGCCCCGAACCGGGATGGGCGGCTGCTCACCGCCCGGAGCGGGCGCCGCCGCGCCGCGGGGGTCTCCGCCGTCGCCGGCACGGGCACCCATCGGCCGCGCGCCCTGACTATAGGGAGTACTCACCAGCTACCCCGTCCGTCGCCGTGTTCCCCCCGGCCACCGTGCTCATGCCATGGTCCGGCCAACGCCCCCCGAATCCGGTGCAGCGCGCCGAAGCGGGCCGCACCCACGTGGAAGCCCACATGGCAGACCAGAATCTCACGCCAGAACGGGACACCTGCGGGAGGGCACCGAAGTGTGGGTGCCGGGGCCGCGGCCGGCTCAGGTGTCGGCGGCCCGCCGGCGCGGCTGCTTCCTGGCGGGGGGCTCACCCGTACCGATCACATACGAGGTGATCAGATGGTTCCAGCCGCAGGGCGGGCACACCTCGACGACGTAAACGTGCAGCTCACTGTGCCGCGCGGCCAGGGCCGGCAGTTCCTTGGTCGCCCGAGCCCGGCCCGAGGCCGACCCCAGCTCGTCGCCGTAGGTGTACGTGACGTTGACGAGCGGGTCACCGCCGCGGCAGACCGGGCAGCGCTTCCTGGTGGGCTCCCCGTGATATCTGGCCGCCCGGACCAGGTAGGGATGCGCGTCGCAGACATCGACCGCGGAGACCCGGCCGGCGACATAGTCGGCCAGGGTGGCCCTGCGGGCGAGCGCGTAGTCGATGACCGACCGTGGACGCATGCCAGTCACGGTACGCCGACACCGGGCGCCGGGCAGACGGTCCGGACAGATCGACAGGCGCTCCGGGAGGACCGTCCTGTGCCGATGGCCGTCGGTCCGTCACCGCCCCGTCGCTGGCGAGCCATCCACTGTTGCCGNGGACGTACCGATGCGTCTATCCTCGATGTATCGCATCGATATGTCGGCGCGACAGAACGAAGCGATACAGCACGCCGATACAACACCAGGGCGACACAGCACCAGGCCGATACAGCGCACCAGCCGGCGATCAGCAGCAGGTTGATCGCCGCGACGATGCCACGGCGGGCCAGGCGCGGCCACTGCGACCGGGAGGAGAGCGCGCATGTTGGAACTGGCGGTGCTCGCGCTCCTGTCGGAGAGCCCCATGCACNGCTACGAGCTGCGCAAGCGTCTCTCCGCTGTGCTCGGGTCCTTCCACCGCTTCAGCTACGGCTCGCTGTATCCCTGCCTGCGCAGGCTGCAGGCGTCCGGATACGTGACCGCGGACGATGCCGGCGCGGCCGCCCGGATCGGCGGGCGCAGCCGGGTCGTCTACACCCTCACCGGCGAGGGCAAGGAGAAACTCTCCGAACTGCTGGGCGAAGGTGGGCCGTCCTCCTGGGAGGACGAGATGTTCGGCGTCCGCTTCGCCTTCTTCTCCAAGACCGACGCGGCGGTGCGGCTGCGGATCCTCGAGGGGCGGCGCGNCCGCCTTGAGGAGCGGGGAGAGAAGGTGCGCTCGGCGCTGTCGCGTACCCAGAAGCGGCTCGACTCCTACACCCTCGAACTGCAGCGTCACGGTCTGGAGTCGGTCGAGCGCGAGGTCCGGTGGCTCAACGAGCTGATCGAGACCGAGCGGGCCCAGGCACCCGCGCCCAGCCCCAGGGCGCAGGTGTTGTCCACATCATCCACAGAGTTGTCCACAGGTTCGTCCACAGCCGGCGCGGACCAGGTGCGGGCGGAGGACGGCCCAGCCACCCGCACCGAAGGCCCCAGCGACGCGGCCTCGTCCCCAGACCCCGACAGCTAGGCGCCGACCGCGATCGCGGCAGCAACCGTTACGCGGCACGACCGAGCCCCCGGCACCGCGGGCAGGGGCCTCGGCTGGCGTGATGGTGGCTCGGGAGGGTGGCGCCAACCGTCACCGTCACGGTCCGCCAGCCCCGGAGCACCACATGGCTTCGACACCGGCCGGTACCCCGGCCGGCGCCGGCCGGGCCCCCGGCCACCCTGCTGGCGTCGCCAGCCAGCGACGCCAGCATCTCCATCCACACAGCTAAGGAGCGCATCCGTCATGGGTTCGGTNCGTGTCGCCATCGTCGGCGTGGGCAACTGCGCCGCATCTCTCGTCCAGGGAGTCGAGTACTACCGCGACGCCGACCNGTCGGCCCAGGTCCCCGGCCTGATGCACGTGACGCTCGGTGACTACCACGTCTCCGACCTCACCTTCGTCGCCGCGTTCGACGTGGACGCGAAGAAGGTCGGTCGCGACCTCTCCGAGGCCATCGTGGCCAGCGAGAACAACACCATCAAGATCGCTGACGTGCCTCCGCTCGGAG
>NZ_LRTK01000051.1 GCF_001636565.1 Frankia sp. EI5c
GTCCGCGAAGCGTGAGCGCCGGTCGAGGGTCGCCAACCCGTCCGCCTTGCTCTGCCGCTCCTTCCGCTGCTCTTCGACCGCTTCTTCCTGGGTCTTGAAGTAGCGCNGCACCCGCTTGCGCCGGCCGTTCACCACGCCGTAGTCGATCTCGATGACCCAGCGCTGACGGTCCTCACGCCAGTACACCGAGCCCTCACCCTGCGCCCGGCGGTTCTGCTTCCTCTTCCTGCCGGCCGACCCGTCCGGGTTGTCCTCGTCCCCGCGAGGTTCCTGCCCGGTCATCAGGCCACATCCAACGGGTTGCCGTCCGGCCAGGTGATGTTGTCGCACCAGGCGCAGCCGTACAGGCTGTCGCCCATGTCGCAGGCGAACTTGTCCTCCCCTTCCGGCTGTGGGTAGTGACGACCTTCGCCACGTTCGGCGCGTTCGAGGTGCTCGCGGAGCGCCTGTTGCAGGCTCATCGTGCGGGGTTCGTTGTCGTTCGTGGGCATGACGAAGACAGCTCCTTGCCGAAAGAAGAACGGGAAGGGGCACGCGGGCCGCGGGTGGCGTCGCCCTGTGCGGTGGGGTTTCCGTTCTCTGGCGCGGGAATGGTCTGCCGGGGCGCCGGCCGCGTCCAGGGCGCTTCGCGTCGCTACGCGATCGGCCTACGGCCGACCCTGGACCCGTCCGACACCCCGACAGCTTCAAGCGCCACCAGAGGACGGAAGAAAAATGGAGGGGTAGAGCAGGCAGAGGAGCCGCTACGGGAGCGGAACGCTCGCCGCCGCCGGTCCCGCCGAGGGATCCACAGCCACCGGGAGTCCGGCCGAATCCCCGGGCACCTGCCGGAAGACGAGCACCGCGTTCACATCGCCGAAGTGCTCCGTGAAGAACGCATCCGCGGGCAGCGCGCCGAGCACCGCCACCAGGTCGCCGACATCGGCCCCGGGACGGATCGTCAGCACCAGCTCTCCGGTACCCCGCTCACGTGCCGCGATCAACGGGGACTCGCCGCCACCGGGGGTCCGCCACGCGCCGAAGCCGCCAGACGAGAAAATGGGCATGGGTCTCAACTCCTGTGCAGTCAGGATTGGGATCAAGGTCCCGGTGGGTGTTGGCGCACCCACCGGGACCGCTACCGCCTACAGTAGGCATGAGGCTAATGGCTCGTCAAGCTATGATGTGGCTCATGTCAACGATCAAGCTCATGGGCGCGGCGGAGATCGCCCAGATGCTGAACGTGAGCCCGTCGCGGGTTCATCAAATCCTCCGTGACGATGTGGCCTTCCCTGAGCCGGTAGCCGTCCTGAGCATGGGAAAGGTCTGGAACGCCGAGGACATCGAGAAGTGGCACGCCGCACGCCAGGCGCCACGACCAGCCAAGAGCCAGGGGCGACCGGATCAGTGGACGTTGGATGACCTGCACCAGGCACTTGATCGCTATGAACGAATACTCGTGTCCAGCGGACGAACACCGAGCACGATCCAGACCTACGTAGACCGCCCCCGACGCTTTCTGCGATGGCTGGCTGGCGACTACGACCCACTGAACACCTGACAGCAGCCGGCCACGGAGACGCGGCCGCTCCCTGACCGGGCACGGGCATCGGTCAGGCAGCCTGGTCCTCATCGAGGCCCCGCAGCCGCCGGACGTAGGCGTTGAGCGCAGCCCGCGGGATCCGCCGGGACCGGCCGATCCGCACCGANTCCAGGGCGCCCGTGGCGAGCAGTTCGTACACGGTGGTCCGGCCGATCGCGAGGATCTCCGCGGCTTCAGCCGGAGTGAACAACAGCTTGGTCATCTGTCCCCTTTGGACCGTCACGGCAACGGATCAGGCGGCGTTCGCGGTCATGGGTGGACCGGTTGCCGGAAGCCCGCCGGAGGCTGGACGCCGATCCCGATCGAGCTGTGCCCGCCAGGCGTGGCGTTGCGCGACCGCCTGGAGCAGCAGGTGTTCACGGCGTGGTGCGGCCGGGTCGCCGGGGTGGAGCAGCGTCCACGCCGTCCGGGTTGGGTCCTGCCCGCCGGCCGGACCGGAGCCGGTCTGCCCGAGCGCTTCGAGCTGCTCTCGAACCCAGGCGAGCCGATCGGCCCGGTGATCGGTCAACGTGGTTGTCAACCGTTAACCCTTGGGCAGCAGCACTGACTGAGGGCACGTTCATCACGTGATGATCGACGTGACGCGGCAGTTCGTCTCCGCGTCTTCCGCTGAATGACCCCTCGGAGAATCTGCCGGTGACATTCTTCCGGCTTCCTCGAATCGCCGGATTTTCCGGCACCCGGCGGGTATCATGAAAGGGAATTGAATAAAGCGGCCCGGGATGGTGCTACCAACACCAGCCCCGGGCCTTGATTCCCATCCTGGGTGAACAGGAGTGGAACCCATGGCCATGATGCCATACGGGACGATCGGTGATGGCCGGTCCCGGTTGAACCTGGTGTTGCAGGCGCATCCGTCGGAGGATGCGGAGATTCAGTTGCCCAAGCACACCCGGTACGCCGCGTTGCGGCCGGTGCTGGTGCTGCCGGGCGGGGTGCAGGTGATGGTGGACCCGAACGCGCCGTTGGACGTGGCGGGTAAGTGGTGGGACACCCTGACGGTGGCGGGCACGATGGCGAGCCTGTGGTACCGGGCTCAGGTCTCGGGGTTCCCGGGTGGCCCTGGTCGGCACCGTCGGGACGGGGGCCAGTGATGGCGGGCACGGTGCGGGCGCTGAGCTTCACCCGACACACCGGTCCCGGGGACGGCGCCGGACAGCGTGAGGTGTTCACCTCGGCGTGCGCGGCCCGGGGCTGGACTGCTGGGGGTGCGGTACGTGAGTTCGGGTCGGGGCTGCGGGCCTGGTGGGCGGCGCTGGGGCTGGTCCGCGCGGGCCGCTATGACGTGGTCGTGGTCGACAGCATCGACCGGCTTGCCGAAACGGAAGCGGGCCGGCTGGCGGCTCTGGAGATGCTGCGCTGCGCCGGGGTCCGGCTGCTCATGGTCCAGGAAGACATGGACACGGACAACCCGGACTGCCGTGAGCTGGTGGCCTCGCTCCTGGCGGCGTAACGCTGCGTAAGTCTCGAACGGCCGGTAACCCGGATCGCGGTTACCGGCCGTTTCCGCGTGTACGGACACGCGCCGCGCGACGTGGGGTCACCTGCGCCGCGTGACGTCGGCGGTAGGGGCGTGGGTGGCGGCTGCCTGCGAGTCCGGCACCGCCCGTGCCAACCCCCGGGGGGATCTGTCTTCGGCCCTCCCGTTTTTTCGTCCCATCCCCCATGGGTGCCGCTCGTAGCGGGCTGGTGGCGGTGTCAAGGGTCGCCCGTAGGGTGATCGGCTTGCCGACGGGCGTAGCCNGCCCTTGATGGCGTCGCCAGGCCGTTAGACCATTCGGCACAACGGGGAATGGGCATCTTCCGTGAGCCGCCGTGCGACGCGCACCTACCCGGTTGCGCCCGGCAATCCGGTGTTTCTCGGATCTCGCGGTCTCTGGGCGTAGCCCTCGGATATGGGCCGCCCGTAGGGCGTCCTTCTCTATCGCGAACCGCAGGCGCAGACCTTAGGACGTACAGCGGGTGGCCTGCCGCTCCGACGGGCCGACGCACCGACACACCCGGCAGGCCGACGCTCCGGACGGGGTGCCGACCGGAGGGAGGCGGGGCCCCGGGCCGGGTGCGGCGAGCCGGCCGGGCGTGGCGAGTGCGGCGCGCACGGCGTGTGCGGCAGGGCGCACGCGCGCCCCGAAGGGGCGCCTTGAAACCCGTACAGAACATTAGCGATGGCGATCATGCCCCGGTCATGCCCGGTTGGTGATGCACATCGGTGATGCGCTTGCGTCAGGGTCGGATGACTCCATCTGGCCAGATGATGCGGACCAGATGGCCGTGGGAGCGGGCATACTCGACGACATCGGCCGTTCCGCCGGGTCCCCTGCCNGGCTGCCCGTCCCAGACGGCGACGACCTGATCCGATTGATCTACAAGTAGGCGACTCGCGTGCATGTGCGCTTGGGAATCGGACTCCTGATAGGGCAGCTGGTGAATCTTTTCCGCCCGACTGTACAGGTCATCGTAGACCGGATGATGTTCCTCNGGTAGACCGTCGCGGTAGGTCTGCGCGGGGACTACTACGACTAGTTGCCCTCCAAGATCTAGGACGGCCTCGGCGAATAGGGTATCCGCTCCGTCCGCAAGGCAGCTGATTCCAACGAGGTCGGAATTTCTCAACTGGGCGAGGAAGCCGCGAATCTCTCGGTCCACATGTGCTTCTATCTCCGGAGTTAAGCCACGGTGGCCCGTAATTCCGACGCGAGTCATCGTTTACCTCTCAGATGTCGAGCGGATCCAGTTCACGGAGTCGGACNTCGAGCTGTCGAACTGACGAAATCTGTGGNGGTGCCGGCAACGCCTGACGGGTTTTCCAAGCCGCACGTATGACTCGCTGGGACGTCTTTGTCGAAGCAGCTTCGAGGGCGGCAAGGGCTATCGTGGCGCTCTGGTCGTACTCTCGCCTCATCGCGTGTGCATCGGCATGCGCCAGTAGATTAAGGGCATGCTGCGCGCTGTGAGCCTGTGCTCTCGTGGCCATGGGTGCGGAGTTCAACGCTGCCACAGAGTCACGCAGATCGACTGCGGCCGCGAGTCGGTAGCCTGCTAGTTTCTCATCACTGAACCGCATGATCCAGGGCCAGGGCGGACTGTCATCCGCGCCGATCCGAGCTGTGGCTTCTTGGGCCATATCGAGGTACCGCCAGGTTTGCGTCTTCTGCTGTGCGACTGCATGGGTCGTGGCAGCTGTCGAGTACAACCAGGCTTTAATGGTGTCACTGGCGTGAGGACGTAGAGATTCTGCGGCCTGGTCCACAAGATCCAACGCGCGCTGCGGATTCCCGGATTTGGCAGTGAAGACAGCGGTACTGCCGAGCATGTAGGCCGGCAGAGTCGGGTGCTGGGACTGGCGNGCCATCCGGACCGCGGCATGGTAATAGCGTTGAGCTGAGCCGATCTCCCACATGTCCCACGCGAGCCACGCTAGGAATCCAAACCCCTCGCTTAGGGCCTCGGCAGCAAGCCGCTTTGCTGCTGGGTCGCGGCTGCTCTTTCCTACCGCACTAAGAAGACGTAGGTGTTCGACTACGATTCCGGCGAGGCCGCGGGCAGGCATTGTACCTTCGCGGCGGCGTTGCGCAGTCACTACCGCGCGCAATACCGATATCTTCGAAATTGGATCAGCGTCGAGTGCGGAAAGATATGACTCAAGGTGTGTGAGGGCGGTGAGTGCTGCCGCCCCGTGGGTGAGTAGCTCTCTACGTAGCATGGCCGACCACTCGTCCAGGAGATCGAGATCAGCAGAGAGGTTCCCTGCTGGTGTGGTCGTCGAACGTAGCTCCCGATTCGCATGATCCCCAACCTGCCGAGTCGCCGAGGGGTCGACACCGGGCGGGCTGAGGGCCACTNGGGGGATGATCACATCCGTCGGCCGGCTGTGTGTGCGACGTGGGCGGCGAAAGCCCAACGCGGTGTCTGTATCCGTCCGGAGAATGGTGCGGAGTGCGGTCCGATAGTCCGCCTGCGGCCAGCGGATGGCCCCTCGTTCCAGCTTTCCGATGTAATGATCGTCTACCGCGGTTGTGCGGCGAGTGGCACGGAACACCGCTTCGTTGACGAGGTCCGCCAGCTCGACGCGTGACAGCGGCTGGCCGGGCGCGTGCGGTGACTCGATGCGTTCCCNGGCGCCTCGCAGCTGGTGGTTCGGCTCGGTCACGGCCCCTGCTTTCCCGCGGTGCGCATGGGCTGATCGTCTCATGTCGCGGTTGGTCTCCTCATTCTCGGCGCGCTGGTCGTACCTGCCGGGGCGACTATGCCGGCTATCTGCCCCCCTATCAGCCCCTCAACGCTCCCCTCTAACTGTCCTGGATCAGACACGCAGAGTGGCGACACGATGTGGTGGCGGCTCCAGCCGGGCTGACGCCAAGTCCCCGGCTGGCGTCGCACCTCGGTGGGCGCGGCATACCTCGGATCCGATGGCNGGCGTCACGCCTGCCGGACGGCTCCGGGCGGAACTAGATCGTGTCGGGCCACACACCCTGTCCGCTGTTCTGCCCGGGNCTGTCGCTCCGCGTTCGTGACCACAGGAGGTCGGATGTCTGGCGCCATCGGGGAACCGCTGGGCCGGAGGATGTCGCGGGCATCACTGTCCCTCCGCGGCCCTCCTCGGGCAGTGGTGCATCATCGCCGGGTCACTCATGTGCCGGTGGCACACCGATGGAAGGGAACAGCACTATGAAGAGGATTGCAGCGATGACCTGGCGGGCGCTACGTGGTTCGGTGCAGTGGCGTGTGCTCTGGCTGTGGCATGCAACCTTCATGGTCGGTGTGAGCGGAATCGTGAAAGATGGCGAGGGTCGCGTTTTGCTCCTTCGGCATCGCCTGTGGCCAGAGCATCGACAGTGGGGGCTCCCGACCGGGTACGCGAAGCGGTCGGAGACTTTCGAGGACACGGTTGCCCGGGAAGTCCTGGAGGAAACGGGGCTCACAGTCCGCGTCGGCGACCTGGTCAATCTGAAAAGCGGGTATCGCCTGCGAGTAGAGATTGCCTATACGGCGGACCTAGTCGGAGGAGATATCAAAATCGACTCGTTCGAAGTCCTGGAGGCACAGTGGTTCGCAACGGACCGCCTTCCGGAAGGTCTACTGGAGTCACACCGAACCCTGATACAGAAGACACACTGAGCTGGCCGATCCAGAGATCGTTGACGCCGACATTCCTAGGTCCGAACGAACATGTTTCGGGAGGAACGGAAGACCGCGCCGAAGCGATGCAGCGGCTTGCATTCGTCAGGGCATCCGCGACCTTCACCGGTCACCATCCAAACCTTCGCTTCTCGCTCCTGCATTGGGTTGTGGATGGCTGGCATGACAGCCTGTTACGGGAGATCTTCTACGCCGGTTTAGCGATTCTTTCTCGGCGTTTCATGAACTTCGGCCTACTCGGCACCCTTCCGGTCGACCGAGTATGGGTCGGAATTCGTTCCAGCGATCCTTCTTCCTTCGGCGGTTTCCACTATCCCCAACAGGGTTACCGGCACATTCAGCTAGGCGCAGTCGTGACCAGCTACGGCCAGCTGGCTGCATCTGGCCGGGAGCAGGCGGCACTAACGGCGCTCGATTTGTTGCGAACGTACGCGCACGACTGCCTGCACTACGCCAGTTACCGCGTGTATACCCTGCACAACGACACGCTGACTCGCGTTCGCTACGGCTTGAACCGACGGGACCTGAACGGATCACCNTACTCGGCCCGTGACCGGCCCGGCTCGCGGACGACACGCAACCTGGGCATCGTGACGGAAGGCGCCGTGGATCGTGAAGCCCGCGCCATCGCCCGTCAAGTCGCGGCGACGTACAAGCTGCGAGCTGAGCACACCGGGTTTGACGGCCTGGTATTCCGCGACGCGACAGGCCAGCTATCGGACACCGACCGAACCGGCCTAGCGTCACTGACAGAACCTGCCGGTGCCGCAAACCAGCACAGATACCTGGCTGCTATGGCTTCCTACGAACGAGTGGTGAACGCTCGCTACCAAGCCTTCCTAGCCGAAATCGGCGGCAGTGACCAGGAAGAGCTACACGATGCGATCATCAGAGGAACCCTGAGTGGCGATCGCTCGGAGGTCTATGCCTGGCTAGAGGGCCGCCACGGGCCAAACGCCTTCGAAGAGTTGTTTCGCGCCAATACGGACTGAAACGTGGTGCCGGAAATTACGTCAGGGGGTCCGGTGACTGCCGGCTATTTCCAAGATGACCCATTCGACGACGACGAAGGAGCGGGTGAGGAGTGGTGGTGGGATGATGACGACGGGTACGAGTATGGGTCTGCTGCGGATGGTGAACGTGCGGGACGTGGTCACTCCGTCGGGGGCGTTGGCACTGGTGGTGCCGGGAGTCCAGGTGGCGGCGCCGTTCGTCGACACTCGGATGCTGGCGGAATACGCGCGGGAGCGGAGAATTCCGGCTGCGGGATACCGGGTGTTGCCGTTTCTGGGTCTGGGGATGATCGCGACCCTGTGACCGGGATGGGTCTGCGTCCCGGGCCGGAGGACTCGTGAGCGGGTCGGCGGCGGTGGAGGCCGCGGGTTGGGAGTTTCACACCGGGCAGCTTCCGGAGTTCCTGCTTCGGCGGTGTGACGCTCTGATCGTTGGCTCCTTGCCGGAACCGGTGGAGGCGGACAGCGAGGCTCAGCAGATGCTGCTGTCCGATCAGCTGGCGGTGGACGAGGACATCATGGTGGGGGCGAGCATCGGGATTGCCCAGCTTGGTCCGGTGGGGCTGGTGGTGCTGCATCGCCGGTTCACGTCGCTGATGGCGTCGCGGGTCGCGTGGGCGGTGGGGACCCGGCTGCGGCGGGCGAGGCTGGCGGCCGGTGAATCGCCTCGGGTCGTGATGGCGGGGTCCAAGCCCAACCCGGACGTGACCCCGGAGGGGGTGACGTTCACGATGCACCGGGTGCGTGTCCGTGACCATGAGGTGGTCTCGCCGATCGAGGTGTGGGAGGTGCACTTTCCCGCGCTGATTCTGGCGGCGGGAGAGGACGCCGCGCTGTTGTAGGCGGTGACCGTGTCGAGCTGGCGGTCCTGAACGTGTCCGGCCTCTTCCCATCTTGGCCGGCGGGTTCGGGGCCGCCGTTGTCGTGCCTGTGGTCGCGTGTTGTCGTGTTTGCTGGATTTGGTCCGGACGGTCCGGGTATTATGGGTGTTGGCATTCGAGGGTCCGCGGGCCCTGCGCCACGTAAGGCAGTACGCCACATTGTCGGGCTGTCCACATTGAGCCGCCTGGGAGCGGCACGGACCGGGCTCGGGCTGCTGCATCGTAGGCCACCTGTCGGTGGTCTGCGTCCAGTCGTGTTGATGTTCCGTCTGGGGTGCGCATGTGCCGTGTTCTGTTGCTGTCCAAGGTTGCTGCTGCCTGCGGAGTGAGCGGGTAGACGGGGCCGGCTGATCCCGGCGGGGTTCTCCCGCGCGTTCGCCTGTTCCCCTGTGCTGCCGGTCTGGTGCCGGTGTGTGTGCCACCGATAATGCCGCTGTCCGGCCGGTTATGAGCCGGGCTGGTGTGCAGCATTGTGCCGGCGTTTCGGTGTGGGATGGGTGTACGGCGGAAGGGCCGCCGGGTTCGGTTTCCGTTCCGGTTCTCCTGTTCCCATTCCTGCTTTCTTCCCGCGCGTGTTGCGCTGGCTGGCCTGTGCTGTGTCCGGGCCTGACCGCGTGAGGTGGGCGGGCGAAAGGGCGCGGTGCGTTTCCGTGGACGTGGGCGTGAGCTTGCCCGAAAACCGGCTGGTGGCGGGTGGCTGTTGTCGGCCGATCCGCCTGTCCGGCTATATCGATCATGTGGATGTCGGTACCGGTGAGGTCCGGCGCGCGTTCACCTCGGCGGGTGAGCCGGGCGGGGTGCTGCATGTGCGGTGCGGTAACCGACGCGAGAGCGCGTGTCCGGCCTGTTCCGCCATCTACAAGCGGGACGCGCGGCGTCTCGTCCTGGCGGGGCTCGCCGGCGGCAAGGGTGTGCCGGACACCGTGTCGGATCATCCTGCCTGGTTCGTCACGCTCACCGCGCCGTCGTTCGGGCCGGTGCATTCCCGCCGCCAGCGGAGCAAGGGCGGCCCGGTGCGGGCGTGTCACCCCCGCCGGGGTCTGTGCCCACACGGGCGTCCGGCGGGGTGTCATGAGCGGCACCATGAGGCGGATTCCCGGCTGGGGTCGCCGTTGTGCGCGGACTGTTACGGCTACGGCCGGTCGGTGGTGTGGAACGCCCTGGTCCCGAAGCTGTGGAAGGTCACCCGGGACGCCACCGAATCGGCGGTGGCGGCGGCTGCCGGGTTGACCGTGGCGGGGCTTCGTCGTGCGGCGCGGCTGTCGTTCGTGAAGGTCGCGGAGATGCAGGCGCGGGGCGTCGTTCACCTGCACGTGGTGATCCGGGTGGACGGTCCCGACGGGCCGGACTCGGCTCCTCCGGCCTGGGCGGCCGGTGAGCTGGTCGCGGACGCGCTGCGTGGGGTCCTGAGCGCGGTGGCAGTACCAGCTCCCGATCCGGACGCGCTCACTCTCGATACCACCACCGTTGCGGATGACGGCTGGGCGGTGCGCTGGGGCGTACAGGTCGATATCCGCCGGATCGTCCTGGAGGGGCCGGCGGATGTGGGCCGGGTCAGTAACTATCTGGCGAAGTACATCACGAAGTCCGCGGCGGCGGGTGGCGCGTTGGATCATCCGGTGCGGTCGCTGGCAGCGCTGGCCCGGCTCACCTTGGCGCCCCACCTGCGCCGTCTGGTGGAGACGTGCTGGCGGCTCGGTCATCACGTGATGTTCGCTGCCGCGTTGGATGCGGCGTTGGGCCGGGAGTCGGGGGATATCCCGCGTCTGGTCCGCTGGTCGCATCAGGCGGGGTTTGGTGGTCACTGGCTGTCAAAGTCGCGGCGGTACTCCACCACGTTCGGTGCGTTGCGGACGGTCCGGCGGGTGTGGTCCCGCACCATTGGCGCGGCGATGGCGGGCCGGGTGCCGGTGGATGCCTTCGGCCGGGTCGACGGAGACGAGAACACGATCGTTCTCGGGACCTGGGCCTATGCGGGGCGGGGGCTGCATCTCGGGTCCGGNGGCGGCGCTGATCCTCCGTCCGATCTGCCCTCGGCACGGGCGGCTGGTAGCCCTGATGGCACCTGGCGGGCTGAATGATGGGTACCGGAGGTTCTGTTCAGCCGTCGCTGTTCGATGACCTCGACGATGCCCGTTCGGCTCCCGTGGTCGTGGTGGGGCTGGTGGCTGGCCAGCAGGAAAGCACCGAAGGTTCCGACGATCGTTCTTCGGCTGACGTGCCCATCGTCCCGGCCGTTACCGAGACACGGCAACCGACCCCGGTGGGGGTGGGCGGGCGGGCCGCCACTGACCAGCCGGGCACGTCTGGGGGACGCGCGGCGAGCATGGCTGGTGAGCGGGAACGGTGGATGGCGCAGATGCTGGCGTGTGCTCCGGAGCTGCCGGCGGGGGTGGCGACGCAGATTGCCCGTGTGCTGCGGTCTCGCTCGCCTGGCTAGGGCTGGTTGCCGGTGCGGTAGGTACGCCAGAGCGGGCGGACTCGCTGCGGCGGGACCTGTAGGCCCTTCTGCCCTGGTTTCGGGTGAGGCAACAGGATGATGTCGGTGAACAGCGCGCGGATGACGTCGCGGCGGGCCGGAACGGTGAGTTTCTTCCACCGGCCGCGTATCTCGGTGGCGGTCGCACCTGGGGTGACCAGGGTTTGGAGGGCACGTGGAACGGCGACGGTGACCGCGCGCTGTTCCGCCTGGGCGATCTGTGGCAGTAGCCGTTGCTCCATCGCGATAAGCCCTGCNGGGGAAAGCGCGTTTCGCGCTGCGGCGTCGTAGTAGCCGTCTAGCTGCTCCTTCAACCCGGCGGCTTCTTCGCGGGCGGTCACGANGGCTGAATCATCGGGAGCGGCCAGAAGTTCGTACAGGTCGGGTCTGGCCAAACGGCGGCACACAAGATCTTCTATCAGGTCGTCCATCCCTGGCTGGTTGACCTGCACGTGTCCGCCGGAGCTGGAACACCGGTAGGTCGGGGTGTTGTGATGCGACGCGACCGGAAAGGTACACAGGGGCGCACCGCATGCTGTTCCCTCGGGGTCTGCCTTCCCGTCGGCGTTGACGGTCTGTCCGCAGATCGCGAAGTAGGACAGCAACCACTTCTGCCGGCCTGGGCGGGTGGTCTTGCGGGACGGGTCACTGAGGACACGGCGGGCAGCCGCGTAGGTCGCCTCGTCGATGAGTGCCGGCCACTGCCCGGTGAACACCTGGCCCTGGTAGGTGCGGCGGGAGACGTACCGCTCGTGGCTGGCGATCCTGCGGACGATGGCCCGGGTCCACAGCCGGCCGGTCGGTGAGGGCACCTTGCGGGCGTTGAGATCCTTGGTGATGGTGATGATCGGTTCGGAGGCGGCGACCCGTGCGGCGATCTCGGCGACGATCGGGGCCTGTTCGGGGTCGGCTTCCTGCGCAAGGAGCATGCCGGTCTTCGGATGGTAGGAACGCCGGTAACCGTAGGGAACGATGCCGTGCGGCACGCCGTTGACTGCGTTGGCTGTGAGCGCGCGCCGTACCCGCTTTGAGGTCTTCTCCGACTCGTATTCGGAATCGATGCCGTCTTCGGCGAGAGTGCGCCGGTCTCGGGCGTTCGCGGGGTCGTAGGTCCGTCCGTGGGACCCGATGTGCAGCAGCACTCCGCGTTCCCGGCACAGGTCCAGGAAGGCGGCCCACTCGGCGAGTTTGCGGTCTCCGCGGCTGGGCTCCCACAACCACAGCACGTCCAGGCGCCCGGCCTCGATGTCGGCCAGGACACGCGGCCAGTCGTCGCGTTCCTTGGTCGCGAACCGTGAGGCGGACCGGCCGTCGTCCTCGTAGACCTCGGCGACATGCCACCCGTGGGTCTCGAAATCCGCGCGGCCGGCTTCCTGCTGTTCAGAGACCGACCGGCCGCGCCGGTCGTCCAGCACGGACCGTCTGGCGTAGATACCACCCTGTTTGTCTCGGTTCTGCATGAGCTAAGGCTAACGTTCCAATAGGGTCTTGCCGGACCAGCGCCGAGAGACCAGCACCCGCCGTCCACCGAATCCGAGCGTCTCCCGCCGGTGCGCCTTCCCCCGGCAGCGGCCCGGGACGAGTCCGGGTTTGGGGTTCCGCGGCTGGACGCCGTACCGCAGCCAGTTCGAGCAGCCAGGCGAGCACGGTTCATGCCGCAGCGCATCCGCGAGCCGTTCGACGTGCCGCCGGTGCGCGTCGGTGGCGACGTCGTGGCAGGCGTCGAGGCTCTTCACCAGGTACTTCGTGAGGTAGCCGATCATCCGGGCGGTGTGCGCGGAGTTCGCCGTGACGCCGTCCGCGCGCAGTTGCGGGCCGAAGCGGACCACGTGGGCCGGTTCGTCGTCCTCGCCGATGGCGTCGAGCGCCTCGTCCCACGTCGGCAGCACCGCGCCGGAATCCGGGTCGAGGTAGCCGCCGGTCGCCTCGTCCCACATTGGTAGCCGATCGTCGCCGTAGACCGGCCGGTCGCACGGTGGCCACCACACCTGGTGGTACGTCGCGGCCGCCACCTGGCGCAGCAGTACCCGCGGGATCGTTCCCCGGATCGCCGCGTGCAGATGCGGAGCGAGCCGCCGTTGCGGTTCCAGCGCGGCGAAGTACTGCACATCCCAGCCCACGGCACGGCGCAGGTTCTGCCAGAACCGGTCGATCAGCTTCGGGAAGTGGATCGCGTCGCGGGCCGCCCGCCGGTAGTCATACGAGCCCGGATCCACCGGCGTGCCGTCACTGCGCACCCGCCCGTAGCTGTCACAGGTCAACGTCAGGAACATCGACGGCCGCCACACCGTCCCGTCCGCCGCCTCGTACGTCCGCCCGATCGTGCGCCGGTCGACGGGCAGCCGGGGCAGGTCGGGCGCGTCCTGGCGCCGCCGCGTCGAGCGGACCCGACGAGGACGCTCCCGATCCTCCGGAGCCGCCCGCCCCCGCACGCCCAGCACGTTGAGTTCCTCGTCCACCTGGCCGATAAGTTCGTCGATCTCCGCCACGCCGGCCACGTCTCCGGCACGGTCGGCATCGAGGCGAACCGCCTCAAGGTCCGCGCGGAAGCCGGCAAGAACCTTCGCGTCATCGGACGGCGGATCCGGGTCCGGTACCGGTTCGTCTTCCAGGTGCCAGCCGGCTTTGCACTGCGCCATCCGCAGCCGCCGCGCCNGCTCCGCACACGACGGGCACTTGCTCGCCAACGTGGCGCCACACGGCACCGGGACGATCTCCGTCTCGCCGGTGTCGAGGTTCGTGCGCCGCATCGCCATCGGCCGCACGCACACCCCGTTCTCCAGGGCGACGGCTTCCACGACCTGATGGGCCAGCGGCATCCGCATCCGCGCCGCCCGGGAACCGGGCCGATCATCATGATCGGCCCGGTCCGGGGTGGTGACGGTGGTGAAGGAGGTTGACGTCACGCAACCTCCCCGAGGCCAGACAGATCATCGGGAACGGCCGGACCCGCACCGTCCTGGTACGGGCTGAGGTCAGGAACCCAGCCGTCCCCGTCGTCTTCCCCCACCCCATCCCGGTAGGGGTCGAGGTCAGGAACCCAGCCGCCCTCACTCGCACCGTCCTGGTACGGGCTGAGATCAGGAACCCAGCCACCCCCCCGTGGAGTACCGGTGGGAGATCACCGTCCGGTTGATCTCGACATCGTCGACGTAGGCCGCCCGGACCCGGACCGGTTCGGGCTGTCCCTCGTGCAGCACGTAGCCGACGCCNGGCAGCGAGACCGGGATCTCGTCCGCCCGCGCCCCACGGTCCCGGGCACCGGAGCCGAGCACGAGATCGGCCTGTTCCGGTTCGGTCATCCGCAGCGCGACCCGGACCGGGAACAGATCCCGGAACGGCAACACCTCCTTCCGCGGGTCCTGCACCGCCGCCAGGACCACGACCCCGGGCGCCCGGCCCTGCGACAGCAGCAGCGGCAGCGCCGCCCCGATCCGCTTCTTCACGTCCCGATCCGTGACGTACGCCGTCAGCGACGCGATTTCGTCAACCACGACGACGATCAGCGGATCATCAACCGTCGGGGTGTGCAGCCGGGTTCGGCCCCGCAGCCGCTCCGTGCGTTCCTGCATCACGCCCACCGCGTCGTCGAGCAGGTCAGCGATCGTTTCCGTGGTGGTGGCGAACCGGGCGAACAGCGGCTCCCCGAAGGCGAGTTCCATCCCGCCCTTCGGGTCGCACACCCACAGCTCCACCAGGCCCGCCCGCACCGCCGGGCCGAGACCGCGGATGATCGACCACAGCACCGAGCCCTTACCGGCACCGGTCGCACCCGCGACGAGGAGATGTGTGCTGCGGACAGGCAGCGTCCACGGTTCCCCGTCTTCCTGCCGGCCGACTGGGACCGCACCCAGACCCGCGACGAGCAGGTCAGGTGCGGTTCCGGCATCCTCCGATCGGTCCGCCTCCGGGCCATCCGGTCGCGGCGCGGCGAGGTCAGNAGGGGCAACCGGGGCGGTCAGGGTGTCCCGGCGGTGGAAGTGCAGCCGGACGAACCGGTGCTCCTCCGCCCGGACCTGGCAGCGCCGAGCCCGGAACACGTGCCGGAGCGCTTCGGCCTGTTCCGCCCACTGCTCCGGCGTCTGACCGGGCAGCAGCTCCACCCGCAGGACGTCCACAGCCCGTGTCGAGCGGATCGCGCGGATCCGGGGGAAGTACTCGTCAAAGGTCACCTCATCCCCGGTGGACGCCGGCATGCGGATCGCCAGGTCGGTGTGCACCATCGCCGGCCGCCACCGCCACCGGTACACGAACGCCAGCCGAACCCGGCCCCAGACCCACCGGGCCAGCCACCGGTACGAACGGGCGTGCAGCCGACGCCACGCCACGGCGACGAGCACCAGGCCGACGAGCAGGAGCAGCAGGCCGAGCGGGCCGAACCGGTGCCAGAACAGCGCCAGCCCGACCGCGACCGGCACGGCGACCCGGTGGCGCCAGCACCAGCGCACGGCCAGCGCCAGGGCCTTCACGGCCACCGCCAGGACGAGCATCCACACCGGGACGCGCACTTTGTCAGCCCGGGAGGGAACCCGGGGGAAAGCCCGGTCACCGTTGATTCTGGACATGGCAAATACCACCTGTTTTCGAGCGCACGAAACCAGAGAGAGGGGAAAGGGGAGCGACGGCCCGGGGCTACTGCGGGGAAGTGCGGCAGCCCCGGACGGTCCGTTACTTCAGCGTGGATTACGCGGCGAGATGCTCCGGCGGATCGCCGAGTACCGCGAACCGGATACGCTCACACTCGATGAGGTAATCGTTCACCGCGGCGAGCAGCGCGTACGCGAACTCCACATGGTCCGAGGTGACAACGTTGTTCGCCGCGGAGAGGGACAGGTGCGTTTCACCGGCCCGCACCGACAGGATCGGCGGCCGGTCCGGGTACGTGTGGCAGCGCAACGACCAGGCGGAGCCGACGTGCACGCCGAGATGCGCCGAGGAGCTACGCCGTTCAAGTTCGCTCATGCCGCCACCCCGCCATTCCCGCGCCGGACCGAGCCCGGAGCGCGCATCCCACCGGCCCGCAGCGAGAACGCCACCCGCGGCTTGTCCGCCACCCGCCGGTCCACGTAGGGAAGCACCGTGAGCTGGTCGAACTCCACGGGGCGGAACGGCGTGCCCGGCATCAGATCCGGTGGGACCGGCTGCACCACGGCGACCATCCGAACCTTCACCTCCGTCGTCCTGGCCTCCGGGTCACCGTCGACCACCCGCACCGCCCACAGGAGCTGGCCGGTCTCCTCGTCCCGCTGCTGCGGGTCCGGCGCACCACTCCTGATCTTGTCGAAGTCGTTGACCGGCTCCACGCCGACGACGAAGGCACCCGCCGGGAAAACCGTCGAGAACGCGACGGGAATCCGTCTCGGTACCGCCACTGCATCTACCTCCCGAGAGACGACCCACCGATCCGGACCAGCTCCGGAAGCGGGCATGGATCTACCATGCTCCGCCGGAAGAGCGCTTTTCAAGCGGTAGATCGTCAATGCATATTCAGTCGGGATCGGGCGATGCAGTCACGGCATGGCGTCATGCAGCTCATGCGGAGTCGATATGCACGGCTGACCAGCACATCTGTGTGCGCGACGAATTCGCTAGCATTCCGTCTATGACTGATCGCCTCGACGGGCGGAGCGGTTCCGGGATCGACGCCGCCCAGGACGACGAGGATTGGCCGGCCGTCGCGGCAGCGCTCAAGGCCCGGATGTCCGCCCAGCGCATCGGGCAACAGGAGTTGGCCGACCGGGCGGGGATATCCGTGTCGACACTGCGGCTTGTGCAGCACGGCGCGAACCGGCGGGTGCGGAACCGGACCCTGACCGCGATCGCGCGTGCGCTCGACTGGCCGGACGATCACCTCGTCCGCGTGCTCACCGGCAACGGCGAGCCCGGCCCCACCGGCGCCCAGGCCGCACCGATGGCCATCGGCCTGGAGATCCTCGCCGGGGTGCGGGAGATACGGGACGACATCCGGCGGATCGTCCGCCGCCTTGACGAGCTGGACAGCGCAGCCGGGACAGCCGGGACAGCCGGCCGATAGATCACCCTGGCCGCCACGGGGGAAGCACCGTCCTGCCCCGCAGTCGGTCCGGGAGCGAACAGCAGAAGGCCGGACCCCCGAGGGTCCGGCCTTCTGGCATCAGGACGGGATGTCAGCCCAGCGCCGAGGGATTCCACGACCGCGGACGACGACGGCGGATGACCTGCCGCCGGAACGCATCCGCCGCGTCCGCCTTACCGGCCTCATACGCGACCCGCTCCCCCTCCGTGGCCCAGCGGCGCGTGCTGTCGATTCCGGGCGCCGAAGGGTCGAGCTGGAGCATGCCGCGCAGCAGCGTTCCCGGCACCTCCCGCCGGGACAGCCGCACCCCTTCCGCCTCGTAAACGAGGACCACGTCCACGTCGCCGTGTGCTTCGGCGAACCGCAGGCCCGCCGGCATCTCCGCCATGACCGCGTACAACGTCTGCGCCGACGAGCCGGCCGGCACCACCAGCGCCCAGGCATCAGAGCCCCACGGCAGCAGACCGACGCCCGTTGCCTCCCCGGTCTCGCACGGCCCGCTGGCCCAGGTCATCGCGCACCCCCTCGTTGCGCAAGCTCGCGGGTCGTCGTCGCTGTCGGCATGCTCCACACCCGATCCCCTCGATTGTTCGCGTCCGGTCGAGCGCCGGCGCCGCCCGCGGAGTCAGAACCGGCACGGACGGCACCGACCAGGAACAAGGCTCACCGAAGTCACCCGGTCACGGAATGTTGAGTCGACATTGATCGACGGCATCAAGCGCCGGACCCGCGCCGCCACTGATACGAGAACAGCGCCGTTTCAGCGCTGGTCAGCCGCTCGATTCGAACTTGCCATACCGCGACGACATGCTCACAGCTATGCTCAGCGTGCCTGCCCGCTCACGCGGATGTCCCGGCCNGCCACCGATCGAAGAGCGATGGATGACCGCTGACCCACAGCCGACCTGGCAGCGTTACACCGTCTCCCCCGAGCTGCTGGCCCGCGCCGACATGGCCGAGGCACTACGGGCGCGCGACTTCGGCGCCGCCTTCCTGCTCATGCGCAAGTGGGACCACGTCAGCCAGGACCGCATAGCCTCGTCCATCGAAGGCTTCAGCCAGTCCCGGGTAAGCCGGATCGCCAGCGGCAAGGCCAGGGTGGAGGACGTCGAGGTGATCGAGCGGATCGCCGACGGGCTCCACATTCCCGGCATCATGATCGGTCTGGCGCCTCGTCCGTGGGAGTCCGGCACGGAAGTCCCCCGGCCCCGCCGGGAATCCCTGCGGGTGCCGAACCATCTGCGGGACCTCATCGGCAACAGCACCGGCGCCCCGCCGGTCGTGCCTCGCCGCGACGAGGTCACCGAGTCGATCCGCACCCTGCTGGCCAGCGTCCAGCCACCGGCCCCAGGCCCCGCCGGAGGCGGCAGGTCACCCTGCCCCCGTATGACCTCGAAGGGCACATCCTCGCCGCCTGGAGTTCGGGACGGCCCCGCGAGGGCACCCCCGCACTCGTCATGGTCGCCGGATTCCCCGGCTCCGGGAAAACCGAGTTCGCGCGGTTCATCGCCGAGATCACCGGATGGCCACTGCTCGACAAGGACACGCTCAGCCGCCCCCTCACGGAATCGCTGCTCCTGGCGACCGGCGACGACCCGAACGACCGCCACAGCGACACCTACATGGGCCGGATCCGCCCGCTCGAATACCGCACCATGTTCGATACGGCGTTCGACAACCTCCGGCTTGGCATCACGACCATCGTCACAGCGCCGTTCGTCCGCGAACTGGGTGATGCTCGGTGGGTGGAACGCATGGCCAAGCGCGCCGGCAACTGCGGCGCCGCGGTCGCCGTGGTGTGGCTCCGGTGCGACATCGATTCCATGCGCGACTACATGGAGTCACGCGACGCCGCCCGCGACTCGTGGAAGCTGTCCTACTGGGACGACTACCTCAAGACGATCAATCCGGACGCGCGGCCGGTGTGCACCCACTATGTCGTCGACAACAGCCGGCACGCACAGACGAACCTTGCCGAGCAGGCCCGCCGGATCGCGAGCCAGGTGCGCGATGCTTCCTGACGCCGTCATCCTCTACGGCCCGCCGGCCGCGGGGAAGGACACCGTCACCGCCGCCCTGACCGGCCTGGACGATCGCTTCGTCCACTTCGACCGGCTCAAGGTCGGAGCCGGAGTGCCCAGCCGGTACCGATACGCGACCGCGGAGGACCTCACCCGGCTTCAGGACAGCGGGCAGATCCTGTACGTCAACGAGCGATACGGCAACATCTACGCGATCGACCGGCCCCGCCTGGACGAGATCACCAGCGCCGGGCGGATTCCCGTAATCCACATCGGCCAGGTCGCCGGCATCGCCGCCCTACGCGCCGAGTACGCGGCGCGGTGGCTGACTGTCCTGCTCTGGTGCCCACGCGACATCACAGCCGACCGGCTCCACCATCGCGGCAGCACCGACATCCCCGACAGGCTCCGGGCATNGGACGAAACCCGCGCCGACCTCACCGGCATCAGCTCGGCCGAGTTCGGCATGGTGCTCCGCACCGACCAGCGGACCCCCGGGGCCATTGCCGAACAGATTCGCCGTCAGGTCGCCTGCACCACTCAGGACGCCGCGCCCATTCGCGATGGGCTGGACTGAACCGCATGCAGCTCGTCCTACCCACGCTCACCTTCCGCCGGCCGGACGGCCGCCTCGACACCACCGCGACCGCCCGCTACGCCGAACGCGCCGCCGCCACGTGGGCGCACCTGTTCATCCTGTCCGGCACCACCACCGGCGGACACCACGCCACGTCTGCCGAACGCGCCGCCGTCGTCGACCTGTGGGCCGACATCATCGGCACCGACCGCCTGACCGCCTGCTGCTGGACCCGCGACGACATCGACCACGCCCAGCGGAGAAACGTCGTCCCCATGGTCGCCCTGCTCAATCTCGCGGACCAGGCCGAAGCGCTGGACTTCCTGTCGGCTCTTCCCCGTCCCGCCTACCTGTTCAGCCACCCCGAATACAGCCCCGCCACCTGGACACCGGCACTGGCCGAGGCCGCCGCCCGTGCAGGCGTTCTCCCCGTCGGAGCGAAGGTGTCGAAGATGCCCGTGGACCAGATCCGGGAACTACGAGCCGTCACCGGACCCGAGTTCNCCATCTGGGACGGCAGCGCACGGCACATCGCCGACAGCCTCACCGCCGGAGCAGACGGCATCGTCGCAGCACCTCTCAGCCACCTACCCGAGCCGTTCCNCCACCAGGACGTCGCCGAGGTACAGCAGGCCATCGACACCACACAGGCCCACCTCGACACCCTCCCCACCCGGGACGCCNGCACAGCAGCCCTGTTCCATCTCGCAGGCCGAGCACCAGGACATGCCGCATGAGTACAGCAGCCACAGACGAGGAGCGTTGGTTGCCGAATTGCTCGTTTTAGGATCAAGCCGCGGTGCGGGCCGCGCCGCGCGACGGCTGCGCGCGGCCGTGAACGGCCGTGCTCGCCGGGCGCGTCGCCTCCACACCGCGCTTGCAGGTCCGAGCTGTTCGACGAACGCCCTCATTGGCAGCGTGAGGGAACCAGCTGACGCAGGGAGCTGTATTACCTCACGCTGACAGATAGGGGACCACGGTGCCCGCGATCGCGCTGCTTGTCCTGGCCACAGCGATTCACCCGGCAGTGTCCTACCGGCAGACGGCACCGGTCACTCAGCCTCTCCTTGGTCCGACCACTTTGGATCTCCGTTTTTGACATTTCGGGTGCTGAGCCAACGGGTCACCGCGTCGGTGAGGACGACCTCGTATGGAAGACCTCGCAGCTCGTCCGCGGTCACGTCCAGGCCGCGCGCCCGCCCCAGGTCGGCCAGCCACGACCAGGGGTGGTCCTCACTGGGCTGTTCGCCATCAGGGAGTACGACGTTCAACACGTCTTGGGTGATGCTGTCGCGGGTCTCGCCGAACTGGCCCGCACCAAGACCTGGATCACCGAGTACCNGACTGACGGTGAAGCCGCGATCTTCGTGCAAGATCACCCGCCGGCCATCGTCCAGCGTGACGAACTCACTGACCGAGAAGCTCTGGGAACCCCCGTCGTCGGTGCGCGGCGCCCACAGATCACACAAGGCGCCCAGGCCGACGATGCGACCGGGCTCGACAGGAGGAAGATCCCTGCGATCGGCCGCATCCGGGTAGGGCTGCCAACTCCACTCCATACCGCTCACATCCCCCACCTCGGGGTCCCAGGCAAACCGTTTGCAGTGCTCTTCAGTTCCACCTTAACCATCGGCCACGGCGTGGCCGGCACGTTTGTGACCGGCCACGCGGCTGAGACATGCGCTACCACAGCGAACTTCGCTGCAGTGCAGGTTCAGGTGAGCGGCGCGGACGTCAGGGCCTGCACGCGAGATTTACGCCAGGACCATAAGTGTAACCAGAGGGATCGGAGGCTCCGATGAGATCGACATCAACATAACCACGCCAACCCGTTGTCGCGGTGGTTGCGCAGGTCCTTCTCGCGTTTGCGCGCTTGCCGGAGCCACCCCCCGCATAGTAGTCGCCCTCACCGTGCGCGACTGTGACCCATCCACACACAAATGGATCACATCCATACGCTTGCAACCACACTTCCACATTCGCCNTGCTCGGACACGTGCCGGAGACCACCTTCCAATAGCCGTGGACTGAGGCTTCGCCCGTGATGTGCGGATTGTCGACCTCTTGCGTGTAGGTGCAGGAGCCGGCGGTGATGGGGCCCGATGATGCCATCGGGGTGACGCCACCACCAGGGGCGGGAGCAAAGTAGAAGCCGGGAGACTCGGTGGAAAGTGGCGGAGGTGACGAGGCTTCAGCGTTCGCGGGCAAGGCGCCGAGGGATACCAGCGCTGCACAGCAGACAACCACCGAGGCACGCCGGAAGCGCCGGAACATGTGAACCTTGATCAAGTCAACTACCTCCATTTGAGCAAGTCCGCGCGTCCGAACCGCCCAGGTCGTACTGACCCGCCTGGAAGCACACTGCACAGTGGCCATTGCAGTACACGGACCGTAGTGGACGGTAGTGGAAGGTCGGTACACACACAAAATGCCGAGCGCCCGTGATTCTTATTACATCTCACGAGAAAGCCTGAAGATGCCTGCTTGTTTGACATCCGAGAGAACTGCCAGGTCGGATGGGTGGTGTCGACCGCCAGCGCAGCCGCTGGTTTGGCGGCGGCCGGCTTAATCTGCGGCTCGCCCACGTCGCAGTCCAGCCTGAACGGCCTAACTGACAGCCAAGTTGACAGCCAAGCCGGTAGACGACCACGGACGCTGACGGACACCAGCGGACGGAACACACCAGGTCAGCAGACGGCCCGGACGTCCACGGACGTCGGTGGAGGATCCAGATCTAACTACGGATCAAAAGGTTGGGGGTTCGAGTCCCTCCGAGCGCACGTCAGGTTGAGACAGGTCAGAGCCCCGCAGCCGATCACACGGCGCGGGGCTCTGGGCTTTCCGGGGCTCAAGTACGCAGTTTGTACTGCAGTTGGACACGATCAAGCGGTCGTGGTGGAAGTGCGGCTTACGCGATCGCGGCGATGTCCCCGTCGTCGAAGTAGATCGCCTGGTGCAGTCGGCCACCAAGAGCAGCGGCGTAGCGAGCGACCACGTCCTGACCGGACAGCGAGCCCTGCTCGATCTGCGAGATCCGCCCCTTGGTCACGCCCATCCGCTCCGCCACCTGCTGCTGGGTCAGACCCCGCGCCCGGCGTACCTCAGCGAGCCGATGGCCGACCGCGACCGCGAGGAGCTCCTGTCTGCCGGCAGCGACCGCTGCCTCTCCACCGGCCCGGGCGACCTGCTCGGCGCGGATGTCAGACCACCGTGTGTAACCACTCATCGCCGACCGCCTTCTTCCTGACCGCGTTCCACCAGATAGGTCTTGTAGCGCTGCTCCGCGAGCGGGATCGCCTCGGCGTACCAGGCGTTCCACTGCCCAGCCTTGTCTCCGGCGACAAGCAGGATGCTCGAACGCCACGGATCGAAGCAGAACAGGATCCGCACCGTTCCCGGCCTCAGCTCCTTCAGGTTCGGCAGCGAAGAACCGCTGATCGTGTCGACGAGCGGCCTGCCCAGCCCCGGCCCGACCTCCGCAAGAAGATCGATTGCTTGCACGACCCGGGCGTGGGCGGCCGGGTCCAGGTCGTCGATCCAGTCGCGGACCTCGTTGGCGAGGCAGACCTCCCACTGCCGCCCTTCCACCCCAGGAGTATAGCTTCTGCTAAACCAGCGGCTCGCTTCCAGATGGAACGGGTCGAAGACGAAGAGCACAAGTATCGCTACGTCACGGCCCGATCTCGGCCGCGGCTCTTTGAAGTTCTTGATCGCCGACCCTTGCAGGGTGTCGACGAGGGGCCGCCCCAGCCCGGGCACCGGTGATTTCAGGTGCGCAGCCAGCGGGTCACCGCGTCGGTGAGGACCACTTCGTACGGCATACCCCGCAGCTCGCCCGCGGTCGCCTGCAGGCCGCGCGCCCGCGCCCGGTCAGCCAGCCACGACCAGGGATGCTCCTCACCAGGCTGTTCGCCGTCAGGAAGCACGACGTTCAACACGTTCCGGGTGACGCTGTCGCGAGTCTCGCCGAACTGGCCCACACCGGGGCCTGGACCACCGAGTACCCGGCTGACAGTGAAGCCACGATCTTCGTGCAGAGTCACCCGCCGGCCGTCGGCCAGCGCGTGACGAACTCACTGACCGAGAAGCTCTGGGAACTCCCGCCGGTGGTGTGCGGCGGCGGGGTCCAGGGCAAACCGCCTTCAGTGCTTTTCGGACGATGCCCCACACCGAAGGCCTGACTGAACGTACCCGCGGCCGCCGCGACGGTGCGGGCTCGCTCGAATTCTCCCGGGGTTCGCGCGGTTCGACCAGGGAAGGTGCGAGACACCGAGCAGGGCCTGGCAGTGTCGTTGGTCGGAACGCGGAGGTGGCCTCGAACGCCCCTCTTGTCATCGTCGAGTTGGCCGCTAACCAGAGCCGCGTTACGTTGCTGTGAGTGACCGATCGTGATGCCAGGTGGGGGGTCCTATGGCAGCGGGGCCGTTGTTGAATTCGGTGGGCTATCGGCCTTCCCGCGCGCCCGGCGTCGCCGGTTTGTGCCTTCCCGCACTCCCGCGGGGCTGGCACGCCGGATACGCGGCCGCATCCACGACGTCATGAGCCACCACCGTCCGCTGAAAACCGGCCGTTACCCCTCCGGACAGGCGGCAAGTAAGTACCTCCGGACCCGGCCGTGGCTGGCGCCGCTGATGGCGACCACTATGGCGGCCGCGGTAACCACCATTGCGGTACTACCCGCCGGGGCGGCTGTCATCTCGGCCCAGACCACTGTCGGCATTGTTGTGACCGGGGCGCCCGCGCTGGCCGTCACAAAACGCGGCACCGCGGTGGACGTCGACCATGACGGCCGGACCGGAGCCGGTGACCGGGCGCACTGGACAATCACCGTGACGAACACCGGCGACACGATGCTGAGCGGGCTGACCGTGAGCGATCCGAAGGCTGGCCCCGTCAGCTGCCCCACCACGTCTCTGGCCCCGAAGCAGGTTGTGACCTGCACCGTGTCTGACCATGTGATCACGGCTGCGGATGTCGCGGCGGGCGTGGTCACCAACGTCGCGACCGCGTCCGCGACCGCACCGGGTGGGCGGGTCGACTCGCCGCCCGGGTCCGCCAGCGTGCCGATCCCGACCGGGAGGCCCGGCGTAGTTCTCCCGCCACCGCCGGGAGTTCCCGGGGTGCCCGGCGGTCCTCCCAGCCGACCCGGTTCCGATGAACCCGTGGTGGGCGGCGCCGCGGCAGGCGGGTTCGGGGTCGGTTCCGGGGCGGCCGGCGGCTCCGGGGCTGCCGGCGGCTCTGGGTCGGGAGGCGGCTCCGGGCCGGGAGGCGGGCCTGGCACCAGCCCCGGCAGCGGCCCGGACGCCACCGGAGCCGGCCCGTCGGACGGCCAGGGCGGCAGTCCGGCTTCGACGGAGGAGCAGCAGCAGGGCGTGCGTCCGCCGGTGGCCGTGGCGGGGGGGCAGCCTGACGAGCCCGGGCGCGGCGGTCTCGCCCTGGTCCTGTTGGGCGCGATCACTGCCGTCGGTGCGCTCACCGCGCTCGGGCTCCTCGCCAGCCGGTGGATCAGACGCCAGCGTTGACCAGACTCCAACACTGATCAGACCACCGATGGAACACGGCCAGTCCGCCGACCCCGGCGAGTCGCCACTGACGACACGGCGCACGGCCGCGGCGGCGGCCGTGCTCGGCACCCTTGCCCTGGTGGGCGTCGTGCTGGTCATCCTCGGATGGCCGCCTGGTTCCGTTCCCACTGCCGCTCCGTTGCCCGAGGCCGACGGGCCGGATGTCCCCGGCCCGCAGCCGAGCGTCGGCGGGGCGGGCGCCCGCCGGTTCCCGCCGCACCAGCCGGACCTGCCGGCGTCCAGTATTCGGATACCGGCGCTCGGGGTCACCGCCAGCATCGGCATGGCGACGGAGGAGGACGGCATCCTCATTCCGCCGTCGACGCCGACCGAGGTCGGGCTGTGGTCCGGCTCGGCGGCGCTGGACGCGGGTTCCGGCGAGGTGACGATCGTCGGGCATGTGAACTGGCGGGGAATGCCGCCCTTCGCGTTCGGGAACCTGGCCCGCCTGCACCGCGGAGATCTCGTCTTCACCAGCGACCCGCACGGGAGACAGACCGCGTGGCGCGTTCTGCGGATCTTCGCGCGGCCGAAGACGCGCGGTGTCGACCCGACGGCGTTCGCCGGACCTCGCGGGCCGCGTCAACTATTCCTGATCACCTGCGGTGGCTCGTTCGATGTCCGGGCCGGCTCCTACTCCGACAATGTGTACGTACGCGCGGTGCCCGCGTAGTCCGGCCACGAGCTCGGCAGCGCGTCGCGGGGTCGCGCCAGGCGGGCGCGGCGGGCCGTCACCCGCCTGGCGCGACCGGGAGCGGGTCGGCTTACGGCCGGGGTGCGCCCGCCGCCGCCACCAGCACCGAGCTCTGGTGGCCGGTCGTCGTTTGCAGGGCGAGACCCGGCAGGCCGGCGGCCTGGGCACACTCGCCGAGGGCGGTGATCACCTTCGGGTCGGGCGCGTCGAAACCGTCGGGCGCCGAGCCGCCGCCAGGGCCCGCTTCGCTGCTGATCGACAGGCTGCCGATCACCAGACTGCCGGAGAAGCCCGACTCGGCGCCGACAGCCGGGCCGCCGCTGCGGCCTGGGCCGGGCACGTGGACGGGGCCGTCACCGCCGTCGCCGCCGGATCCGGAGCCGAAGCCGGAGCCGGAGCCGGAGCCGGAGCCGGGTGCGGTGGATCCGAGCCCGAGCGGTTCGTCCACCGGCGGCAGCCCCAGCACCTGCGTGGTGCCCGGGGCCGGGAAGGTCACCCCCGCATCCTGCAGGCACTTCGTCACGGTCGCGTTCTGGGCGTCGGTCAACGGTTCGATCGGGGCCGGGCTGCCGATGAGGCCGAGGTCGGGCGCGTACTGCTCGCAGGCGGCCACCGCCTGTGCCCCGTGCTCCGGATCGAGCGTCACCCGCGTCGATCGGGGGCCGTCCGCCGACGACTCGGTGTGCGTCTCGGCGCCGTTCTCCACGAGGCACCGGGTGTAGGCGTCGGCGTCCGACGGGGTGCCGGAGCCGCCGGACTCCGCACCCAGCCCGCCGGACTCCGCACCCAGCCCGCCGGACTCCGCGCCCAGCCCGCCGGATTCCACACCCGGTCCGCTGGATGCCGCGCCGGATCCGGCCGTGCCGCCGGGCTGGGCGGCCAGCGCCAGGGCGGTTCCGCCGCCGCTGCCCCCCAGCACGATCGCCGTCCCGATCAGGATGTGCGCGGACCATCGCCGTCTCATGTGCCACCTCCAGGTCGTGGCCGGCGCGAGTTCACCGACCGGGACCAGATTTAGTGACCGGGCGATCAGGGTTCCGTAAGCGTCGCCGCTTACATTTTCTTTATGGCCTGCCGTCCATGATGGGCACCGGCGGAGAGGTGGTCGGGTGCGCGTTCTGGTGGTCGAGGACGAAGCGATGCTGGCCGAGGCCATCGCCGAGGGCCTCCGCCGGCGGGCCATGGCTGTCGACGTCTGCGGAGACGGCGCGAGCGCCCTGGAACTCACCGCGGTTCATCCGTACGACGTGATCGTGCTCGACCGGGATCTGCCCACGGTGCACGGCGACGACGTCTGCCGGGCGGTCTTGGCCGCCGGCGGAGAATCCAGGGTGATCATGCTGACCGCCGCCGGGGACCTCGCCGACCGGGTACAGGGGTTCGGGGTGGGGGCCGACGACTATCTGACCAAGCCGTTCGCGTTCGCCGAGCTGGTCGCCCGGGTGCAGGCGCTGGGCCGGCGGGCCCGGGCCGCGGTGCCGCCGGTGCTGCGCCGCGCCGGTGTCGAGTTGGACGTGCCGAGGCACCAGGTGTCGCGGGATGGCCGCTTCGTTTCGCTGTCCCGCAAGGAGTTCGCTGTTCTGGAAGTCCTCATGCGGGCGGACGGGTCGGTGGTCAGCGCCGAGGAGCTCTTGGAGAAGGCGTGGGATTCCAACGTCGACCCCTTCACGAACGCCGTGCGGATGGCGGTGATGACGTTGCGCCGCAAGCTGGGGTCGCCCCCGCTGATCGAGACGGTGGCGGGGGTCGGGTACCGCCTGAAGGACTGAGGCGGCTCCGACCGGCCGCGATGTCGGTCAAGCTCCGGCTCGCGTTGATGTGCGGCGGTCTGTTCCTGCTCAGCGGGGTGGTGCTGCTGGCCGTCAACTATGTCCTGGTGCGGTCCGCGCTGCCGCCGGCCCCCGGTTCCGCGGCAGTCGGCTTCACCGACACGATCACGACGCCCGACCTGAGGGATCCGGGCCTGACCGATCCCGGCCCTCCCGACCCTCCCACCAGCGGTGCCGGCGGTGCTGGCGGTACCGGCGGGAGTGGCGGTACCGGCGGGAGTGGCGGTGCCGGCGGGCGTGACGGTACCGGCGGGCGTGACGGTACCGGCGGGCGTGACGAGTTCGATGTGGCCCCGGCAGCCGGCGGGCTGATGGTGGTGAGTGCCGTCCGCACCTATCGCGGGGGTGTGCTGGAGACCCTGCTGGTGCAGTCCGGGGTGGCTGTCGGGGCCACGCTGGTCCTGGCACTGCTGCTGGGATGGGTGGCTGCCGACCGGACACTGCGCCCGGTACAGGCCGTGGTCACGACGGCCCGACGGCTCGGGGCGGACAACCTCGACGCGCGGATCCGGCTGCGCGGGCCGCGCGACGAGCTGACCGAGCTGGCCGACACGTTCGACGAGATGCTCGACCGGCTGGCCGCGGCCTTCGACAGCCAGCGGCGGTTCGTCGCCCACGCGTCGCACGAGCTGCGCACCCCGCTGGCCGCTCAGCGGACCCTCGTCGAGGTCGCGATGGAGCGGCCGGGGGCCGATCCGGCCCTGCGCGAGCTCGGAGCCCGGCTGCTGACGATGAACGTGCGGATCGAGGCCCTCATCGACGGGCTGCTGGTGTTGGCGCGCAGCGACCGTGGGCTCGCCGCCCGCGAGGCCATACGCGTCGACGAGGTGGTCGAGGCGGTCGTCAGCACGCACCAGGCGGTCGCCGATCGGGCCGGGGTGGACCTGCGGTGGGAACGTGCCGCCGACGACCGGGCCGCGCGGGCGCCCGGTGCCGTGTGGGGCGACCGGGTGCTGCTGGAGCGGCTGGTCTCCAACCTGGTCGACAACGCGATCAAGTACAACCGGCCTGGTGGGACGGTGTGGGTGCGGGCCGGCGGGAGTCCGGTCCTGTCGGTGGCCAACACCGGGCCGCCGGTGACGCGGACCTCGGCCGCCGACCTCTTCGCGCCGTTCAGCCGGGCCGGGCGGGAGACGCGGGAAGCCGCGTCCGGTGCCGGGCTCGGCCTGTCGATCGTCGCCTCGATCGCCCGCGCCCACGGAGGCTCTGTCCGGGCCGTCGCCCGGCCCGAAGGCGGCCTGGAGATGGCCGTCTTCCTGCCGACCCGAGAAGCCGCGGCGGGCGCGCCGGGTGCTATTTCCTCCGCAGGGTGACGGTGGCGAGGGCGAGGACCTGGTTGTCGTGGCCGGCGTCGACGACCTGAACCTTCACGACCGCGTGGTCACCCGCGTCGCGCAGGACCGCACCGGACGTGCGGGCCGGGCCGCTTCGCACCTGGGAGAGGAAATGGATCTGCAGGTCCGCGGCCGCCATGCCGGGGCGCAGGGCCTCGGCCGCAGCTTCGATCATGACGGCCAGGGCTCCGCCGAGGATCGTGCCGATGCTGTTGGTGACATAGGGCGTGCGGTCCAGGTCGAACCGGCCGGCGCCGGGGTCGAGTGGCCGCAGCCCCAGCCGGTCGTAGAGGGTGCCGCCGACCAGTGGGCCCGCCGTGGTGCGCCGGATCTCCCCGATCCACCTTCCCGGGTCGTAGTCGTCCATTCCGGCGGCCGCCGCCCGGGGGATGCGGGCAAAAGTGATCAGGCCGGCGCCGGCCCGCGTCAGACCGGCGGGAACCTCCGGCGGCCCTGCCTGGTCGATCAGCCACTGGAGCTTCTCGATGTCGTCCGACCCATGCCCGTCGTAGACGGTGGCGGACGAGATGACGATCTTCTTCCCGGCTCGGACGAGCTGGCTGTCCACCACGATCGGGCCTTCGGTGATCGGGCCCGCGCCGTGCAGCGAGATGTCCTGGGTGGCGGTCCAGTCGGGCCGGGCGGCGATCATCGTGGGGTGCGAGGCCCCGACGTCGAAGATGGTGAGGATCATGCCCGGGGAGACGGAACCGCTCGGTGCGCGCACGGCGTCGGTGAGCGGCGCGGACATCAGGCAGCGCCGGTCGGAGACGAGTAGTTCGGTGAGGGCCGCGTCCGCGATGAATGAGCGGCGCTGTGCTGCTTCCGGCGAATCCGCCTCGGGTGTCATGCGCACCCCCCTCTGAGCCCGCGGGCTCGCCGTCGCGCGCCAGCCGCGCCCTTCGCAGTCGCGAATCACGTCCCGGAACCGCACGCTCAGCGGCGCCCGCCCGCCGCGCTGCCGGGCCGGGTGGTGACAGTCGGTCTGACGTTACCTGGTCGCCGCAGGTCAGGATGCCTCAGTCGGCAGCGGCCGCCAGCCGTTCGCGCAGCCGGTCGCCGAGATCGACTCGGCGAGGTACCGACCGAAGTTCGGCCGGGGTGGTGGTCACGCCGAACGCGCGCAGCCGTTCGACGAGCATGTCCCAGTCCTGGGCCCCGCCACTGCCCTCGACCGCGGCGAGGTCCGGCGGCAGCGGATGATCGGCATCGGCCCAGTCCGGCAACAGGACGTTGTAGACCCCGCGTTCGATCTCCTCGATCGTCAGCTGGGAGAGGTGCTCCTCGGGCGTCCTGCCGCCGCCCGACATGCCCCAGCCCCGGTCGTCCAGTAGGAGGATCTCTCGGCCGTCCGACAGCTCGGCGAACTCGTGCACGCTGAACGAGAGACCGCTCGCGGCGCCGCCGCGCCCCGCCGGATACTGCGCCGGCCCCGGCGCCAGCCCGGGGGTCGCCGCCGGATCC
The DNA here is from genome assembly GCF_001636565.1 of Frankia sp. EI5c. Lineage (GTDB taxonomy): Bacteria > Actinomycetota > Actinomycetes > Frankiales > Frankiaceae > Parafrankia. Next base: position 30,633 of record NZ_LRTK01000051.1, read on the forward strand.
CACGTCTGGGTCGGGGCGGGCACCGGTTCGGGTGGGCTGCCGGCCGTTGGGCTGCCGGCCGCATCGAGCTCGCACCACATGCGGATTCCCACGACGGCAGGGTTCACCTGACCACCGTGGCAGGATCGACCGCCGCCCGCAGGCGCTCGCTCGGGCGCGGCGCGTCGCAGTCCGGCCGCGGGGTCCCGAGGTGCAGCTCGCGCAGTTCGTCCATCAGCGCGGCGACGAGTTCCGGGCCGCCGTCGCGCCGGATCGGTACGTTGTGGCGTCACCGCTTGCAGATCACAATCACTTGCCCGCCTCGCCGGCGTGGTCGGTGTCGCCAGCGTGGTCAGGGTCGCCAGGAATCGCCGGAGTCGGGAGAGGTCGATGTCGAAGGTGCGGGTCCACAACTTCTCGATCTCGCTGGACGGTTTCGCCACCGGCGATGGCCGCACCTTCGACGCGCCGTTCGGGCACGCCGGCACCCGCCTGCACGAGTGGATGTTCGCCACCCGCTTCGGCGGGTCGATGCAGGGCCGGCCGGGGGGCAGCGGGGGCGTCGACAACGCCTTCGCCGAGCGGTTCGGCCCCGGTATCGGCGCCGAGATCATGGGGCGCGGCAAGTTCGGCCCGCAGACCGGGCCGTGGGACGATCTCGGTACCGAGCGGGAGTGGCGCGGCTGGTGGGGTCCGAACCCGCCGTTCCACACCCCGGTGTTCGTGCTCACGCATCACCCGAGGCCGGCCATCGAGATGGCGGGCGGCACGGTGTTCCACTTCATCGACGCCTCCCCGCAGGACGCACTGGCCGCCGCACGCGAGGCCGCGGGCGGGCTCGATGTGCGCATCGGCGGCGGCCCGACCGTCGTGCGTGACTTCCTCGCCGCCGGTCTGATCGACTCGCTGCACCTCGCGCAGGTCCCGATCGTGCTCGGCCGAGGCGTGCGGCTGTGGGACGGACTGGAGGGGATCGAGGCCCGCTACGACGTCGAGGCGGTCTCCGCTCCCAGCGGCGTCACCCACCTGTCGTTCAACCGGCGCGGCTGAGGCCACCGAACCCCACACGTCGGATGTCGGACGTCGGACGTCGGACGTCGGGGAGGCAGGTCAGTCCGGGCGCGCGACGGGCACCACCGCGGGGCCGACCCAGCGGCGCAGGAAGCCGCGCAGCTCGGTGCCGGTGCGGGGATGCTCGGGCGGGGCCACGACCATCGACTGGATCAGCCGCTGCATGATCTCGACCAGCTCATGGAGCTCACGGTCGTCATAGCCGGCGGCGGACCAGTCGACGTCGGTGCGGTCGCGCAGCACCCGCACGTTGCGCGCGATGACCGCCGAGGCCGCCCCGGCCCGTTCGAAGCGGTCGGCGCGGCCGCCGACCAGCATCAGGGTGAGATGCGGCGTCTTCGGTAGCTGTTCGATGACGTAGGCCATGGCTTCGACGACGAACTCGGTCGGGTCCCTGATGCCCTCGAACAGGACGTCCAGCTCGGCGGTGAAGCTCTGGTAGGCCCGCTCGGTCACCTCGGCGATCAGCGGATCCATGCCGGGGAAGTACCGGTAGACGGTCTGGCGGGTGACGCCGAGTTCGGTGGCGACATCGGAGAGGTGCGTGCGGGCGGGCCCGTCGCGGTCCAGGCACCGGATCGCGGCGTCGACGATCATCTGGCGGGCCTCGTGGTCGTCGGCGGGTGGCGTGCCGCCCCAACCGCGCCTGCTCATCCCCGCCCCTCATCTGACCGGCGCACCCCGAGCCGGGTCGATCTCTTGACCGGGCCAGGCCCGGGGAGCATCGTACGTCCCGTCTGATCATACAGATTTTACGATCTTGTTTGATTCCCCCCGCTCAGCTCAGCTGATCACCGCAGGAGATCTCGTGACGGCCTTGCAGGTGCGGCGCGTCCCCTTCGACTTCGAGGGCGACGTCCCCTTTCTGTGGAATCCCGACAACCCCGACTTCTCGTTACAGATGAATGCGACTGGGGTCATCGCCATCGCGTTCGAGAAGTACATCGTGGCTGCGGTCAGGGAGGCGATCCCGCAGCTCACCGACCCCGGCGTCGCCGCCGAGGCGGACGCGTTCCTACGCCAGGAAGCACAGCACGCCAGCGCCCACCGCCAGCACATGAGGGCACTGATCAGGCGCTACCCCGGGCTGCGGGGGACCCTCGACGCCGCCCTCGCGCTGTACGACGAGCTGCTGGAATCCAGGCCGCTGAAATTCCACCTCGCCTACATCGCCGACCTGGAGTCGGCCTTCACCCCGACCTTCAAGCTCTTCCTCGACCACGAGGAAAGGCTGTTCCGGCCGGGTGACGAACGGGTCGCTTCGCTGTTCCTGTGGCATTTCACCGAAGAGGTCGAACACCGCAGCTCCGGCCTGCGCATCTACCGGGAGTTCGGCGGCGAGGCATACCGCCTCCGGGTGCTGCCCGCGGTGGCGCGTCACATCAACCGCCTGATCAGGGTGGTCGCGGAGGGTTTCGACGAGCACGTGCCGTTTGCGGACCGGAAGGTCGACGCCCGCAGCCTGATCCCCGCCGAGGGCGTACGGGACGGGATCCGGCGGAAGCTGCCGTCCCGGCGCGGGGTGCGCGGGGGGCAGAGCGAGAGCGGGGGGCAGAGCGAGCGGTACTCCGGTNGGCTCGCCTTCGTGCCGAAGCGAGAGCTCCGCGCGGCTGCCGGGCGGGTGCTGCGCGCCCAGCTTCCCGGGCACGATCCCGAGCACCAGCCGCTTCCGGGGTTCGTCGACACCTGGATAGGCCGCTATGACGCCGGCGCGCCCGTCGCCGCCTGGTACTCGTCGGCCGCAGCGCTTCCGGCCGCTCCCGCCACGCCGGCTGGGTGAGCGCGCCGTGTCCGACAGCTGCAGCGCCGCCTTCGAGGAGCTCGCCGGCAGGATCGGGGGATTCTCCTGCGACTCGGTCGAACCCGTCGTCCACCTGCGCAACCCGGCCGACCTGAGCAACTGGACGCTTCCCGCGCTGGAGGTCCTGCTGCTCGCCGGGGCGCTGTTCGCGCTGGTCCATGCGGTGCGGCGCTGGCGCCGGCACGGCGATCCGTCGAACCTGGCGATCTGGTTCGGCGCCATCGTCTACCTGGCCATCATCGAACCGTTGCTGTTCTTCTCCCGGGGCCTGGGCCTGCCCGACAACATGCACGAGCTGTTCGCCCACAACGTGTTCACGGTACAGCTCGTTCACGACCGCATTCCGCTCTACATTGTGGCGCTGTACGCGGCCCTCGCCTCTCTCGCCTACGAAATCGTCCGCTCACTCGGCGTCTTCCGGCGCAACGTGTTCCTCGGCGCCGTCTGCGTGGGATTCGTCCACCATCTTTTCTACGAGATCTTCGATCTGCTCGGGCCGCAGCTGCGCTGGTGGATCTGGAACTACGATCTGGCCGTCAACAATCCGCGGCTGGCGTCGGTGCCGATGACCAGCGTCTTCATCTTCGCCGCCCTCGGCCCCGCCGCGCTCACCCTGCTCGTGCGCCTGTTGGTGGGACGTCGGGCCGACCGCGGCGAAGGCCCCGGCGGCTGGGGGCTCGCCGGCCGCGTCGTCGCCGTCGGAGTGCTCGTACCGCCGCTGATCTCGATCGGCAGCCTGCCGTCGTCGGTCGTCGGCGACGAGAACAACACCGCGCAGGCGGTCGTGTTCTGGCTGTGCGTCGCAGCCTTCGCGGTCGTCGCCGTGCCGGTCCTCTACCAGCAGTGGCGGTCGGCCCGCGCCACGTCGCCCCAACCAGCCCGACCAGCCCAGCCGGACCCGGCGGCCCAGGCCCAACCGGACTCGGCGGCCCAGCCGGCACCGGCCGTCATCGGACGCCGGTGGTTCGCCATCGGCTACGGCGGACTCTTCCTGGCGGCCTTCGTGGTGCTGTGGGCCACGGCGCTCCCCGACTACTTCGGGGCCAGCGGCGGTGTCACCACCGACGGCACCCCCACCGGCAGCCTGCCCTACGCCGTCGGGTGCCTCCTGGCCGCGGGAACGGTGCTGGCAGCCGTGGCCACCACGCCCCCCGCCGCGGAACGGACACCGCCCGAACGCGGGTGACACCCGAACGCGGGTCACGCCCGAACCCGGGTGGCGCCCCTCGCGTCCCCGCCGGTGCGCCCGCTGCCACCACCGGCCCGCCTCAGCGCTTGAGGAACAGGTGGCCCGGAGGCGGGCCGAAACGTCCGCGGAGGAAGTCGATGAGACCTCGTACCCGCCCTTCGACGTTCCAGTAGGGGCCGCGCCGGGCCGGCACGACCGCGCCCGACGCGAGCTGCCACAGCGCGATGCAGAAGCGGATGAACGCGTGGTAGCGCCCGGAGTGCTCCCGCACCAGCAGCATCGTGTTGCGCAGTTGCAGGTAGTCGATCGCGGCGGAGGCCGACCCGACGTACGGGTTCTTCACCATCGCACCCCGCACCAGCCCGGATTCCCAGCCGGCGGCCTTCGCCCGCAGCGCGAGGTCCGCCTCCTCGCAGTAGGCGAAGTAGCGCTCGTCGAAGATCCCGACCTCGTCGAGGCACGCCCGCCGGGCGAACATCAGCGTGCCGTGCGGATGACCGACCGTCTCCCAGCCCGCGTCGACCTTCCCGGCCACGAGGATCCCGCCGAAGTAGGGGTCGATGACGGGTGTCGCCCCGTCCCCGACGTCGGCGCAGGCGAGCCCGGCCCGCGGATGCTCCGCCAGCACGCTCAGCATGTGGCTCAGGCAGGTGGGCTCGGGCAGCGCGTCGTGCGGCGCGAGCACCACCCACTCCCCCGCGTCCGCGTCCGCGAGGAACCTGCGGTAGCCGATGTTGGCCGCCGGCCCGAAGCCGATGTTGCCGCCGGCGAGCACGACCGCGACGTCGTCGGCTTCGACCGGTGGTACCACGGCCGATCCGTTGTCGACGATCGTGATCGTGACGGGGATGTCCTGCGCGCGGAACGCGTCGATCGTGTCGACGAGTCGCTGCGGCTGGTCGCGGTGAACGAGGACGACCGAGAGAGGCTGCACGATCCCAGTGCTTATCTCAGTTGGCGGGGGCAAGCCAGGCAGATACGGGTAATCCAGGGTGAACGCGCGGCCGGCGGGCCAGCGGATCGGGAGCGTTCCCGGGCCGACCGGCAGGCTCCGGGCCGTGCTGTCCGTCCTCGGATCGCCGTGCTGTCCGCGCTGGGATCAGCGTGCGGTCTGTCCTNGGTGTACGGAATGATGTCCCGCACCGGCCCCGTCCCGGCGCAGGCACTCTGGGTGTATGCGGCCCAGGACGATCGACGGCAACGAGGCGGCTGCTTCGGTGGCCTACCGGGCGAGCGAGGTCATCGCCATCTACCCGATCACCCCAGCATCGGGTATGGGCGAGCTCGCCGACGTGTGGGCGGCGGGAGGACGGCCGAACCTGTGGGGCGGGGTACCCGAGGTGGTCCAGTTGCAGAGCGAGGGTGGTGCGGCCGGTGCCGTCCACGGCGCGCTGCAGGCGGGTGCGCTCTCGACCACCTTCACCGCGTCGCAGGGGCTCCTGCTGATGCTGCCCAACATGTTCAAGATCGCCGGCGAGCTCACGCCGATGGTGCTGCACGTGGCCGCCCGGACGGTGGCCACCCAGGCGCTGTCGATCTTCGGTGACCACAGCGACGTGATGGCGGCGCGCTCGACCGGCTTCGCCATGCTGTCCTCGGCGTCTCCGCAGGAGGCGCACGACCTCGCCGCGGTCGCGCACGCGGCCACCCTCGAGACCCGTGTTCCGTTCCTGCACTTCTTCGACGGCTTCCGCACCTCGCACGAGCTGAACGAGGTCGAGCTGCTCGACGACCCGACGCTCGCCGCCCTGCTGCCCGACGGGCTGGTGGACGCCCATCGCCGCCGCGCGCTCTCCCCGGACCACCCGGTGATCCGCGGCACCACCCAGGACCCCGACACGTTCTTCCAGTCCCGCGAGGCGGCGAACACCTACTACGCCGCGGTCCCGGGGGCCGTGCGGCGGGCGATGGAGCAGCTGGCCGCGGCGACGGGGCGGACGTACCGGCTCTTCGAGTACCACGGCCACCCGGCGGCCGAGCGCGTCGTGGTGATCATGGGTTCTGGCCGGTCGGCGGTACGTGACGCGGTCGACCAGCTGGTCGAGCGCGGTGAGCGGGTCGGGTTCGTCCAGGTCCGGCTGTACCGGCCCTTCGACTGCGGGGCGTTCCTCGCCTGCCTGCCGCCGAGTGTGCGTTCGATCGCCGTCCTCGACCGGACGAAGGAGCCCGGCGCTACGGGCGAGCCGCTGCGGCTCGACGTCCTCGCGGCGCTCGCGGAGCGGCCCGAGCGCATGCCGCGGGTGATCGGTGCCCGCTACGGGCTCGCGTCGAAGGAGTTCACGCCCGCGATGGCGGCCGCGGTGTTCGACGAGCTGGCGCGCGAGCGCCCGCGGCGCGAGGTGACCGTCGGTATCCAGGACGACGTCACGCACCTGTCGCTGCCGGCGGACGAGGACGCCTTCCCGGAGCCGGCCGACGTCCTGCGCGCCGTGTTCTACGGGCTCGGCAGCGACGGCACGGTGGGAGCCACCCGGACCACCGCCGGGATCGTGGCCGACCACACGCCGCTGCACACCCAGGCCTACTTCGTGTTCGACTCGAAGAAGTCCGGCTCGATGACGGTGTCGCACCTGCGGCTGGCGCCGCGGCCGGTGGACTCGCCCTGGCTGATCCGGGACGCCCAGTTCGTGGGCTGCCACCAGTCGTCGCTGCTGGACCGGGTCGACGTGCTCGCCGTGGCCGGGCAGGGCGCCACCGTCCTGCTCAACACCTCCTACCCGCCGGACGAGGTGTGGGACCACCTGCCGTCCGAGGCGCAGCGCCACCTGCTCGACCGCGACGCGCGGCTGTTCGTCGTCGACGCCGATCAGGTGGCGGCGTCCGCCGGTATCCCCGGCATCGTCAGCCCCGTGCTGCAGACGTGCTACCTGCGGCTGTCCGGCCTTTTCGAGCCCGCCGAGGCGGTCGCCGCGGTGAAGGAGGGCGTTCTAGCCAGCCAGCGCAAGCGCGGCGAGGAGATGCTGCGCCGCAACACCGCGGCCATCGACGCGGCGCTGGGCGCGCTGCGCGAGGTCGACCTGCGCGGCCGGGTAGTCACCGGGCAGGCGCGGCGGCGGCTCACCGGCGATGTGCCGGAGTTCGTCCGTCAGGTCACCGCGCGGATCATGGCCGGTGAGGGGGAACTGCTTCCCGTCAGCGCGCTGCCGGCCGACGGCACGTTCCCGGTGGGGACGGCCCGGTACGAGAAGCGCGGCATCGCCCGGGAGCTGCCGGTCTGGGATCCCCAGCTGTGCGTGAGCTGCGGCAAGTGCGCGATCGTCTGCCCGCACGCCGCCATCCGGATGACGCTGTTCGACCCGGCGCGCCTCGCCGACGCGCCGCCTTCGTTCCTGCACACCCGCCCCAAGGACCCCCGGCTCGGGGAGTACCGGCTCACCATCCAGGTCGCGCCGGACGACTGCACCGGCTGCGGGGTCTGCGTCGAGGCCTGCCCGGCGAAGAGCCGCGAGATGCCTGACCATCGGGCCCTCGACATGGTCGACGCCACCTCCCGGTTCGCCGACGAGCGGGCCAGCTGGGCCTTTCACCAGACCCTGCCGGCGGTCGGGCCGGAGCTCGCCTCGGCGGCCACCGTCCGCGGCTCGCAGCTGCGGGAGCCGCTGTTCGAGTTCTCCGGGGCCTGCGCCGGCTGCGGCGAGTCGCCCTACCTGAAGCTGCTCACCCAGCTGTACGGCGACCGGATCGTGGTCGCCAACGCCACCGGCTGCTCGTCGATCTACGGCGGGAACCTGCCGACCACGCCGTGGACGGCGAACGCCGACGGCCGCGGCCCGGCCTGGGCGAACTCGCTGTTCGAGGACAACGCCGAGTTCGGGCTGGGGATGCGGCTGGCGCTCGACGCCCGTGCCCGGGAGGCCCGCCGGCTGCTGCGGGCCGAGGCGGGCCTGGTCGGCGACCAGCTCGTCGGGGCCATCCTGGACGCCGACCAGTCGACCGAGGCCGGCATCGTCGAACAGCGCGCCCGGGTGGCCGAGCTGCGGCGCCGGCTGGCCGGCCTCGAGCACGCCGCCGGGCTGGACGCGCTGCTCGACAACCTCGTCGCGAAGAGCGTTTGGATCATCGGCGGCGACGGGTGGGCCTACGACATCGGCTTCGGCGGCCTCGACCACGTGCTCGCCTCCGGGCGCGATGTCAACGTGCTCGTCCTCGACACCGAGGGGTACTCGAACACCGGTGGGCAGGCGTCGAAGTCGACGCCGCGGGCGGCGGTCGCGAAGTTCGCCGTCGGCGGCAAGCGGACCCGCAAGAAGGACCTCGGCCTGGTCGCCGCCGCCTACGGCGACGTGTACGTCGCGCAGGTGGCGCTGGGCGCGAACGACGCGCACACGGTGAAGGCGTTCAACGAGGCCGCGAGCTGGCACGGACCGTCGCTGATCATCGCCTACAGCCACTGCATCGCCCACGGCATCGACATGACCGACGGCATGGCCCACCAGAAGGCGGCGGTGCGCTCCGGCTACTGGCCCCTCTACCGCTATGACCCGCGGACGGAGGAGCAGCCGTTCTCCCTCGACTCCCGGGCCCCGTCGATCCCGTTCAGCGAGTTCGCCGCCACCGAGTCCCGCTTCACCCGGCTCGGCATGGCCAACCCCGAGGAGGCCGACCGGCTCGGCGCCCTCGCCNAGCGTGACATTCTCGGCCGCTGGCGGAGCTACGAGCACGAGGCCACCCAGGACCGTTCGGGTCAGGCCGGCTGACCTCGCGCGGGCGCCGGCAGATCGCCCGCGCGCACCGGAGCCCGTCCCGTGATGTCACCATGGGACGGGGCGTGCGGGCGACGGACGCGGCCGTGCGATGGCGAGGAGACGTGGGTGCAGGCGACCTCGACAGCTCGGACGGCCGAGCCGCGGCGACGGCCGAGGAACCGCAGGGCACAGATCGCGCTGGCCGCGGCCGAGCTGTTCTGCGAACGCGGCTACCACGGGGTCGGCATCGACGAGATCGCCGCCGCGGTCGGCATCAGCGGCCCGGCGGTGTACCGGCACTTCCCCACCAAGTACGCGATCCTCGTCCACGCCACCCGTGAGCTGAGCGACGCGCTGAGCACCGCGGCCGACGAGGCGCTCGCGACGGGGGGCGAGCCGGCGGAACGCCTGGACCGGCTGTTGGGGGCGATGGCGCGGATCAGCGTCGAGCGCCGCCGGGTCGGCGCGCTGTACCAGTGGGAGGCCCGCTACCTGCAACCGGAGCACCGGGTGGAGTTCCGGCAGGAGCTGACCGCGCTGGTGCGGCGGATCAGCGACCTGCTCCTGGCGTTGCGCGACGACCTTCCGAAGTCCGCCGCCGTGCTCCTCAGCCGGGCGGCGCTGAGCGCGATCGGCAGCATCTCGACGCACCGCGCGACGATCACCGACGGCCGGGCCGAGCAGATCCTGCGCACCGCGGCGTGGACGCTGCTGACGGCCGACCTGCCCGCCGGGGCCACGGACCACGACGGGGGCACAGGCGACGACGGGGGCACAGGCCACAGCGGGGGCACAGGCCACAGCGGGGAGGCGGGCCACAGCGGGGAGGCGGGCGCGCCGGCGGTGGTCCGGCCGGGCTCGCGGCGGGAGATCCTGCTGACCGAGGCGATCCGACTGTTCGACCGCCTCGGTTACCACGCCGTCGGCATCGACGACATCGGCCGGGCGGCGGGCATCAACGCCTCCGGGGTGTACCGGTACTTCCCCGGCAAGGCTGATCTGCTCGCGGCCGTGTACTACCGCGCCGCCGAGCGCCTGACCGCGAGCGTCACCGGTTCGCTGACCACCGCCAGCAGCCTGCCGGACGGGTTGCGGCGGCTCGTCGACGCCCATGTGGACCTGGCGTTCGACGAGAGCGACCTGATCTCCGTCTATCTCGCCGAGAACAACAACCTGCCCGCCGCCGACCGGCACGAGCTGCGCCGGGTCCAGCGGCTGCACGTCGAGGAGTGGGTCCGCCTTCTTCGTTCGATCAGGCCGGAACTCGCCGCCACGGAGGCTCGCCTGCTGGTGCACGCGGCGTTGAACCTGGTGATGGATTTGGGCCGGCTCACCGGGTTCGACCGGTCGAACGGTTCGGATCGCCAGGTGCGCGTGCTCGCGCTGCGCATGCTTGTCCCCTGACCCCGCCCCGCCATCCCGCCGCACCGCCGCCCATCCAGCGGGCGATCTCCTCGCCCCCGCAGCGGTAAGTTAACCGGCGTTCGCATATCTCGTGACCCTTGACCGACCCACGGAAGGAGGTCAGCCTTTCGGCTGAGGCCAGCATTTCCGGCTCGACGGCCTTGCATACAAGTTAACGATGGTTCTACAGTTTCGACCATGAGCGACGGGCTGTTCGACGACGGGGCCGTGATCCGCCGAGTGGTGCGGGAGGGATCCCTGCTGGCCGGCGGCGGGTGCGCCGTCCTGCTGCAGGTGTCCAATCCGGGGGTGGGCCTGGGCGTGCACGAGCACAGCGACTTCGCCTACCGCCCTGTCGACCGGCTGCGCACGACGATGACCTACATCTACGCGGTGGTCTTCGGGACGAGGGAGGAGGCCGAACGGGTCGGCCGGATCGTCTCGGCGATGCACCGGAAGGTGACCGGGCCCACCTACTCGGCCAACGACCCGGAGCTGCAGGTATGGGTCAACGCGACCCTCTACCACACGGGAATGCGCCTGCACCGGGCGCTGTTCGGCCCCTTACCGGAGGCCCAGGCCGACGAGGTTTACCAGCAGTACCGCGTGCTCGCCACCACGATCGGCACACCCGAGGGCGCGTGGCCGGCGAACCGCACCGAGTTCGACGCCTACTGGGACCTCATGATCAAGAGTCTGCGGGTCAACGACGAGGCCCGTTTCCTCGCCCGGCAGTTGCTCGAGCCNGAACTGATGCCGCTCGCGGTGCGGCCCCTCATGCGCCTGCACCGTTTCGTCACGATCGGGCTGCTTCCGGAGCCCATCCGGGAACAGTTCGGTTTCAGCTGGGACGAGCGGCGGCAGCGGCGGTTGAACCGGCTGCGGCGAGCGGCGGCAATCGTCTACCCGCGGCTGCCGGGCGCGTTGCGACAGCTGCCCAGGAACTACTACCTGGCGGACATGCGCAAGCGGATGAAGAAAACCGCCTCGCGGGCACCGGCGGCGGTCTGAGAAACCGGCCGCGGCCTTGCGGCAGCCTCGCCTCGGGTGCGGTTTATCGTGGACGGGCAGGTGCTGGTGACGGCGAGAACAGATCTGGGGAACGGCACTGTTGAGCGCGCGAACCCGCGGCGGGCACTTCCGCCGGCTGGTCGTCGGCGCGGCAGCCGTTCTGCTGGCGGCGCTGGTGGCCGCGGTCGTCGTCGGGAACGGAAGGCCGTTCGCGCCTGACAGCGGGTGGCACCGGTGGGTGCTGGACCACCGGAGCACCGGGCTGTCCGACGTCGCCGTGGCGGTCACCCATACCGGGGTGGGGGCCTGTGCGTACGGGCTTGCCGCACTCGCCGGCGCGGGCGCGGCGGGGCGGAGGCGGTGGTGGCTGGGTGCCGCCGTCGGCATGGCCGCGCTGCTGGCGGGCCAGCTGCTCCGGACCTCCCTGGCCACCGTGGTCGGGAGGGCCCGACCACCGACGGCGGCCTGGATAACCCACCCTTCCGGCTTCGCGTTCCCGTCCGGGCACACAACCACCTCGGCGCTGGTGGCCGCGGGCCTGGCCGCTGCGCTGTACCGCCGGGCGCGGCGGCGCTCCAGCCGGGTCGCGGCCGTCGCCGTCCCCGGCATGTGGGCGTTGGCCGTGGGGATGAGCCGGATCTATCTCGGGGTGCACTGGCCCACCGATGTCCTCGCCGGGTGGCTGTTGGCCGCCAGCCTCGCCGGTGTCTGCCTGCCGCCGCTCGCCGCCCTGCTCAGGCGGGTCGGCCGCGACGTCGGCTCGCGGTGAGCGCGCGCCGCTGGACACCTACCGGGGCCGCATGACCCAATGATATGGAACTTGTGTCTATGTATCATGCGATCCTAGGTGCAGATTCAGCACGACCTGTCGCGGCGCCCGGCGGTGCGACAGGATCAGCCGCAGGAGGTGGCTATGGAGCCCGCGCTGTCCGCCCTCATGACTCCGGGGTCGGAGTCGGTGCTGGAACGCGCGTACACCGACGCCATCGAACGGGTCGACGACACCGACGAGACGCGGGCGCGAATTCTCGACGCCGCGTACGAGCAGTTCAGCCGGATGGGTATCCAGCGCTCCACGGTGGAGGACGTCGCCCGGCGGGCCGGGGTTTCCCGGATCACCGTCTACCGTCGGTTCACGACGAAGGACGTGCTCGTCGAACACGTGGTGCGGCGCGAGTTCCGCCGTTACTTCGATCAGTTTCTCATCGAGATCCGCCAGGCCGAGACCGTCGCCGACCGCCTGGCACTCGGGTTCGTGAGCTCGTTGCGCGCCATCCGGCGCAACCCGCTGATCGGCGCTCTGATCGCCACGGAACCCGACCTGCTGGTGGCCTCGATGATCACCGACGGCGGGCGGACACTGGCCACCGTGCGGCAGTTCGTCGCCGGTCAGCTGCGCCGGGAGCAACGCGCGGGTGCGGTGTCGAGTGGCCTCGACACCGACCTCGCGGCCGAACTGATGGTCCGGGTGTCCGCCTCCTTCCTGATGATCCCCAGCCACATCGTCGACGTCGACGACGACGAGCAGCTGACCGCCGTGGCCCGGCGGTTCCTCGTGCCCATGCTGGAACCGTTCGTTCCCGTGCCGGAACCAGCGGGTACCGAGGGCTGAGGGCCGGGCCCGCCTCACATGTGCGCCGCGCCGGTCCTGACCGCCTCCCGGATGCGGAAGTAGGTGCCGCAGCGGCAGATGTTGCGCAGGCTGTCCAGGTCGGCGTCGGTGATCGCGCGCCCTTCGGCGGCGACCCGGCGGACCAGGGCGACCGCCGCCATGATCTGGCCCGGCTGGCAGTAGCCGCACTGGGCGACATCGTGGTCGAGCCACGCCTGCTGCATGGGGTGCAGCTCCCTGCCGACCGTGGCCGGCAGCCCCTCGATGGTGGTCACCTCGTCAGCCGGCTGGAGATCCCCGACCGGGATCGCGCAGGGGTTGACCGCCTTTCCGTTGAGGTGGCTGGTGCATGCCTTGCAGACGTTGATGCCGCAGCCGTACTTGGGGCCGGTGATGCCCAGGACGTCGCGCAGCACCCACAGCAGCCGCACGTCGTCGGGAACGTCGACGGTGACCTGCTCGCCGTTGACGCGGAACGTGTGCTCGGGCACGAAGATCTCCCTTTGTCAGCTGGCGTAGTTCAGGCCGTCGGTCGGCGAGGGGGGTACGGGCGGGACGGTCGGCTTGGGCTCGAAGGAGAGCGTGCCGTGGTTGATCGGGAAGCTGGTGGGCATGGTTCCGGTCGCGCGGCCGTACGCGCAGGCCACCGCGGCCATGGCTCCCGCGACGCCCAGCTCCCCCGCCCCGCCCGGCTTCTCGGAGGTACTGGGCATGATGATGATCTTCAGATCCGGCGGGGTGTTCCACTGCCGCGTGTAGAAGTAGTTGTCCCAGCTCGCCTCCAGGAAGTACCCGTCGCGAAGATGCAGGCTGGACGTCAGCGCCAGTGCGATGCCGTCGGAGACACCGCCCATCATCTGCGCTTCCAGACCGCGCGGGTTGACTGCAAGGCCGACATCCACGGCGAAGACGGCCTTGGTCACCCGCGGCCCGGCCACCCCGTCGCGGATCGGCCGGTTCACGGTCTCCGGCCGGCAGTCGATCTCCACCAGCACGGCGCTGACGGACTTGTACTCGGAGTGGAAGGCGATGCCNTGGGCGGTGCCGGCCGGCATCGCCCGACCCCAGCCGCCCACCTCCGCGACCTTGTCCAGGACCGCCCTGGAGCGGTCGTCGCGCAGGAAGTCGCGCCGGAACCGATACGGGTCCTTGCGCATCCGCGCGGCGAGCTGGTCGACGATCAGCTCCCGGGCACAGGTCATGTCGGGCGAGTAGACGTTGCGCATGCTGCCGGTGTTGAAGCCCTTGTCGGTTTCGGCGAGCAGCCGGCTGTGGACGCCGAAGTCGTAGGGCATCGTCTGGCTGAGCTGGAAGAAGATCTCGGAGAAGCCGATGTCGCCCACCGGCAGCTGGGCGGCCGTGGCGGTGATGATCTCGCCGAGCCCGTGGCCCAGATCGGTGGCCACGCTGGTGTGCCGCTGGTGGTAGCCGAGCACGGTGCCGCCGAGGTACGAGGCGCGCACCCGGGAGGTGGCCATCGGGTGGGTGCGGCCCTGCCGGGAGTCGTCGGCACGGTGCCACATGAGCTTCACCGGCTTGCCGACCTTCTTCGACACCTCCGCGGCTTCCAGCGCGGCGTCGAAGAAGAGCTTTCGCCCGAAGGAACCACCGCCCTCGACCACATGCACCGCGACTTTCGCCGGCGAGAGCCCGAGCTTCGCGGCAATGGTCTTCTGGGCGACGATCGGTGACTTCAGCGCCGCCCAGATCTCGGCCCGGTCGGCCCGGACGTCGGCGACCGCGCAGTTGGGTTCCAACGCGCTGTTGCTGCGGAAGTAGAAGGTGAACTTCCCTTCCACGGCCGGGGTCAGCGGCGGGAGCCCGAGTGGCAGTTCCGCGCGTTCGAGTTCGCGCCGCACGGTCTCGTCGGACTTGCCCGCCGCGGTGCCGGCCTTCCAGGTGACCCGCAGAGCCCGGACGGCATCGATGCACTGGCCGAAGGTCTCCGCGCGCACCGCCACCCCGGTGGAGATCTCCACGACGTCGGTGACCCCCGGCATCGCGCGCACCTCGGCCAGATTGGCCACCGAGCCGACCTTTCCGTTGATGGTCGGCGGGCGGCACACCATGGTCGGCTTCGCGTTCGGCACGTCGAGGTCCATCGCGAACTTCTTGCGCCCGGTCACCGCGTCCAGCGCGTCGACCCGGCTGTGCGGCCTGCCGATCACGGTGAAGTTCTCGCGGGCGGTGAGCTCGACGGACACCTGCTGGTTACGCAGGCTGGCGGCCTTCTCCGCGAGGGCGCCGATGTCGATGCTCCGGCCGGAGCGGCTGACGACGGCTCCGTCGCGCAACGACAGGTCGGTGACGGCGGAGCCGAGCTCGGTCGCCGCGGCGTCCAGCAGCCGGCGCCGGGCGATCGCGGCCGCGACCCTGATCGGGGTGTAGGTCGCGAAGGTGGTGTTCGACCCGCCGGTGAGCTGGTTGAACAGCAGTTCCGGACGGGCGTCGGCCAGCGTGACCCGCACCCGGCTCAGCGGCACCGAGAGTTCTTCGGCGATCAGCATGGCCGTCGAGGTGGTGATGCCCTGGCCCACCTCGGCTCTGGGCAACGCGAACGACACCAGGCCGTCCGGGCCGACCTCGACCGAGATCAGGGCCGAGGTCGGCAGCGCCGCCAGGGTCATCATGTCGTTGAGGTCGACCACGTCCGTGATGTCCTGCGACGGCAGCTGGACACCGGCCTCAGGCGCCGACGCGGCCGCCGATGCCAGGCCGATCTCCGCCGCGGTCACCAGGGTCGGCCCCGCGAGAACGTATCCGAGGAACCGCCGCCGGCCGATGCGCTCGTGCATTCCGGAGGCTCAGTTCGGACGGTTGCCGGTGGGGAGGTTGATTTTCGTTTCCTTCCCCTTCGTGAGGAAGAACAGGATGTACTTCCGCAGCGCCTCGTCGACGGTCCACGCGATCGAGGGAACCAGCGGCAGCGGGATGAGCCCCTCCCGGACCTTCACCAGCACCGGCCACACGGTCCTGATCGTGTTCTCCCAGAACGGCTCACGGGGGATCTGGTCCCAGTCGGCCACNTGTTCGTCGACCAGGAACCGGGCCAGCGCGTTGACCAGCGGCCGGCTGATGCTGCCCGGGCTCGTCTGCTCGGCGAGCTGGCCGAGCAGGATGTCGGTCAGCTCCACACCTTCGGGGGTCGGCCCCATGTTCCGCGGCAGGACCTCGTCCGACTGGGCGTTGGCCGCCGCCCAGGTGGCGGGGATGTACTCGTCCCGGACGCCGAGCATGTGCGCCGTCACCTGCCAGACGTGCAGGTAGGCAGCGGAGTCGGCCGCGCTGATCGGGACCTTCCACTCCAGCATCTTGCGCATCGCGTAGGTCGGGAGGGTGTGCCAGGTGACCAGCAGGTCCTCCTGACTGATCGGGATCTCGCCGCCCCAGTGGGGCGACTGCGGCAGCAGGTGCCGCACCGCCGCGTGCACCAGCCGGGTCTTCACCGAGTTGACCTGGCAGGTACCGCCCGGCCGGTAGGCGTCCAGCGCACCGACGGCGAAACCCAGGATGCTGGTCTTGGCGACGCGGTCCTCCATGTCGGCCCCGCCCGCCGAGTAGTAGACCGAGCGCGCCTCCTTGGGAATGGCGGTGCTCAGCATGCCGCCGCCCACCCCGTTGAGCAGATTGAGATACAGCCCGCGCGACTTGTTGAACTGGGCGGCGGCCTCCAGCTTTGCCCGGTCCGCCCAGGAGGGCAGCTGGCGGGCGTGCTCGATGAAGTCCCGCAGGTCCGCCGGCAGTCCGGCCGGCAGCGGCTGGTCGTTGCGGTTCCAGTCCCATAACAGCCGGTTGACCTCGGGCACCAGACCCCGCTCGTACAGGGAGGCGACCAGCGGATCGGCCTCCTCGTCCCACACCCACCGCGGGTCGGCACCGACGCCCGCACCGGCACCGGCACCGGCACCCGCGCCCGCCACCGAGCCAGCGGCCGCCCACGTCCAGTCGGCCGCGGCGCGCGCCGGCGTGGACAGGCCGAAAACCCCGAGGGCACTCGCGGCCCCACCCGAGATCAGTATCCTGCGCCTACTCAGCTCCGCCATTTCTCGGAACCTCCCCTAACCGCGTCGGCGTGCTTTGAAGATTCCATGATACATACCACGTTTCCTTGTATCACAACAAGGCGCCGCATATGCTCGGCCCGATACCGGGTCGCCCGCCGGCCAGGCGTTCTCTTCCGTAGGTCCGCCGAGAATCGGGAGTCCTCGGCGGTGTCGCCGGGGGTGTCACCACGCGGGTCGATGAGCTCGGGTGCCACGCACACGGCGAAGGCTGCCCGGCGGTTGTGGATCACGGGTGGATCAGGGGAGGATCCACCCGTGATCGGCAGGAGCCCGCCGAGCGGAACGGCACCGGCGGTATGTGTCGTCTCAGGGGCGGGCAGGTTCCAGGAGAGCCTCGCGACGACCGCGACGACCCGGTGCGCGCTCCCGTGCCGGGTGCGGCGCTGTGGCCGAGTCGTCGACGGTGTCGTGCGGCGATCCCCCGCCCGGTGCCGCCGGGCAGCTGCCGTGTGCTGGGCTACCGACCTCAGGAGGGACGGTTGATGTCGGGGATCGCGATCGGGGTGGTCGTCGGCGAGTTGCCCTCGTTGAGGAACATCATGGCGAGGGCGCGCACAAGCTGGTCGAAGACGTAGAAATTGACCGGCATGAACGGGAGCAGACCCTCCCGGAACGCGATATACGCCGGCCAGCCGACCGCTACCACCGCGGCCGAGACGTAGTCACGCGGCAGCCCCGCCAGGTTGGCGACCGCGTCGCCGAGGACGTAGCGGACGAACTCGTTGAGGAAGCCGCGGGTGACACCCAGGTCGAGCTCGGCGGTGAGCCCGAGCAGGACCTCGGCGAGCTGCTTGCCCTCGTAGGTGGACGCGAGGATCGGCGTGAGCACCTGTGCCGACTGGGCGTGCGCGTCGGCCCACGTCTTGGGGATGTACTCGTCCTTCACGCCCAGCAGCGAGATGGCGACCTGCCAGTGGTGGAGGAATGCCTCCTCCTCGGCGGGCGTCATCTTGATCTTCCACTCCTTCAGCTTGGTGTGCGCGAACGTGCCCAAGCTGTGGAAGGTGACGAGAATGTCGCCGTTGCTGATCGGAATCGTCTCGTCCGCAACCGCCTTCCACTGCGGCGACTGCGGCAGGAGATGACGGACGGCGGCANGCACCATGCGCGTCTTGTTCGCGGTGACGATGAACTGCCCGCTCGGCTCGAAGGCGTTCAGATCGTGCAGGTCATACCCGAAGGTGAAGGTCTTGGCCGCGCGGTCTTTCATGTCGGCGCCGCCCTTGGACCAGTACACCGACTTGGCCTCGCGCGGGATGACCGTGCTCATGATGCCGGCACCGAGTCCATAAATCATGAACAGATAGGTGTCCTTGCGCCGGTTGAAGTCGGCCGCGAGGCGCAGCTTGGTGCGGTCAGCCCACGCCGGTAGCTTGGTGGACTGCTGGAGGAACGCCGTGAGATCGGCCGGAAGGCCGGTCGGCAGCGGGTGGTTGTTGTTGACCCAGGGGCGGATGGCCGTGTTGACCGCGGCCACCTGGTTGTTGTTGAAGACGTTGACCATCGCCTTGTCGATGACGTCGTCCCACACCCACTGGGGATTGACGCCCGTGCCGGCGGCGGCAACGGACCCGGCCGCTGACCAGCTCCAGCCCGGAACCACTTCCGTCGCTCCGACCACACCGAGCGCGGCGCCTAAGGACAGGACGCCTCTCCTGCTGAGACTGCTCATTTTCTTACCTGCTTCCCGAGCGCAACGGCTCTGAAGGCGTCCTGCCACGGAGCGCCGACGCAGCACGCCGAAAGAGGAGGAGGGGACACTCGACCGACGACGTGGAGACAACCCTGAAGGTAGCGACCTTCCCGGTGTTCCGCAAGCCTTATGCATGGCGCGCGTTCACCTTCGTCGATAGCCGCCGGGGGTCTGCCGAGTACGGTCGATTACCTACTGTTCTGAGTCGTTGATTTGCTGGCGGTAATCGGCAGGACTTTCATGTATCCCGGCGGTACTCCTCGTCCAGACGAACGCTTTCGGGTCCTTGTTCCAGGCAATCACCCAGGCCCGGATGTCGGATTCGAGGTCGACGACGGACCGATCCGCCCAGCGGGGCGGTCTGCGGGCCGTCAGCTCGGCGAGCCAGTGTTCGACCAGGTTCATCCACAGAACGGGGGTCGGTGTGAAGTGCGGGCGGAAGCGGGGGTGGCGCAGCAACCAGTCGCGCACCGCCCGGACCCGGCCGACGGCCTGGTTGTCCAGGACCAGGTGCAGGTCGGACCCGGTCGGAACCGAGGAGTCGACCAGCCTCAGGAAACGTACGAACTCCTGGTCGCGGCGCAGCCTCGCGGTCCGCCCGATCACCGGTCCGGACGGCGGGCCGAGGGCAGCGAACAGGCCGACCGGGTCTTGGCGGACCTGGTCGAGGGGCGTCCGCTCCGGGATGTCCGGCAGCGTGGGTGCGCGCCCCTCCAATGCTGCCACCTGCGGGTTTTCGTCGACGCAGAGCACGATCGCCATCTCCGGCGGGTCGAGATGGACCCCGACCACGTCCCGGACCCTGCCCACGGACAGCGGGTCGGCCCACGGCTGCCCCGTCTCGGCCAGGTGGGGCTTCAGCCCGAAGGCGCGCCACATCCGCGACACCGTCGACTGCGACAGCCCGCTGGCCTTCGCCATCGACCGGGTGGTCCAGTGGGTGGCTCCGTCCGGCGGATCGCCTTCCAGCGTCCTCGCGATCAGCTCCTCGACCTGCGCGTCGGTGACGAGCCGCGGCCGGCCCGGCCGCGGCTCGTCCGACAGCCCGTCGAGCCGATCCGCCGCGAAGCGGTTGCGCCATTTCGCGACCATGCCCCGACTGACACCCAGGTCAGCGGCGACCTGCGCGTTGGTGGCCCCCTCGGCGCACGCCAGCACGATCCTCGACCGCATTGCCAACGACTGCGAGGACGCCCCTTCCCGCGCTCCTTCCCGCGCCCATCCCCGCAGCACATCGCGCTCGGCGGCGGTCAACTCGATGGAAACAGCATTCGGACCAGGCACGATCCCAACCTAAGATCGACCGGAGGATTCAGGGCTCAGCGATCCGGATCCGACGGCGTTCTGCCTGGATCGTGATGCGCTGCATGTGTGCGCTTCTTCCATTTCTCGTCGAGGGTGTCCGGCGGCGGTGGGGCGCCGAGATCCCGCGGCTGGTATCCCTCGGGATAGCCGGGGTATGTGCGGGTGCGGGGATCCCAGGCGAATTTGATGCGCCGCCGGGCCGGAAGGCGGCGGACCACCGCCGAGCGGGCCCGCAGCGAACCGGTGGCGGCACGGCTCATCCAGGCCGGCGCCGGCCTGAACCCGAAGGCGTTCAGCATGGTCTCGTCGAGCATCGACCGCACGCCGGCCCGCACCAGTGGACGCAGTGGAGCGGGAAACCAGCCCGCGAGCATCTCCATGGTGTAGGTACCGATCCGGCGGTTGCTCTCGGCGAACCTGAAGTTCGTTTTTTCGTACTCGCGCTTGAAGGCCCGGAGCTCGTCGAAGTCGGTGGGAATGTCACGGATTCCCATCCGGATTCCGACCTCGCGGTAGAAGTGGAACGCGGCGATGGCCTCGTGATCGGTCAGCCGGCGCCAGCCGTGGGCGTTGATCCAGTCGATCGGGTCGTAGATGAAGGTGCAGAGCACGTAGCGCATGTCGTCGTTGTCGATGGCGTAGCGGCCGTGCATCTGGTTGATCACCCGCAGCGCGTCCCGACCGCGGGCGGAATCATAGCCGACGGCGGTGAGCTCACCCATCAGCAGAGCGGTGTCGTCATAACGCTTCTGCGGCCGGTCCCGGAACTCCCCGGTCGCCGCCAGCAGCGCCGAGATCGTCGGGACGCAGTAGGTCCGGAACAACGCGAACTCGAGCGCCCGGCGATAGTCCCACGGAAACTCGTAGCCCGCGGAGATCCGATAGATCTCGTGGTGATCCGCCACCGGGTCCAGCTCGAGGATCCGGCGCGTCCATCTGTCGCGGTCGGTCAACATTGAGCCCACCTCACACCGCCGTTCAGCCCACCGTCGCTCAGCCCACCGTCGTTCAGCCCACCGTCGCGCGGCGATTCCACCGGCTCGTCGGATCGGTTCTCGGTTCGGGGGTGGCCCGGGGCGAGCCGCGAGCGCGGACGCGGGTCGAGACGCGGAGCGGGGCCTGGAGTCACACCGATAATCAGGCATGAAGTCAGGCATGAAATCCGGCGCGACTCACCTGAAGTCGTACGCGGCGATGCGCGGAGAGCCCACTCCAAACCCGCATATTTGATAGATATATTTAATAGGTGAAACTGATCACGGCCGCCACCCTGATCATCGGCTGACTCGACCGGACGTTCATACTTGCACCAGCGGGCGACCAGGAAGGGCAGCGCATGACCAGGCCAGCCGGAGCGCGACGGGCCCGCGGCGCACCTCTGCCACGAGCGCCCCAGCTCGCCGACGAGGTCGCCGCACATCTGCGCGACCTCATCATGTCGGGCCACATCTGGCCGGGCGAGTACATCCGGCTCGACGAGGTCGCCCGCGAGCTCGGCGTGAGCGTCACGCCGGTGCGGGAGGCCCTGGTCCGCCTGCGCAGCGAGGACATGGTCGAGCTTGAGCCCCGCCGCGGCTACGTCGTCGCCCCGCTCTCCCAGCAGGACATCCGCGATCTGTTCTCCCTGCAGGGTGACATCGCCGGCGAGCTCNCCGCGCGCGCGGCCGCCGTGATCGAGCCTGCGCACCTCACCGAGCTGCGGGAGATCCAGGCAGCCCTGCGCGACGCGGTGCGGACCGAGTCGCCCGACAGAATCGAGCAGCTCGAGTTCGAGTTCCACCGGCTCATCAACCGGCTCGCCCAGGCCCGCAAGCTGTCCTGGTTCCTGCACACCGCCAACCGCTACACACCGGCGCGCTTCTACTCCGCCGACCAGGCCTGGCGCTCGGAGATGCTCGCTCGCCACGACGCGCTGCTCACCGCTCTGGAGAACGGCGACGCCGCCGAGGCCCGCGCCGCGACGGTCCGCCACTTCACCGACGGCGCCGACCGGCTCATCGCCCACCTCGCCGGGCTCGGGATGTGGTGACCGGCCGCGACGCCCGTTCACCGCAGCCCGTGCCGTAGCCGGAACAGCCGCAGGGCACTCGAAACGGCCTTGGGCGAGCGCTCCAGCGTCATGAGATCCACCGGGCTGGCGAAGCGGGTGCTCGTGATCGACTTCGGCCGGCTGAACTCCCGCAGGCCGTCGGCGCCGTGGATGCGGCCGAACCCGGAGTCCCCGACGCCACCGAAGGGCAGCGCGGGGATCGAGGCGAACCCCAGCACACTGTTGACGGAGGCGGCCCCGGTGNGCAGTCGGCGGGCCACGTCCAGCCCGCGGGCCCGGTCGCGGGTGAACACCGAGGCGGCGAGGCCGAAGGTGGAGTCGTTCGCCCGGCGGACCGCCTCGTCGAGGTCCGCGACCCGGTCGATGACCAGTGTCGGCCCGAACGTCTCCTCCCGCACGGCCAGGCTGTCGGCCGGCACGTCGACCAGCACCACCGGGGCCACGAAGGGCGGGCGCACCGAATCCGGCCCGCCGACGAGCGCCCGCGCCCCGCGCCCCAGCGCGTCCTCGATGTGCGAGCGGATGACCTCCACCTGGCCGGGCATGGTGATCGGCCCGTAGTGGGCGCCCTCACCGCCGCCGGGGCGCACCCGGGAGGCGAGGGTGGTGACCCGGGAGACGAAGTCGTCGTACACGGCGTCGACGACGAGGACCCGCTCGACACCGGCGCAGGTCTGGCCCGCGTTGCCCATCCCGCCGAAGACCGCTGCCGTCGCCGCGGCCTCGAGGTCGGCGTCCGCGGCGACGATCAGCGCGTCCTTGCCACCGGCCTCGATCACCACCGGGGTCAGGGTGCGGGCGCAGGTGGCCATGACGCGCCTGCCCGTGGCGGTCGAACCAGTGAAGGCGATCTTGTCGGCACCGGCCTCGCACAGCGCGGCGCCGGTCGCGCCGTGCCCGGTGACGACCTGCAGCACGGCGGACGCGGGCTGGGCGGGCAGCAGCCTGGCCCAGGTGTCGGCGAGCCAGCGCCCGACGCCCGGGGTGTGCTCGCTGGGCTTGAAGACCACCGCGTTGCCCGCCGCCAGCGCGTAGGAGATCGAGCCCATCGGCGTGTACAGCGGGTAGTTCCACGGGCCGATCACTCCGACCACGCCGAGCAGGACGTGTTCGACGACGGCCTTCTGGTTGATGGCGAGCGCACCCGGGCGCACCCGGCGCGGGCGCAGGACGCGGTGGGCGTTGCGGGCGGCCCAGGCCAGGTGCTCGACGGCGAGCATGACCTCGAGTACCGCGTCGTCGTAGGGCTTCCCCGTCTCGGCGCGGATGATCCCGGCCAGCGTCTCGATCTCCCGAGCCATGGTCAGCCGCAGCGCCGACAGCTGCCCGCGGCGCCGCTTCCAGCCGATGGAGCGCCACCACTCGCCGGCGGCACGGGCGGCCTCGACGGCCGCGCGCACCGCGGTCTCGTCCGCCACCGGGTAGACCTCGGTATCCACCCCGGTGACCGGATCGCGCGTCACCAGGAGGTCTGGCTGATCGGCTGTGGTGGTCATCGAACCCCCATAGTCGCGCATCAAATATATTTGGTATCCGGTATGATACAGGGAATTGGGTCGGCGCGGGAAGCGGTATTGGGTACCGCTTTCGCGGCCCTACTGGCCGCGAGAGCGCCGACCATCACAGGCATCGTGCCGGGAGTGCGAGATGAAGCTGACAAACAGCGCGGCGGCCGTCTTAGAGATCATCAGGACGGGAGCGGACGAGTCGGCACAGACACTGCTGCCCNTCTTCGACGAACTGGACCCGGTACCCACCACCTTCATGTACGGCAGATGGCGCGGCGGCCTGTTCACCGAGGACCGGGAGATGGGCGCACTGCTCACCCNGATGAAGTGGTACGGAAAGCACTTCACCGACTCGGAGAACGCCGAGCCCCTGCTGTGCCGCCGGACCGACGGCACCCTGTACTCGTTCTCCGGGATGGGCATGGCCCGCCTGCGTGAACTGCACTTCCGGGGCAAGGTCTCGGCCGCGATGCTCTACGACGAACAGCCGACGATCGACATCTTCCGCAAGGTCTCCGAGAACGTGGTGCTCGGCGTGATGGATTCCAAGGGCCGCCCCATCGATTTCTTCTTCCACCTCACCCGCGACTGACCGCGTCGCGTCCGGACCGGGCGGGATCCTTCTCAGAAGGTGATGACCGCCCGCCCGGGCCGCACGCCGAGTTCGGCCATCGCCTGCCCGATGTCCGCCAGCGGATAGCGCCGGGTGATGAGCCGGTCGAGCGGGAGGCGACCGGCGCGGTAAAGGCCGAGGATCCGCGGGATGTCGATGTGCGGGCGGATGCTGCCGTTCGTGCTGCCGGTCAGGACCCGCTGGTCGATCAGGTGATAAAGCGGGATCGTGACCTGCGCCCGCGGATCGGCGACCCCGACGACCACCGCGCGCCCGCCCTTGCGCAACGCGGTGAACGCCGCCGCGACGGTGCTCGGCGTGCCGACGGCGTCGATCGCGGCGTCGACGCCGCCGCCCGTCAACGCACGCACCCGGGCGGTGAGGTCCGTGTCATCGTCCACCACGATCGCGTCCGTCGCGCCGAGGTCGACCGCGAGCCGGCAGGCCGCCACGCTGCGGTCTGCCACGATCACCTGGCCCGCGCCGACCGTGACCGCCCCGAGCACGGCCGCCAGGCCCACTCCGCCGGCCCCGATGACCAGGACCGTCTCNCCGACCTCCACACCGGCCCGGATGACCACCGCGCCGAAGCCGGTGGACACGCCGCAGGCGGTGAGACACGCGACCTCCAGCGGCACGTCCGCGGGAACCCGCACCGCGGCGCGCCGGTCGACGACCGCGTACTCGGCGAACGACGACTGCATGGCGAAGTGGTTGAGCTGCTCGGCACCCCTGGTGAGCCGCCGCTGACCGCTCGGCAGCCGGCCGTCGAGCAGGTGCGGCGCGGCGACCTCGCACAGTGCGAAGGCACCGAGCTGACACTGCCGGCACATCCCGCAGCCCGGTGTGATCGTCAGGACGACGTGCTCCCCGGTGGCGAGGTCGGTGACTCCCGCGCCGACCGCGTCGACGACCCCGGCGCCCTCGTGGCCGAGCACCACGGGCAGCGGGACGGGCATTCCGCCCTCGACGACGGTGCGGTCGGTGTGACAGACACCGGTGGCCCGTAACCGCACCCGGACCTCACCAGGCCCGGGTACGGGTACGTCGATCTCCTCGACCACGAGGCGGCCCGCTTCGCGGAGCACCGCGGCGCGCATCGGCGACATCCTTTCTGTGCTGGCCGTGCTGGCCGGGCTGGCGNCTGCGTGCCGGCCGCGCGCGGAGAGCCGGACGCGGTTGGTACAGAACCCCCGTCGCGAACCGGACGCCATCGTGACCGTCTCAGGCGCTGAACTTCGCCCGAGTCGCGTCGAGCACGGCGCGGGCCTCCCGGACCACCCGGGTGACGATTTCCCCCGCGGGCGGTATGTCCCGGATGAGGCCCTGCACCAGTCCGGCGGTCCAGATGCCGGCCTCCAGGTCCCCCTCCTCGAACACCCGGCGCCCGCGCGAACCCGCGACGAGCTCCCGGATGTCGTCGAAGTTCCCCCCACCGTCGAGAATCTGCACGACCTCGTCGCTCACCGAGTTCCGCGCGACGCGGGCGGTGTTGCGCAGCTGCCGGAAGATCATCCTGGTGTCGAGCTCGGTCGCCTCGACGATGCGCCGCTTGACCTCCGCGGCGATGGGCGACTCCACACTGCACATGAACCGGGTGCCCATGTTGATGCCGTCGGCACCGAGCACGAGCGCGGCCGCCAGCCCGCGCCCGTCGGCGAAGCCGCCCGAGGCGATGAACGGGATGCTCAGCGCGTCGGCGGCCGCCGGCACCAGGATCAGCCCGNGGATGTCGTCCTCGCCCGGGTGGCCGGCGCACTCGAACCCGTCGATCGACACCGCGGCCACGCCGACCCGCTCGGCCTTCAGCGCGTGCCGCACGCTGGTGCACTTGTGGATCACGCGGACGCCGTGCTCACGGAAGAAGTCCATGAAGGGCTCGGGACTGGACCCCGCGGTCTCGACGATCGTGACACCGGCGTCGACGATCGCGCGCCGGTACTCGTCGTACGGCGGCGGGTTGATCGACGGCAGGATCGTCAGGTTGACGCCGAACGGCTTGTCGGTGAGCTTGCGGACCCGCTCGATCTCGACGACGAGGGCGGCGGGTGTCGGCTGGGTGAGGGCCGTGACCAGACCGAGGCCACCGGCCTCGGAGACGGCCGCGGCGAGCTCCGCCCGGCCGACCCACATCATCCCGCCCTGCACCACGGGATGCTCGATGCCGAGCAGCTCGGTGAAGGGCGTGCGCAGAACGGCGCCCGCCGCGGTGGTCACGGCGGTCACTCGTAGACCTCGCCGCGCTCGGCGCGCTCCAGCAGCGACTTCGGCGGGGCGAAGCGCTCCCCGTAGGCCGCGGCCAGCTCGCGTGCCCGGTCGGCGAAGCCCTTCAGCCCACCGGAGTACTGGTTGACGTACTGCAGCACACCGCCGGTCCACGCCGGGAATCCGATGCCGTAGAGCGACCCGATGTTGGCGTCCGCGACGCTGGTGAGCACGCCGTTGTCGAGGCAGTCGATCGTGTCGAGCGCCTCGGCGAAGAGCATGCGCTCCTGCAGGTCCTGGAGCGGCACGACCGTCCGGCCGGATCCGAACTGCTTGCGCACGTCGGGCCAGATCGCCAGCCGCCGGCCGTTCTCGTCGTAGTCGTACCAGCCGGTGCCCGCGCGCCGGCCGACCCGCCCGTTCTCGATCATCCAGTCGACGACCGGCTCGGACGGGTGGGTGACCCAGGGGCGGCCGGCGGCCTCCTCCGCCTCCTGCGTCTCGATGCGGATCTTCTGCGTCAGCGTGAGGGTCAGCTCGTCGAGCAGCTGCAGGGCGCCCACCGGGTAGCCGGCCTGGAGGGCGGCCTGCTCGACGGTCGCGGGCTCCACCCCCTCGCCGACGGCGGCCACCGCCTCGGCGATGAACTTCCCGATCACCCGGGAGGTGAAGAAGCCCCGTGAGTCGTTGACGACTATCGGCGTCTTGCGGATCTGCCGCACGTAGTCGAAGACCCTGGCGAGCGTCTCGTCGCTGGTCTGCTCACCACGGACGATCTCCACCAGCGGCATCTTGTCGACCGGGCTGAAGAAGTGGATGCCGATGAAGGAGCTCTCCCGCTTCACCCCGCCGGCCATGACGGAGATCGGCAGCGTGGAGGTGTTCGAGCCGAGGACGGCGTCGGGCAGCACGATCTCCTGGATCTCCCGGAAGACCTCCTGCTTGAGCGGCATCGACTCGAAGACCGCCTCGATGACGAAGTCGACGCCCGCGAAGGCGGCCGGGTCGGCGGTCGTGACGATGCGGCCCAGCAGCGCGTCGGACTTCTCCTGGCTGGTCCGACCCGCCGCGACCGCCTTCGCCTCAAGCCGGCGCGCGTAGTCCTTGCCCTTCTCGGCGCCCTCCAGCGAGACGTCCTTCAGCACTACGTCGATGCCCGCCTTCGCGCTGACGTAGGCGATCCCGGCGCCCATCATGCCGGCGCCGACGACGCCGACCTTCTTCGCGGTGTACTTCGGCTGGCCGGCGGGCCGGCTGCCACCGGAGTTGATGTGCTGCAGGTCGAAGAAGAACGCCTTGATCATGTTTTTGGCGATCTGACCGGTGGTGAGGCTGACCAGATAGCGCGTCTCGATGAGCGAGGCGGTGTCGAAGTCGACGTACGCCCCCTCGACGGCGGCCGCGAGCGCCGCCCGCGGAGCCGGTGCCGGCGCGCCCCTGGCCTGCTTGCGCAGCAGCGGGGCGAGGGCCTGCAGCGTCGTGGCGACCTGCGGGCTGTGGACGTCGCCACCGGGCAGCCGGAAGCCCTTCACGTCCCACGGCTTGACCGGGGAGAGGTTCGCGGCGATCCAGACCCGGGCCCGCTTCTCCAGCTGCGCGGGGTCCTCGACGATCTCGTCGACCAGGCCGACCTTCCGCGCCCCGCGCGGGCTGAACTTCGTGGCCGGCAGAATCACGTCCTGCAGCGCCTTCTGTAGCCCGAGCATCCGGACGGTGCGGCTGATGCCGCCCCCGCCGGGCAGCAGGCCGAGGGAGACCTCGGGCAGGCCGATCTGGCTGCCCGGGACGTCCGCGGCGATCCGGTGGTGGGCACACAGCGCGACCTCGAGGCCGCCGCCGAGCGCGGTGCCGCCGATGAGGGCGACCACCGGCTTGCCGAGCTTCTCCAGCCGGCGCATGTCCGCCTTCATGGCGTTGATGTAGGCCGTCTCCTCGGCGGCGCGCTCCGCGCTGCCGGCACGCAGGCGGTTGAGGTCGCCACCGGCGAAGAAGCTCTTCTTCGCCGAGGTGAGCAGAACACCGACGACCTTGTCGCGGTCCGCCTCCAGGCGGTCGACCGCCTCGCGCAGGCCGAGCATGAAGTTGTCGTTCATGGTGTTCACCGGCGCGTCGGGGTCGTCCATCGTGAGGGTCACGATGCCGTCCGCGCCGTGGCTGTACCTGATGGCTGAGCTGGTCATCCGTGCCTCCTAGACGCGCTCGATGATGGTGGCGATCCCCATGCCCGCGCCGACGCACAGCGTGGCCAGGCCCCGCCGACCGCCGGTGCGTTCCAGCTCGTCCAGCACGGTGCCGAGGATCATGGCGCCGGTGGCACCGAGCGGGTGGCCGAGCGCGATCGCACCGCCGTTGACGTTGACCTGCTCGGCGGGGACCTTGAGGTCGCGCTGCCACTTCAGGACGACGGCGGCGAAGGCCTCGTTGAGCTCGAACAGGTCGATGTCGTCGATGCCGAGGCCGGCCTTGGCCAGCGCCTTCTCCGTCGCCGGGGTCGGGCCGGTCAGCATGATCGTCGGGTCCGAGCCGGTGACGGCGGTCGCGACGACGCGGGCCCGCGGGGTGAGACCCAGCCGGGCGCCCGCGGCCTCGTCGCCGATGACGACCAGCGACGCGCCGTCGACGATGCCGGAGCTGTTCCCGGCATGGTGGACGTGCTCGATCCGCTCCAGCTGGTGGTACTTCTGCAGGGCTACCGCGTCGAAGCCGAACTGGTCGCCGGCGACGGCGAACGCCGCCGGCAGCTTCCCGAGGGATTCGACCGTCGAACCGGGCCGGCGGTGCTCGTCGGTGTCCAGCACGGTCACGCCGTTCAGGTCGGTGACCGGCACGATCGACCGGGCGAACCGGCCTTCCNGCCAGGCTGTCTCCGCGCGTTCCTGGGAACGGGCGGCGAAGGCGTCGACATCCTCGCGGGTGAACCCCTCCAGGGTCGCGATGAGGTCGGCGCCGATGCCCTGCGGGACGAAGTAGTGGTCGTACGCCGTCGTCGGGTCCTGCGCGTAGGCCCCGCCGTCGGAGCCGAGGGGCACCCGCGACATCGACTCGACGCCGCCGGCCAGCACCAGGCTCTCGAAGCCGGAGCCGACCTTCTGCGCGGCCAGGTTGACCGCCTCCAGGCCGGAGGCGCAGAAACGGTTCACCTGCACGCCGGCGACGGTGTCGGGAAGCCCGGCGACCATCGAGGCGGTACGCGCGATGTCACCGCCCTGCTCGCCGACCGGGGAGACGACACCGAGCACGATGTCGTCGATCTGGGCGGGGTCCAGACCGGGGTTGCGCTCCCGCAGTGCGTGAATCAGGCCCACCACGAGGTCGACCGGCTTGGTGCCGTGCAGAGCCCCGCCGCGGTTCTTCCCGCGCGGTGTGCGAACGGCGTCATAAATGAATGCCTCGGGCACGAGGTCACCTTTCTCACCAGTGATCGGACGGGGTCAGAGTCCCAGGTCGCGGCCGACGATCTCCTTCATGATCTCCGTCGTTCCTCCGTAGATGGTCGTGATACGCGAGTCGAGGTAGTCGTGCGCGATCCGGTATTCGAGCATGTAGCCGTAACCGCCGTGCAGCTGAAGACAGCGCCCGACGATGTCGACCAGCTGCTCGGTGGTCCAGAACTTGGCGGCCGCGGCTTCGGCCGCGGTCACCTCGCCCTGGGTGTGACGACTGATCAGGCCGTCCAGGTAGGCCCGGCTGACCCGGGTGGCGGTCACCATTTCCGCCAGCTCGAACCGGGTGTTCTGGAACGAGCCGATCGTCTTTCCGAAAGCCTTGCGCTCCGTCACGTAGGCCAGCGTGCGCTCGAGGGTTCCCTCGGCCGCGGCGACGGCCCCGACCGCGATCGAGAGGCGTTCCTGCGGAAGGTTCCGCATCAGCCCGACGAAGCCGGCGCCCTCCGGGCCGAGCAGGTTCGCCACCGGCACCCGCACGTCGTCGAAGAACAGCTCGCTGGTGTCCTGGGCGTGCAGGCCGATCTTCTCCAGGTTTCGGCCGCGGCCGAACCCCGGCGAGTCGGCCTCGATGACCAGCAGGCTGAGGCCCTTGTGCCGGTCCTCACCNGTGCGCACCGCCGTCACGACGAGGTCGGCGTTCTGGCCGTTCGAGATGAAGACCTTGCTGCCGTTGACGACGTAGTGGTCGCCGTCGAGCACCGCGCTCGTGCGGATGCCGGCCAGGTCGCTGCCGGTGCCCGGCTCGGTCATCGCGACCGCGACCACCAGCTCGCCGGCCGCGATCCCGGGCAGCCAGCGCGCCTTCTGCTCGTCGTTGGCGAGGTCGGTGAAGTACGGGATGACGATGTCGTTGGAGAGCCCGACCCCGGCCATGCCGTCGGAGACCGGGTTACGGCCGATCTCCTCGGCGAAGATCGCGTTGAATCGGAAGTCCCGGCTTCCCCCGCCCCCGTATTCCTCCGGGATGGCGAAACCGAGGACACCCGCGTTCGCAGCCTCCTCGAACAGCCACCGGTCGACCTTCCCCTCGGCGCTCCAGCGCTCGGCGTTCGGTTTCGCGTACTTGTCGACGAACGCTCGCACCGTCGACCGGAACTGCTCGTGCTCGTCGTCGTAGAGGGGGCGACGGGTCTCGTAGACGCCGCTCATCATCTTCTCCGTTCAGCGTTGGCGGGCCGTGGTGGGAACGGGCATTCCGGGGCCCGCTGGCGGGCACCGCCGATCACGCCCGCTCCAGCCCGAAGTAGAAATGTTTCCCGCCGTCCAGAACCACGGCCGGCTTGCCGTTCATGATTCCCATCAGAGTGCGGTCGTCGACCTGTTTGAAATGGTCGAGAACCGCCATTCCGTCGTAGACCATCGTCGCGGTGATCTCGCCGCGGAACTCGACGTTCCACAGGCTGGCCTCACCCCGGCCGGATTTCACGTCGGAGAACAGCTCGCCATCCGCCCCCCGGCACAGCAGCGGCTGGACGTCGTCGAGGGCCGTGAAGCGCTTGCCGTACCAGTGGCTGCGCGCCAGCACCTGTTCGAGCCGATGCCCGGTCGGGAAGGCGAAACCGCGCCACTCACCCAGGATGTCGGCCGCGGCGACCGGCGCGAGCCGCGCCCACAGGTCATCCAGCTCCGCGGGCTCCAGTGGCCCGCCGGCGGCCCGCAGCTCCGCCCAGCGCGCGCGGGCGCCGGCCGCGAGCCGCGAATCGCCGGCTCCGCCGATGGCACCGATCGCACCGCTCACGCCGCTCACGCCGCTCACGCGGGCCTGCCGCCGTACAGCCGCTCGATGACGTCGGCGTACTTGCCGGCGACCACGCGGCGCCTGAGCTTCAGGGTGGGGGTGAGCTCCCCGCTCTCGGTCGTCCACTCCTGCGGAAGCAGCTCGAAGGCCTTCACCTGCTCGGGCCGGGAAAGGCGCGCGTTCACCGCCGCCACGGCGGTCCCGACGGCCTCCTGGATCTTGGGGTGCCGGGTCAGCTCGGCCAGGCTGCCGGCCTCGACGCCGAGCCGGGCGGCGACGACCGGCGCGGCGGCCCCGTCGAGGGTCAGCATCGCGACGACGTAGGGACGACCCTCGCCGACCACCATGGCGTGCCCGATCAGTGGGCTCTCGACGAGCCCGTTCTCGATGTTCGACGGGGCGATGTTCTTGCCGGAGGAGGTGATGATGATCTCCGTCTTGCGGTCCACCACCCGCAGGAACCCGTCCTCGTCGAGCACGCCGATATCCCCGGTGTGCACCCAGCCGTCGCCGTCGATCAGCCGGGCGGTCGCCTCGGGAGCCGCGCGGTAACCGGGGGTCGAGATGGGGCCGCGCACCAGGATCTCCCCGTCGTCGGCCAGCCGGAGCTCGATGCCGGGGTGGGGCCGGCCGACGGTGCCGAGGCGGAAGGCGTCCGGCCCGCACGCCGTGGCCGCCGAGGTCGTCTCGGTCATGCCGTACACGTCGTAGACCCGCAGGCCCAGCCCGGCGACGAACCGGGCCAGCTCCACCGGCATCGGCGCCGCGGCGCTGGCGGCCCACTCAACCCGGTCGAGGCCGAGGGCGGCCCGCAGCGGACGCAGAACCGCGGCGTCGACCGCGTCGAACCGGGCCCGCAGCTCCGGCGAGGTCGTGTTCCCGGTCTGCGTCGACTCGACGTACTCCAGCCCGACGGCCAGGGCCGCCTCGACGGCCGACCTGATCTCCTCGGGGTCGGCCGCCAGCTTGGCCACGATGCCGGCGCGGATCTTCTCCCACACCCGCGGGACGCCGAAGAAACGGGTGGGCCGGACCTCGCCCAGGGCGGCGGCGAGCTGGGACGGGTCGTCGATGAGGTAGACGTGGCCGCCCTGCAGCTGGGGGAGGTACATGCCGAGGATCCGCTCGGCGATGTGCGCGAACGGCAGGTACGAGACGGAGACGCCCGCGCTCCGGTGATTTGCCGTCCGGATCGAGGCGATCGCCTGGTACCAGATGTTGTGGTGGGTGAGGACGACGCCCTTGGGCGCGCCGGTCGTACCGGAGGTGTAGAGGATCGTGATCGGGTCCTCGGGCCGGACGGCCTTGGCCCGGACGGCCAGGGTGTCGGAATGCCGGGCCAGCGCGGCCGGGCCGTCGGCCACCACCTCCGGCCACGCGACGGCACGCGGGTCGGCGATCGGCGCGGCGTCGAGGAGCACGACGCGGCTGATCCCCGGGCTCTCCGCCAGCACCCGGGACCAGCGCCGGACGTGGTCGTCGGTCTCCAGCACCACGATCCGCGGGGTCGCCTGCCCCGCGACCTGGGCGACCTGCTCGGGAGCGAGGGTGTTGTAGACCGAGACGGGGATGCCGCCGGCGAACACCACGGCGAGATCCACCACCACGTGCTCGATCCGGTTCGAGCACATGATCGCGACCACGTCGCCGGGCTCCAGGCCCGCTTCCAGCAGACTCCCGGCCACCTCGCGGGCACGGGTCCGGACCTCACCCCAGGTGACCGTCCGCCAGCCGGAGTCGACGTCGCGGCGGTCGGAGTAGGCGGGTTCGTCGCCGTGCTCCAGCGCCGTGCGGTCGAGGACGCTGACCAGTGTCATGCCGTCGATCTCGGCTTCGATGGCTAAGCGCTCTTTGATGATGTCGGACATGTGCGGTGCCTCCGAGGATCGGACCAGTCGGTCTTCGGTGTCCGGTGGGGGGCTCGCGCCGCGGGCCACGAGCCCGGTGATCAGGCGGCGAGCCTGGCGGCCAGGCGCGTCGCGTTCATGTACGCGGTCGCCTCGATCGAGATCATGGGATTGACACCCGGTGAGGTGGGCAGGCAGGAGGCGTCCGCGACCACCACGTTCGGCAGCTCCCAGACGGCGCCGTCCGGATCCGTGGCGCTCGTGTCCGCGGAGTCACCCATCCGCGCCGTGCCCATGATGTGCAGCGCGGCGATGGCGCACTGGCCCGGGCCGTAGCCGGCGGACCGGCAGGCGGCGGTGAACTCCTCGTGGGATCCGCGCTTCCCGGGCTCGTAGGACGGCCCCGCCTGGTGCGAGGAGTAGATCCTGCGGGCTCCGGCGGCCTCGATGATCCGCGCGGCCCCCTCGACCCCCGCGCCCAGGTGCCCGGCGTCGTGCCGCGAGAGCCGGTAGTGCGGGACCGGCTGCCCGTCCCGCCCGACCCTGACCTCACCGAAGTCGCGGTCCCGGGTGATGACGCCGACGCCCGCGGTGTGCGCGAGCTCCTTCATGGTGGCGAGGTGCGCCGCCGCGCCCCGCCAGTTCATGAAGCCCTGGAGCGCGGCCGGGTTCGCCGGGCCCGTCTCGTAGATCACGCCGTGGCCGGCGCCGTCGAGATCACTGTGTTCGTCGGAGTAACGGGTCTGCAGACCGCCCTCCCACGGCCGGATCTCCTCGTCGTACACACCCCAGACCGCGGTCGCCGGGTGCAGACGCAGGTAGCGGCCGATATTGGGGTTGGCCAGCCCGGAACGGCGCAGCAGCGCCGGCGTCTCGATGGCCCCCGCGGCGACGACGACCGCCCGTGCACGCACCGTCACATCATGACCACCAGGGGTGCTGGCTCGCACGCCGAGGGCACGCCCGTCCCGCACGTCGATCCGACGCACATCGACACGCGTGACGAGCCGGGCGCCGTGCGCCGCCGCGTCGGCGAGCCACGTTTTCGTGACAGACTGCTTGGCGCCGCGACGACAGCCGCTGCCGCACCGTCCGCAGTCGACACCCATGTCACAGCCCGTGACGTTGCGGGGCAGGGCGTCGACGTGCCAGCCGAGCGCCCTGAGCCCGCGTTCCAGCACCGCGTCGCGGGCGGAGGCGACACTGTGCGCACCGTTGACCGAAAGCCGCCGGGACACCGCCCGCAGCGCGTCGGAGAACTCCGGCTGGTCGAACTGCTTCGCCCCGCATTCCGCCCACTCCGCGCGGACCCGCGGCGGGGTCGGCAGCGAGGTGCTCCAGTTGACGACCGTTCCCCCGCCCAGGCAGGAACCGGCGACCAGGGCGACCTGCCCCTCCGCCGTCACCGTCGGCCCCGGGGCGTAGAGATTGCGCAGGCCGGACAGCTCGCCGCCGTCGAAGTCCGCGTCGTCGTAGTAGCCGCCCCGCTCGAGAACCACGACCTCAAGGCCGGCTCCGGCGAGGACCCCGGCAGCGGTGCCGCCGCCCGCGCCGGAGCCGACGATGACGACGTCGCAGTCGAAGGTGGTGTCCGCGGCCGGGCTGAGCGGTTCCAGCGGGGGGCGGGGGGCGTCCGCCCGCACCCCCAGCGGGCCCGGGTAGCCGAGGGCCGCCCAGACCGGTGACGATCCGGTCGGCCCGGGGGCGAGGAAGTACGACGACATGGCCAGCGCACGCAGCGCCTGGAACAGCACCCGCCTGCCTTCGTACGCGGACTCCCCCAGCCGCAGGAGCGCACCTTCACGGGTGGCGGCGTCCAGGGCGGAGAACCGCCGCGGGCCCGTCCCGAGATACAGCCCCATGAGCCGGGTGTCCCACAGCGACAGCAGCGTCGAGAGCCGGCCGCGGTCGGCGGCCCGCGGCAGGCCCGCGACCAGTGCCTCGGCGAGGTCGACCGCGCCGAGCGCACTCGCCGACGGGAGGGCCGCGCCATCGCCGGGAGCGAACGCGTCGCAGATGGCGGCGAGCGCCGCGCGTTGCCTGGCGTCCAGTGTCACCATCACGCTCCTGGGTCTGGTCGACGGGTTCTGAAGGACGGGTTCTGGCCGACGGGGATGGCCGGAGGGAGGTCAGCGGCCGAAGTAGGCGCGCCGGATCTGGTCACGGTCGTCTCGCAGCGCGTCCGCCGGCCCGCTCAGGGCGACGCGGCCGTGGTGCAGGACCACCGCGTCGTCCGCGATCGACAGCGCCTGGTCTATGTGCTGCTCCACCAGCACGATCGCCACCTTCGTCTCGTCGGCGAGCTCGCGCAGGACNGGCAGGATCCCCTGGATGGCGATCGGCGACAGACCCATGCTCAGCTCGTCGATCAACAGGACGCGCGGCTTCCTCATCAACGTCTTCGCGATCGCCAGCGTCTGCTGCTCACCACCCGACAGCAGCCCGCACCGGCGGCCCAGCAGGCCGCGTAGCTGCGGGAACCGCGCGAGGGCCTGGTCGAGATCGGCGCGCGAGCCGGCGAGCCGCAGGTTCTCGGCCACCGTGAGGCGGTGGAACACTCCCCGGTTGTCGGGGATCAGGCTGACCCCGGCCCGCGCGGTGCGCTCCACGTGGCCGGTGACCGGCTTCCCCAGCGCGGTGACCGTGCCGGCCAGTGGGGTCAGCAGACCGGCGGCGGCCAGCAGGGTCGTCGTCTTGCCGGCGCCGTTGGGGCCGAGCAGCGCGAGGATCCTGCCCGCGGCCACCCGCAGGTCGATGTCGCGGATGGCGGGCACGCCGCGGTAGCCGGCGCTGAGGCCCGCGAGCGCCAGTGCCGTCACCGACTCCGCCGTCGCCGTCGCCGTCGCCGTCGCCGTCGATGCTGATGTTGACGCCTCGGCCGACGCCGATGCCGATGTCGAGGCCGTGCTCATGGGGTCACCGGGCTTCCCAGGTAGGCGGCCACGACGCGCTCGTCGGCGCTGACCTGCGCCGGCGTTCCCGTCGCGATGATCCGGCCGAAGTCCATGACGTACACGCGGTCGCAGACGTCCAGGACGAGGGTCATGTCGTGGTCGATGAGCAGAACACCGAGACCGGACGCGGAGAGCCGCCGCAGCTCACCGCCGAACGCCACGCTCTCCTCGGTGTCGAGTCCCGCCGCCGGTTCGTCCAGGAGAAGCACCTGGGCGGCGCCGACCAGGGCGCGCGCCACCCCGACCAGCTTCTGCTGGCCCAGCGTGAGCTGGCCGGGCCGGCGGTCCGCCAGGGCGGACATCCCGACCAGCTCCAGTGCGGACCGCACCGCGTCGTCCGGCGTACGGCGGCGGGCGAACACGTCGGTGAACGCCCGCCGCACGCCGGAACGCTCGGCGGCGACGATCAGGTTCTCGGCCACCGTGAGGTCACCGAAGAGCTCGCCGGCCTGCCAGGTGCGTGCCAGGCCCAGGTGACGCCGGCGGTGCGCCGCGGCGCCGTCGAGGCTGGTGCCGCCCAGGGTCACGCTCCCCGTGTAGCGCGTGAAGCCGGTGACGGCGTCGACGAAGGTCGTCTTGCCAGCGCCGTTCGGGCCGATGAGGCCGACGATCTCGCCTCGGTCGACGGCGAGCGTGACGTCCTCGTTGGCCCGCACCCCGCCATATCGGACCGACACACCCCGTGCCGCGAGCAGCGAGCCCTCGGGGGGGCCCGCCGGCTGGTCGTTCGCGGGTTTCGTCTGGTCGGTGGGCACCGTCTGGTCGGTGGGCACCGTGTGGTCAGTGGGCACCGTGTGGTCAGTGGGCACTGTCTGGTCAGTGGGCACTGTCTGGTCAGTGGGCATCGACGGACCTCACTGTTCCGAGCGCCGCCAGGTCCGGCACCGGATCCGGCACCGGATCCGGCGGCGGGCCGGTGACCGCAACGGCCGCCCGGCGCGCGCGCCAGGCGGCGAACCACTCCTGGACGGGCCCGCCGTAGGGCGGGAAGACGACAGCGCGCACCAGCATGCCGAGCGCGGCGATGAGGGTGTAGTACTCGCTGAGATCGAGCGTCTGGGTCAGGACCACATAGAGGACACCGAGCGGCCCCGCCAGCCCGGCGATGATCGCACCGGACATGCTCGTGATGCCGCCGACATACGCCATCGCCAGAACCACCAGCCCGACCAGCACCGTGAACGACGCCGACGACAGCTGCCNGCGGCTGTAGCCGATCAGACCGCCGCCGACACCGGCGAGAAAGGACGCGATCGCGAAACCGAGGAGTTTGGTCGCCGCCACGTTCACCCCGGCGGCCGCCGCGGCGCGCTCGTTGGACCGCACCGCCAGGAAGGCCCGGCCGGTGCCGCCGCCGAGCAGGCGGGCCACCGCGATCAGCAGGAGCACCACGATCGTCAGAACCAGGTACGAGAAGCGCAGCGTGATGACGTTCGTCCCGTGCCGGACCGCCAGCGAGTAGCCGAACAGCGACGGGTCGCTGATCCGCGCTCCCGTATAGGGGGTCAGTGACGGGTTGTTGAACACGAATCCCTCGATGGCCAGCGCCGCCGCGATCGTGGCCACCGCGAGCTGGGCGCCCCGGATCCGCAGCGCGGGAACACCGACGACGACCCCGAGGGCGGTGGCGACCAACGCCGCGAGCAGCAGCGAAAGCGGGAACGGCACGCCCGCGTTCGTCGTGAGCTTCGACAGCGCGAAGCCGGCGGCGCCGGCGAAGGCCATCGTGGCCAGCGAGATCTGGCCGAGGAAGCCGGTCAGCAGCACCACCGAGAGCGAGATCAGCGCCAGGATCATCGACATCACCAGGCTGAACCGCCACGTACCGGACGTGAGGGCGACCGCCAGCGCCGCGACGGCGATGGCCCCCGCCACCGGCAGCGGACGCAGCCGGGGCACCGACACCCGCGGCAGCCGCCCGGAGTCGGCGGCGCCCCGCTCCGGAATGCTGCGGCCGAGCGCGAAGAGCGCGACGACGACGATGACGAAGGGAACCGCGTCGCCCACGCCGGCCTGGGCCCAGGACGGCCACCAGCTCTTGGTGCTGAAGAACAGCAGGACCTGCTGGAGGGAGCCGAGCGCCAGCCCGGCCGCGCAGGCCGTCCCGATCGAGGTGAGCCGGCCGACGAGCGCGACCGACAGCGCGGGGACGACGTAGAACATGTAGCTGGTCGGGTCGAGGCCGCCGATGGCCGACGCGGCCAGGATCACGATCAGCCCGGAGAACAGCCCGGTCGCGCCCCACACCAGCGTCGCGAGCCGGTCCGGCGAGTAGCCCATGAGGCGCAGGGCCCGCTCGTCCTCGGCTCCGGCGCGCGTCGCGATACCGATGCGCGTGAACCTGAGGTAGGCCCACATCGCCGCGGCGATCAGGATCGCGATGCCGGCGAGCACCAGGTTGCTCACCGCGATGACGGTCCCGGCGAACGTGAAGGTGTCGGACGGCAGCACCGGCAGCGGAATCAGCACGGTGGGGTCGAGCCCGAGGGTGTCGCGGTCGAACCGCATCGTCACCAGCGCCTGCAGGAGCAGCATGACTCCGACCGACGCGACCACCTGGCCGAGAACCGGTGACCTGCGCAGCGGGCGGAACACCAGCAGCTGCGCGAGGACCGCCCAGGCCAGGCAGCTCACCGCGCCGACGAGGACGGCGAGCAGCATGGGAGTGGGCCCGTCGGTGAGCTTGAAGCTCCCGATCGGCAGTACCAGCGTTCCGTTGGCCCGCAGCGCCGCCGTCTGCCAGACGCCCCACAGCGCAAGCGAGCCCTGCGCGAAGTTGATGATCCCGGTGGCCACGTAGACGCTGACGAGGGAGGAGCCCAGTACCGCGTAGACGGCTCCGGTCGAGAACCCGATAACGGCGAACTGAAGGATTTCGCTCATGAGTACGACGCCGCTCTGGTGATCGGCGCCGCGGTGATCGGCACTCCATTGATCGGCGCCGCACTGCTCGGCACCGCACTGCTCGGCACCGTTTCAATCGGCACTGTTTTCATCGGCACTGTTGTCATCAGCATTGTGGTCATCAGCCGGTCGGACGTCCGCGCCGCGGGCAGCGGCGCGGACGTCTCACTCCTTCCGCTCAGCTGGCACCCGGAATGGTGGCGAGAATCTGCGGCGACGGAGTGATCCAGTCGCCGCTCACCGGCTTGAGTGTCAGATCGTCCTGAACGGTGAACAGCAGTATCTGCGTGGTGCAGTTCGGGCTCGTGGGCTTGTCACAGGACAGCTTGGGGCCGAGGAAGCTCGGGAAGTCCTTGAGCGACTTGAGCGTGGTCAGCACGCTCGCGCCGGTGATCTCGTCGGTCGACGGGGCGGTCGCCAGGGCCTTGGCGAAGTCCACCACGGTCACGAACTGGCCGTAGGCGTAGTAGTCGGCCGGCCCGCCCGCCTTCTCGATGTACTTCGTCGCCAGTTCCAGCCGCTCGCCGACCTCGGCCGGGGCGTGCTTCTGCGATCCCGGCAGCCAACCCGAGGAGTACATGGTCGCGCCCGGCGCCGACTCGGGGGCGGCCTTGATGAAGGCCGTGCAGGCGGCGAGGAAGATCGCGCCCTTGTAGCCCGCCGACCGCAGGTTCTTCACCAGCTGGACGCAGACCGACTCGGTGGGGGAGGCGATGAGCCCGGCGACGTCAGGATTGGTCGACGTGACGGTGGAGGCCACGGCGCTGAAGTTCGGGTTGGTCGNGGAGAAGTAGATCCCGGTGGTCTTGAGTCCCAGGACGGCGGCCAGCGGCTTGAGCTGGCTGTCCACCGTGTTGTGCCCGGTGGGGGTGTCCTGCAGGGCCAGGGTCACCGAGGTCTTGCCCTCGGACTTGAATCCCTGGAGCGCACCCACCAGGAAGGATGCCTGCGGCGCCGCGAAGAACACCCGGCCTTCCGACTTGCTTCCCGTCGTCTGGTCGAAGGCGATCTGGCCNACCAGCGGGATCTTCGCCGCGACCAGGGTGTCGATGCCGGCGCTGGAGCTGTAGTTGAAGCCGTCGAAAGCGGCGACGACGCCATCCTGAACGAACTTGTTCGCGCAGGAGATCGTGCTTTCCGGCGTGCCGTCGGTCGAGCACTCGTCAACTTCGATCGGACGGCCGTTGACACCGCCGAGCTCGCCGTTGACGTAGGAGAGAGCTGCCTCCATTCCGGCGATGACGCCGGGCAGGGAGCCGACCCCCGATTCCGGCTTGAAGAAGCCGACCTTGATCGGCGCCCCGGTAGCGGTGGTCTCAGTGCCCGGATCGTCCGATCCACCGCCGCAGGCAGTTGTGGCCGCGAGCACGAGGCCCAGGCCCAGCCCGACGATGGCGCACGTTCGTCTTCCTGGTAAGTGCATTACCCCCCCAGCTTCTGGATGCCGGACCCGCGGCCCGGCGCGTCAGGTGCCGTGGGACACGGGTACGCGGCCCACCGATGGCGAGGAAGCTAGCCATAGATGAGGCTGACGTCAACCTCTTCTTATCGCGGTGCCCGGCCCGTATGCTCCGGCAGGATCGGAGCTGACCGGAGATCGGAGCCTGGCCCTCGCCCGCCCGCGGCGGCCGGGAGACAGCGACCCGCGAGGGCGGCTCCGTACCATCGCTGGGGCCGTCGCCGGCACCGGCGCCGCGGAGCCGCGGGCACGCGCCAGCGCCACGACCGCGGATCAGAAGATCAGAGGAAAAGAGGTCTGACAGTGCCGACGCCTGCCGCTGGTCGGAAGCGGGCGAACGCTCCGGAGAGCCCCCGACGCACCCGGAACGATCCTCGCCGCGAGACCACACCGCGACGTCTCGTCGAGGCGGCCCGGGCCGTCTTCGAGCGTGACGGGTTCTACAACACCCGCCTGTCCGACATCAGCACCGAGGCGAAAGTGGCCTCGGGCACGCTTTACAACTACTACCGCTCGAAACATGACCTTCTGCATGAGGTGATGAAGGACGTCGCCACCGAGCTGACCGCGCTGGCACCGGGCCACGTCAGCGGCCAGCTCGACCCGGTGCGCCGTATCGAGGAGGTGAACCGGGTCTACATCGAGGCGTTCCAGCGGAATGCCCACGTACTGCGGGCGGTCTATCAGGCCCGCGAGGACGACGAACGGCTGAAAGCCCAGTGGGACGAGGTGGCCGAGCACTTCCAGGGCCGCGCGACACAGGCCATCGCCGGGTGGCAGGCCGCCGGGCTGGCTTACCCCGATCTGGACCCTCAGTACACTGCCCATGCTTTGACGTTCATGGTCGAGCGAATGGTGATGGCCTGGTCCTACGAAGGACTCGACTACGACCCGGAAAAACTGATCGACACGGTGAACAAGATCTGGGAGAGATCCCTCGGCCTGCCGAGGAGAAGCGGCCCGCCCGGCCAGCCCGCCGCGACACACCTCCCTGACCCGCCACGCCTCCCCTGACGCGCCTCCCCGCGACACACCTCCCTGACGCGCCTCCCCGCGACGCATCCCCCCGGACACTCCCCCCCCCGCGACACCCCGGCCGCCGGCCGCCCGACGTCCTGCCCCGCCGCCCGTACGTCGTCTGCCCGTCGCACGCGCGTCGCACGGCCGGCGCGGCGCCTTCCCGGGACGGCGCCGGGGAACGACAGTCGTCGCGGGAAGGCGAGGATCACCGGCCGTCAGTCGGGACTGCGCCGCTCCGGGAGGGGAGACCTTGACTACCACGCAGCTCGCGCCGGATGACGACGGCGCGGTGACGGGGACGGTCGCGGACGGCACAATGACCGGCACGGTCACGAAGCCCGCGGACGTGGCCGCGGCCCGCCCGGCCACCAGCTACCCGGACCTCCAGCGCAGCCCCGAGTTCGCCGACCTTCGGCGCCGGCTCCGCCGTTTCGTCTTCCCGCTGACGGCACTGTTCCTGGCCTGGTATTTCCTGTACGTCTCGCTCGCCGCGTTCGTACCCGGCTTCATGGGCACCGAGCTGTTCGGGAACATCCATGTCGGTCTGGTGTTCGGGCTCGGCCAGTTTGTCTCGACCTTCGCGATCACGATGATCTATGCCCGCTGGGCGGAGCGGAATCTCGACCCCGCCGCCGAGGCACTGCGCACCCGCTTCGAGGCAGCCCACCCCGACACCGCCCGACTCGACACATTCGCCGCGGGTCGGGAGGCATGAACCCGATCAGCCCGGCCGCGGGCGGTACGGCCGTTCCGACGAAGCCGGGCCTGCTCTCCTCCGGCCCGGTCGGCGAGCCGGCCGTCAACATCACGCTCTTCGCGCTGTTCGTCGTGATCACAGTCGTGGTCGTGATCAGGGTGTCACGTTCCAACCGGACGGCCACCGACTTCTACACCGGTGGCCGGGCGTTCTCCGGCCGGCAGAACGGCATCGCGATCTCCGGGGACTATCTCTCGGCGGCCTCGTTCCTCGGCATCGCCGGGGCCATCGCGCTGCAGGGCTACGACGGCTTCCTCTACTCCATCGGGTTTCTGGTCGCCTGGCTGGTGGCGCTGCTGCTGGTGGCCGAACTNCTGCGCAACACCGGTCGTTACACGATGGCCGACGTGCTGAGCTTCCGACTGCGGCCGGGGCCGGTCCGGACGGCGGCCGCGATCTCGACCCTGGCGGTGAGCCTCTTCTACCTGCTCGCGCAGATGGCCGGCGCCGGGGGCCTGGTGAA
Source organism: Frankia sp. EI5c (assembly GCF_001636565.1). Taxonomy (GTDB): domain Bacteria; phylum Actinomycetota; class Actinomycetes; order Frankiales; family Frankiaceae; genus Parafrankia. Next base: position 73,411 of record NZ_LRTK01000051.1, read on the forward strand.
CCTCCTGCTCGGCGTCTCGGGTGACACCGGCCAGAACGCGACGATCGCCGTCGTCGGACTTCTGATGATCGTGTACGTCCTCGTCGGCGGGATGAAGGGCACCACCTGGGTTCAGATCATCAAGGCGATCCTGCTCGTCGTCGGTGCCGCGGTGATGACCTTCTGGGTGCTCGGAAAGGCCGGGTTCAACCTGTCGTCGCTGCTGGGCGACGCGGTCACGGCCAGCCCCAGAGGCGAGGCCGTACTCGACCCCGGTGTCCGCTACGGAACCTCCACCCTGACGAAGATCGATTTTGTGTCGCTGTCGCTGGCGCTGGTGCTCGGCACCGCCGGGCTGCCCCACGTCCTGATGCGCTTCTACACCGTGCCGTCGGCCAGGGAGGCCCGGCGCAGCGTCGTCTGGGCGATCTGGATCATCGGCTGCTTCTACCTGTTCACCCTGGTACTCGGCTACGGCGCGATGTACCTGGTCGGGGCGGACGCCATCAACGCCGCCCCCGGCAAGGCGAACTCGGCTGCCCCGCTGCTGGCCTTCGAGCTGGGCGGGACGCTGCTGCTCGGCATCATCGCGGCGGTGGCCTTCGCGACGATCCTGGCCGCCGTCGCCGGGTTGACGATCACTGCCAGCGCGTCGTTCGCGCACGACATCTACAACAACGTCCTGCGAGGCGGGGCCGCCGAGCCCGGCTCGGAGGTGAAGGTCGCCCGGATCACCGCCGTCGTCGTCGGCATCGTGGCCATCGCCGGTGGCATCTTCGCCAAGGACCAGAACATCGCCTTCCTGGTGGCTCTGGCCTTCGCGGTCNCGGCCTCGGCCAACCTGCCGACCATCCTGTACTCGCTGTTCTGGCGGGATTTCACCACCCGAGGGGCTCTCTGGAGCATCTACGGGGGCCTGGTCTCGGCGATCACGCTGATCGCGTTCTCGCCAGTCGTCTCCGGGAAGGTGGACGCGAGCGGCGCCAGCGCGTCCATGATCAGGGACACGTCGGTCGACTTCTCCTGGTTCCCGCTGGAGAACCCGGGGCTCGTGTCGATCCCGCTGGCGTTCCTGCTCGGCTGGCTCGGCTCGGTGACCTCGCGGGAACCGCACAACGCGGAGAAGTTCGCCGAGATGGAGGTGCGGGCGCTGACCGGCGCCGGCGCGGAGCAGGCGAGCACCGTGGCCCACTGACCGCCGGCACCGATGAGTTCGGGCGGGTGGCCGAGTCCAACATGATGACGCGCCAAGGAGGGCGCGCGGCAGCCACCCGCGAGAACAGGAGCAGCCCACGATGGCGACCAAGGAATCAGGACCGTCGGTTACCGCGAAGGTCCAGGGACCAGCGTCCTACTTCCCCTCCATCGAGAAGAAGTACGGACGGCCCATCGCCGAGTGGCAGACGCTCATCCGGGCCAGCGGCATCACCCGGCACATGGAGCTGGTCAGGTGGCTGAAGGCCGAGCACGGCCTCNGTCACGGGCACGCCAACGCGCTCGTCGCCCACACCCTCGCCGAAGGACTCTGACCGCGCCTCGGGCGCCTATCCGACGTCGCGCACCGTGACGAGACGGTCGCCGGGCTGGATCGGGTTCGCGGTGGGGTCGTCGAACAGGAGCAGGCGTCCGCCGCGGACCAGGGCGAGCACCGGATCGACGCACTCCCTGGGCCCGCGGCCGATCTCGCCCTCGGTCGCGGGCCGCTCGGCGAGCCGCAGCCCGACGTCGGAGGTCAGCAGGTCCTCGACCACGTCCACGACCCGCGGGCTGCGGGTCGCGAGCCCGAGCATCCTGCCGGCAGCGTCCGAGCTGGTCACGACCTGGTCCGCGCCACCGCGGCGAAGCAGCGGGATGTTCTCGGCCTCCCGGACGGACACCGAGATCACGGCCTTCGGAGCCAGCTCCCGCGCGGTCAGGGTGATCAGTACGTTCGCCTCGTCGGAGTTGGTCGCGATGATCACTGCCTGAGCGCGATCGGTCAGCGCCTCCCGCAGCACCGCAGCGCGGGTCCCCGAACCGACGACGGTGGTGAGCCCGTCGCGACCGGCGTCGGCGAGCGCCCGGTGGTCGGAGTCGACGACGACGATCCGCTCCAGGGGCACGCCGTCCTCCCGCAGCGCCCGCACCGCGCTGCGGCCCTTCACCCCGTAGCCGACCACCACCACGTGCTGGTCCACGCGCCTCCTCCACCGCCCCACCCGGAACGCCTCCCGGGAGCGCTCGGTCAACACCTCCAGTGTCGTGCCGACCAGCAGAATCAGGAAGATCACCCGGGCCGGGGTGACCACCAGGACATTGACCAGGCGCGCACTCGGCGTGATCGGGGCGATGTCGCCGTATCCCGTCGTCGAGAGGCTGACCGTCGCATAGTAGGCGGCGTCCAGCAGGCTCAGCGGGTTCCCCTGGTTGTCGGCATAGCCGTCCCGCCCGAGGTAGACCACGACCACGGTGCCCACCAGGATCGCCAGCGCCAGCACCAGCCGCCGGGCGATCGCCCGGCCGGGCCCCTCCCGCGGGCGCGGTACCGAGACCCCGGCGTGCGCCCGCTCGACCTCGTCGCCTCTCGCCATGCCGCCAGTCTTCCGCCTGCTCCACCCGCGGTCGCGCGGCGCTCCCCACACCGCGCCCGCCGAGCGACGTTCACCTCGGATTCCGCGGCGGGAAGCCGACGACGACGGTAGAAGAAGCACTATGAACAGTCCGCGCGGTCTCCGCTATGCAGACGACGTTCTCGGCGGCCCGGGCGAAGCCGAACGGATGCGGCTCGCCGCCATGGCACGGGTCTGTGATCCGACGACGACGCGCGTCCTGGACGAGCTCGGTGCCACCGCCGGGTGGCGATGCCTGGAGGTGGGCGCGGGCGGCGGCTCGATCGCGACCTGGCTCGCGGACCGGGTCACCACCACCGGCCAGGTCGTGGCGACCGACGTCGACACCCGCCACCTGGCCGGTCTGGCCACCGGGCACCTGATCGTCCGCCAGCACGACATCACCCGCGATCCGCTGCCGGGGGGAGAACCGTTCGACCTCGTGCACGCCCGGTTCGTGCTGGAGCATCTCCCGGAGCGGGAGGAGGTCCTCGACCGCCTGCTGAGCTGGCTGAAGCCAGGCGGCGTGATCCTGCTTGAGTCGATCGCCGGGTTCCCGATCGACTCGTCACCGCATCCGCGGTTCCGCGAGGCCATGCGCGGCATCGACCTCGTCCTGGCGAGGACGATCGGCACGGACTCCACCTGGGCGCGCGGTTTCCCGGAGCCGCTGTTGAAGCGCCGCCTAGTCGACGTCGGGATGACCGTCCACCTGCCGACCACCGGTGGCGGTAACGCCTCGGCGCAGTGCTGGGCCTTGACGCTGGCCCGGCTGCGCCCACGCATCCGCGAGCTCGACCTCGTGCCCGACGAGACGCTGGACGAAGCGCTCGACCAGCTCGCGGACCCCGCCTTCTTCGACGTCACGTTCGCCACCGCCGTGGCCTGGGGCCGGGCACCCGCGGGGCGGCGGTGATTCCGGAAGGGCCACCTACACCGGCCGGGCGTCAGTCGGCGAGGCGCTCCCGCAGCCGCTTGAGTACCCCGTCGGGCACCAGCCCCGAAACGTCGCCCCCGTAGCGGGCGACCTCCTTCACCAGGCTGGAGGAGAGAAAAGCGTACTGCGGGTTCGTGCTCATGAAGAACGTCTCCACGCCGGCGAGCGAGTTGTTCATCTGCGCCATCTGGAGCTCGTAGTCGAAATCGCTGACGGCCCGCAGGCCCTTGACTATCGACTGGGCGCCCTTGGCCCGGCAGAAGTCGACGATCAGCCCATGAGACGAATCCACCAGAACATTGGACGGCGCCTGCGGATGATCCCGCACGGCCTGCCGGACGAGTTCCATCCGCTCCTCGACGGTGAACAGCGTCGCCTTGTTCTTGTTGATCGAAACGGCGACCACGACCTCGTCGAAAAGCCGACTCGCCCGGACGATGATGTCGAGATGACCGTTGGTGATCGGATCAAAAGAACCGGGACAGGCCGCTCTCCTCATGGCCGATACCGTATCAGAGGGCGCCCTTCCCGCCCCGCCGGCCGGGCGGCCCACGCGACGGTCCAGGACATTTGACCGGACCTGACCGGTTCAACCCTTCCCGCGGCAGGCCGGTGGGCCACGGAGAACCTCGCCCCGCCGCCGCCGCGATTCACCGAGTAAGGCCACGGTCGACGACAGCACCGGAAGGCGCTTCGGAGTGCCCGGAAAAACGGAGGCGGTGAATGTTGTCAAGGTTTTCGAGAATCGACGTGGAGCACCAGCGGCGTCCGGCTGGGCAGGGCCGGGTGATCAACCGACGCGCAGCTGCTCGCCGGGCAGCGTGACCTCGTCTCCCGGCCGTAGCTGACGGCCGCGCCGGGTCTCGACCTCGCCGTTGACCCGGACAGTCCCGCTGGCCAGAACCTCCTTGACCGCCGAACCCGCCTCCACGACGTCGGCGAGCTTCAGAAACTGGCCAAGCCGGATCATGTCGTCCCCGATGGACACCTCACGCATCCCCCCAGCATGCCGGACCGGCCCCCAACGACCGACCCTCGGCCTCCAGCCGCCGGCGCCCGGCGCCCGGCGCCAGTGCGGCCGGGCAGCGGACATCAACGGCGTCCCTGACGGGATGGGCGGCAGGTTCCCGAATCGGGGCGACAGGTTGAATAATGCCGACGGTGCGCCGCCGGGCTGCGGCGCCGAGTAACCGTAGACGGGGGAGTTCCGATGGCTGCCGCCCCAAACCTGAGCGCAGGCGCGAACATGGAGGTGCCGACCCGGCCGATGCGGCTGGAGCTGGACCAGCGCGGCGGGCCGGAGGTCGACGTGTGTGCGGTTCTGGTGACCAGCACCGGCAAGGTGCGCTCCGACGCGGACCTCGTCTTCTTCAACCAGCCGGTCCACCCCTCCGGCGCCGTCCGCGTCAACACGGGCCTGTTCACGGCGTCGTTACCGGCGGTGGAGCCCGAGGTCGAGGTGATCGTGCTCGCGGGATCCGTCGACACCGGCACCTTCCTCGACCTCTCCGAGCTGCGGGTCAACGTGATCGCCGAACCGGGCGGACCACTCGCCGGTTTCGTACCGAGCCTCACCGAGCCGGTGACGACAATGGTGTTCGGCGAGCTTTACCGCCGGGGCGGTGGGTGGAAGTTCCGCGCGGTCGGGCAGGGCTGGTCCAGCGGGCTGGCGGGCCTGGCGACCAGCTATGGAATCAAGGTCGACGACGAGCCCGATCCCGCCCCCGACCCCCGGTCCACCGGTCCGGCACCCGTACCTGCCGGTCCGGCACCCGTACCCGTACCCGTACCTGCCGGTCCGGCATCCGGGCCCGCCGCCCCTCCACCCCCGCCGAGGCCAGCACCGCCCCCGCCGGTCGGAGCACGTGCGGACTGGCTTCCCGACTCCACGGACCCGTCGTCCCTGCGCTGGTGGGACGGTTCGGCCTGGAGCGAGCACCGCGTCCCGGCGTGGCGGGAGACCGAGTCGACCTGCGGTGGCTGCGGCCGGACCAAACGCCGGCGGCTGGGGCTGGGCACGGCCCGGTGCGCTGACTGCGACGCCCGCATCCACCGGGCACTGACACAGTGGCAGCGCCAGCTCGTCGACGTACTCGCGCACGAAGGCGCGTCCAGGCCGGCGTTGGACCAGCTGTGGACCGACCTGCGTTTTCAGCGGATCCCGGAGGCGTGGGCGCACGATCTCTACCGAAAGGCGGGTCTGGCCCATCTGGAGCGCGTCGTCACTTTCGCCTTCGCGGACGGGATCATCGAACAGGAGGAGCTGACCGGATTCCTCGCGGCCGTCGAGGTGCTGAACATTCAGGACAGCACCATCGACCGGATGCGCGCCCGCCTGGAGAGAGGCCGGGCGCTCGCGGCCTTCCTGGAGGGTGATCTCCCCCGGGTCCAGAATCCGTCGCTGCACCTCGAGGCGGGCGAGATCCTGCACCTGGACGTCCNGGCGACCCACGTCCGCCAGCTCGCCAACGGCCCACGGCAGACAGCCGGCCGCCTGCTCGCCTCAAACAGGAAACTGCGTTTCATCTCCTCCGGCACGGGCGGGTCCGAAACACCCTGGTCGAAGATCCACTCGGTCATGCCGAAGTGGGACGGGGTGGAAATCCTGACGTCGACCCGCGGAGGCGGCACCTATCTGCTGGCTGACGCGGAGTACGCCACCGCGGTGCTGTCGGGCACCCTGCGGGTCGCCAAGCGGCTGGTTCTCGCCCCGGGGCAACGCGACACCCGCACGATCCCGCCCGACGTCAAGGCCGCCGTCTGGCAACGTGACGGCGCCGCGTGCACCCAGTGCCACGCGACCGAGTACCTCGAGTTCGACCATGTCATCCCACACAGCCTCGGCGGCGCCACCAGCGTCAACAACCTCCAGCTTCTGTGCCGCCGCTGCAACCAGGAAAAGGGCGCGCGAATCTGAGCGCCGGGCCCGCGGCGGGTCGGGTCGGGTCGGGTCGGCCATGCCATCCGGCCCGGCCCGCCGACGGGCCCGGGGGCGGGCTACATGCCCATGCCGCCCATGGCGGCCGCGTCCACGGCGGCGGCGTCGGCCGCCGCGGCCTCGGGGCTGTTCGCCACCACGACCTCGACGGTCAGGAACAGGCCGGTGATCGACGCGGCGTTCTGCAGCGCCGAGCGGGTGACCTTGACCGGGTCGATGATGCCGGTGGCAACCATGTCGACGTACTCGCCGGTGGCCGCGTTCAGGCCGTGGCCGATCGGCAGGTTGCGCACCTTCTCGACCACGACGCCGCCCTCGAGACCGCTGTTGAACGCGATCTGCTTGATCGGCGCCTCCAGCGCGAGACGGACGATGTTCGCACCGGTCGCCTCGTCGCCGGAGAGGTCCAGCTTCTCGA
>NZ_LRTK01000052.1 GCF_001636565.1 Frankia sp. EI5c
AGCGTCAGCCGGGTGCCGATCAGCTGGATGTCCCGGCGCTCCCGCAACAGGTAGGGGACGGCCCCGATGTGATCCTCGTGCGCGTGGGTGAGGATGACCGCCTCGATGTCGTGCAGGCGGTCCCGGATGGCCGTGAAGTCCGGGAGGATCAGGTCCACTCCGGGCTGGTCGGTCTCGGGGAAGAGCACACCGCAGTCGACGATGAGCAGCCGGCCGGCATGCTCGAACACGGTCATGTTCCGGCCGATCTCGCCGAGCCCACCCAGCGGGATGATCCGCAGGCCGTCGGCGCGAAGCGGCGGGGGCGGGCCCAGCTCGGGGTGCGGATGCGTCATGAAGCCGCCGTCCCCGCGCCCGCCGACGCGGCGCCGGCTCCTGCTCCTGCTCCGGCTCCTGCTCCGGCCAGCGCGACCGCCGGATCCAGCAGGGCCGCCGCCAGGTCGGCGCGCAGCAGGGCACGCTCGGCATCGGTCGCGTCGACCAGCGGGGCGCGCACGGGCCCGGCGGGCAGGTTCGACATCGCCAACGCCGCCTTCGCCAGGATCACCCCCTGGGTGCGGAAAAGTCCCTCGTATGCGGGCAGCAAGCCCTTGTGTAGCGCGATCGCCCGACCCACCTCACCGGCCCCAAAGGCCTCGATCATTGCCCGGATGGCGGGTGCGGCCACGTGGCCGACGACACTGACCACACCGCAGGCGCCAACGGACAGCAGCGGAAGATTGAGCACGTCCGTGCCCGAGTAGTAGGCGAGGCCGGTGTTGGCCAGCACTCGCGAGGAAGCGGCCAGGTCGTCCTTGGCGTCCTTCACCGCGACGATGCGCGGATGTTCCGCCAGCCGCAGGAGAGTCTCGGTCGCCACGGGCACCCCGGACCTGCCGGGAATATCGTAGATCATCGTCGGCAGCCCCGTCGCGTCGGCGACGGCCCGGAAGTGGGCGAGCAGCCCGGCCTGCGGCGGCTTGTTGTAGTACGGCGCGACGACGAGCAGGCCGTCGACCCCGGCCTTCTCGGCGGCCTCGGCCAGCTCCAGCGTATGCCGGGTGTCGTTCGTCCCCACACCCGCGATGACCTGGGCACGCCCGCCGACGGCCTCGCGGACCACACGCAGCAGCGTGTCCTTCTCCGCGTCCGTCGTGGTCGGGGACTCGCCCGTCGTACCGTTGATGACCAGCGCCTCGTTGCCGGCATCGACAAGATGCTCCGCGAGCGCCGCGGCGCCCGGGACGTCCAGGCCGCCGTCCGAGGTGAACGGCGTGACCATCGCCGTGATCATCCGCCCGAACGGGGCCGGGGGCAAAGCTGACATACCTGCCACGCTAGCGGGCACCTCCGACATCTCCTCCGACGGTCACCGACCGGCGAAGTCGGCGTTCCCCCACCACATGCCTCCACCGTGCGCGGGCGACACCGCCCAGACGCTCACGGCTGGACACCCGCCACACACCGGCGGACCGGGGCAGGGAACGAAGTACTACTTCCAAGCGGCTTTCAGGAGCGTGATGCCAGCTCCGCAGAACTCGACGGACGGGCGGGCACACGGCCCGCAGGCCGCGGACGGGCCCCGGCGATCATGTTCCGGTCGAGCCGCAACCACAGCTCACGACGGCCGAGACGGACGAACGACCGCAGGCCACCCGCGCGCGCCGCGCTGCCCGCGACTCCCGCGCCGTAGTTCTTCGGCATGCTCACCGTCCCGTCTCGCACGACAGTTGGTTCAGGGTACCGCCCTGGCCGGGGCGGGGGCCGCCGTTCGGTGGCTCCGGCCGCGTCCTGCCCGCATGGCCTGGCCGAACGGCTCCCCCGCGGACACCNTGCGGGCCACATACGCCGTACCGACTGGTCCCGGTCATGTCCGCGCACCGGACTCGCCGGACTCAACGGACATGATGGACGGAGCCGGTTCCTCCGGTGGGGTGTGCCAGCCCAGCGCGCGCAGCCCGGACAGCACCGCCAGCGCGACCAGCAACGCCAGCAGAGCCTGTTTCGTCGGACCCAGGACCCAGGCCGCGAGGCTCGACCGCTCCCGGGTGAGCAGCATCGTCGCGGCGAACGACGAGGGGACCGCCACCACCGCAACCGCGTCGGCACCGAGCCGGAACGGCAGCGCCGACAGGGCGACGGTGAGCACCATCAGGACCAGGATCGCCATGGCCACCCGCCCGACGTCCGGCGAGACGCTCAGGCCGACGACCAGCTTCGCCCGCGCCGCCCGGCTCGCGTCGATGCTGTAGAAGGCGTACACCTCGCGGTTCTGATGGACGTCCTCGATGTAGGTCCGGTCGATCCGCTGGTCCCACAGGTCGACCGTCACCGGTGTGCTCAGTTCGATGCTGGAGTCGTCGGTGCCCACGCTGGCGTGGTAGCTGCCCGGGCCACCGGGGTCGATGTCCACCAACGCGACCGGGGTCAGCCACCGCCGCCGCAGCGGGACGGCGCCGTCCCGCACCGGGAACCGGCGCGCCAGCACCGTCCGGCGCTCCTCCTTCATCTTGATCAGGCACGGGCGGTACGGGTCCACCGTCACGGCCGCCAGTGCCTCCCAGCGCCGCCCGTACTCGGCGACGGTGCTCAGCACCGGCGTCGCCGCGGCGCCGACCAGGCTCAACCGGTCGATCCAGGCGGTGAACTCACCCAGGTAGCCGGAGATGTGGTCGATCTCCAACGGGGTGGGGACCTCCGGGTCCCGCCACAGCTCACCGACGGCGAGCAGGAGGGTGTCGGCGCTGCTCAGCGGGTCGAACGGCTCGTCCAGCACCTGGCCGAGCAGGCTCTGGGCCGGTTCCAGCAGCCCCTGCCAGGACCGCATGGTCGCCGCGGGTACCGCCAGGTCGGCCTCCCGCTCCAGATAGGTCCGCACGTCCTCGAGCGACAGCGGACGTCCCCGCCGGGGCGCCAGCCGCGGCAGGTTCCCCGTCAGCCGACCGGGGCGGAAGCGGGAGATCGCGTCCACCACCCGGCGGGCGTCCCCGGGGAGCGGACAGCCCGCGTCCTCGGCGAGCAGCGCGACGAGGTTCCCCTGGATGGCGACCGAGGTCCCATACGGCATCAGGTGGGCGTCGGAGCCACCCGGCCCGACCAGATCGAAGCCGACCAGCGCCCGCTTGGGCAACGTGGAGATCGGCAGCAACAGGCAGACCTCCGGGGGCAGCCGCCCCGCCGTGTCCAGCCGGCCGGTGCCCGGCACGATGCTGTTCAGCAGCCCGTCCAGCGGGCCCCAGTTCACGGACCGGGCGAGCTGGCAGCGGTTGGCGCTGACGATCGTGAACTGGTCGACGACCCGGCGGCGCAGCCCCTGGTACTCGGCCGGTGGCGCCAGCAGCATCGTGGTGACCTCGTCCACGTCGGTGAGGTCGAGCACCGGGGCGCTGTCGGCGTCGTCCCGCCGGCTCCAGCGCCGGAGCCGGCTGGGCCACGCGCCGCCCATGCCACCGAAACCGCCGAAGCCGCCGAAGCCACCCGGTCCGCCCGGCCCAGGCCCAGGCCCAGGCCCGGGACCCGGACCGCCCGAGCCTCCCGAAGCCACTGCGCGCTACACCGGTCCCTCGGCGGCGGCCGGCACGCTCCGGCCGGTCCCGCGGGCTTGTCCGCTCACAGTCCGGCAGAGTAGCAGTGTCTCCACGGACGGGGACATCCGCGACATGTCGCGTGTCAGGGGGTCGCGGCGGCAGGGGGTCGCGGCGTCAGGGGAGAAGCGCGCGGGCCGCCCGGGCGATCTCGATGTCCTCACGGGCCTCGATGACCAGCGTGCGCGCCGGCGCGCCGGCAGCGGTGATCTCCAGGTCACCGCCGGCGTAGGACGCGTTCAGGTCGTCGTCGACGGCGACGCCCAGGAAGCCGAGGCCGGCGGCGGCGCCCGACCGCACCGGAGCCGCCCGCTCCCCCACCCCGCCGGTGAACACGAGCACGTCGAGCCCATCGAGCGCCGCGGCCATGGCGGCGGTCTCGGCCCGCAGCCGGTGCAGGTAGACGGCGAATCCCAGCGCCTCCGGGCTGCCTTCCCGCCGGGCGCCGTCGAGGACCGACCGCATGTCCGCCGAACCGACCAGCCCGGTCATACCGCTGCGGTGGAACAGCGCATCGGTGAGTTCCTCGGCGGTCAGGCCACGCTCGGTCTGCAGCCACAGCAGCAGGCCGGGATCCACCGTCCCGGAGCGGGTGGCCATGACCATGCCCTCCAGCGGGGTGAAGCCCATCGTCGTGTCGACGCTCACGCCATCGCGGACCGCCGCCAGCGACGCCCCCGAGCCCAGGTGCGCCGTAACCACCCGGCGGCCCCCGGTCAGCTCGGCGGCCCGCCGGGAGGCATACGCGTGGGACAGGCCGTGAAACCCGTAGCGGCGCACCCCGTACTCCTCGCGCCAGCTCGCCGGAACCGGGTAGGTCACCGCCTCGGGCGGCATGCGCGCGTGGAAGGAGGTGTCGAAGCAGGCGACCCGCGGCACCCCGGGGAGCACCGCCGAGACGTCCGCCAGCGCGGTCAGCGCCGCCGGCTGGTGCAGCGGGGCCAGCGGCACCAGCTCGCGCAGCCGCCGCTCGACCTCCTCATCGACCAGGACCGGGTCGGTGAAGACCGGACCACCGTGCACCACGCGGTGACCGGTGATCGCTACCTCACCGGCGTGGGCGAGGTTCTCCACCGCCCGCTCGAGCTCGCCGGGATCCGGGCTGCCGGCGACCGCGCGCAGGTTGTGCGCTGCCAGCACCTGATCGCCCGGATCGAGCAGCCGCAGCTTCACGCTGGACGAACCGGCGTTCACCACCAGTACGTTCCGGTCCCCGCCGATACCTGCCCCGCCTTCGTTCATGCTGCCCTCGGTCGAGCCGGCCACAGTCGAGCCGGCCACAGTCGTGCCACCCTCGGTCGCCCCGCCCTCGGTACGGCGCATCCTCAGTACGGCCAGGTCCAGTCGCGGATGCTCGGATCGTCTTCGCCGTGGTCCCGGGTGTAGGCCCGGGCCGCCAGCCGCGCGTCGATCATCCGCTGCCGGACATGCGCCGCGCGCGCACCCAGGCTCGGCACCCGGTCGATCACGTCGACCACCAGGTGGAAGCGATCCAGGTTGTTCATCATCACCATGTCGAACGGCGTGGTGGTCGTGCCCTCCTCGATGTAGCCCCGTACATGCATGTTGTTGTGGTTGCGCCGGCGGTAGGTGAGCCGGTGGATCAGCCACGGGTAGCCGTGGTAGGCGAAGATGATCGGCCGGTCCTCGGTGAACAGCGCGTCGAACCGGGGATCCGAGATGCCGTGTGGGTGCTCCGCCTCGTCCTGGAGGCACATCAGGTCGACGACGTTGACCACCCGCACCTTCAGGTCCGGGAAGTGCTGGCGCAGGATGTCGACGGCAGCCAGCGTCTCCAGCGTCGGGATGTCCCCGGCGCAGGCCATGACGACGTCGGGGGTGCCGTCACCGGCGTCGGTGTGGTCGTTGCTCGCCCAGTCCCAGATACCCAGGCCGCGGGTGCAGTGCGCGATCGCGTCCGTCATCGACAGATAGTTCAGCGCGGGCTGCTTTCCCGCGACCACCACGTTGATGTAATGCCGGCTGCGCAGACAATGATCGGCCACCGAGAGCAGGGTGTTCGCGTCCGGCGGCAGGTAGACCCGGATGATCTCGGCCTTCTTGTTCACCACATGGTCGATGAAGCCCGGGTCCTGGTGCGAGAAACCATTGTGGTCCTGCCGCCAGACGTGGCTGGTGAGGAGGTAGTTCAGCGAGGCGATCGGGCGGCGCCACGGAATGTTCCGGGACGCCTTCAGCCACTTCGCGTGCTGGTTCACCATCGAGTCGACGATGTGGATGAACGCCTCGTAGCAGGAGAAGAAGCCGTGCCGGCCGGTGAGCAGGTATCCCTCCAGCCAGCCCTGGCACAGGTGCTCCGAGAGCACCTCCATCACCCGGCCGTCGGGAGCCAGGTCCTCGTCCGTGGGGCGGATCTCGGCGTTCCAGGCACGGTCCGTGGTCTCGAACAGCGCGCCCAGCCGGTTCGACTCGGTCTCGTCCGGGCCCATCACCCGGAAGGTGTTCGGATTGGCCCGCATGACGTCGCGCAGAAAGCCGCCGAGCACCCTGGTCGCCTCGCTCAGCGTGACGCCCGGCGCGGGCACGTCCACCGCGTAGTCCCGGAAGTCGGGCAGCGCGAGGTCCCGCAGCAGCTCGCCGCCGTTGGCATGCGGGTTGGCGCTCATGCGCCGGGTGCCCACCGGAGCGAGTGCCGCGAGCTCCGGCCTCAGCCGCCCGTCGGCCTCGAACAGCTCCCAGGGCCGGTAGCTGCGCAGCCACGCCTCCAGCTGGCTCCGCTGGGCCGGATCCCGTTTCGGGTCGGCGATCGGCACCTGATGGGAGCGCCAGTTCCCCTCGACCGGCTTTCCGTCCACGGTCGACGGGCCGGTCCAGCCCTTCGGCGTCCGCAACACGATCATCGGCCAGGCCGGGCGGGACGGGTCACCGAGCCGGCGGGCCCGGTCCTGGATGTCGTGGATCCGCGCGATCGCGAGGTCGAGCACGTGCGCGAGTCGCTGATGGACCTCGGCGGGGTCGTCCCCGGTCACGTGCAGCGGCTCGTAGCCGTAGCCGCGCATCAGCGCGTCGAGCTCCGGCTCCGGTATCCGGGCGAGGACCGTCGGCTGCGCGATCTTGTAACCGTTGAGGTGCAGGATCGGCAGCACCACCCCGTCGCGCACGGGATCGAGGAACTTGTTCGAGTGCCAGCTCGCCGCGAGCGGCCCGGTCTCCGCCTCCCCGTCACCGACGACCGCGGCCACCAGCAGGTGCGGGTTGTCGAAGGCGGCACCGAAGGCGTGGGTGAGGGCGTAGCCCAGCTCACCACCCTCGTGGATGGAGCCGGGCACCTCCGGGGCGACGTGGCTGGGAATGCCGCCGGGGAAGGAGAACTGGCGGAACAGCCGCCGCATCCCGTCCACGTCCTGGGCGACGGACGGGTAGATCTCGCTGTAGGTGCCCTCCAGGTAGGTGTTCGCCACGATACCCGGCCCGCCGTGGCCGGGGCCGATCACGTAGATGGCGTCCAGGTCGTTGCGGCGGATCACCCGGTTGAGGTGGGTGTAGATCAGGTTGAGCCCGGGAGTGGTTCCCCAGTGCCCCAGCAGCCGGGGCTTGATGTGCTCCGGGCGCAGGGGCTCCGTCAGCAGCGGGTTGTCCAGCAGGTAGATCTGCCCGACCGACAGGTAGTTCGCGGCACGCCAGTAGGCGTCGAGCAGGCGCAGCTCGTCGACGGACAGCGGTTTCGCCACCGCGCCGGACTGCGCGCCGATCTCGGCAACCTTGGTCATACCGGCCCTCCCCTGCCCGTTCCGCCCCGGCGCCGTTGCCCGCGCGTCCATCCCACCGCTCGACCCCACCATCGTTCCCCGCGGTCATCACCGATCGGTGGTCCGTTGTGAGCAGCGGCGTGGTCATCTCCGCCTGTGCGAAGGCATGGCGAACGGCCCGGGCGCATGTGCCGGACGGCCCTTACGGCCCGTCGGAACGCGGAATCAGCCTTCGCCGACGAGTGGGCTGGAGGCCACCTCGGTGCCGTCGTCGAGTGTGCTCACCCGGAAGTCCGCGAACACGTTCGGCGCCACCTCCCGCAGGGCTCCCAGAATCGCGATCGCGAGACCGCGGATCTCGACATCGGCGTGCTCGCTGGCGCGCATCCCGATGAAATGCCGCCAGGCCCGGTAGTTGCCGGTGACGACGATCCGGGTCTCGGTGGCGTTCATCAGCACCGACCGGGCCGCCTGCCTCGCCTGCTTGCGGCGCGACGTCGGCGCGGAGACGTCGGCGAACCGCTTCTCCAGCCCTTCCAGCAGCCGGGCGTACGCCTCCATCGAGGCCGTCGCGGCTTCCGTGAACAGCGCATGCAGCTCCGGGTCGTCGGCGATGACCTCGGGTTCGACCAGGGCCGCGTCATGCTCGGGGACGTAACGCTGCGAAAGCTGGCTGTAGGAGAAGTGGCGGTGCCGCACCAGCTCGTGGGTGAGGCTGCGGGACACCCCGGTGATGTAGAGCGACACCGTCCCGTGCTCCAGCACGGACAGGTGCCCGACCTCCAGGATGTGCCGCAGGTAGCCGGCGTTCGTCGCCGTCGCCGGGTTGGGCTTGCTCCAGCTCTGGTAACAGGCCCGCCCGGCGAACTCCGCCAGCGCCTGGCCGCCGTCGGCGTCGGTGCTCCACGGGACGTCGTCCGGTGGAAGGAACTCGGTACGGGCGACGACCTGCACCTTCAGGCGCGCCGTGCCCGCGCCCGCGATGTCGCCCCGCGGTGACCCGAGCGCCTGGACCCGCTCCGCCGACCGGGCGGCGCCGGCGGGCCCACCGACCTCCCCAGGCGCTCCGCCCGTACCGGCGGTGCCCCCGCCCACAGCGACCTCACCCACAGCGACCTCCACGACAGCGACCTCCCAGAGGAACGACGTCCCACGGCCGACGCGCACCACGGTATCCGCTCGATGCGGGCGGCCCAGGGCCCGGCGCCTGACGAGGCCCACGAGGACCACCACGCCGCACCGGCGGGCATCCGCCCACGGCGGGGGCACCCGACGACGGGCGGTGCGACCGGCATCGGCATGCACCGGACCGGTTGCGTTCGAACCGCCCAACCGGCCCGTGTCGTCACCCACTTACCCGTCCGGTGACCCGTCCGGTACACGGCGGTGGCCGGGGCGGCCCACCGTGGTACACCGGATGTGGGCCCCCCGCCGCGGTCGGCGAGGGGTCCGGTGCTCGCCCGGCGGGTGGTCCGGCCGGGGGTCTCCGCCCCCGTCAGCCCTCGGCCGTGACCCTCGCCGATGGCGGGCACCGCGTCCACCACGCGGCCGCGACCGCCGGTCGGCCCGTCTCCCGCGCCGCCGACCGGCGCCGCGGTCGCGTGGCGACCCCGAGGGCCACGCGGCGGCTTCGCGGGCTGGGCGGCTTCGCGGGCTGTCAGCCCACGGAGCCGGCAATCACTCTCCGCGACGGGCGGTCACCCGGCGGGAACCCACACCGCGGGATCGGCCGGCCCCTGGTCGCCGGTCGCCATGTTCTTCACCTCGTGCGGGCGGTCGTCCCCGAACGGCGGGAACCAGACGTGCGGGATCCCCTTGCGGGAGGCATAGCGGATCTGTTTCGCGAGCTTGTCCGCCTGGTGGTAGGTCTCGACGTTGAGGCCGCGGCCACGGAGCAGGCGGGCGGTCGCGAGCGCGTCGGGACGCCGCTCGTCGCTCGGGATGACCATGAGCACCTGGGCCGGGCTGGCCGGCCCGCCCCCGATCGCCCCGTCCGCCACGAGCTTGGCGAAGATCCTGGTCAGCCCGATCGAGATCCCCACGCCCGGCAGGTTCCGGCGGATGAACGTCCCGGCGAGATCGTCGTACCGGCCACCGGAGCAGATGCTGCCGTACGCCGGTGAGTCCACGAACTTCGCCTCGTAGACCGTGCCCGTGTAGTAGTCCAGCCCGCGGGCGATCGACAGGTCGGCGACCACGCTGCCCGCCGGCAGGTCGGTCAGGTCGTCGAGCACCCGCGCCAGCTCGTCCAGACCCTCGCTGAGCAGGTCGGACTTCACTCCGAGCCGGCCCACCTCGTCGACGACGGCGGCGTCCGCGCCCCGCACCTGGGCCAGGTCGAGGCAGGCACGCGCCTGGTCGGCGCTGAGGCCGACCGGACCCGTCAGCAGCGCCTCGACCCCCGCGGATCCGATCTTGTCGATCCGGTCGGCGGCCCGGATGACCGCGAGCGGGTCGCCGATGCCGAGACCTTCGTAGAACCCCTGCAGCACCTTGCGGTTGTTGATGTTCAACGTCCACGCGGGAACACCGAGGTCGGTGAGGACCTCGTGCACGATGCGGGGCAGCTCGGCGTCGAAGTGCAGCGGGACGTTGTCGACGTTGATGACGTCGATGTCGCACTGGGTGAACTCACGGTAGCGGCCCTCCTGGGGCCGCTCCCCGCGCCAGACCCGCTGGATCTGGTACCGCTTGAACGGGAAGACCAGATCGTTGAAGTGCGCGGCGACGTAGCGCGCGAACGGAACGGTCAGGTCGAAGTGCAGCCCGAGCCGCGCGCTGTCGTCATCGTCGCCCGCCTGCAGACGCCGCAGGGTGTAGACCTCCTGCGACGTCTCGCCCTTCGCCATGAGGGCATCCAGCGACTCCACCGACGGCGTCTCGACGGAACAGAACCCGTACCGCTCGAAGGCGGCCCGGATGGTGTCCAGCCAGCGGAGCTCGACCATCCGCACATCGGGCAGCCATTCCGGGAAACCACTCACCGGGGTGGGACGGACCACGGGCGCGTCGGCCATCGCCGGGACCAACTCCTCATTCTCGACACTGCTGGCGCGCGCCACCTCGACGCACGCTCATCGGACCTGAAAGCGCGGCGATCACCGATGTCGAGAGGAGAAAAGCACGCTCGAAACAATACAACGCCCGCCGCTACCCGGACCCGCCGCCGCCCCCGGTCCCGGCCCCGGCGCCCCCCGAAGCGGTGGCCCCCGAGGCCGGAGCCGCCGAAGCCGGAGCCGCCGGAGTTGGAGCCACCGAAGCTGGAGCCACCGAAGCTGGAGCCACCGGAGTTGGAGCCACCGAAGCTGGAGCCACCGAGGCGGGAGCCGCCGGGGAGCGCGATCCGATCACGGTGAAGGTCCCGGCGGCATCGATCAGGCATCGCCCGGCCGCCGCGCCGGCCACCACGAGCTCACCGCGCTCCCGGACGCACGCGAAGATCGCGACGTGCAGCGGGCGGACGTCCGGCAGCATGAAGCCGCCGTCGATGTCGTAACGGGTGTTCGTGACCTTACGTGTGGTCGATCCCAACTCCTGCGCGCCGGCCGGCGGGATGTCCGCCCGGACCGTGACCATCATCTCGGTGCATCCGACCGGCCAGTTCCAGCACAGCCGGCCGGCCACGACCCGAAGATCCCCAGCCGGGCCCACTTCGTCCGCCGCCGTCCGGGGGCCCGGCGGCGGGACCTCGAACGACGCCGCGGCCCGCGTGGGCTGCCCCGCCTGCCCGGCGGTGAGACCCGGGTCCGGCCACCTGGCGGGAGTCGACCACACGCCGCCGACACCGGCGATCACCTCGTACTCGGGGATCGACGAGCCGCGGAACACCCCACCGTCCTCGATGGTCGTGGCCGAGGTGACGCCCACCGCGCGGGCGTTGCCGTCCGCGGTGATCCGGCGGATTCGGTAGCGCACGTCCCCCGCCGTCGTCGTCGGCTGCCAGGTGATCACCACCGACGCGCCGTCCCACCGTGCCGCGACACCGGACGGTGGTGCCACGGAAGGCCGCGGCTCCACCGGCGGCCGGCGCTCCACCGGCGGCCCCGAGGCGGCCGGGGTCTGCGCGGCGCCGGGCGGGGGCGGCACCTGACGCGGCTCCGGCAGCGGGAGCCCGGCCGCCGGCGTGGGACGCGCCGGGTCGACCTGCGCGCCGCCGGAGACCAGCGCGCGTGCCTCCTCGTGGTCCGCCACCAGAGCCAGCGCCTCGCGGGCCAGCCGGGCACCCTCCGGGCCGGAGGCCGCCCGCGCGCGGCGGACCAGCTCGTCGGCCTGGGCGCAGCGGGACACCGCCTGTGCCCGTACCTCGTCCAGCACCCTGCCCTCGGGCCCCGGCACGTCGGCGGCGACCCGGGCGAGTTCCTCGGTGAGCCGGGCCACCGCGCGCTGGCGGTTCGCCGCCAGCTCGGCCACCACCGCCCGCCAGCTCTCGCCGGCGGCCCGGATGACCCGCTCCACCTCGTCACCGAGGGCCCGGATGGGCGGCAGTGTCTCGCCGGCGACCTCGCGGGCCCTGGTGATCTCGTCACTGGCGGCGATCGGGCGCCCCGCCCGGAGCGCGGCGCGCGCCCGGGACAGGATCGCCTGCCAGTCACCCGCCCGCGCTGGCGCCGGCCGCACCGGTACCGGACCGGTGTGCGGACCTCCGCCGGACGGATGCGCCCCCGAGGCCCCCGACGTCCCCGACCAATCCGGAGATCCCGAAGGGCCGCGCGAACCGGGCCGGCCCGGCGGCGAGGATGCCACCGCGGGAGCCTCCACCCCGTGCTCCCTGGCGAGGTCCGCGACGACCGTGCGGGCCCTGGCGGGATCGAGCCCCTCCGCCTCGGCGTGGGCGACGAACTCTGCCGCGGCCGAATGCAGCAGCCGGTCCTCGATCAGCACCGCGGTGGCCACCCGCGGACGCAGCGCGGCCTTCACCGGCTCCACCAGGGCATCGAGATACGCCTCGGGATCACCGTCCACGAGCAGTGAGTGGACGGCCGTCAGCAGGTCGTCCAGCAGCGCACGGCGACGGTCCGGTCGGCGCTCGCGGTTGCGTGCCGCGGCGGCGTCGCGGACGGCGCGGATCTCCTCCCGACGGCTTCCCGGAGCCACCCCGAGGAGATCGAACAGGCTGCGCGGCGGTGGGGTCCCGACGATCCGGCCGAGCTCGTCGAGATCGGCCCGGATCTGGCGCATCACCTCCGCCGGCACCGGCCGGGGGGCCGGTGCGGGCCCCGTCCGCTCCGGTGCGCCGGCGGGAAGCACCCGGTAGCGCCGGATGCGCAGCGCGAAGGCCGCCTCGTCGACGCCCTGCGCCCCCGCCAGTGCCCGCAGTCCGGCGATCTTGTCCTCGGGCAGGCCACCGAAGCGGCCGACCAGGCGGCGGACCGCGGCGTCGAGCTCGGCGAAGCGCTCGTCGTCCCGGGCCGCCCGCGCGGCGGCGACCCGTTCCGCGAGTTCGGCCCGGGACGCGGCCGTCGCCAGTGCCGCGGACAGCTCGCCGTGCAGCCCCAGCAGCGCGATGATCACACCGCGGTAGCGGGGATGGTCCCGGCTGCGCTGCCAGAACGCCCAGACCTCGTCGACGCGGGCACGCACCTCGGCGTCATCGAGCCGGGGAACCTCGCCGATCGGGATGTCGTAGATCTCGAAGGGGTCGCTCTGCTCGGCACCGCCGCGGGCGTGCACCGCCGCGAGTACCCGCCGCCGGTAGTCGTTCGAGTCGAAGGGCAGCACCGTGGACCCTCTTTCTCTTCCGTCTCGTCCGTGACGCCCGCCAGCCGTTCCCTCCGGTACCGTGCCGCTGCTAGGTCCAGCCGGGCGGCCCGGCGAGGCCGCCCGGGTCACCGTCCGTCGGCCTGCCGCGTGGCGGCTTCCCGAGTGGCGGATCACCGCCGGTGAACGGATCCGTACCCCGCTCGCGACGCGCCCGGGCCACCTGCTCGCGTTCCCGCGCGACGTCCGCCTGGCTGAGCGCCGCCGAGGTCTCGATACGGACCGTCAGCGGTCGGTCGGCCAGCCCTTCGTGGCGCGCCGTCACCTCCAGGATGCCGTCAAAGCCCATCCGGAACATGATTTCTATCTGGGTTCCGGCCGGATAACCCGGTGGAATCCCGGTGATCTCGGCATTCGCGATGATCTTGTTGTCCTCGATCCTGGCGGACTCCACACCGCCGGCCTGCTCGACGACATGCACGGTCACCGCGTCCTGGTCATCGCGCACCGTCCCGAAGAGCCGGCGGACGGCCACCGGCAACCGGTCGTTGCGGTGCACCAGGAACACCGCCCGCTGATCACCGAACCGGTCCAGGGCCAGTACCCCGAAACCCCGGGAGACCACGTTGACGACCTGGACCTCGACCGTGCGCCGCACCCGTTCGGCGGACAGCCCCAGGGCCTCGGCCAGCCGGCGGCAGGCCGCGTCCAGGTCGGCCGGCGCCGCGGTCTCCACCGAGGCCCCGTCCACCAGCTGGCCGCGGGTGACCAGGTCGGCCGTCACCAGCCGTTCCAGCGACTTCTTCTCGCCGTAGATGGCGGCGCCCCGGGCGACGGCGAGGTCGGGATCGCTCAGTTCCACCGGGACGGACAGTTCCGCGGCCAGCCGGCGGGCGACCGCGGGCATCCGCGACGCCCCGCCGACGAGCAGGACCCGGTCGACCCCGCGCACCCCCCGCTCCCGCGCCGCCTCGATCGCCGACCTGGTCAGGGCCAGCGTGCGATCGAGCAGCCCGGAAGTGAGGCGCTCCAGCTCCTCGCGGGTGAGCGTGACGTCGAGGGATCGGCCGTCGTGGCTGACCGTGACCACGGTCGAGGTCGCCTCGGTCAGCTCCCGGCGGGCACGCTCGGCCGCGAGCTGCAGCACCTGGGCGGCCTCGCCGTCATCCAGCGGGTCGGCGGCCTCGGGATGGGCGGAGAGGAAACGGTCCGTGAGGAAGAGGACGATCTTCTCGTCCCAGTCCGCCCNGCCGAGCTGATGGTCACCGTCGGTGGCGACGACGGAGACCCTCCGGTCGGCGAGCTCCACGATGGTGACGTCGAACGTCCCGCCGCCGAGGTCGTAGACGAGCGCGACCTCCTCGGCCAGCGCGCCCGGACCACCCAGCGTGCGCCGGCCCGTCACCTCGAAACGGGCGAAGCCGTACGACAGGGCGGCGGCCGTCGGCTCGTTGATGACGTCCACGACGTTCAGGCCGGCGTACTCGCCCGCCAGCACGGTGGCCCGCCGTTCCTCGTCGCCGAAGTAGGCCGGGACGGTGATGACCACATCCCGGACCGCCTCCCCCGCGGTCNGTCCGGCGTCCGAGACCAGCGCCTTGAGGATCAGGCCGCTCACCGCCGGCGCCGACCACTGCGACCCGCGGGCCACGAACCGCCACTCGCGGTCGCCCATCCGGCGTTTGACCAGAGAGCACACGTCGTCAGGACGNGCCCGGGCGAGCCGGCGCGCGGTCTCACCGGTGATGTATTCGTCCCCGCCGACGAACAGGACGACGCTGGGGAGGGTCTGTGAGCCGTCCATCAGCCCGAGGACCTCGGGCTCGCCGGAGCCAGCGACCCTGGCCAGGCAGCTGAACGTCGTCCCGAGATCGATGCCGAACACGGTTCCGGTGTTTGTCAGCCGCCCACCTGTATGTCGCGCCACACCCGAAACCTATCCATCCGCGCAGGCTCACGCGGACAGCGGACCGGGTGACGGCTTGGCGACACCCGGTCGGCGTGCCGGGTCAGCCGAGGTCGAGCAGGGCCTCCAGGCCCACGGTGAGCCCCGGGTGGGCGGCCACCTCGCGCACCGCCAGCAGCACCCCCGGCATGAACGAGGCGCGGTCGAGCGAGTCGTGCCGGATCGTCAGCGTCTCGCCCGAGCCGCCGAGCAGGACCTCCTGGTGCGCGACCAGGCCACCGAGCCGGACGGCGTGCACCGGCACCCCGGCGACCCGCGACCCGCGCGCCCCGTCCAGGGCGGAGGTCGTCGCGTCGGGTCCGGCCGGGTCCTGGCCGGCGGCCACCCGGGCCGCCGAGATGAGCTCGGCGGTCCGCCGGGCCGTGCCGCTGGGCGCGTCCGCCTTGCCCGGGTGGTGCAGCTCGACGATCTCCACCGACTCGAAGTACGGAGCCGCGCGGGCCGCGAAGAGCATCATCAGGACCGCCGCGATGCCGAAGTTCGGCGCCACGAACACGCCGACCGAGGGGTCGGCGCCCAGCCAGCCACGCACTGTGGCCAGCCGGTCCTCGTCGAAGCCGGTCGTGCCGACGACCGCGTGGACGCCGTTGTCGATCGCCCACCGCAGGTTGCCCATGACGGCGTCGGGGTGGGTGAAGTCGACGACCACGTCGGCCTTCGCCAGGCCGGCGCGATCATCATCGGCGTCGACCTCCGCCACCAGTTCCAGATCCGGCGCCTCCGAGACGGCCCGGCACACGGTGGCGCCCATCCGGCCACGGGCGCCGAGCACCCCCACAGCGATCACTGCACACCCCTCGTGTGAACGATGTCGGAAACGGTTCCCAGGCACGGCACGCGGCACGCACGCGCGCGCCGCACCGGCCGGGCCGGCTCTCGTGCGCTCAGCGCGCGACGGCCGCGCTGAAGTCGTGGTCGTCGAACGGCCCGATGACGCCCAACGCCCACGGCCGGTCGACAAGCTCGGCCGCGATCGCCCGGACGTCGTCCAGGGTGACAGCCTCGACCCGGGCGAGCACCTCGTCTACCGAGAGCAGTTCGCCGTGGACGAGCTCGCTCTTGCCGAGCCGGCTCATCCGCGACCCGGTGTCCTCCAGGTTGAGCACCAGGCCCCCGCGGTTCTGGCCCCGCGCTCGGTCGAGCTCCTCCGGGGTGATGCCGTCCTCGGCGATCCGGTGCATCTGCTCGCGGCAGATCTCCAGCACGTCGTCGGCCCGGCCCGGGGCGCAGCCCGCGTAGACGCCGAACAGGCCCGCGTCGGCGAACTGGTTGTCGAACGAGTAGACCGAGTAGGCCAGGCCGCGCTTCTCCCGCACCTCCTGGAACAACCGCGAGCTCATGCCGCCGCCGAGCGTCGTGGACAGCACCCCGAGGGCATACCGGCGCGGGTCATGCCGGGACAGGCCGGCCGTCCCGAGCACGACATGCGCCTGCTCGGTCGGCCGCCGGTCGACGACGATGCCGGGCGGCGGCGGGAACGGGTAGTCCCCGCGCCGGACCTCCTGGGCCAGCGCGGGCCCGGTGAGCTGGTCGGCGAAGGCCCGCACCACCCGGTCCAGGGCCTGGTCGTGGTCGAGGTTGCCCGCGATGGAGACCACGAGCGCCCGCGGGGCGTACCGGTCGCGGTAGTAGTCGTTGATCGTCTCCCGGCCGAGGGCCTGGATCGTCTCGACGGTGCCCAGCACCGGCCGGCCCAGTACGGAGGAGCCGAGGACCGCGTCGGCGAAGACGTCGTGCACGACGTCGCCGGGGTCGTCCTCGTGCATGGCGATCTCCTCAAGGATCACGCCACGCTCGGCCTCGACGTCGTCCGCGGTCACCAGCGAGTTGGCGACCATGTCGCAGACGACGTCGACGGCCAGGTCCAGGTCCGTGTCGAGGACCCGGGCGTAGTAGCAGGTGTACTCCTTGGCCGTGAACGCGTTGAGATCGCCGCCCACCGCCTCGATGGCGGCACTGATCGTCAGCGCGTCCCGGCTGGGGGTGCCCTTGAAGAGCAGATGCTCCAGGTAGTGCGAGCACCCGCCGGTGAGCGGGGTCTCGTCCCGGGAGCCGACGCCCACCCAGACGCCGACGGCGACCGACCGGACCCCCGGCACCTTCTCCGTGATGACCCGCAGCCCGCCGGGCAGGACCGTGCGGCGCACGGTCCCGGCGAGCAGCTGCTCGGTACCGGAGCCCGCCGCCAGTAGTTCGGCCACGCGGGCCGGGGGCGGGCCGGAGGTGGTCTCCGGCCCGCGCGGAACCGACGTGCGCTCGTCAGAGGTGGACAGATCCATCTCCGTCACAGCACTCCTGTCAGGAGGAGGATCCCCGCGTGCACGGGGACGACTCAGGACTCGGCGGCAACCGCGTCAGCCTCGGCGCCCGGCGCGAGGCTGATCTTTCCACGGGCGTCGATCTCGGTGATCTCCACCTGCAGCTTCTGGCCGACCGAGAGCACGTCCTCGACCTTCTCCACCCGCTTGCCGCCGGCGAGCTGCTTGAGCTTGCTCACGTGCAGCAGACCGTCCTTGCCCGGTGTCAGCGAGACGAAGGCGCCGAAGTTGGTGATCTTCACGATGGTGCCGAGATAACGCTCGCCCACCTCGGGCATCTGCGGGTTCGCGATCGCGTTGATCGCGGACCGCGCGGTCTCCGCCGCCGGGCCGTCGGCCGCACCGATGTAGATCGTGCCGTCGTCCTCGACGGTGATCTCAGCCCCGGAGTCCGCCTGGATCTGGTTGATCATCTTGCCCTTGGGCCCGATGACCTCGCCGATCTTGTCAACCGGGATCTTCACCGAGATGACCCGCGGCGCGTGCGCGGACATCTCGTCCGGCGCGCCGATGGCCTCGGCCATCACTTCCAGGATCGTGAGCCGGGCGGCCCNGGCCTGCTGGAGCGCGCTGGCCAGCACCGACGCCGGAATGCCGTCGAGCTTGGTGTCGAGCTGCAGCGCGGTCACGAACTCGCGGGTGCCGGCGACCTTGAAGTCCATGTCACCGTAGGCGTCCTCGGCACCGAGGATGTCCGTCAGGGTGACGAAGCTGTCGCCCTCCTTGATCAGACCCATCGCGATACCCGCCACCGGCGCCTTGAGCGGCACACCGGCGTTCAGCAGGGACAGCGTGCTCGCGCAGACCGAACCCATGCTGGTCGAGCCGTTGGAGCTCAGCGCCTCGGAGACCTGCCGGATCGCGTAGGGGAACTCCTCGCGGTCCGGCAGCACCGGCAGCAGCGCCCGCTCGGCGAGCGCCCCGTGGCCGATCTCGCGACGCTTCGGCGAGCCCACCCGGCCGGTCTCACCGGTGGAGTACGGCGGGAAGTTGTAGTTGTGCATGTACCGCTTGGTGCGCTCCGGGTTGAGCGTGTCGACGGTCTGCTCCATCCGCAGCATCGCCAGCGTCGTGACGCCGAGGATCTGCGTCTCGCCCCGCTCGAACAACGCCGAGCCGTGCACCCGCGGGATGTAGTCGNCCTCGGCCGACAGCTCCCGGATCTCGGTCGTGGAACGGCCGTCGATCCGCACGCCGTCGGCGACGATCCGGGAGCGGACCAGCTTCTTGGTCAGTGCCCGGTAGGCCGGGCCGATCTCCTTGTCACGGCCCTCGAACTGGCTGGAGACCTTCTCGACGGCCAGCGCGCGCACCCGCTCCAGCTCCGCCTCGCGCTCGGCCTTGCCGGCGATGCGCAGCGCCGCGGCCAGCTCCTCGCCGACCGCCGCGGTCAGGGACTCCAGCACGTCGTCGTGGTAGTCGACGAACAGCGGGAAGTCGCGCCGCGGCTTCGCCGCGCCGGCCGCCAGCTCGCTCTGTGCCCGGCACAGCTCACGGATCGCCGGCTTGGCCGCCTCCAGGCCCGCCGCGACGACCTCCTCGGTCGGCGCCGGAGCACCGCCGGCGAGCAGACCGACCGTGCCCGGAGTCGCCTCCGCCTCGACCATCATGATCGCGACGTCGGTGCCGTCCTCCAGCACCCGGCCGGCCACGACCATGTCGAAGGTGGCGCGCGCCAGCTCACTGTGGGTCGGGAAGGCGATCCACTCGCCGTCGACGTAGCCGACCNGGGTCGCGCCGATCGGGCCGCTGAACGGCAGCCCCGCCAGCAGGGTCGAGGCGCTGGCCGCGTTGATCGCGACCACGTCGTAGAGCGTGTCGGGATCCAGCGCGAGCACCGTGGCCACGACCTGGATCTCGTTGCGCAGACCCTTGGTGAACGAGGGGCGCAGCGGGCGGTCGATGAGCCGACAGGTCAGGATCGCGTCCTCGCTGGGGCGACCCTCCCGGCGGAAGAAGGAACCGGGGATGCGCCCCGCCGCGTACATCCGCTCCTCGACGTCGACCGTGAGGGGGAAGAAGTCCAGCTGCTCCTTCGGCGACCGGCTCACCGTCGTCGCCGAGAGAACCATGGTGTCGCCCAGGAAGGCGACCACCGACCCGGCGGCCTGCCGTGCCAGCCGGCCGGTCTCGAACCGCACCGTGCGGGGCCCGGCCGGGGTCGTGATAACGGCCTCTGCCGCCTGTGTCGAGTCGTCCACTCGATACTCCATCCTCTTCGTGGGCCGTGCCCGCGCCATCGAGGATGCCGGTGCTCAGTCGAAGTCTCCGGGCCCGGCGCCGGTGGCGCCGTCCAGGGGGCCACGACCGAGGACCGGCGGCTCATGCCGCGCGGACCCGGTCAGGTCCTGCGGCCGCCGGCCGGCACGAGCTGCCGCCGGCGGCCTGACGCTCCGGTACCTACCCCGGATGCGCCGGAGGGAGCGCCACCGGGGCGCTCCCTCTTGGTTGCTATCGACGCAGGCCGAGTCGCTCGATCAGCGCGCGATAGCGGTTGATGTCCGTCTTCGCCAGATAGTTCAGCAGGCGGCGCCGGCGCCCGACGAGCAGGAGCAGCCCGCGGCGGCTGTGATGGTCGTGCTTGTGGACCTTCAGGTGCTCGGTCAGGTCGCTGATGCGACGGGTCAGCATCGCCACCTGGACCTCNGGCGATCCGGTGTCCCGTTCGACCGTGGCGTAGTCCGTCATGATCTTCTGCTTGACGTCGCTAGAGAGCGGCACGCTCCACCTCGTTCCTTCGTCCGGGGCGGCGCGCGCCCGGGGTCTTCTGCACCCGAGCCTCCTGCCGGCATAAGCCACCGGACGTCGCTCCGTGGCCGGCGACCACCCGGGACCACCCGGCAAAGTGCCGAATCCACCCGACCGCCGCCGAACCTCGGCGACCACTGGGCACCATCACTGAACACCACCAGCAACCGCGCACCATCAGCANCCGCCGCGAGCCGACCATCCGGCACGCCGTCACCGGACACACCGCTCCCGCCTGAGGGGGAAGCTTATCAACCCCGAGAGACTCCCNCGAACAGCGACTGTCGGCACCCACGCGTACCCCGAAAGTGGCAGCCGGGTGGCATCAGACCGGAAGCGTGGCCGACCGGGTCGCCTCGACGTCCCGCCCCATCTGCTCGACGAGTTCGTCGACGGACTCGAAACGCAGGGTCGGGCGCAGCCTGCGGGTGAACTCGTAGGTCATGTACTCGCCGTACAGATCCCCGTCGAAGTCCAGCAGAAACGCCTCGACCCGACGGTCGCGGCCCTCGAAGGTCGGGTTCGTGCCGATGGAGATCGCGGCGGCGCGACGCTGGTCCGACCAGCGCGCGAACCCCGCGTAGACCCCGTCCGCGGGCACCGCCGACCAGGGCGTGCACTGCAGGTTCGCCGTCGGGTAGCCGATCGTGCGCCCGCGGGCGTCGCCGTGGACCACCACGCCCTCGACCCGGTGCGGCCGGTCCAGGGCCGCTGCCGCCCCCTCGACGTCCCCCGCGGCCACCCGCCGGCGGATCTCGGTGGAGGACAGCACCTTCTCGTCCGCGCGGACGAGCCCGACGCCCTCGACCTCGAAGCCCTCCGCACGCCCGCCGGCCAGCAGCGTCTGGATGTTCCCGGCCGCCCGGTGCCCGTACGTGAAGTTCTCCCCCACCACCACCGCGGTGGCGCGCAGCCGGCCCACCAGCACCTCGCGGACGAACTCCTCCGCCGGCATCCGGCTGAAGTCCAGGTCGAACGGCGCCACGCAGAGCGCGTCGACGCCGATCGCCGCGAGCAGCTCCGCCTTGTGCCGCAGCGTGGTCAGCTGCGCCGGATGGGAACCGGGGCGCAGCACCTCCGCGGGATGCGGGTCGAAGGTCAGCACCGTCGACTGTTGCCCGCGCTGGCGCGCGAGCTCCACCGCCCGGCCGACAATCCGACGATGCCCCAGGTGGACTCCGTCGAAGTAGCCGATGGTGACCACTCCGCCCGGCCAGTCCTCCGGGGTGTTCTCCACTCCGCGCCAACGTCGCACCTGCCGAAGCCTAGGGCATGGCGAGTCGATCTTCGATCGTCGTGGCTGACAACGCCAGAGACCACCGAGGAGCGACGACCGGGCCGGGTGGCCCGGTCGTCGGAACCGCTACGCCGGCGCGAACACCACGGTTGGCCGGGCTCTTCCGCCCTGCTCCTCGAACAGCGCGAGGACCTCGCCGGCCGGCCCGAACACCCCGTAGGGACCGGCCTGGCCCAGGGCCGGGAGCCACCGACCGTGAGCGACATCACGTGCCTGGTCCGCGTCGACATCCCGGCGCGGGAAGGCCGCCGCCACCGCCGACCCGAGCGGAACGACCGCCTCGCCCCCCCGCTCGGCCAGTTCGTCGAGACCCACCGCCACCGAGAGCCCGAACGGCCCGACCTCGCTGCGCCGCAGAGAGGTGAGATGTGCCCCGCAGCCGAGCGCGGCCCCCAGATCGCGGGCGAGCGCCCGGATGTACGTACCGCTGGAGCAGGCCACCAGGACATCCAGGTCGGTGCCGCGGTTGGCGAGCAGCTCGAAACGGCTCACCGTGACCCGGCGGGGCGCCAGCACCACGTCCTCGCCGGCCCGGACCCGCGCGTAGGCCCGCACCCCGTTCACTTTCACCGCGCTGACGCTGGACGGCACCTGTTCGATCTCGCCGGTCAGTTCCGCCATCCGGGCCGCGAGCTCGCCGGGGTCGACATCGACCGGCCGGTCCTCGACCGGTTCGCCCTCGGCGTCATCGGTCGTGGTGGTGCGGCCCAGCCTGATCGTCGCGGAGTACACCTTGGCGGTCAGCGCCAGATGGCCGAGCAGCCTGGTTCCCCGGCCGACGCCCAGGACCAGCACGCCGGTCGCCATCGGGTCGAGGGTTCCGGCATGCCCGACCCGCCTGGTCCCCAGCAGCCGCCGGGACTTCGCGACGACGTCATGCGACGTCCAGCCCGATGGCTTGTCGACGACGACGAGACCGTCCACTGCCGTCCTGGTGGGCCTGGCGGTCTTGGGGGTGTCGGCGGCCTCGGGAGAATCGGCGGCCTTGGGGGTGTCGGCGGCCGTGTGCGCGGAGGCAGGCACCGGGATGCTCACCCCGCGAGACGGGGAGCGCGCACGAGCTTCTCCCGAAATCGAGCCATGAAGGACTCCAGCGGCGCGGACGACGAGACCCCGGCCGCGAAACGGTGACCACCGCCACCGAGGGCGGTACACACGGCACCGACGTCCACCGCGCCCTTGGACCGCACCGAGAGCTTCCAGAGGCCGCCATCCTGCTTGCAGACGGCGGCGATCTCCGCCTCCGACACGGTTCGGACGACGTCGATGACGGCCTCGATCTCGTCATAGCCGATGCCGGCCGCGCGCAGGTCGGACTCGGTGCACCAGGTCCAGACCAGGTCGAACTCNGGTTCCAGCCGGGCCCGCTCCAGGACCTGCGCCAACAGCCGGAGGTAGCCGAAGCGGTGGGTGTCCNACAGCGTGCGGCCGATCACCTCATGTTCGATACCGGTCGCCAGCAGCCGGGCGGCGAGCTCGTGCACCGCGGGAGTCGTCGCGGCGAACCGGAACGAACCGGTGTCGGTGACGAGCCCGGTGTAGACCGCCGCGGCGATGTCCCGGTCGAGCTCGACACCGAGCGCGTCGATCAGGCGCATCACCAGAACACTGGTGGACGCCGCCTCGGGGTCCACCAGGTTGATGTCCCCGAACAGGGTGTTCGAGGGGTGGTGGTCCACGACGAGGCAGCGCGTGCCGGCGAGCTGCCGGGAAAGGCAGCCGAGCCGTTCCTCGCTGCCGGCGTCCAGAGTGACCACGAGCGCCGGAGCGGCGCCCAGTGCGCCCAGCTCACCGGGTGCGACCAGAAGGTCCTGGCCTGGCAGGAACCGCAGCGTGCGGGGGACCACGAACGGATCGGCGTCGAAGGAGACCCGCGGGCGGGCACCCAGCCGGCGCAGCGCCAGGCCGAGCGCGATCGCCGACCCGAGGCTGTCGCCGTCCGGATTGAGGTGGGCGAGCAGGAGGACCTCGGCACCGGCCTCGGTGGCCGAGCACAGGGCCTGGACGGCTTCGTGGAGGCCTTCGGCCCGGCCCGCCGCCGCGGCGGGAGTGGACGCACCACCGACGCCGCCGGCAGCCGACCCCAGCCCCC
Source organism: Frankia sp. EI5c (assembly GCF_001636565.1). Classification (GTDB taxonomy): domain Bacteria; phylum Actinomycetota; class Actinomycetes; order Frankiales; family Frankiaceae; genus Parafrankia. The sequence continues at coordinate 23,392 of NZ_LRTK01000052.1, forward strand.
CGGACATGGCGGACATCACGGTCATGACGCCGACTCCCGCCGCGCTCCGGCGGCCTCCGTCACCCCGCCGTCGAGACCGTTTGAGGCGTCGAGGTCGGCCGTACCGAGGTCAACATCATCAAAGTCGGCGTCAAGGTCGGCGTCATCGGGGTCGGCCTCGTCCGCCTCCCTGGGCCGCCGGTAGGGATCCGGCTCACCGGCCGGCGTGGCGTCCTGGCGGACCAGGGCCACCTCGGCATCCCGCCGACGGGCCTCGTCGAGCAGGTCCTCCAGGTGGCGCGCGTCATCGGGCAGGCGGTCGTGCACGAAGGTCAGGGTCGGGGTGACCTTGATTCCCGTGGCACGCCCCACCTGGCTACGCAACAGCCCCTTGGCCGACTCCAGCGCGAGGGCCGACGCCTGCCGGGCCTCGTCGTCGCCGTAGACGGTGTAGAAGACCGTGGCGTCCATCAGGTCAGGGGTAACCCGCGCGTCCGTGATCGTCACCATCCCGAGCCGGGGGTCCTTCACGCCGCGTTCCAGCGCGGACGCGACCACCTCACGGATGCGTACCGCCAACCGACGCGCACGAGCCGGATCAGCCACCGTCCGCCTCCCTCACTCACCCGGCCGACCTGGGCGGCGGGCACCACGGTGCCCAGCCGGACCACAGCCGACACCCACCATTTCCATGCCTACCCCGCACGGTGCGGACGAACGACACACCGGCGGCGGAACAGCGCCACGGCAACTACGAAGCGGCTGCGTCCGAGCAGGCCACACCATCAGCGTCCTCGTCGGAGAGGTATCGCACCCGAGCCGAGAGGACCTCCAGCTCGGGGCGGCCTGCCACCAGTTCCTCACAGGCCCGCAGAACATCCACGCAGTGCGCCCGGCTCGCCGCCACGACGGCCACCNCGATCTCGACCCGGCGATGCAGGTCGAGGCTGCCGGTCTCCGCCGCGCTGACCACGAAACGCCGCCTGAGCTCGGCCACGACCGGCCGGACGACCGACCGCTTCTCCTTCAGGGAACGCACGTCCCCCAGAAGGATGTCCAGTGTCAGGCTCCCGATCCACATGATCTCTCCACAGCCGACCCCGGGCGGGTCGGTGCCGGGCGAACACGTCGCCCGGCACCGACCCGGACCGGTGGATCAGGTGCGGGGGACCTCCCGCTGCTCGAAGGTCTCGATCACGTCATCGATCTTGATGTCGTTGAACGACCCGAGACCGATACCGCACTCGTAGCCCTCGCGGACCTCTGTCGCATCGTCCTTGAACCGCTTGAGCGACTCGACGTTGAGGTTGTCCGCGACCACGACACCGTCCCGGATGAGCCGGGCCTTGGTGTTACGGCGGATGATGCCGGAGCGGACCAGCGAACCGGCGACATTGCCCACCCGCGGTACGCGGAACACCTCGCGCACCTCCGCGGTGCCGAGCTGAACCTCCTCGTACACCGGCTTGAGCATGCCCTTGAGCGCGTTCTCGATGTCCTCGATGGCCTGGTAGNTCACCGAGTAGTAGCGGACCTCGACGCCCTCGCGGTCAGCCAGCTCCGTCGCCTTGCCCTGCGGCCGGACGTTGAAGCCGATGATCACCGCGTCCGAGGCCGACGCCAGCATGACGTTGGTCTCGGTGATCGCACCGACACCGCGGTCGATGATCCGCAGACCGACCTCGTCACCGACATCGATCTTGAGCAGGGCGTCTTCGAGCGCCTCGACCGAACCGGACACATCACCCTTGAGGATGAGGTTCAGCTGGGTCTTCTCGCCCTCCTTCATCCGCTCGAGGATCGTCTCCAGCGTCGGGCGACCGCGGCTCAACGCCAGCTCGGCGTTGCGCTCACGGGCCTGCCGGCGCTCGGCGATCTGGCGGGCCACCCGGTCCTCCGGCACGACGAGGAAGTTGTCGCCGGCGTCGGGAACGCTGGTGAAACCGAGGACCTGCACCGGTCGAGCCGGGCCGGCCTCCGACACCTGGGCGCCGTTCTCGTCGAGCATCGCCCGGACCCGGCCGAACGCCTCACCGGCGACGACCGAGTCACCGACCCGCAGGGTTCCGCGCTGGACCAGCACGGTGGCCACCGGGCCACGCCCGCGGTCGAGACGACCTTCGATCGCCACACCCTGTGCCTCGGTGCCCGTGGGCGCCCNCAGGTCGAGCGAGGCGTCGGCGGTCAGGATGACCGCCTCCAGCAGTGTGTCGATGCCGGTCCGGTTGCGCGCGGAGACGTCGACGAACATCGTGTCGCCGCCGTACTCCTCGGCCACCAGGCCGTACTCGGTGAGCTGGCCACGGACCTTCGCCGGGTCCGCGCCCTCCTTGTCGACCTTGTTCACCGCCACCACGACCGGCACACCGGCCGCCTGCGCGTGGTTCAGCGCCTCGATCGTCTGCGGCTTCACACCGTCGTCCGCCGCCACCACGAGGACCACGATGTCGGTCACCTGCGCACCACGGGCACGCATGGCGGTGAAGGTCTCGTGACCCGGGGTGTCGATGAAGGTGATCGGACGCTCGTTGCCGTCCACGACCGCCCGCACCTGGTAGGCGCCGATGTGCTGGGTGATGCCGCCGGCCTCGCCGCCGACCACGTCCGTGGACCGGACCGCGTCGAGCAGCTTGGTCTTTCCGTGGTCGACGTGACCCATGACCGTCACGACCGGCGGACGGGCCGACAGCTCGACGTCGTCGCCGTACTCACCGCCGAAGGAGAGGTCGAAGCTCTCCAGGAGCTCCTTGTCCTCGTCCTCGGGGCTGACGATCTGCACCTCGTAGCCCAGCGTCACGCCGAGCAGCTGCAGCGTCTCGTCCGTGCAGGACTGGGTGGCGGTGACCATCTCACCCAGCTGGGTGAAGACCACCTGGACCAGCGCACCCGGGTTCGCGTCGATCTTGTCCGCGAAGTCGGCGAGGGACGCGCCGCGAGGAAGCCTGATCGCCTGCCCGTTGCCGCGCGGGACCATCGCCCCCATACGCGGCGCCTCGAGCCCGCTCTCCCATTCCTGGCGCTTCGCGCGCTTGGACTTGCGCTGCCGGCCGGGACGCCCACGACCACCCGGGCCGAAGGCACCTGCCGTCGTCCCGCCGCGGCCACGACCGCCGGCGGCCGGACGCCCGCCGCCACCGGGACCGCCGCCACCGGGACGACCCGGAGCACCGCCACCGCCGCCGGGACGACCCGGAGCGCCGCCGCGACCGGCGAAGCCGCCGGGACGCGGGCCGCCACCGCCGCCACCGGGACGACCCGGAGCACCGCCACCGCCGCCACCGGGACGACCGGGAGCGCCGCCCGCGGGACGCGGCTGGAACATGTTCGAGTTGGGGCGCGGGCCACCGGAACCACCGGGACGCGGCGGCATCTGACCGGGCGACGGCCGCGGGCCACCGGAACCACCGGGACGCGGCGGCATCTGACCGGGCGACGGCCGCGGCCCACCGGGGCCACCCGGGCCGCCGGGACGCGGGCCACCAGGCCGGGGAGCCCCCGGGCGCGGAGCACCGGGACGGGCCGGCGCGGACGGCGCGCCGCCCTGGCCGGAACCGGCCCGCGGGCCTGCCGACGGGCTGGTGTAGGGGTTGTTCCCGGCACCCGCCGGGCGAGGGCCGGGCCGGGGCCCGGGACGCGGGCCACCGGGGGCACCAGCGCCACCGGGGCGCGGGCGACCCTGCTGGGCCGGTCCGGGGGCAGGCCTGGAAGCCGGGCCGGGACGCGGCCCGGAGGGACCGGCCGGAGCACCGGGAGCGGGTGCCGCCGGTGCGGCGGGCGCGGCCGGCGCCGACGGCGCGGCCGAGGCCGCGATGGGCCGCGGAGTCTGCGGCGCGGCCGGCCCCGACGGCTGCGACAGCGGCGGCTGCGATGCCGGCGGCTGCGAGAACGAGGGCTGCGACGGCGACACCGGCGTGGTGGGCCGGTCGGCACCTGGCGATGCCGGGGCCGGAGCGGAGGGCGACGCCGGGCGACCGGGCCCTGGAACCGGGCGACCGCCGGGGCCGGGCCGCGGACCGGGCCGGCCGGGGATCGGGCCCGGACGGGGCGGCGGCGTCGGACGGGCGCCGTTACCGGGCCTGCCACCGGGACGCGCGGGCGAACCGGAGCCTTCCGCGGGGAAGGCTTCCTTGAGCTTGCGGACCACTGGTGCCTCTACGGTGGACGAGGCGGACTTCACGAACTCGCCAAGGTCCTTCAGCTTGGCGAGAACGGTCTTGCTGTCGACACCGAGCTCCTTCGCGAGCTCATGTACGCGGGCCTTTCCTGCCACGGTGCTCCTTCTTTCGGCCCGCGGTCCATGCCCGCGTGACCTCGTTACCTGCCGGTCGTGATCATGGCTGCGTTCTCACTGCGCGGTCATCGCTGTCTCGACCTGCTTCCCTGTCGACGTCGATCTGGCGTCGCCTGCCAGCGCGTGCCACCCGAACCGATCCCATCGGACGGGCGACCGCTCCGCTGTTCCACCGGGCGCCGCGCCGAGGCGCCTCGCCCGTACCGCTGTTCTACCCGCCGGTGTTGCGCGGGTACTGCTCCAGATGCGCTCTGACCTGCTTCAGCCCGAGCGGCCCGGCAACCCGCAACGCCCGCGGGAACGCCTTGCGGCGCTCCGCGAGTTCGACGCAGGCCAGGTCGGGGTGCACATGGGCGCCCCGACCGTGCATCCGACGGCGAACATCCGGGAGGAGCTCCCCGCCGACCACGACGATACGCAACAGGTGCGACCGCGCCACCCGGCTTCGACAACCGACACAGGTACGAATCGGTTCGGAGTCCTCAGATGGGCACTGCTCGGTCATCGGGTGCTCGGCAGTCGAGAACTCGACGGTCGAGACCATTGCCCGGACAGGGACCACGCGAGGCGTCGGCTCCGCACGGCGCGCCATGATAAGTCTATCCCGTTGCGCCCCGAGAGTGTCCGCCCGCCGCGGAGGACCTCCGCGGGCCCGTGCTCGATCCGTTGTGCCGAGGAGCGGTCTCCCNGGCTGGTCGGTCGGCACGATCCGGGCCTCCCTCGGTGTCGGAGTGGATGTCGATCCGCCAGCCGGTGAGCCTGGCCGCGAGCCTGGCGTTCTGCCCCTCCCGGCCGATGGCGAGCGAAAGCTGGTAGTCCGGCACCACCACCCGAGCCGACCGGCTCGCCAGGTCGGTCACCTCGACCCGGGAGACCCGCGCCGGCGAGAGCGCGCTGCCCACGAAGGCCGCGGGGTCAGCCGACCAGTCGACGATGTCGATCTTCTCTCCGTGCAGCTCCGCCATGACCGCGCGGACCCGGCTCCCCATCGGGCCGATGCAGGCTCCCTTGGGGTTCACACCGGGCGCCTTCGAACGCACCGCGATCTTGGTCCGGTGGCCGGCCTCCCGGGCGATCGCCGCGAGCTCGACCGTTCCGTCCGCGACCTCGGGGACCTCCAGCCGGAACAGCCCCTTCACCAGCTCCGGGTGCGTCCGGGAGAGGGTGACGGTCGGCCCGTGCGGCCCACGGGCCACGTGCACCACATAGCACTTGATCCGGTCACCGTGTTCCAGCCGCTCGCCGGGAACCTGCTCGGCCGGCGGCAGCACGCCCTCGACGGTACCGAGGTCGACCAGGACCACCCGGGAGCCCGCCCGCTGCTCGTGGTGTTGGACCACACCGGAGACGACCTCGTGCTCGCGGTCCGCGTACTGGCCGTAGGTCACCTCCTGCTGCGCCTCACGCAGGCGCTGCATGATGACCTGCTTCGCGGTCATGGTGGCGATCCGGCCGAAGTCCGCGGGCGTGTCGTCCCACTCCCGGGAGGTTCCGTCCGGCCCGCTCTCGCGCGCGACGACGGCGACCTCACCGCTGGTCCGGTCGATCACGACCCGGGCGTCTTCGGCGGAACCAGCGGTGTGTTTGTAGGCGGTCAACAACGCGGTCTCGATCGCCTCGACAAGTGTGTCGAAGGCGATCTCCTTCTCGCGCTCGATTCCCCGCAGCGCAGNGACGTCGAGCTTCACCGGTTCATCTCCTTGCCGTTCTGGCCAGCCGCGCTCGCTTCCGCGCCCACGGCCTCATGATCTTCCTCTGCCCCACCGGTCGTCGACGCGGCGGGTCCGCCGACACCACCCGTGCCGTCCGGCGCGGCCTCGACGTCCAGGCTCGCATCATCGCCGGCCCCGACATCCGGGGCATCGTCGTGATCAGTGTGTTCCTCGTCTGCGGTGCCCTGTTCCGCGGCCTCGTGATCGGCCGCTGACCCGAACTCGACCTGAACGGTCGCGCGGGTCACCGTGCCGTAGACGACCCGTTCCAGCCGGGTGCGGGGCGGCCGGCCCCGCCGGGCGGGCCCGCTCGGCACCGCCAGGTCGGCGCCCTCGTCATCGGCGGAGAGCACCCTGCCCTCGACCTCGTCGCCGTCAGCGCGGCGGACCAGCACCAGGCGTCCGACCGCCCGGCGCCAGTGCCGCGGCTCCACCAGCGGCCGGTCGACACCGGGCGAGGTCACCTCAAGCACGTAGGCGCCCCCCAGGGGACCCCCACCGGCCGCGGCCCCGGCACCCTCGCCACCCGCGCCGTCGCCGGTCTCGTCATCGAGAACGGCGGACACCAATCTGCTCGCGTCCGCGACGGCGTCGAGGTCGATACCTCCGTCGCGGTCCACGACGACACGAACGACGCTGCGCGAACCCGCCCGCGAGACCGCCACATCCTCGAGGTCGAAGCCCTCGGCCGCCAGCCTCGGCTCCAGCCGGCGGCGCAGTTCCGCGCGCATGGCCTCCGTTGCGGCGCGGTTGCCGCCAGCCGCCTTCTGTGTCCTGCCGGTACCCCGGGACGGCGCCGTCGGCCGACGGACCCCCGCCCGGCCGGAGTCTTCCGCCCTGGCCACCTCGCCTGTCCCTTCCCGCGCCACCGCGGTGCCCCTGCCCGTAGCCGCCTTTGCGGCCGCCTAGCCACCCTGTTCCGTCTCGGCCGCGCCCAGTGGACGTTGATGACCGGCCACGACCACGGCGCGACAACGGCAGCGACAGCGACACCGGCCGCGTCCCGGATGCGCGCCCACCCGTTCGGGCGTCCAGCGTCACACCGTCGAGATCCTTAGCCTACGTCCGCCGGTGTGGCTCTCCAATTTCGGGCCGGCCCAGGCCAGCGCCCTCCGGCGACACCACCGTGGAGCCGGGACCGGCAGGTGCGTGTGCGAAGCTGCCTGCCGTGCCCACAGCAGCCGGTACCGGCCCGTCTCGCCGGGCGGTCCTCGCCGCCGTCCCGGTGGCCGGCGTCGGGGCATTCTTCCTCGCCGGCGCCGGCTGCACCTCCTCCTCCGGCCCGACCGCCCCCGGGCGTACGGCCGGCCCGGCCGACATCGCGGCCGCGGCCGCGGCATACGAGCGGGAGGCCGAGTTGCTGGCCTCCTACGACGCCGCCATCAGCCGGCATCCCGGGCTGGCCGAGATGCTTCGGGTGGTCCGTGCGCACCACGCCGACCACGCCCGCGATCTGGCGGCCCTCGGCCTGCCGGGCGTCGGCGCGACCGCGACCACCACGCCCACGGCCGGATCCGCCCCCGGGACCACCGCGAGCGGCTCGGCCGGGGCGTCCGCCGACGAACCGGGAGGGTCGGTGACGGACACGCCCGAGACGCAGACCGCCACTCTCACCGCCCTCGCCGGCCTCGAACGGGCCGCGGCGGCCACCCACCGCGCCGGCTGCCTGTCCGCCGGCTCCGGGCTGGCCCCGCTGATGGCGAGCCTGTGCGCCGCGGAGTCCGCGCACGCGGAACTCGTGGAGACGGCCCAGGCCGCGGTGGCCCGGCGATGACGGCCACCGGCACCACCGCGGACCCGCGGATCGGGGCGCTGACCGCGATGCTCACCTCGGCGCACGCCGCCGTCTACGCGACCGGCGCGGCGGGTGGTGTGCTGGCGCCACTGGGAGACGCCGCCCAGGCCGCCCGCGGCCTCGCCCGTACCGCCCTCGACGACCACCGCGGCCTGCGGGACGCCCTCGTCGCGGCACTGCGGGCGGCCCACGCGACGCCACCACCCGCCCTCGCCGCCTACCGGCTGCCGGTCGAGCCGGCCGGCGTCGGCGGGTCACTCGACCTGCTGGCCCGGGTCGAGGACCAGTCCGCGGTCACCGCCCACGCCGCGGTCGGCGTGCTGACCGGCGCCGAGCGCGAGCTGGCGGTCGACGCGCTGGTGGCCATGACGCTTCGGAGGCAGCGCGCCCGGCTGCTGGCCGGCATCGCCCTCGGTTCCGCGACGACGGCTTTCCCCGGCCGCTGACTCCCCCGGCCGCTGACTCCCCCGGCGGCTGGCGCACCGGATGGTTCAGCGCGGCGGCGGAGTGCCCGGAGGCGCTGCTCCGAGGACGTCGAGCACCTCCAGCAGCTGCCCGAGCCGACCGATGACAGCGTCCGTGGGCTCGGGGCCGCCCGGCCTTCGGCCGGCTCCGCCGTCCGCCACGAGAACGGTCCGCATCCCGGCCGCCCGGGCGCCCCGGATGTCGGTCCGCACCCGGTCACCGACGAACAGTACGCGGGACGGATCAGCCAGACCGAGGGCGTCGAGCACCGCCTGGAACGCGATCGGATGCGGCTTGTCGAACGGAAGATCACTCGTGTAGACCCGCGCGTGGAACAGGTCGAGCAGGCCGTCCCGCTCCAGCAGGCGCTCATGCCACAGCCGAGGCCACCTGGTGTTCGTCAGCAGCCCGACGAGCAGCCCGCGGGCACGGACCAGATGCAGCAACAGCAGTGCCTCGGGATCACACACCGTGTGCGGTGTCCAGGCGGTCAGGTCACGCCGGCTCGTCGCCCGCAGCACGGCGGCGGCGACGTCGACACCCAGCCTGGCGGACGCCGCCGCGAGCAGCTCGGCGACCGCTCCGGTCATCCCGCCCGCGGCGCCGTTCCCCGACAGTCCGTCCGAGTCATCCCGGCTGTGCCACCAGGCGGCCTCCAGGCCGGCCAGGATCGCGGTGATCTCGTCGGCGTCGCCCGGTGAGATCTCCAGGGCAGCCATCCGCCACAGGTCGAGCAGGTCGACGTCGTGGAACGGGGTGAGGGTGCCGCCCCAGTCGAACACGACGGCTTCCAGCTGCCGCCGGTCACCCGGTCCCGGGCGTGCGGCCACGCTCGCGCCCGGTTCCGCACTCGAACCGTCGCCGGCGGCGGAAACCGCGCCCTGTGCGAACCAGGAGAAAGCCACCCCGCACCGCGCTATCTGGTCAGCCAGGCGTCCGGCTCCTCGCGCAGCTCGCGGACGATCTCCGGCAGGTTGCCACTGGCGACATCCGCGAGGGTGACGGACTCCAGCACCCGGCGCAGGTTGACCCGGACCGCGATCCACACGTCCTGCAGGTGCTTGGCCGCGCCCTCGTAGTGCGCGGTCTCCGGCGGACGCCCCCGGACGCTGGCCAGCGGACCGTCGGTGGCCCGGATGACAGTCGCGATCGTGATCTCTTCTGCCGGTCGGCAGAGCTGGTAGCCCCCGTCCGCGCCGCGGCGGCTCTGCACGAGGCCACTGCGCCGCAGGTCGGTGAGGATGTTTTCCAGGAAGCGCAGNGGGAGGTCCTGCGCCGAGGCGAGCGTCTCCCCCTTGACGAGGTTGCCGTCCGAGGCGGCGAGCGTGAGCAGGGCCCGCAGTGCGTAGTCGGCCCGGGCGGAGATCTGCATGGGACCATCTTGCCGCCCGGGCCGTGCCCGGGCCTCCGGTGGCCCGTCCGCGGACCGCTCAGGCGGTGGTGTCCGCCGAGCCAGGGCCGTTGGAAACAGCCGCCACGGCGCCGGAACCAGCGGCCGGCACGCCGTTCTGGGAGCCACCGGAACCGCGCGAGCCACGAGAACCGCGGGAACCGCGCGAGCCCCGGGCGGAACGGACCGCGGCCGAGCCCTCGGCGAGCAGACCACGGCGCTGGCGCATCCGCCGGTCGAGCACGGAGAAGCCGGCGTCGACGGTGACGCCGATCAGGAAGATCGTCATCATGGAGGCCAGCACACCGACCGTGTCCGACAGCTCCCGGGCGTTCTGCAGATCCACTCCGATCGAGGAGTGGCCCGGGACGGTGACGAGCAGCTCGCCGGCCATCAGGCTGCGCCACGCGAACGCCCAGCCCTGCTTCAGCCCGGCGATCACCGACGGCAGCGCCGCCGGGGCCACGACGTACCGGTAGAGCGTGAACCCCTTCGCGCCCATGCTGCGCCCGACCCGGACGAGCAGCGGCGGGACGTAGTCGACGCCGTAGATGACCCCGTTCGCCACCGACGGGGCGGCGCCGAGCACGACGACGAACATGATCGCCGACTCGCTGAGCTTGAACAGCAGGATCGCGAGCGGGAACCACACGATGGACGGCATGGTCTGCAGCGCGGTGATGAACGACCCCACCGCCGTGCGCAACAGCGCGAACCGGGAGACCGCGAGCCCGACGACCACGCCGAGGACCAGGGCGAGGGCGTAGCCCTCGCACGCCCGGGTGAGCGTCCGGGCCAGGGCGTCCCAGAAGTCGGCCGACCCGAGCTGGTCGAAGAACTCCGGCAGCGCCTCGTCGGGCCCCGGCAGCACGTAGGAGGGCTTCCAGCCCGACCAGACCACTACCTGCCAGAGCAGGAGGAACAACCCGAGCGCGGCGACCTTCGGCCAGGTCGCCGCCCAGGCGCGGGCGGCCAGCGGACGTCGCTCGCGCATCGGGATGTCGAGGGCGTCCAGCCCGGCGAGCGTCTCGTCGGCGTCGCCGGCCGTCCGGTCCGCCGCGGTGAGCCGCTCGGTGTCCTCCCCCGCCGCCGCGGGCCTCCGCCCGGCCGGGAGGTCGATGCCGACGTCCTTGCCGGTGAGGGCGGTGTCGGTCTCAGTGGCCATGGCGGGCGACCTCCTCCCGAAGCCGCGCCGTCACGACGGAGGCGAGCTCGGAAACCTGGGGCTGGTCGAGGCGGCGCGGGCGGTCGATCGCCACATCGAAGATCTCCGCGACCCGTCCGGGGCGGGAGGAGAGCAGGACGATCCGGTCACCGAGGCGCACCGCCTCCCGCACGTCGTGCGTGACGAACAGCACGGTGATGCCCGTCTCCCGCCAGATCCGCTCCAGCTCGTCATGCAGGAGATCACGGGTCATGGCGTCGAGCGCGCCGAAGGGTTCGTCCATGCACAGGATGTCCGCCTCCTGCGCGAAGGCCCGCGCCAGGCTCACCCGCTGGCGCATGCCGCCGGAGAGCTCGTGCGGACGCCGGTCCGCCTGGCCGGCGAGGCGGACCATCGCCAGCAGCTCGCGGACCCGGGCCTGGCGCTGGGCCTTCGGCATCCGCNGCAGCTTCAGCGGCACCTCGATGTTGCCGCCGGCCGTGAGCCAGGGCAGCAGCGCCGAGTCCTGGAACATCATCCCGACCCGGTGTCCGTGGGTGTCCACGGTGCCCGCCGTCGGCCGGTCGAGGCCGGCCACCAGCCCGAGGAGGGTCGACTTTCCACAGCCCGACGCCCCGAGCAGGCAGACGAACTCTCCGGGACGAACATCCAGGCTGATGTCGTCGAGGGCGCGGACCTGGGCGGCGCCGGCGCCGAAGACCCGGCTGACCCCGTCGATCCGCAGCGCCGTGTCCGTCGCGAGCGCGGTCACATCTTGCTCCCCTCAGGGTGTGTCAGGTGCTGGACGAAACCCCTGCGGGTACCGCCGTGTGCCCGCGCCCCTCCGCCCGGCCGCGGCCAGCTGCTCAGGCTGACCGCGACCGGGCGGAGCGGAAGCGCGGGCGGACCGGCCCGGCGGGCGCTCGGCCCGCCGAGGTCAGGCCGCTGTTCCGGACCTCACTTGTCCGCGACCGCGGGCTGGCCGTCGGCGGCGAGGATCTCGTTCAGGATCGTCAGATCGAAGATCCCGTCGAGCTTGGGGTCCTCGATGAGCCCGAGCTCCTCCTGGTGCGCCGCCGAGGTGAACAGCGACTTCGCGACCGGGTCGGGGCTGAAGGTCAGCCTCTTCCACGCGGAGCTGACGACACCCTCGGCCAGCGGCTTGCCGGTGATCTTGCCGAGCGCCTCGTTGGTGGCGGTCTGCCCGGCGGCCGGGTCGTCGTTGAGCTGCTTGATCACGGCGATGTTGGCGGTGAGGAGCCGCCGGATGATCTCGGGGTTCTTCTCCAGGTAGTCGGTGCGGACCAGCAGGACGGTCGTGACGAACTTGCCGTCGGTCTCGGGCCACTCGTCCGCCTCGTCCACGAGCACCGTGCCGCCCTCGGCGATCAGCCGGGAGGCGGTGGGCTCGGGCACCNNGGCGCCGTCGATGGCGCCGGACTTGAAGGCGTCGACGGTGGTCGAGTTCTCCTGCGGACGAATCGAGAGGTCGCCGCCACCNTTGGTGTCGGTCGCGATGCCGTTCTTCTTGAGGAAGAAGCGCAACGCCACGTCCTGGGTGTTACCGAGGCTGGGGGTCGCCAGCGTCTTGCCGCGCAGCTGCTCCACCGAGGTGATCTCGGGCTTGACGACCAGCGCCGCGCCGCCGGAGGTCACACCGGAGACGACGCGGATGGCCTCACCCTTCGACTTGATGAAGGTGTTGACCGCGGGGTTCGGGCCGATGAAGCCGGCGTCGAGCGCGCCGGAGAGGATCGCCTCCGCCTCCTGGACGCCCGAGTTGAAGGTCGAGGGCTGCAGCTTCACCCCGGCACCGAGTTCCTTGGCGAAGGTTCCCTGCTCAACGCCGACGATCGCCGGGGCGTGGGTCAGGTTCGGGAAGTACCCGAGGCGCAGGGTTCCCGTCACCTCCCCGGAGTCCGACACGGACTCGGTTCCCCCGTCGTCGCCCGAGCAGGCGGTCACCGCCAGCGCGAGTGCACCGGCAGCAACCAGTGGCACGAACCGCTGCCACAGCCTCTTGGGCTTCATCACGTTCCGCTTCCCTTTCCGCACCCCTGACGCGCACTCACAAAGTCGATCAAACGGATCTTGTCGACCGAACACGTCAAGTCAATTGAAGACATCGGGAAAGTAAGGATGCCAGACGTGTGCGCATCTCGCCATCGGAATTCACACGGAAGACACGATGCCGCACCAGGAGTACATAACTGCTCACGTAAAGCGCCGAACCACACGGAGCGAGTCCCAGCGGCACCCGCTTCGTCCCGACCCCGGCCGGAAAACGGGCCGGTCAGGCCGGCCGGGCCGGCCGGGCCGACGAACCGAGGGGCGAGGGGCGAGGGTGCGAGCCGAAAGAGGCGATCAGAAGAGGATCGAGGCGAACGTTCCCACGCGCTCGAAGCCGACCCGGTCGTACGCCCGGCGCGCGACGTGGTTGAAGTCGTTCACATACAGGCTCACGACCGGGGCGAACATCGTCTGCGCCAGCGCCACGACACTGGCCGTCCCGGTTACACCGAGGCCGCGGCCGCGCAGGGCGGGATCGACCCACACACCCTGGATCTGGCAGACGTCGCCGGCGACGGCCCCGATCTCCGCCTTGAAGAGCACCCGACCGTCCTCGATGCGGGCGAAGGAACGCCGCTGCCCGATGAACTCGGCGACCCGGGAACGGTAGAGCGAGCCGCCGTCGGCTCCGACCGGGGAGACCCCGATCTCCTCGGTGAACATCGCGATACAGGCGGGAAGCAGAACGTCCAGCTCGTCCGGCCGGACCAAGCGGACCGCGGGGTCCGGCGCCACGCGCGGCGGCCCGCTGATGGCGAGTAAGGGCTGCTCGCGGCGGATCTCCCGGGCGGGGCCCCAGACCGGTTCCAGATGCCGCCACATGGCGGACACCGCCGAGCCGGTACCCACGATCGACGAGCAGCGGCGGCCCTGGCGGCGGGCCCGCTCGGCGAACAGCTTCGCCGAGTCCGGGCTCGCCGCCACGGGCCAGAGGTTCGCGCCGGAATAGCACAGGGCGGTGAGACTGCCGTTGACGGTGTGCCCCCAGATCTCGGCGCCGAGGCGCCAGGGATCGAGACCACACGACGCCACCCGGGACGCGACGAAGACGTCGGCGACCGGATCGCGACTCAACAGCTCGGTGACAGCGGGCAGATCCCGATCATCGAGCAGCCGGGTCGGAGCAGAGCGCAGCGGCAGACCCATCCAGCCCTTCCCAGTTGCTAGNCCACGGACACCGTCGGCGAGCCGGAGGCCGCGCCGTCGGCACTGATCTCCTCCGCCAGGCGCATGGCCTCCTCAATCAGAGTCTCCACGATCTGCGCCTCGGGCACCGTCTTGATGACCTTGCCACGCACGAAGATCTGACCCTTGCCGTTGCCGGAGGCGACACCGAGGTCGGCCTCACGCGCCTCGCCCGGGCCGTTGACGACGCAGCCCATGACGGCCACCCGCAGCGGCACCTCCATGCCCTCCAGCCCGGCGCTGACCTCGTTGGCCAGGGTGTAGACGTCGACCTGGGCCCGGCCGCAGGCCGGGCAGGAGACGATCTCCAGCCGGCGCTCCTTGAGCCCGAGCGACTCCAGGATGGCCGCGCCGACCTTGACCTCCTCGATCGGAGGGGCCGACAGCGAGACCCGGATCGTGTCGCCGATGCCCTCGGCGAGCAGAGCGCCGAAGGCGACCGCCGACTTCACGGTGCCCTGGAACGCGGGGCCGGCCTCGGTGACGCCGAGGTGCAGCGGGTAGTCACAGGCCTGGGCCAGCAGCCGGTAGGCCTGGATCATCACCACGGGGTCGTTGTGCTTCACCGAGATCTTGATGTCGCGGAAGTCGTGCTCCTCGAACAGGGAGCACTCCCACAGCGCGGACTCGACCAGCGCCTCCGGCGTGGCCTTGCCGTACTTCTCCAGGAGCCGCTTGTCGAGCGACCCGGCGTTGACGCCGATGCGGATCGGGACCCCGGCCGCCTTGGCGGCCCGGGCGATCTCGCCGACCTTGTCGTCGAACTGCTTGATGTTGCCCGGGTTCACCCGCACCGCGGCGCAGCCCGCGTCGATCGCGGCGAACACGTACTTCGGCTGGAAGTGGATGTCGGCGATCACCGGGATCGGCGACTTGCGGGCGATCGCCGCGAGCGCGTCCGCGTCGTCCTGACTCGGGACGGCGACCCGCACGATCTGACACCCGGAGGCGGTCAGCTGGGCGATCTGCTGCANGGTGGCGTTGACGTCCGAGGTCAGCGTGGTGCACATCGACTGGACGGAGACCGGGGCGTCACCCCCGACCGGCACGTTGCCCACTTGGATCTGCCGGCTGACCCGCCTGGTTCCGACCGGGCGGGGCGGAGCGGCGGGCATGCCCAGAGTAACGGTCACGATGTCCTCACTGGCGTGTCGGATTCTTGATCGTCAGTTGGAGACCCGGCCCCGGTCCGTCACGGCCGGGTCGTCCNGGTCGATCGGCGTCGTGTGGTGTGGGGCGGCGCACTCACGACGGCCGGCGCGACGTTCCGGTCAGATCCACCGGATGCACCGGCGGCCGGGACGCCCGCTGACCACCACCGCGCGCCACCGCGGGTACACGGCGGCTCACTGGTTGATGCGGATTGGGTTGACGATGTCGGCGGACAGAATGATCAGACTGAACCCGACGAGAACGACGACCGTTGCGTACGTGGCTGGTAACAGCTTCGCGAAGTCCACCGGCTGCACCGGGCCGCGGTAACCGCGTAGCCGCCGCAGGCCGTGTCGGGCCTGCTCGAACCCGAGCACCGCGATGTGCCCACCGTCGAGCGGAAGCAGCGGAAGCAGGTTGAAGATCCCGATAGCGAGGTTGATCGCGGCGACAAGGATCAGGAAACCGCCGATGCGGTCGGACCAGTCCTCGTCCGCGGTGGCGACCTCGCCGCCGAGACGAGCCGCACCGACCACACTGATGAAACCGCTTTCGTCGCGGTCGTCACCGAAGATGCGGCTGATGTCGTCGATCCGTTCGGTGAACGTTTCGTACATCCCGGTGAACCCGGATCCGATGACCTTGAAGGTCTCCGGGACGGCTCCGAGCGGGCCGTAGTGGCGGGTCTCCTGCCCGGGGCTCACACCCAGCGCGCCCACCGGATCGGTGCCCTGCCCCCCGGTCCTGCGGTCACGCAGGACCTCGACGAGGTCGGGCCGCAGGGTCAGGAGCTCGCCGTCCCGGGAGACCACGAGCTCCGCCGGCCCCGGCCCGTGATCGCGCACGAGCTGGGTGAAGGCGTCCCAGGTGCTGATGGGGTGGCCGTCGAAACTCACCACCCGGTCGCCCGTGAGCAGGCCGGCGGCCGCCGCCGGGCCGGGCCCGGCGCAGGCGTTCGTGCTCGTCCCCGCGGTCGCGACACAGCTCGTCCGCCCGATCATCGTCTCGCTGGTCTGCGTGGTGCCGAGTGCCACCAGCACGCCGTAGATCAGCACGATGGCGATGACGAAGTGGACGAACGAACCCGCGGACATCACGACCAGCCGCGCGTGCGCCGCGGCCTTGTAGAAGGCCCTCGGCTCGTCAGCCGGGTCGATCTCCTCGAGGGAGGTCATTCCCTCGATCTTGACGAACCCGCCGGCGGGAATGGCCTTGATGCCGTACTCGGTCTCCCCGCGCCGCTTCGACCACAGGGTGGGACCGAAGCCGACGAAGAAGCGGGACGCCTTCATCCCGAAGTACCTGGCCGTGACGAAATGCCCGGCCTCGTGCAGGACGACCGAGACGAACAGGGCGAGGACGAACGCGCCGATGCCCAGAGCTGCCATCAAGCATGTCCTCCGGCCGCCACCGGCCGCCCGCCGACCTGCTCGATCAGGCGGTTCGCGGCGGCGCGCGCCTCGCGCTCGACGGCGAACACCTCGTCCAGCGTCGGACGGGCGATCACCTCGTGCGCCTCCACCACCTCGGCCACCAGGTCGACGATACGGACGAACGGCAGCCCGCCCGCGAGGAAGGCGGCGACGGCCTCCTCGTTCGCCGCATTGAACACCGCCGGGGCGGTGCCACCGAGCCGGCCCGCCGTGCGGGCCAGGTCGACCGCGGGGAACGCGACGGTGTCCAGCGGCTCGAACGTGAGGGACTGGGCTCGGGTCCAGTCCATCGGTGGCTGGGCCTGGGGCACCCGGTCCGGCCACCCCAGCGCCAGCGCGATCGGGAGCCTCATGTCCGGCGGCGAGAGCTGGGCGATGGTCGATCCGTCGGTGAACTCGACCATCGAGTGAACCAGCGACTGCGGATGAACGACGACCTCGATGTCGTCATAGGGCACCCCGAAGAACAGGTGCGCCTCGATGAGCTCAAGGCCCTTGTTCATCAGCGTCGCCGAGTTGATGGTGACCAGGGGCCCCATCGCCCAGGTCGGGTGGGCCAGCGCCTGCTCCCGGGTCACACCGGCCAGCTCGTCCCGGCTCCGCCCGCGGAACGGGCCACCGCTGGCGGTCAACACCAGCTTGTGAACCTCCTCACGCCGCCCCCCGCGCAGGCACTGCGCGAGAGCCGAGTGCTCGGAGTCCACCGGCACGAGCCGGTCAGGGTTGCCGCCGAGCGCGTCGAGCACCAGCGGACCACCCGCGACCAGGGATTCCTTGTTCGCCAGCGCCACTGTCGCGCCGGCCTTGAGCGCCGCCAGGGTCGGCGCGAGCCCTACCGAGCCCGACACGCCGTTGAGGACGATGTCCGCCGGCCACGCCGCGATCTCGGTGGCCGCGTCAGGCCCCGCGAGAATCTTCGGCACCGCGAACTCCCCGCGGCGGTACCCACGCTTGGACGCCTCCGCGAAGAACGCGAGCTGCAGGTCCTGCGCGGACGAGGCAGCGGCGACACCAACCGCCTCGACCCCGAGATCGAGCGCCTGCTCGGCGAGCAGGTCTACCNGCGACCCCCCGCCCATCAGCGCCNCCACCCGGAACTTGTCCGGGTTGCGGCGTACGACATCTATCGCCTGGGTCCCGATCGAGCCGGTAGACCCGAGCAGAACCACCTCACGCTGGACCGAAGCCTCCGCCACACCGCCTATTCTCGCAGGCCCTTCGGCGCTTCGACCGAGGCCTGTTCGGTTCCTGACAGGTGCGACCCGAAGGTGTGCGTTGGGTGCACCCGCACCTACCAGGGGTCAACGCCGGGAAGGCGGCCGCGCCCGGGATGCGTCAGGCCCTCACCGGGCGTTGTCCCGCTACTGGCCTTCGGGCGCGGTGCTCGCCGACGGGGCCACCGACGACGAGGTTGGCACCGGGGTGGGGGTCGGGCTCGATGTGGTCGCGGGCTCGCCGGTGGTATCCGGTGCCGTTGATGCGGACGGGCCCACCCCCGGAGTGGGTGTCGCGGACGCCGGCCGGGGTGTCGCGGCCTCGGGGGTGCCGGCCGGGCCGCCGCCGGACGAGCCGCCGCCGGCCGCTCCCCCGCCGGTGATCGTCCGCCCGTCCGCGGGGTGGCCGGCGAAGAAGGCCAGCGCCACGACCGTCGCGCTCAGGCTGGACACCGTGCGCCCCAGCTCCGCGGGCGCGGCCACGGGCGCCCCGGGCCAGGTGTGGCCGCCGCCCTGCATCGCCAGCACACCCACGTCCTTCCCGTTCGGGCAGGACGTCCAGGCGGTCCGCATCACGTTGGCCAGGTCCCGGGAGGTCGGGTGCTCACCGCCGCAGCCCAGCGCCCTGGCATAGCTGTCGAGACGGCTCTCCACCGGCTGGGCGACCAGCCCCGCGTAGGGGGCGGGGCGCGCGGGGCCCCCGCCGTCCCAGGGCGCGATCGGGTCCTCGGTCCCGTGCAGCTCCAGCACGCTTGCCCGCGGCCCCGCGCAGTCGTCCGGCAGCCGGCTCGATCCAGCCGTGACGAGTGCCGCGATCCGGTCGGGCAGCGCACAGGCGAGAGCGAAGGCCATGTCGGCCCCGTCGGAGAAGCCGGTCAGGAAGACGCGCTTCGCGNCCAGGCACATCCGACCGGTCAGGTCGTTGAGCAGCGTTCCGACGAAGAGGACGTCGTCCGGGCCCACCTCGGCCGAACGGGTGAAGTTCCATCGGGCGGCCGCGCCGAGTGGTGCGGCCACGGCATAGCCGGCCCTGGTTCCCGCGTCCGTCAGCTGGGTGTACTGCTCAAGCTCCGCCGGGGACTGGTCCTGGTCGTGCAGACTGACGATCAACGGCAGTGGGGAGCCCGCGCCGCCACCCTGCGGGACTGCCAGCTGGTACTGCCGGTCCGTGCCGGCTACCGAAATAATCTGGTTCGTGACGCCGGCCGGCAGGCTCTGGCCCGTGTCGCACCCGCTGGCCGGCGGTGGGGGCACCGTGGGCAGCGCGACCGCGCCCGGAGCGCCATCGGGGCCGCCGGCCTCCGCCAGTGCCGAGGCCACTGGAGCGACCGCCCCGGACTCCCCCGACGGGGACTGTGCCATCGCGTACCACAGCAGCAGCAGCAGGACCCCGGCCGCGGCGGTGATCGGCAGCCACAGCGTGTTCGCCGGGCGGGAACCGTTCCGCAGGACCCCGGACCGCGCCAGTCGCTGCCGCCCCGGCACCGACCTCGCGGCCCCGGCCACGGACCGGCCGGAACCGCGCCGCCTGCCGGCGGAGCTACCGAACGCCAAGACTGCCGCCCCGCTCACCCAGCACGGACTCACCCAGCGCGGGCCGCACCGCCGCGCCCGGCCCACCACGCGCTGCTCGGCCGCGGGCGGGCGGTTCCGCCGCCAGCTGCCCGCAGGCGGCCGCGATCTCGCGGCCGCGGGTGTCCCGGACCGTCGCCGCGATCCCCCGCGCCCGCAGCCGGTCGACGAACTCCCGCTGGCCGCGGGGAGCGCTCGCCTGCCAGGACGAGCCACCGGTCGGGTTGAGCGGAATCAGATTGACGTGGGCCAGCTGCCCCACCAACAGTGCGGCAAGGGCCTCGGCACGCTCGGGTGAGTCGTTCACGCCGTCGATCAGGGCGTACTCGATGCTCACCCGCCGGCCGGTGACCTCGGCGTAGTCCCAGGCTGCCGCGAGGACCTCGGCGACCGGCCACCGGGTGTTGATCGGTACCAGCTCGTCCCGCAGCTCGTCGTCCGGCGCGTGCAGGGACACCGCGAGGGTCACCGGCAGACCTTCCGTGGCCAGCCGGCGGATACCCGGCACGAGGCCGACGGTGCTCACCGTGAGGCTCCGCGCGGACAGGCCGAGACCGTCCGGCGCCGGGTCGATGAGCCGGCGCAGCGCGGTGAGCAACGCCCGGTAGTTGGCCAACGGCTCGCCCATGCCCATGAACACGACGTTCGACAGCCNGCCGGCACCGCCGGGCAGGCCGCCCCGAGCCATCGTGCGGGCCGCGTCCACCACCTGTTCGACGATCTCGGCGGTGGAGAGGTTGCGGGTCAGCCCGCCCTGGCCCGTGGCGCAGAACGGACACCCCATCCNACAGCCCGCCTGGCTGGAGACGCAGACCGTCGCCCGGCGCGGATAGCGCATCAGCACCGACTCGATGCGGGAGCCGTCCGCCGTCCGCCAGACGGTCTTGCGGGTCTGCCCGCCGTCACAGTCGAGGGTCGTGGCGGCGGTGAGCAGCCGCGGCAGCATGGCCTCGACGAGCGTCGAGCGGACCGGTGCGGGCAGGTCCGTCATCAACGCGGCGTCGTCGGCGCCCAGGTGCCGGGCGAAGTAGTGCCNGGCGAGCTGGTCGGCGCGGAATGCCGGCAGCCCCAGTGAGGTGGCCACGGAACGCCGTTCTTCGCGGGAGAGGTCCGCGACGTGACGCGGCGGGCGGGACCGTCCTGCCACCAGTGGCAGAAGGTCTCCGGAATCGGCGGGCGTGGCAGTCATGGCAGCTCCAGTCTGCCAGGGAGTCCGGCGAGACGGACAGCCGGTGATCGACCGTTCCCCCGCGGTGGCTCAGCCGAGGAAGGCGGTGATGAGCAGCCAGGCCACCGGAGCGGTACACAGCAACGAGTCGAGACGATCCATGATGCCGCCGTGACCGGGCAGCAAATTGCCCATGTCCTTGATGCCGATGTCCCGCTTGAGCAGGGACTCCCCGAGATCACCCACGGTCGCGGTGCAGGCGACGGCGACACCGAGCAGCGCCCCCTGCCAGATCTCGCCGCCCAGTGGCCAGGCCGTCAGAACGGCGCCGACGATGACGCACGCGATGGTGGAACCGGCGAATCCCTCCCAGGACTTGCCCGGCGAGACCGTCGGCGCGAGCTTGTGCCGGCCGCCGGAGAGCACCCCCGCGGTGTAGCCACCGATGTCGCTCGCCACGACCGTGCCGAGGAACGCGATGGTGCGCCAGTGCCCGTCCGGCGCGGAGGTGAGCAGGGTGGCGAAGCCGGCGGGGAAGCCCACGTACGCCGAGGTGAAGACGCAGGCGGCGAGGTCGGGCAGCAGGCGCCCACCGCCCTCGGGCCCGGCCGGTTCGCGCAGCGCGCGCACGGCGACGGACACGGCCGTGGTGGCCGCCAGGGCCAGTACCAGTCCGTTCGTGCCCGCGGTGTAGGCCGCGACGGGCATCGCCACCGCCCCCACGGCCAGCGGCACGAGGGGCACCGACATCCCGGCGACGTGCAGCGCACGGACGACCTCGTAGGTGCCGAGCGCCACCGCCGCACTGACCACCCCGACCCAGACGGGATAGAAGGTGAACAGCGGCACCAGGATCAGCGCGCCCAGCGCGACCCCGACCGCGATGGCGGCCGGCAGATCGCGGCCGGCCCGAATCACCCGCCGACCGCCCGCGGGCGCCGGCTCGGCACCACGGGACGGCTGCTCGTCATGGCGGGACGGCTGCTCGTCATCGCGCGCCGGCTGGCTCTCGGTCCCGGTGGGCGCCGAGCTTCCCGATCCCGGGCCGTCGGCCATGTCCGCGCGATCAGTCACCGTCGTGTCCTCTGGAGGCACGCCCAGAGCCGAGATACTCACAACTCCGCCCATCCCGCCCGCCACGGCTGGCATGACCGCCGTCGGCAGCCTGGGCCCAGGCCGATCCGAATCTGTCTATACGAAATCTGTCGAGACGCGCGATGCCGCACTTGATGCCCTCCCCCGCGCCGTATCGGGACACGGCCAGAAGATCGGCACGGACACACCCTACCATTACACACGGCAACGCAACAGACACACAATCAACCCTCCGGGCGTCTCGCGCGTCCCGCCACTGCCGCGAAGGCAGGCGCGCGATTCCGGAACCGGGGAGATTCATCCACCCGCCAGGTACGCGAACGCCGATCCTGGCAGGTCGGTGTTCGCTCCCCCGCACCGCGGGAAGCCCTTCCTCCCCGGCCNGGCAGCCGGCACCCATCCCGGAGATCAAGGCGACTGGACGCTGTCNAGTTCAGACCTGCTCCGGGTCAGACCGAGAGAAGGTCCGACTCCTTGACGCGCAGAAGTTCGTCGACCTGGGCGACGTAGCGGTGGGTGGCCTCATCGAGGTCCTTCTCAGCGCGCCGGCCCTCGTCCTCCCCCGCCCCGCCGTCACGAACGATGCGGTCGATGGCGTCCTTGGCGTGGCGGCGGATGTTGCGGATGCTGACCCGGGCTTCCTCCGCCTTGGTCCGGGCGACCTTCACCAGGTCGCGACGGCGCTGCTCGGAGAGCTCGGGGAAGAGGCAGCGAATGATCGACCCGTCGTTGGTCGGGTTGACGCCGAGGTCCGAATCCCGGACGGCCTTCTCCACCGCGGCCAGTGACGACTTGTCGTAGGGCGTGATGATGACCATGCGCGGCTCGGGGATGTGGAACGAGGCGAGCTGCTGGACCGGGGTCGGAGCTCCGTAGTAGTCCACCAGGATCTTCGAGAAGACCGCCGGCGTGATACGCCCGGTGCGGATGTTCGCGAAATCATCCTTGGCGACCAGGACGGCCTTGTCCATCTTCTCCTCGGCCTCGAGGAGCGTGTCGTCGATCACCGGGTACCTTCCGTTCCGTACGTCTCGACACCGACCAGGGTGCCGATCTTCTCACCCCGGACGGCGCGGGAGATGTTTCCCTCGGTCAGAAGGTCGAAAACCACGATGGGCAGGTCGTTGTCCATGCAGAGACTGATCGCGGTCGCGTCCATGACCTTCAGGCCACGCGCGAGGACCTCACCGTAGGTGAGGGAGTCGAACCGGACGGCGCCGGGGTTCGTCGCCGGGTCGGCGTCGTACACGCCGTCGACCTTCGTCGCCTTAAGTACCGCCTGGGCCTTGACCTCCAGCGCCCGCTGCGCGGCGGTGGTGTCCGTCGAGAAGAACGGCGCACCCAGCCCCGCACCGAAGATCACCACCCGCCCCTTCTCCAGGTGACGGATCGCCCGCAGGGGGAGGTAGGGCTCGGCTACCTGGCCCATGGCGATCGCCGTCTGGACCCGGGTGACGATGCCCTCGCGCTCCAGGACGTCCTGCAGCGCCAGGCAGTTGATGACCGTGCCCAGCATGCCCATGTAGTCGGCACGCGCACGGTCCATGCCNCGCTCGGCCAGCGCCTGGCCGCGGAACATGTTCCCCGCCCCGACGACGATGGCGACCTCGATGCCCGACCTGCTCACCTTGGCGATCTGCCGGGCGATCGTCGCGAGGGTCGTGNGGTCGATCCCGAGCTGTTCCCCCCCGGCGAAGGCCTCCCCGGAGAGCTTCAGCAGGACACGGGTCCATCGGGGTGTGGTCTCGGCGCGATCTTCAGCGGCCACTTCACCCACGGCACTGTAGGCGTCATCGGTCACGGGCGGCTCCTTCGCCGACGGCCGGGATCATCGGCCAGGGACGTTCATGCTGACTGCAGTCTGCCGCACGCCTCCGGGACGGCTGCCCGTGGGCTCGCGTGGCGCGCCGACGGGCGCGAACCGTGGCCGATCGGATCGTGACGGTGGGGCCCCGGCGGCGCGGTCGGGCGCCGCCGCGCCCGACGCAGCGAGCTCCCCCGACCAGCGGACGGCGGCGAACCGACGTCGGCCGGACACCCGCGGAGACAATGTCACCCCGCCAGGTGCCCGGCCGTCTCGCTCCGCCGCGGCGCGTGCCCGCTCAGGCCTGCCGGACGTTGAACCGGGCGAACCGGCCCACTTCGATCTTCTCGCCAAGCGCGGACCCAGCCTGCTCCAGCAGGGCGCGGATGGTGATCTTGCCGTCCTTCACCCAGGCCTGGTCAAGCAGAACGGTGGCCTTGACGTAGCCGTTGACCCGACCCTCGACGATCTTCGGGATGGCCTTCTCGTTCTTGCCTTCCTCGCGAGCGGCCGCCTCGTAGATCTTCNGCTCCGACTCCAGCACCTCGTTGGGGATCTGGTCAGCCGTCACGTACAGCGGGTCCGCCGCGGCGATGTGCTGGGCGAGGTCCCGCGCGAGCTGCTTGAAGTCCTCCGTCTTGGCGACGAAGTCGGTCTCGCAGCGCAGCTCGACGAGCACCCCCAGCGTGGGCGGGAGCTGCGGGTCGCTGCGGTGGAGGTAGGACTCGACGAGGCCGTTCGCCGTGCTGCGGCCCGCGCGCTTCGCGACCTGCGCGAGGCCCTTCTCGCGCAGCCAGGACTTGGCCTTCTCGAAGTCACCGTCGTGGTCGACGAGCGCCTTCTTGACGTCGCTCATCCCGGCACCGGTCAGTTCCCGGAGCTTGCGGATGTCGGCGGCTGTGATGTCTGCCATGGTGCTCTTCTCGTCAGTTCGATTGCTGGCGATGGGGGGCGTTCTGTCTCGGCGCCGGGACATACGCGACGCCGCCACGCGGCGCCACCGGCGATGCCCGCCGCCGCCCTGGGCGGCCGACGGTCACGCCGGACGGTCGCCTGCCCCGCCGGCAGATACCGCCGGGGGGTTGGATCGTGTCCTCCGGAGGGCGGACCCCCTCCGGAGGACACGGAAACCAGGATCTGTCAGACGGCGGTACCGACGGCGTCCGGCTGGGGCTGCTCCTGAGCCTCCGCCACCGGAGCCTCCGCCGCGGGCGCCTCCGCCGCCGGGGTCTCGCCAGCCGGAGCGGCGTCTCCGCGCAGCAGCGCCTGCTCCCACTCCGCCAGCGGCTCCTCGCCCACGGACTGCTCCGGCTTCGCCTCGGCGTTGCTCGACGCGCCGGCGCGCGACATCAGACCCTCGGCCACCGCGTCCGCGACAACCCGGGTGAGCAGCGCGGCGCTGCGGATGGCGTCGTCGTTGCCCGGGATCGGGTAGTCGACCTCGTCCGGGTCGCAGTTGGTGTCGAGGATCGCCACGACCGGGATGCCCAGCTTCCGGGCCTCACCAACCGCGATGTGCTCCTTCTTCGTGTCGACGACCCAGACCGCGCTCGGAACACGGCTCATGTCGCGGATACCGCCGAGAGTGCGCTCGAGCTTCGCCTTCTCCCGGGTCAGCACGAGCTGTTCCTTCTTCNTGCGGACCTCGGTACCGCCGGTCAGCTCGATCTCCTCGAGCTCCTTGAGCCGCTGGAGCCGCTTGTAGACCGTCGAGAAGTTGGTCAGCATCCCGCCCAGCCAACGCTCCTTGACGAAGGGCATGCCGACCCGCTGGGCCTGCTCCTCGATCGCCTCCTGCGCCTGCTTCTTCGTGCCGATGAACAGGACGGTCCCACCGTGGGCGACCGTCTCCTTCACGAAGTCGTAGGCGCGGTCGATGTAGGACAGCGTCTGCTGGAGGTCGATGATGTAGATGCCATTGCGCTCGGTGAAGATGTAGCGCTTCATCTTCGGGTTCCAGCGCTTTGTCTGGTGCCCGAAGTGAACGCCGCTCTCCAGCAGCTGCTTCATGGTGACGACGGCCATGTTCCCGTCGCTCCCTTCTCGCCCGGCATGCTGGCCGGGACGCCTCGGTTGTGACGGCCCCGGCGAAGAACCGAGGCCCCTGACGCCCGAATGGCCGTGGCCGCCGCAGGGCGACGGACCGAGGAGGCCCTCCCGGTCACAGCCGGGAGCAGGCGTGCGAACTGAGCCCGCTGGTGGCCGGAGATCGGCCGATGGCCGCCGCCGACCACTCGCCGGGGTGACCCCAGCCAGTGGACTCCGTATCGATGATACCCGGCCGGCGTGACCGGTCCGCTCGGACGGTGACCGGTCCGCTCGGATGGACGGCGCGGTCACCGGATGCCGGCGGGCCACCCACCGCCAGTCCGGTCGGCCGGTTGCTCCTCACCGGTGCACGCCCACCCGGGCCCCGACGGTGAGGCCACCAGGAGACACCCGAGCGCCTCTTCCAATTCCGGTTATCCACATTTGCCTTCGTCATCCTGCATTTTCTGGCAGACGAGCGCATTCTGATCCTGCTGGCTCCATTTGCCCCTGCCGGCCAGCAGAGCGGCGGTCGGGACCGCCCGACACGGACCCGACCGCCCTCGTCACCCGGTAGCGCCGGGATCCCGGCCGAGCCGGGAACAACTCCCCAGACCCGGAGGCGATCCGTCATGTCCCAGCCCCCGCGCCTCGACCCGGCCTGGCTGATCGTTCCCATCGTCGCGCTGATGGTCGCGATCGCCGGCCCTGGGCGGGTGCCGATCCGCCCGCCCTTCGGTGCCGGAACCCCCGTTTCCCCGCCCGCTCGCGTGCTTCCGGACCAACCACCGCCCGCCCGCCTCGTGCCCGCGCGGCTGGCCTCGACCGAAGGCGACGGCACCGGTTGGCGCTGGCCACTACCGGCTCCCGGCACGGTCGCGCGCGCGTTCCAGGCACCGGAACATCCGTACGGCCCGGGACATCGCGGGGTCGATCTGAGCTCCGTCCCCGGCGGGCGGGTCGAGGCCGCCCGGGACGGTGTCGTCGGCTTCGCCGGCTGGATCGGCGACCGGTGGGTCGTCACGGTCGTCCACGGTTCGCTGCGCACCACCTACGAGCCCGTGCGACCGCTCGTCCGCGAAGGCGAGCCGATCGCCGGGGGGCAGCCGATCGGGCTGCTCGAGTCTGGCCATCCCGGTTGCCNGGCACGCGCCTGCCTGCACTGGGGTGTCCTGCGAGGCAGCGAGTACCTCGATCCCGTCGCCTTCTTCCGACGGGTCCCGCCCCGGTTGCTTCCGCTGCTCGGCTGAGGCTCCACCCGCACCTGAAGAACCCGTTCCCGAGGGAACGCCGGCCCGACAGACCGACGGGCCACCCGCCGCAACGGTGGGTGGCCCGGTTCTCGCTCCTCCCTCAGGTTCTCGCTCGCCGCGTCGCCTCCCCCGGCCGACCGACCGCCGCTCTCAGGGACCGGACCGCTCCGACCGTCCCGGCGGCACGGAGCCCGCCTCCGGGTTCCGGCGGCGGTCCTGGGACGACGAGGATCGGCCGAGGGCCGTCAGCCGATACCCCGCCCGGGTCGCCTCGACCAGGCCTTCCACGGCCAGCGGGCCGAGCAGCGCCAGTGCCGTCCCGGGAGGACAGCCGACCCGGCGTGCCAGTTCAGCAACGCCGATGGCCGCTCTGGCCGGCATCACGTCGAGCAGTTCCAGGACCAGATCGGCCAGGCCGTCGCGGGCCCTGGCCGGGCCGGTCGACCGGGGCTCCAGCTCACCGATGTCACCGATCTCCTCTCCTACGTCGCCGGCAGTCGTGACCAGCACCGTCTCCTCTCGGTGATCCCGCAGCAGGCGATGGCATCCGCTGCTCATCGCGCTTGTCACCGGCCCGGGAACGACCATCACAGTGCGACCGAGGCGCCGGGCGTGGCGGACGGTGTTCAACGCCCCGCTACGCAGCCCCGCCTCCACCAGCACGGTGCCCGCGCCGAGCGCGGCGATGATCCGGTTCCGGGTGAGGAACCGACGCCGGTAGGGCGGACTTCCCGGCGGGGTCTCGCTGAGCACGAGACCGGACGCGGCGATCTCGTCGAGCAGATCGGCGTGGGCCGCCGGATAGGGCACGTCGACGCCACCGGCGAGGACCGCGATCGTGGGGCCGGCGGCGGCCAGCGCACCACGGTGGGCTGCGGCGTCGATACCGAACGCGGCCCCGGAGACGATCGTCCAGCCGCGTTCGGCCAGCCCGAAGCCGAACTCCTCGGCCTGATGGATGCCGTATTCCGTGGCCGCCCGGCAGCCGACGACCGCCACCGCCCGACGGGCGATCTCCGCCAGACTGGCCGTCCCCCTGGCCCACAACACGAGCGGAGCGCCATCCTCGCCCGCCCGGTCGACGCCGGCCCGGTCAAGCACGTCGAACGCGGTCGGCCAGTCCGCGTCGCCGGGACAGAGCGGGCGGGCCCCGACCCGCGCCGCGGCCTCGACATCCTGCTGGGGATCGATGCCCGGGTGCTGCGGCCTGAGCCGCTCCCACAGCGCGACCTCCCCGATGGCCTTCATCTGTTCGCGCATCGACGAACGGGCCGGACCGGCGATCCGGCTGAGCCCGATCCGGGCCAGCCGCCGCGCGTGGTCGGCTTCCCGCGGCCCGGACTGCCCGGACAGCTGATCGCCCCTCACGCGGACCTCCCGGGAAGACGCAGGTCCAGGGCGAGCCCCACCTCGGCAGGACCCGGGCGGTCCGTGCCCTCGATGTCGGCGATCGTCCAGGCGACTCGGAACACCCGGTCCAGCCCGCGAGCCGTGAGCAGGCCACGCTCATAGGCACGGTCGGCGAGCCGGGTCGCTTCCGGGCGCAGTGGCCACCGGCGGCGCAGCGCCGGCCCGGGAACCTCCGCGTTTCTTCGCCACGGGGTTCCGGCAAGTCGGCGCTCCATCGCCGATCGAGCCCTGCTGACCCGCTCGGCGACGGCTCCGGAGGACTCCCCGAGACCCCGGTCGGCCTTCAGTTCGGCCCGGGTGGGTGAGGCCAGTGCGACCTGGATGTCGATCCTGTCGAGAAGTGGGCCCGACAACCGCGCCAGGTAGCGCCGCCGCACCGCGCTCGGGCACTCACAACTGGGGTCGCGCGGCCCGCGGGCCCGTGAGCAGGGACAGGGGTTCGCGGCGAGGACCAGCAGGAACCGGGCCGGGAACCGGGTCGTGGCCCGCGCTCTGGCGACCTCGACAACCCCGCTCTCCAACGGCTGACGCAGTGCGTCCAGGCTCGTTCTGCCGAATTCCGGCGCCTCATCCAAGAACAGGATGCCGTGGTGCGCCTGGCTGGCGAGCCCCGGCCGGATGACCGAGGAGCCGGAACCGACGAGCGCCGCCGGGGTGGCGGAGTGGTGCGGGCTCCGGAAGGGCGGCCGAGTGACCAGCGGCCGACTGGCAGGCAGGACGCCCGCGACCGAATGCACCGCCGTGACCTCGAGAGCCGCCGTGGGATCCAGCGGTGGGAGCACCCCCGGCAGCCGCTCGGCCAGCATCGTCTTGCCGGAGCCCGGCGGGCCCACCATGAAGAGGTGATGCCCGCCGGCGGCGGCGACCTCGGCCGCGAGCCGCCCCCGGGCCTGCCCGGCGACATCCGCCAGGTCCGTGAGTTCGGGATCCGGTGGACCCGCCGCGGCGGCTACCGGCGGAACCGAAGGCGGAAGCGACGGCACTGACCTGCCTCGGAGCAGGTCGAGGACACCGGAGAGGTTGCGCATGGGCTCGATGACCGCGCCCGGCACCAGCGAAGCCTCCGCCGCGTTCGCCTCCGGGACGATGATGCGCTTCCGGCCGGCCTCGACCGCCGCCAGAACAGCGGGAAGAACCCCCCGCACCGGCCTGAGCCGGCCGTCGAGCGCGAGTTCCCCGATCAGGATGCGACGGGCCACCGCCCTCGCAGGCACGGCACCGGAGGCGCACAGGATCGCCGCCGCCATCGCGAGGTCGAAACAGCTGCCCGACTTCGGGAGTGTCGCCGGGAAGAGACCCACGGTGATCTTCTGATCCGGCCAGCGCTCGCCGGAGTTCAGCACCGCGGCGCGCACCCTGTCGCGTGCCTCGTGCAGGGCCGCGTCGGGCAGCCCGATCAGGGTGAAACCAGGCAGGCCGCGGGCCAGATCGGCCTCCACCTCCACGAGGTGGCCCTCGATCCCGATGACCGCGACGGCCAGCGAACGGGCGAGGACCATCAGAAGGCTCCCCGGCGGTGCTCGATCCGGAGCGGCCCCTGCTGTTCCCGGTAGACCGACAGCACATCGAAGCGCACGACCGCGGGCGGGTGGGGATGCTCGGCCAGCCAGCGCACGGCAAGCCGCCGGATTCGGGCGGCCTTCCGGCCCGCGACCGCCTCGGCACCGCTCCCGTAGCCGGACCCGCCGCGCGTCTTCACCTCGCAGAAGACGAGGGTGTCGCCGTGCCGGGCGACGATGTCGATCTCACCCTCGCGGCAGCGCCAGTTGCGGGCGAGGATCTCGGCGCCCTNGGCCCGCAGATGACGGGCGGCGACGTCCTCACCGAACCTGCCGAACCGCTGACTGACCCGCATGCGAGCCTCCGTCCCACCGGGGGTCGAACGCCCACCGGTGAGATCAGACTCCGCGCGCGCCGGCCGGAACGGACCCGCGGACGACCTCCTGTGGACAACGGATTTCCGTCCACAGCCCGCGGGCGGCGTGCACCGGCCGGTGCGGCCCGGGCGGCAGTCGTGCCGACGCGGGCGTCAGTCAGAGTTCGGCTTTGGTCAGTTCCTCGACGTTGATGTCCTTGAAGGTCACAACCCGAACGTTCTTCACGAAACGTGCCGGCCGGAACATGTCCCAGACCCAGGCGTCCCGCAGGGTGAGTTCGAAGAAGACCTCGCCGTCCGAACTGTTGCGAACCTCGATCTGGTAGTCGTTCGCCAGATAGAACCGCCGCTCGGTCTCGATGACATACGAGAACAACCCGACCACGTCGCGGTACTCGCGGTAGAGCTGGAGTTCCATCTCGGTCTCGTACTTTTCGAGGTCCTCCGCGCTCATGCGCGCTCCGTGGCGCCACGCAGGCTGGTCATAGCAACTCTGTCCTCCAGCCGCAACGATCGTGCTTTCCCCGCCAGCGCCGCCTGCGCGACGTTGACATATGACAGGCGGTGCTCCTCGCACGGCCCGTACCGCGCCAGCGCGGCGGCGTGCGCCGCGGTGACGTAGCCCTTGTGCTGCGCGAAATCGTACTCGGCATGCCGCTCGTGCAAACCACGCATGATCCGGTCTCTGGTCACCTTGGCCACCACGGACGCCGCCGCGATACATCCGACAACCCGGTCTCCCTTGATCACCGCGAGCGACTCCGCGCCGAAACCGTCGACGGCGAACCCGTCCGTCAGCACATATCCCGGGCGGATGTCCAGCCGCGCCACCGCCCGCCGCATCCCCATGATGTTGGCGACGTGTACACCGATCCGGTCGATGCGCGCGGCGGACACAACGGTGGTCGCGACCGCCGCGGCACTGGCCAGAACGTCGGAGTAGACCTCCTCGCGGATCCGCTCGGTGAGCAGCTTCGAGTCCGCGAGCCGCCCGAGCAGGCGCGTCCGGCGGGGGTCCACCACCACCGCGGCCACGACCAGCGGACCGGCGCAGGCACCCCGACCCGCCTCGTCCACGCCGGCCACCGGGCCGAGGCCCCTGCGCTGGAGCGCCCGCTCGTAGCCGAACAGGCCGGCGTCACTGCGGATCGCCGGGCCGCGCACGTCCGTCGGGATCAGGGCGAACCACCTGTGCCACGGCGCCGACGCCCACGCCGCCGACTCCCACGCCACCGACGCCCCGGGATGACGAGGGCCACCGCGGCCACCGGCGCGAGCAGGGCGTCCAGGGATCCGAGCGGGCCCGCGGCTGCCGGCGTCTGCCCAGCGGCGGGCGTCGGGGCGCTCGCGCCGGCGGCGGACGGGACGTCCGAGAACGTGCCCGGCACCGACAGCACGCCGGACCGGCCGATCGGCCAGACCCGCACGAACGCCCGACCGATCACCTTGTCCTGGGGCACCGGGCCGTTCTGCCGCGAGTCCGACGATCTGGAGCGATGGTCCCCCATCAGCCAGAGGTCACCATCCGGCACGGTGATCGGCCCGAACTCGCGGAAGTCGTTCTCGTAGACGTAGGGCTCGTCGAGGCCCTTGCCGTTCACCGTCACCCGCCCGGCACTGTCGCAGCAGGCGACGACGTCCCCGCCCACTCCGATCACACGCTTGATGNAGTCCTTCTCGCTCGGCGCACCGAGACCGAGCAGTTGCTGAACACTGCGGACAAAGCGGCTCACACCATTGCCCGGCTCCACGACGACCGACTCCCGCTCGAAGCCGGTGCCTTCGCCGTTGAACACCACGATCTCGCCACGGTGCACGTCGCGGAAGTGGTACACGACCTTGTTCACCAGCACNCGGTCGTTGATGAGCAGCGTGCGCTCCATCGACTCGGAGNGGATCCAGAACGCCTGAACGAAGACCGTCTTGATCAGCAGTGCGAGCAGAAAGGCGACCAGCACGAGGATCGGAAGCTCACGCAGGAACGAGCCGCGCCCACGGTCCCGGCGATCGGTCGGCCGGGAGACCCGGCGCCCGGTGGCCGCCGGGGCACCGCCCACGCCCGGCTCACCGTCACTCGGGCGGTCGCCCGCCGCCGCGGCGGCCGCCGGCCCGCCCGCACCATGCTCGAGAACGTCGGGGCCGGGCCTGGAGCCGGTCGGACCGATGTCGGAGGTTCCGGCAGCGGCACCGGAGGTTCCAGGGGCCGGAGCTCCAGGGCCAGCCGCCCCAGGGGCCAGAGCCCCAGGTTCAGGCGCATCACGGCGCGCGCCGGGGCCGGGCGTCGCTGGAACGCTCCCGGCCGCGCTGTCGGATGATTCGGGCGGGCCATGGTCCGATCCACTCACTGCGCCACCTCGCCAGGTCGGCCGTCAATCGTCATGGGGCGGGCAGAAGCCCGCCAAGGCCGCGCTCTGACCCCGATCAGCCCACGGTCTGACCATCCTGATGCACCGCATGCGCGGCGGAGTGGTTTGATGACCGGCCAGTCGCCCGGCGCCCTCCGCCCGGAGGGCACCGGAAGACAACCTGCCCGCAGGATCAGCGGCCGACCGGCTCGCGCTTCTCCTTGATCTTGGCGGCCTTGCCGCGGAGCTGGCGGAGGTAGTACAGCTTCGCCCGGCGGACGTCACCGCGTGTCACGATCTCGATCCGCGAGACGATCNGGCTGTGGAGCGGGAAGGTCCGCTCGACACCGACACCGAAGCTCACCTTGCGAACGGTGAACGTCTCCCGGATCCCGCCGCCCTGGCGTCGGATCACCACGCCCTGGAAGACCTGAATCCGCTGACGGTTACCCTCAACCACGCGCACGTGGACCTTCAGCGTGTCGCCCGGCCAGAAGTCCGGCACGTCCGTCCTGCGCGACTCGGCGTCGAGGCTGTCCAGGGTGTGCATGGCAGTCGCTTCCTCAGGGTTGTCACAGGCAAATGCATGGAACAGTCCACCGGCCGTGCCCGGCGGGCCNCCGCGGGCCGCTCCGCCACTCGGTCACACCAGACACCGGCACGGGGCCGGGCGGGATGCGCCAGAACGACGTGAAGCCGAAACGGCTGGTACACCAGGTCGACAGGCCGACCGGGTGCGCCGAATCGACAGACCGACGATGTCGGCGGCTGCCAGCGACGTGGCTACCAGTGACAATGTCAGTTGGCAGAGCCAGCGGCAAGGCAAGNCACGAGGCCAGTCACCAGCCATCAGGCCAGTCACGAGGTCGGCCAGCGACGGAGTCGGTCATGAATCGGCGGACACCGCATCCTACTGTGCCACACGTGCGCGGTGTCCCGTCGACAGGCCCCACCGCGAGCGCCCCACGCCTTGGTGCCAGCTCCGTCACATGGTGTCGTCGCCGGCGTCCGGGACTGGACCCGCGCCCTCACCGGAGGCCACCACCGTCGCGCCTCCCGCGGTCGCGCCCACCTGTGCCGGGTGCCCGGCGGTACCCGCCGAGGGTGTCCCCTCGGTGGCCGGCCGGTCCGCCAGCACCGCACGGTCAGCCGCTGACAGCTCGATTCGTTCGAGCAGCTCCGGGCGCCGGCGACGAGTTCGCAGCAGCGCGGCGTCCCGGCGCCACCTGGCGATGGCGGCATGGTCCCCGGAGCGCAGGATCTCCGGCACCGGGCGGCCCTCCCAGACCGGCGGGCGGGTGTACACCGGGCCTTCCAGGAGACCGTGGGCGAACGAGTCATCGGTGATCGACTCGGCGTTGCCGACCACTCCCGGCAACAGTCTGGTGACCGCCTCGACGATGACCAGCGTGGCGGCCTCCCCGCCGGCAAGCACGTAGTCACCGATGGAGATCTCGTCGTCGGCCCAGGCCTCGACCNCCCGACCGTCGATGCCCTCGTAGCGGCCGCAGCAGAAGACCAGCCAGTCCTGCTCCGCGAGTTCGGCGGCGTAGCGCTGGGTGAACGGCACGCCGGCCGGGGTGGGAACCACCACCCNTGGGCGCCGCGAAGGATCACGCTCGCCGATGGCCCGCAGCGCACTGTCCCAGGGCTCAGGCCGCATGACCATTCCGGGCCNGCCCCCGTAGGGCGAGTCGTCCACCGTGCGGTGGACGTCCTGGGTCCACTGCCGCAGGTCGTGGGTGTGGATGTCCACCAGGTTCCGGGCCGCGGCCNGCCCGACCAGGGCCAGGTCCAGCGGGCGCAGATAGTCCGGAAAGATCGTCACGACGTCGATGCGCATCCGCTGCCTTCGTCGGAAAGTGGTTACGACCATCCGCCGGGGCGCACTCCGACACCGTGCACACCAGCCACCCCGCCACCCCGCACATCAGCCACCGGGCCGGCCGGGCGCCACGCGGACACGTCGGCACAGCTTGGACACGGGTGCTCGTCGTGGACACAGGTGCGCGTCGTGCGCCGACACGCCGACGGATCAGTCGAGGTCGAGCAGGCCAGGAGGCGGGTCGACGACGATGCGGCCCGCCGCCGGATCGACGGTGGGCACGATCTCCCGGACGAAGGGGATCAGATACTCCCCGCCGCCGGAACGGCTGATCGCCAGGATCTCCCCGGCGGGCGAGTGGATGACGTCGACGACCTCGCCAAGCGCGGCGCCCGCGGACGTCTGAGCCCGCAGCCCGACAAGGTCACGGTCCCACCACAGGTCGTCGGTCTCGTCCTCGTCATCGTCCCCCACGGGGGGACCGGACTCGTCGGAGTCGATGGTGAGCAGGGTGCCGCGCAGTGCCTCCGCCGCGCCGCGGTCGGCGACTCCGTCGAACCGGACGAGCAGACGACCGGAATGCCACCGCGAGCTCGCGACCCGGAGGACCGACGCCGCGGACAGGTCGGCGGAACCCGCCGGACCGGTCCGCGCGCCGGGATCGCTCCCGGCGGTGGGCACGGCCGCGGCCGCCGAACCAGCCGGACCGCCCGGACGCTGACGACCCAGCACCGCGCCGGGCGCGAAACGCCGCTCGGGAAGATCCGTCCGGACGTCGATGGTCACATCGCCGCGGATTCCGTGCGGACGCCCGATCCGCCCGACGATGACAGGCTCACCCATGGCCAGCCCGCCTACGGACGGTGCGAGCGGACACTAACGGTCCACGTCGACGACGTCGATCCGCAGACCGCGACCGCCCACACCGCCCATCACGGTACGCAGTGCCCGGGCCGTCCGGCCGCGCCGGCCGATGACCTTGCCGAGGTCGTCCGGATGCACCCGTACTTCCAGAGTCCGGCCACGCCGGTTGCT
The DNA here is from genome assembly GCF_001636565.1 of Frankia sp. EI5c. Taxonomy (GTDB): domain Bacteria; phylum Actinomycetota; class Actinomycetes; order Frankiales; family Frankiaceae; genus Parafrankia. The sequence continues at coordinate 58,633 of NZ_LRTK01000052.1, forward strand.
CGACAGATCGACCCGGACGTCGTCGGGATAGTCGACGATGCCCCGGACGAGGTGTTCGAGCGCCGCCTCGAGCACTTACTGCCCCGCGGCCGACTCTGCGGACGCCGCCTCGGCGTCGTCAGCGGCAGCCGACTTCTTGGCCTTCTTCGGGGTCGTCGCCGGCTTGTCGTCCGCGGCGGCAGCGGCCCGCGCGGCCTCGGCGAAGACCTCGCGCTTGTCGACCTTCGGCGCGGGGAGCCTCATCGGCGGGGGCGCGGGCAGCCCCTTGAACTTCTGCCAGTCACCGGTCACCTTGAGGATCGCGAGAACCGGCTCGGTCGGCTGGGCACCCACGGAGAGCCAGTGACCGACCCGGTCCGCGTCGACCTTGATGATGCTCGGGTCGGACTTGGGGTGGTACTGCCCGATGGCCTCGATGACCCGGCCGTCCCGCTTCGTGCGGGCGTCGGCGACGACGATGCGGTAGTGCGGCTCGCGCATCTTGCCGAGGCGCTGAAGTTTGATCTTTGTTGCCACGGTGGTCGTACGGCTCCAGACATATCGATGACCACCGGAACGCCCGGACAAACCGTGACGCCCCGGAAGCGGGAGAACACCGCCGTCAACGAACCGCCACGGAACGGGCCTCCGGGAACAACCACTCCCCGAGGGACCCACGCGACAGCGGCCACGTCGACGCCGGCAGGCAAAGCCTGTATGACCCTACAGTCTGCCAGATCACCCGGCCGGACCGCCTCCCGGGCATCGAAGACGCTCGTGGCGGCCCGGGCGCGGGCCGATATCCGGGAAGCCGTCACGCCGACCGCGGCCGGCCCTCAGCGGCCTGGACGGGGCCCCCGAGGCGGCTTCACGCCGCCCCCGAGGCCGTTCTGCTGGAGAAGGGCCGAGAGATCGGGCATGCCCTCCATCCCCTGGCCCCCCGGGCCGAGCGCGGGCGGCTGGTCCTGCGGCGTACGGCGATCCTGGGCCTTCGCCGCCCGCGCGGCGGGGTTTCCGCTGCGCCGCGCGCCCTTGCCCTTCTTGGCCGCCTTGCGGGCCTGCGCGGACTTCCCCCGGCCCATTCCGGGGATCAGGCCCGCCCCGCCGGCCATCTGCCGCATCATCTTGCGGGCCTCGCCGAAGCGGTCCAGCAGCTGGTTCACCTCGGTGACCGTGACACCGGACCCGCGGGCCACCCGCGCCTTCCGGGAAGCCTGGAGAATCTTCGGGTCCTGCCGCTCGGCCGGCGTCATGGACCGGATGATGGCCACCACCCGGTCGAGGTCGCGGTCGTCCACCTGGGCCAGCTGATCCTTGATCTGGCCCATGCCGGGCAGCATTCCGAGCAGGTTGCCGATCGGCCCCATCTTGCGCACGGTCAGCATCTGCTCGAGGAAGTCCTCGAGCGTGAACTCGGCGCTGACCATCTTCTGGGCCATCGCCTCGGCCTGCTCGACCTCGAAGGCCTTCTCGGCCTGCTNGATGAGGGTGAGCACGTCGCCCATGCCGAGGATGCGGGAGGCCATCCGCTCGGGGTGGAAGACGTCGAAGTCCTCCAGGCCCTCACCGGTGGAGGCGAACATGATCGGCGCACCGGTCACCCGGGCCACCGAGAGCGCCGCGCCACCGCGGGCGTCGCCGTCGAGCTTGGTGAGCACGACGCCGGAGAAGCCCACCCCGTCGGCGAACGCCTGCGCCGTGGAGACCGCGTCCTGGCCGATCATCGCGTCCAGAACGAAGAGGATCTCGTCCGGCGAGACGGCATCCCGGATGTCGGCGGCCTGCCGCATCATCTCCTCGTCGACACCAAGCCGGCCGGCGGTGTCGACGACCACCACGTCGAAGACGTGCCGGCGGGCGTGGGCGAGCGCGTCGCGCGCGACCCTGACCGGGTCACCGACGCCGTTGCCGGGCTCGGGCGCGAACACCTCGACTCCGGCGCGCTCACCGACGACCTGGAGCTGGTTCACCGCGTTCGGTCGCTGCAGGTCGGCGGCGACGAGCAGCGGCGTGTGCCCCTGGGAGCGCAGCCACCGACCGAGCTTGCCCGCGAGCGTCGTCTTGCCGGTTCCCTGCAGGCCCGCCAGCAGGATCACCGTGGGCGGCGTCTTGGCATAGCGCAGGGTCGTGGTGCCGCCGCCCAGGATGGCGACGAGCTCCTCATTGACGATCTTGATGACCTGCTGGGCGGGGTTGAGCGACGCGCTCACCTCAGCGCCGCGCGCACGCTCCTTGACCGCCGCGACAAAGGCACGGACGACCGGCAGGGCGACGTCGGCCTCCAGCAACGCCACCNGGATCTCGCGCGCGGTGGCATCGATATCGGCGTCAGTCAGCCGCCNCCTGCCGCGCAGCGACGTGAAGACCTTGTCGAGGCGGCTGGAAANGGTGTCGAACACGCGCACACACTCCGAGATCGCAGACGGACCGCAGCTACCAGCGNACGCATCACTCGCTGATCCGGAAGCGGGGCCCAGCCGACCGGGTGCGCCGGCCCAGTCCGGCGAGGCGTGCCCGCACGGAACCCGGCACGACGCCGACCGGCTCCGCCCTCTGCGCTGAGGAGGGCGAGACGCCTCGCCGGAGGCCCACATACCCGACCGAGAAACCCTGGTCGGGACGTTGATCGCGTCCTGGCGCGGCTGCCAGCGGATCACGGTGGACCCGCACACGCGGCAAGCGTAGATCCGCGTCCGGTCCAGGGGAAGGGCACCGACCCGAAGAAACTGTGGTCCCCGCGTCCCCGCGTCCGCGCGACCAGCTCGCCCCGATCGCCCGCCTCGGTTCCAGCGACCAGGCCCGGTTACGCAAGCCTGGCCCGGTTACCTCAGCCTGGCCCGGTTACCTCAGCCTGGCCCGGTTACGTCAGGCGGGCTCGCCCAGCAGCGCGTCGACGAACGCCTCGGCCTCGAACGGGGCCAGATCGTCCGGGCCCTCGCCCAGCCCGATCAGCTTGACCGGCACCCCCAGCTCCCGCTGCACGGCGATCACGATCCCGCCCTTGGCCGTCCCGTCCAGCTTGGTCAGGACGACACCGGTGATGTCGACCGCCTCGGTGAAGACCCGCGCCTGGGTGAGCGCGTTCTGGCCGGTGGTGGAGTCCAGCACCAGGAGGACCTCGTCCACCGGGCTCTGCTTGCCCACCACTCGCTTGATCTTCGACAGTTCGTCCATCAGGCCGACCTTCGTGTGCAGTCGACCGGCGGTGTCGACGAGTACGGTGTCGGCCCCGTCGTCAATCCCGCGCCGGACCGCCTCGAACGCGACCGACGCCGGGTCGGCGCCCTCCGCGCCACGCACGGTGGTCGCACCGACCCGGCCACCCCAGGTCTCCAGCTGGTCCGCGGCGGCGGCGCGGAACGTGTCCGCGGCGCCCAGCACGACCGAGCGGCCGTCGGCCACGAGCAGCCGGGCGATTTTGCCGCAGGTTGTCGTCTTGCCGGTGCCGTTGACACCCACAACCAGCAGAACCGCCGGCCGGTCCGGCGCCGAGGTCCGCAGCGAGCGGTCCATGGTGGTTCCCACCTGGGCGAGCAACTCGTCCCGGAGCATGGCGCGGGCGTCGGCCGCGGTGCGGGCGCCGAGAACCCTGGTGCGCTCGCGCAGCGCGTCCACCATCTCGGTGGTCGCCGCGACGCCGACGTCGGCGACGAGCAGGGTCGCCTCGACGTCCTCCCACGTCTCCTCATCCAGGTTGTCCCCGGACAGCAGCGCCAGCAGCCCGCGGCCGAGGGCGTTCTGGGAGCGGGCGAGGCGGGCACGCAGCCGCACCATCCGGCCCACGGCCGGGGCCGGCACGTCGAGGGGGGCACGGGGGGCGATGATCTCCGGCTCGGCCTCGGGCGCGGCCAGGCCGCCGCCCGGTGCTCCGTCGCCGCTCGGACCGACCTCGCCCGCCGGCGCCGCGGCGCCCGCCCCGGGACCCGCGATCTCCCCGGGCACCGGTGGGGCGGTACCGGAGGTTCCCGTGGCGGCACTCGGTGGGACGGCGCCCGTTTCCGTGCCTGTCGGGCTCGGCGCGCGCCGGGTCAGGCCCGGGCGGGAGCGCCCACGCAGGGCGCTGCCGGCGACGAGGCCGACGACACCCAGCAGGGCAACGGCGATCAGGACGATGAGGATGACCAGCTCCACGACACGATCCTTACAGATCGCGCCGCGACCATCGCCCGTCCACCCCCGGCGCCACCGCGAACGGGTCGGCCCGATCGCGTGGTTCCGGCACCCTGACCCCGGTCAGGCGGAGGCGCGGGCGCGCAGGCGCTGGCTGATCACCGTGGTGATGCCGTCGCCCCGCATCGAGACCCCGTAGAGCGCGTCGGCGATCTCCATCGTGCGCTTCTGATGGGTGATGATGATCAGCTGCGACTTCTCCCGCAGGCCCTCGACGGCGTTCAGCAGCCGGCCCAGGTTGCGGTCGTCCAGGGCCGCCTCGACCTCGTCCAGGACGTAGAACGGCGAGGGCCTGGCCCGGAAGATCGCGAGCAGCAGGGCCAGGGCGGTCAGCGACCGCTCACCGCCCGACAGCAGTGACAGCCGCTTGACCTTCTTGCCGGGCGGCCGCGCCTCGACCTCGATGCCGGTCGTCAGCATGTCGTCCGGATCGGTCAGGACAAGCCGGCCGTCGCCGCCCGGGAACAGCGTGGCGAAGACAATCTCGAACTCACGGGCGGTGTCGGCGAACGCGGTGGCGAAGACCTCGCGGACGCGGGCGTCGACCTCGTCCACCACGAGCAGCAGGTCTCGCCGGGTGCTTTTCAGGTCATCCAGCTGGGTGGACAGGAAAGCCGCTCGTTCCTGGAGCGCGGCGAACTCCTCCAGCGCCAGCGGGTTGATCTTCCCCAGCCGGGCGAGCTGTTTCTCCGCGCGTCCCGCCNGGGCCAGCTGCTCCGCCCGGTCGAACGGTGTCGGCTGGCCCTCCGGCTCGTCGGGCGGTACCAGGACATCGGGACCGAACTCGGCGATCAGGTCATCCGCCGCGACCCCGTGCTCCTCCAGGGTCTTGGCCTCCAGTGTCTCGACCCGCAGCCGCTTCTCCGCCCGGGCGAGTTCGTCCCGGTGCGCGGCGTCCCGCAGGGTGGCCAGCTCCGTCGCCCACCCACGGACCTGCTCCCGGATGCCGCCGAGCTCGCTCTCGGTCTCCCGGCGGGCGTCCTCGGCGGTCTGCCGTTCCGTCGCGGCGGCGGCCAGGGAGCGCTCCAGGGCGGTCAACGCGGTGTCCGCGGCGGCGGCGAGGGCGGCCGCGGTCGCGGACTGGCGTTCACGCACCTCGCGGCGGCGGGCGGCGGCCGCCCGCGCGGCCCGTTCGGTGGCCGCGGCCCGCATGAGCGCGTCGGCGCGACCGTGCAGGCCACGCACCCGCTCCTCGCTGGTCCGCACCGCCAGCCGGGCCTCGACCTCGGCCGCGCGGACCGCCGAGGTCCCCGCGACAAGTCGGTCGCGCTCGTCGTACGAACGCTCGCCGACGTCCGGCTCGGCGGAACTGGCGGCGAGTTCACCCTCCAGCTCGGTCAGCGCGCCGTACGCCCGGTCGCGGGCGGTCTCCGCCGCGAGCCTGGAACGCTCCAGCCGGCTGATCTCACCGGCCGCGGAGCCACGCGTCCGTTCGATCTGGGCGAGATGTTCGGAGAGCGCGCGATGACGCGCGTCGGCTCCGTGCCGCTCCGCGAGGGCGGCATCGATGGCGGCTCGGGCCCGCTCGACCTCCGCCCGGGCCGGGCCGAGTTCCTCGCGGGCCGTCTCCCGGCGGGCCAGCGCCTCGATGGCTCCCCGGTCCGCTTCGTCCGCGGCGGTCTGCACCTCGAGAACCGACGGCGGGGTGGCACTGCCGCCCACCGCGCGGCGTGAACCCACGACGTCACCCTCCCGGGTGACGACTGTCAGGTTCGGGTGGCCGGCGAGCACCTGCCCGGCCACATCGAGGTCATCTGCGACCACCGTCCGCGCGAGAAGCTCCCGCACCGCCGGTTCGTAGCGCGGATCGGCCACCGTGACCAGGTCGAACGCTGACACCGCACCGGCCGGCAGATCCACCGGTTCGGGTTCGCCCGGGCCTGGTTGATCTGATTGTTCTGATTGTTCTGCCCCGTCCGGCCGTTCCGGCCCGTCCGGCCGTGCTGGCCACGGGGGCTGGTCGGCCGCGACGAGCGCCGCACGACCGGCGTCCGCGCCCCGCAGCCAGCGCAGCGCGGCGAGCGCGTCCGCGGGGGACCCCACGAGGAGGGCGTCGGCGGCCGGCCCCAACGCCGCCGCGATCGCCGACTGCGCGCCGGGCGACACGGTGACGAAGCTCGCCAGCCGCCCGATGATCTCGATTGAGGGGTCCAGCGGAGGAAGCTCGACGGCCACCTCGGCGGCGTCCCGGCGAGCACCGCGCTGGCGTTTCCGGCCTCCGCCCCCGCCTCCACCCCCGCCACTGCGACCGGGCTGGCGTCCGCCGTCCGTCTCGGCCAGCCCCTCGGCCACCACCCGGTCAGGCAGAGCGGCCTCCACCGGGCCGGGTTCGACCGCGGCGCGCAGCAGTGCGCCGGCACCGTCGGCCGGGGCGAGCGACAGCTCCAGCGCCTCGCGGCGAGCCTGCCAGGAGGCCCGGTCCCGCTCCGCGGCGCGCTCGGCGTCGCGGAGGACCTCCAAGCGCTCGTTGGCCGCCTGGTGCACGGCGACCGCCTCGCTGTGCCGCTCCGCGAGCTCGCCCCGCGCGGTCTCGATCCGCGCCAACTCGGTATCGAGAGCGGAGCGGGAACCGGCGGTCTCCTCGTCCCGGGCATGGGCATCCGCCAGCGCCTCGGTCATCCGGATGATGTCCGCCTCGGCGGCCGCGGCGCGCGACCGGGCAGCCTCCACCCGCCCGGCGAGACGAGCGAGGCCCTCGCGATGGTCTGAGGCAGCCTTCGCCGCCGCGAGCAGAGCCTTCTCCTCGTTCGCCAGCAGCGCCTCGAGGGACGCGCGGCGGGTTACCACCTCTTCGAGGGTCTCGCGATCCAGCTCCAGGCGTTCGGTCAGCGCGAGCTCCTGCTCCCGGACCGCGACCGCCTCCTGCTCCAGTTCGTCGGGATCACGACCGCTGCGGTGATCCTCGGCGGAGCCGAGCAGCCGTGACCGCTCGGCCGCGAGGGATCTGCTTCCCCGCAGTCGCTCCCGGACGGAGGCGAGCCCGTACCAGGTCTCGGCGGCCTGGGCCGCGCGCGGCACGGCTTCGGCGAGCTGTGCCTCCAGCTCCGCCTCCCGACGCTGCCCGTCAGCCAGCACCCGTTCCGTGCGTGACACGCGGGCCCGCAGGGTCTCCTCGTCCGCCGCGTCGGAGGCGATGGCGGCGCGGGCGGCGGCGAGGTCATCGGCGAGCAGGCGCAGGCGCGCGTCGCGCAGCGCCGCCTGGATCACCCCGGCCTTGCGGGCTATCTCCGCCTGCCGGCCGAGTGGGCCGAGCTGCCGCCTCAGCTCGGCGGACAGGTCGGTGAGCCGGGTGAGGTTCGCGGCCATCGCCTCGAGCTTGCGCAGCGCCTTTTCCTTGCGCTTGCGATGCTTGAGAACCCCGGCGGCCTCCTCGATGAACGCGCGACGGTCCTCGGGGCGCGCGTGCAGGACGGCGTCAAGCTGCCCCTGCNCCACCACGACGTGCAGTTCACGACCGATGCCCGAATCGCTCATCAGCTCCTGGATGTCCAGAAGCCGGCAGGTCGTGCCGTTGATGGTGTATTCGCTCTCGCCACTGCGGAACATCAGCCGGCCGACGGTGACCTCGGAGTACTCGATCGGCAGCGCGCCATCGGAGTTGTCGATGGTCAGCAGGACCNCGGCGCGGCCCAGCGCGGGACGCGAGGGGGTGCCGGCGAAGATGACGTCGGACATCGTGCCGCCGCGCAGCGCTTTGGCACCCTGCTCACCAAGCACCCAGGCGATCGCGTCGACGACGTTGCTCTTGCCCGAGCCGTTGGGACCGACCACACAGGTGATCCCGGGCTCGAGTTGCAAGGTCGTCGAGCTCGCGAACGACTTGAAACCCCGCAGGGTAAGACTCTTGAGATGCACCGGGCTCCGGGCGGCGGAGGGGACGAAAAGCCGTTGCCGGACCGGCGGTGACCGGACCGGAAAAGAATCAGTCGATGTTCGACCCGCTCATGGTACCCAGCCGCGCCTCAAACCCCTCCGAGGCACCCCGCACGCGGCGTGGAGACCCCGCATGTGAGCAGGGTCCCACACAGCGCACGCTACGCACGGGCGGCGCCCCGTGCCCGCCGAGCACCAGCCCTCCCGCGCCGGGCATACCCGAACAGGGGTACACGCGGGGCAGGAGAAAGCCCGCCCGGCAAGAGGTCGGAGACCCTCGCCGTGCTCGACTGTGCATAGGGGGCACCTTAAGTGCCCGGATGTGTAGGTAACCGCGAGTTCGACCAGCTCGCCTCAGGTGAGCGCGGGCTCGACCTCGAGTTCCCGGACGTCAGCGGGGACGTCGACCCCGTCGACGAGTGCCTCGTTCACCGCCNGGACGCGCGTGAGCTCAGCCTCGAGCTCTGCTACTCNGGCGCGAAGGCGTCGTACCTCGTACGAGAGACGCATGTCGCTGCCAGAACCGACGTGGCCGAAAAGGGCCTTCGCCATGGTGATGGTCCTCCACGATGAGTGACCTAGTGGGATGTTGGGAGCGACGAGATCAGAAGGATCGGAGCGCGCCCCAGAGAATGACCTAAGAATCCCACGTCAGGCGACCGAAAGTCAAGAGCATGCCACAAGGCTCAGGCCCGGTCCGCCGAACATCAGAATATCCAAACCGCGGCACGGCCGGCGGGACACGTCACCCGGGACCAGATGCGGCGGGTTCGTCCACCCTCTGCATGTGGCGTGTTCGACACGTGTACTTGTTCCGCGGCTGTCACCTCGCCACGATCGGGCCTCCCACCAGCCACGATCATGCCGACGACACAGGGAAACCGGCTCCCCCCGCGGCGACCGGGGACACCGGTGATCGACTTCCGGTGCTGTGATCGCATGGTCTCGTTGAGCAAAAGCACACTTACGTCAACGCGGCCTTCTCTGTGAAGTTCGACTCTGTTCGTGCTCACGACGCCGCGGATTGCCCGCCAGTTCAATCGACACGTCTGCGCGTCAGCGCCGAAGGAACCCAGCCAATCCACCCCTCGGCTCACTCCACACATGATCGACGCGATCCGTACGCCCTGGGGTGTGCCCGGTGACGAGTAGCTCGAGCAGCGCCTCGCAGTCGCCCCTGGGACCCTCGGCGATCACCGCAACCGCACCGTCCGGCAAATTCGTGGCAGACCCGACGAGACCGAGACGACGGCCCTTGGTACGGACATAGTCACGGAACCCGACACCCTGAACCAGACCTTCGACCCGGGCGGTGAGGCGGACCACGTCCCGGTCGCAGGCGTCCTTCGTCGCGCGAATCTCGTTCATCGGAGCGGTAGGGTACTAGCCATTGTGGACACCATGTACATCGAGAGCGCGCAGCTCAACAGGGGCACCGAGGCCACCGTTCGCACGGTGCCGGGGCAGGGGACGCCGTCGAACTGCACCACCACTGGTGACCATGTGCGCACGCCTGGGCGATCAGGTCGGCGCCGGTCGCTGGCGTGCGTGGCCGCGGTGTGTTCGATGGGAACCGCACTCCTCCTTTCCGGCTGTGGGCAGAACTTCGAGCAGGACGGCGGGGTCATCCCGGTTCCGCACGCCAGCACCGAGGGCGTCCGCACCGTGACACCGGCCCCGGTACCGTCCGAGGAAGTCATCGGCCCGGGTTACGCGCCGCCCCGCGGCGAGCGCCCGACCCAGACAGCAGTACCCAACCTTCCCGGCGGCAAGTTGTAGGTGGGGTCCGAGTCGGCGTGACCGCCGCAGTCACGCCGACCATCCGTTCCAACCGGCGGTCGCTCCAGGCACGTGAGCGGCCGCTTCTCGCTTCCGCGGCCGCAGGCCCGTTCCCGCCCGGTGTGCCTGGTCGGGGTCCTCGCTGGATGCGTTCCGACCGGTCTCATGCGTTCCTGACAGCGTCGCGCGGGCGGCCGATGCCAGCGAACCCGCAGCGGGGTCAGCCGATCTCTCGCCGCGCTCGCTGCCGGCCCGGCATCCGCCGACCCTCCCCCAGATCCGCCCGCTGACCAGCCTGGTAGCCGTCTCGGCCACCGGAGCCGGAGAGCTGCCGCGCCCGGGTCGCGCGCAGCCGCGGGTAGACCCTGGCGAGATGCGCCTCGACGAGACCCTCGCGGCCGGCCAGCACCACCGCCACGGACCGCCGCTCGCCTGCCGCACCGACCCCGGCGGCCCGGCCCGCGCTCTCGGCCCTTCGCCGGGCGGTCTCCTCCGCGAGCGCGAGCCTGTCCCGCACGGCGACCGAGAAGCCCGCCATCCAGGACCTTCGGAAGGCCCGCGGATCCTCCCAGACCGGTGGGCTGGCCGCGGCCAGCCCGTGCGCCTGCTGGACGAGCAGCGACGTGTACAGCATCTGGACGCGCTCGATGTCCCCAGCCATCCCGAACAGGTGCGCGGTGTGCACCGTCGCCGTGCCGGCACCGGCCGGGGCCGGCATCGTCCGGTGCACCAGGCGGCACCCCAGCGGGTCCGCCACACTGGCCAGCAACGAGATCTTGTCCCGTGCGTAGGGCGCGTCGATTCCCATCACGACATCTCCGGCGACGGCACCCGCCGGAGCGGCGTCCTCGATCAGAGCCCGGTCGATCCCGTACTGGGCGATCAGCTCCGCGGCCTTGGCGTTGTAGTTCTCCCGGGCCGCTTCCGGCAGGCCCTCGGCCTCCGCCATCGCCAGCAGCTTGCGCACGCGGCCGAGCAGAGCGTCGGGATTCATGGCGCCTCCGTCCACGGTCCTCCTCCGGACTGGATACCAGATGAGGACACCGTCCTGAGGCCTCGCCGAACCGGGCACGACCTGTCGTCAGCTCCCGGTCACGGCCATGGACGAGGCTGAAGCGGATAGACCACACGATCCTCGATCAACAGGATCGTGGATGACACGACCCGCAGATCACACAAGCCCGCGGATCGAACGTACGTTCGAATACTACCACCGTGCCCGGCGTGGCTGCGGCTGGCACACCGGGCAGGTGAAGCTGGAGCGGTTCATGAACGCGTCCCGGCGGATGGCCGCGGCACAGCGGGAGCACTCCAACCCCCCGCGTCCGTATACCTGCAAGGACCGTTCGAACAGTCCGCTGACCCCCTCGGTGGAGACATACAGCCGGTCGAAGGAGGTTCCTCCGGCTGCCAGCGCGGCGGTCATCACCGTGCGGACGGCCGCCAGCAGCCGGAGCGCCTCGGGGCGCGAAACCGTCTCGGTGGGACGCGCGTAGTGCAGCCGGGCGGCCCAGAGTGCCTCATCCGCGTAGATGTTGCCCACGCCGCTGATCAACCTCTGGTCGAGCAGTGCGCGTTTGAGACCGGTGCGGCGCCGGCGAAGGGCGCCGACGAAGCGTTCGTCGTCGAACTCGGCGGCGAGCGGATCGGGCGCGATGTGCGCGATCGGCAGTGGCAGATCCGCCCCGGGGACCACAGCCAGGCCACCGAACGTCCGCTGGTCGACGAAGCGCAGCTCGCGCCCTTCATCGGTGAACCGGAACCGGACCCGCAGATGCGTCTGGTCGGGGCTGTCCCGAGGGACCACCAGGAGCTGCCCGCTCATGCCGAGATGGCCGAGCAGCGCCTCCCCGGCACCACCCGCCGCGCACTTTTCGCCGGTCTCGCCGGTCTCGCCGGTTCGTGCGCTCCCGGTGCCCGGTTCGGGCCGGGAGAGGCCGAGCCACAGGTACTTCCCCCGCCGGCGCGAGGTCAGCACCGCCCGCCCGGCCAGCGCCGCGGCGAAGTCATCGGCACCGGCGTCGTGGCGGCGGACCGCCCGCGGATGACGCACCTCGACACTGGAGATCGTGCGACCGACGACACCGCGTTCCAGCCCCCGCCGGACGACCTCGACCTCGGGCAGTTCAGGCAAGGTGGGTCAGCACGCCGGTCACGAGGCAGCTCGCTTCATCGGGCGCCGCCCGCCCCCGCGGCGGAGTCGCCGACGGCGAGACCGGCCACCGCGCCGCCCGCCGCGGCCTGCTCCGGCCNGCCGGTCGACGGGTCGCCCCCGGCCGCCTCGGCGGCGCGCTTCTCCAGCATGGCGAAGGCCGTCGCGGCGGCCCGCTGCTCGGCTTCCTTCTTGCTGCCGCCCTCGCCCTCGCCCAGCACCTCACCCGCGACCCGCGCGAACGCCGTGAACCGCTTGGCGTGATCCGGACCGGCTTCGGTGACCGCGTAGTCGGGCGGGCCGAGCCCGAGCAGCGCCGTCTGCTCCTGCAACGAGGTCTTCCAGTCCAGCCCCGCGCCGCGGCCGGCAGCCTCGTCCAGGAGCGGATCGAACAGCCGATGGACGAAACCGGAGGCCACGTCGAGACTGTTGGAGAGGTAGACCGCTCCGATCACCGCCTCCAGCGTGTCGGCGAGGATGNTGGGCTTGTCGCGCCCGCCCGTCGCCTCCTCGCCCCGCCCGAGCAACAGGTAAGGACCGATGCCGGCCGGGCCGATACGCCGGGCTACCTCGGCGAGCGCGCGCATGTTGACCACCGAGGCACGCTGCTTGGCGAGCTGACCCTCAGGAAGATCCGGGTGACGGCGGAACAGCGCCGCGGTCACGATCAGTCCGAGCACGGCGTCGCCGAGGAACTCCAGCCGTTCGTTGGTGGGCAGACCGCCGTTCTCATACGCGTACGACCGGTGGGTCAGCGCGCGGTCGAGCAGATCGGGATCGACGTTGACCTGGAGAGCGTCGACCAGCCCATCCCGCGGCGGCGGAACCGACTGCCCCCGGCTCATCAGGACAGCCCCGCCAGCTCCCGGCGACGCCCGACCAGCGTCGCCATGGCCTCACGAACCGATCCGGCGAGACCCGCGCGCACCGCGCCGGCCGCCGCGCCGACGGCCGCCGGCAACGCGCCCGGCCGTCCCTGGAGGGCCGCGGACGGCCNTCCCACCTGGACGGCCACCCCGTCCACTCCCAGCACGGTCATTCCCCCCTGATCTTCCGGACTGTCCACCCGGCGCTCAGCCGGTGTCGTCCCACTCCGCGACTGTCCGACATACGGCCGCAGTGCGGAGAGCACGACATCGCCGGTGAACCCGTCGGTGACGACGACATCGGCGCCCGCCCCGGTGGTCAGCAGGTCGGCGGTCACCGGGCCGACGAAGTTCAGCCCGAGTGAGGCCAGCAGGTCCGCGGCCGAGCGGCGTAGCGGGTCGAGCAGTGCCGGCCGCGCCGACAGCAGTGCAACCCGCGGGCGGTCGACTCCGTGGCGGACCCGCGCGAAGGCGGCGCCCGCCAGGGCGAACTGAGCGAACTCGTCCGCGGTCACGTCGACCGAACCGCCGGCGTCACACAAAATCATCGGCGATTCCGCGGTACCGAGCCGGACCATCGCCGCGGCCCGGGTCGCGCCGGGCAGCAGGCCGAAGGTGAACCGCGCCGCGGCGAGGACGGCCTCCGACGGCGCGACCGACACCATCGCGTCGGCCCGTCCGTCCCGGACCAGCCGGGCCGCGACTCGCACGCCACTGTCCCGCCGCGCCCGCACCTCACGCAGGGCCTCGGCCCCCGCCTCGATTCCGCGCGACGCGTTCACCAACTGGACGCGGCCACCGGCGAGCAGGCCTCGTGCGGTGATTCCGGGCTCGACCACCGCCGTGGGCGCCACCACGGTCAGGGCCACCCGCGGATCACTGCCGAGTGCCGCGGCCAGTTCGTCGAGGAGGCCGTCCGGCGGCGCGACGCCCTCCCCGATCAGATCGACAGCGATGCGCACCACACCGTGGTCAGACGTCGAGCACCTGGCGGTCGTTGTAGCGGCCGCAGGTCGGGCACATGGTGTGCGGGCGGATGACGTGCCCACGGGAGCACTTCGACAGCGTCGGCACCTTGGCCTTCCACTGCGCGCGACGAGACCGGGTGTTGCTGCGCGAGGTGCGCCGCTTCGGGACGGCCACTAGTCCTTCTCCTTGTTCTCGGTGGTGGCGGGATCCTCGACGAGGCCGGACAGCGCCGCCCATCTCGGGTCCTGCCGGGTGTGGGAATGGTCTGGGCCGACCTCGTCGAGACGAGCGCCGCAGTCGACGCAGAGACCTGCGCAGTCCGGCCGGCAGACGGGTGACAGCGGAAGGCTCAGCACCACCGCGTCCCGCACGACCGGCTCGATGTCAGCATGATCATCGACGAGGATGCCGGTGTCATCCTCGTCGTCGCCCCCGACAACCCGGTCGGGGTAGTAGAACAGCTCTCTGATCTCGACGGACGCCGTGTCGGTGACCTCTTCCAGACAGCGGCCGCACTCCCCGGCAAGCGGCACGGTCACGACACCGCTCACCAGGACGCCCTCCATGACCGACTCGAGCCGTAGATCGAGGACGACAGCGGCGCCGGCGGGCACACGCAGCATCTCGGTACCGAAGTCCGAGGGCTGGACGATCGTGGTCTCGACACGACGAAGTGAACCCGGCCTCCGGCCGAGCTCCCGGGTGTCGAGCACATAGGGACCCTTGGGGGCGCGCCGACGGGCTCGTTGTGTGGTCATGGCGGTCACAGCAGATGTTCTCACGTCGCGGTCGTTGCGGGGCTGACCAGGGAGCCGGGACACCGGTCGTACCGACCCGGAGATCAACCGCCCTGATCCTCCCGACCACCGGTGGAAGCCGGTGGGACCCGCCGGCGCCTCCGCCGGCCGGCCCGGACCCGGCATGGTCAGCCCGGATCCGGTCGGAAGTGCGTGCCCACGTCGTGGGGCACGGACAACCAGCTTATCCGATCGGTGCTCCGACCCCGGAAGTCAGTCGGACATGACCCGTCAGGCCACCGCGCGCGGCCGGGACGCCGGCCCAGCGCTCACCGGGGGACGCGAGGGTGTCGTCGATCCCACCCGGCGACATCCGGGCACCGCCCAGGGGTCCGGCGCCCACGTGATCGCCCACGTCACCGCTCATGTACAGCTCGGCCTCGCCGACGGTCACGGGCGCGGGACCGGACTGGAAGGCCCCCGCCGAACCGACCGGACCGACCGGACCGGCGGGACCGACCGCGCTGGCCCCGCCGGCGCCGCTCGCCGCCGATCGCGAGGCGAGCCGTTCCCGCCCCCTGGTCACCGAGGTCAGCGTGCGGTCGAGGAGCTCCTCGAAGCCGGCCAGCTTCCCGTCGACGTAGGAGTCGATCTGCCGGCGCATGTCCTCGGCCGCCTGCCGCGCGGCAGCCGTGATCGCCGCCGCGTCCGACTCCGCCTGGACCACCACGGCGCTGCCGGAGGCCAGCCGGACGCTCTCCCGCCGGCCGTCGGCGACGATCGAGGCCGCCCGACGATGTGCGTCATCGATGATCGCCTCGCTGTCCGCCAGAATCCGGTCGGCATCCGCGAGCCGCTCGGGCAGCCGCGCCCGCAGATCCTCCAGCGCCTCGAGCATCTCGGCCCGGTTGAGCACGCAGGACGCCGTCAGCGGCATCGCCCGCGCACCCTCGACCAAGGAAATGATCAGATCGAGGCGCTCAACGAGATCATCCATGCCCGGTAGGTTACGACCGGCAGACGGGGCACCCGATAACGACACTCCGTTATCGCACGCGGACGGACCGCGTCATCCCAGATGTCCGAATTCCGGTTGCGCCGGCGCGGCGGTGACGCCACGCATCCGAACCCGGGGCCCCCGCACCGCGCGCCGCTACGAGCCGGAACGGTCCCGCAGGCCCTTGAGCACCACGTCAGGCACCAGCCCGGAGACCTCACCGCCGTAGCGGGCCACCTCCTTGACCAGACTCGACGAGAGGAACGCGTACTGCGGGTTGGTGCTCATGAACAACGTCTCCACCCCGGCGAGGGAATGGTTCATCTGCGCCATCTGAAGCTCGTAGTCGAAGTCGCTCACCGCGCGCAGCCCCTTGACGATGGACTGAATCCCCCGCACGCGGCAGAAGTCGACCAGCAGGCCATGCGACGAGTCGACGACGACGTTCGCCGGGGCGGCGGGGTGACTGCGCACCGCCTCCCGGATGAGGTCTATCCGCTCGTCAACCGTGAACAGGTTGGCCTTCGACTTGTTGATCAGAACGGCGACGACGACCTCGTCAAAGAGCCGGCTGGCTCTCACGATGATGTCGAGGTGACCATTGGTGATGGGGTCGAACGATCCGGGACAGACTGCCCTCCTCATGATCGACTACCGTACCAGAGGACCCCCTCTCCGTACCTGCGCTCACGGAGCGCCACAAATCCATCAGGCCAGGTCACAGGCCCNCCCCGAGCGGCCCGCTCGACGACGCAGACACCACCCACCGTCACCCATCCGCCGCTGGCCAGCCGGTCGAGCACGCTGCCCAGCTCGGCATCGGGCAGGGCATAGGGCGGATCCAGGAAGACCACGTCATAGGGATCGGCCGGCGGCGACTCCACCACCCGGACGACCGGGGAGCGCACCACCTGCGCGCCCGGCAGCCCGAGCGCCTCGACATTGCGATGCAGGACCCGGACGGCAGCCGCGTCCCGGTCGACCAGCAGGACGTGCGCCGCCCCGCGGGACAGGGCCTCCAGCCCCACCGCGCCCGACCCGGCGTACAGGTCCGCCATCCGGGCACCGTCGAGATCGACCAGCGTTCCGAGGGTGTTGAACAGGCCTTCCCTCGTCCGGTCCGAGGTCGGCCGGGTGGTCCCCCCCGGAGGCACCACCAGTCGTCGCCCACCGGCACTGCCGCCCACGATGCGTGTCACAGCCGGGTCAGCCCTTCTCCAGGAAGGCGGCGCTGGCCTCGTCGAGGGCATCCGCGAGCCGCCGGCGCAGCGCCGGCAGCGTGTTGAGCTCGGGATCCTCGGCGACGATGTCCGTGGCCTCCGCGCGCGCGCCGAGGATCAGGTCCTCGTCCCGCAGCAGTTCCAGCAGCCGCAGGGAACGGCGACCGCCGGACTGGGCCGCACCCAGGACGTCCCCCTCCCTGCGCTGGGCCAGGTCGAGCAGGGCCAGCTGGGCACCGTCCGTGGTGGAGGCGACGGCGCGCAGCCGCTCGGCGGCCGGGGCGGTCGCATCGACACAGGTCTGCAGCAGACAGACCCCCGGCGCGCGGCCGCGCCCCACCCGGCCGCGAAGCTGGTGCAGCTGGGAGACACCGAACCAGTCCGAGTCCAGCACGATCATCACGGTGGCGTTCGGGACGTCCACCCCGACCTCGATCACCGTGGTGGCGACGAGGACGTCCACCTCGCCCGCGGCGAAGCGGGTCATCACGTCCTCCCGGACCGCCGCGGGCATCCGGCCGTGCAGGCCCTCGACCCGCAGGCCGGCAAGCTCGCCCGCCACCAGCCGCGGCAGCGTCTCGGTGACGGTCGCGCCGACCCGCTCGCCCTCCCGCGAGGCGTCCCCCGCATCCCCCGCTCCCACCCCCGCGGACGGAGCGGTCGCATCCTCCGGGCCGGTGCCCTCGCCGACCCGGGGACACACCACGTAGGCCTGGTGCCCGGCGGCGACCTCCTCCCGCAGCCGGCCCCACATCCGCGCCATGAACGCCGTGTTCACCGCGGGGACGACAAAGGTGGAGATCGGCGAGCGGCCGGCCGGGAGCTGGTTGAGCACGGAGACCTCAAGGTCACCGAAGACCGTCATCGCGACGGTCCGCGGGATCGGCGTCGCCGTCATGACCAGCAGATGCGGCGGGCGCCGGCCCCGGGAGCGCAGCTCGTCCCGCTGCTCCACCCCGAACCTGTGCTGCTCGTCGACCACGACCAGTGCGAGGTCGTGGAAGGCCACGTCGGCGCCCAGCAGCGCGTGGGTGCCCACGACCAGCCCCACGCTGCCGTCGGCGATCCCGGCGAGGATCTCCCGCCGCGCCCGGGCGGGTGTCGAACCGGTCAGCAGCGCGACCCGGGTGGCCGGGCCGTCCACCCCGAGCTCCCCGGCCCGGGCGCGGTCGCCGAGCAGGCCCAGCAGGCTCCGGTGGTGCTGGGCAGCGAGGGTCTCGGTGGGGGCCAGCAGGGCCGCCTGGCCCCCCGAGTCCACCGCGGTGAGCATGGCCCGCACCGCGACCACCGTCTTGCCGGAGCCGACCTCCCCCTGCAGGAGCCGGTGCATGGGAAAGGGCTTGGCCATCTCGGCCGCGATGGTCGCACCCACCGCGAGCTGCCCGTCGGTGAGGTCGAAAGGCAGCGCCGCGTCGAACGCGCTGAGCAGCCCGCCGGTGCGGCCCGGTCGTGGCTCGGTGGCGACGAGCTCCGCC
>NZ_LRTK01000053.1 GCF_001636565.1 Frankia sp. EI5c
TCTTCAGTCGCCGCATCGCCACACCCGCGCCGGCACCCGAAACGCTGACCGCCACCGTCAGATCACCCGCCCGCCCCCCCCCCCCCCCCCCCCCCGCCCCGCCCGCCCCGCCCGCCCCGCCCGCACCCGCACCCGCCCCGCCCGCACCCGCACCCGCACCCGCACCCCGCCCGCACCCGCACCCGCCCGCGCCCGGCTGCGGCCACCCGCGGCCGTCAGCGCCGCCCGCGGCCGTCAGCTGAGGCATTCGGCCGATCACGACGCACCGAGACGGTGTCGTCTGCCGGACTGGCGTTCCGGGTGAGGCTGTGTATGCACATCTGTGTGGAACCACAGCTGCTGACCTCGTTGCCCGCGAAGCTCTATCTCCTGGCCTACAACCTGGAGAAGGACCGGATGTACCCGAACCGGCACCTGGGCCGGGCGCTGCGGGCCGCCGCGCTCGCCGAGCTGGAGGCGGACGGCTGGGTGGTCGACGACCACGGCCTGGTCCGGGTCGCGGGTACGTCACCGGAGGGTGCGCGGTCGCAGGAGGCGAGGCCAGGGGAGACGGGGCCCACCCCGCGGGAGCCGGGCTCCGGAGGGGCGACGGGCCCCACCCCGCGCGGCGGAGCGGGGCGAGCGGATCCCCTCGTCGCCGCGGTGTTCCGACAGATCAGTTCGGAGCCCACGCCGAGAAGCTGGGGACACTGGATCGATCACGACCACCGGGCCGCGGTGCTGGAGACCCGCGACGATCTTGAGTCGGCCGGTTGGCTGCGAGTGGCCCGCGGCCAGCTGCTGTCGCTGATTCCCACCTCCGCGGTAGTTCTGCTGGAGCGGCCGCGGGTGCGGGAGCTGAACCGGGCCGCCGGCCGGGTGCTCCGTGGTGAGGTCAGTCCGTCGGACGCCGCGCCCGATCTGGTGCCGCTCGTCGCGCTGGCCGCGGCCGGGAACGTGATCACGCTGGTGAGTGCCGGTGAACGCAGGGCCTTCGCGGACAGGATCAGAGCACTCGTCGCCCTGACCGGTTGCGCCGCCACGGCCCTGGCCCCGCCGAAGTACCGGCCCCCGCGGGTGCCCCCGCGGGTGCCCCCGCGGGTGTGAGACAGCGCGCTACACCGGCCCTGACGTGGGCTTTCCTGATGAGATTGGGCCATTCGACCGCTGTGCGGCCATGGACGGCCCGGTTGTGGACGGTCGACAGGGGAGCGCGTCATGTCCGTCCTGCAGTGTGGGTCCGGCGATCTGCCGGGGCAGCACTATCTGCCATCGTCACCCAGCACGGTCACCTGGGGGCGCCTGCCGACCTCGGCGACCGAACCGGTGCTGCGGGTGGTCTCCGGGGCCACGGTCACCATCGACACCGTGTCCCACGAGGGGCTGATGGAGGACCAGGGGCGTGACCCGGTCGCCTTCTGGGCGGAGCACGACCTGGCCGCGGGGGCGGTGCTCCAGGACGCGATCGACATCGCCCGGGAGGTCACGCACCACCGTGGCCTGGACGGCCCGCACGTGGTCACCGGGCCGGTCCACGTCGAGGGGGCCCGGCCCGGCGACGTCCTCAAGGTCGAGTACCTCCAGCTGCGCCCGCGGGTGCCCTACGGTCTCGTCTCCAGCCGGCACGGCCGGGGCGCGCTGCCCGGCGAGCTGCCCGTCGACGACGGCGGCACCCTCGTCGACCGCTACAGCCAGTTCTGCGCGGTCGACCTGACAGCCGGTCAGGCCGTGATGCGGTACGGCGCCGGGCGGCAGATCACCTTCCCGATCGCGCCGTTCATGGGCCTCACCGGGGTCACCCCGGTGGGGGAGAAGGCCCTCAGCACTGTTCCGCCCGGGGCGTTCGGCGGGAACCTCGACGTGCGTGACCTGGTCACCGGCACGGCGCTCTACCTTCCGGTGCAGATCCCGGGCGCCGGTTTCTACACCGGGGATCCACACTTCGCCCAGGGACACGGCGAGGTGTCGCTGACCGCCCTGGAGGCGTCACTGCGCACGACGGTGCGCCTCACCGTTCTGACCGGTGCCGAGGCGGCGCCGTTCGGCGCCGGTCCCGGCGGGCCGTTCGGTGAGACCCCGGAACACTGGATCGCCGTCGGCCTGCACACCGATCTCGACGAGGCCATGCGCCTGGCGGTCCGCGAGGCGCTGCGGGTGCTGGGGCAGGTCCGGGACGTGCCGTTGATGGTGGCCTACAGCTACCTGTCGGCCGCCGCGGACTTCGTGGTCAGCCAGGTCGTCGACGATGTGAAGGGTGTGCACTGCCTGATCCGCAAGCGGGATTTCCCCGCCTGGTGAGGCGGGGATGCCGGCCTACTGGCTTCCGCTTTCCGCGGCGAGCGCGGCGTCCACTTTTCGTGAGATCTGGTCGACAACATCCGAGATGCTGCCTGCCTGGCTTTCGGTGATGCCGAGAAGAACCGCCATGGTGATCAGTGCGTAGATCATCAGTAGGCGGGAGGTCTTCGAGAAGATGATCCAGCGGGCGAGGCGGTACAGGATGATGCCGCAGGCCAGGAAAAGGAGAACGCCGAACGCCAGCAGTGCGGCCAGTGTCAGGGACGGGGGTGCATCCTGTGTGGTGGGTGCGGTGGTCGCCACGGGACCCCTACCTTCGGTCGGACGGGCAGGTCAGGGCGGTGCCGGTCCGTGATTCCTGGCGCGGGACTTCCCGGTCCGTCGCCGGCGGAGATCCAGTGTGGGCTGGAGGTCTGCCGCGGGGAGGAAGCGGGGTCAGCGCGGTAATCTGCCGTCGTCACCAGCGGGGGTTGTACACAACGATAAGTTGTGCCCGATAGCGAGCAAAGGCCGGGCGATGTCGTCCGGCGGACATGGTTGTCCGCCCCGCGGGCGCTTTTTCGGCCGGCTGTTTCGCGGTGGCGCGGATACCGGCCGGTGGTGCGATCTCCCCGACAAAGGTCGCGTTCAGGGGCGGTTCTGAAGAATGCGCGCGATCAGCGTGCTGCCCACTGGCGGGGCTGTGGGGCTGTGGGTCAGAGCTCGAACTGGTCGGCCAGCAGGCCCCGGTGGTGGACGGGATCACCGAACATCAGTTCCGAGGTCTTCGCCCGTTTGAAGTACAGATGGGCGGGATGTTCCCAGGTGAAACCGATACCGCCGTGAATCTGGATGTTCTCCGCCGCGGCGGAGAAATATGCCTCGCCGACGTAGGCCTTCGCCATCGACGCGGCCTGGGCCAGCCGCTTCGGGTCACCCGCCGCGGCGACCCGGGCCGCGTGGTAGGCGGCCGACCGGGACCCTTCGACCGCGACCAGCATGTCGGCGCACCGGTGCTTCACGGCCTGGAAGCTCCCGATCTGCCGACCGAACTGGATCCGTTCCCGCGCGTGCCGCACCGCCTGTTCCAGCACGGCCCGGGCGCCGCCCGCGCCCTCGTTCGCCAGCGCCACGCAGGCGAGCCGGAGAACCCGCGCGACGACACCGCCGGCGGCGCCTTCGGCGCCGATCAGCTGGGCCGGGGTATCCCGGAACGCCAGATCCGCCTGCTTCCGGGTCAGGTCCATCACCGGCAGCCGGGAGCGGATCAGCCCCGGTGCGTCGCCGCGGACCGCGAACAGCGACAGCCCGCCCTCCGCCCAGGCCGTCACCAGCAGGAGGTCGGCCAGCCCGCCGTCCAGGACGAAGTGGCGCGTCCCGCGCAGGGTGTAGCCGCCGCCGGCCGGGGCGGGCGTGGCGCTGATCAGCGGGCCGTAGGACGGGCCGGCCCCCGCGGCCCCGGGCGCCGCGGCGGGTGCCGTGTCGGGGCTGCCGGTCGGGCCCGCGAAGGCCAGGGTGCCGATGACCGTGCCGTCGACGAGCCCCGGCAGCAGCTCCGCGCGGGCCGCCGGGTCGTCCGCCTCCAGCAGCGCGCCCGTGGCGAGCACGGCGGAGGCGAGGAACGGCGCGCACAGCAGGCGCGCGCCCATCTCCTCCAGCACGATGCCGAGCTCGACGTATCCGCAACCGGCACCGCCGTACTCCGCGGGCACGTGCAGCCCCTGCAGGCCGAGCTGCTCGGCCATCTGCCGCCAGACCTGGGGGTCGTAGCCGTCGTCGGTCTCCATCAGCCGGCGGACCTCGGATTCGGGCGAGCTGCGGTCGAGGAAGGTCCGCACCGTGCGGCGCAGGTCGTCCTGCTCGTCGGAGAACACGAGGCTCACGGCGCTCCTCCCGGGTCTGTCGGCTGTGGGCGGTTCCGGTGGGTCTGTGGGTGGCTGCTGTTCGGTGGGCCTGTCGGTGGGGAGGGTGCCTCCGGCGCGGCGCCGGCCCGCCTCCGGCGCGGGTCGACGGCGTGCGGTCAACGGGGGATGTCGCGCCAGGGCACCGCCCTGTCGATCCGCACGTCACCGGGCAGGCCCAGGACCCGCTCGCCCAGGATGTTGCGCAGGATCTCCGACGTGCCGCCCTCGATGGTGTTCGCGCGTGAGCGCAGGAACGCCTGGGCCGCGTCGCGGGCACCGGTACTGCCGATGGGAAGATCCGGCCGTGTCATCCGGTAGTCCGGGACGAGGACCCCGGCGGGGCCCAGCAGGTCGACGAGGTAGGCGGCTGCGCGCCGGTTGTGCTCGGCACCGGTGAGCTTGAGGACCGAGCCCTCGGGCCCGGGGCGCCCGCGGTTCCCCCCGGCGGCCGCCCGGGCGGCGGTGAGCGCGTTGACGTTGGCCTCGATCCACAGCCGCACCGCCTCGTCCCGGCGAACCGGGCCGCCCTCACCGCGAGCCGCGGCCTCGCGGTAGGCGTCGAGGAGGACCGCTCCCGGCTCGCTCCCGCCGCGGCCGAGGCCACCGCCGAGCGAGACCCGCTCGTTCATGAGCGTCGTCGTGGCCACCCGCCAGCCGCCGCCGACCTCGCCGACCCGCTCCGTGTCGGGTACGCGCACCTCGGTGAAGAAGACCTCGTTGAACTCCGCCTCGCCGGTCAGCTGACGCAGCGGGCGGACCTCGACACCTGGCGCGTTCATGTCGACCACGAAGGCGGTCAGCCCGGCGTGCTTGGGCAGGCCCGGGTCGGTGCGCGCCAGCAGCAGGCCCCGACGGGCCAGATGCGCGTAGGACGTCCACACCTTCTGACCGTCGACGATCCACTCGCCGCCCTCGCGCCGGGCGCGGGTGGCGAGGCCGGCGACGTCCGAGCCGGCCGACGGTTCGCTGAACAGCTGGCACCAGACCTCGGTGCCGGCGAACAGCGGGCGCAGGTAGGCGGACCGCTGCGTGACGGTGCCGTGGGTGAGCAGTGTCGGGCCGGCCATCCCGACGCCGATCGGGTTGTACCGGAACGGCGCCGGCGCGCCGGCGGCGGCGAGGCGCTCCTCGACGAGCGGCTGTGACGACGCCTCCGCGCCGAGGCCGCCGTGGCCGCGCTCGACCCAGACCCACGCGAGGCCGGCGTCGAACCGCGCGCCCAGGAACTCGCGCGGGTCGGTCGTGGCCGNGGGGAAGCGAGCCAGGAGGTCGTCGACGACGGCGATCAGGTCCAGCGCTGTCGTGGTCCGGGACATCGCACCTCCTCTCGGCTGCCCGGAACCTAGCCGCTCCTCCCCGACGCGGCAATCAAACGCTGTCGGACCGTGGTCCTGCTGTGTCCCGCAGTCGGCGACCCGGCACGTCGTCCCGCGGCTGGCCCCGCACGCCGCCGCGCCGCCGTGCCGCCGTGGGAACGGGCGGTACGACGGCGCGGGGCTGGTCGGCCGGCGAGCCTGTGATCAGCTGGCGAGGCGGCTGCTCTGCCGGGCGGCCGGGGGCAGCTGCTCGTCGGGCGCGGACGGCCAGTTGCGCGGCGAGGGACCGAGTGTGCGCAGCTGCTCCACCTGCAGCCGTGCCCACGGCGAGATCGCGAGCGCACCACTCGTGACATCCTCGACGAACTTCGACCAGGGGATCCAGAAGGCTTCGGCGACCTCGTCCGGATTGATCTGGAACGGGCCCGAGGCACGGGTGAAGAAGACCGGGCAGATCTCGTTCTCCACCGTTCCGTCGTCCATCACGCAGCGGTACCGGAATGCCGGCAGTGCCAGATCGATACGGCCGACCCGCAGACCGAGCTCTTCCGCGAGACGCCGGGTTATGGCCTCCCGGAAATCCTCCCCAGGTGCCGGGTGCCCGCAGCAGGTGTTGGTCAGGACACCCGGCCAGGTGTTCTTCTCCAAAGCCCGCCGCGTGACGAGCAGACGGTCGAGGTCGTCGAAGACATAGGACGAGAAGGCGAGGTGCAGGGGGGTTTGCGGACCGTGCACCGTCGCCTTCGGGGTGGTGCCGACGACGTCGCCGGAGGGACTGAGCAGGATGACGAGTTCCGGTGCCTTTACTGCCGCCCCGCCCGACCTGTGTGAGTCACGTGGACGAGAAATCATGTCCTGGGGTCCAGGATGATTCGCGGTAGCCATGACGGCATTTTATCCAGGCGGTGCCGGGGAGGCGCGTGATTTTTCGCACCGAGGTCATCCGAGGGTTGGCGAGAATTATGGGGCCGGTGGTGGTCCGGCGGCACTGGGTCAGCCTTCTCGGTCCGGCGGCCTGTCTGTCGTCCGGCTGTCGTCCCGCCGTCGTCCGCCGGCCGCCCGCGCGGAGAGCCGTCGCGGCGGGGTGTCGGGTAGCGGACAACCCGGTGGTGGGGGATTCGCCGGCCCTCCGGTACGCCACCTGGCCTGGGTGGAGCCGGCGGCGCCCAGCACGTGCCGTATTAGCGCAATGTTTCGGATAATTTTCGCCGGCGGACCGAAACGTTCATCCTGCCGTGGCTGGTGGCGCTATTTGGCGGCCACTATCGTTCCGAGGCGTTCGGTAGCTCGCGGACAAAGCTGCCCAGCTTTCTGGAGGATTGATGGTCGACCGGCGTTCATTTATTCGTTCGGCGTTCGTCGGAGCGGGGGTGATGGCGTTCTCCGGCACCGCGCTGGAGGTGGCCATGGCGGCGCCGGCGCAGCCTGGTACGAGTCCTTACGGATCGCTTCTGGCGGCGGACGCCAATGGCGTTCAGCTGCCGTCCGGGTTCACCAGCAGAATTGTCGCGAGGTCCGGCCAGACGGTGCCCGGCACGAGCTATGTGTGGCATAGCGCCCCGGACGGCGGCGCCTGTTACGCCAACGGCACCGGGTGGATGTACGTGTCCAACTCCGAAGTCGGCGGCGGGTCCGGCGGGGCGTCGGTGCTCCGTTTCAACTCGTCCGGAACCGTCACCTCCGCGCAGCGCATCCTCGCCGGCACGAGCTCGAACTGCGCCGGCGGGGCCACGCCCTGGGGGAGCTGGTTGTCCTGCGAGGAGACCTCCACCGGGCGGGTGTGGGAGACCTACCCGGCCACCGGCGCCAGCGCGGTGGCCCGGCCCGCGATGGGCCGCTTCGCCCACGAGGCCGCGGCCTGCGACCCGGTCCGTCAGGTGATCTACCTGACGGAGGACGACAGCAGCGGCTGCTTCTACCGGTTCAGGCCCACCACCTGGGGCAACCTCGCGAGTGGAACACTGGAGGTGCTGTGCGCCGCGGCGTCGGCCACCTCGGGCACCGCGACCTGGCAGACCGTCCCCGACCCGGACGGCTCACCGACCGTGACCCGCAACCAGGTGTCGGCGGCAAAGCACTTCAACGGTGGCGAGGGCGTCCACTACGCGAACAACACCGTCTGGTGGACCACCAAGGGTGACAACCGGGTCTGGAAACTGAACTGCGTCACCAACGCGTTCGAGCTGACCTACGACGACTCCCTGGTTTCCGGCACCGCGCCGCTGACCGGCGTCGACAACATCACGGGCTCCAGCTACGGCGACCTCTACGTCGCCGAGGACGGGGGCAACCTGGAGATCTGCATCATCACCCCGACCGAGGTGGTCGCCCCCATCCTCCGGCTCTCCGGCCACGGCTCGTCCGAGATCACGGGCCCGGCCTTCTCCCCGAGCGGCAACCGCCTCTACTTCTCCTCCCAGCGCGGCACCACCGGATCGTCATCCGGAGGGATCACCTTCGAGGTGACCGGGCCGTTCCGGACCTGAGCGGCGGCACCCGGTGACGCCAGCCCGCCGTCAGGCTGGCGTCACGTCCTGTCCGTCCGCGGGTCAGGCGCTGGGCACGCCGCTCGTGGCCTGCTGGTCGGGCGCCACTCCTGTGACCTGCGGGGAGATGGTGGGCTGCTGCCCGGCGGCGACCGGCTCCGTGCTCTCGCCCAGGTACGCCTCGCGCACCGCCGCGTCGGCCTGAATCTCCTCGGGCGTGCCCTCGGCCAGGACCCGGCCCTGGTGCAACACGACGATCCGGTCGCACGCCGACATCACCAGTGCCATGTCGTGGTCGACGACCAGGACGGTGAGCCCGCTGTCGTGGGCGAGGTCGCGCAGGTTGGCGGCCAGGTCACCGATCTCGGTGATGGACAGGCCGGCGCCGGGCTCGTCCAGCAGGACGACGGCGGGATTGCTGGCGAGGGCGCGGGCGATGCCCACATGACGCCGCTTCGCCATCGGCAGCTCGGTGGGCAGGCGGGGGAGGTCGTCGATCAGCCCGAAACGCTCCAGTGCCGCGCGTGCCGGCGCGGGCAGCCGCCCGTCGGTGCGGCCGGCGTTCTCCGCCGCGACGCGCAGGTTCTGCGCGACGGTGAGATCCTCGAACAGCTCACCGGCCTGGAAGACCCGCCCGAGCCCGGCGCGGGCCCGGGCGTCGGCGCCGGCACTGTTCAGCGAGCTGCCACCGAGTGAGACCTGGCCGCTGTGCGTGGCCGCGAACCCGCCGATCGCGTCGAGCAGGGTGGTCTTGCCGGCGCCGTTCGGGCCCACCAGCCCGGTCACCGAACCGGGCAACGCGCGCAGGGTGACGTCCTGGACGGCCGCGACTCCGCCGAAGCGGACCGACACGTCCACCGTCTCCAGCGGAGCACCGGCCCGGGCCGGCTGCTCTCCTTCCGGGACCGGCGCCGGATCATGCTGGAAGCGCCGGTGCCAGGCCACCCCGTTCTCGTGCGCGAGCACCGTCACGACCAGCGCCGCGCCGAAGATCGTCGCGTAGTTCTCGGTGATGAAACCGATGTGCAGCCGGGCGATGGCCAGGTAGACCAGGCCGCCGAAGGCCAGCACGCCGCCGAGCAGCCCGCCCGTGATCGAGGTGACGCCCGCGATGACGGCGAGGCTCACCAGGTTGATCGATTCCATGAACGAGAACTGTGTGAAGGTCACCGAGGAGTTGCGGAAACCGAGCAGGACACCGGCGGCTCCGGCCATCGCGGAGGAGATCACGAAGGCGGACAGCTTCGCCCGGGCGACGTTCACCCCGACGGACGCGGCGGCGCGTTCGTTCGTCCGCACCACGAGCAGCCGCCGCCCGAGGCCGGACCGGCGGACGGCGGCCACCAGACAGGCCGCGACCACCAGCCAGCACAGGGCGACGAAGCCGTATCGCTCGGGATGGCGCGCCGCGTCCACCTCAAGACCGAAG
This sequence comes from Frankia sp. EI5c, assembly GCF_001636565.1. Taxonomy (GTDB): domain Bacteria; phylum Actinomycetota; class Actinomycetes; order Frankiales; family Frankiaceae; genus Parafrankia. The sequence goes on from NZ_LRTK01000053.1 coordinate 9,392, forward strand.
ATGGTCGGCGGGTGGGGCTGCGAGCCGGTGATCCCCCCGGTGTAGTGACTGCTGTCGAAGAGCACACCGGAGACCGCGACGGCCATGCCCATGGTGAGGATGGCGAGGTTGATGCCGCGGACCCGCNGCGCGGGCAGGCCGACGAGCAGGCCGGCCAGTGCTCCCACGGCGGCCCCGGCGACCGGCGCGAGCACGAAGGGCAGCCGGATGTCCAGGTCGAGCCGGACGGCCGCGTAGGCGCCCAGGCCGGCGACCGTCATGTGCGCGAGGCTGATCTGGTTGGCGTAGCCGACGAGGATGACCAGGGACAGCACCAGGATCCCGAAGATGATCGACAGGGTCGCCGCATCCTGCCAGCGGGCATCTCCGAGCAGCAGCACCGCGACTGCCGCGACGAGCGCGACGGCCGCCGGGACGGGCCGGAACAGTCCGGCGGCGACCGGTGCGGCGGGAACCGCGGGCAGGCGGTTGCTCGCGGGGTCCCGGCGCAGCACGAGAATCGCCATCACGGCGACGAAGGGCACAGTCTGCGGCCAGCCGAGCTGGAACCGTGCCGGCACGTGCTCGGCGACCAGATGGGTGACGACGCTTTCGCCGACGCCGAGGGCGACGCCCCCGGCGAGCGCCAGCAGGTAGCTGTCGAAGCGGCCGAGCAGCGCCGCCGCGAGGGCGAAGGCCATCACGGTGACCATCGCGGTGTCGAACTGACCCACGATGGGCGCGACGAGGATGCCGCCGGCTGCGGCCAGCGCCGACCCGAGCGCCCAGTTGAGGCTGCCCAGCAGGTGCGGCGAGGCGCCGAGCGCCTGCGCGGCGGACTCGTGCTCCGCCATCGCCCTGGTCATCAGGGGCAGCCGGGCGGTCGCCGACCAGAAGGCCAGCAACAGCACGACCACCACCGCGATGGCGAAGATGATGAACCGCTCGGACGGGATCGTCTGGCCGAGGACGTCCACGCCGCCGGCGGGGAAGGAACTGTCGGGCACCCGCGTCGCGTTGCCGAACACCGAGTGCGCCAGGCCGATGAGAAGGCCGAGGAGGCCGAGCGTCGCCACCATTCGCGAGAGCTGCGTCCGGTGGCGGACGAACCGTATGACGAGCAGGTATACCAGAGCGCCGAACAAGGCCGCTCCGAGCAGCGTGATGAATGCCGCCGGAACGGCCGGCATGTCGTGGTCGTCGCGGAGCCAGTAGAACACGAGGGCGCCCCACAGCGCAATGCCCCCGTGCGCGAAGTTGATTGTCCGTGACCCACGGTGGATCGCCACGATACCGACCGCACTAACCGCGTAGACGCCGCCGACACCGAGGCCTAATAAGGCGAACTGCAGGACGGATCGCAGATCCATGGAGCCTCCAGGGACATAGGAACGAGTGATCGCCGATTGGTCCTGCGCATTCGCCTCGTCCGTCGCTGCGAAGGCCATTGCGGACCCTGGATCAGCAGCGTAAGCTCGTGAGCGCTTACTCGCAAGACCCTGTCCGGCCGCGGCGGGCGGCGGATGCCACCGGTCTCGGGGTGGTCTTTTGCGAGCCAATGCGGTAGTCGCGGCTGCTTACTCTCAGGGTACGGAGGATCACGTATGGGTGAAGGTGCTCCGAATGGTGTGGCGACAGTTCCCGGTGACCCGCCCGCGCATTCGGCGAGTTCCGGTATCCCACCCGCGATCGAGACCCGTGGGCTCGCGGCCGGCTACGGGCGGATACCGGTGCTGCGCGACATCGACATCGAGGTGCGCCCGGGTGAGGTGGTGGCCCTTCTCGGCCCGAACGGCGCCGGCAAGACCACCCTGCTGCGAACCCTCGCCGGCTACCGCCGGCCGACCAGTGGCGAGATCCTGCTGTTCGGGACGCCGTGCAACCGCGTGCCCGTCTACCGGCGCTGCCGGCAGGGGGTGTCGTTCATGGGGGAGGAGCGGCACATCTTCCCCGGCCTGACCGTCCGGCAGTCGCTGCGTCTCGTCCGGGGCGGCGCGGACTCGATCGAGCTCTTCCCGAGTCTCGCGGCGCGTTCCCGTCACCGCGCCGCCCTGCTGTCGGGGGGTGAGCAGCAGATGCTGGCGCTTGCTCTGGCCCTTGCCCGCGGCCCGCGTCTGCTGCTCATCGACGAGCTGTCGCTCGGCCTGGCGCCGCTGGTACGTGAGCGCCTACTCGATACCGTCCGGTCGATCGCCGACCGCGGCGTCGCGGTCCTCGTGGTCGAGCAGAACGCCCGGTCGGTGCTCGGCCGAGCGGACCGCGCCTATGTCATGAGCCGCGGCGAGATTGTCGACGAAGGGACCGCGAGTCGCTGGCTGACCGATCTGGACGGCCTGGCGGCCCGTTACCTTTCCTGACCGGTACGCCAAAAAGGACATCACTCGCAAAGCTCCCGGAACGGCCTTCGAGTCGGCCTTCGAGTCGGCATCCGAACCGGATGCCGAATCTGCGCGCAGCGCAGCCGCGGAGCGTCTTCGTGCTGCCCGGAACCGACCCGACAAGCGATTTTCGCTGGATCACGGAAATCTGGATCACGGAAATGAGGATCTGAATGTTGACGAGAACCGCAAGGACAACCGCGGCGGCGCTGGTCGCCGTCCTGTCACTCATGGTGGCACTGGCCGCCTGTGGCGGCGGGGACGAGGGGGAGGCCACCGACTTATCCGGCGGTCTGACGGGGGAGCCGATCAGAATCGCCGCGATCGGCGGCTTCAGCGGCGGCGTGAGCAGTAATCCGGAGTACGCGACCGGGGCCAGGGCGGCCGTCCGCGCGATCAACGCGGGCGGCGGCATCGGCGGCCGGCCGCTGGAACTGAAGCTCTGTGACAACCACCAGAACGGGACGGACTCGGCGAACTGCTTCCGCGACATCCTCGCGGACAAGAGCATCGTGGCGATCGCCGGCGGGTCGGACAACTACCACGACGCCTCGAAGGCCCAGATCGAGGCCGCCCAGATGCCGATCATCGGGCAGTACCCCGTGTCTAGTTTCGACCTCACCAACCCGTTGGCATTCAACGTCAACGGCGCCGTCGTCGTCGGCTTCCACGGCCTGGCCCAGGACGTCGCGTCCAGCGGGGCGAAGCGGGTCGGTCTCGTCACACTCGACATCCCCACCGCCGACGTCATCCGCAAGACGGTGGGCGACGTCTTCCGCGAGGCCGGAGTCGAGGTCGTCAACAACGTCCAGCTCGCGCCGTCCACCGCGGACCTGAGCGCCCCGGCCCAGCAGGCGACGCAGAACAAGCCGGACGCGGTCGTGTGGCTGACCTTCGCCGCGCAGACCAGCGTCGCCGTGAAGGCGCTGCGCGCGACGGGGTACGACGGCACCGTCGCCTTTGCCGGCAGCGCGTTCGACAAGGACCAGCTCACCAGCATGGGCGCGGGTGGCCCGCTCACGGTCGGTCTCGTCCTGCCGCCGGCCTGGGACACCTCCAGCGCCTACNGGAAGCAGTTCAACGAGGACATCAAGGCCTACGAGGCTGGCGGGAAGGTCGACGAGCTCAGCCTGAACAGCTGGCTCGGTGTCAAGATCTTCGCGCAGGTGGCATCCTCGATCGAGACTGTGGACAGAGCCTCCGTCCTGGCGGGAATCCGGAAGCTGAACAAGGTGGAGACCGGCGGGCTGACCCCGCCCATCGACTTCTCCACCGCCAGCACCCTGCCCTATGCCGCGATCTACAACTCCGCCTACACCACCGCGCATGTGCGCGACGGTGAGATCACCTGGGACGGCAAGTTCCGCGAGTTCGGAACCGCGAAGGAGCTCACGGCAGCCTCATGACCCCGTCGGCCGGTTGCCGTGCTGGTGGCTGATCTCTGATCGGCAGGCCCGGCAACCGGCCCGGACGAAACTCCCCCCGCGGCGCCCCGAGATGGTTCGGTGGCGCCGCGGTCGTGCTCTGCCCCGCTGCGGCGGTGCGCCCGCGGAGGGCCGGCGGGACGCCCACGGGTGCCCGCGGAGGGCCGGCGGGACGCCCGGCCTGGGCAGACAAGAGGATCTATCAGGATCTCTTATCACTGTGATCGGCGATCGGATCTCGACAGCGCCGGTATTTCCCACCATTCTGGTGGACATGTCAGGGAGCCCAGGGGGGGAAGCACGCGGGCCGAGCCGTGCGCCCGCGGTCAGCTGCCGGCCGGTGCGTCTCTCGGTGCCCGGGCAGGTGCTGACCCGGCGGCGGTTCGTCGATTTCGGAATTCTGACCTCAGCCTGCTGTCGCCCCTGCTGACCGGCCTGCTCGCCTGGCGTCGGCCGCGGCGCTGAAGACCAGCCCACCACCGGGACGAGCCGGTCCTGCCGGCTGGTGCTGCTGGCCTGCGGTGGCTCAGGTCCACCGGGGATCACCTCGCTCACCCCGCCGCATCGCCGGAGTGCCGGAGTGCCGGAGTGCCGGGGCGGTCGCCGGGGTGCCGGACCAGGTGATCGGGCCCGCACCGGAGTCCGGACCGGTTTCCATCGGGGGGGGGCGGTCCGGGCCCGGGCCGGCGGTCCCCCGAACGGGTGAGGGGAACCGCCCCCAGCCCGGTGACATGCCCTGTCGACACGACCACTCATCGTCACGCCGCGCCATGACCCCGCTGCGTGATCAGACGGGCACACCGGCGCCGATCATGGTTTTCGGCCCCGGCCGGACGCCGGTCGGGCTCCTGACTGATCGCCAAGCCGGGCGAGCCGTCATCACCGCCTCCGGAGGCGGCGCCACCGGGCCGGCTGACCAGTCCATCCATCCCGGATCCGCCACCGGGCAGAGCCCGGCCCACCGGCCGGCTCATCGTCCCCCGGCCGTCTTCTGCGGCCGTTCGTCTCGGTGCGGACCAGTTGTCCCGCCCCGCGGAGGTACCTCGTGACCGTCGAGTTCATCAGCGCCATCAACGTCAATCCGTCCAACGAGCTGAACCAGCTGCGACTGACGGGTCTGGACGCGTCCTATCTGAAGCGGTACTCGCGGTTGCTCGACGAGGGCGGCTTCGACTACACGCTGGTTCCGTATCACTCGGGCGGCCACGACCCGTTCACCGTGGCGGCGGCCGTGACGCAGTGCACCNAGCGACTCAGGCCGATCATCGCGCTGCGTCCGAACACGATGTACCCGACCGTCGCGGCCAAGCAGCTGGCGACCGTCGACCAGCTCAGCGGCGGCCGGGTGGTGGTGCACTTCATCGCCGGTGGCAGTGATCACGAGCAGGCCCGCGAGGGCGACCGGCTGGGCAAGGAGGAGCGTTACGCCCGGCAGGCCGAGTACATCGGCATCCTGCGCCGGGTCTGGAGCTCGACCGAGCCCTTCGACCATGCCGGCACCTACTACTCGTTCGAGGACTTCGTCTCCGCGGTCCGCCCGACGAACGGGACGATCCCGGTGTCCGTCGGTGGCTCGTCGGCGGAGGCGTACCGGGTCGGTGGCGCGCTCGGCGACATCTTCGGCCTGTGGGGTGAGCCGCTGAGGGAGACGAAGCAGCAGATCGACGCGGTGACCGAGCAGGCGCGTCTCGCCGGGCGCACCGACACTCCGCGGATCTGGGTGACCTTCCGGCCGATCATCGCCGCGACCGACGAGCTGGCCTGGGAGAAGGCCGCCCGGATCCTGGGGGTGCTGCGCAGCACCAGCACGGCCGCGGCCGCGTTCCGCACCGATCTGAAGGCGCCACCCCCGAACGTCGGATCACAGCGGCTGCTCGCGGCGGCCGCCGCCGGCGAGCTGCACGACCGCGCCCTGTGGACGGCCCCGGCGGCCGCGACGAACGCCACCGGGGCGTCGACCGCGCTGGTCGGCACGCCGGAGACAGTAGCCGCGGCGATCCTGGACTACGTCGACCTCGGCGCGGAGCTGATCTCGATCCGCGGCTACGACAACTTCAACGACGCGCTCGACTACACCCGCTACCTGATTCCGCTCGTCCGCCAGGAGCTCGCGCACCGCGAAGCGACCGGCCGGCGCGGTGAGATAGTTCCCGAGGACGCGGGCCTCGACCGCACGCCCGAGCTCGCGCTCGCCGCGTCGGCCGCCGGGCCGGTGGCGTGATGACCGGCCCGACCGACCCCACCGGCCCCACCGCGCCGCCGCCGCAGGCGTCCTCGCCGGCCGTCTCCGGTTCCGTCTCCGCCGCCATTCCCGCGACGGCGTCTCCGCAGGTCGAGTTCATCAGCCTGTCGCACCTCAACCCGTCGACGGAGCTGAATCCGGTCCCCAGCCGCGGCATCGACCTGCCGTACTTCCGGCGGTATGTGCGCTGGCTGGAGGAATCCGGCTACGACTACACCCTGCTGCCGTACGGCTCCAGCAGCGCCGACTCCTTCGTGCTCGCCTCGGCGGTCGGCCAGCTCACCGAGCGGTTGCGGCCGATCGTGGCGCTGCGGCCGAACACCGTCTTCCCGCTGGTCGCCGCGCAGCAGCTCGCGACACTGGACCAGCTCACCTCCGGCCGGGCCGTCGTCCACATCATCTCCGGCGGCAGCGACGCCGAGCAGGCCCGCCAGGGCGACTACCTGCCCAAGGACCGCCGCTACGACCGCACCCGCGAGTTCATCGACCTGCTGCGCCGGGCCTGGACGGAGACCAGTGCGTTCAGCCATCAGGGCGAGTTCTACCGGTTCGACGACTTCGGGCCCGGCTTCGCGCCGTACGGGGAGAGCATCCCGATCTCGATCGGCGGCCAGTCGGATGCGGCCTTCCAGGTCGGCGGCGCGAAGGCGGACATCTTCAGCTTCTGGGGCGAGCCGCTCGCCGACCTGCGCGCCGAGATCGACCGGGTGAACGGCATCGCCGCCGCCGCCGGCCGGACCGACCGCCCGCGCATCTGGGTGACCTTCCGGCCGATCATCGCCCAGACCGACAAACTGGCCTGGGAGAAAGCCCACGAGTACGTGGCGAAGATCGAGAAGACCTACAACGCCGGCTCCTTCCACAAGAAGTACCTCGGGACCACGCCGCAGAACGTCGGCTCGCAGCGGGCCCTGGCGTTCGCCAGCCGCTCGGACGTCTACGACCGCGCGCTGTGGACGCGCACCGCCGCCGCCACCAACGCCGCCGGGGCGTCGACCGCGCTGGTGGGCAGCCCGGAGACGGTGGCCGCAGCGATCCTCGACTACGTCGACCAGGGCGCCAGCCTGGTGTCGATCCGGGGTTACGACACCCTCGCCGACGCCATCGACTACGGCCGTTATGTGCTGCCACTCGTCCGGCAGGAGCTCGCGCACCGCGCCGCGACCGGGCAGCGCGGCACCCTGCAGGCCGAGCATCCGGGGGCGCTGGCACCGGACTTCGACCTGGCCTCGCTGGCAGGCACCCGATGACGGCGGTGGTGGGGGAGGAGCACGCCCCCAGCGGGCAGGACGTCGGTGTGTCCGAGCGGGGTGGGCCCGGCGCCGCTTCCAGCGAGGCGGCTGTCGTCAGGCTGCCTGTGCCCGACCTGTCACCGGCGGCGCTGGCCGCGGTGACCGCCGAGATCGCCGCGGCCGCACCGGAGTACGACCGCACCGGCGAGATCCCGGTGCGCGGACTGGAGGCCGCGCACCGCGCCGGGCTGCTGACCGCGACGGTCGCCGCCCGCTACGGCGGGCCCGGGGTGGGGCCGCTGGACGCCGCCCGCATCCTGATCGCGATCGGCGAGGGCGACGCCTCGGTGGGGCTGCTGGCCGCCAACAACCTGGGGACCCACCAGGGGCAGGCGCTCGCGTCCCACTGGCCGGCGGCCTACTACGCCGAGTACCTGCGCCGCGGCCTCGAAGGCCCGGCGCTGGCCAACGCGGTGCGGGCCGAGCCGGAGCTCGGCGCCCCGGCCCGCGGCGGCCTGCCGAAGACCACGGCGAGGCGCACCGCCGACGGCTGGGTGCTCAACGGCCGCAAGGCGTACGCCACCGGGGGCACCGCGCTCGCCTACCACGTGGTGTGGGCGGTCGCCGACGAGCCCGGCGGCGACCCCGAGCGGCCGCGGGTCGGCCATGTGATCGTCCCGGGCGATCTGCCCGGCATCACCTGGATCGACACCTGGGACCATCTGGGCCTGCGGGCGTCCAACACCCACGACGTGCGGTACACGGACGTGGAGGTGCCGGCCGACGCGTTCATCGAGATCCCGCGCGGGCCGGACGGCGTGTACCGGGACCCGGCGATGGCGGCGTCGGTGCACGCCTTCGGCCACCCGGCGCTCTACATCGGGGTCGCCCGGGCCGCACGCAGCGCCTTCGTCCAGTACGCCCGCGAGCGGGTGCCCACCGCACTGGGCCGCCCGATCGCGACGACGGAGCGGATCCAGACGGTCGCGGGCGAGATCGACGCGCAGATCGCGCAGGCGGAGACGCTCCTGTTCGGCGCGCTACTGCGGATCGAGGCCGGGGACACCACCCACCTGCCGCAGCTGTCGCTGCTGAAGATCCAGATCGCCCGCTCGGTGATCGCGGCGGTGAACACCGCGGTCGCGGCGCTGGGCAACCCGGGCCTGACCCGGCACCTGCCCTTCGAGCGGCTCCTTCGTGACGTCCTGTGCGTGCGGGTCCACCCACCGCAGGAGGACACCGCCCTGCTGGCGGCCGGCCGCCGGCTGCTGGGCCAGTAGTCCTCCGCGGGAGCCGGCCACTCTCCGCAGGTTGATCCGCCCGAGAATCCGCACGAATCTCCCGGAGAAGTTCTCCGCGATTTTTCCATGAAAGTTCCCGCGAAAGCACGAGAAAGAAAGTATTCAATGATGAGACGCGTGTCCCGGCGCGGCATTGCCGCGACAGCCCTGGCCGTCACGGCAGCGCTGGGTCTGACTGCGTGCGGTTCCTCGGGTGACGAGGCCGGCGCGGCCCCCGCGGGGGGTGAGCCGGTAGCGGGCGGAACTCTGAAAGTCGCCTTCTGGCCGGACAATCCGTCCTTCACCTGCCTGGACCCGTTCCAGACCTACTGGATCGAGCACCGCACGGTCATCCGCAACCTCGCGGACTCGCTCACCGACCAGGACCCGAAGACCGGTGAGATCAAGCCGTGGCTGGCCGAGAGCTGGGAGATCAGCGCCGACGGCAAGGAGTACACCTTCCACCTGCGTGACGGTGTCACCTTCAGTGACGGCGCCAAGCTGGACGCCGCCGCCGTCAAGGTCAACCTCGACGGAGCGCAGGCCGTGGTGAAGGAGACCGGCGGCTCGACCTACGGAGCCAGCTACATCCTCGGCTACGACCACAGCGAGGTGGTGGACCCGCTCACCGTCAAGGTCGTCTTCTCGGCGCCGAACTCGTCGTTCCTGCAGGCGAGCTCGACGACGAACCTGGCGATCATCTCGCCGGACTCGTACAAGAAGACCGCCAAGGAGCGCTGCCTCGGCGACTACACCGCCTCCGGGCCGTTCACCCTGGAGAGCTACAAGCCGAACGAGCTCACCAGAATCACCCGGCGAGCGGACTACAACTGGGGATCGGCGCTGTCGGAGAACACCGGCGCGGCCCACCTCGACTCGGTGGAGTTCAGCTATGTGGCCGAGGACAGCGTCCGGATCGGCAACCTGATCAGCGGGGCGATCGACATCGCCTGGCCGCGTAACCCGATCACGGCCGAGGACCGGGAGCTGATCAAGAAGTCCGGCAACGTGCTGGAGTCCCGGCCGCTGCCCGGGGTGGCCAGCGCCTTCTACCCGAACACCGCCGCCGGTCGCCCGCTGGCGGAACTCGACGTCCGCCGGGCGCTCTACAAGGCATTCGACCTGGAGACCTACGCGAAGACGATCTTCGGCTCGGACTACCCGCTCGTCGCCGGTGCCTTCGACTCCACCACCCCGTTCTTCGCGCCGCAGAGCGACAAGCTGCGTCACGACCCCCAGGGCGCGGCCAAGCTGCTCGAGGCCGCCGGCTGGAAGGTGGGCGAGGGCGGTTACCGCTTCAAGGACGGCAGGAAGCTCTCCCTGCTGCTGCCCACCACCACCCAGTTCGCGGGGGGCGCCGAGCTGATCCAGGACGTGCTCAAGCAGGTCGGTATCGAGCTGCAGATCAAGGTGGTCACCGGGGCGGAGCTCCCGGCGGTGCTCAAGAACGGCGAGTACGACCTCACCTCGAGCTATTTCACCCGCGCCGACCCGGGGGCGCTGCAGTTCATCCTCGACCCCGACTACGCCAACTCCAAGGCGCTGGCGACGAACGCGTCGACCCCGGACGTCCAGACGGAGATCAAGGCGCTGTTCACCAAGGCGCGCGAGACCACCGATGACGCGCAGCGCAAGGTGGCCTACGCCGACCTGCAGAGCCTGCTCATCGACAAGGGCGTCGTCTACCCGTGGTTCGAGCGGGTGCAGTACGCCGGAGTCAGCAAGGCCGTCCAGGGGTTCGCCTTCACGTCCGAGAGCTTCCTGAAGCTCAACGACGTCTGGAAGCAGCAGTAGCCGGCCGCGGGGGAGAGAAGGCGGAGACGATGACCCGGTACGTCCTCGGTCGGTTCGCGCAGGCACTCGGAGTGCTCTGGGCTGCCTACACCGTGACCTTCGCGATTCTTTACCTGCTCCCGAGCGACCCGGTCGCTCTGCAGCTGGGAGCGGCGGGAATCGAGACGGACAAACTCTCCCCCGCGGAACTGCACACCGCGAAGGCCAGATACGGGCTGGACCGGCCCATCCTGGAGCAGTATCTGTCCGACCTGTGGGGTTTCCTGCACGGCGACTTCGGTGAGTCCATCGCCAAACAGCAGCCGGTCGCCCACCTGATCAGCGAACGGCTGAGCATCACCGTCACCCTGAGCCTGTGCGCCGCCGTTCTCGCGCTGCTGGCCGGGACGGCACTGGCCTACCTGGCCTCGTACGTGCGGTGGCGGCCGGCCNGGCTGTTCCTCAGCCGGCTGCCCTCGCTCGGGGCCTCCTTCCCGCAGTTCTTCATCGCGCTGCTGCTCATCCAGTTCCTGTCGTTCAACCTCGGATTGCTGCCGGCCACCGGCAGCAGGGGCTGGAAGTCGCTGGTGATGCCGACGATCACCATCTCGATCCTGGTGGCATCGCAGCTCGCCCAGGTGCTGATGCGCAGCTTCGACGACACGCTGGGCCAGCCCTATGTGGTGACGGCCCGGGCGAAGGGCCTCTCCCGGGCGGCGGTGCAGTGGCGCCACGGCTTCCGCAACGCCCTGCTGCCGGCCATGACGATCCTGGGCGTCCTCGTCGGGCAGACCGTGACCAGCTCGATCATCGCCGAGACGATCTTCTCCCGGAACGGCCTCGGCAAGCTCGCCCAGGAGTCGGTGCTCGCCCAGGACATCCCGGTGGTCCTCGCGATCGTCTCGCTGGCCGCGGCGATCTTCGTCTTCGTCAATCTCGTGGTCGACCTGCTCTATCCGCTGCTCGACCCGCGCATCGTCCACGGTCAGCGGAAGGTGGTCGCGCCATGACGCTTTCGACTCCCCAGGCGGCCAGCCCGGCAGCGGTCAGGCCGGCGGTCACCGAACCGGCGGGTGACAGCGCGGCCGGCGGAGCGGCCGGCGGAGCTGCCGGTGGAGCTGCCGGTGGAGCTGCCGCCGAGCCGGCGGTGGCCGGGATGGTCGGCGGAGGGCTCGGCGACGCGCTTGCCGCCGATCTCGCGGTGGATCCCGCCGGCAGCTCGGGGCCGGGCGGCCGGCGGGCCGGCCTCCGCGCGTCGCTGCGGACCCTCGCGGTGAGGCCGGGCTTCGTCCTCGCGGTGCTTTTCATCGCCTTCGTCGTGGTGTCCGCCTTCGCCCCGGGACTGTTCACCTCGCGTGACCCCTACGACACCTCGCCGGCGGAGCGGCTGGTCTCCCCGGGCCTGGACCATCTCTTCGGCACCGACGAGATCGGCCGCGACCTGTGGACCCGCATGCTCTACGGCTCCGCGCTGACGATCAAAGCCGCGATCATCGCGCTCGGGATCGCGATCGTCTCCGGTCTCGGGCTCGGCGTCCTCTCCGGATTCTGCGGCGGTTTCGTGGACGCGCTGCTCATGCGGATCGTCGACGTCCAGCTCGCCATTCCCACCCTGCTGCTCGCGCTCGCCATCGTGACGGCGCTGGGCTTCGGGACGGTGCCGGTGGCGATCGCCGTCGGCGTCGGCATCATGCCGGGGTTCGCGCGCACCACCCGCGCCGAAGTACTGCGGATCAAGACCCTGCCGTACGTGGAGGCGTCGCGGGCGGGCGGGGCGTCCTGGCTGCGGGTGCTGCTGACCCATGTGCTGCCGAACTCCTGGGGCCCGGTAGCGGTGCTCGCCGTCCTCGACACCGGCGTGGCCATCATCTACATCGCCTCGCTGAGCTTCCTCGGCTTCGGGGCGGCGCCGCCGGCCGCGGAGTGGGGCACGTTGATCTCCGCCGGCCGCAACTACCTCATCACCGCCCCGTGGGTCTCGCTGCTGCCCGGGCTTTTCGTCGCCGCGGTGGTGCTGAGCCTCAACCACGTCTCCAAGACCCTGCAGGAGCTGGAACGATGACGGTCGCACCGCTGGTGACGGTGACGGATCTGCGGGTCGGCTACGTCCGCCGCCGCCGGACGGTCCCCGCCGTCCGAGGGGTCGACCTGTCCGTCGCCCGCGGCGAGATCGTCGCGCTGGTCGGCGAGTCCGGCTCCGGCAAGTCGACGATCGCCAACACGCTGATCGGCCTGCTGCCCGACAACGCACGGGTCACCGGCGGCAGCGTCACCCTCGACCTCGCCGCCGGCTCCGGCGACCCCGCTACCGGCTCCGGCGACCCCGCTGACGACGTCGACCAGCCTGGCGGGCCGGACCAGCCTGATGACCGCATCGCCCGGACGGGCCAAGCGGTGGAGCTGGTCGGCGCGCGGGAGCGGACCCTGCGCGGGCTGCGCGGCCGGGTGATCAGCCTGGTCCCGCAGGACCCGATGGTCGGGCTCAACCCCACCCGCCGGATCGGAGCGCAGGTCGCCGAGGGAATCCGGCTGCGGGGGGTCACCGGCGACCGGGTCGGCGCCGAGGTGCTGGAGTTCCTCGCCCAGGCCGGTATCGACGACCCCGAGCTGCGGGCCCGCCAGTACCCGCACGAACTGTCCGGCGGCCTGCGCCAGCGGGTGCTCATCGCGATCGCGCTGGCCGGGCGGCCCCGGCTGATCATCGCCGACGAACCGACCAGCGCCCTGGACGTCACCGTGCAGCGCAGGATCCTCGACCACCTGGAAGGGCTGGTCCGCGACTCCGGGATCTCGCTGCTGATCATCACCCACGACCTCGCCGTCGCCGCCGACCGCAGCGACCGGGTGATCGTCCTGCAGAACGGCGAGATCGTCGAGCAGGGGAGCCCGCGGAACATCCTGGTCAACCCGGCCCGGGACTACACCCGCCGCCTCATCGCGGCCGCGCCGGGCCTGGCCAACGGCGGCCGGATCGTGCCCCGGCTGGTGCTGCCCCCCGAGCAGGTCAGCACGCCCGACCCGGTCATCCGGCTGGAAGGTCTCTCCAAGCGCTACCCCCTGCCCGGGCGGCAGTCCGGGAGCTTCCTCGCGCTCGACGACGTGTCGCTGGAGGTCGCCCGGGGGCGCACCCACGCGCTGGTCGGCGAGTCGGGGTCGGGCAAGACCACGGCGCTGCGGCTCGCGCTGGGCCTGGAGAAGGCCACGAGCGGCCGGGTCCTGCTCGACGGCGTCGACATCACCGAGCTGGGCTGGCGGCAGACCCGCCCACTGCGGCGCCGGATCCAGCTCGTCCACCAGAACCCGTTCGCCTCGCTCGACCCGCGGTTCACCATCGGGCGCAGCATCACCGAGCCGCTGGTGTCGTTCGGGATCGGCGACCGGCGGACCCGCCGCGCCCGCGCCGCGGAGCTGCTCGACCAGGTGGCGCTGCCCGCCTCCTACCTCGACCGGCTGCCCGCCGAGCTGTCCGGCGGGCAGCGCCAGCGGGTCGCGATCGCCCGTGCCCTCGCGCCCGAGCCCGAGCTGGTGCTGCTCGACGAGCCCGTCTCCGCGCTCGACGTCTCGGTGCAGGAACAGATCCTCGCCCTGCTGCGGGAACTGCAGGAGCGGCTCGGGCTGAGCTACCTGTTCATCTCGCATGACCTGTCGGTCGTGGCGCAGGTGTCGCACACCGTCACGGTGCTGAACCGCGGCCGGGCGGTGGAGTCGGGTGCGGTCGCCGAGGTCTTCGGCTCGCCGCGCAGCGACTACACCCGGGAACTGATCGAGGCCATCCCCGGCCAGCGCAGTGCCGCGCTCTCCGCCGGCATGGGCGGTCCCGCCGGGGCGTACGGATCCGCCGCCGGCGCCGCCGGGGCGGCCGCGGGGACGAAGGCCCGGTCCGGCGTGCCCGTGGATGTCTGACCGCCTCCGGACGGTCCGGCCGGGGGAGGCGACGGTCTGGCCGGGGCTGCGGACCATGGTGGACGGCTCCCTCGCCCATCCGGTGCCAGCCCTGGTCGCCGTGCTCACCGGCGTCACCAACGGGATGACGATGATTCTCGGCGCGGCCGCGATCGGCTGGGCCACCGATCATCTGATCGTTCCCGCCCTCACCGGGGGGCAGGTCGACCGGTCCGCCTGGTGGATCGCGGCGGGCGCGATCCTGGGTGTCTCGACCCTGCGCTGGATCACGATCATCGTCCGGGGGATCGCCACCGGCTACGTCCAGCACGGCGCGCAGGCCGACGTGCGGCGGGCAGTCGTCCACCGTTATCTGGATCTGGGGCTGGCGTGGCACCGCCGGCACCCGCCGGGGGAGCTGCTGGCCACGGCGGTCGCCGACGTGGACGCACTGTGGCTCCCGATGATCTTCTTCTATTTCGCGCTCGGGATGACCGCGATGCTGATCGTCGCGATCATCCAGATGTTCCTGCACGCGGCCGCTCTCGGCCTGATCGGCGTCGTGCTCGTCACCGCCGTCCTCGGCCTGAACCTCCTCTACCAGCGGCTGCTCGGCCCGCGCGCCGCCGCCGCCCAGCAGGCGCGCGGCGGATTCGGCGCGCTCGCCCTGGAGAGCGTCGAGGGCGGCCAGGTCGTCCGGACGCTCGGCCTCGCCGGCCGGGAGCGCCGGCGGGCCGGGGCGGCCGCGGGGCGGCTGCGGGACGCCAACGTCTCGATGGGCGCGGTCAGCTCGGCGTTCGACCCGGTCGTCGAACTGCTGCCGACCGCGGCGGTGCTCACCGTCCTCGCCGTCGGGGCCCGCGAGGTCGAGTCCGGCGACCTGAGTGTCGGAGTACTGGTGGAGGTGGTCTACCTGTTGCTCACAATCTCCATCCCGCTCAACGTCATCAGCCGCTTCCTCGGGATGCTGCCGGTCTCGACCGCCGGGCGGACCCGCGTCGGCGCCGTTCTCGGCTCCGCCGAGACGACCTCCTACGGCGACCGGTCGCTGGTTGGTGACCGGTCGCTGGTTGGTGACCAGGCCGCGGCCCGGGAGAGCACCGGGCCGGCGCGGCGACCGCCGGCGCGGCGACCGCTGGGGCTGCGGGCCCGGGGCGTCGGGCTGGCAGTGGGCGGGACACACCTGCTCACCGGCGTCGACCTGGAAATCCGGCCGGGGGAGATCCTCGCCCTGGTCGGCGCGACCGGCGCCGGCAAGAGCACCCTCGTCCACCTGCTCGGACGCCAGACCGACCCCACCGAGGGTGTCGTCGAGATCGGCGGCGTGCCCGCCGCCGGCCTCGCCCGCGGGGAGATCTCCGCGTGGCTCGCCGTGGTCTCCCAGACGGCGTGGCTCTTCAGCGGCACCGTCCGGGAGAACCTCCAGCTCGACGGGCACCCGCGCGAGCACCGCCCCTACACCGACGCCGAGCTGTGGCGGGCGCTCACCGAGGCCGGCGCCGACGAGGTCGTCCGGGCGCTGCCAGCCGGCCTGGACACCCGGGTCGGTGAGCGCGGCGCCCGGCTGTCCGGCGGCCAGCGCCAGCGGCTGTGCCTGGCCCGGGCCCTCGTGCGGGAACCGGGCGCGCTCCTGCTCGACGACGCCACCTCCGCCCTCGACCCGGCCGTCGAACGTGACGTCCTCACCGCACTCGCGCGACTGCGCGGACAGGTCACCGTGCTGATCGTCGGCGGGCGCCCCAGCTCCGTCCAGGTCGCGGACAGGGTCGCGTTCCTGCGGGCCGGCCGGCTCGCCGCCGTCGGCACCCACAGCGAGCTGCTGGACGCCGAACCCGAGTACCGCCGGATCCTGCGCGCCTACAGCGATCAGGACGCCGTCCATGAGTGACCCTGCCCGTCCCGCCGGACCTGGACCTGGATCTGGATCTGAGCCTGGGCCTGGGCCTGGGCCTGCCGCGCCAGGGCTCGCCGCGGCCGGGCTCGCCGATCTCGGGCCGGCCCGCGCGCGCCGGCTCCTCCAGCTGCTGCGCGCGTCCACACCGGTCCTGACCAACGGCCTGGTCATCACCGGCCTGTTGGCCCTGATCGCGGGCGGCGGGCGCATCGTCACGCCGCTGACCGTCCAGTACGCCCTCGACCACGGCCTGCTCCACCCGCACCGCGGCACCGCGGATGTCGTCCTGCGGGCGGTCGGCGTCGGCGCCGCGGCGACCGCCCTCGCCGCGCTCGCGTCCTGGGCTCTCAGCCGGCGGGTGTTCCGGCGCACCGAGACCGCCCTGGCCCAGCTGCGCGCCGACGGCGTCGCCCGCATCCACGAGATCGAGTACGGGACGTTCACCCGAACACCCAGCGCCGACCTCGTCAGCCGGCTGACCAGCGACCTCGACGCCGTGACGACCTTCGTCCAGAACGGCGGTGTCATGTTGCTCGTCAACGCCGCCCAGATGGTCATCGCGGCTGCCCTCATCGCGGCCTACTCCTGGCAGCTGGCGCTGTCGGTACTGGCCGTGGCGACGCTGCTGCTCATCGTGATGCGCCGCATCCAGGCGGTTGTCGGCCGTCGCTTCGTCGCCGTGCGGGAGCGGGTGTCGGCGATGCAGTCCGTCGTCGGCGAGGCTGTCGCCGGCATCCACGTCATCCGCTCCACCGGAACCGAGCGGCGCAGCCGGGCCGCCGCCGACGCCTCCGTCGAGGAGGTGGCCGCCGCCCAGCGGCACACGCTGGTCCCGCTGCACACCAACACCGCGCTCGGCGAGGTGGCCATCTCGCTCATCACCGCCATCGTCGTGATCGCCGGGGTCCGCTGGTCCACCGACCACACCCGGTGGGAGCCGGCGCTGCACCTGTCGGCCGGCGAGCTCGTCGCGATGCTGCTGCTGGTCACCTTCTTCGTCCGGCCGCTGCAGCAGCTCGTCCAGATGCTCGGCGAGGTCCAGAACGCCGTCGCGGGCTGGCGGCGGGCGATGGAGCTGGCGGTCACGCCGTCGGGAGTGGTCGCCGGCCCCGGCGCGCGGGAACTCCCGCCCGGCCCGATCGCCGTCGAGCTGCACGGCGTCACGGTCGCGTACGGGGACGGACCGCCCGCGCTCTATGACCTCACTGTCAGCATCGACGCCGGTGAGCATGTCGCCGTGGTCGGTGAGACCGGCTCCGGGAAGAGCACGTTCGCCCGGCTGCTCACCCGGCAGCTCCCGGCGCGGCACGGCCGGGTGCTGCTCAGCGGCGTGCCGATCGGGCAGGCGGCCGACCTGTCGTTCCAGCGCCGCATCGCCATCGTCCCGCAGGACCCGTTCCTTTTCGACGCGACGATCGCCGACAACATCCTGGCCGGTGCTCACGGTGAGGCCGGTGCGCATGATGCTCCCGGCGGGGCCGGGGCGCGCGGCGGGGCCGGGGTGCGCGGTGCCGCCGGGGTGCGTGCTGCCGGGGTGCGTGCTGCCGGGGTGCGCGGTGACGCCGAGGCGCTGGCCGAGATCGTCGACTCGCTCGGGCTGCGCGCCTGGATCGAGACGTTGCCAGCCGGCCTCGACACCCGGGTCGGGGTGCGCGGCGCGCGGCTGTCGGCCGGCGAACGCCAGCTCGTCGCGCTTGCCCGCACGGCCCTGGTCGACCCGGACCTGCTCGTTCTCGACGAGGCGACCAGCGGTGTGGATCCGGCCACCGACGTCCGCGTCCAGCAGGCCCTCGGGGCACTCACCGTCGGCCGGACGACCATCTCGATCGCGCACCGCATGGTCACCGCGGAGAGCGCCGACCGCATCCTCGTCTTCGACGGCGGCAGGCTGGTCCAGAACGGGCGGCATGACGAACTCGTGGCACATCCCGGCCGCTACGCGCGGCTGCACGAGGTCTGGGTGGGCCACACCCTCGCCGCCGGCGGTGCGGACGTCAGCGTCGGCGGAGCACCGTGAAACGAAGGAGTAGCCGATGACGCGGCGCCTGAAGCTCGGTTTCAACGCGCGGATCGCCTTCCCGACCGGGCACGCCGCCGAGGCGCTGCGCGAGGGCATCGAGCTGTTCCGCGTCGCAGAGCAGCTCGGCTACGACACCGGCTGGGTCTACCAGCGCCATTTCGACAACTACCTGGCCGCACCGCTGGTCTTCCACGCCGCCGTCGCGCAGCACACCGAACGGATCGGGCTGGGCACCGCCATCATCGGCGTCCGCTACGAGGACCCGGTGCTGCTCGCCGAGGCCGCGGGCACCGCCGACCTGCTCAGCGGCGGGCGCCTGCAACTCGGCCTCGGCACCGGGCAGGGCGGCTACGACGGCGTCTTCGGCCAGGAGCCGAACGACGGCCGTGAGCAGTCGTTGAACCGGCTCGCCGGCTTCCTGCGGGGCATCCGGGGCGAGCGGCTCGGGGTGGTGACCGACCCGGCCGGTCTGGTGGCCGCCGGCACCGAGCTGGTGGTGCGGCCGACAAGCCCCACCCTGCCTGGACGGATCTGGTACGGCGCGTCCTCCGTGGCCTCCGCCGAGCGGGTCGGGCGCCGGGGTCTGCGCCTGCTGCTCAGCACCATCCTCAGCGGCCAGGTGGACGACTACGGCGCGGAGCTCGCCCGGGCGATCGAGGCCTATCACGCCGCCTACGCCACCCAGGCGGCCACTCACGGGGCCACGGAACAGGCCGCGGAACAGGCCGCCCACCACCAGACGGCCCCGGCCCCGGCCGCTGCCGCGACCGCGTCCGGGGGCACCGCCCCGCGGGCAGCGGGGCGGACCGCCGTCGCGCGTTCCGTGCTGCCGGCCACCTCCCCGGAACTTGCCCGCGTCTACGCGGCCTACGACGAGGAGCGGCGCACTCAGGGGCCGGCGGCGTCCCGCCCGCGCGGGGCGTTGACGCCGGCCGCGGCCCCACCCGCCCGGTTCACGATGAGCCCCGTCCAGCACGGGGACCCGGCCGCGGTCGTCGACCAGCTGCTCGCCGATCCGAGTGTCCCGCTCGCCGACGAGCTGATCGCGTTTCTGCCGCCCGCGTTCGGGCTGCGGCAGAACCTGCGACTGCTGGAGGACATCGCCGCGACCGTCGCCCCCCGACTCGGCTGGACACCGGCCCCCACCGCGGGGGAGCCGGCCGCGCCGCCACGGCCCTGAGCGCTGGCCGCCGGGGAGCTCAGCGCCGGGCGAACTGGCCGCTCACCGGCTGGGTCGTGCCGGGCGACAGGTTGACCGTGTGCACCAGCCGCTCCCCGTAGATATCGGTGACACGCACCGTGAACGGCCCCGGGCCGAGCCCCTGCGGGGCGACGAAGTGGTTCCACATCTCGCGCGGCAGCGACGTCCACGTGCCGCTGACCTGCACCTCAAGGGCGGCGATCGGATTGCGGTGACCGCGTACCTGCAGCGCCAGCCAGTAGGCCGACGAGCCCTCCTTCACCCGGTAGCCGACGGCGCCGACGTCCGCCGGGCTGACCAGCCGCCAGGTGACGTTGACCTGCCCCGGGATGCCGCCGGCGATCCGGTTGAACGCCGGCTGGCTCAGGTCCAGATCACCCGGAGCGCATTCGGGGCAGCGGTCGGTCACCTTCACGACGGTGCTGCCACCGGGGCCGGTCACCTCGATGTAGGCGCCACAGGCGCGGGCGGTCTCGTAGTCGGCCTCGTTCATCGCGACCACCGGCATGGCGGGATCGGTCAGCCGGTCGAACATGCAGTTCCCGCCGCCGTCCGCGCCGTAGTGCGTCGCCCGGCCGCGGTAGACCGTGCCCGGCCGGATCCGGCCGGCGAGCGGGGCCGCGAGCGCCGCCGACGAACCGCCGGGCGTGGACGCCGACGAACCGCCGCCGGCGGGAGGTGCCGCGGGTGAGTTCGCCGCGGGCGTGGCCGGCGGGGCCGGCGGGCTGCCCGGGCTGCCCGGGCTGGACGCCGCGGCCGTGGCGAGGCCGGTGGGTGTGGCTGGGCTGGTGGGTGTGGCCGGGCTGGTGGCCGTGCCCGGGCCGGTGGCGGTCGGCGTTCCACCGGGGCTGCCCGGGCCGTGGGGACCGGCCGGGGCGTTCGCCCCCGGGGTGGCCGCGGAACTGGTCGTCACGGCGGCGCTGGGTTGGCCTGCCGGGAGACCCACTGGATCGGTGGGGCTGCCGCCCCCGGACGGCAGACATCCGGCGATCATGGCGACCGTGCCCGCCGCCAGCGCCCCACCGAGCAGCGCACGACGCAGGCGGGATGTGGCACGGGGGGATGGCGGCATCCGGGAGGACCTCCGACTCCGGGCGCCGAGAGCACTCGGCACGCTGGGACCCCTCCCGGCACGGGAGCATAGCGGGTCACCCCGGCCGCCACGAGCACCGCCCGCGTCAGTGTCGGTGCGCTGAGCGAAAGGGGCTACTCGGCTGTTGGCTGGCTCAGGAACTGCTCCACGGGATGTGTTCTCGCCGCCGGCGCTCCCGCGCCTCCGGTGTCCTTGCCGCCCCGACGAGGCCTGTGCTAGACAGAATCCAACCTATTGGGCGAATGCCAAAAATCTTCGAAAACGGCTCGCGATCGCAGGCCGGCTCGGCTGCGCCGCCTTTCCTACGTACCGTTTTCTGTCCTTGACGGAGGGAAACCAGAATGACAGCGACAGACCGTCCGGTGCGGGTCGTGCAATGGACGACCGGAAACGTGGCGCGGGAGGCACTCAAGGCCATCATCGAGCGCCCGGAACTCGAACTCGTCGGGCTGTACGCGTTCAGCAGCGAAAAGGTCGGCAAGGACGTCGGCGATCTCGCCCGGCTCGGCCGGCCCCTCGGTGTCACGGCCACCGACGACATCGAGGCGCTGATCGCCTTACAGCCGGACTGCGTCGTCTACATGCCGCTGTACCCGAACGTCGAGCACCTGACCCGCCTGCTGCGCGCCGGCATCAACGTCGTCTCCACCGCCGGGTTCGTCACCGGCCGCGCCTACGGAGCCGAGGCCCGGGCGGCGCTGGACGAGGCCGCGCGGAGCGGGAACGCCAGTCTGTTCGGCAGCGGAATCAATCCCGGCTTCGCCGACTATCTCGCCACCGTCGCCACCGGCCCGTGCCGCGAGGTGAACCACATCCGGGTGACCGAGTCGTTCAACATCGGGCTCTGGGCCGCCGACGCGAACCAGGACGAGCTCGGCTGGGGCCGTCCCGCCGGCGACCCCGGCCACGCCGACGAGATCCGCAAGGCCACCGCCGTGTTCGGGGACGCCGTCGAGTCGATGGCCCACCAGTTGGGGCTGGAAATCGACGACATCCGCTGCGAGGTCGAGTTCGCCCACGCGACAGCCGACGCGGATGTTCCCGGCCGCACGGTGAAGCGCGGCAGCGTCGCCGGGATCGACGTCCGGTGGATCGGCGCCGAGGCCGGCACCGACCTGGTCGAGGCGCACGTCCGCTGGACGGTCGCCGCCGAGATCGAACCGGCCTGGGAGATCGCGATGGCCTACCTCATCGAGGTCCGCGGTACCCCGCAGATCAACCTGCGGGTCGAGGTCCTCCCGGCCAATCTCGAGTCGCTCACGATGGAGGACATCAGCGCGATGGGGTCGATGATCACGGCCCTGCCGGTGGTGAACGCCATCCCCGCCGTCGTGGCCGCCCGGCCGGGCATCGTCACCTACGCCGACCTGCCGACCGTCGCCTCCCGACTGAGCGTGAAGAGCTGACCGCTCCGGCGCGCCCGCCGGCATGACCGAGATCGGGCCGTCGCCGTCGCCGTCGCCGAGGCGGGCGCGGGCGGGCGGGCGGCGGCCCGATAGCGTGGGGTTCATGCCGGTATCCATGGCAAAGATCGAGGCCCAGGCCCCGGGGCTGCTCAGCCTGGTCAAAGGTGCGCGCTCCCGGCTGGTGAAACAGTCACTGGACGGGGAACGCGCGAAGGTCGCACTGTGCGTCGACCACAGCGGCTCGATGCGCGCCCTGTACGCCAGGGGAGTGGTCCAGCGGCTCGCCGAGCGGGCCCTCGCGCTGGCCACGCAGCTGGACGACGACGGGGCGATCGACGTGTTCGTCTTCGACACCGGAGCCGTCCACGCCGGCGAACTGCGGCTCACCGACTACGCGGGCGGTGTCGACCGGCTGCGCGCCGGCCGCCGCCTGGGCCGGACGGACTACGCCGCGGCGATGCGGCTCGTCCGGGAGTACTTCCCGGCCGACGGCCTGCCCGTGTACGTCCTCTTCGTCACCGACGGGGCGCCGGACAGCCGGACCGCGGCCAAGGAGGAGCTGGTCACGGCCTCCCAGCGGAACATCTTCTACAAGTTCCTCGGCGTCGGCGAAGGCCCCTTCGACTTCCTGCGCCGCCTGGACGACCTGCGCGGCCGCGCGGTGGACAACGCGCACTTCGTCGAACCGGACGATGTCGAGGACCTGAGCGACGACCAGTTCTTCGACCTGCTGCTGGAGGAGTACCCGCAGTGGCTCGCTGACGCGAGGAAGGCCGGGCTGATCGGCTGAGCCCCTTCCGCGCCGCTGGAGCCCGGCCGGCCGCGAGCGTTCCCGACGAAAGGCACCGTCTGTGACCGTCCCGCTCTCGATCCTCGACCTGGCCGTCATCGGCCCGGAGGAGACCCCGCGGCAGAGCCTGGAGGGCAGCGTCGCGCTGGCCCGGCTCGCCGAGGAGCTCGGCTACCGGCGTGTCTGGTACGCCGAGCACCACAACATGTCCCGCATCGCCTCCTCGGCGACCAGCGTGCTCGTCGCCCATGTGGCCGCGAACACGAGCACCATCCGGCTCGGCGCCGGCGGCGTCATGCTGCCGAACCATTCGCCGCTCACCATCGCCGAGCAGTTCGGCACCCTGGCCACCCTGCACCCGGGCCGCATCGACCTCGGNCTGGGCCGGGCGCCCGGCAGCGACGGCCAGACGATGCGCGCCCTGCGCCGCGACGACCGCTCCGCCGAACGGTTCCCGCAGGACGTCCAGGAGCTGCGCGGCTACCTCACCGGGCGGACCCTCGTCCCCGGTGTTGACGCGACTCCCGGCAAGGGCACGGACGTACCGCTCTACATCCTCGGGTCGTCGCTGTTCGGGGCCCGGCTCGCCGCGCACCTCGGGCTGCCGTACGGCTTCGCCTCGCACTTCGCGCCGAACGCGCTGCAGGACGCGGTGGCGCTGTACCGCCGCCTGTTCCAGCCCTCGGAGCAACTCGACGCCCCGTACGTCATCGCCGGGGTGAACGTCATCGCGGCCGACACCGTCGAGGACGCGCAGGACCAGCAGCGGACGATCCGGCGCCAGCGGGTCGGCTGGCTGCTCGGCGGTGGGCGGACCTTCAGCGACGACGAGGCCGACGCGGTTCTCGCCTCACCGCAGGGCCAGCAGCTCGTCCACATGATGCAGTACACCGGCGCCGGTACCCCTGACATGGTCCGGGACTACCTCGACTGGTTCGCCGCCCACGCCGAGGCCGACGAGCTCATCGTCGCCCACCAGTCCCCGACGATCGGCCAGCGGCTGCACTCGGTGAAACTGACCGCCGCGGCCGCCGGTCTGGCTCCGGCCGCAACCGTCACGGCCTGATGGAGGCCCGCGCAGGCACGTCAGTCGTTGGGGGTGGGCGTGGGCGGCCGGGGAGCCGGGGAGCCGCTGCCCGGCGGATACCCGGTTGGGTGACATCGCTGTCTGATGTCAGGGTTGCGTCGATCCGTTGGACGATCGGGCCGTCCGCCGTCCGCCGTCCGCCGTCCGCCGTCCGGTTCCGAACGGGACGGGTGACCTGTCACGGTCATGTCCCCTCCGCCCGGCACCTCGGGCCGCGGCCGGGCAACGGTGACCGGTAATCCGGGATCACCGCGGCTACCTGCGCCTTCAAGGGGCGCCAGGGGCCGTCAGGGGCGCCCGTAGGCCATCGGCGGGGCGGATTCCGGCACTCACCGCCGCCCGGCCGGTATCGCGGAACGGCGACTAAAGACCTTTCTGTGGGCTTTCCCGGAAACCGGCTTTCGATGGCTTGCCAAAGCTGCTCAAATGGGCATGTCAAGACGTCGAAGGCGGTGGACACGAGAAGCTCTTTAGTCGCACGAACAAGACATCCGCGCCTGCGCCGAAAATGGCCAGAGCTGTCAGAAAACCNGCAAGGGCGACGAGGTGCGCCGATGGGACCCCGCGAGGAACCGGCCCGCCGCCGCGGCCCCCGCCGCCGCGGCCCCCGCCGCCGCGGCGCTGCCGCTGCGGGACCACACCTCCGCCCGTCCGGCCGGTGTCGCCCTGTCTGATCCGTGGACGGACGAGCCGACGACGGCGGGCACCGGAACGTTGGAGCGTCGGCCCGCCGTCTACGAGTTCGCCGGGGCTTTCACCGGCTCGCTGAGCATGAACCTCTCCACCTGG
This sequence comes from Frankia sp. EI5c, assembly GCF_001636565.1. Classification (GTDB taxonomy): domain Bacteria; phylum Actinomycetota; class Actinomycetes; order Frankiales; family Frankiaceae; genus Parafrankia. The sequence continues at coordinate 33,862 of NZ_LRTK01000053.1, forward strand.
GGCTGACTGGGCGAGCGCCGTGAGCCTTTTCGGGTGGTTGGCGCGGGATGCCCCCGGCGATGTCACGCCTACGGCTGGACCGGTCTCGTCCCGTGGCCCGTTTCTTGTGACCCGCGGCATCGTGGGCGGCGCTCGCTCGTTCACTGGTAGGGAGCCCGCCAGAGCGGAGCGCGGCGCGGCGCTGGTCCGGCACGCAGGCAGTGGGGGAGCTCCCGCCGCCCGGAGCCCGCGGCAATCTGATCCGCGGCGTGTCCCGCCAGGCCGGCGTCAACGGCGCGGGGACGGGCCGCCCGACTGATCNGGCGCACGGAGGTTCCACCGCATGGCGCATCCGGGGCACAGACAAAGCAAGTACCGAGACCGCGGCCGCGTACGTCACGCACCGACACCTGTAGCGACACCCGCAGCGGCACCGGTGGCGCCCTCGTCGGCACCGGCAGCGGCACCAGCACCCGCACCGGCACCGGCACCCGTCGAGGGAGGCGCGCGCTGCGCGGAGCGCTACAACGGCGGGCCGACCTCGGAACTCACGCTGTCACTGGAGCTGCTCGACTTCACTGATGGCCTGAGCACCGCGCTGACCGTCGAGGAGGTCACCCAGGTCGCCTCCCGGACGATGCTCCTCCGTCTCGGCGTGACCTTCACCGGCATGGTGCTGTTCGAGGACGACGGCGACGTGTCCGCCGGGGGGAGATCGGCCGACGGGCCGAGCGGCCCGGCGGAAGGGCGGAACACGGCCGACGGCCCGGGGGTACGGACCAGGGTGCTCGCCTGGCCCCGTCCGCCGATCGTCGACCGGGTGTGGGCCGGCCCCGGTGGCTACGGCCCCGCCGCGGCCGTGCAGGTGATGCGGACGGGGCAGGCCAGGTTCGACGAGTCCAAGGAGCGCTATCTCGCCGACTTCCCGGACCGCGCTGAGATCTTCACGGCACTCGGCATCGACGCGTGCGTGAGCCTGCCGATCGTCGTCGACGGCCGTGCGCTCGGGGTGCTGCTGCTCGCCTGGCCCGAGCCCAAGCCGTTCTCGGCGGGCTGCCGCTCCTTCCTGCTCGCCATCGCGGCCGCCTACGGGCGCGCGGTCGAACGGGCCCGCAGCTACGAGCGACAGATGTGCATGGTCGAGACGCTCCAGCGGGCGATCCTGCCGCAGCAGTTGCCGGTGGTGGACGGCGTCCAGCTCGCCGCCCGCTACCTGCCCACCGGCCGCGACGTCGGCATCGGCGGCGACTGGTACGACGCGACCGTCCTGCCGGACGGGACGCTGGCCCTGGCGGTCGGCGACGTCGGCGGGCACGGGCTGCGTGCCACCGCGCTGATGGCCGAGCTCAGCCACTCCGCGCGGGCCTACGCCCTGCACGGCCTGTCACCGGCGGCGATCACCACCCAGCTTTCGGCGAATCTCGCGGGCTCCGGAGGGGAGATCCTGGCGACCGCGGTGATCGGCCACCTCAACCCGGCGGACGGCCGGTTCAGCTGGTCGTGTGCGGGTCATCCGCCGCCACTGCACCTCGCGGCACCCGGCGGCCAGCCCCGGTACCTGGCGGAGGTGCACGGCCCGATGCTCGGGGTTCTCCCCGACCACCAATACGGTCAGAGCGGGATCCGGCTGACCGGGCACGGCCTTCTGCTGTACACGGACGGCCTGGTCGAGCGGCGTGGCGAATCCATTTCCCGGCGGCTCGACGCGCTCGCCGCCGCAACCGCCGCCCGGCTGCCGGCTGCCCGCGGGCCGGCGCCCACGACGCCGCACGCCGCCCGCCCGGTCCGTCCGACGCTTCCCGCCACTCCGGCCGGTGAACTCGCCGCGGTTCTCAGGGATGGCCTGGCATCGCCGCTGCCCGGACCCTCCGTTCTGGACGACCTCTGCGACGCGCTGCTGACGGAGATCGCCGGGCCGACCGAGCGCGAGGACGACGTGTGCATGCTCGGTGTCGCGCTCACCTGAGCCGGGGAACCATTACCTTTCCGTTTTACTTGGGGACTGTTGACCATCAGCTGCCGAGGCCGTATTTTTTCGGCGCCGGATTTCGTCCGGTATCTGTCGATGCGGAGTGCTGATGCGTTTTCGTCCCCGCCCGGGCCGTGTCCTGCTCGCGGCGACCCTCGCCCTGCCGTTCGCTGTCGGTGCCGCCGCCGCGCCGGCGGCGCATGCGGACTCGCCCGCCGGGGGCTCGTTCTCCGTCCTGACCTACAACATCGCGGGTCTGCCCGAGGCGCTTTCCAGCGCGACGACGCCGCGCGCGGAGAGCACCACCGCGATCGGGCAGCGGCTCGGCCCCTACGACATCGTGCAGGTGCAGGAGGACTTCAACTACCACGCCAGCCTCTACGCGGCCGACACCCATCCGTACCGGACGCCGACCAGCGGCGGTGTGCCCTTCGGTAGTGGGCTCAACACTCTGTCGGACTTCAGCTACAGCGAGCTCGACCGGGTGAAGTGGAACAGCTGTAGCACGTTCGACAGCGCCGACTGCCTGACCCCGAAAGGCTTCACCCTCAAGCGGATCCGGCTGGGTGAGGGCGTCTACGTCGATTTCTACAACCTGCATGCCGATGCCGGCGGCACCAGCGCGGACCTCGCCGCCAGGGCGTCGAACCTGAGCCAGCTCGCGTCCTACATCTCCACGCACTCGGCGGGCAACGCCGTGGTGGTGATGGGTGACACGAACGCCCGGTACACCCGCGCCGGGGACACCATCGCCGCCTTCGCGGCCGCGAACGGGCTCACCGACGCCTGGGTGCGGCTGGAGCGCGGGGGAGTGGCCCCCACCGTGGGCAGTCCCGCGCTGACCTGCGACGGAACCGCGCCGTCCGACGCCTGCGAGGTGGTCGACAAGGTGCTGTACCGAAGCAGCCGGCTCGTCTCGCTCGACGCCACCGGCTACGCGAACCGGAACGCCGACTTTCTGAACGCCCANGGCGTCATGCTCTCCGACCACTTCCCGGTCGCCGTGGACTTCACCTGGACCCGCAGCGCCGACTACCAGGCCAGCGACCGGTTCGGGGGTCCGAAGGGGACCGCCTACACCGACCTCGACGCGATTCCCACCGGCGGCGCGGTCGCCACCGTCAGCCTGCGTTCCGGTTCCCGCGTCGACCGGGTCGGCCTCACCCTGACGAACGGCACCTCGCTGGCGCACGGTGGCACCGGGGGCAGCGCCCAGTCGCTGACACTGGGCAGTGGGGAATATCTGACCTCGGTGAAGCTGTGCCAGGGCCAGGTGAGCGGTAACGCGAGAATCTTCTACGCGAAGTTCACCACCAGCCTCGGCCGCACGCTCGCCGGCGGCGGCACCACCGCCGACTGCGTGACCCGCACGGCACCGTCGGGCTGGCAGATCGCCGGCTTCCACGGCCGCGCCGGCACCGAGACCGACCAACTCGGCGTCATCTACACCAGGCGCTGAGCCGACCGGCGCTGAGCTCAGCGGTGCTGAGCCCGGCTGGCGGGCATTCCGCGGCCGCCCCGTAGACGGCGGAACTGTCCGACCCACGTGTGAGACTGACGTGGTGATCGTTGCCTTCGAGAGCGAGCTGTGGCTGTGGGACGCACGGCGCGACGAAAGCTGGACGTTCGTGAGCCTGCCCGCCGACGAATCGGAGGAGATTCGTGACCGCTGCGGCGGGCTGCGCCGCGGCTTCGGGTCCCTGCGGGTTCGGGTCACCATCGGCGGCAGCACCTGGACGACGTCGATCTTCCCCAGCAGTAAGACCGGCAGCTACGCGCTACCCGTCAAACGTGCCATCCGCCGGGCCGAGGAACTGGAGCCCGGTGACATCGCGGCCGTCACCGTCGAGCTCCTCGACCTCGCCGGCTGACGGCGAACCTCCTCAGCACATCGGTGACCGAGACCTCGGCTTCGACGTACCAGCCACCGACGACCGCTCCGCCGATCATGACCACCCCGAACCCGATCAGCCAGGACAGAATCGTGAACACCACGCCGATAGATCCATAGGTCCGCTCGTTGGCGACGATCGTCGTTGAGAAGACAAACCTGCTGACGACACCCAGACCGGTCAGCCCGATCGTCGTGAAAAGCGCTGTCGGCCAGGCTGTCCGCCAGCGCAGCCGGCCCATCGTGAGTATCCGGACCCCGGCCCACAGAAAAAGGGCCAACATCACTGTGACGATCAACCCGTAGCAGATCTGGCCGGCCACGGTGCCGGTCAGTACCGCACCGAGCGCGGTCGAAACAGCGAGGAAGAGGATCAGCCCGCACAGCCAGAGAAGCTGGGCNGGCAGGCCACGGAGCCCGGCCGGCGCCAGCCGGAACACCCGCGCGTACACCGTCTGGATCGAGATCGCCAGGCTCACCCCGCCGAGCACCACCCAGAGCACGCCCAGCGGCGTCCACCCGGTGACCGTCGTTCCGCCCCGCGGCGCGAAGAGTCGTTCGACGGCCATGGCAGCCTCGTCGTTCAGCCCCATCCGCCGGATGACGATGTCCGCCGCGCCACCGCCGCGGAGCGGGGACACCGCCGCGAGAGCGATCACGAACGGAAAGAACATCAGCAGGATCAACGCGGCGAGATTCATCGCCCCGTTGATCAGATCCGCCGTGCGGAGCCGGGAAGCCAGATCTCCGGTCAGGATCCGCCGGCCGCGCCGCCGGGCCGCGCCGACGCCCGCCCGGACGGCCCTGGGCGCGCGCCGGGAATCCGGACTGTCGTGATTCGCGGCTCCGCCGGATCGCCGCTGCACCAGCACATCCTCACCGCCAGCCCGGCGAACCGCATCCGCCGCGCCGTGCCGTATCCACCACCGCCCTGTCCGGGCGGGACAGGGCGGGACAGGGCGGGACGGGTGGGGCAGCGCGCGAGGCGGGCCAGGTCGGCGCAGGTCAGGGTGGGCGAGGACGGGTCGAGCTCAGCTCCTCCCGGCGAGCAGGTGGGGTGGGAAACCGCCCCGGCTGATCGGACCCCAGCGCTCGATGCGCAGGCGCAGCAGCACCTTGCCCTGGCGGCGCATCGCCGCGCGGTACTCGTCCCAGTCAGGGTGCTCGCCGCTGATACAGCGGTAGTACTCGACAAGCTGCTCGACGGCCGCCGGCTGGTCGACAACCGTGATGGTGCCGTCGACCTGTACCCAATCGCCGTTGAAATCGTCCGACAGCACACAGACGGACGCCCGCTCGTCCCGGCGCGCGTTACGCGTCTTGGCCCGTTCCGGATAGCTCGAGACGACGATGTCACCGGCGGCGTCCACACCGACGGAAACCGGGGACGCCTGCGGCCTGCCATCACGGCGCGTGGTGATGAGGATGCCGTGGTGGCGCGAACGGATGAACTCCAGCAGAGCCGTCCGATCGACAGACAGGTCACGTGCGGCGCTCGGGCTCACCGCCCAACCCTATGGCCCGTCACGCCCGGTAATCCGCAACGCCCTGGGCTCCGGGTGTTGCCGGAGCACTCAGGCCCCGCCGGGCGACGCTGCGGCCGCTGCCGACAGGCGTCATCCACGGCACTGTTCAACAATTCATCGTCCGAATGGACGGGCTATCACACGTGCGACGTAACCGTGCACTTCCCCGGTGACACGAACCGGCCAACAGCCACACCATCGCCGGTTCGGGCGGGGGCGGCAATCTACGCTGACCCGGTCACAGACCTCGGGNGGAGATCAGAAGTGACCAGTTCAGCCGTGCCCGAAACCAGCCGCGCCAATCGCGGCCGCCCCGTCCCCAGCGAACTTCCGCGGGACGACCCGGCCGCCGCCCGCGGAGGCGCCCTCCGCCGAGGTGTCATCCGTCGAGACGTCCTCCGTCGGCGCCTGCTGGGAACCTGCGCCGTCCTCACCATGCTCCTGGCGGCCGCCTGCCAGGGCGAGGGCGACTCCACCGGCGCGAGGGAGGTCACCCACCTCACGGGAGCAGCGGATCTTCTGCCGCCGACATCCCCGGCCAGCCCGCGGAGCACCGCGTGGGAAACCACACCGTCACCAACGTCGACGGCGCCCATCACGCCCGAGCCGACCCAGACCTCACCGGACGGCCTGAACGCCCCCGGTGGCGCGGCGAGCTCAGGATCCGCCGACGGTGCCACCGCGCGGAGCGTGGCACCGAGGGTCTCCCAGCGCGCCGCCCAGGCGACCGCCGACTCCCGGCCGAGCGCGGCCAGCGTCCGGCCAGGAAGCGGGTCGGCCCAGGCCCAGCCGCCGGCTCAGGCGCCCGCACAGCCTCCGGCTCAGCCGCCGATGCAAGCGCCAGCTCAGGCGGCGGCCGTGCCACCCGCCCCGCCGGCGGCGGCGCCGCGGACCCAGCCTCCTGCCGCCGCACCCCCGGCCCAGCCGCCTGCGGGACCGGCGTGCCACCCGTCCTACTCGGGGGCCTGCCTGGACCCGAACGCATCCGACTACGACTGCGAGGGCGGCACGGGGAACGGTCCCAAGTACGTTCAAGGACCCGTCTACGTGCGAGGGTCCGACCCGTACCGCCTCGACGGCGACGGTGACGGCATCGGCTGCGAGTAGCGCGCCACCGCCTGCCGCGCGAGCTGGCCCGTCCCAGCGCACGCCCCGTCCGGTGCCGAGCCCGGCACCGGACGGGGACTGGACGGAGCGACCTGAAGTGGCCAGCCCCCCCCCGCGTCAGAGGCCCCGCGGAGCTGGTATGGTTGTCCACGTCGCCGCGGGAACGCGGAGGCACGCGCCGCTAGCTCAATTGGCAGAGCAGCGGACTCTTAATCCGCGGGTTCGGGGTTCAAGTCCCTGGCGGCGCACCCGTATCTACCAGGCCTTATGGCTCTCGGTAGTCGTTCTTAAAAGGGTTCTGTACCCACTTTTGTACCCCAGACATTCCGCGCCCTGACGGCAAACGCCCCGGGCGCCGCAAGGTACACAGCCATCCCGGGGCGTCGCCCGTTCACTCGGGTACACGGTCAGCCCGCGAGGTCCTCCCCGTCCGCTTCGTCGACGTCGGCGGCACCGCCGGCATCGTCGCTGAAGATCCGGTCGAGCCGGCCGACCGCGTCGCGCCGGGTCTCCGGCATCACGTGCGTGTAGGTGTTCATGGTGAGCTGGATCGTGGAGTGCCCGAGCAGCTCCATCACCGTCCGGGCCGGGACGCCCTCAGCGAAGAGCATCGACGCGAAGGCGTGGCGCAGATCGTGGAGCCGCAGCCACGGCAGCCCCGCCTGACGACGCAGCACGTCGAACCGCCGGTTGACGTTGCGCGGCTCCAACGGCGTGCCGATCGACGAGGTGAACACGAGGCCGGTTTCCGTCCAGGCGTCACCGAGGCCGGTCCGTTCCGCTGTCTGGGTGGCTCGGTGCCGCCGCAGGATCGCCATCAGCTTCGGAGGGATGGGCAACCGCCGGTGTGACCGCTCCGTCTTCGCCGGGACGAACATCAGCGAGCCGTCGACCCGTTGCAGGGTCTGGCGGACGTGGAGGGTCGCGCCGTCCAGGTCGACATCCGACCAGCGCAGGCCGAGGATCTCCCCGCGGCGCAACCCGAGCATCAGGCCGCATGCGAACACCGCTTCGAGCCGCTCACCGCGGAGCACCTCGACGAGCCGGCGCGCCTCTTCCGGACGCAGCGCCCGGACCTCACGATGCGGGGTGGGTGGCGCCTTGACCGCCTTCGCCACGTTGCGCGCCACCAGGTCCAGCCGCTCGGCCTCCGCCAGCGCGTTGCGGATCAGGCTGTGCACGTGGCGGACGCTGCCGGCCGACAGGCCCGACTTCTTCGCCGAGGCGACGAGCCGCCGGACGTCCAACGGCGTCAGCTTGTCGAGCTGGACACGGCCGATCACCGGAACGATGTGCGTGTTGATCAGCCAGCGGTACGCCCGGAGCGTCGACGCGCGGGTGCCGTCGCCCTCCTTGATGTCGAGCCACTCCCCCAGCCAGACCGCGACCGTCCGGCGCTCAGCCGTGACGTTGACGCCGAGTTCGGCCGCGCGCTGGACCTTGGTGAGCTTCTCGCGGCATTCCTTCTCGGTCTTGCCGTAGACCGTCTTGCGGGAACGCTTTCCGTCCACCCAGCCGAGATCGGCGCGGCCGACCCACAGACCGTCGCTGGCACGCTGGAACAGAGCGCCTTCGCCCTGGGAGCGTCGCCGCTTGCGCCGGTCGTTCCCGGCACCGTCCCCCGCGGCCATCACTCGCCGTCCAGGGGGTTGCCGTCGGGCCAGGCGATGTTGTCGCACCAGGCGCAGCCGTATCGGCTGTCGCCCATGTCGCAGGCGAACTTGGACTCTCCTTCAGGCTGCGGGTACTCCCGGCCCTGACCGGCGCGGGCCCGGCCGAGGTGTTCACGCAGAGCCTGCGGCAGGCTCATGGTCGGGGTGTTGTCGTTGTCGGTGGGCATGGCGAACACAGCTCCTTGCCGAAGAACGGGTCAGGTGCACGCGGGCCGCGGGTGGCGTCGCCCGGTGCCGGTGGGTTTCCGTTCTCTGGCGCTGGGATGGTCTGTCGGGGCGCCGGCCGCGTCCAGGGCGCTGCGCGTCGCTACGCGATCGGCCTTCGGCCGACCCTGGACCCGTCCGACACCCCGACAGCTTCAAGCGCCACCAGAGAACGGAAGAAAAATGGGGGTAGAGCAGGCAGAACAGCCGCTACGGGCGGGGAACGCCCGCCGCCGCCGGACCCGTCAAGGGGTTCCAACCGTCCAGGACCGTTGCCGAAAGACCAGGCACCCGACGGAACGCGAGGACCGCGTCAACGTCGCCGAAGTGCTCGGTGAAGAAGGCGTCCACGGGCAGCCCCGCGAGGATCGCCATCAGGTCACCAACGTCCNCACCGGGACGGACGAGCAGCTCATAGCCGGTGTCGGTGGAGCGCACGGAGACGAGGGCAGATCCGCCGTCGCCGGGGGTGCGCCAGGCGCCGAAGCTGCCAGACGGGAAAATGGGCATAGGGTCTCGCTCCTGTCATGAGCAGGGTGGGATCTCAGGTCCCGGTTTGGGTGTTGGCGCACCCGCCGGGACCGCCTATATCGACTGGACGACCGTCCAGCGACGCCAACGGTACATGGCGCCTGGACGGTCGTCCAGTAGTCTGCGGTCATGGGACAACCGCTCATGGGTGCGGCGGAGATCGCGCAGCGGCTAGGGGTGGGCCGGACAAGGGTGAACCAGCTCCTGAAGGAGGACCCGACCTTCCCGAAGCCGCATGCCACGCTCGCCGCAGGCCACATCTGGCAGACCGACGACGTCGAAGCCTGGATTGCCGAACATCGGCCCGAGCTTCCGCCGGCCGCCGAGCGGTAGCACGCCTCATGCCGCCGCACCGTGGCCGACGTCGAGGCCCCGCAGCCGGGTCACGTAGGCGTCGAGCGCGGCGCGCGGGATGCGCCGGGACCGGCCGACGTGCACGGATTCGATGACGCCCGCGGCGAGCAGTTCGTACACGGTGCTCCGACTGAGCGCGAGGATCTCGGCGGCTTCGGCCGGTGTCACGAGAAGCTTGGTCATCCTTGCCTTCCAGGCGATCGAGACGACAGCTCAGGCAGCGTCCGCCACCGCCGGTGGGCCGGTTCCCGGAGGTCCGCCGGCCGTAGCAGCGCGGGCCGCGTCGAGCTGTGCACGCCAGGCATGCCGTTGCGCGACCGCCTGCAACAACAGGTGCTCGCGCCGAGGGGCCGCCGGATCACCGGGCCGAAGCAGCGTCCACACCGTCCGCGCCGGGTCGGTGCCGGTGGCCGCCGGGCCGGTCGCCACCTGGCCGAGGGCTTCGAGCTGCTCCCGGATGAACGCGACCCGATCATGCTTGTGGTCGGTCAGGGTCTTGCCGGACCAGCGCCGGGAGACGAGCACCCGCCGGCCACCGAACCCGAGCGTCTCCCGCCGGTGGACCTTGCCCCGGCACCGCCCCGGGACGAGGCCCGGTTTCGGGTTGCGCGGCTGGACGCCGTAGCGCAGCCAGTTCGAGCAGGTAGGCGAGCACGGTTCGTGGCGCAGCGCGTCCGCGAGCCGATCGACGTGCCGCCGCTGAGCGTCGGTGGTGACCGCATGGCAGGCGTCGAGGCTCTTCACCAGGTACTTGGTCAGGTAGCCGATCATCCGGCCGGTGTTCGCCGAGTTCGCCGTGACACCGTCCGCGCGGAGCTGTGGCCCGAAGCGGACGACGTGCGCCGGTTCGGCATCGTCGCCGATCGCGTCCACTGCCTCATCCCAGGTCGGGAGCGGCCGGGACGTGTCCGGGTCGAGGTAGCCGGCCGCGGTGTCGTCCCAGACCGGGAGGCACGTGTCGTCATAGACCGGCCGGTCGCACGAGGGCCACCAGATCTGCTGATACGTGGCCGCCGCCACCTGGCGCAGCAGGACCCGGGGCACCGTGCCGCGGATGGCCGCGTGCAGGTGCGGGGCGAGCCGCCGTTGCGGTTCGAGGGTGGCGAAGTACTGCACATCCCAGCCGACGGCGCGGCGCAGGTTCTGCCAGAACCGGTCGATCAGCTTCGGGAAGTGGATCGCGTCGCGGGCCGCCCGCCGGTAGTCGTACGAGCCCGGATCGACCGGGGTTCCCTCACTCGTGACCCGCCCGTATGAGTCGCAGGTCAGGGTCAGGAACATCGACGGCCGCCAGGTGGTGCCGTCCGTCGCTTCGAAGGTCCGTCCGACTGTCCGCTTGTCCACCGGGAGCCGGGGCAGGTCGGGGGCATCCTTCCGCCGGCGGGTCGAGCGGACACGGCGAGGCCGATCCCGACTGTCCGGCGCCGCCTTCCCCCGCACGCCGAGGGNGTTGAGTTCCTCGTCCACCTGGCCGATGAGTTCGTCGATCTCGGCGACGCCGGCCGTGTCCCCGTCACGTTCAGCGTCGAGTCGGACGGTTTCGAGGTCGGCGCGGAAGCCCGCGAGGGTCTTCGCCTCGTCCGTGGGCGGGTCCGGGTCGGGTAGCGGTTCGTCGTCGAGATGCCAGCCNGCCTTGCACTGCGCCATCCGCAGCCGCCGGGCCTTCTCCGCGCAGGGCGGGCACTTGCTCGCCAGGGTGGCCCCGCACGGTACCGGGATGATCTCCGTTTCGCCGGTGTCGAGGTTCGTCCGGCGCATCGCCATCGGCCGCACGCATACGCCGTTCTCCACGGCGACCGTTTCCACGACCTGACGAGCGAGCGGCATCCGCATCCGCGCCGCCCGGGAACCCGGACGATCGTCACGATCGTCACGGCCGGCGGAGTCGTCAGGGTCAGCCGAGATGAGGCCGGTCATCAAGAGGTGAGGTCCTCCCGGTCGTCGAGGTCCAGGCGCACAGCGGCCGGCGGACAGGCCGGGGCGGTGGTGAAGAGGGCGCAGCCGCAGAGGGTTCCGGGGCCGAGGTCCGCACGGCACCGGCCGCGCCGGTGGGTGATGCGCAGGTGCCCGCAGGTCGCGCAGACCGGCAGGACGGGCACCGGCGCGGCCGAGTCGAGCAGATCGTCAGGCATCTCGCCGGCCGGGCCGTTCACGCCACCTCACCCCACCAGGAGCCGTCGGCGGAGTTGTCGTGATCGGCCGAATCGTCGTCACGGTAGGGGTCGAGGTCCGGTGTCCAGCCGCCGCCGGCCGCGGGAGTGGGCCGGTAGGACCACACGGTCCGGCTGATCTCGGTGTCGTCGATGAACGAGGCCCGGACCCGGACGGGCTCCGGTTGTCCTTCGTGGAGCACGTAGCCCACCCCGGGCAGGGACACCGGGATCTCATCCGCGCGTGCGCCCCGGTCGCGGGCCCCGGAGCCGAGCACGAGATCTGCCTGTTCGGTTTCGGTCATCCGCAGCGCGACCCGGACCGGGAACAGGTCCCGGAACGGCAGAACCTCCTTCCGGGGGTCCTGCACCGCTGCCAGGACCACGACCCCGGGCGCCCGGCCCTGGGAGAGCAGCAGCGGCAGCGCCGCCCCGATCCGCTTCTTGACGTCCCGGTCGGTGACGTAGGCCGTCAACGAGGCGATCTCGTCGACCACCAGGACAATCAGGGGCTCGCCGGGAGTCGGGGTGTGGAGCCGGGTCACCCCGCGCAGCCGGGCCGTCCGGTCCTGCATCACCGAGACCGCGTCGTCGAGGAGATCCGCGATCTCCTCCGTGGTGGTGGCGAACCGGGCGAACAGCGGCTCACCGAACGCGAGTTCCATCCCGCCCTTGGGGTCGCACACCCACAGCTCGACGAGGCCGGCGCGCACGGCCGGGCCGAGACCGCGGATGACCGACCACAGCACCGAGCCCTTACCGGCGCCGGTGGCCCCCGCTATGAGCAGATGGGTTCCCCGCACGGGCAGCGTCCAGGGCTTGCCGTCCTCCCGCCGGCCGACGCGAACGGCCGAGAGGTCCCCGACGAGCCGGTCAGGCTCGCCGGTCGCCGTGGCGTCGCCGTCCGGGTCGTGGTCGATGACCGGGCCCGACGGGTCGAGCCCGGCCGGTTCGACGGGGCTGGTCAGGGTGTCGCGGTGGTGGAAGTGCAACCGGACGAACCGGTGCGCCTCCGCCTGCACCTGGCAGCGCCGAGCCCGGAAGACGTGCCGCAGTCCTTCGGCCGCGTCCGACCACTGTTCCGGTGTCTGCCCCGGGAGCAGTTCCACCCGCAGCACATCCACGGCCCGCGTCGAGCGGATCGACCGGATACGCGGGAAGTACTCGTCGAAGGTCACCTGATCGCCGTTCGACGCCGGCATGCGGATCGCCAGGCCCGAGTGCACCATTGCCGGCCGCCACCGCCGCCGGTACACGAACCCGAGCCGCACCCGGCCCCACACCCACCGGGCCAGCCAGCCGAACGACCGGGCGTGCAGGCGCCGCCAGACAACCGCGACCAGGACCAGGGCGACGAGCAGCGCCACCAGGCCCAGCGCCCCGAACCGGCGAGCGAACAGCGCCAAGACGAGCGCGACCGGCACCGCCACCCGATGCCGCCAGCACCAGCGGACCCCGAGCACCAGCCCCTTGCCCGCCACCGCGAGCAGCAGCATCCACATCGGGACCCGCATCTTGTCGGGCCGGGACGGAATGCGGGGAATTCCCCGGTCGCCGTTGATTCTGGACATGACAGATACCACCTGTTTCAGAGCACACGAAACCAGGAGTCGAAAGAAAGGGGGTGAAGGAAGGCGGGGCGGGCCCGGAACCGTTCGCTGGAACGAAGGGTTCCGGGCCGCCTGACGTGAAGGAGAACCGCGGAGAAGCTACGCGGCGAGATGCCCCGGCAGTTCGGCCGCATCCTGAGCGGCGAACCGGAAACGCTCGCATTCAATGAGGTAGTCGTTCACCGCGGCGAGCAGGGCGTACGCGAAGTCGACCTGATCCGAGGTCACCGCGCTACCGGCCGCCGAGACGGACAGCAGCGTCCGGCCCGTGTGCACGGAGAGGATCGGAGGCTTGTCGGGGTAGGTGTGGCACCGGGTCGACCAGTCCGAGCCCACGTGCAGCCCCAGGTGCGTCGACGAGCGCAGCCCGTCCATCTCGCGCCCGCTCACGCCGCCACCCCCGGGTTGGTCCGCCGAGCCGGACCGACCGGCCGCATCACGCCCGCCCGCAGCGAGAACGCCACCCGCGGCTGCGACCCGTTGGTGTCCACGTACGGGACCACCACCAGGTGTTCGAACATCACCGGCCGGAACGGGAGACCCGGCAGGTTGTCCGGCAGGACCGGCGCCACCTCCCCGAAGATCTTCACCTTCAGTTCAGCCTTCCGGGCCATCGGGTCCGCGTCCAGGACCCGCACCGACCACACCCGCTCGCCGGTGTCCTTGTCCCGAGCCTGGACGTCCGCCGCCTTCTCCCTCACCTTGTCGAAGTCGCTCGCCGCCTCCACGCCCAGCACGAACGCACCGTGCGGGAACACGTCCTCAAACCGCACCGGAATGCGTTGCGGAACCGCCACCGTGCCACCTCCACTCGCCTTTACCCGGAACCAACCGTGCGTTCCGGCTGACGAGATACACGATCCACCGCTCAGCAAGCGCGTATCAACCGCTAACCCAGCGTTGTATGTAGCCGTGACATGGGCGCCATGCAGGCGCTCATAGGTTCATGCCAAGGTGATATGGCATGCTGGGATGGGTTCTGGCGTCGTTTTGCGGGCCGCTAATATGCGCGCATGGCTGACCGGAGAACCCCGGTGTACCGGGCCCGCGGGCCCGTCAACGGCGAGGACTGGGCCGCCGTCGCATCGGCGCTCAACGAGCGGATGGCGCGCCGTCGCATCGGTCAGCAGGAGCTCGCCCGCATCTCGGGAGTGTCCGTGTCGACGCTGCGCGAACTTCAGCACGGCGCCGGCCGCCGGGTGCAGAACAAGACCCTCGTCGCGATCGCCCAGGCGCTGGAGTGGCCCGACGATCACCTGATCCAGGTGCTCGTGTCAGAGCCGCCGGTCGCCAGCACGCCCGGAGAGCCCACGGGCCGGGAGATCCTCGCCGCTCTGGCCCGGGTCGAGGAGCGGCTCACCGAGGTCACCTCCAGGCTCGCCGCCGTCGAGCAGGCCGTCACCAGGGCGGACAGCCAGACGCCGTCCTGAGACGACGATGGGCCGGACCCCCCCGACGAGGTCCGGCCCATCGCGACTCTTCGTGCTGTCAGTCCTCCAGTGCCGAGGGACTCCACGCCCGTGGACGCCGACGCCGCCGGATCACCTGCCGGCGCAGCGCATCAGCCATGTCCGCCTTCCCCGCGTCGTACGCCCCGCGTTCCCCCTCAGTCATCCAGCGCCGGCCGTTGTCCTCCCCGACCGACGCCGGGTCGAGTTCGAGCATGGAGCGCAGGAACGAGCCCGGCAGCTGCCGCCGGGACAGCCGAATCCCGGACGCTTCGTAGACCAGGACCGTGTCCACGTCCCCGAAGGACTCGACGAAGCGCAGGCCAGAGGGCATGTCCGCCATCGCCGCGTACAGCGCCTGCGCCGACGAGCCGGCCGGTACGACGAGCGCCCAGGCGTCCGCGCCCCACGGCAGCAGACCCACGCCCGGTTCCCCGTCCGTCTCGCATGAGCCGCTGGCCCACGTCATCGCGAACCCCCGGACCCGCCGCGAGGTTCCGTCCATGTCTGCTCCGTCATGTCCCATCGCACCCGTAGCGCCCCTCATCCGCTCACGTCGCCTCACGGCCTGGACGCCACCCCGCCCCGCGGAGATCCCGACTCGACGCGGAGCGGGGTGGCCCGCGAACAAGAGTCGTCCGCATCCGATGCGTCACGAAACGTCAAGTTGGCAAGGCACGGTGTGCATGGAATCCGGGCGGTTCACCGCCTGCCGAGTGGCTGTCAGGCGCCATCCGAGCGCCAAAGCGTCAGATCAGCGGCGAACCACCCATACCAAGGTGGCATGGTGGCGTTAGTCTCTGCGTAGCGACCTGACCACCCGCTGACCCTGGCTGTCGGCCCGCACCCGAGGAGATGGCGGATGGCCCAGCCCGCCCCTCCCTACACCGTCTCGCCTGATCTCCTTGCCCGCGAGGAGTTCCGCGCCGCCTGCGAGACCCTGGACTTCCAGGCGATCTTCCGCCTCATGCGCAAGTACGACGGCGCCAGCCAGGACCGCGTGTCCTCCCCCGTCCGCGGCCTCACGCAGAGCCGGGTCAGCCGGGTCATGAGCGGGGAAAGCAACATCACCTCACTCGACCTGGTCGAGCGCATCGCCGACGCTCTGCGCATCCCCGGCGCCTACTTCCGACTCGCGCCCCGCCCGTGGGAAGCCGAGACGACCAGAGCCGACGCGCCGCCCTCCNCTGCCCTTGCCGGCATCGGTGACCATCACCGGGCCAGCGCCTACGCGACCACGACCGCAGGCGTGAGCATGCCGGTGCCCCGCGAGCCGGCCGGAGACGTCGAGGACCGCAGCCTGACCATCGACATCGAGGTTGCCGAAGACGGATGGGCGACACTGACCTACCGGCATGAGCTCTACAACGGCACGGCCACGCCGTTCACCAGGCTCAACAGGGAGCTGTGGTTCGAGACCACCAACGGCCCGCTGGACATCGAGGCCCTGCCCTCCCCCGACCGCAACATCATCATCCAGCGCGTCCACGACACCAAGCTCAGCGCCCGCTTCGCCTGCCAGGTCTTCCCCGCCATCCAGCCCGGGGAATCCGCGACCGTCGGCTACCGCAGCACCGGCGGACGGTTCGTCTACGACCACTACTGGCGTCAGTCGATCGTCCGCCCCACCGGCACCCTCACGATCCGGCTTCGCCACCAGGGCGTCACGTCGCTGACCCGATGCTCGGCGACCGAGGACCGGCCGGACGGATCGGAGATCTCCGCGGCCGAAGGTCTGTCCTTCGCCCGNGACGAGACCGGAGTCGTCATCGAGCTGACCCGCCGGAACCTACGACCGAACCAGTTCGTGACGCTGCGATGGGACACCGCGCATGCGTCTACGTGACGAGATCGAACAGACCGTACGGGCATGGGACGCCTACGAGAAGGCCCGGAAGGCGTCACCGGTCATCGACTTCGACTGCGCGCCGACCGCGGCCAAGGTGACGACGGCCCCGAGCCGCCTGGACGTCCACAGCACACTCACACAGCTCCACGAGCGAGCCGAGCGAGACGGAGACCAGGTCTGCGCCGAGCAGCTCCGCGCCCATCTGGCCTATCTCGGCGCGTTGCTCGGCGAGCGGCCCCCGCTCGACGACTACCTGACCGCCACCCAGGGATGCTCCGCGGCCGGATGGCCCGAGGAGTACGTGACCGCCGTCGGTGAACGCGCCCGCACGGCACTGGCCGACATCGGGGTTTCCTGGGATGCCACCACCGACCGCCAGCTACGCAACGCCGAAGGACCAGTCGAGGCAGCCGACGCACCCGAGATGATCCGGGCTGCCGCCAGCGAGGCAGAGCCCGCCGTCCGCGCCCTTGCCGAAACGGACGCCCCGTACACCCTGGAGATCACGACCGCCGACGTCGACGCCTACTGGGCCTACTGGCTCGACGGCACCGGACAGGACGTACGTCTCCGCTTCAACCTGCGCAACGCCGCTTTCACCAAGGTCCGCCTACGTCAGTTCGCCCTACACGAGATCCTCGGCCACGCCCTCCAGAGCGCCAGCTACACCGCCACCGCCAGCCGCACCGACGTTCTCTGGCCGCGCCTGCTGTCGGTCCACGTGCCTTATCAGGTGCTGTTGGAAGGCATCGCGCAGGCCATGCCGCTGTTCGTCNCCCCCGACGACACCGCCGTGACCGCCCGAGTCCGACTGGACCACTACCTACAGCTCATCCGCGCCGACCTGCACCGCGCCATCAACGCCGGTGTCCCGGTCGCAGACTGCGCAGACCATGCCCGCGCATGCGTCCCGTTCTGGACCGCAGACGCCATCGCCGACATCCTCACCGACCGCGGCAACGACCCCCAGCTACGCACCTACCTGTGGGCCTACCCCGCCGGCATCGACTGGTTCGTCAACCTTGCCGACACCGCCGACACCGAAACCGTGGGGAAGGTCTTCCGTGCCGTCTACACCCAGCCCAGCACCCCGCACCAACTCACCCAGCTCTGGCCGACTGGACCCCGCATCGGCGGACCCGGCGCCCCTCTTCGTCTNCGGAAGCCTCCTCTTCCCTGACGTCCTGCGAGCCCTCATCGACCGCGACCCCCACCGCGTCCCCGTCGCCGTGAGCGGATGGCGGGTCATCGCCCTCCCAGAGCGGATCTACCCAGGACTCATCCGCGACCAGGTCGCCACCGCGACGGGACACCTATTCGACGACCTCACCGAAGCCGAGTGGAGCACCCTCGACGCGTTCGAGGCCGACTTCTACACCGTCAGCCGCATCGACCTGGAGCACGGCCGCCACGCATGGGCCTACGCCTGCGCCGAGCCCGCCGAGTTCCTCCCCGCCCAGCCATGGAGCCCTAACGAGTTCGCCCGCGACCNCCTGCCCAGTTACGTGGAGCGTTGCACCGCATGGCGTCACCGCCACGAGCAGGGCAGGTAGCCCGCACGTTGCCGAAACTCTCGTTCTTGGGATCAAGACGCGGCACGGCCACGCCGCGCGACGGCTGCGCGCGGCCGTGGGCGGCCGTGCTCGCCGGCGCGTCGGGCCACTAACAGCTCATCGAGCACCAGAAGAAATAAATCGACAAACAGAAATGATCCTCGGGGGAGAATATGCGAGTATTCATTAGCTGGTCTGGAAATGACATGAGGAAAGCAGCGGAAGAATTAAAGGAGTGGATTCCAAGCATTCTTCAGTCCGTCGAACTCTGGGTGTCCTCGCAAGATATCTCAACCGGAAGTCGCNCCATGAGCGTACTGGCCGAAGAGCTTGAAAACACTAAAATAGGAATAATCTGTGTATCCAAACGGACGCAGCATGCACCGTGGATTAACTTCGAGGCCGGCGCACTCAGCAAATCCCTCTCGGAAGGCCGAGTTATTCCGTTCCTTGTTGACCTTACCGCAGCAGATCTAGACGGACCATTGAAGCAGTTCCAGGGAGTCGATGCCGCGAATAAGACACAGGTCCGGATGATGCTCGAAGCCATCAACTCGGCAGCTTCAGAACCGATTAAGACTGAAATACTAGAGAAGCGTCTTAATGCCTTCTGGGGGGAGCTTTGCGAATCCATCTCAACAATCAACGAGGAAGCACAGCACGAATCGTCAGCGGAGAATGAGGAGGATCGCCCGAGGCCTGAACGAGAAATGCTGGCAGAATGCCTAATTCTATTGAGAGAGCATCAAAAGACTGCCGACATCTTGCACGCTAAGATAGAAAAGCTCGAAGGTGCACTAAATTCATCAGCCCGCGACATTTACTACAACATCCAACAAGAAAGTCGGGGGGTGAGTCCATTTATCGCAAATCTCTATGCAACAATGGAAAAATACTACAGCGAAAATAATATCGAGATACACAGTGACGGCACCAGGAATGGCGCCTATTTTATCCATGTCAACGAGGGTCAGAGGCCACTCGGTTCGCTGACCGAAAAACTACGGATTCTTTCAGACGAAAAGCGTATAGTTCTGTTTCTGAAGGACGAATCATATACATTTACAAATGGACGCCTAGATTCGGATCCTCCTTTTTAAGACTTTGAAGAGCCCGCGGAGGCACCATGGAAGTGGTACCAAAGCTACGGATCAGGGGGATGCTGGCAGCCAGAGCGGCGGCCTGGCCGACAGCCAAGTTGACAGCCGAGGCGGTAGACGGCCACGGACGCTGGTGGACACCAGCGGACGGAGCACACCAGGTCCGCGAACCCGGTGGACGTCCACAGGCGTCGGCGGACGATCAAGATCTAACTACGGATTGGATGCACGACCAGCGGCCCGGTCAGTAGCGGTAGTCCCACCCAACCTTGGCCTGCCATGGCGCCAACGCCTACCGTCGACTCCCCGTTTTCGATCGAGGACCCTCCCTCTGCGCCGCAGATTCCGCACCATGCGCCGCGTCCACGTCAGGTGCCCGCCGAGACGACGGCCTGTGCGCGTCCCACTCCAGCGGCATCGTCTCTCCTGGCAACCAATCTGCACACACCAGACTTTCTGCTTAGCAGCAGTTTGCGCACCAGGAAGCGCTATCTAGCAGACACGATCTCACCGAGATCATACAATGATGTCCCATATCAATTTGACGAGGTGAGATTAATCTACTTTAGCGAACTATTCAATATCGAAGACGTCGACAATCAGGAATGGTTTGACCCGATCCTGGAAAGAGATACCTTACTCTTCGTTGATCCATTTTTGATATTCCTTGACGCCAATGAGAATTGGCAAAAGATGCACGACAAAATAATAGACTACTTCCATGAAGGATTCGAGATTCTCGCGGCAAGCGACCTCAACCCAAGACACCAGTTCTACAAGCGAGCGCTCTCCCTGATGGNGTTCCCTGAGCCAAAAGAATTTCGCCTTGGCTTTGCAAGTAAGGGCGTCGATGGCTCCGGATCAGGTCCTGGCCTTGCCCAGAAGGTCATTGAGGCCATGTCGGAAGCAATCAAAAGAGGCATGCGAGATATCCGACACTTCGAAGAACTTGGAATCTTAGTAGAAGGAATACATCGAGACCGGATCTCCGATATAACATGCAGTCTCCTGAAGCCCGAATTTATCGAGTACACGCAACACGTCTGTCACTCTCTAGGAATCCCGATGCAAACAGTTAGGGTTCCCCGCAGCGAGTTCAACAAAATGCGGAAGAGATGGACCGATGCGACTCACCTGCTACCAGTCGATCCGTCCGGCGATAAACCGATAATCCTAGTTCCAAAACGTTTTCTGCGAGAACTTCCTACGATTTCAGCCGACAGTTGGTTTGACGATCTCGACACAGCTCTACGCGATGACCTCAACCTAGATATATCAACCAAGGTGCGCAAGTCGGAGATTGTCGATATAGCGAAGAGAAACCGCGCTTCTCTACGAGACTGGATTAGCGTAAAGGAACGCGGCCGACCTCAGCCATATGATGTAAGCAGNGATCCAAAGCTGTTGGTCAAGTGGCAACGGGTTGCACGCGAGGCTGTTCGAGAAGAGCCATTTGAGAGCACTGCGACGATAAATTCATCCGAAGAGCTCATGGCTTTTGTCTCTTCGATCATTGCCAAGTTTCGCCACTGGGCAGAGGAGAGAGGAGGGTGGCGGGTATTTTGGAAAAACTCAACACCTCTGGAGGCTATTCCCGAAACCAATATGCAGCTTCTTTTTCTCGGAATTCTTGACGGCTACTGCGAGGCAGCCGGAGTCCGTCTCGACCGCGAGGTCGAGACAGGGCGAGGACCAGTAGATTTCACAATATCAGCCGATCGCCGTATGCGAGTGCTCCTGGAGATGAAGCGTCTCGCCCACGGCCAGTTCTGGAATGGCTTGCGGAGCCAGACCCCCGTCTATATGAAAAGCCAAAAAGTCGACCAAGCCGTGTTCCTTGCTATTCGCGATTCCGACACCAAGCCGATGCAGAAACGCTGGAAAGAGCTTGACGAACAGGCGGAGCGCATAAGTCTGGAAACCGGTTTTTCGATTAGCGTTCAACGAGTCGATGTTCTTCCGAAACAGTCGGCAAGTAAGACTCCACCCGAATAGCAGTCACAGTTCGCTCCCCGACGTAGCGATCAATTCCTGCCGCACTTTCCTGAGTCACGAATAAGCCGCAAGGCCGGCAAACCTCACAGATTCTTACGGTCCGTTACCGGCTTCCGGAGATCCGGAGTACTGCAGTAGTACTGCAACGGGAACAGATGTTCCTGGACATCGGTGGACATCACCGAGCCCGCGACCTGCGCCAAGGGACGTCGGTGGACGTTCGTGGACGGTGCGCCGAGGGCTACGGAACATAAGGTTCGGCCGCCAACGAGGCGACGGCATGGGGTTCCGCACGCCCGAGGCATCCGGATTAACAGTCGCCTGCGTTGATCGGCACGTTCTGTAAGATGACCCTGGGCCTGCGCCGGTCAGCGGGTGCCACCCCCACTCGCCGGCCCGTTGTGGAGGGGACCAGCCCGTTCGAGCCGGGCCAGGTTGGGGCCGACATGTCTGCTCTCCCAGCCCCCGTGGAGCCCGGCGACCGTGTACCCATCGCTGTACCCGAGCCGGCGGACGTCGGTGGACACCGGCGGACACGGACCGGCGCCGCAGCCCAGGTCGCGCCGACCTGCTGGACGTCGGTGGACGTCCGTGGACGGAGCGCCTGCTTCTCTTAATCCGCGGGTTCGGGGTTCAAGTCCCTGGCGGCGCACCCGTAGCTCCTTGTCGGAGCACCTTTCGCAAGATGAATGATCTCGATTAAATCGAGATCATTCCATATTTATCTCGCATTTTGCGAACAACCATGAACGTATTTAGCGTGCTCCTTGGCGGCCGTTCACTGTGCCGGGTTGGAGGCCAAATCCGAGAGATTTCGCGAGGATCTGGCTGCCGGAGATCTTCGCTTGGGTCAGTCATTCAGCCAGGATCTGACGGTGACGGAAAGCCCGGGGATCTCGACGGTGACCGCGGTCCACAACAGGTCCGTGTCCACGGAGAAGTAGCCGTGTACGAGGTGGTTGCGCATGCCGGTGATCGCGCCCCAGGGTACCTCGGGGTGCTCTGTGCGGAAGGAGTCCGACAGTCGTGCTGCGGCTTCCCCGATGATTCCTACCCATCTGATCAAGGCGGCGGACAGAACAACGTTTTGGTCGAGTTCCTCGCGAGAGGTGGGGAGATGCGCGCTGATCAGTTGCGCATGCTCGATGATGTCGCGGAGGCGCTCATCGTCCGATCTCACAGGGCGACAGCCTCGGCCAGGACCCGTGGACGGAGCCGAGGGCGTAGCCCGGCGACCGTCGTGACGTCGACGTGGACGTTGAGCGTCGCTTCGGTGTCGCTGATGAAGCCACCGAGGTCAAACAGACCTCGTCCTGGAGCGAGATCGACAAGGAGGTCGACGTCGCTCGCGTTGTCTGCTTCGGCGCGGGCGACGGAGCCGAAGACACGGATGTTGCTCACACCGTAGCGTCGCGCGATCGCGTAGACGTCCGCGCGACGACGACGCAGTTCGCTCATCGTCACCATCCGGCGACGATCGGCGTCTGGCGTCATGACAGCCTCCTCCACACGGAGTACAGCCCACTGGCGCGGGCCGCGAGGTCGCCTCTACCACTGGACAGGGTGGCAACGGAGTCCGGCAACGGCCGTTCGTCGCTTCCGCCCTCGGTTGGTGTGCGTTCTTGCGGAAGGGTCAGGGTCGGTGCCACCTGGGATTCGGGAAGCCGATCGATGAGCCGGTGCAACTCGTCTCGCCGGGTGCTCACGGAGGACAGGATACGGCCGGAGGTGGCCGTCGACCCATGAGATCCACTGGTGTGACCACTTTGTACTCTCGGTGGAAGGCTGGGATGTCACGGTAGATCGCGAACGATCCGCCGATGGGCGGTCTGGCGCCAGCCCTCGACTCGCGTGGCCGGGCACAGGTGTACCGACCGCTGTACCCGAGCCGACGGACGTACGTGGACACCGACGGACACTGGGCGGCCCGTGAACCGCCCCGGGTTCGGTGGAGACCGGGGCGGTTCATTGTCACCCTCCGGTGATGATCGACGTCTGGCGTCACGACAACCTCCTCGACCCAAACGACAGCTCAGTGGCGCGAGTCGCTGGGTCGCCCTTGCCGCTGGACGGGATGGCGACGAAGTCCGGCGATGGCAAGCCGTCGCTTCCGCAGTGCATACTGCCGCAGTGCGTCGCGCGCGGAGGATGGCATACAGGCGCCCCCTGTCCCTTTGGCTGATCGTCGCAGCGTCCATGATCCTGTCTGGGGTGAACGCGACGATGCCCGACGGTTGGCGTCCGTGCCTCATCGGCTTTCCGGTGGGTGCCCTCTGCCTGTTCTTCGCGTGGCTGCGGCGGCCCCGCCGTCGGACCGGCAACGAACTCGGAGGTGCCGACGTCACCGATCCAGCAGAGGGGAACGGCCAGGCTTGAAGGCGATGCAGCGTCGGCGCGACTTGCTCGCCGGCTGCGGGCGCGGGGGTGGACGTCCACGGACACTGGCGGACGAAGCGCCGCTGATCTCCAAATCCGCGAGTTGCCGGGCCGCGATCCGTCATGGGACGTCCAGTGCGGCTGCTCTGCGCTGGCCGTTCACGTCGGGCGCCCATTCCCCGGCTGGGCGCCCGAGGATCTGACGGAGCACCGGCCGCGGCAAGGGGCGGCCGGGGCTGGTCCCGGGCGGCGAATCTGAGTATTCGCGCTCAGGTCGTCCCGGCGGCTGACCGGAAGACTCGCTCGTATGCGCACCTCGCCGCCGACGCGGACGCCGACATCCACCCGCGCGTGGGCCCTGCACCGCGGGGCCGCCATCGTTCTGATCGCGGCCGTACCGGTCGCGGTCGCGGGACTGCTGGGGCAGGAGTACGAACAGGACAGCCACCGGTCGGAACTCAACTACGCGGTCCGGCCGCCAGACATCCCCGCCGGGTGGATGACGGCCATCGGTATTGTCGCTCTGCTCCTGGCGGCAGCCGCAGCGTCGCTCCTGCTGCACCGGGGCCGGAGCGGCCACGCCGACCGGCGCCAGTGGCAGGTGCTGCGGCCGCTCGTGGGAGTAGGAGTGATCCTCGGCGTCGGCTACCACATCGCGACCGCCGGAGTGATCGGCGCCAACATCGGGTTCGGGTTCGTCCNTTTTCTCGGCGTGCCGCTGGCGGTCGTGCTGCTGCTGGTCGCGGTGGCCCGGGCGTGGGCGCTACGCGTCGAAGACAGGCGACACGCCTCCGGGCCCTCGTGACTGTCAAACTCGTCATAGGTTGACCGGCAGTGCCGCGAACCCGCGGACCGTGAGGTGCGGCCGAAACTCCGGCTCCTCGTCCGTGGAGAGCGACAGCCGTGGGAAACGCTCGAAGATCGTTCGGGGCCGCATCATGTGTACAGGTGGATCGAAGCGGAGGACCTCTTCGACGGTCGTCCTGATGTGCGCCGGCTCCGCGGTCAGCAGCGACAGCTTGGGTGAGGTGCCATGGCGGACTCTGGGCACGACAGGACACGGCCTGAAGTGAACCGACCGTCTTCGCCGACGTCGACCCGCACACCGAACTTGGCCAGGTCGAGGTCTTCGGCCCGGTGCTGTCGATGATGCCGTTCTCCTCCGAGGCGGAAGCGATCGAGATCGCCAACTGCACCAGGTACGGACTGTCCTCCTACATTCAGGCCGCGGATGTACGCCGAGCCCATCGGGTGGCCGAGCGGCTGGAAGCCGGCGCAACAATGATCAACGGCGCGCCGAATCTCGTGGTCAACCGCCCGTTCGGCGGCCAGGGCTACAGCGGCTACGGGAAGGAAGGCGGGCCGGAAGTCCTCGCCGAGTTCCAACGGACCAAGACGATCGCCATGGTGTGAGCGACGTCCAGCCCGCGGACGGTCCGCGGGCGTCAGGTGGACGCCGGCTGATCGGGTTGAGATCGTGCCGCGGAGATCATGACTCGGCGAATCCCCGCCGGTGATACCGGTGCTGACAGATACTGGCTGCCCGGCGGATATCGATGATTCGGCGAAGGATCGAGAACATGATCAAAAATATTCACCTGTTAGAGCAGGTGGCCGGTGCCGTCGACCCGACGGCCCTGCGGCGGGCCGCCGCGGCAACGCGATCAGCTCCAGCGGACGTCCGCCCAGCGCGCGTGGCTCTCTGCACCGCTCTGCCCGGGGTCCTGGCGGATCCTCGGTTCGGCGCCGTGGTCCTGGAATGGTTCGTGGACGCCGCTCATCAGGCGCGGTACGCATCGTGGCTGGCAGGCCAAGACGCAGCAGCCGGTCAGGGGCCGGGCGCCGCGCTGCGGGCGGAGGGCAGCCACCTCGTCGTCGCCGAGGAGCACCCGATGCGGGGGCTCGACTGGCTGGAGCAACGATGGCGCGACGGCGGCCCGAAGCTGAAGCACATGGCGATCGCGCGGCGCGCCGAGGGCCTGACCGGTAGCGAGTTTTCCGACCGATGGAAAAATCGGGCCGGCAGCGTAGGAACGACCCCCATCCCCGACCCGGCGAAGGGGAGTGCCTACGTCCAGAACCATCCGCTGTCCGGCGATGGGCTCGACTGGCCGTTTGACGCCGTCAACGAGGTCTATTTCGACGATCTCGACGGTCTGCGGGCGCGTATCACCTGGTTCGCCGAGAACTTCGACGGCAAAGGTGAGGATGATCTGGTCTCGGAGTCCTGGTTCGTGGCCGTCCGTGAGGAAATCCTGTGACCCTGGTGCGGCCGATCGGCAGGCGACCGGATCGCACCGTCGCGAGCATCTGTGAGCAGGCGGGTCCGTGACCGCAGGATCGCCGACTGTGGGTCTGATGCTCGCGACGGTGGCTGATCCCGATACCGGGGCAGTCAACCCGACCAGGGTGATCGAGACCGCGGTGCAGGCCGAGGAGTCGGGCTACGACGGAGTCTACGTCGGTGATCATCTGCTGCACCCACATGCGATGCTCGAATCGATGGTCACGCTGGCAGCCGTGGCCGCGTCCACCCGCCGGATCTCGCTGGGCCCGTGCGTGATGCTGTTCGCCCTACGCGATCCACTCGTGCTGGCGAAACAACTCGGTAGGTTCTCCCGCGGGTCCGGAGGTTTCCGGCGACTGCGTAGACCGTGGTGGCCCACGGCACCGGCCGGGGCCGCGCGTCCTCTCCCGTCCGCGGCCTGACCCAGGGCCGCGTGACCGGGTCATGTCCGGAGGGGCGTTGCCCGATGCCCCGTTGAAGTCTTCGCCTGATGCCGTCGCGGATGTTACGGACACAGGTGTGTACCCGCTGGTGGGCGCTGCGCGTGCGTCGGTGGGGGTTACGCGTCGCCGGCTCTGCTGGCGAGCAGGCCTCCGACGCCCGGGATGAGCGCGAGCAGCCAGAGTCGGTGTCGGCCGTCGGCGACGAGAGCGGAGGTGAGGACGGCCGCGGTGTAGGCGAGCCCGTGGAGCGGGCCGAGAACGTGGCTGATCGCTGATGCGTGGACGGTGAGCAGGTTGCCGACGAGGACGAGGAGGGTGAGGCACTCGGCCCAGCCGACCGCCCGGAGTGCCCGGGAGCTGCCTGTCCTCCGGGCCCGGGTCCCGTGGGTGTCGTCGCCCCGCAACGTCAGGCTCCGGTGGTCGAGCCAGGGCGATAGATCATGAGAACGACGACGGTCGCCCAGAGCAGGTTGAAGATTCCCGTCTGCATGGCGAGCCTGCCCTCGCGTCCCTCGCGTCCCTCGCGTCCCTCGCGTCCCTCGCGTCCCTCGCGTCCGTCATGCCCAGCGGGTCTGCCGGGCTGGGCCTCGACGGCTGCGAGTGCGCGTCTCTGCGCGGGCAGGATCAGTGCGACGAGGATCGCCGCCGCGGCGGCGGTCAGCGCGATCGAGATGATCAGCCAGGGGTNGCCGAGGACGCCCAGACTCGCACCGGTGGCGAGCCCGAAGACGGGCACGACGACCCCGATGACGCTGTACACGGAGGTGATGCGCGCAAGGGCCGTGACCGTTCCGGCCTTGCGGGGGTCGTCCGGGGCGCCGAGAGCCGCGCGGACCGCCGGCGGGAACATGCTCGTGGTCACGGCGACGGGCCCGATCGTGAGGATCGCGGCGATCACGTGGACGGACAGCAGGAAGCCGGTCATGAGCTGACCCGTCGGCCGGCGGCGAGCACGACGAACGGGGTCAGGGCGTCGGGCGGGTCGAACCCGTCGAACAGCGCGAGGTGGGCCGACGGCGGCATGGATGAGTCTCCTCGGGGACCTGGTGGGGCGCGGTCAGCGTCAGCGGCCGCGTCGATATCGTCCCGTTGGGCTCGCAGGGCCGACAGTGGCCGTGATGCCAGGTTCCGACGGGATCTGGCCACTGACCCCCANGGCGGTCCTTCCGTTGCTCCGTCGGGGCAACAGCAGGGCTGGTCGACGCTAGCGNGCTGGTATGCACACCATCGCGGTCCTTGCGCTGCCTGACGTGATTGCCTTCGATCTGGCCACACCGGTGGAGATCTTCGGGCGGGCGCGGCTGCCTGACGGCAGGCCGGCGTACCGGGTGGTCGTGTGCGGGGCCGAGTCGACGGTTGACGCCGGGCCGCTGCGGTTCTCAGTGAACGCGGGGCTGGCGGAGTTCCGGCGGGCCGACACCATCGTCGTGCCTGGTCGCAACCGTCCGGAGGTGCCCACGGGAGCACCGGTTATCGACGCGCTGCGGGCGGCGGCGGGTGAGGGCACGCGGATCGCGTCGCTCTGCGTGGGCGCGTTCACCCTCGCCGAGGCCGGCCTGCTGGACGGACATCGCGCGACCACCCACTGGCTCGCCGCCGACGATCTGGCCCGCCGGTACCCGGCCGTGCGGGTCGACGCGGATGTGCTCTACATCGACAACGGCCTGGTCCTGACCTCGGCGGGGGCGGCCGCGGGCCTGGACCTGTGTCTGCACATGATCCGGCGCGACCACGGGGTCGCCGTCGCCGCGGACGCGGCGCGGATCGCGGTGGCGCCGCTGCATCGAAGCGGCGGGCAGGCGCAGTTCATCGTGCGGAACTCGCCCGGCCACCCGACCGCGACGCTGGAGAACGTGCTCGCCTGGATCGAGCACAATGCGCACCGCGATCTGGCCCTGGCCGATATCGCGACCGCCGCGCACACCAGCGTCCGAACGCTGAACCGCCGCTTTCATGCCGAGACCGGCCAGAGCCCGATGGAATGGGTGACCGGCGTCCGCCTGCGTCATGCCCAGGAGCTTCTGGAGACGACGGACCACGGCATCGAACGCATCGCTCGACAGGTGGGTTTTACCAGTGTGAGCAACTTCCGCACGCACTTCCGCCGCCTCGTCGGCGTCACACCCCACGAGTACCGCGCCACCTTCACCGGTGGTCCCTCGCTGGGGGACCTCCAGCAGCGGCGCGCCCCGGGCCGGCGGACGGAGCGGGCGTCCGTCGGCGCCCAGGGATGATCCAGATCGCTCTCCTGGAACCGTGCCGGTTCCGTGATACCCCGGATCATCGATCCAGCAGCCGAATCAGCAGCCGAATCAGCAGCCGCACCGACCGGGGACCCGGGCCGGTGCGCCGCTTACTCGGGCGAATTCGGTCGACTTTCCGGTGAGCTCCCGACAGCTCCCGTCAGATTGCCGTCCGTGCACTGAGCGCACCCGGCGTCAGCTCGAAGACGACTTCCGCCTGGGACCAGGAGATCAGCGGTCCTCCGGTGGGTGGGAAGGCGGTGACCGACGCCGTGTTCTGAATCCTGCCGGCCGCCACGTCGGCCACGGTGGTCGTGTACTGCGCCGGGCAGGCCATCGCCGTGCCGGGCAGCAGTGTGGTGGCCGGGCAGGTGATGGGGCCGAGCTGGCTGTCGACGAGCGAGATCCCGGACAGCGCGGTCNGGGACCAGTTCGTGATCCGGTAGACATAGACGACCGGCTGGCCGGCCCCGGTGAAGGTGCCGGATGTCGCGCTCTTGACCAGGCTGAGGGGAGGGAGTGGCTTTCTGTAGGCCACCTCCTCCACTGTCGTCGAGACCACCGGTGCTCCGACAGGTGGGTTCGCGGTGACCTTCGCCGTGTTCTGGATGCGGCCGACCGCCACG
Organism: Frankia sp. EI5c; assembly: GCF_001636565.1. GTDB lineage: Bacteria > Actinomycetota > Actinomycetes > Frankiales > Frankiaceae > Parafrankia. The sequence continues at coordinate 62,776 of NZ_LRTK01000053.1, forward strand.
TCGACCGCGGTGGTCGTGTACTGCGCCGGGCAGGACATCGTCGTGCCGGGCGGCAACGTGGTGGCCGGGCAGGTGATGGCGCCGAGTCGGTTGTCGAGGAGCGAAACCCCCGACAGCGCCACCGTGGACGGGTTTGTGATCTTGTAGACATAGGTGACTGTCTGGCCGGCGGCGCTGAAGGTTCCGGGTACCGCGGTCTTCTCCAGCCTTACCGCGCCGGGCACGGGGACGAACACCACTTCCGCGTCGGCGGTGGCGATTTCGGGCGGCCCGCTGGGCGGAACGGCGGTGACAGTCGCCGTGTTCTGGATGCGGCCGGCGGCGACATCCGCGTCGGTGGTCGTGTACCGGGCCAGGCAGTCCATCGACCCGCCGGGCGGCAGAGTCGTGCCCGGGCAGGCAATCGCCCCGAGTCGATCGTCGACCAGCGACACTCCGGTCAGCTGGTCGGAGACGCTGGTGATTCGGTAGCCATAGGTGATCACATTTCCAGGGCCGGTGAACAGGGTGGGGCTCGAAATCTTGAGGAGGCGGAGCCCCGGCTGCGGCCCGGTGTACAGGACGGTTGCCTGGGAGCGCCTCGAGATCGTGAGCCCGGTGGACNCCTCCCGGCCCGCCGCGAACACAGTGTTCGTGAGGTTTCCGGCGAGAACGTCGGCCTGGGTCGTCGTGTACTGGGCCGTGCATTCGAGCGGCTGCTGCGGCGTCAGAACGGTGGACGGGCAGGTGACCGGGCCGATCTTGCTGTCAACCAGGGAGACGTCCGTCAGACTCGAGACGCCGCTGGACAACCGGTAGTGGTAGGTGAGCACCTGGCCCGGGCCGTCGAACTCGCTCGGCGACGCCTGCTTGCTGAGAGCGAGCCGGTTGTTGTTGCCGTACGGCACGGTGGCGGTGGCGGCCTGGGCCAGGCGCTGACCCGTGGTGCTGGTCGCTGTCACGGTCGCGGTGTTCACGATGACACCTCTGAACACATCGGCGTCGGTGACTGTGTACGGCACGTGGCAGGTCATTGTTGCGCCGGGCGTCAGAACGGTGGACGGGCAGGGGACCGGGCCGGCGAAGTCATCGACCACGGACACGCCCACCAGACCCACCGGGCCGTTGGTCAGTTGGTAGGTATATGTCAGGATCTCCCCCGGGAGGGTGAAGAAAAAGGGACCTGACTTGCTGATGGCGATCGACGGGACAAGGCNGCTGTAGGGGATGTCCGCCGTCGCGTGCCTGACGACGCGTGTCCNCGTGACCTCGGTCAGGGACAAGGTCGCGGAATTGCCGATGGATCCGCCTTCCGCATCCCGGCGGGTGGTCGTGTACTGCCCCACGCACTCCATCGACGCGTGCGGCAGCAGTGTAGTGGCGGGGCACCAGATCGGCCCGATTTGGCTGTCGATCACCGATATGTCGACCGCGCCGACCGGGCCGTTGACTATTCGGTAGGTGTAGGTGATGACCTGCCCGGCACCATCGAAATGGTACTGGCTGGGCTTCTTTGTGAAGGTGATCTGATCGGCCTGTGCGGACNCCGCCGTGGCAACCGAGAAAGTCGCTCCAAAAGCCAGTATGACGGAGATTGCTCGGGCGGTGGCCCGCTTTGTGGCACTCGCGCCGCGATGCACTCGGGCCCGGGGTGGACTGTGTGGTCTTCTTTCACTGGACATGCGTCTTGCTCCGTACTCGCGGGCTCGGTCGCCGATATGGCTGACCGGAGGGCGAGATTAACGTTCTGGCGGAGCGGCGTCACGCATATCGTGCGGTCCTCTACCTGGAACAAACCGTCTTGAACAAGGGGCGACGGAGCATTCGAGTGCGCTGCCCGGATGATTCCCGGTCGACCGGGCCGCGCGCCCGCGGCATTTTTCAGGAGATCCGGCCGCCGTTGACGTTGACGATCTGGCCGGTGACGTAACCGGCCTCCTCGCTGACGAGGAAGGCGCAGACCGCGGCGATGTCCTCGGGGCGGCCGATCCGGCCGACCGGGGTGCCGGCGGTCTGCTCCTCGACCTTCATGAGCCCGTTGCTCTCGGCGTCCCGCAGCATCGGGGTGTCGATGAAGCCCGGCGGGATCGTGTTGACGGTGATGCCGCGCCGGCCGAACTCGCGCGCGAGCACCTTGGTGAGCCCGACCACACCCGACTTCGCCGCGACGTAGGACGCAAGCCTCGGCGGCCCGCTGTGGACGCTCGACGACGAGATGTTGACGATGCGGCCCCAGCCCTCTTCGACCATGTCGGGGATGATCGCCTGGCTGCACTGGAACGCACTGGTGAGGTTGACGGCGAGGCTGCGGTTCCACATCTCGAGGGTGATGTCGAGGAAGGGGCTGGTGGGGGTCACCCCGGCGTTGTTGACCAGGATCGTCGGCCGGCCCAGCCGTTCCCGGACGGCGGCCACCCCGGCGTCGATCGCCGCCCGGTCGGTCACGTCTACGGCCAGCCCGATTGCCTTGCCGCCGGCCTCCTCGATCGAGGCGGCCTTCGCCACGGCGGCCTCGCCGTCGAGATCGAAGATCGCCACGGCGATGCCGTCGGCCGCCAGCCGCCGGCTGATCGCCTCGCCGATGCCGGATGCTCCACCGGTGACGACTGCGGTGTGCCCACTCATGCGGTCGGCTCCTGACTGCGCGAACCTCGGCCGGCTGGCAGCTCGATCTCGGCGGTGCAGTCGACCAGCACGCCGCCGTCCTGGTTGGTGAGCTTCAGCTTCACCTGGACGAGCGGCACACCCCACACCGAGTCCGCCTGCTTGTCGACGATCTCGGCGTCGAAGTAGGTGACGTCCCCTTCGAAGGCGGGGCCGCGGAAGTTGGCCNTGGTGTGGCGGACCATGCCGTCGTGACCGGCCCAGTAGGCGAGGTAGTCGGTGCACCAGGCACCCATCGTGGCGCCGTAGCCGTAGGCGCGGGCCATGCCGACCTCGCTGGCCTTGTCGGCGTCGATGTGGCCGCGGGACGGGCCGACGTAGAGGCCGTCGCGCAGCCGCGGGTCGATCCGGGCGCCCTCCTCGTCGAAGCCGAAGCCCTCGACCCAGCCCGGGTCCTGGTTGATCCAGGGGTCCTCGACGCCGGGCGGCGCGGTCCAGTGGGACGTGCCCCAGATGTTGAACAGGAAGGCCCGGTACTCGGTGGTGAAGCTGGCGATGCTGTGCGGGCCGATCACCCGGCGCGGCAGCACGTCCCCGACCCGGACGTCCGCGAAGTGCGGGGAGACACCCTCCCGGTTGCTGAGGAGCCAGTCGTGGCGGACCTTCTCGACCGCACGCAGCTCCTCGTCCGTCCAGCGCTTCACGGCGCCGAGCTGGTTCTCGTACATGCCGCGCTTCTCCGCCTCGGCGGCGAGGTAGCGGATGGCGGTCGAGCGCTCGCGGGCCACCAGCGCACCGAGCTGGTTGGTGTGGACGGTGTCGCCGCGGGAGAACATCGTCGGCCCGGCGAACTTCGTCTCGACGACCTTGTAGTCGTGGAACCGCCGCTCCTGGAACAGCTTGTCGCCCACCCGGACCGGCACCCCGTAGAACCACCACTCCTCGCCACCGAAGATCAGGTGGCTGCCGGGGATGTAACCCACGCACGCCGGCTGGGCGCCGTGGCCGAAGTCGAGCGCGACCGCGATGGACTGCGGGGCGATGATCTCGCCGAACCGTGACGCGCGGGCGAACTGTTCGTCCCAGTGCAACGGGTTGGGGTAGTCCATCGCCATCACCCAGCGACGGACGTCGGAGGAACTGCACGGGTCGTACAACTGCCCGCCGCCGACCAGCTGGCCCACCCGGTGGTCGACGTCCGACAGGTCAAGCTCCGGCTTCTCCGACGCCGCCTTCGCTGACGCCGCCTTCTCCGGTGCCGCGGATTTTCCACTCATCAAGCGCTCCCGACTGTCGGTTGACGGCTAGGGACGATTCGCGGGGCCGGGCGCGGAGGGCCCGGGACAGACCCCGGGGCGCCTCGGACCCAGCAGGCCGACCTGTCGGTGGGACTCCGCACCGCCGGTGGCCAGAACCGTATCGTGGATATTGACACCGCAATACGGTCTCGTCCAGAGTGGGCCCGGCGGAAGTCGGCCGGCCGCCTCACCGCTGCCGCTGCCGGGCAGCGCCGGTCTCGGGCACTCACTTCACGAGCGGAGACGCGCTGTCATGACATCCGACTTCATCGATCTGACCGGGCGTGTCGTCGTCGTCAGCGGCGCGGGCGGCGGTGGCATCGGCACCTCGGTGGTGCGCCTGGTCGCCCGGGCCGGGGCGACGGTCGTCGCGGTCAGCCGCTCACAGGACAACCTCGACACCCACGTCGCGCCGTTGGCCGAGGAGGGCCTGCCGGTCGTGCCGGTCGCGGCCGACGCCTCGACGGACGAGGGCATCGCCACCGTGCTGGAGCGGGTGCGGCGCACCGACGGCGACCTCCACGGGCTCGTCAACGTCGCCGGCGGCGCCGCCACCTCCACCTGGATGCCGGCCACGCGGGTGAGCCGGGCGGACTGGCGCGAACTGTTCACGCAGAACCTCGAGACGATGTTCTTCATGAGCCAGGCGGTCGCCGCCGAGCTCAAGGCACGGGGCCGGCCGGGGTCGATCGTCTCGGTCTCGTCGATCAGTGGCCTGAACACCGCGCCGTTCCACGTCGGCTACGGCTCGGCGAAGGCGGCGCTGGTGGCCGCGACCCGCACGATGGCCGTCGAGCTCGCACAGGACGACATCCGGGTGAACGCCGTGGCGCCCGGCGTGACGGCGACGCCGTCGTCGCTGACCTACGTGGACGAGGACGTCGAGCGCGACCGGCGGGCCATCGCGATGGGCCGGCGCGCCCGTCCGGAGGAACAGGCCGGGGTGATCCTCTTCCTGCTCTCCGACCTGTCGTCCTACGTGACCGGGCAGACCATCCTGGTCGACGGCGGGCTGAACCTGAAGTGGACGCACCTGGCCGCCGACCACACCTCGCTCTTCCTCAAGGACCAGGAGTTCCGCGCGGCCATCACGCGCTGAGCTCGCGCAGCGCCCGACAACCGACCCGAGCACCGGCCCCGAAGCGAGGAACCCGCATGCACGACTGCGCTCCCACCGAAACCCCCGAGGTCGACCACGACGCCCTCCGGGCCAGGTACCTGTTAGAACGCGACCGGCGGCTGCGCCCGGAGGGGCAGCAGCAGTACCTGGTCACCGAGGGGGACTTCGAGGAGTTCTACGAGGCCGACCCGTACACGCCGGTCGTACCCCGGACGCCGATCGTCGAGGACATCGACGTGGCGGTCCTCGGCGGCGGCTGGGCCGGCCTGGTGACCGGGGCCCGCCTCGCCGAGGCGGGGGTGACGAACTTCCGGATCATCGAGCTCGCCGGTGACTTCGGCGGGGTGTGGTACTGGAACCGCTACCCCGGCATCCAGTGCGACACCGACAGCTACTGCTACCTGCCGCTGCTGGAGGAGACCGGGTACGTCCCCAGGGAGAAGTACGCCCGGGGTGACGAGTGCCTCGAGCACGCGCAGCGCATCGGCAAGCACTACGGCCTCTACGAGCACGCGATCTTCAGCACGCTGGTGCGCTCGCAGGAGTGGGACGAGGAGTCCCGGCGGTGGAAGCTCGGCACGAACCGGGGTGACGAGATCCGGGCGCGGTTCGTGGTNATGTGCCAGGGTCCGTTCAACAAGCCGAAGCTCCCCGGGATTCCCGGCATCAGGGATTTCACCGGCCACACGATCCACACCGCCCGGNGGGACTACGAGTACACCGGCGGCCACCTGCACGGGGGGCTGGACGGGCTGGCGGGCAAGAAGGTCGCGGTGATCGGCACCGGTGCCAGCGGCGTGCAGGTCATCCCGCACATCGCGCAGACCGCCGAGCACCTGTACGTCTTCCAGCGCACCGCGTCGTCGATCGACGAGCGCGGCGACATCCCGACCGACCCGGAATGGGCCGCCTCACTGCGGCCGGGCTGGCAGCGGGAACGCCGCCGCAACTTCCACACCGCGGCGTACGAGGCGTTCGCGCCGGGCCAGCCGGACCTGATCTGCGACGGCTGGACGGAGATCAGCCGCAACCTCCAGGCACACCTGGACGCCACCGACGGCTGGGCGGCCATGGCCGACCCGGCGAAGTTCATGGAGCTGCGGGAACTCGTCGACTACCAGGTGATGGAGCGGCTGCGCGGCCGGATCGAGGCGATCGTCGAGGACGCGGACACCGCGGAGATCCTCAAGCCGTACTACCGGTTCCTGTGCAAGCGGCCGTGCTTCAACGACCTGTACCTGCCGACGTTCAACCGCCCGAACGTCACCCTGCTCGACGTGTCGGCGACCAGAGGGGTCGAGCGGATCACCGCGACGGGAATCGTCGCCGGGGGAGTCGAGCACGAGGTCGACTGCATCGTGTTCGCCAGCGGCTTCGAGATCACCACCGACCTCGACCGGCGGCTCGCGATCCACCCGTTCGCCGGCCGCGGCGGCCGGTCGCTCTACGACCACTGGCGCGAGGGCTACCGCACGCTGCACGGGATCATGACCCACGGTTTCCCGAACCAGTTCTTCACCGGCTACATCCAGGGCGGCATCACGGCGGCGGTGCCGGCGATGTTCGAGCAGCAGGCCGTCCACATCGCCCACATCATCAGCGAGACCCTCGCCCGCGGCGCGACGGCGGTGGAACCCACGTTCGAGGCGCAGGAGGAGTGGGTCGCCACTATCCGCGCCAACGAGATCGACAACACCAACTTCGCCCGGGAGTGCACGCCCGGCTACTACAACAACGAGGGCGAGGAGCGGATCCGCTCCGTTCTCGGCGACCCCTACTGGGCTGGCTTCTACGCCATGGAGGACCTGCTGCGGGACTGGCGCGACGCCGGCGACCTGGCCGGCCTCACTCTCACGATCGAGGGGTGACTGTTCGGTGAAGGTCTACGAGCGTATTCTTCCGCTTTTCGCGGCCGAGGGCATCGACACCATCTTCGGTATTCCCGACCCGAACTTCGTGCACATGTTCCATCTGGCGGAGGAGCGCGGCTGGAACGTGGTCGCGCCGCATCACGAGGAGTCCGCCGGGTTCATGGCGGAGGCGGTCTCCCGGATGACGGGGAAGGCGGCGGTGTGTATCGGCACCCTCGGCCCCGGTGTCGCGAACCTGGCCGGCGCGATGATGTGCGCGAAGGTCGAGAACTCGCCGGTGATCTTCCTGGGTGGGCAGCGGGCCCGGATCACCGAGCAGCGGGTGCGCCGCGGCCGCATC
>NZ_LRTK01000054.1 GCF_001636565.1 Frankia sp. EI5c
TTTCGAGACCGGTATCGAGGATACAAAGGTCGAGGAGATCTGCCAGGCCGCGGGCGTCACGAAGGGGACGTTCTACTTCCACTTCGCTCACAAAGAGGACATCCTGCTGGAGATGGGTGTCGAGACGGCAACCATCCTCAACGACACGGCGAATCGTTGCGTCCGGGCCGATCGCGGCATCAACGACTCGCTGCGCACCGTACTGAACNCGCTCGCCCGCAACATCAAGGGCACGCCGCCGGCCGCGGTCAGTCGCGCGCTCGCCGAGTTCCGCCGCCCGAACCGGTCGGCCGCCTCCTACGAGGGCCCGGCCTTCGCCGAGGCATTCGAGAAGATCTTCGTAAAGGCGCAGGAAAAAGGCGAGGTGACCAGCCGGATCGAGCCGTCGGAGATGGCCCAGATCCTGGAGGCCCTGGTGGTCGACTCCATCATGGAATGGTCGCAGGGCCGGCTCAGCAAGCTCAACCAGGCGCTTTATCGCCGGGCGGCCATCGTCGTCGCCGGCCTGCATCCCGACATCACGCTGCCGGACTGACGCCCGCCGGAGCCGCCATTTTCGCCGCCTGACGGACCGCCCGCGCGAAAGCGCCGCGGCCCGTCTTTTGGCATGCCCGAGAGCACCCCCCGCCCGCAGCCCGCGGTTTGCGCTCGCGCGCGCCCGGAATCCCCCGTGGAACCCCGCCCGGCCGCGATGGAGGGTGGCGCCGGCACACTTCCAGGAGTTAGACTCAGTTCAAATCTGAGGATCGGGATGAACTTCTTGGAGGAACGTTGTCCGACAGCCCCCAGCTCGGGACCCGCGGAATCTATGTAGCCGGTCTTGAACAGACTCTCGACTACGGCATATTTGATGCCGATCATCACCTGTACGCGCCTGCCGACGCCGTCACGCGTTACCTTTCGGCGGAGATGACCGAACGCGCCTGGCTGCCCGGCGAACCGCGCATGCTCACCGAGGAGGAGCACGAGGAAGACGAGGATGCCGACCACGAGCGGCGCACGCTCGGGGTCCACTCCCAGCCCGAGGGCGGGCACGGCGGCGTCGACCTCGCGGACCTGCCCGCCATGCAGGGCAGCATCCCGATTCCGGGCGCGATGCTGAACAAGCTCAACCCGATGAAGGACCTCGACCAGCTCAGCCGGGCACAGCTCGTGGAGCGGTACAACGCGATGCGCCCGGCCTTCGAGAAGAAGGACCCCCGGCTGGCCCTGATGGACCGGCAGAACGTCGAGATCGCCGTCCTGCACGCGGTCGGCACCGGCTGGGAGAGCGCTTTCCGGCGCGGCGACATCGAGGCCGGCTACGCGGTCAACCGGGCGTACAACGACTGGCTGTGGGAGGACTGGGGCTACACCCACGAGAACCGCATCCTGGTCCCCGTCCCGATCCCGCTGCTCGACGTCGACCACGCGGTCGCCGAGCTGCGGCGCGTCCTCGACCGCGGTGCCCGGTTCGTCGACCTCCCGCCCGGGCCCGCCTTCGGCCGCTCGCCGTTCGACCCGTACTTCGACCCGTTCTGGTCTCTGGTGAACGAGAGCGACACCCGGGTCGCGGTCCACCTGGGCGGCACCTACGCCCGGCACGGCGCCGAGTGGAGCGAGGACCCGGAAGGGCGCTACCAGCACTTCAACGGCTTCCAGTGGGTCTCGTACTGGGGCGACCGACCGATCATGGACACCGTCACCGCCATGGTCTTCCACAACCTGTTCGGTCGCTTCCCCAACATCAGGGTGCTGATCGCCGAGTTCGGCACCGTGTGGCTGCCCTACCTGCTGCGCAAGCTCGACCACGCGATGCTGCTGGGCCGCCGGCCCAAGTGGGGCACCCTGCCCGGGCGGCCGTCGGCCGTCTTCAGGGAGCGCTGTGTCATCGCCCCGTTCCCCGAGGAGAACGTCTCCAAGGCGATGGACGTCATCGGGGCCGACTGCCTCGTCTTCGGGTCGGACTTCCCGCACTCCGAGGGCATCCCCGACCCGATGCAGTACGTCTCGCAGCTCAAGCACCTGGACGACGTCACCGTCCGCAAGATCATGCGCGACAATCTCAGCCGCTTCCTGGCCGGTTAGCGGCGGTGCCGGTCACCGCACCGGTAGGACGAAGGCCCAGTGGGTACCGGGCGGGGCCGCCCGGCCCGGTACCCACCCACGAGGAGAGATCGATGCCCGAATCGCCATCCGATCCGACGTCCGAGACACGCACCGGCGGCCCGGCCGCGCTGCCGCTGAGCGGCGTGACCGTGCTGGATCTGACCCGGCTGCCACCCGGCGGGTTCTGCACCGTGCTGCTGGCGGACCTCGGCGCCGACGTCATCCGGGTGGAGTCGCCGAAGGGCCGGCTGTTCGACGGGCCCGTCGGCCTCAACCGCGGCAAGCGCTCGCTGGCCCTCGACCTCCGGCACCCCCGCGGGCTGGAGGTGCTGCGGGCGCTCGCCGCGCACGCCGACGTGCTCGTCGAGAACGAACGTCCCGGCGTCCTGGCGGAGCGCGGGTTCGGCTACGAGCACGCGGCGGCCGAGGCACCGCGGCTCGTCTGGTGCTCGATCACCGGCTACGGCCAGGACGGCCCCTACGCCCAGTGGTCCGGGCACGACCTGTCGTTCGCGGCGCACTCGGGGCTGCTCACCGCGCTGCACCCGGACCTGCCGTGGCACCCGGAGCTGATCCTGCCGATCCCGGTCGGCGCGCTCATGGCCAGCGTCGGGATCCTCGCCGCGCTGCGCGAGCGGGACCGCACCGGCACCGGGTGCCAGCTCGACATCAGCCTCTCCGAGTCGGCCAGCTGGCTGCTGTCCTCCGCGGACGGGATCATCGACCGCGGGCCCCGGGGCGTCCCGTCCGGGCCCGACCGGCGCGTCTACGAGTGCGCGGCCGACACCTGGGTCGCCGTGACCGCCGCGGAGCCGCGCACCTGGGCCGCGTTGTGCGACGGGCTCGGGCTGCCGGACCTGGCCGGCTCCCTGCACCGCTGGGAGGACCCGGTCGCCGTGGCCGAGCGGCTCGCCGAACGCTTCCGCGGCCGGCGGGCCGAGGAGTGGGTGGCCGAGCTCGGGCCGCGCGGGGCCAGTGTGGTGCGGGTGAACCGCGGGCCGGACCTGCCCCGCGACCCGCAGGTGGCGGCCCGCGGGCTGCTGCGGAAGGTCGGTGACCTGACGGTCCCCCGGGCCCCGGTCCGCATCCGCGACGACTCCGGTGAGCGCCCGGCCGGCCCGACGTACGCGCCGCCGCCCGTCGGCGAGCACACCCGCGCGGTGCTGGCCGAGGCCGGGCTGAGCGCGGCCGCCATCGACGAGCTGCACGACTGCGGCGCGGTGGGCCGCCGCGCCTGACCTCGTCAGGTCAGCCTGTTCAACCGGGGAAGCCCGCCGGGCAGGCACAGGACGTCCGCCGCGGCCAGCCGCTCCATTTCGGCCGCGGAGAGCCCGAGCCCGGCGAGGATCTCGACGGCCTGCGAGCCCACCGCGCCGGGGTTGGCGCCCACGACCGGCGGGGTCTCGGAAAGCCACCGGCCGATGCCCGGCCGCGGGACGTCCACGCCGTTCGGACCGCGCTCGAAGTAGACCACGCCGCGCCGGTGCAGATACTCGACCGCGTCGTCGATGGACACGACGAGATGCGCGCCGAGGCCCGCACCGACCAGCCGCTCGACCCAGTGGGCGGCCGGCTCGCCGCCGAACCGCGCGGCCAGCCGCGCCGCGAGCGGCCCGTCGGGATCACGCCACGACCCGTCCGGTTCCGCGGAGCCGTCCGGTTCCGCGGAGCCGTCCAGCCCCACGGCGCGCCACAGGCGGCTCAGGTCGTCCCGGCTGGCGGCGAGGAAGAACCAGGAGTCCGCCGCCTGGTAGAAGCGGGCCAGCGCGGTGCCGCCGTACTCGTTGCGCAGGGCGTCCGGGCCGGCGCCGTCCGCCGCCTGCGCCTCCGCCACCAGATGGACCGCCTGGTGGAAGGTGGAGCCCTGCGCCAGCGACGCCCCGACCGACTGGCCGGCGCCGTCACGCAGCCGCGCGAACAGGGCCACCGCCACGGCGTAGGCGCCGAGGATTCCGGTGTCGGCGTCGTTGATCGGGGTGGGCTGGTAGAGCGTCCAGCCGAAGCGCGCGCCGTAGCGCCAGCTCATGCCGGTCGCCGCGTTGCACTGGTTCTCGTAGCCGCGGCGGTGCGCCCACGGCCCGCGGCGCCCGTAGGCGGTGATCGAGCAGTGGACCAGCCCGGGGTTGAGCGCGCTCGTCCGCTCGTAGTCGATGCCGTAGCGGGACTGCGACCGCAGGGTGAAGTTGGTGACCAGCGCGTCCGCCCCGCGGACCAGGTCGGCGACGAGCCCGCCGCCCGCCGCGCTCCGGGCGTCGAGCAGGATCGTGCGCTTGCCCCGGTGGAGCTGGCCGACGATGCCGTCGGTCACCGCCGGGACCGGGTTGCCGACCTTGACGACGTCCGCGCCGAAGTCGGCCAGCAACCGCGCCGCCGTCGGGCCGGCGACCGCCTGGCTGACGTCGAGTGCGGTGTAGCCCTCCAACGGGAGATCCACCGGACCCGCCGGCGCCGCGGCGGGGGTGCCGACCGTGGGCCGTCGGCGCAGTTCGGCGAGCAGGTCGGCGCGGTCGGCGTCGGGCAGGTGCCGCGGCCGCGGTGGGGTGGGCTCCCGCCCCAGGTCGAAGCCGCGGCCGGGCATCACCAGCGGCCCGGCGAGCGGGTCGTCCAGGGTCAGGACGGCCCCGGAGGCGCGCGCGTGCTCGGACGCGACCCACTGGGCGGGGGTGCGGACCATGGCCACCGGCATCTCGGCCCGGGTCGCGACCTCGTCCCACCACGCCGCCGGCCGGCCGCGGACCAGGTCGGCGAACATCGTCATCGCCCGGTCCCGGTGCTCCGGGGCGAAGCCGCGGCCGGCGACGTCGATCAGCCCCTGCCGTTCCCACTCCGGCGCGACCCCGGCGGCGACCAGCAGCGGGATGACGAACTTCGCGTAGGGCGACAGGTCGATCAGGCCGCCGTCGGCGCACTCGTAGGTGAGGTCGCGCAGCAGGTGGTCGTCACCCATCAGCGGGTTCTCGTACACCCGCATGCCCAGCATCGTGCTGTATGCCTCGGCGAACGCCTCCGCCAGCGGGACCTGGATCCGCTGCCCCCGGCCGGAGCGCTCCCGCGCGATCAGTGCCATGACCACCGAGACGGCGCCCATCAGCGCCCCGAAGTTGGACGCCGTCGTGATCGGTGTGAACAGCGGCGCGGCCGCGTCGCGGACCCGCGCCTTCCGGCGGCCGGACGGGTCCCAGTGCTCGCCCAGCGAGCGGTAACCGGCCACCGCGGTCTGGACCACCCCCTCCCAGGCGGGGAGGGTGGCCTTCTCGTCGTCGCTCGCGAAGCCGGGCAGCGAACAGTAGACGAGACGCTCGTTTCCGGCACAGACCGCGCCCGGCCCGAGGCCCAGCCGGTCCATCACCCCGGGCCGGAAGTTCTCGACGAGCACGTCGGCGCGGGCGACCAGCTCAAGCGCCACCGCCCGGTCGGACGCGCTTCCCAGGTCCAGGGTGATGCGCCGCTTGCTGCGGTTGACATAGGCGTCGATCGGCCCGGGCTCGGCCGCGTGGCGCGGCGAGTCGACGTGCACGACGTCGGCCCCGGCCTCGGCCAGCAGCAGCGCGGCGACCGGGCCGGCGATCTGGTGCCCGAAGTCGACGACCCGGACGCCGGCCAGGCCACGCATGCGCTCGGGCACGGCTAGTTGACCCCACGGCCGCGGCCGGCCCAGTACGGCTCGCGCAGCTTGAACTTCTGCAGCTTCCCGGTCGCGGTGCGTTCGAGGGCGGGCCGCAGCTCGACGCTCGTCGGGCACTTGTAGTGCGCGAGCCGGGAGCGGCAGAACTCGATCAGCTCGGCGGGGGNGACCGCGACACCNGGGCGCGGCACGACCAGGGCCTTGACCGTCTCCCCCCACTTCTCGTCCGGCACGCCGATGACCGCGGCCTCGGCGACGTCCGGATGCTGGTAGAGACAGTCCTCGACCTCGATGGAGGAGACGTTCTCACCGCCGGTGATGATGACGTCCTTCTTGCGGTCGGTGATGGTGAGCAGCGAGTCGTGGAACGCGCCGCCGTCACCGGTGTGGAACCAGCCGTCGCGGATCGCCGCGGCCGTCTGGTCGGGCTGCTCCCAGTAGCCGTCGAAGACGTGGTTCGAGCGGGCCAGCACCTCGCCGGAGTCATCCGTGCGCAGCCGCACCCCGAGAGCCGGGGCGCCGGCCTGTGCCAGCAGCCGGGCGCGCTCGGCGGCCGGCAGCTTCTCCCAGCCGCGGCGGGCCCGGTTGATGGTGAGCAGCGGTGCCGCCTCGGTCAGCCCGTAGATCTGGATGAACTCCCAGCCGAGCTGCTCCTCCACCCGGGCGACCACGGCGCTGGGCGGCGGCGCGCCGGCCACCACGATCCGCACCCGGTCACGGCCCGGGACCGGCCGGCCGGCGGCGGCCCGCGCGGTGGCGGCGTCGAGGATCGAGGCGACCACCGCCGGGGCGCCGCACAGCAGCGTCACCCCGTCCCGCTCGACGCGGGTGAGGATGTCCTCCCCGTCGATCCTGCGGATCACGACGTGGGTGCCGCCCATGCCGGTGACCGCGAACGGCATTCCCCAGCCGTTGACGTGGAACATCGGCAGCGTGTGCAGCAGGACGTCGTGCTCGGTGACGGTGGTGTGCCAGCCGAACGAGGCCGCGTTCAGCCAGCAGTTGCGGTGCGTGAGGCGAACCCCCTTCGGCCGGGCCGTGGTGCCCGAGGTGTAGTTGACGGTGCAGACGGCGTCCTCGTCGGGCTTCCACTCCGCCCAGGCCGCCGCCGCGGCGGCGTCGGTGGCGAGGTCGGCGGGGGCGAACAGCTCGGCGTCGGACACCCCGTCCAGGACGAGCCGGTGGGGAACCCGCACTCCGGCCAGTGCGTCGGCGTGGTCGGGATCGACGAGCAGCAGCTCGGCGCCCGAATGCGCGAGCACATAGGCCACCTCCTCCGCCCCCAGGCGGTAGTTCACCGGGACGAGCACCCGCCCGCTGCCGGAGACCCCGTAGAAGGCGGTCAGGAAGCGGCCCGAGTTCGGGGACACGATCGCCACCCGGCCGCCGACCGGCACGCCGAGGCGGGCCAGCCCGGCCGCCATACCGCGGGCGCGCGCGGCCAGTTCCGCATAGCTCAGCCGGCCCAGCGAACCCGGCCGACCCGGCTCGTCGACGATCGCCAACGCCTCCGGATACACCGCCTCGGCCCGGTCCAGAAAGTCCCTGACAGTGAGCGCGACCTTCATGGGTGTCCTCCCCTCCACGCGACCGGGTTGACAGTACAGGTACTTCAACCTAGTGTAAATATGGCCAGCCTGAATCCAGGCAGATGACCGTTTGGAAAAGACCGGCGAATCGATTTGTTCACAGGGGGTTGTCTTGGCAGATCCGATTCCGCTGGTCGACTATCTGGTTCTGGGCGGGGATCCGCATCTCGTCGCCCAGGAGTGCGCGCGGTGCTCCGCGCGCTTCTTCGACCGGCGCAACGCGTGCGCGTCCTGCGGCGGCGCGGAGTTCCGTTCCGTGGCCCTCCCGCGGGAGGGCACGGTCCACACGTTCTCGATCGTCTCGGTGGCCGCGCCGGGTGTCCCGGTGCCGTTCGTCGCGGCGATCGTCGACTGCGGCGGAACCAGGGTGCGTGGGTGCCTGGTCAACCTGGAGCCGCGCCCGGAGAACGTGACCCTCGGCATGCGGGTCCGGCTGACGACCCGGCCCCTGGGCGCGGACAGCGCGGGAACCGAGGCCGTCGGCTACGGCTTCGAACCCGCGGTGAGACAAGCGGAAGGACCGCGATGACCCAGGACGTCTGGATCCTCGGGATCTCGATGACGAGGTTCGGCAAGCACCGGGACAAGGACAACATCGACCTCGCCGCGGAGGCGGCGACCGCCGCGCTCGCCGACGCGGGTGTCACCATCCGCGACGTCGGCGTACTCGCCACCGGCAGCCTGACCGCCGGCACCTCCAGCTTCGGGCAACTGTTGCAGAAGCAGATCGGGCAGACCGGCATCCCGGTGTTCAACGTCGCGAACGCCTGCGCCACCGGCGCGACCGCGCTGCGGGTGGCGATCATGGCGATCCGCGCCGGCGAGGCCGACCTCGGCATGGCCGTGGGCGTCGAGAAGCTCGCCGGCGCCGGCCTGCTCGGCGCGCCGGCGGCGGCAGCGGCGGATGACGGCACCTGGTCACGCCGGGGCAGGTTCGGTGCCCTGGCGCCGCTGGAGGGGCAGGTCGGCACCGACAGCATGCCCGGGGTGTTCGCCCAGATCGGCCTGGAGTACGGCCACCGGTACGGGGGTGCCACCTTCGAGCTGTTCGCCCGGATCGCGGAGAAGAACCACGCCCACTCGGTGCTCAACCCGCTCGCGGCCTACCAGAAGCGCTTCACCCTGGCCGAGATCATGAACGATGTCATGATCGCCTACCCGAACACCCGGCCGATGTGCTCGGCGAACTGCGACGGCGCGGCGGCCGCGGTCGTCGTCAGCGGTGCCAGGCTGCGCCGGATGTCCCCCGAGCAGCGCCGGCGCGCGGTGAAGGTGAGCGCGTCGGTGCTCACCAGCGACCCGTGGCAGGACGGCTGCCAGGTGCTACCGGACGTCAACACCCTCACCCGCGCCGCCGCCGCCCAGGCCTACGAGCAGGCCGGCCTCGGCCCGGACGAGCTGGACCTCGTCGAGCTGCACGACTGCTTCGCCACCGCCGAGCTCGTGCACTACGACAACCTGATGCTGTGCGCGCCGGGCGGCGCGGTCGACTTCTTCGAGTCGGGCGCCACCTGGCGGGACGGGAAGACCCCGGTGAACGTCAGCGGCGGCCTGGAGTCCAAGGGGCATCCCATCGCGGCGACCGGCATCGCCAACATCTGGGAGATCTGCCACCACCTGCGCGGCGAGGCCGGCGCCCGGCAGATCGAGGGTGCCCGAGCCGGGCTCGCGCACGTCATCGGGCTGGGCAGCGCCTGCGGGGTGCACGTGCTGGAACGAGCCGCCGGCTGATGCCACCGGATCGGGACGCGCCCACCGGCAGCCTGGCCGTCCTGGCCGTCCTGGCGACGGCGGCGGCGGCGTTCTCCATCGCGCAGACCGCCGTGGTGCCCGGGGTGGGCGTGCTGACCGAGGCGCTGCACACCAGCCCGGCGAACGTCGCCTGGGTGTTCAGCGCCTACCTGGTCGCCGCCGCGATCCTGACCCCGGTGCTGGGGCGCCTCGGCGACATGTTCGGCCGGCGGCGTCTCCTGGTGGTCTCACTCGCCGCGTTCGCCGTGGGCAGCGTGCTGTCGGCACTGGCGGGCAACATCTGGCTGCTGGTGGCGGCGCGGACGGTGCAGGGTGCCGGCGGCGGCATCTTCCCGCTGTGCTTCGGCATCATCGGCGAGACGCTCCCCGAATCCCGCCGGCCCGGTGCCATCGGGCTGATCGCGGCGATCGCCGGCATCGGCGCCGGGGCGGGCCTGCTCGCCGGCGGGCTGCTCCTCGACCACGCCGGCTGGCGGTGGATCTTCTGGCTGGGGGCGCTCATGTCCGCCGCGGCGGCGGCCGGGGCGCTGCGGCTGCCGGGTTCCGACGTCCGCGCCCCCGGCCGGGTGGATGTGCGCGGCGCGCTCCTGCTCGCGGTCGGCCTGACCGCGCCCCTGGTCGCGCTGACGCAGACGTCCGTCTGGGGCTGGGGCAGCCCGCGGACCCTCGGGCTGTCGGCGGCGGGGCTGGTCGTCCTGGGCCTGTTCGTACGCTTCGAGCTGCGGGTCGAGCAGCCGCTGGTGGACATGCGGGTGCTGGCCCGGCCGGTCATCCTGGCCACGAACTTCGCCACCCTGCTGGTCGGCTGCTGCATGTTCGGCGCCTTCGTCCTCGTCCCGCAGATCGCGCAGGCGCCGCGCTCCACCGGCTACGGCTTCGGGCTGGACGCGACCGGCACCGGCCTGCTGCTGCTGCCCGCCTCGCTGGCGATGCTGATCNCCGGCTCGTACGCCGGCCGGGTCAGCGGACGGCTCGGGTCGCGCCCGCCGCTGGTCGGTGGCTTCCTCGCCGCGGCGGCCGGAATGGCCCTGCTGGCCGTGGAGCACGGCGGTGAGGTGGTGGTCGCGGTGCTGACGACCGTGGTCTTCACCGGGGTCGGCCTGGGCATGTCGGTGGTGCCCAACATCATCGTCGAGGGTGTGCCAGCCGGGACCACCGGACAGGCCACCGGAGTGAACGCGCTGGTGCGCTCGGTCGGCGCGGCGCTGGGCTCGCAGGTCGTCGCCACCCTGCTCGCCGCCAGCACGGCCGCGGGCCGCCCACTCCCCACCGACGGCGCGTTCACCCGGGCGTTCTGGATGGCCGCCGGCGCCGCCGTCTGCGCCGCGCTCGCCGCGGTGCTGATCCCCCGCCGGGCCCGGGTCGGCGACCCGCCGACACCACGGCGGGGTCAGCTCGTCCGGTGGGGCGGGAATCCTCGGGTGAGCAGGGTGGCCCGCACGCGGCCGCCGAGCCGGCCGGGAAGTTCGAGCAGCGGGATCCAGCGGAGCTCGGCGACCGAGGAACCGGCGACCGAGGAACCGGCGACCGACTGGTCCGCGGCGAGCAGGAAGCGGAAGTCGTAATGGGCGTGCTCGGGCTCAACCTTTATCGGATTCGGCGGAATCATATGCGCATGCAGGTCCACCGGCCGGTCGAGGACGGGACTGACCCGCCCGGGCGGAATTCCCGCCTCCTCGGCAAGCTCCCGCAGCGCCGTGGCCAGCAGAGAATCGTCCTCGGGCTCGATATGGCCGCCGGGTAGCAGCCACCGTTCCAGCCGGCGGTGCCAGACCTGGAGCACCCGCCGGTCCGGGGTGACGACGACCGCCCCACAGGTGGCATGGCCGGGAGTCGTCGTCCGCGCGGCCAGCGGCACACGGCTTCCGCGCGCCGTTTCCAGCAGCGTCGCGAGCGACTCCACGTCTGTCNGGTAGGCGTCGAGATAGGAACTGATCGCGCCGGCGATGTCGTCGTTGGTGACGGCCATTTCGTCCACTCCCGGTCAGCATGTCACGGCGGGTACCGGGAGATGGTTGCACGTCCGACGATGCGCCGAGGAACCGCACGGAAAATCTCGGCCGCAATTCCGTGCGCCGAAGATTACCAAACCAATCAAGTTAGTCGTTGACCTCGTGAGCAGGGTACGCAGGCCGGTCAGAAACGCCAGGTGACGCTGCCGGGGCCTGAATCGTCGAAGCGGATGACGCCGAAGTCCTCGGTCACGTCGAAGACCAGGGGTCCTCCGCCACGCCCTGCCCCTCGACCTGGGATCGGGATTCGCCCGCTCCCGGCGAATTCAGAACAGCGTGAGCGGCTCCGCCGGGATCGGTTCCGGCAGCGCCTCGAGGTCCGGCACCAGAGCTCGGACGTCGTCGTGAAAGCGCCGGGCCAGCATCGGCGCGTCTGCGTTGTCCGGGGTGTGGATGAACATTGTGGGCGACCGTCCCTCACGCAGCCATCCGGCGACGGTGTGGACCCAGGGCCGCCAGCCCTCGGCCGTCTGCCCGGGGTCGTCGCGGCCGAGGTAGCGGACGATCGGGCGGTCGGTGAGCGCGATCACCCGCCGGGAGACCCGTGGCTTCTTGGCCCAGGCGTCCCGCTCGGCCGCGCTCGTCGGCGGCGAGCGGAAGAAGACGCTGGTGTCGAACGGGATCCATTCGGCGGCCACGGTGGCGAGCGCGGCCGCGAGGAGGCCGGCCGCCCGCGGGTCGTCGAAGAACTCGGGGTGGCGGACCTCCACCGCGTACCGGTGGCCCCGGGGCAGCCGGCTCAGGAACCGGGCGAGCAGCGGGACGTCGCCCGTCCCGAAGGCGCCGGGGAGCTGGATCCACACCGCATGTGCCCGCCCGCCCAGCGGCTCGATCGCGTCCAGGAACGCGCGCACGTCGTCGTCGACGCCGCGCAGACAGCGGTCGTGAGTGATGACCTTCGGCAGTTTGACCACGAACCGGAAGTCGCCGGCGGTCTGCCGCGCCCAGGATTCCACGGTCTGCCTGGACGGGGTCGCGTAGAAGGTGGTGTTCCCCTCGACCGCGTCGCACCAGCTGGCGTAACTGCGCAGACGTTCCTGCGGCGGAAGCCGGTGGGCCACGAAACGCCCCTGCCAGGAGCTGAGGTTCCACATCGCGCATCCCACCGCAAGACGCATCAGCGCACTGTATCGCCGCCCCGCGGAATCGCCAGGGTGAGGACCGCCGCGATGACGGCCGCACCGGCGCACAGGGCGAACAGTTCCCGGTAGCCGCCGAGCGACGGCAGTTCCGCGGCACCGACCGCCACGGTCTGCGCGGCGAGGATGCTGCCGCCGATCGCGCTGGCGAGTGAGCTGCCGATGGAGCGGAACAGGGCGTTCAGGCCGTTGGCCGCCGCGATCTCGGTCGGTGGGGTGAAGGCGTTGATGAGCGACGGCATGGCCGCGTAGCCGATTCCCGTTCCGACCCCGACCACCGCGTTGCACACGATGATCTGCCAGAGCTCGCCGGTGAAGAGAATCCGCGTGACCCAGCCGAAGGCCACGATGACGGCTCCGAGCGCGAGCGTCCGGGCTCCGCCGTACCGCGCGACCAGCCGGGCCGCGACGGGTGCGAGCAGCAGCATGCCGAGGCCGCTGGGCAGCATCGCGAGGCCGCCGACGACCATGGACGAGCCGAAGCCGTAGCCGGCCTCCGCCGGGGCCTGCACGAAGGACGCCGTCCCGATCATCGACGCGAACAACGCGAAGCCGAAGAGCATTGAGGCGATGTTCGTCAGGAGCAGCGGGCGACGCAGGAACGCGACCATGTCGACGAGGGGATCCCGGATCCGCCGCTCGACCAGGCCCAGCACCAGCAGCAGCAGCACGCCGAGCACCAGCAGGCCGATCACCCAGGGCGAGCCCCAGCCCCAGTTGGCGCCCTCGGCGAGCGGGAGCATCAGGGCGACCAGCCCCGCGCTGAGCAGCGCCGCGCCGACGAGGTCCACCCGGCCGCCCGTGCGGCTGGGTGACTCGGGGACGAACGCGAGCAGCGTGACGAACGACAGCGCGCCGCCGACGACCATGATCCAGAACAGCGCGTGGAAGTCGGTGTGCTCGGCGACCAGACCGGCCAGCGGCAGGCTCAACGCGGCGCCGACGCCGAGCATCGAGCTGATCAGCGCGATCGCCGAGCCGACCCGTTCCCGCGGCAGCAGGGACACCAGCAGACTGATCCCGAGCGGGATCGCCGCGGTCGACACTCCCTGGATCGCCCGGCCCACGATCATCAGCGCGACGTTGCTGGTCAACGCGTCGAGCAACGAGCCCACCGTGAGCGCACCCATCGCGATCAGCAGCATGCGGCGCTTGCCGAACATGTCGCCCAGCCGCCCCATCACGGGCACGGCGACCGCCGCGACCAGCAGCGTGGACGTCAGCAGCCACTCGACGTTGGTGTGGGTGGTGTTCAGCTCGGTCGGCAGGATCGACAGCACCGGCACCAGCAGGCCCTGGGACATCGACACCATGAGCGCGGCGAAACCGACCACGGCGAGTTGGACGCTCGGGCGGCCGGCGGGGGCCCGGGAGCCCGTCTCCGCTCCGGACCGGCGAGCGGTCTCGACCTGGCCGGCGGTTGCCGAGGCGGCTGCCTGAGTCATACCTGGTCCCCAGATCCATCAGTACCGGACGAATATCCTCCACTTACGCTAGCACAAGTGGAAGATTGCCCTCCGGTTACCCCCCCGAAGCCCGGGCTGAGGCACAGTTGACCGATGCGACGACGCCGACCGGTACGACGGCCGGTACGACGCCGACCGGTACGAGGAGAAGGCCCGGCTCGATGACCACCTCACCACCGCCCCGGCTGCGGGCCGACGCGCGCCGCAACCGGCTCAGCATCCTCACCGCCGCCACCTCGGCGTTCGTCGAATCCGGGCCGAACGTGCCCATGGAGGAGATCGCCCGGCTGGCCGGGGTCGGTGTCGGTACCCTCTACCGGCACTTCCCCGACCGGGACGCGCTGGTGCTGGCGGTGGCGCGGAGCAGCGCGAGCGAGATGCTGGACCACGCCCGGGCCGCCAGAGCCGAGGAGCCCCGTGCCTGGGACGCCCTCGTACGCAGCCTCGGCGGCTACCGGGCCCTCAGCCTCACGGTGCGCATGCCCGGGCTCTTCTCCTCGGCCGTCGCCGACGCCGTCGCGGCCGACGAGCCGATCCGGCGGATCCGCGCCGAGCTCGTCGAGCTGACGGAGGAACTGGTGCGGGCCGCCCAGCAGGAGGGCACGCTGCGTCAGGACGTCGGCAGCGGTGACGTCACCCACCTGTTCACCCTGCTGCTGCAGAGCTCGGGCAGGTCACCCGGGCGGCCGGACGACCTGCTCTTCGAGCGGGCGCGCGCGATCCTCCTCGACGGCCTGCGCGCCTGCCCCGACAGCTCCCGCACGCCGCTGCCCGGCCGTCCGCTCACCACCGCCGATCTGACGGCTGACGGCTGACGGCTGACGGCAACCCGGGGCTACTCGATCTGCAGCGCGATCCGCAGGACGTCCCGCTCGGGGGGCAGCTGCGAACCCGCGTCGATGTGGACGCGGTGCAGCGTCCCCGTCCAGGGGAACGGCGGGCGGTAGTCCGGGCTGACCGGCAGGCCACGGTCGTGGCCGAGCGTGATCGACGCCCCGCCGTGCTGCCAGACGATCGGCAGCGTGTGCTCGACGTGGACGCTCCCGGCGACCCGGCCGTCGACCAGCGCCTCCACGTGCAGGCCGCCGGCCGGGTCGAGCCGCAGCCCCAGACCCACCGCGTGCCGGCCCGGCAGGAGCGGGCCGTCGGCCACCACCTGGATGTCGGCCCCCGGGATCGCGGCCGCCACGTGCGGCACGCCGTCCACGACGAAGGCCGCGTAGCCGCCGTTCCAGTCCCCGAGCGCGAACAGCACGCCGTTCGCCTCGGCCGCCGGCTCCGGCACGTCGACGTCCGCCACGACCCGCCCGCCGCCGAAGAGCATCGGCAGCGCCTCGTCGGAGACCGGTCCGCCGCGCGGATCGAGCACCAGGCTCTGACCCACCGGGTACTGCCTGGGCACCAGGTCACCGAACCGGCCGGCGAGGCTGTCCAGCAGCGGCATCACCTGGTTCGCCCCCGCCTCGACGAACCACTGCCGTTCCAGCTGGCGCACCACCTCCGGATGCCGGTCGGCGAGGTCGTGCGCCTCGGAGAAGTCGTCGTCCAGCCGGAACAGCGACCAGCGGTCGGTTTCGAAGTCCCGGCTGCCCTCCATCAGCCGCTCCTCGTCGACCACGCCCTCCGAGACGTGGTCGGTGGTGGCCTTCCAGCCGTCCGCGATGATCGAGCGTGAGCCGAGCATCTCGAAGTACTGGGAGGACCGCGGGCTCGGCGCGGCCGGGTCGTTGAAGGTCGGCAGCAGGCTGGCGCCGTCCAGCCGCTGCTGCCGCTCCCCGTCGACGGTCTCGGGCAGCGTGATGCCGCAGGCGTCCAGCACGGTCGGCAGGATGTCGATCGCGTGCGCGAACTGCCCCCGCACCCCGGCCGCGGGCGCGGAGTCGGCGGGCGGGGTGATCCCGGCGGGCCAGTGCACGACCATCGGGACCCGGGTGCCCCCCAGCCAGGTGTAGCGCTTCCACAGCCGGAACGGCGTGTTGCCCGCCCAGGCCCAGCCCCAGGCGTAGTGCGGATAGTGGCGGGTGCCGCCCCAGTCGTCGAGCCGGTCGAGGTTGTCGGCGAGGTCGTCGGTCACCCGGTGGGTGAAGCTGTGCTCGTTGGACGTCCCGGTGATCCCGCCCTCGGCGCTGGCGCCGTTGTCGGACATCACGAACAGCAGCGTGTTGTCGAGGACGCCGAGGCTTTCCAGGGTGTCGACGACCCGGCCGATCTGCGCGTCGGTGTGGCTGAGGAAACCCGCGTACACCTCGTGCATGCGGGCGTAGACACGGCGCTCGTCGGCGGTGAGATCCGCCCAGGCCGGCACCCACGACGGCCGCTCGGTGAGCGTCGTCCCGGCCGGCACGACCCCGCTGGCGAGCTGGCGGGCGAAGACCTGCTCGCGCCAGCGGTCCCAGCCGAGGTCGAAGCTGCCGGCGTAGGCGTCGGCCCAGGAACGCTCCACGTGGTGCGGGGCGTGCATCGCACCGGCGGCGAAGTACAGGAAGAACGGCTTGCCGGGCGCCGACTGCTGCTGGTTGACGATCATCCGGATCGCCTCGTCTGCGAGATCCTCGGTCAGGTGGTAGCCGTCGTCCGGGCCGGCCGGCGGTTCCACGTAGGAGTTGTCCCGGACCAGCTCGGGTGCCCAGTGGTTGGCGTCGCCGCGCAGGAAGCCGTAGTAGCGCTCGAAGCCGAGCCCGAGCGGCCAGCGGTCGTACGGCCCCGCGGAGCTGCGCTCGCCGCCGGGGACGAGGTGCCACTTCCCGACGGCCATCGTGTTGTAGCCGGCGCCGCGCAGCAGGCGCGGCAGCGTCGCGGCGGAGCGCGGGATGCGGGCCGTGTAGCCGGGGGCGTTGGTCGCGATGTCGGCGAGGAATCCCATGCCGACCGCGTGGTGGTTGCGGCCGGTAAGCAGGGCGGCGCGGGTGGGTGAGCACAGCGCGGTGACGTGGAAGCGGTTGTAGCGCAACCCGCCGGCGGCCAGCCGGTCGACGTTCGGGGTGGCGAAGCCGGAGCCGTAACACCCGAACTGCGCGAAGCCCAGGTCGTCGAGGAGGANCACCACGACGTTCGGCGGCCCCTTGCGCGCCTGGACCGTTCCGTCGCGGCTCATGAACGCCTCCCATTTTCGATTTATCCGATTAACAAGGTGTCACTTTTGCCGAGACAACCACATCGCACCGGCCAGGGCGCGTCAAGCGGTACCGGCTCCGCCGAGCCGTCCACCGGGCCGTCCACCGGGCCGTCCACCGGGCCGGTAGCCGGCCGACAGTCCGATTGAGCTTCGCATGTTCGAGCGTTGGGAAACTGTCGGTGGCCGGTGCGACGATGACCGCGTCCACCGATCGACGACACCNCTGGCCCGGTGATCACATGCCCGACATCACAGGTTTCCCCGCGGATCCGGACGCTGTCCCGCTGGACGATCTGGAGACCGCGATCTGCCAGTGGGCGGGGCGCCTGGCCGCCGCGACCTGCTCGTGGTTGCTGCTCCTGGCCGCGTTCGACCGCCGCGGCGGCTGGTCCGGCATCGGTGTGCGGTCCTGCGCGCACTGGCTGTCCTGGCGGTGCGGGCTACGCCCGCGCACCGCCCGCGACCACCTCGCCACCGCCCACGCCCTCACCCGCCTGCCGGCGGTCCGGGCCGCGTTCGCCGCCGGAACCATCTCGTACTCGAAAGTCCGCGCGGTCATCCGGGTGGCCCGGCCCGACACCGAGGAGCTCTGGCTCAACCACGCCCTGCACTGCACCGCCGGCCAGCTCGAAAGCCTCGCCCGCGCCTACCGGCAGCGCACCGCCAGCCCCGACGACCACGCCCGGGCGCGCGCCCGGCGGCGGGTCACCTGGTCCACCGACGACGACGGCATGCTGCGGCTGACCGCCGTACTCACACCCGACGAGGGCTCCCAGCTGATCGCCGCGCTCGACGCCGCCCAGGCCAGTCTCGGCTCCACGCCGGAGGAGCCCGAGCCCGAGCCCGACCCCGCGACAGACCCCCAGCGGGCCGCCGACGCCCTCGTCGCGCTGGCCGAGGGCTTCCTGCAGCACGGGGCGCCGACCCTCACGACTCCGACCCACGGCCTCACCGTCCACGTCAACGCCGCCACCCTGGGCTCAGCGGAGCCGGGCGGCTGGGCGGAGACCAGCACTCCGGTCAGCCTTCCCGCCGCGGTGCTGCAGCGCCTCGGCTGCGACGGTGCGATCCGCGCCCTGGTCACCGACGCCCGCGGCAACCCCCTGTACCTCGGCCGCCGCCGGCGGCTACCCACCCGCCGGCTCCGTGCCGCCGTGCACGCCCGTGACCACGGCACCTGCCAGTACCCCGGCTGCGCCAACACCCGCTGGCTGCACATTCACCACCTCATCCCCTGGGCGCAGGGCGGCCGCACCGACCTCGACAGCCTCACCCTCATCTGCGGCACCCACCACCGCCAGGTGCACGACCAGGGAATCGTGCTCCGCAGAGCCGCCGACGGCGCCGTAACCGCCCACCTGCCCGACGGGCGCACCCTCACCACCGCACCGGCGCTCGATCCCGGCGACCAGCCCGTGGCCGCCTTCACCGCCGCCACGGAGCACATCGCCCCGCACGACATCACGACCCGCAACGGCGGCCCCTTCCGCCTCGGCGACTCTCTCCACGTCCTCCTCCAGGAGCCCGCGGCGTAGGCCTACCCGGGGAGCTGGGCGCCGGCGCCGAAGCCGGCCAGGCAGAAGGCCCAGACCCGAGCGGCCACGTCCTGCGCGGACTCCTTGCGGGACGCGAAGGCGTAGTGGTGGAACACCGCTCGGACCAGCAGATTGNCCAGGCCCGCGGTCTGCTCGGTGTCGATCGGGGCGATGAGCCCGGCGGCGCTCGCGGCGTCCAGCTCGCTGGCGACGAGGTCGGCGAACGGCCNGGTCGCGTGTTCCACCTCGTCGGGGTAGAGCTGGTAAAGGCGCCAGTGCTCGGCGGTGATGAACCGGGCTCCGCCGACCCCGCTGTCCTCGCTGCCGAGCGAGGACAGCGCGGCCTGGATGTAAAGCCGCAGCCGGGCGAGTGGGTCGGGCTCGCCGCTGGCCGCCGCCTGGTAGCGCACGACCTGCTCGCTGATCACGTCCTCGATCACGGCGAGCAGCAGCTGGTCCTTACCGGGGAAATGCCGGTAGAAGGTCTGCATCGCGACGCCGGCCTCCTTCACGAGGTCCTGCGTCGTGAACGAGGAGCCGTTCCGCGCGATCAGGCGCTTCGCGGCGTCGACAATGACCTTCATCTGCTGCATGCTGCGCGACCGGGACCGCTGGACCAGCGGCGAGCGGTCCGCGGCGCGGTCGGCCCAGGACACGCCCCCGACGGTACCGGGGGCTACGCGGGCGAAAGCACCACCACCGGTATCGGCCGTTCCGTCCTGGCCTGGTAGGCGTCGTAGTTCGGCCACACCCCGGTCATGATCTTCCACAGTCGAGGTTTCTCCTCGTCGGAGGCCACCCGCGCGACCACCGGCAGGTGCAGCGCGCGGACCTGGATCTCGGCGTTCGGGTAAGCGGCCAGGTTGAGAGACCACGCCGGCGCCGTCGGCGAGCCGCCTTTGGAAGCCACCACCAGGTAGTCCGCGCCGTCCCGCCCGAAGATCAGCGCGGAGGTGCGGGGCTGGCCGGAGCGCCGGCCGGTCGTGGTGAGCAGCAGGGTCGGCACGCCGTTCCACTCGTACCCGACGGCACCGTCGGTCTCCCGGTAGCGCGCGACGTGCTGTGCGCCGACCAGAGCCAGGTCGGGCGGGCGGTATCCGTCCTCACTCATCTGGACCTCCTCATCTGGGCATCCCGCGGTCGAAGACGACGGGGATCTCGGTCGCGCCGCGCTCGTACATTCCGATGAGGCGGGGCGGCTCGGCAGCCGGGTCGAGACGCAGGTTGGGCAGCCGGTCGAGCAGGGCGCCGATCCCGGTGCTGATCTCAGCCCGGGCGACGTGCATACCCAGGCAGATGTGCGCCCCGCCGCCGAACCCGAGCGAGCGTTTCATCGGCCGGGAGATGTCGAACTCGTCGGGACGTTCCCAGCGGGCCGGATCCCGGTTCGCCGCCCCCAGGCACAGGTGCACCAGGGACCCCCGTGGGATCCGCCGGCCGGCGAGCTCGACGTCCCGGGTGACGAAGCGGGAGAACATCGGGTCGGTGGGCGCCCAGCGCACCGACTCCTCCACCGCCAGTCGCAGCAGTGACCGGTCCGCCCGGACGGCGGCGAGCACATCGGGCCGGCGCAACAGGGCGGTCAGGGTGATGCCCATCTGCTTCCAGGTGGTTCCGGACCCGGCGAGCAGCAGCAGGATGGCGAACGAGTAGATCTCCGCGTCCGACAGCCGGTGGCGCACTCCGTCCTCGTCGGCGATCTCCGCTCCGACCAGCACGCTGATGAGGTCGTCCCGGGGGGAGTCACGCCGGGCCGCGACGATCGGCGCGAGGGTGCGGATGACCGCCGGCGGGTCGGTCAGCACCTCGCGCAGGCGCAGCGCCTCGCTGACGGGGACCCCGAAGCTGCTGGTGATCGTCAGTACCGGAATGGCCGCGCAGAAATCGACGTTCAGCTCCGCGGCACCCTCGTCGACGAACCGGTCGATCAGCGCGTGCACCGTCTCCGCGATCCAGTTCGTGATCCACCACTGCCCGCGGGCCGGCGCGAACGACGGTTGGACGAGCGCCCGGTAGCGGCGGTGCTGGGCGCCGCCCATCGACAGCATGCTGCTGGCGACGCCGACCTGGCCGCCGGCGGCGTCGACGTCGACGGCCTCGGGCGAGGAGGCGAAGGTCTCGTGGTCGCGGAACACGCGGTCGCAGGCGTCGAAGGTGAAGACCGAGAAGTGCGGCCGATCCGGGTAGGGCAGGCCCTGGAACATCGCCGGATGGTCATACCCGGTCAGCTCGTGGACGGTGCCCTCGTGCACCGCCGCCCGCTCTCGCAGCTCCCGCCAGACGGGGTAGGGGTCGTCCTCGAAGTCGCCGCCGGTGCGGACGTTGTAGCTGCTGCGCAGGTCGAACAGCTGACGGATCCGATCCCGGTCGAGCTCTTCCGTGATCATTTCGCCACGTATCCGCCGTCGACCGGGACGAGCACCCCGGTGATGTTCGCGGCCCGGTCCGACACCAGGAAGACCGCGGCCTCCGCGCAGTCCTCCGCGGTGATCGGACGTCCCAGCGGGTGGGTGGAGCCGATCTGGCGGGCGGCGGCGGCCGTGACCTCCGCGTCACCTCCCAGCCCGCCGGCGGCCATGAAGCCGGTGTAGGGCATGCCGGCCGGGCAGATGGCGTTCACCCGGATACCGAACGACGCCCCCTCGACCGCGACGGCCCTGGTGAGCTGGTGTACCGCGCCCTTGGTGGCGCCGTAGACCGTGCCGCCCCAGCCGACGAGGCCGGCCACGGAGCCGGTGTTGAGGATGACCCCGCCGCCGCCCTGCCGCTTGAACCGGATCACGGCGTGCTTGCACCCGAGGAAGACTCCGCGCAGGTTCACCGCGGTCAGCCGCTCGAAGTCCTCGACCGTGTGGTCCTCCAGCCGGGCACCGAGCCGCGGTGTCGGGATACCGGCGTTGTTGAAGACGACGTCCAGTGACCCGAACCGCTCCGCGGCGAGGTCGAGGGCGGCGGCCACGTCCTGTTCACGGGAGACGTCGCAGCGCACGGCCACNGCGGTGCCCTCGGCCTTCGCGATTTCGCGGGCCGTCTCCTCGGCGCCGTCGAGGCTGATGTCCGCGCACACCACCCGGGCACCCTCGGCCGCGAACCGGAGTGCCGACGCCCGCCCGACCCCCGAACCGGCGCCGGTCACCACGGCGGATTTCCCGTCAAGCAGCATGCTCGTCACACCTCGGCCGGGGTGAAGCGGTAGAGCCGCTCGGCGTTGCCGCGCAGGATCTTGTACTGCGTCTCGGCCGGCAGGTGCCCGATCCGCGAGCGCACGACCTGGATGCAGTTCGGCCAGGTCGAGTCCGAGTGCGGGTAGTCGGTCTCGCACATGATGTTGTCCTCGCCGATCTCGTCGATGCTGGCGATCCCGTGCTGGTCGTCGATGAAGCAGCCGAAGACGTGCTCGCGGAAGGACGCGCGGATGTCGAGCGTGTCCAGGTCGAGAAGGTCGGCGCCGGCGTGGTCGTTCCAGCGCCCGCCCTTCTTCACCNAGTGCCGCTGCTTGTCGAGCACCTGCTCGGCGCGCTCCAGGTAGTACGGCATCCAGCCGATCTCGCCTTCGGACAGCGCGATCCGCAGCTTCGGGAAACGCTGGAACATGCCGCTGAAGAGCCAGGACAGCATGGTTCCCGAGGTGCGCATCGCCCCCCAGGTCAGGTTCGCCAGGAACGGCGCGTCCGGGGCTATCTTCGGGACCTGCGACGACGAGCCGACGTGCATCGACACGACCATCTCCAGGTCGTTCGCCGCCGCCATCACCGGGTCCCAGTACCGACCCCGGTCGTGGATGGTCGGCAGGCCCAGCGGGGCCGGGTTCTCCGAGAAGGCGAACGTGGTGGCGCCCATCGCGGCGCAGCGCTCGAGCTCGGCGACGGCGAGCCGCGGATCCCACAGTGGAATCAGCACGAGCGGGATGTAGCGGCCCGGCGCGGCACCNCACCATTCCTCGATCATCCAGTCGTTGTACGCCTTCAGGCAGNCCAGGCCGAACTCCCGGTCGGAGGCCTCCATGAACAGCTGGCCGCAGAAGCGGGTGATGGTCNGGAAGCACAGCGAGGCGAGGATGCCGGCGCGGTCCATGTCGGCGATCCGGGCCGTCGCGTCGTAGCAGCCGGGCCGCATCTCGCTGTAGGAAAGCGGCTCCGGGCTGAACTCCTCCTTCTCCTTGCCCGCGACGGCGCTGAGCCCCGAGCTCGGGAACCGCTTTCCGTCGTAGACCCAGCAGTCGAGTCCGTTCTCGTCGAACTCCATGTGCGGTGCGCGGTCGCGGTCCTTCGCCGGGACCCGGTCCAGCCACAGGTGTGGCGGTTCCAGCACATGGTCGTCGACCGAGATCAACCAGTCGAGCGGGAGATCGGTGGGCACGGCTGCTCCTTTTCTGACGTCATCGAGGTTCTGCTGGTCAGCGCGGCGGGCTGATCGCCAGGTGCTTGACCTCCTGGAAGGCGCGGATCCCGGCCGGCCCGCGCTCGCGGCCCAGGCCGCTCTGCTTGTAGCCACCGCTCGGGGCGTAGGCGCTGAACAGGCCGCCGACGTTGACGTTCACCGCCCCGGTGCGCAGCCGGCGGGCGACCGAGGTCGCGACGGCGAGGTCGGAGCCGTAGACCTGGCCGGAGAGCCCGTATTCGCTGTCGTTGGCGATGCGCACGGCATCGTCGAGGTCGCGGTAGCCGAGAATGCTGATCACCGGCCCGAAGATCTCCTCCTGGGCGGCGGGATTGGAGTTGTCGCGCAGGTCGAGCACGGTCGGCTCGAAGTAGTAGCCGCGGTCGAGCCCCGCGGGGCGGCCGCCGCCGAAGGCGACCTTCCCGCCGTGCGCCTCCGCCGCGGCGACGAGACGCTCGCAGCGCTCCCGCGCGGCGGCGTTGATGACCGGGCCCATCCGGGCCGCCGGGTCGCTGGGCGGGCCGACCGTGATGGCGGCGTAGGCGCGGGCGACCGCCTCGACGACCTCGTCCTTGCTCTCCCGCGGCACGAGCAGGCGGGTGGCGGCGACGCATGCCTGCCCGGCCGTCGCCGCGACCACGGCGGCGGCGCCCGCCGCGGCCCGGCCGACCGCGTCCGGCAGGTAGATCTGCGCGGACTTGCCGCCGAGCTCCAACGCGACCCGCTTCACCGTCGGCGCGGCCTGCGCGAGGATGCGCCGTCCCACCGCGGTGGAGCCGGTGAACGAGACCAGGTCGACGAACGGGTGGCTGGTGAGCAACTCGGCACCGGCGGCGCCGGACTCCACCACCACGCTCAGGGCGCCGGCCGGCAGCCCGGCCACCTCGGCCGCCGCCCCGAACAGCAGTGAGGAGACCGGGGTCAGCGGGCTCGGCCGCAGGATCACCGAGTTGCCCGCCATCAGCGCCGGAATCAGCTTCTGGAACGCCATGATGATCGCCCCGTTGTAGGGCGTGATGGCGGCGACGACGCCGACCGGCTCATGCCGGCGGATGCTCAGCGCCGCCCCGGCCCGTACCAGCTCGTCGACCGGCACCGGGTTGGCGTCCTCGTGCGACATCGACAGGTACAGGTCGATCGTGCCGCGGGCCAGGGCGACACCCGCGCCGAACTGCGCCCGCTCGGCGAAGGAGACCGGCTGGCCGGCCTCGGCGACCATCGTGGCGACCAGCGCGTCCCGGCGGGCCACGATGTGGTCGACGAACGCGTGCAGCACCCGGCCCCGTTCGGCGGGTGGGGTGTCCGCCCACTCCCCCTCGTCGAAGCAGCGTCGCGCCTCGACGACGGCGCGCTCGATCTCCGTCAGCGGCGTCACCGAGACGTCGGTGACCCGCGACTCGTCGGCGGGGTTCTCCACGGCGAGCAGTTCCTCGCCGTCCACCCAGGTTCCGGCGACGTAGGAGCACCGCTCGGCGATGAGGTCTTCCACCGGCTCATCTCGCTTTCTCGGGCGACAGGGACTCGGGCAGCAGGGACTCGGGCATCAGAACGGCTCGGCCGTGTAGACGACGGCGCCGCCGTAGTGGGGGGAGGAATGGCACGCGACGCCGACCGTCGCGCCCGCGCGCTGGCGTTCGCCGGCCCGGCCGGAGAGCTGCAGATAGCACTCGAGCATCTGCGGGATGCCGTGCAGGCGGCCGTTGCCGAGCGCCCCGCCGCCGGAGAGCACCGGCAGCGCGTCGGGCCGGTCGCTGTCGATCCGCCCGTCCTGCACGAACCGGTGTGCCTCACCGACCGGGCAGAGACCGAGTGCTTCCAGCCAGAAGTAGACGAACGGCGAGAAGCCGTCATACAGCTGCGGCAGGTCCACCTCGGCCGGCCCGACGCCGCTGGCGGCCCACAGCCGGCGGGCGGTCTCGGTGCCGACGGACATGATGTCGTCCAGCGGCCAGTGCAGCGGGAGCCGCCGCGTCGCCGGCAGCCCACTGGCGTAGCCGGCGACGTACACCGGCCGGTGCGGCAGGTCGGCCGCCCGCTCGGCCGACGTCAGGACGAACGCCGCCACCCCGTCGACGGGGAAGTCGCAGTCGTACCGGCAGACCGGATCACTGATCATCGGCGCGGCCAGGTACTCCTGTGTGCTCAGCGGCCGGCCGTGCCAGTACGACCAGGGGATGCGGGATCCGTTCTTGCGTGCCTCGACCACGACGGCCGCCATCGCCGCCCGGTCNGCTCCATAACGCTGGAGGTATTCGGTGTAGGGCAGGCCGATCATCGCGAGCGGGCCGAAGAAGCCCTGCGGGGCGGNCCACTGCGCCGGGCCGGCGGCCCGTTCCAGGGTGTTGGCGTGGTATTTCCCGGGTGGGTTGTGCAGGGCCCGGTACACCAGCACGTGGTCGGCGGCCCCGCTGACGACCGCGTTGACCGCCATGCCCACCATGCCGGGGATCTGGCCGATGCCGTGGAACCCGGCGACATGGCGCGGCGCGGTCCCGGGCCGGCCGGGCGCGCCGAGCCGCTCGGCCAGCCAGGTCGCCGGCACGGAAGTGACCCCGTCCTGGACGCTGTGCGAGCCCGCGGTGGGGAAGAGGGCAGAGGTGATCACTCCGTCGACCGCTTCGGGCACCAGCCCCGCGTCGGCGATCGCGGCCCGGGCCGTCTCCAGCGCGAGCACGCCGAGTGGACGTCCCGCATGCCGTTGGACGGCGCTGTGCGCGTACCCGACGACGGCCACCCGGTTGCGGGCCGCGAACCGGCGCCGGCCGCTCATGGTGCGCCGACCAGGACGAAGGCCGGGATGGCGACTCCGGGACGCACATCCTCGAAGGCGACCTGCACCCGCACGCCGATACGCAGCAGCGGGTCCGAGGCGCCGGCGGCACCGGCGGCACCAGCGGCACCAGCGGCACCGGGCCCGTCGAGGAGGCGGCCGATCATGCGCAGCTCGGCCTGCTCGGCGAGCTCGACGTCGACGAGCACGAACGGGACCTCGGCGGCGAACCCCGGCAGGCCCGACTGCCGGACCACCGTCCAGGACCGCACCGNGCCCCGGCCGCTGACCGGCTCGAACGCGTAGTCCGGCTGGGTGCTCCGGCAGTGCGGGCAGCACTGGTCGGGCGGTATCGCGAACGACCCGCAGCGGGTGCAGCGGGCGATCGCCAGAACGTGGTCCGCCGCGGCCGACCAGTAGGGGCCGGAGATCTCGTCCGGCACGGGTAACGGGCGGGCGGCCGTCACGGGATCNCCCCCGCCTCGGCCAGCTCGCCGATCTGTTCCCAGCTGTAACCCAGCTCCAGCAGCAGCGACTCGGTGTGCTCGCCGTGCTCGGGGGCGCGGCGCAGGTCGGGCGGCTGCTCGTCGAACTGCACCGGCCCGGTCGGCAGCCGGTAGGACGGGCCACCGTCGCCGGCGACCTCGCCCAGGTAGTCGTTGGCGAGCACCTGGGGGTCGGTGAGCAGCTCCTCGACGGCCTGCATCGGGGCCCAGGGCGCGTCGATCCGGGCGAGCAGCTCCTTCCACTCGGCGAAGGTCCGGTCGGCGAAGATCGCCGCGAGCTCGGCGACGCAGGCCGCCCGGTTCGCCGCGCGGGCGGGCAGGTCGGCGAACCGGGGGTCGGTGAGGAGGTCGTCCCGGCCCACCAGTCGGCAGAAGTCGGCCCAGTAGCGGTCCGGCTCCAGGAACACGAGCTGGATGTGCCGGCCGTCCCGGGTGCGGTACGAGCCGACCAGCGGGTTGCGGTAGGCCTCGGTGCCGCTCGCGGCCCGCGGGGTCTGGCCGGCGAGGGCGGCGAGGACGTCGGAGGACAGTGTCCACATCGCGGTCGCGAGCAGCGAGACGTCCACGACGGTGCCGCGTCCGGTGCGTTCGCGTCGCAGCAGAGCGGCGGCGATCCCGAACGCGAGCGCCATCGCCCCGTTGCGGTCGCCCATCGCGCCACGCTGGCTGATCGGGGTGTCCCGGTCGGGCGGTGTCAGGACGTGCGCGAGGCCGCCCTGCGCCCAGAACGCCGAGGAGTCGTAGCCGGGCCGGTCGGCGCCCGGGCCACGCGCGCCGAAGCCGTGCCCGCGAGCGTAGACGAGTCGGGGGAAACGGCTGGTGAGCGTCCCGGAGTCAAGCTCGAGGCGGCGGAGCGCGCCGGGCCGGAAGTTGGTCAGGAAGACGTCGGCGGTCTCCAGCAGCTGGTCGAGCACCTGCCGGCCCGGTGCGGACCGCAGGTCGATGGCCAGCGATCGCTTACCCCTGTTGGCCAGGGCCACGGAGAGGTTCACGCCGCCGCCGTCGGTGCCGATGCCCTGGGTGGCCAGGCCCCGGTAGGGATCGCCCTCCGGACGCTCGACCCGGACGACGTCGGCGCCCCAGTCGGCCAGCAGCGCTCCGGCCACCGGCACGAACACCCACTGGGCCAGCTCGACCACGCGGACCCCGCCGAACGCGGCCTCATCCACTCCGGTGCCCCCTCTCGGCCTCGACGAACAAGAACATGAAGCGAGAATGTAGAACGGCACTCTCGTGTTTGGGAAGACGTTGACTTCTCAAAATGCGCGTGCAAACATCCACTCGCCAAGCCGGCAGATCAGTCCGGCTGACTGTCCGGCCGAGCATCCAGCCTGGTCAGAGCCATCCCAGCCCGAACAGCCCGAACAGCCCGAGCCGCTGACGACCCCGCGGCACCCGGTACCGGGCACACGGCCCCCGAACAACCACCGGCAGCCGAAACACCCACCCATCGACGGACCCGGGGCAGGTAGCAGATGCGCAACAGCGGAAGAACCAGCAGATCCACGAGCCGACCGGCGTTACCGGCCGGTGGCCGCCTACCCGTCCGGTTACCCGTCCGGACGTCGCTGCTGGCGTCCGCGCTCGCGGTGCTGATGCTGGCGGTGGCCGCCTGCGGCGACGACGACGGCGACGACGGCGAGCGCGCGGCGGCTGGCCCCGGCGCGGTGGCGAGCGGGGCCGACGTCCTCGGGCCGGCGGCGCCCGCGAGCGGTGAGCCGGTACGGATCGGGCTGGTCACGGGGCGGGGCGCCTCCGGCGACCTCAACATCGAGAGCGATTCGGCCGCCGCCACCGTCAAGTACCTCAACGAGCACCGTTCCGGCATCGCCGGACGTCCCATCCAGCTGGTCACCTGCGAGACGCTGGCCGATCCGGGCAAGGGCGCCGACTGCGGGAACCGGATGGTGGAGGAGAACGTCGCCGCGGTCGTCGTCGGGTCGACACCCGTGCTGGAAAGCGTCTGGCAGCCGATCAACCAGGCCGGCCTGCCCACGGTGTTCTACGGCGCGAGCGGTCGCCGCCTGCTGGGCGACACCAGGTCCACGTTCGCGCTCACCGACCCGACGTTCAGCATCTCCAGCGTGCCGATCGAGCTGGCGAAGAAGCAGAAGCTGGGCAAGGTGACGGCCATCGTCATCGACGTGCCCTCCTCCCGGGCCAGCTACGAACAGGCCAAGTCCGTCTACCAGGCCGCGGGCATCGAGCTCACGGTCGTCCCCGTCCCGCTCGGCACCGCCGACATGACCCCGCAGATGCGCCGGCTGGCCGGCGACGACCCGGGGCTGGTGCACATCCACGGCAACGACTCGTTCTGCATCAGCGCGCTGAACGGGCTGCGGGCCGTCGGCCATGACGGCCCGATCTCGGCGATCGGGCAGTGCCTCACCGACGCCACCCGCAAGGCGGTTTCCGGCAGCTACCTCGAAGGCGTGTCGGTCGCCGCGAGCACCCCGATCGGCGCGGACAACCCCTCGACGCGGCTCTACCAGGCGGTCGTGACCACCTACGGCAAGGACATCGACCCCAGCAAACCGTCCGGGATGAACATCTTCTCCACCCTGGCCGGCTTCCAGGCGGGTGTCGCGGGCCTGTCCGGCGAGGTGACACCGGCGTCCATCATCGAGGCGCTGAAGACGATGCCGGCGACGGAGCTGCCCGGCGGGGGCGGCCTGAAGATCCGGTGCAACGGCCACGCCATCCCCGGCTCGCCGGCCGTGTGCGGCCGCGGCGGCCTGCTCACCACGCTCGACGACGCCGGCGAACCGACGGAGTACCAGCTGGTCGGCGCCACGCCGATCGAGGACTGATCCCGAGCGGGCCAGGGAGAACGCCATGGACCATGTCGCCTCGCTCCTGCTCGGTCTCGGCAACGGTGGTGTCTTCGCGGCGCTCGCCCTCGCCCTGGTGCTCACCTACCGCAGCTCGGGCGTCATCAACTTCGCGACCGGGGCGATCGCCCTCTACGTCGCCTACACCTACGGCTCGTTGCGTGCGGGCGAGCTGCTGGTCCCGGTGCCGGGGCTGCCGAAGACGGTGGACGTCGGCGGGGAACTCGGGCTGTTCCCCGCCGCCGCCGTCGCGCTGACCGTCGGGGCTCTGCTCGGCGCCCTGCTGTACCTGCTGGTGTTCCGGCCGCTGCGGGACGCCCCGCCGCTGGCCCGCGCGGTCGCCTCGCTCGGCGTCCTCATCGTGATCGAGTCCGTGATGGCGCTGCGGGTGGGCGGTGAGCCGGTCAGCGTGGCCGCGATCTTCCCCGAGGAACGCTGGACACTCGGCTCGCTGACCCTGCTGTCGGACCGGCTCTACCTCGCCGCCGCCGTGGTGGCCCTGACCATCGCCCTGACCGCCGCCTTCCGGCTGACCCGGTTCGGCCTGCTCACCCGCGCCGCGGCCGAGTCGCAGACCGGCCTCTACGTGAGTGGCGGGTCCCCGGACCGGATCGCCCTCGCCAACTGGATGATCAGCGGCACCGTGGCCGGCGCCGCGGGCATCCTGATCGCTCCGCTGAGCCCGCTGACGCCGTCCAACTACACGCTCTTCGTGGTTCCGGCGCTGGCCGCCGCGGTCGTCGGCGGCTTCCAGCACCTGCTCCCCACCGTCGCGGCGGGCCTCGCGATCGGCATGGTGCAGGCGGAGGCGCTCTCGCTGTCCGCCGACCATGACTGGCTGCCCGAGTCGGGGCTGGCGGAGCTGGTGCCACTGCTTGTGATCCTGGTGGCGCTGCTGACCTCCCGGCGCGGCCTGCCTGCCCGCGGAACGCTGGTGCGCCAGCCGCTCGGGCACGCCCCGCGCCCCCGCTCCCTGGTCCTGCCCACCCTGGCCGGCACCGCCGTCGGCGTGCTGGCGCTGGTCCTCACCGACGGCACCTGGCGCAGCGCGGTGATCGGCACGTTCATCGGCGCCGTCATCGGGCTGTCCGTCGTGGTGGTGACCGGGTACGCCGGCCAGGTCTCGCTGGCCCAGCTCTCCCTCGCCGGCTGCGCCGCGTTCACGCTGTCCGGCCTCACCAGCGGCTGGCACATCCCCTTCCCGATCGCGCCGCTGCTGGCGGCGCTGGTCGCGACCGTCATCGGAGTGCTCGTCGGCCTGCCGGCGCTGCGCCTTCGCGGCCTGACCCTGGGCATCGTCACCCTCGCCCTGGCCTACGCGATCGAGGCGGTCTGGTTCCGCAACTCCGACTTCGTCAGCTCCGACGGCGCCACCGTGGAACCGCCGACCCTGTTCGGGCTCGATCTGGGGATCGGCAGCGGTCACGCGTTTCCCCGGATCCCCTTCGGGCTGCTCTGCCTGGGCGTGCTCGTCGCCACGGCGTGGGGAGTCGCCCGGCTGCGGATGAGCGCGCTCGGCTCGGCGATGCTCGCGGTGCGCGCGAACGAGCGCTCCGCCGCCGGGATCGGGATCGACGTGGTCCGGATCAAGGTGATCAGCTTCGCGCTGGCGTCCTTCATCGCCGGGCTCGGCGGCAGCCTGCTGGCCTACCGCCGCGGCGTCGTCACGTTCGACTCGTTCAGCGCGATCGCCGGCCTGACCCTGCTGTCGACCGCCTACCTCGCCGGGGTCACCTCCGTGTACGGCGGGATCCTCGCCGGTGTCCTGGGCGGCAGCGGCATCACGTTCGTCGCCATGGACCGCTGGATCGACCTCGGCGACTGGTTCCCGGTGCTCTCCGGCCTCAGCGTGATCGGTGTGCTGATCGGGCACCCCGAGGGCCTGGCCGGCGGCGGGCAGCGGCTCGCCGCGCGCCTGCGGCTGGGGTCGTGGCCGCGGGCACGGGCACGGGCGCTCCCGGCGCCGCCCGACCCGAGTGGTTCCGCGGAACCGCTCGGCGACGACGCCGCGGTGCTGGAGATCGAGGGCCTGACCGTGCGTTACGGCGGGGTGCTGGCCGTCGACGGCGTCTCGCTGCGGGTCGAACCGGGCCGGATCGTCGGGCTCATCGGCCCGAACGGTGCCGGCAAGACCAGCGTGATCGACGCCGTCACCGGCTTCGCGCCCGCCGCGGGTTCGGTACGCCTCGGCGACGCCCACCTCGAAGGCCTGCCCCCACACCGGCGGGTCCGCCGCGGCCTCACCCGCACGTTCCAGGCACTGGAGCTCTATGACGATCTGACGGTCGAGGAGAACGTGGGCGCGGCGCTGTCCGGCGTCCGCGGTCAAGAACGACGGCGGGCCCTCGACCGGGCCCTCGACCTGGTGGGGCTGGCCGACCGGGCGGACCGGCCGGCGAGCGCCCTGAGCCACGGTGAACGCCAGCTCGTGTCGATCGCCCGGGCCTGCGCCGTCGACACCCGGGTGCTGCTGCTGGACGAGCCGGCGGCCGGCCTCGACACCACCGAGACCGCCTGGCTCGGCGAGCGTATCCGGACGATCAGCGGTTCCGGGGTCGGCGTACTGCTCATCGACCACGACGTCAGCCTGGTGCTCGGCATCTGCGACCACGTGTACGTCCTCGACTTCGGACGGCTGATCGCCGAGGGCCCGCCGGAACGGATCCGTGCCGACCGGGCCGTGATGGACGCCTACCTCGGCCGAAAGGACTCTCCTGTGGACACCGAGATCAGCAACGCCCGGCGCATCCGTGACCTGGCCGCGGCCAGTCCGGCGGAGATCGCCGTGCGGCACGTGGCGGCCGACGGGACCGAGGCGGCCCTCACCTGGGCCGAACTCGACCGGCGGTCCAGCCAGCTCGCCGGAGCGCTGGCCGGACGCGGCCTCGCCCTGGGTGACCGCCTCGGGATCGGGCTGCGCAACTCCCCACAGTTCGTCCTCGCCGTGCTGGCAGCCTGGAAGATCGGCGCGGTGCCGGTGCCGGTGCGCTGGGACGTCCCCGAGTGGGAGCTGACCAGGCTGCGGGAGGTGATCAACCCGCGGGTTCATCTCGGCGACGCGGACCTGGCCTGGATCGACGCCACCGCCGCACTCGCCGTGCCGGACCTGCCGGACGCGGTGTCCCCGCAGATCAACGGCATCTGCAGCAGCGGGTCGACCGGCACACCGAAGATCATCCTTACCGACCGGCCCTCGGTCTACGACGAACGGCTCACCACACCGTTCATCGCCGCGTGGAACCCGGTGTCGCGCCCGCAGACCATCGGCGTCCTCGCGCCGATGTACCACGCGAACGGGCTGACGACGCTCTACAGCCTGCTCGCCGGTGACAGCCTGGTGGTGCTGGAGAAGTTCGACGCGGCCCGGGTCGTCGACGTCGTCGAACGGCACCGGGTGAGCACGTTCACCGCGACGCCGACGATGCTGCAGCGCATCGCCGACCTGCCCGGCATCGAGGAGCGGGACCTCTCCAGCCTCGCCTGGATCCTGCANGGCGCCGCGCCGATGCCGCGGTCGCTGGTGCACCGCTGGGCGAAGCTGATCGGCCCCGAGCGGATCGTCATGGCCTACGGGATGACCGAGGGCCTGGGCCTCACCGCCCTGCGCGGCGACGAGTGGATGGCGCACGAGGGCAGCGTCGGCCGCCCGTTCCGTGACACCGAGGTGCGGGTGCTCGNCGACGACGGCCAGCCGCTGCCGCCCGGCGAGCCGGGGCTGATCTACCTACGCTCCGGGATGTCGGCCGGCTACCGCTACCTCGGGGACGCGCCGCCGCTGCGGCAGACCACCGAGGGTTTCAGCACCGCCGGCGACCTGGGCCACCTCGATGCCGACGGCTACCTGTACGTGCTCGACCGGCGGGTGGACATGATCGTCTCGGGGGGTGCCAACGTGTTCCCGGCCGAGGTCGA
Organism: Frankia sp. EI5c; assembly: GCF_001636565.1. Classification (GTDB taxonomy): domain Bacteria; phylum Actinomycetota; class Actinomycetes; order Frankiales; family Frankiaceae; genus Parafrankia. The sequence goes on from NZ_LRTK01000054.1 coordinate 32,721, forward strand.
GGCCGCCCTCATCGACCATCCCGACATCGCGGACGTCGTCGTCATCGGCCTGCGGGACCCGAAGTGGGGCCGGCGGGTCCACGCGATCATCGAGCCCGCCGACCCTGGCCAACCACCGACGGCCGATGAGATCGTCAGCTATGCCAGGAGTCGCCTCGCCCCCTACAAGGTGCCGAAGACCGTCGAGGTCGTCGAGGCCATCCCGCGCAGTGCCGCGACCAAGGTGAACCGCGGCGCGCTGGTGGCCGCCCGCGAATCGTGACCGCCCGCGAATCGTGACCGCCCGCTTGACATGCCCAGGAGGAGCAGATGCCAGTGAGCAAGCCGAACGAGTTACCGGTGGGCGGTGGCGGCCGGTGGCCGGCGAGCGGCGCCGGCTTCCGGTCGGTGCAGTGGGGTGACCTGGAGGTCGGTTACACCGCCACCGGGCCGCTGGACTGCACCCCCGGCTACCAGGGCCTGCCCGGCGGGGTGTGCCCGTGCCCGCACTACGGCTACGTCTTCTCCGGCCGGCTCCGGGCGATCTACCCCGGCACGAACTGGCCGGACGAGGTGGCCACCGCCGGTGACGTCTACTTCTTCCCCGCCGGGCACTCGCTGATCTACGAGGAGCCGAGCGAGGTACTCGAACTCAACCCGGCGGCGGCCCTGCAGCAGGTCATGGCGCACTTCGAGTCGCTCGCCGGCACCGACCGGCTGGCGGTCGACGGTGACTGAGGCGTCGGGGCACGTCCCGGAGCGGCTGGACGAGGTGCTGTCCCCGGGGTGGCTGACGGCCGCGCTCGGCCGCCGGCACCCGGGCATCGAGGTCACCGGGGTCACCCGCGGCCCCACGGTCAGCCGGTTCTCGACCAACGTCCGGTTCGGCATCGAGTGCGCCGGCGGTGTCCCGGCGGGCCTGTCCCCCAGCCTGTGCGTGAAGGGCTACTTCACCCCGCGCGGCCGGCCGGCCCGGCACGCCGGCCTGCCCGAGGCGCTGTTCTACCGGGACCTGGCCGACCGGACCGGCGTACGCACCCTGCGCGGCGTCTACGCCGAAGCCGACACCGGGACGGGCGCGAACGTCGTCATCACCGAGGACGTCATCGCCGCGGGCGGCGCCTTCCTCGACGGCCGGCACCCCTACACCCCCGACCAGGCCGCCGACAGCCTGGAGCAGCTCGCCCGGCTGCACGCCGTGACCTGGGGTGACCCGAGCCTCGCCGCGGCCGGGTGGCTGAGCTCGCGGATGGGGCCACGCACCGGCGAGGCGTGGCGGGCGAAGATCGAGGCGAACTACACCGGTGACACCGGCGCCGGCGTGCCCGAGCGGGTCCGTGACGTCGGGCGGCTCGTCGCCGCCTACGGCGCCCTCGCGGCGCTGGTCGCCAGCACCCGCGCCTGGACGATCGTGCACGGCGACCCGCATGTGGGCAACATCTTCCTGGACGGCGGCGGCCGGCCGTCGCTGCTGGACTGGCAGCTCGTGCAACGGGCGCCCTGGTATCTCGACGTGGGCTACCACATCGCCTCCGCGCTCACCGTCGCCGACCGCCGGCGGCACGAGGACGACCTGCTGCGCCACTACCTGGACGCACTGGCCGCGGCCGGGGTCGAACGTCCGTCCTGGGACGAGGCCGGGCTCGGGGTCCGCCGCGGCGCGCTGCACGGCTTCTACCTGTGGAGCATCACCTCGCTGGTCGACCCGGAGGTGACCAGCGTGCTGCTGGAGCGGCTCGGCACCGCGGTCGACGACCACGACTCCTACGCCGCCGTCTGACCTGCCCTCAGTACACCCTTGCCCTCAGTACACACAGTCCTTGGGCGGCTCGGGAGTCGGTACCGCGGAGCCGGTCGGCCGCGGCTCGGCGCCGGCCAGGGCCACCGGGCTCGCGGGGTCCGGCGCGGCGGAGGTCCCCGGGGTTCCCGGGGTGGCTGAGGGGGCCGGGTCGGCCAGCCCGTCGAAGGCGGCGCCCACGATGATCTCGACGCCGTCGACGGAGCCGTCGGAGGCCAGCTTCGCCTCGNGGAGGTGGGTCAGGATCTTCCGGGCGGTCGCCTCGGCACCGGTGCCGTACCGGATCCAGGTGGACTTGAAGTCGCTGAACGGCGCGTTGCCGCCGTTGTCGGCGCTGACGGCGGCGCTGATGCCCCTCGCCGCGAGCCCGCGGACGGCCTTCCCGGCGAGGCCGGCGGTCCCGCTGCCGTTCACCACCGAGATCCGGGCGGTACCGTCGCCGGAATCAGTGCCGCCGGAATCAGTGCCGCCGGGATCAGTGCCGCCGGGATCAGTGCCGCCGGGATCGGCGACGAGCGACCGGAAGAGGGCGTCGAGATCCGCCTGGTTGTAGATCTGGACCGCCCCGACCCGGGTGGAGATCGTTCCGTCGTCCTTGATGGCGCCTTCCGCCCGGGTGGCGGTGTGGGTGGGCACCGTCTGGGCCCCGAGCGAGCCGTTGGAGATTCCCCGCAGCCGGTCGGCGAGCCCGCGCAGATCGAAGCTGTCGGTGCCCTCACCGAAGTTCAGCGCGGATCCGACCGCCCCCAACAGACTGTTGATCCTGGCCGGGCTGTTGAGCACCCCGCCCTCGCTGATCCTGGCCAGCACCCTGCTCAGGAAGTACTGCTGTCGTTCGGTGCGGCTGAGGTCCTCGTTCGGCAGGCCATGACGCTGGCGGACGAAGGCCAGTGCCTGCTCGCCGCTGATATGGATGGTTCCCGGCCCGCCCCGGAAACCGCTCCAGGGATCGTCGGTGTTCGTACTGACGAAGTATCTTCCGGCATCCGGATTCCACACCNGTTGGGAACGGCCCCACTCGGTGATGCAGACGTCGACGCCGCCGATCGCGTCCGAGATAGTCCTGAATCCGGCCAGGTCCACCGAGACGTAGTGGTCCACCCGCAGCCCGGTGAGCCGCTCGACCTGCTTTATCAGCAGGGTGGCACCGCCGGCCGAGATGGCGTAGTTGAACTTGTTCTCCCGCGGCGGGTGCACCTTTCCGGTGCCCTTGTCCGTGTATTCGGGAACGAGCACGAGAAGATCGCGGGGAAAGGAGGTCAGGGTGACTTTGTCGTCCTCACCGACATGAGCGAGAATCGTCGTGTCCGAGCGCTCGCCGGCCAGGCCGGGGCGGCTGTCCGTGCCCACCAGCAGGTAGTTCTTCGTGCCCTTGCGGGCGGCCGGCCGGTCCTTGCCGAGGTCGCCGATCGCCACCCGGTTGATTTTCGCGTCGAAGCGGGTGTATGCGGCCCAGCCGCCGACGACCCCGACGGTGATCGCGACGGAGACCAGCATCGCGACCGCCCGCCGCAGGCGGCGCGCGAGCGTCGGCCGCGGCCGGCCACCCCGGAGATCGAAGGGCAACCGGCCCTCCCGCGCGTCGTCCACCACTCTCGCTTCAATCTCCCACCGGGCGCAGACCAGCTCATCGGCTGACCATTCCGGGCGAAATACTAGCTTGCGGGTGAACAGCCCTCTCGGCCGGCGGCACGCCGACTCCCACAACGCACGCGCCACATCAACAGACCAACTTCGTGGGATGCTTTGACCTGCGGGAACGCGGGGTCCACAGACAAAGGGGAGTCGGATCCGGATGACGACGGTGCGGGCCGCGGTAACACAGGTGGCCTGGACAGGCGACCGGGAATCGATGATCACCCGGCATGAGGAACTGGCACACGACGCCGCGGCCCAGGGCGTCACGGTGATCGGTTTTCAGGAACTGTTCACCGGCCCCTACTTCGGGGCGGTCCAGGATCAGAAGTACTACGCCCAGGTGGAGCCGATCCCCGGGCCCACCGTCGAGCGGTTCCAGCGGCTGGCGGCGAAGCTCGGCCTGGTCATGATCCTGCCGATCTACGAAGTCGCGGCCCAGGGCGAGTACTACAACGCCGCCGCGGTGGTCGACGCCGACGGCCGCCTGCTCGGGAGGTACCGCAAGCACCACATCCCACAGCTGCCGTCCTTCTGGGAGAAGTTCTACTTCCGGCCCGGGAACCTCGGATACCNGGTGTTCGACACCGCGGTGGGCCGGGTCGGCGTCTACATCTGCTACGACCGGCATTTTCCCGAGGGCTGGCGGGAGCTGGGGCTGAACGGAGCCCAGCTGGTGTTCAACCCGTCGGCGGCGAAGCCGGGCCTGTCGAACCGGCTGTGGGAGATCGAGCAGCCGGCCGCGGCGGCGGCCAACCAGTACTTCGTCGCCGCCAACAACCGCATCGGCCACGAGACCGGCGAGTTCGGCGCCGACGCGCCGCGCTTCTACGGCTCGTCCTATTTCGTCGACCCGCGCGGGAACGTGGTCGGCGACGTCGCGTCCGAGGACAAGGAGGAGCTGGTCATCCGCGACCTCGACCTCGACGAGATCACCCGCGCCCGCGACGACTGGCAGTTCTACCGGGACCGCCGCCCCGAGACCTACCAGCGGACGGGGCTGGGATGAGCACCCTGCTGATCAGCGGTGGCACGGTGGTGGGCCCGGACGGCGCCGCCCGCCAGGACGTCCTCGTCGAGGGCGAGCGGATCGCCGCCGTGCTGGAGCCGGGATCAGCGCTGGCCGAGGCAGTGCGCACCGGCCCCATGCCCCCCGACCGGCTGATCGACGCGACCGGCCGGTACGTGATCCCGGGCGGGGTCGACGCCCACACCCACCTGGAGATGCCGTTCGGCGGCACGCACGCCGCCGACACGTTCGAGACCGGGACCCGCGCCGCCGCCTGGGGCGGTACGACCACCGTCGTCGACTTCGTCGTCCAGGCCCACGGGCAGCGGGTGCAGGACCAGGTCGCGCGCTGGCACGAGAAGGCCGCCGGCAACTGCGCCGTCGACTACGCCTTCCACCAGATCGTCGGGGACGTCGACGACGAGTCCCTCAAGGCGATGAACGAGCTGATCAGCGAGGGCATCACCAGTTTCAAGCTGTTCATGGCCTACCNGGGGGTGTTCCTCTCCGACGACGGGCAGATCGTGCGGGCGATGCGGACCGCGGCGGACAACGGCGGCCTGATCATGATGCACGCCGAGAACGGCCCGGTGATCGACGTCCTGGTGCGCGCGGCGCTGGCCGAGGGCCGCACGACGCCCTACCACCACGGGACGACCCGGCCCTGGCAGACCGAGCAGGAGGCCACCCACCGGGCGATCATGCTCGCCGATCTGACCGGCGCGCCGCTCTACGTGGTGCACGTGTCCGCGCGGCAGGCCCTGGCCCGCATCGCCGAGGCGCGCGACGCCGGGCAGAACGTGTTCGGCGAGACCTGCCCNCAGTACCTGTACCTGTCGCTGGAGGAGCAGCTCGGCGCCCGCAGCGAGCAGTGGGGCGAGTTCGAGGGCGCCAAGTGGGTCTGCTCGACACCGCTGCGTTCCCGGGCCGAGGGGCATCAGGACGAACTGTGGCGCTACCTGCGCACCGGCGACGTCACCGCGGTCTCGACCGACCACTGCCCGTTCTGCATGGCGGGCCAGAAGGAACGGGGGATCGGCGACTTCTCCCGCATCCCCAACGGCATCGGCGGGATCGAGCATCGGATGGACCTGCTGTACCAGGGGGTGCGGGACGGCCGGCTGAGCCTCGCCCGGTGGGTGGAGGTGTGCTGCGCCGCCCCGGCGCGGATGTTCGGCCTGTACGGGCGCAAGGGTGTGATCGCCCCGGGAGCGGACGCCGACATCGTGCTCTACGACCCGGCCGGGCACACCTCCATCGGCATCGGCGAGGGCCGCTCCCATCACATGAACATGGACTACTCCCCCTGGGAGGGCTTCGAGATCGACGGGCACGTGGATGTCGTCCTCTCCCGCGGGTCCGTCATCAAGGACCGGACCGGCTATCTCGGGCGCCGGGGGCACGGCCGGTTCGTCCCGCGCGGCCTGTCCCAGAACCTGATCTGACCAGCGACCCACGGGGGCACGGGCATCATGGATTTCGGTGTCGTCCTGCAGACCGACCCGCCGGCCTGGCGGGTCGTCGACCTGGCCCGCCAGGCCGAGCTGTACGGCTTCAGCCATGTCTGGACGTTCGACTCCCACGTGCTGTGGCAGGAGCCGTTCGTCATCTACAGCCAGATCCTCGCCGCCACCCACCGGGTGACGGTCGGGCCGATGGTGACCAACCCGGCCACCCGCGACCCGACGGTCACCGCGTCCCTGTTCGCCACGCTGAACAGCATGTTCGGCAACCGCACCGTCTGCGGCATCGGCCGGGGCGACTCCTCGGTGCGGGTCACCGGCGGCCGGCCCGTCACCCTGGCCCACCTGCGCGCGGCGATCGAGGTGATCCGCCCGCTGGCCAACGGCGGGGTCGCCGGCCACCGGGGCGGCAAGCTGCGCCTCCCGTGGGGCGAGGCGTCCCGGCTGCCGATCTGGGTCGCCGCCTACGGGCCGAAGGCGCTCGCGCTCACCGGTGAGATCGGCGACGGGTTCATCCTCCAGCTGGCCGACCCCGACGTCACCGCCTGGTCGATCGCCGCCGTGCGCCGGGCCGCCGCCGAGGCCGGGCGCGACCCGGACACCGTCACCATCTGCGTCGCCGCGCCGGCCTACGTCACGGACGGCACCGACACGGGCCTGGCGCACGGGCGCGACCAGTGCCGCTGGTTCGGCGGCATGGTCGGCAACCATGTGGCCGACATCGTGGCCCGTTACGGTGCCGGCGGCACCGCGGTACCGGCCGCGCTCTCCGACTACGTCACCGGACGCGCCGGCTACGACTACAACGCCCACGGCCGGGCCGGCAACTCGTCCGCCGACTTCGTCCCCGACGAGGTCATCGACCGCTTCTGCCTGATCGGCCCGCCGGAGACACATGTGCGGCGCCTCGGCGAGCTGGCCGCGCTCGGCGTCGACCAGTTCGCGGTCTACCTGCAGCACGACCACAAGGACGCCACCCTGGCCGCCTACGGCGAAAAGATCATTCCCCGGGCCGGCACCCGCCTCGCCGCCCGGCTCTGACCACCGGCACCATTCATCGCGTGTACCACAGCGCCGCCGTCTGGCTGCCGACGCCGGCGAGGGAGCCGTCCGGGGACCAGAGCCGCACCGAGCCGTGGCCGTAGCCGCCGGTCGCCTGCTCGGGCGTGCCGTCGACGAGCACCCACTCGGCCTCCGGTGCCGAGCCGACCCGGATCGTGTTGTCCAGGCTGGACCCGGAGCCGCGATGCCCGAGCGCCCCCATCACCATCGTCGGCACCGAGTCGGCGACCAGGGCGAGCAGCGCCGGCCGGGTCACCGGCCGGCCGGGGAAGCGCATCCAGTACCGCAGCCGCGGGCCCGGCACCCCCAGCTCCCGCATCTCGACCGCGCCGAAGAAGCCGGGCGTGGCGGGCGGCGCGACGCGCACCGGACCGGCCGGCACTCCTCGGGCGGGGGGACGACGGGCATCGTGGGCACAGTCCCGTCCGGGATGTCCGGGCCGGCAAGGGGACGCGCGGCCGCCGCCTCGACCAGCGCGCCGACGACGGCGAGCCCCATGCCGCCGTACATTCGCGGGAGATGACGCTCTTCCATGGTGATCCGGGCGTGCGCCGGTTCGCCGTCGTCGAGCAGCTCCAGGCCCAGCCACTGCCGGTCGGCGAGGCGCCGCGCCGCCTCGGTGACCGGGCCGTCCGCGGTCTCCGCCGCCGGACCGGCGCCCGTCGTCAGATCGGTCACGAATCCGACCCTAACCGAAAGGGAATGTCACGATGACCTACCGGTTCGACCCTGAGCTCGCCGCTGTGATCCCGATGCTGCCCAGCCCCGATCTGACCGACCTGCCCAAGTTCCGCGCCTTACTCGACGAATTCCGGCGCAACGTGGAGCCGCCGGCGCGCACCGGGGTCGAGGTGCGGGACGTGAGCGTGCCCGGTCCGCCGGGCGCGCCCCCGGTGCCGGTGCGGGTCTACCGGCCGGCCGGGGACGCCACCGCGGAGTCGGGCGACGGCCCGCCGACCGGGCCGACCCCGGGGGTGCTCAACATCCACGGCGGCGGGTTCGTCCTGGGCAACGTCGACATCGACGACACCAGCTGCCTCGGGCTGGTGCGTGAGCTCGGTGTGGTCGTCGTCTCGGTGGACTACCGGCTCGCGCCCGAACACCCCTTCCCGGCCCCGCTGGAGGACTGTTACGCGGCCCTGGAATGGATGGCCGCCAACAGCGCCGAGCTCGGCGTCGACCCGACGCGGATCGCGGTGCGCGGGATCAGCGCCGGCGGGGGCCTCTCCGCCGCGCTCGCGCTGCTGACCCGCGACCGCGGCGGGCCGCCGCTGTGCTTCCAGTTCCTCGGCGTCCCCGAGGTCGACGACCGGCTGGACACCCCGAGCATGCGGCGCTTCGTCGACACCCCCATGTGGAACCGCCCGAACGCCGTCATCAGCTGGGCGTCCTATCTCGGCGAGGGCGTGCCCGGCACACCGGACGTCTCCCCGTACGCGGCGCCGGCCCGGGCCACCGACCTGGCCGGCCTGCCGCCCGCCTACATCTCGGTGATGGAGTTCGACCCGCTGCGCGACGAGGGCATCGCCTACGCGCAGGCCCTGCTCGCCGCGGAGGTTCCGGTCGAGCTGCACCTGTTCCCGGGCACCTTCCACGGCTCCGGGGTCGCCGCGCACGCGGCGATCTCGCGGCGCGAGGCGGCCGAGGGCATCCGGGTCCTGGCCACCGCGCTGGGGCTGCCACGGGGCTGAAACCCGGGAACGAACCGGGAACGAACCGGAGCACAGGCGGCCGGCGGCGATCAGATCGCCACCGGCCGCCGAGCGGGCGCGGGCCGCCGCGGTTCTAATCGTCTCGGACGCGTCGTGCCGACGCGACGAGCGAGGCGGGGGCTCATGAGCACGCACGACACGATGGCCACCGGGGATCTCCGCGCCCGCGCGGGCGAGGCCCCGGCCCGCCCGCTGCTCGCCCAGCGCACATACGACCTCGACCGGCGGCACGTGTTCCACTCCTGGTCGGCGCAGGCCCGGATCAGCCCGATGGTGATCACCCACGCCAGGGGATCCTGGGTGTGGGACGACTACGACCGCCCGCTGCTCGACTTCAGCTCGCAGCTGGCTTTCACGAACCTGGGCCACCAGCATCCGCGGGTCGTCACCGCGATCCAGCGGCAGGCCGGCACGCTCTGCGTCGTCGCCCCGCAGCACGCGAACGCGGCCCGGGCCGAGGCCGCCCGGCTGATCCTCGCGCACCTGCCGGGCACCTTCGAGAAGGTCTTCTTCACCGGCGGTGGGGCCGACGCCGTGGAACACGCCATCCGCATGGCCCGGCTGCACACCGGCCGGATCAAGGTGCTCTCGGCCTACCGCTCCTACCACGGCGGCACCGACCTGGCGATCAACGTCTCCGGGGACCCGCGCCGGTGGCCGAACGACCACGGCGCGGCCGGCGTCGTCCACTTCTTCGGGCCGTTCCTGTACCGCAGCCCGTTCCAGGCGGCGGACGAGACGCAGGAACGCGACCGCGCGCTCGCCCATCTGGACCAGGTCATCACGCTGGAGGGGGCGGCCACGATCGCGGCGGTGGTGGTGGAGTCGATTCCCGGCACCGCCGGCGTCATCGTCCCGCCGGCGGGCTACCTGCGCGGGGTGCGGGAACTGTGCGACCGGCACGGGATCGTGCTGATCCTCGACGAGGTCATGGCCGGGTTCGGCCGGGCCGGGCGCTGGTTCGCCTTCGAGCTCGGCGACGCGCTGCCCGACCTGGTGACCTTCGCGAAGGGTGTGACCAGCGGGTATGTGCCCCTCGGCGGAGTCGCGGTCAGCGGCCCGGTGCTGCGTGCCTTCGACCACCGGCCCTACCCCGGCGGGCTGACCTACTCGGGCCATCCCCTCGCCTGCGCGGCGGCCGTCGCGACCATCCGGACGATGGAGGACGAGGGCACCGTGGCGAGCGCCGACCGGCTCGGCCGCGAGGTCCTGGGCCCGGGCCTGCGCGCCCTCGCCGACCGCCACGAGATCATCGGGGACGTCCGCGGGGTGGGCGCCTTCTGGGCCGTGGAACTCGTCGCCGACCGGGCGACCCGCACCCCGATCGCGCCCAGCGGCGGCACCAGCGAACGCATGGCCCGCCTCACCGCCGCCTGCCGGGCCGAGGGCCTGCTGCCGTTCGTGGCCGGCAACCGGATCCACATCGTGCCGCCGCTGAACATCTCGGACGACGACGCGCGCGCCGGCCTCGCGATGCTCGACCGCGCCCTCACAGCGTGACGCGAGGCCCGGCCGTCAGGGCCGCCGGTGGGCGATCATCGGCACCGGGCCCCGCGGGCGCAGGGTGATCGACGGTTCCAGCTCGACGGCCGCGCCGGGGACCGGGGTCAGCGACCACTCCCGGGCGATCGTCGCCAGGGTGAGCACACCCTCCGCCATGGCGAACCCGCTGCCGATGCACTGCCGGGTGCCACCGCCGAACGGGAAGTAGGCGAACCGCGGCCGGGCGGCGGCGGCCTCCTCGTCGAGCCAGCGACCGGGATCGAAGCGTTCCGGGTCCGGCCACCAGCGTTCGTCCCGGTGCACCACCCACTGGCCGAGGACGAGAGTCGACCCGGCCGGCAGCAGGTAACCGGCCACCGGCCGGTCCTCGATCAGATGCCGCACCATCGCCCACACCGGCGGATACAGCCGCATCGACTCGCTGAAGACGGCGTTGGTGTAGATCAGCCGCGGCAGGTCGGCGAAGGTCGGCGGCCGGCCGTCCAGCACGGTGTCGAGTTCCGCGCGCATTCTGGCGGCGGCCTCCGGTGATCTGCCGAGCAGGTGGAAGGTCCACGTCAGCGCGTTGGCCGTCGTCTCGTGCCCGGCGAGCAGGAGGGTCACGGCCTCGTCGCGGATCTCGACGTCGCTCATCCGGTGGCCGGTCTCGTCGTCCCGGGCCGCCATCAGCAGCGACAGCAGGTCGTGGCCGTCGGCCCCGGCGGCGCGGTGCCGGGCGATCAGGTCGTAGATGGTCCGGTCGAGGGCGGCCCTGCTGGCCCGGCGCCGCCGGACCGTCGGCAGCGGGACCCGGGTCGACTCCCCCAGCCCCAGCCCGCTGGCCTGCAGCGGCGCGGACCCGGCCATCGTCTCGTCGAGCGCGGCGCGCACGACGTCCACGACATGGTCGCTGATGCCGACGTCGAACAGGGTCCGGGCGACGATCGCCAGGGTCATCTCGGACATCTCCTCGTGCACGTCGAGCAGCTGCCCGTCCCGCCAGGCCGCGGTGGTGGCCCGCGCGAGGCCGACGAACTGCTCGCCGTACTCGGCGAGCCGCTGCTTGTGGAACAGTGGCTGCACGAGGCGCCGCTGGCGCAGGTGCGCCCCGCCGGAGCTGGTCAGCAGGCCGTCGCCGAGCAGCAGCCGAAGCGGCTGGACGACGCGGGTCCGGGAGCCGGGGCCGCGCACCACCGCACCCTTGCCGTAGGCCCGGTTCCCGCTCACGAGCACGTCCGCGATCGCCTCCGGGTCGCAGACGAGGAACAGCGACACCGGCCACCGGACCAGCCGCACCACCGGCCCGTACTCCCGGTACAGGGCGGTGAACTGGGGCAGCGGCTCTCCACGCATGCGGCGCACGGCGGCGACCGGCCCGTCCGCCGGCCCGGGGACCTCGTCGACGGAGCGCGGCTGCGGCTGCGGCTGCGGCTGCGCGAGCGACGGCCTGGTCGAGGGAGAAGCAGACACCACAGTGGCCTTTCACGGTCGGACGGCGCGGTCAGGGAGCCGTGCCGGTTGTGGACCTCGGGTGGGTCAGGCCNCGGGGCTCCGGACAGTCCACAGAACCCGTTCCGCAACTCCTCGGCGGCCAACCGGGGACCGCGGCGATCCTGGGCAGGACGGGCCGAACGAGACGTTCTTCGGGATTGGATCGCTATGCCGTCAGATGCCGGAGCTAGGGCAGGTGGGTGAAGCGAGAGCCCCTGTCCAGCAGCTGGGGTAACGCGGCGGCCACGCCCGCGGCAGTCCCGTGATCCGGATGGTTCAGGTGGCCGATGACGACGGCGCCCGGGGCCGCCGACAGGAGCGCGGCGGCCACCTGGGCCGGGGATGCCGTCGCTCCGCTGTCCGCGTTCACACCGAACCCGGCGACCGTCTCACCGAGGTCGCCGACGATCCGGACGGCGATGTCGTCGTAGTGGGCCGTCCCGGAGCGGAAATACCGTGGCGGGGTACCCAGCAGCGTGGTCAGGCGCAGGTGGTTGCCGGCCACCTCGTCGAAGACCTCACCGGCGTCGCGGGTGCCGGCGATCCCGTAGGCGGAGCGGCCGGAGGTCGACAGCGGGCGGTGCGCCGTACCGTGGTTGCCGATCTCGAAGAGTGGGTCGGCGATGAGCTCCGCGACGACCGACGGGTTCGCGTCGATCCAGCGCGTGTTGAGGAACAGGGTGGCCGGCACCGCCCACCGGCGAAGGGTGTCGATCAGGGCACGGTCGTAGCCGCGCCCGCCGGGGCCGCCGCAGGCGTCGAAGGTCAGCGCGAGCTCCCGGCCGGCGGCCGGTAACCGGCTCACCATTCCCGGCAGGTCCAGCCCCCAGGCCTGGGGCCGGAGCCCCCCGTACCGGGCGACCACATCCGCCCGGCTCGGAAGGCCGCCGAGAGCTCCCGATCGGGCCTGGATGGCGGCGTTCGAGGCTGCGGAGCTCGGTGCGGCGGAGCTCGGTGCGGCGGAGTTCGGTGCGGCGGAGCTCGGTGCCATTGGGTGCAGGGCCGCGGGGGCGCAGTGGTGACGGGCGGCCGCGGCCCAGCAGCGCGATCACGGACCCGCGAACAGGCGGTCAGCGCCGCGCCGCCGCCCATCCCCAGAATGCCGGCGACGAGCGCGCGCCGAGAACAGGCCATCATTTCCCCCCGAGATCGTCCCGACCGCAAGCATGCCAGCCGGCGTGTGGTCAACCCCTCGCTACCCACCCGTGCTCTGGTCTGTCCTCGACGAGACCCTCCCGACCGGCTGGGTTCCGCCGTCGGACCCGGCGGCGGCGGTCGCCGGCGAGCCCGCGTTCGCCGTGCCGGAAGCCCGGTCGGCGGGGAGCGCCGACGGTGCCGGCGCCGCTACCGACATCGAGGGGACCGAGGAGGAACGGGCTCAGTGGGTGCGTCTCATGCGCCGGGTCCCCGCCGGCGTCGTCCAGCTGGCCCGCGAGATGTGGGCCGTGCGCCGGTTGATGAACGGGCGCACGGAGGGCCGGCTGTGGCATCGCGCGGTGGCGAACGTACCCGCGGTCGGGGTGGTGGGGGCGACGCTCGGGGAACGCCATGCCGCGACCGGCATCGCCACCCGGGCCTACGTGGCGCTCGGCCTCGCCGACGAGCTGCCAGGCATCTGACCTGGCCGGATGGTGCGGGGCGACCCGCCAACGGCTGGACCACAACAGTGCCCCGCCGGACGTCCACGGCCCTTGACAGGACGATCTACCGACGCCAGGATCGAATGTATGTTCGATCTCCTCGGGGTCCGGTCCCGTCCTCGCACCGCCCACGAAGAGCGCACCGCTCATGGAGAGCACGCCGCCCATGAGGCGCTTCCCCCCAGCGTCGCCCGGGTCGCGGCCCGGACGAGGCTCTCCTCCGAGCTTCTCGCTGCCATCCTCACGGTCGACGGCCGTACCCGGGCCACACTCGACGACATGGAACGCGCGGATGCGCTCGCCGACGTCCTCCTCGCCCGCCGCCGGGAGCGGGAGGGCCGCCACCGACCCGAGCGGCCGGTCCCGTCCGAGCGCGGCGGCACCGGTCCGCTCCGCTGGTCGGCATGATCCCGCGGGCGCCGGGCACTCAGCCGCGAGCCGCCGGAATGGTGGCCTGGAGGACGGCCTCCGTCAGCGCCTCGGTGCGGAAACGCACGGTCTCCTGGTACTCCGGGTCGGCGACCATGTTCAGAAACGCCGCCCTCGACGGATAGCGAATCAGCAGCACCGCGTCCCACTCCTGGCCCGGTTCGGCAATCAGCACGGTTGATCCCGCACCGAGGTAGACGAGCTCACCTCCGTAGCGGGCCAAAACCTTTCGCGCCCGCCGGGAGTACTCGTCGTAGGACTCACGGCCGCCGTCCGGCCGGAACCTGAGCAGGTTCAGCATCACGACCGGTTCGTCCAGGGGTCGCTCATCGAGTCTCTGCAGGTCGGCGCTACTCGGGTTGACAGCCATGAAGGCCTCCAGAACCAGGACACGGGTCCGACAGCGGATGCCGTTCCCCGGTTGAACNACGAACGGCGGCCTGAGGCTATGCCAGACAGCGACCCGCGCGCACCACTATCCGCGGCAACCAGGGCAGCGGGGATCGGCGTGTGTCCCGTATCCGGCCCCGCGCCGTCCCGCCCGGGCTAGACTCGGCCCGCATTAACCGGCAGAACTCCGCCCGTCGTCGGCAAGGAGGCTCGTGATGATTCTGGAGGGCAAGGTCGCCTTCATCACCGGTGCGGCCCGCGGGCAGGGTCGGTCGCATGCGGTCCGGCTCGCGCGAGAAGGCGCCGACATCATTGGGGTGGATATCTGCGCGGACATTGACTCGGTCGGTTATCCGCTCGCCACAGCGGCGGATCTGAAGGAAACGGCGCGGCAGGTCGAGGCGCTCGGCCGGCGCATTCACCCGGCGGTGGCCGACGTCCGCGACCCGGACCGCTTACAGGCGGCTCTGGACGACGGCGTCGCGGCGCTCGGGCCGGTCGACATCGTGATCGCCAACGCCGGCATCGCGCCCTTCTCGCCCGAAGACCGCGGCGGCGAGTGGCGGGACGTTCTGGACGTGAACCTCACCGGTGTCTACAACACGGTTCGGGCCGCGACCCCGGGCATGGTCGAGCGGGGAGCGGGCGGAGCGATCGTCATCACCAGCTCGACCGCGGGCCTCACCGGCATGGCCGCCGACACACCCGGTGTCCTCGGCTACACCGCGTCCAAACACGGCCTGGTGGGGCTGATGCGGACGTGGGCCAACGCGCTCGCCCCCCATCGAATCCGCGTCAACACCATTCATCCGACCGGCGTGAGCACGCCGATGGTGCTGAACGACATGATGCTGGGTTTTCTGCAGAGCGATCCGAACATGTCGAATCCGCATGCGCTGCCGGTGTCGATGCTTGACGCCGCGGACGTCTCCGACGCCGTCGTCTGGCTCGTCTCCGACCAGGCCCGCTTTGTCACCGGGATCACGCTTCCGGTGGACGCCGGTTTCGTCAACAAGAGGTGACCGCTGTTCAGGGGGATGCCGCGCGACTGGGCTCCGCGGTGTCCGCACCGGCCCGCCGCCGCCNGGGCAGGTATCGGCCGGCGGCGAAGAAGACCATGGTCGTGCCGAGAGTGATCGCGAAATCGGTGGGCGGGGACGGCGCCACCAGACGCGCGGCCGACAGGACGAAGACGGCGAGCAGACCCACGGCGCAACCGGCCGGGACGAAGCTCGACCCGCGTGCCCAGTGCCGCGCCGGTGACGCGGACCGCCCCGGGGGCGCCCCCGTCACCGTCACCAGCAGGCCCGCCAGCAGCAGCAGACCCAGGCCGAACAGGCCGTAGGTAGACCACAGGGAGCCGTGGATCCGCGCCCGCGCGTCCCGCGAGGCGACAGTGCGCAGCTCCGCGTCGCGGATCTCGACTCGGATCGGCATCAGGCCACTGGCCCGGCGCTTGAGATCACGCAGGTCGAGGTCCACCGTCCAGTTCGCCGCACCGCGCGCGGGAACGGTCGTGCGCACCCGGGTGTCGTAGTCGAAGAACGTGAGGCCGAGCACCATTCCGCGCAGCCGCACCGAATCGATCTCCAGCGGGGTGCCCCCGAGGTTCTCAACACCTACGACAAGGTGCGTGACGGCGGACGCGTCGAGGGTCACCTCACCATCGAGTGGCTGACCGTCGATTGTCGCCGACAGCCTTGCCGTATTCTCGTTCCCCGCCCACGCGGCCGGGGCCGCGAGCATGCAGAGACCTGTCAGGAACACCACAACAAAAGCAAGGAGGCGGCATTTAGGTGCCGCCGTCGGTGCACGCGATCCGGAAATCACATCTCCCCCATGGACCGGGTGGACGCCGGCTCCGATGTTACGCTGGCAAACAGGAAGCGCGCTTCGGTCGACCGCACAACAGGTTCTTTTCGACGGCCGCGCGGCGCCGAATTCCACCATTGGGTGGCGGCGAAATCAACGGCCCGCGTTTCGTAGGTGACCGCTGCCACGGCACTGGCGGGGTGCGCCCTGGGCAGGAGGGATCTCGGGAAGCCGATGTCAGGCCGAGGACGGTTCGTGGGAACGCGGGGTGCGGCGCGGACGCCCGCCGGCCTTCGCTGGCTGCTGGCGCTTGCCGCGCTACTGATCACCGCGGCCGGGGTTCTGTCACCGATCAGCGCCCGGGCCACGTCGGCACCCGAACCCACGACGGCACCCGAACCCACGACGGCCGCGCCCCCGGACGCGTCGGCCGCGAGCGACCCCGCGGCGACAGTTCCCGACCCGACCCCGGCCCGAACCCCGAACCCGGCTCCGACTCCGACTCCGACTCCGACCGCCCATGCTTCCCCAGCTCCGCCCCGCTCGTCCGCGACCACGCCCCGCCATCCCGCGACGACGCCCCGCCAGTCCGAGGCCGCGCCGGCCTCCGACACCGCGCCTGCGCCGCCGCGAACACCCGGGCCGCCCTCGCGGACGGCGAGCCCGTCGAAGGGACAGGGCGCGTCCGGCGAGTCGACGCCCACCCGGGACGCCCAGACCCCGAGCGCCAGCCCCACGACCCCCGGGGAGGTGGGCGGTGGCTCCCCCAGCAGCTCCGCGGACTGCCGGACGCCGGCCTACCTGCCCCGGCTGCCTGACTGCCCACAGTCCGGCAGCCCTACCGGTTCCGGCTCGCCCGACGGCCAGGGGCCAGACAGCGGAGGCGGCACCGGAGGCGGCACCGGCGGAGGCACCGGCGGAGGCACCGGCGGGCACAGTGATCCGTGGGTACGCTGCGCCGACGGTTCCTGGGCCCCGACGTCCGCCGGCTGCCCGGTGCCGCGCGTCCAGTGCCCGAACAGCCCGGTCAGTGTGGCGCCGGGCGAGCAGTGCCCACGGCCCGTTCCCACCCGCGAGACGTCCGTCGCCTGCTGGGATGGTTCGTCCGCGGCGAGCACGGCCGGCTGCCCACCCGGCCGCACCTTCTGCCCCGGCGGCATCACGGTGCCGCTGGGCGCCCGGTGCGCCGAGCCGGCGCCGGCGGCGGCCTGCCCCGAAGGGACCGTGCGGGTGCTCGGAGTCTGCACCCCGGTCACTCGGCCCGGCGCGCCGGAGCCACCGGCGGGCGTCCCGGCGGCACGCGAGCCCGAGCCGGGCGAACTGCGCTTCGACCGGTACGTGTTGTCCGCTGGTGATCCCCTCTACGCACAGGGCGCCGGCTGCACGCCGGGTGCCGAGACGACGCTGCTGACCACCGGCGGGGAGCTCGTCGGGCGCACGGTCGCCGACCAGGACGGCCGCTTCGAGACCGTGGTGCGCTTCGCCAGCTTCCGGCCCGGCTACCGGCAGGTCGTCGCCGAGTGCGGCATCCAGCTGCGCTCCGGCGTCGGGATGATGCTCGTCTCCGCGGACACCAGTGTCTCCGCCGCTTCCGTGCTGCTGCTGTTCTGCCTCGCGGCCGGCAGCCTGGCTGTGCACCTGCGGACGGCGTCCCGGCGGTTCCGCGGTACCCGCCGCCCGGCGGGCCAGAGCCGTAGCCGGCGATGACCGGTTCGACCACCACGGGGCTGCTCGGCGGCTCCGACCCGACCGAGGTCGGGCCCTACCGGCTGCGGGGGCGCCTCGGCGCGGGCGGCATGGGTACCGTCTACCTCGGCCTGGACGCCTCCGGGCGGCAGGTCGCGGTCAAGCTCATCCGCCCCGACCTGGCACGCCGCCCCGAGTTCCGCGAGCGGCTCAAGCTGGAGGCAGACAGCGCGCGCCGGGTCGCCCGGTTCTGCACGGCCGCGGTGCTGGACGTCGACATCACCGGCGACATCCCCTACCTGGTCACCGAGTTCGTGGACGGCCCGACCCTCGCCGACTCGGTGCGCCTGCGGGGGCCACTCAGCCACGCGGAGCTGCACCAGCTCGCCGCGAGCATGGCCACCGCGCTGATGGCCGTCCACCGCGCCGGGATCGTGCACCGCGACCTCAAGCCGAGCAACATCGTGCTCTCCCGTCTCGGCCCGAAGGTCATCGACTTCGGCATCGCCCGCGCCCTCGACGCGGCCTCGGTGCTGAGCCGGGAACAGCCCGTCGGCACCCCCGCCTTCATGGCACCCGAGCAGGCCCGAGGGGAGTCGGTCACCCCGGCGGCGGACGTCTTCGCCTGGGGCGGAGTGCTGGTCTACGCGGCCACCGGCCGCTACCCGTTCGGTGCCGGCCCACCGGCCGCTCTGCTCTTCCGGGTGGTCAACGACACCCCGGTACTGGACGGGTTCGAGGACTCGCTGCGCCCGCTCGTCGAGGAGGCGATGCGCAAGGACCCGGCGCTGCGGCCCACCGCGGAGCAGCTCTACGCCCGGCTGCTCGACCTGCGCCTGACCGAGGCCGAACCGCCGGTGGGGCCGCCGCTGGCCGAGCTGACGGCGCTGGTCGAACCGGTCACGCCGAGGACACCCGGGCCCCCCGCGGCGCCACCGTCGCCCGAACCGGCGCCCACGCCGGTGACGATCCTCTCCCCGCACCAACCCGCCGCTCCGGAGAAGAACCTCACCACCCTCCCCACCGTGATTTCGCCGGCGGTGACCGCCCGGGCCGAGCGGCACCGCGGGGCCGGCACCGGCACTCCTCCCAGCGGCCCGAACTCGGACGGGCTTCGCCGTCCGCACGGGCGGCGGGGGATCGTCGTCCTCGCCGCCGTGGTCTGCACGGTCCTCGCGGCGGTCCTGCTCGTGGTGCTGCCCAGGGGCGGCAAACCGCCGACGGCCGACGGGCCCGGCCAGGTGGCGGCCCGGGCGCTGCGCCTGCAGATCCAGGATCGTCCCCTCGCCCGCCGGCTCACCCTGGCGGCCTACCGGGCCGCACCGGAGTCGACATCCACCCGCGCGGCGATGATCAGCCTCTTCGCCACCGATGCCGGTCCGCTGCCCGTTCCGGCCAGCGGCCGGGTGTTGACCGCCGCCCTGCGGCCCGACGGCCGGCTGCTCGCCGCCGGGACGGACGGCGGGACCATCGAACTGTGGGATCTCACCGACCCCGCCAGCCCCAGCCACGTGCGGACCATCGCGAACATCGGTGACTGGGTGTACTCGGTGGCGTTCAGCCCGGACGGAAAGGTGCTGGCGGGCGGTATCGGCGACGGCCGGGTGCGCCTGTGGGACGTCGCCGGCCCCGCCCGGGCGAGCACGTTGGCGACCGTCACGGTCCACCGCGACCGGGTCCGCTCCGTCGCCTTCGCCCCGGGCGGTGACCTCCTCGCCGCCGGCGGCGACGACGGCCAGATCGTCCTGTGGAGGGTGAGCGACCCGGCCCATCCCCAGCAGCTGTGGCTCGCCGACGGCGCCACCGCCGGAATCCGGACGGTCGCCTTCTCGCCGAACGGCCAGACGTTCGCGTTCGGCGGCAACGACGGGACCGTCCGGTTGTGGAACGCCGCGGATCCGGCTCATCCGGCCGCGGGACCGACCCTGCGCGGCGGCGGAGGGGGTGGCAGTGGCGGCAGCGGGGGCGGGGGCGGGGGCACGGTGGAGTCCGTCGCGTTCTCCCCGGCCGGGTCCGCGCTCGCCGCCGGCGCCATCGACGGTTCCGTGCACCTGTGGCGGCTCGGGCCCGCCGGGCCGGTCGACCTGGGCTCCACCCCCGGCGGTCTCGGCGGCGTGACCAGCGTCGCGTTCGGTGCGGACGGGAACCTGCTGGTCTCCGCGGGCGAGGACAGCACCGTCCGGGTTACCGACGTGTCCGCGCCGGCCAGCCCCGTCCCGCTGATCGACCTGCGCGGGCATACGAAGGCGGTGAACGAGGTCCTGTTCACTCCCGGGGCGCGGACCGTCGTCTCGGCCAGCGGCGACGGATCGATCCGGCTCTGGACGATCGACCCCGGGGTGCTCGCCCGCGACGCCTGCGCCGACGCCGCCAACCGCATCACCCAGCGGGAATGGCAGGAGTACTTCGGGAGCCGTCCCTACGGACCGCCGTGCTCCTGAGGCCCGGCCACGCCCGCCGGCCGTCGGGAAGCTGACCGGCGCGCTGTCAGATTGGCTTCAGCGCCAACAGCGGTGCCGGGCGACGATGAGCCCGTGATCAGGACAGCCAGGCTCAGAGATCAGCACAGCGATGACCAGCACGGCGATGACCAGCACGGCGATGGCATCCCGGCCGGCGCCGACCCCCACGTCCGCCCGCGCCTGGTTCGCTCGCGGACCAGGGCGGCGGTGACGTCCGCGGTCGTCGGCGTGCTCCTGCTGGGAGCCCCGCTGGTCACCGGCTGCGAGCCGACCGGCACGATCGCGCCGCAGGGGGCTCCGACCTCGCCGTCCACCAGCGCGCCGAGCGGCTCGCCGGCCTATCGGATCACGACGAGAAACGAGGAGGGCTCGCTCGGGCCGGATACCACCTACAGCGCGACGGTGCCGGTGCTGGAGGGTCCCGACGCGGCGGTGGTGGACCGGGTCAACACGGCCATCGCCGAGTACGTGCGCCAGGAGAAGGCCGGCACGTCCTACGCGAACCTCACCCT
This sequence comes from Frankia sp. EI5c, assembly GCF_001636565.1. Lineage (GTDB taxonomy): Bacteria > Actinomycetota > Actinomycetes > Frankiales > Frankiaceae > Parafrankia. Next base: position 53,283 of record NZ_LRTK01000054.1, read on the forward strand.
GAAGGCCGGCGACCCCCATGTGGGCAGGCAGGTCCTGGCGTTGTCCTTCGGTGGTGACCGCTACCCGCCCGGCGCGGCGCACCCCGCCGAGCTCGCCAGCGGTCTGGTCTTCGACCTGCGTACCGGAGACCGCGTCACCATCGAGGACGTGTTCACCTCCACCGGCGACGGGCTGCGCCGCCTGGAGTCGATCGTCCGCCCGGAGCTCGACCGGCGGTTCCCGGGCGGCCCTACCGGTGGGGTCACCGATCCCGAGCCGGCCAACTACCAGCAGTTCGTCGTGAACCCGCGGGGCCTGGTGGTGATCGTGGCCGACCTGCCGTACGTGCTCGGGCCACAGAGCGTGCTCGCTCCGTGGGACCAGTTGGCCGATCTGGTCCGGCCCGAGCTGGCGGACGTCCTGCGTTCCTGACAGGCCGGGCCCGCCGGCGGGAATGCCGCCGGCAGGCCCGGGATTGAGCTCAACGTGAGTGTCATTGACGGTTCACCATCGAACGCGGGTCCGCTGCCACTAGCGGTGCTCGACTTCGTCGGCATCGAGCACGGCGAGAGCCCGAGCGCGGCGATCGCCGGAGCCGTGGCCATCGCCCGCACGGTCGAGGCGGCCGGGTACCGGCGTTACTGGGTGTCCGAGCACCACAACATGACGAGCCTGGCGTGCTCCGCGCCCGAGCTGCTGACCGCGCACGTCGGTGCGCACACGTCCCGGATCAGGGTCGGCGCCGCCGGGATCATGCTGCCCAACCACGCGCCCTTCAAGGTCGCCGAGATGTTCCGCACGCTGGTGGCGATGTACCCGGGGCGGATCGACCTGGCCCTGGGCCGGGCGCCGGGCACCGACCCGCTGACCGCGCACGTGCTGCGCCGCGGGGCGTCCGCCGACGCGGGCGCGGAGTTCCCCGGGCAGGTCGGCGAGCTGCTGGCGTTCCTCGGCGACGGCTTCCCGGCCGATCATCCCTACGCGAACCTGGTGGCCGCACCGGTCATCGACGAGCGTCCCGAACTGTTCGTGCTCGGGTCGAGCCCGTACGGCCCGCGGTTCGCCGCCGTCAACGGGATGAGCGCGGTGTTCGCCCATCACATGAGCCCGGAGCTGGCATTCGACGCACTGCGCGCCTACCGGCGTGAGTTCGCCCCCCGTGCCGAGGGCGCGGAGCCGTACTCGGCGCTGTCCGTACTCGCCTTCGCCAGCGAGGACGAGGAGGCCGTCCTCGACTTCGAGGCGGCGTGGACGCTGACCATCCAGAACATCAGCCGCGGCATCCGGGAACCGCTGCGGCCGGAGGACATCCGCGGACTCGCCCGCTCCGACCGGTTCCGCGCCGCCCGCCGCGACGACGGCCGGATGGTGACCGGCGAACCGAAGGCGGTCGCCACCCGGCTGCTGGAGATGCGGCAGGAAGCGCAGGCTGACGAGATCGTCGTGGTCACCCCGAGCCTTGACCGGGCCCGCCGCCAGGCCAGTTTCACCGCACTGGCGGACGCCTGGCGCCGCGCGGCGTAGGCCGCACGGCGCGCAGTAGGCCGGAGTAGGCCGGAGTAGGCCGGCGTCACATAGGCACGCCCGGGTGACATCAGCGCCCGCGTTCCCGGGGAAGGTGGTCGCAGGCGTGCGACCCGTGGCTCGGAGAGCGACGATGTCCGCCCGCCCGAGACGATGTCGGAAGACCGGAAGGGGAACATTGTGGCTGCGGGGAACGACTGGAACGAGCAGGTCATCGCGGAGTTCCGCGCGAACGAGGGGCGCGTCGGGGGCAACTTCGCGGGCGCCCCGATGGTGCTGGTGCACCACCGGGGCCGCCGGAGCGGGCGTGAGTACGTCAGCCCCATGATGTATCTGCCGGCTGACGGTGACGCCGACACGATCTACGTGTTCGCGTCGAAGGCCGGCGCTCCGACGAATCCGGACTGGTACTACAACCTCACCGCCGCCGGTGAGACGACGATCGAGCGCGGCGCCGAGACCTACCGGGTCGGCGTCCGCGAGCTGGCCGGCGCCGAGCGCGACCGGATCTACGCCGAGCAGGCCCGCCGTTACCCGGGTTTCGCCGAATACGAGGAGAAGGCTGCCGGGATCCGGACGATCCCGGTGCTCGCGCTCCAGCGTTCCTGATCAGGCGGCCGGCTTCAGACCGCCGGCCGGCCGGCCCCGGCCGCGATGGTGGCGCCGGTGATGAACCGGGTGCGATCGGAGGCGAGGAAGAGGATCGTCTCGGCGATCTCACGGGGGGTGACGAGCCGGCCGAGCAGCGTGTTGCGCGCGGCTCGGCCGAGGCCCTCCTCCCCCATCGCCGCGACGACCCCGTCCGTGCTGGTCGGCCCGGGCACGACGGTGTTCACACGCACTCCCGCCGGGCCGAACTCGGCCGCCCAGGCGCGGCTCAGCGACTCCAGTGCGGCCTTGGTCGCGCCGTAGGCGGAGTAGCCGGGCATCCCGACCCGGGCGGCCAGCGTGCTGATGTTGATGATGCTGCCCGCGCCTTTCTCGATCATCGCCGGCACCAGGGCGGCCGTGAGCAGGTAGGGCGCGCGGATGTTGAGCGCGAGCGCGGTGTCCAGCGACTCGACGTCCTGCGACAGGGTCGGCGCGGCGGGGAACGCGGCCGCGTTGTTGACCAGGACGTCCACCACGCCCGCCGCGGCCGCCGCGACCGCGAGACGACGCGGCGCGGCCGGGTCGGCCAGGTCCGCGGCGACGAACCTCGCCGATCCGCCGGCGGCGCTGATCTCCTCGACGAGCACCGCGCCGCGGGCGGCGTCGCGACCGGTGATCACGACGTCGGCGCCGGCGGCCGCCAGCACCCTGGCGGTCTCCCGACCGATACCCCCGGTGGAGCCGGTGATCAGCGCTACCTTGCCCGCAAGTTCCATACCTGACTTCCTACCGAACCAGGCAGGATCACGTCCGACCTGTCATCGCGGCTGCGACCTCCGCGGCGGCTGGCTGTCACCGGGGATCCCGAGCTCGCGTAGATACCCGAGGCGCGCGTTGACGGCGGCGGAGAAGTGGCGCCAGTCAAGGCTCTCCACCGGCTCGACCGGCCGTGGGTCCTGCTCGGAGGACACCACGTAGCAGACCGCGTCGTACAGGTTCTCAGCCATCAGCCGCTGACAGAAGATCGCGAAACGCTCCTGGTAGGAGGATCCCTGCCAGACNCCCTCGACCGGGAACGGCCCCTTGTTCAGCCGCACCCCGGACCGCGATCCCGCCTCGTCATGCATGATGAAGAAGTAGCCGAGCCATGGCCGCTCACCGGAGTAGACCTCGGCAAGAGCCGCCCGCCGCAGGTCGACGGCGCTGCCGAGCGCCTCTTCGACCCTGTTGTTGTAGTTGTTTCCGAAGGACGGCCCGCCGAGAGCTTTCAGTTCGAACGCGGCCACCAGCACGTTGTCATATGCGACCACCACGTCCCACCGCTTCTGCGGGCGGTAGTACCCGGGAAGTTCCAGACCCTGCCCGACGGCAACCCGTATCGAGGCGGGCGGATAGCCGGCATCGACGAAGAACTTGGCCAGCAGCGCCGCCACAGCATCGAAGTGTTTACCCCCACGCACGGAGCCGGCCGTCCCCGCACCGACTTTCTCCCGCACGGCGGACAAGCGGTTCTGCGACTCCCTGACCCCCCAGTAGGCGGCAACGGCCGCCTCGAAGTCCTCGCGGGTGACGGTCAAGGCTCCCCCTCAGGACGGCAGTTCAGGCAGGCCGTACACGCGGAGTGCGGTGCTCGTTGCCGCATCGACGTCGCGATGGACGAACGCGCTTCGTAGCGCGGCGCGATCGGCCTCGCCGATCATATCGGGGCGGGGAACCCGGATGCGGCGGAGGTACTGGGCCTGGAACCGCNGGGTTCCGCCGCGCATCCTGACCGCGTAGGCGGAGACGAACGCCTCCGCGACCCGCGAGAGCAGGAGCCCTCCGAGAACCTCGGGATCCCATTCGTCGGAGACTATGTAGTAAAGATTGTGATGCGGGTAGAAGCCGCCCCGCTCGAGGACGGGGTGAATGTTGGCCTTCATGTCCGGGAGGAGAAGTTTCGGCTTCGCGACCAGCCGTTGATCGACTTTGTCGATCGTCTTGTACCAGCNGGCTGGCTGCTTCTGGGCCACATGACGGGCGCGCAGCTGGGCGCTGTGCCGGCGGAGGTACCGGGCGAGGCGTGGGTAGCGGTCCAGATCGACCAGCTTTCCGTTCGCGTCCCAGGGGTTGATGAGATGGGTTCCCGTCCACCTGAACGTGCCACCAGTGGTGTCACGGACCATGGCGAGTGGCAGAAGTCGGTCTTCCTCCACGTCGACCTGTTCCGGAGTATCCGTGATGAAGACGCTGTCCGCGCCGGTGGCCACCCCGATCCCGACCCGGGTGCCGGTCGACTCGTCCTCAAGGAACGGGAACCGATCGCTCAGGTCCTCCAACATCGCGAGGCGCGCTGGCGATGCCGCCGGCCACGACTCCGCCCCGGAGAACCAGTGCGGAAGCCGTGCCGCATGGAAACTCGGTACACGGATGGATGGTTCTCTCTCATCTTCCATCCAGGTCCGCAGTATCTCTGCGCTGCTCGCGCCGAACGCTTCCGTGGTGTCTGCGGCGATGGCTCTCCCCTGCGGCGCGCGCTGGATGACGGTGATGGCCGGGTAGGCCGAGACGGGTTCGAGGAACGCGTCCACGTCGTGCATCGTCAGAACCAGCTCGACGTTGAAGGAGCGGGCCACCAGCTGACGCAGCCGGGCGCCGTACTGGTTGCGCATCCACCGGTCCGCACAGATGAAGCCGAGCCTTCCACCGGCCTTCAGGATGGTCAGACCGGCCTCGTAGAAGCCGACGTAGACGTCCGCCCGGCCACCCATGGTGGCGCAGGCCGCCCGATAGGCGTTCATGCGCGCCTCGGGGACGTCCTCAAGCCGGATGTACGGCGGGTTCCCCACCACGAAGTCCGCGTCGCGGAACTCGTTCCGGAGCAGGAAGTCGCCCTGCCTGATCCACTGCCCGGCCAGCTTCTCGGCGCTCATCTCGTCCCNGCCATGGTCGACCATGACGCGGACGGCCACGCTCCGGCTCGATCGCACGTTGCGGTCGAGAAGGTCGAGGCAGCACAGCGCACCGGCTGCGTCGGACGGCGGGCGGCCGTGGGTCTGGCAGGAGGCGACAAGACGCTCGACGATCGGTTCCACGAAAGCCCCGGCACCACAGGCCGGCTCCATGATCATCGCCTTGGCGAGGTCCTTGTCCGATGTGTAGCCGACCAGGTCCAGGATCAGCTCGACCACCCAGCGGCGAGTGAACACCTCACCGTGTTCGATCGCCGAGCGCAGTGCACCTGTCAGGGACATCAAGTCGGCGTCAAGCTCGAACAGACCTTGGCTGACCACCGGGCAGACGATAGCGCCGGACAGCGGCTCGCCCCGCCTACGGGGAGGTGAGGCCACTCCCCGGTCACACCTGGGTGCTACCTGTTCGCCCCGGTCGGTCGGCGACGGCGATCCGGCCGCTGCGCAGCGAGGCGCGGCGGGCGGTGGCGAGGGCCAGCCGGGTGGCGACGGCGAGCAGGTCCTCGTCGGCGACGACCGTGAACCCGTGCCGGCCGAGCAGCGCGCCCAGTCGGCGGGCCGTCCAGTAGGAGCGCCAGGGTTCGTTCGCCCACAGGCTGCGGCGCCGCGCCAGGGTCTGCAGCAGTTTGGCGAGGAGCTGCCCGGCCACGATCGACGGGCGCAGCGCCTGATAGTTGACGATCAGCCGGGTGCCGGGGGATGACAGCGCGGCGATGGCCGCCACCGTCCGGGCGACCTCGTGCCGGGTGAGGTAGGGGACGACCCCTTCCCAGACCCAGGTCGTCGGCAGGTCGGCGCGGTGGCCGGCGGCGGCGAGGGCGGTGTCGAGCCGTTCATGCGTGAGGTCGACGGGGACGAACCGGACGGGCTCCGCCGCCCGCACCGCCTGGACGCCCTCGGGCAGTCCGGCGAGCCGCGCGCGCTTGTCCCGCTGGGAGTCGGGGTGGTCGACCTCGAAGACGGCCCGGTCCGCGAGTTCCGGCAGCCGCCACGCCCGGGCGTCCAGGCCGGCGCCGAGGAGCACGACCTGCGGGGTGAGCCGCTCGCGTAGCGCGTCGTCGATCGCGACGGTGCGGAGCACCATGACCGCGGCGCAGGCCCGCACCGACTCGTGGTCGACACGTTCCACCCACCGGGTGGGCGGTTCGCCGCCGCGGACCCGCTCGACCGCGCGCCGCTCGTCGTCCCGCAGCAGGCGGATGGCGACCGGATCGGTGAAGCGGCCGGATTCGGCGAGTCCGTCGGCGGCCGCCCTGCCCTGGCAGACCAGCACCGCCGTCCGGCTGCCCTCGGCCGCCTTCATCCCACCCTCACCGCCCCCGTCCGCCCGCTCCGTCCTACCCGGTGAAGCCGGCCCCTACCCCACGGTGACGGCCCGGGCTCACGGCTCGACGGCCGTCGCCGCCTCCAGATCGGAGAACGCGGTCGCGTACCGCCGCGCCAGGGTGAGCGACACCTCGGGACGCTGCCAGCCGTCCGTCCCGAGGGTCGACAGCCAGATCGCCAGCCCGTAGGCCGCGCAGGCGCGGTAGCGACGCCAGGCGACGTCCCAGGTCGGCCGGGCGCCCGCCGGCAGGTCGAGGGCGTCGAGGTAGTGCCTGAGCAGATCGGTCTCGTGGGCCTGCCGGTCGGCGGTGGTGAGTGCGCCCACCAGGAAGTAGCCGACGTCCTGAGACCAGCCGCCGCGGCGGACGACCTGCCAGTCGAGGAAGCCCACCTCGTCACCGGGCAGGACGTAGGTGTTGCCGATGTGCGCGTCGGCGTGCAGGAGCGTCGGCGTCTCCCGGCCGAGGGTGTCCACATAGCGCGACCACAGCTCGACGACACCGTCGGTGCCGCGACCGGCCACGTCCGCGGGCAGCTGGCCGTCCGCCCGGTCGAGGCCGGTCGGGATCCGGGACCGCAGACCGCCGGCGAAACCCTCGGTCGAGGCCCAGGTCCGCACCCAGGCGAGGGCGGGCTCGGTGGTGGCGTCGAAACCCCAGTACCGGCCGTGCAGCCGGGCGAGCCCCCGCAGCCCGGCGGCAACCTGGTCGACCGTCATCGGACGGGTCGCGTCCCGGGGGTCGCCATCCCGCAGTGTCACGTCCTCCATCACGAGCATCCAGTCCAGGCTCGGACGGTCCACGAGCACCCGGTAGACGAGCGGATGATCGAGGGGTAACAACACCTGGGAGGCGTACAGGTCCGCCTCGTTGAACAGGTTCCCGTTGCGGTTGTGCACCAGGCGGTGTTCGCCCTCGGCCTTCAGGAAGACCCGGCCGGGCCCCGAGCCGGCGGCGAAGCGCAGCTCGAAACGCGCGCGCCGGTTGGTGCCGTCATCACGCAGGACGAGGTTGACGTCGCTGACCCGCGCGCCGGGGTGATGGCCGGCGAGCGCGGCGGTCATCCACTCCGGCGTGATCTCGGCCCAGTCTGCGGGAACGTTGCGGCGTGTGGACATCGCCGAGCCCCTTCCTGTCGGCTGCGTGCGCGAGCGTGGTGTCCGCTGCGCAAGGGCGAAACCCTCCGCCGACGGGCCGCCGCAGGAACGGCCACCCCTGCCAGGCCGAAGGACGACACGGTTCGCGCAGCATCTCATGCCCCAATTCTCACAGGAGAGGCCGCCGCGGCCTACCCCTGATCCACCGGGCCACCCGGGGCACCGGGTCGGTCGCCGGCCCGGATCGACGTATGCAACGCCCTGATCACCCAGGCCACCGCACTGGCCGCGCGGGCCGGGTCGATCTTCCAGGTCACCGTCATCCGCTCGTAGGAGGAGACGTTCCAGAAAACGTCCAACATGGCCGCCGCGAGTTCGGACTCCTGGTCGGACCAGTCCGGAGCCGCCGCGGCCACGGCCGCGACAAGGGCGGCCCGCCGCCGCTCGTCCAGGCCGGTGAAGGTCGGATCGTCAACCGGCGTGCTGGCTATCGGGAAGGACGACAGATAGTCGAACATGCGGCCGATCACGTCTCCGAAGTTCTCCAGCCGGAGCCCTTCGAGATCGACGCCCGCTTCCTGCACGAGCCGCTGCATCACCGCGTCGCGCAGTCGCCGTTCGTTGGAGAAGTAGCGGTAGACGGTGCTCTCGTTGACCTGGGCCCGGCGGGCCACCGCCCGGATCGTCAGCGCCCCCCAGTCCCAGGTGGGGAAGCTGTGCACCATCTCGGCGGCGGCGGCCAGGATCCGGTCGCGCGTCACCGCCGCCTGTTTGCGCCGCAGCGGGCTCTCGTACGCCCGACGGCTCCCGGGGGCCTTCGCCTCCCGTGCCGGGGACGGCGATCCCCCTGGGTCTGACGCACCCGCGGTCATCCAGCACTCCCTCCTCCGCGCCGACCTCGCGCCCGAAGACGCCGAACGCGGCCGACGAACAGGACCACGCCCTGGGCACCGCCCGGCGTCACCGGAAACGCACCGGTCCGACTATGCCCGAGGCGGCCGGATGCGAGCGGATCTGATCGGTGCCGCGGATGTCCACCGGCGCCTCATCGGGCAGGTCGACGAAGTGCCGGGCCTGCAACGTGAACAGATCCCGGTAGATACCCGGGCGATCCATCAGCTCGGCGTGGTTGCCCTGGTCGACCACCCTGCCCTCGTCCAGGACGTAGATCCGGTCGGCCGTCCGGACACTGGCCAGGCGGTGGGTGATCAGGAGAACCACCCGGTCCCGCCCCAGGTCGCGGATCAGGTCGAACAGGGCCTGCTCCGCGCGGGCGTCGAGCGCCGCGGACGGCTCGTCCGCGATGAGCACCGGGGCGTCCCGGTAGACGGCCCGGGCGCAGGCGATGCGCTGCCACTGGCCACCGGACAGGTCGTGCCCGGCGTTGTACTGGCGGGCAAGCGACGTGTCGTATTTGTGAGGCAGCTTCTCGATCACCTCCTCGGCGCCGGTCGCCCGCGCGGCCGGGATGACGCTGTCCGGCCCCTCGGTCATCAGCCGGCCGATCGCGCCGACGGCGATGTTGAGCCGCGCCGACATCGGCCACTGGGTGTAGTCCTGCGGGATCAGCCCGATGCGCGCCCGCACGCTCTCCGGGTCGACGCCGGCGAGGTCCACCCCGTCCCAGCTCACCGTGCCGCCGTCCGGCTCGTACAGGCCGGCGAGGATCTTGGCGAGGGTGGACTTGCCGCTGCCGTTGGCGCCCACGAACGCCACGACCTGCCCCCGGCGCAGCTCGACGGTGACCCCGCGCAGCGCCGGGGTTCCGGTGCGCGGGTAGGTGTAGGTGGCGTCCTCGACCCGAATCAGCTCCGGCTCGACCGGCGCCACCCCGTCGCGCCGCGCCGGCATCCGGCGGGCGGCCTCCGCCGTCCACTCCTGGTACTCGCCGAAGTACAGAAAGT
>NZ_LRTK01000055.1 GCF_001636565.1 Frankia sp. EI5c
GGCAGATCCTCGGCCGCGCCGAGCGGGAGATCCTCAACCAGCCCGCCGCGCCGGGCGACCTGCGCCCCGGCGCCGGTGTCCTGGCGCCGACCGGGCAGGAGCGTCNCGCCGCGCAGGAGGCCGCCTACCGGGTCATCGCCGGCGGCGGGCTTGTCGGGACGCTCGTCCCGGCCGTCGACGCCGCGCTCGACGTGTACGCCG
>NZ_LRTK01000056.1 GCF_001636565.1 Frankia sp. EI5c
CGGCAAGGGCGGCCGTGGCCGTGCAGCCCATCCACCCGACTACCACTCGGGAGACAGACATGCGTATCATGCCGCCCCGACCCAAGCCCTGGCCACACCCCGACGACCCCAACCACCCNGTCGGCGGCGGGCGATGACCGGCCGACCCTGGCCCGGCAGCATCCGCGGCGACCGCGTCCNCGACGAGCGGGAGTGGACCGTCATCCTCGACGGCACCCAGCCCACCACCGGCAGCGGCAGCAGCGGCCAGGACGGCAAGGGGCCGCGGCGATGAGCGCCATCCTGCTCCGCACCGGCCCCGGCCGCGCCCTGGCCCTCGCNCTCACCGTCACCCTCGCGGCCCACNGGCCGACCCTCGCCGCCGGCGTCATCCTCGCCGGACTCGGCACCGGCGCCNTCGCCGCCGCCCGCCGGTGGGCCGGCACCAGCCCGCTCGCGTTCGGCGCCGTCGCCGTCATGCTCACGCTCGCGCTCATCGCCCTGGCCGACGGCGAAACCACGC
>NZ_LRTK01000057.1 GCF_001636565.1 Frankia sp. EI5c
CGTCACCGCCGCCGATACCGGAGAACAGCAGCTCCGCGCGCGGCTGGGTCTGCCGCCCGGTACTGGACGGGATGACCAGCCGAGAGAAGCGCGGCTGGGCCGGTTCAAACAGACCCAACTCCATACCCGTACCAGTGAGCTTCGACTGGTCATCAGTGAACGGAGTAGTCGCGATGAACACTGTTCCGTCAGCCGCAACCGCCGACATGTAGGCCGCCTGACCCGGCCCGAAACCCCAGCCCGGAACCTCAACCGTGCCGATGGGGGACGACCCATCGAGATCACCAAAGGTGCCCGGCGCACCGAAGATCGACAGCAGGCCCCGCGGGATCTTCCTGGACGACCCGGACGGCGCCGACATCGATCCGTCCGCCGGGCCNGGCACAGCCGAATCCGGCGACCACCAGGGCTGGTTGGCCGGGTCATCGCCGGCGAGCCGCCACGCCGCCGTGCCGCCAGCGGCGAGCGCACCGAGCCCGGCCACCGCGGTGATCAGACGGCGCCGGGTGACCGGCGGGCCGCCAGAACCCGCGGGACGGCGACGCTGATCCTCCGGCGGGCCACCGGAGCCCGCGGGACGGCCGGTCTGATCGGCGGGCGAACCGCCCCACTGCACCCTTGTCGCGTCCGGGTCAATGTCCGCGGAGTCGGGCATCAGATCTGGTCGACCGCTGGCAGGAGGGCGGAAGCGGAGCACCCCGCCGGCAGGGCGACGGCAACCGGAACAGCAACGGAACGCGGCAGGGCCAACCGGGCGGGCTGGCGCCGAACGGGCAGGTTTCGGGCAGACCGGTGGTCGGCCCTGGGGCTGGTCAACGGCACGTGTACTCCGTTCGGGCGGCCCTCCACGGCAGCGCCGGGCATGCACGGATCCGGCCTCGGCGGCATGGAGGATCGGGGCGGGGTGATCAGATCCTGGCTCTGGCACCGCGTACCGCGATGCCCGGTTATGCCGCGGTTATTGAAGAACAGCGGCGGCTGTTCCCCACACTGTTGTCACCAGACACTGGCGGGCCGCACCTCCCCCGGCCCTGAGACGGGCGGGATCGGGCCTGGGCCCCGGCTGACACCCTCCGCTGCCGCGCCCGACGCCCGCGACGGCCTCGTGGGCAGCGAGGGCAGCGAGGGCCTCGGCGTTCCAGCCGGCCGTGCTCCCGCCGACGGTGTTTCCGCCGACGGTGTTTCCGACGGCGAAGGCGCCGGAGCGGACGCGGACCCGGACGCCGGTGCGGGCCCGGCGGCCGCGGCGCGGGCGTCGGCGCGGTGCATGGAATGCACCAGCGCGCCCGCCGCGAGGGCGGTGACGGCCTGGCTGATGAGCACCGCGACAGCGGTGCTCATCGCGTCACCGCCGGCCAGCCCGATCGCCGCCGCGGAGCCCCCGGCGCAGACCGCGAGGACCACGACAACCCGCCGCTGGGCCGATCCCAACAGGTAGGTGGCGAACATCAGGGTCGCGGCGAGGAAGGTCATGCCGAGGGCGAGGATCGACAACGACGAGGCGGCGCCGGTGAGTTCCGGGCCGAACGCGAGCGACAGCAGGGGCTTCGCCGCGACCGCGCCGACGGCTGCGAGCGCGAGGCCCGGGGCGACGACGAGCGCGAGTGCCACGGCGAGCGCGGCACCGGCGCCCCGGCCCTCCGCGCGGCGCCGGGCCGCCTCGGGCAGCAGGAAGTTCGCCACGGCCAGGCCGATGAAGACCGGCACCTTGCAGGCGGTCGCGATCGCCGCGTAGTCGCCGGCGCCGTCGTGATCGAGCCAGCCGACGATCACGACGTCCATGTTCTGCAACAAAGCCAGCGGGACCAGCGCGCCGAGCGCGACCCAGGTGCTGGAGAGCAGCCCCACCCGCCGCATGATCTGTGCCTGCGGGATCGCGAGCGGGCCGGTGGCGGCCAGCGACGCCGACCGGACGGCACGCCGCGGGACGGCGGCCAGTGCCCGTGGCACCTTCGCCAGGCTCTTGCGGGCGTGGTCGGTGCCCAGCGCGACACCCAGCACGAGCCCGAGCCCGGCGCCGTTCACCTTGAGCCCGGCGACGACGAACACGATGATGAGGCCGACCCGGGCGGCCGCCTCGATCACGAAGTTGCCCGCCAGGCGGCGGTAGGCGCCCCTCGCCTGCAGCACTCCGCGCTCGATGCACAGCAGCGTCCACACCGCCGCCCCGATGACGGCCTCGGCGACGGCGAGCGGGTGCGCGTAGGCCAGCAGCGCGGCCAGCGGCCGACAGATCAGCAGCGCCAGGACGGTGGCTGCGAAGACACCGAACAGGCAGCGGCGGCGCAGATGACGAATCCAGGCCCACTGGTCGCGCCGGCTGTCACCGTCGGCGGCCGTCTCCTTCTGGACGACCGCGATGAGCAAGGCGTTGCCGACGACCGAAAGGACCATGAAGATACTGACCTGGACGATCACCGCCCCGTAGGCGGCCGGGTCGAGAACCCGCGCGAGCACCAGGTTCATCAGCAGGTTGAGGCCGTTGGAAAACGCACCCACGACCGCGAGGACCGCGGGGCCGGCAACCATTCCAGCTAGGGTTGCCCGAGCGCGCGTCACTATGCGTCACTCCCTGGTTCCGATCGGCAGTGGCTACCCGGCTCCCCTCCACCGGACGTGAAACAGGTCACGACTCATGATGGCATGATTTGCCGCAATCGTGCGGGGATGGCATGGCCAGAGGCATATGTAGCGCCTCTTATTGGCACAAACGGTCGAGGTGCGGACCGGGCGGCCGGAGCGAGGCCGCGGTCGCCAGGACGGCAACCCGCACCCGGTGCCGACAGCCGCACCGACCTCGGCCCACACCGGGCGCCGGCGGAACCAGTTCTTGATCCGCGTCGGCTCCCCGGCGAGACCATCATCAAGTTCGACGGTCATTTCCAGTTCGGCGGCAGGCCGACAAGCGGGCTCGCGACCTCGGTTCCGTATTGGCTGGCGGCCGGTCGGAAACCTTCCTCTCCACACGGATCACCACGCGCCCAGCCTGGCCACCGGAACCGTTGAGACAGGAACCGGCCGGTGCCGGCTTCAATCGGCGAACTGCCCCCGCGGGTATCGGAAGAGGACGTTGTTGACAAACTTGGCTCCCGAGCCATCGATCACAGCTCGCAGATAGCCATGTTCCGGCTGCCCGCTCATCGCCTTCTGATGCCCGATCAGATCGAACTCGTCGAGCGGAATCCAACGGCCGCCTACCAGCACCAGGCCCTTGTACCCGAAATCGTAGAGGTACTCGATGGTGGGAGCAGCGGGAGATCGGGCTTCTTCGATCTCGACCAGCAGGTTCGGGCGCCATTTCTGGATGATGCCCTCGGCGCCACGCAGCGCGGACAGCTCATGACCCTCGACATCGATCTTGATGAGGCCGACGTCGTCGAGCTCGAGACTGTCGAGGCGGAAGGTCTCGACGGTGACGGACCGCCCGCCCGGGAGCTCACCGAGGGACGCCCGGCCCTCGGTACCGCGCCCTCCCGGCGGCAGGGACAGCGTGGCCGTCCCGGCCTGGTCGGAGGCGGCCTTGGCGATCACTGTGACGTTGGGGGACGCCACGCGGGCGATGAAGGCCGCGAGTTCCGGGTTGGCTTCGACGGTCACCACGCGATGCGCGATACGCGACAGCCAGAAGGTCCAGGGGCCATACCATCCGCCCACGTCCAGCACCGTCTGGCCCGGCGCCACCAGAGATCGAATCTGACCGAGTACCGGCTCGAACCTGCGGTGCGCCAATGCGATGGCGTCTCCGAAGGCGCGATCGGGAATCAACCCGGCGACGACGCTCGAGACTTTCATCTGACGTACCTCTCTGTTGTGTCGCCCAGGGAAGTCCGGCCAAATACCCGTCCAACGGCCGAGCGTCAAGCGACTATCGGCCACTGCGATAGCTTTGTGGGATAATACACCCGGCCATCCCCTCGGTCGCGCCCTCGCGGCCGCATCCCCGTGGGCGGGGTCCAGGGTAATCACCGGGCCCCGCGGGCACGACGATCCGGTATGTGGTAACAGAGTTTGCGGGCGGCTACTTGATCCGAGGTGTGCACGATCGGCCTGCCCGAAGGCCGGCACCGGGGTGTCGGCGGCCACGGCGCACCGCCGGTTCCAGGCCGGGTCCCGAGCAGGGTTACGGCCCCGGCGGCACCGGGCGGTGCTGGACCGGCACGGCGCCGCCGGGATCACGGGCCGGGCTGCCGGGATCACGGGCTGGATCGAGTCCGGGTGTCTGGTGGCCTTCGCCGCCGGCGTCGAATCCGGCACGATCACTATCGCCCGGGGTCAGCGGCTGTCGGTCGGCGTCGCCGAGCGTCGGCTCCGTCCGCTCCGGCACGGCCCCGGCGAGCGTGCTGACGCCGATCCCATCAGCCCCCGAGCCGACCTGGTGGACGGCCCCGTGGGCCAGGGCGACGGCGCCCGCCTCCCGGAGCATGAGATCCAGCGCCTGCCGCAGCCTGGCGTTCTCCTCCCGCAGCCGGCGTAGCTCCGCCAGGTCCGCGAGGTCTCGGCGGTGGTCCTGGCTCCTCGCCGCCTCGGACTGGCGCACCCAGCTACGCAACGTCTCCGCGCTGACCCCCACCTCCGCGGCAACGATCTTGATGGCCTGCCAGTCGGATCGCTGGTTCGACCGGATACGGGCGACTCTGGCCACGGCCAGAGCGCGTATTTGCGGTGGATATCTGGTCGGGCGCCCCATGGCCAGGTGTCTCCTGCGACAGAAAAGGAATTCCTCAACACGGTGGAACACCTTGTGAATGGCTGGCCGTGACCTCTGAATCAACCAGAGAACCACCGAGCACTCTTTCGACGCCGGCGGCACGAGTACTGCGTCTGCACCCCGCCGTCGACCACCGCTCGCGCGCCGGCGGGCGAACCGTGGAAGTACCCACAATGCAAGTCAACCCACTCGGGTGCACTTGCCAACCAAAAGCTCCGGGGTAGGACTATGACAGAAAGCTTGCACGCTGTCAGCAGGTCGGTACGACCCGGTTGTCGCCACCCGCGGCGCCCGGACCCCTCGCGATGGAAACCCGCAGGTCAGCTGGCGGCATCCAGGTCAACCCCCACCCGACCCGATAGCCCGGGCATCCGGTCTCGGAACCGGAGCGGTGCGGTGCGGCGACAACCCCTGCCTACACTGGGGTTCGCGGTCTGCTTCCCTACCAAGACACCAGTGTTTCCAGCGGGTAACGCCTTTCTGTGTGTCCGACATCACATTTGTTCCCGAGAGTGACGCGAGGGCCGGTCGGGTCGGGAAGCGACGCCACGAGGAACCTCGGCAGCGCGGATTTATGCCCGGTTTGAGCACCGCTCGCCGTCACCTTGGGTGATGGCGTTCAGCAGTAGGCCGTCACTCCTCCGGAATTCCGTCACGGACCGTGAAGCGGGATTTCTTGAGCGAGTTGCGCCGGATGTTTCAGGGCTGTCATTTTTGGCCGTCGTTGTGGCCCCCGTTCCCCTCCGGGGGCCACAACGACGTCGCGCCCCAAAACGCATCCGGATCGGAGTCCACGTGCTAAGGGCCTCTCCATCACGCCGCCGCAAACCTCTCGTCCCTGTCCTCTGTTTATTGCTGGCCGCCGTTCTGGCGACCACGGTCACCGAGTTTCTGCCAGCGTTGCGCTCGACCGCGTCGGCCGCGCCCGCGGAGCCTGCGGAAGCCAGGCCCACCGGCCCGGCCGAGCGGCCGGACTTCATCTCGGCGCAGCTCGCCGCGCATGCGGAGAAGCGGCGGATCGAGGTGACGGACGAGCGGACGGAGACGACGTCGACGTTCGTGAACCCGGACGGCACCGTCACCGTGGAGTCGTTCGCGGGTGTGCACCGGATCCGTCGGGGTGACGGCTGGGTGCCGGTCGACCCGACGTTGGTCCTGGTCGACGGCAAGGTGACGCCGAAGGCGGCGAAGGCGGACATCGTGCTGTCCGCGGGCGGCAAGGCCGGTGGCGACATCGCCCGGCTGGCCGACACGGGCAAGGAGGTCGCGTTCGCCTGGCCGACCGCGCTGCCCGCGCCCGAGCTGGACGGGAACATCGCCACCTACAAGGCGGTGGCCAAGGACACCGACCTGCAGGTGGAGGTCACCCCGACCGGGTTCGACGTGCGGATCGTCGCGCACACCCCGGCCGCGGCGCAGGCGGCGCTGAGCCTGCCGATGCGTCTGAAAGGCGTGACGGCGGAACGGACGTCCGGCGGCGAGCTGCGGTTGTCCGCCGGCGGGAAGCTGGCCGCGCGCTCCCCGACCCCGCTGATGTGGGACGCGCACGTCGACGAGAAGACGGGCCTGCCGGACCGCACCCGCACCGTCGACGCGGCGCTGGACGGCGCGGGCACTGCCACCCCGACCCTGGCGCTGCGGCCTGACAAGGAGTGGCTGACCGCCGCGGACCGGCAGTACCCGGTGACGATCGATCCGGCCGCGGTCCTGCCGGACAACCTCGACACCGACGTGGCCAGCGCCTACCCGACCACCAACTTCGACACCTACCAGTACCTGCGGGTGGGTGCCTACCTGGGGTCGGTGCAGCGGGCTTTCCTGAAGTTCGACACCACCGCCATCGAGGGCCGGCACGTCACCGCCGCCACCCTGGACCTGTGGCAGGCCGGGTCGACGACCTGTGACGACCAGCCGACGATCGTGCAGGGCTCCGCGAGCCTGCCGTCCGGCGCGACCTGGAACACCCAGCCCGCCTCCGACGGCGTGACCTGGGCGTCCGCCAGCTTCAACGAGGGTGCCGACAACAGCTGCGGCGCCGGCCCGGTCAGCATCGACGTCACGAGCCTGGTGCAGGCGTGGTCGTCGAACGGTCAGCCCTCACCCGAGACGCTGACGCTGCGCGCCGGCAACGAGAGCCTGGACGCCCAGTTCAAATCCTTCTACTCCGCTGACACGGTCCTCAAGCCGCAGATCGCCACCACCTACAACTCCTACCCGGGCACGGTCGCGAACCGCTCGACCTCGCCGTGCTCGGCGCAGTGCGGCGGCAGCCCGGCCACCGTGCTGACGAACAGCCTCCGGCCGGTCCTGTCGGGCGCGGCGACCGACGCGGACGGCGCGCCGCTGCGGCTGGACTTCGAGGTGTGGAACTCCGCCGGCACCACCAAGATCACCGATGGGTCGGTCTCCAACATCTCCCCGAACGCCACCGGCTCCTGGACAGTGCCCGCCAGCGTGCTGACGAACGGCACCAGCTACCAGTGGCGGGCCCGGGCCTACGACGGCGCCGACTACTCCCAGGCGTGGTCGGACTGGATCCCGTTCACCGTCGACACCACCGCTCCCTCCGCACCGACATCGCTGACATCGGCGGCGTGGACATCGGGCGGGTGGGCCACCGCCACGTCGGGCACCGTCTCGTGGACGTCTCCCGGTGGTGACACCGCGGGCTTCCTCTACGGCCTGGACGAACCTTCCCCCAGCACCGAGACCACCGGCACGACCACCCCGACGCTGAACCCGACCGCCNGGCTACACACGTTCTACGTCCGAGCCAAGGACAAGGCCGGCAACCTCTCCCCGGTCGCCTCCTTCCCCTTCGGCGTCGGTACCGGGGCGCTCGCCAGCCCGGCGGAGAACGCCCGGGTGCAGCGCTTCGTCGTGCTGGAAGGGCAGGCGCCGAGCACCCAGGTGTCGGTGACCTACCAGTACCACCTGGGCACCAGCGGGAGCGCAACCTGGCATGACGTCCCCGTCGCCGACACGGTGATCGAGGGCACCGCCACGAATCCCACCTGGCCGGCGCCGCGTAACGGCTCCGGGGTGTTCGACCGGCTGAACTGGAACGTCGGCTTCACCCTCCAGGGCGGCGACGACGGGCCGATCCAGCTGCGGGCCTGCTTCCGGACCTCCGGCGGGACCGTCTCCTGCACCGCCGCCCGCACCGTGCAGTACGCCCGCAACGCCTTCGGGGACTCGAACGCGACCACTGCGGTCGGACCGGGTTCGCTGGCGCTGCTGACCGGCGACTACTCCCTGTCCGCCACCGACGTGTCGATGCCCACCTACACCGGCTCCCTCACCGTCGGCCGCACAGCCACGAGCCTGACCCCGCCCGCCGCGACCAGCGACCCGGCCGGCGTCTTCGGCCCGGGTTGGACCTCGGACCTACAGGGCCCGGAGACCGGGGTCGGGGCCGTCACCCTGACGGACAAGACCTCGACCACGAACACGGTGACACTGACCTCCAGCGAAGGCGCGGCGTCGGCCTACACCCGGACCGGATCAGGCTCCTACCCGTACAGCTACGTCGGTGTCGCGGACGCCGCCGTCGACGGATCGAAGCTGGTCAAGGACTCCGCCACCCAGTTCACCCACACCGGCGCTGACGGCACGAAGACCGTGTTCGTTTCCAAGACCGTCGGCTCGGCCACCATCTGGGTCGTCGACCGGGTCGAGCAGCCCGGCTCCGCCACCACATCCACCTACACCACCGACGGCAACGGCCGCGTCACCCGCATCCTCGGCCCCGTGCCGGCCGGGGTCACCTGCACCACCCTCGTCGCCGGCTGCCGGGCCCTCACGTTCACCTACGCCACCTCCACCACCGCGACCGGCACCACCCCCGTCACCTGGGGCAACTACAACGGCCGGCTCGCCAGCATCTCCATGGCGCTCAACGGCGCCTCCGCCGTGACCGTCGCGCAGTACCGGTACGACAACACCGGGCATCTGCGCGAGTACTACGACCCGCGGCTTGACAGCGGCGGCGCGCACCTCGCCACCACCTACGCCTACAACGCCGCCGGCCAGGTCAGCTCCTACACCCNGCCCGGGCAGGCGACCTGGTCCTTCGGCTACGACATCTACAACCGGATCACCACCGTCTCCCGGCCCCGGCCCACCAGCGGCACCGCCACCCAGACCGTCGTCTACGGCGTAGCTCTCACCGGCGGCAGCGCACCGATCGACATGGCCGCGGGCGTCGTCGACGACTGGGGACAGCGCGACCTGCCCGCCTGGGGCGCCGCCGTGTTCCCCGCCAGCCGCGTCCCCTCCAACCCGCCCATCGCCGCCGACTGGCCCTACGCCGACATCACCTACCTCAACGCCGACGGCCGGCAGGTGAACTCCGCCTCCTACGGCAACGGCGCCTGGCAGATCACCACCACCGAACACGACCCCAACGGCAACGTGGTCCGTGAGCTCACCGCGGAGAACCGCAACCAGGCCCTCACCCCCACCGCCGACACCGACCCCACCGTCACCGCCGTCACCGACTCCGCCGCCCGCGCCCAGCTCCTCGACACTGACACCGGCTACAGCGCCGACGGCGTCGTGGTCACCGACACCTTCGGCCCGACCCATCGCATCGTCGACGACACCGGCGCCCAGTACTCAGCCCGTGCCCACATCCACACCGACTACGACGAAGGCGCACCGTCCTCCACCGACCCCTACCGGCTCCCGACCACCGTCACCACCACCATCCGCCTCGCCAACGGATCGGACATCCAGCCACGCAAGACGATCAACGGGTATGAGGCCAAGAGCGGCGCATCCGCCGACACGTCCGGTTGGACTCTGCGCACGCCGACGACCGTCGCGACCTGGATGGGCGGCGGAGCAAACCCGGACATCATCCGCACCACCTACTACAACTCCGCCGGAAACCCCGTAGAGGTCCGCCAGCCGAAGGCAAACGCCACCGGGACCGACGCCTACACCACCGTCATCTCCTACTTCGCAGCTACCGGATCCGGCGGCTGCGTGAATGCCTCCTGGACCGGCCTCGTCTGCACCACCGGCCCCGCCGCCCAGCCCTCCTCAGGCAACCCGCTGCCGGTCACCAGCTACACCTACAACGACCTCAACCAGCCCCTGACCAGGGTCGACACCGTGGTCTCCGGGTCCACGACCACCCGTACCACCACCTACACCTACGACACCGCCGGCCGGAGAACCTCCGAAGCCCTCGCCGCCAGCCCAGCCGCGAACGGCGGTACCGCCGTACCGACCGCCACCTACGGCTACAGCACCACCACCGGCCGGCCCACCACCACAACCGCGTCGTCGATCACCCTGACCACCGGCTACGACACCTGGGCCAGATCACCTCCCAGACCGACGCCGACAGCAACACCACAACCACCACCTACGACATCGACGGCCAGGTCGCCACCCTCGACGACGGCAAAGGCACCTATTCCTTCACCTACGACACTGCCACCGAGCACCGTGACCTCATAACCAGCCTGGGCGTCGGTGCCGGTGCCGCACCGTCAACCTTCACCGCCTCCTACGACGGCGACGGGAAGCTGACCTCCCAGACCTATCCGAACGGCCTCGTCGCCACCACCCGTTACAACAGCGCAGCCGAAGCCACGAGTCTGGTCTACGCCAAATCCGGGACCACCTGGCTGACCTTCTCCCAGGCCAGATCCATTCACGGACAGGTCCGCGAGGACTCCACCCCACCGGCCGGGAAATTCGTCAGCTATGATCCCGCCGGCCGCCTCAGCAGCGTCATCGACTCGGTCAGCTACGGCGGACCCAGAATCTGCACCACCCGCACCTACACCTACGACGCGGACTACAACCGCACCGCGTTGAACAGCTATCCCGATGCCGGCGGCCAGCCCAACACCGGCAACTGCTCCACCGCAACCACCCCGCAGGTCCTGTCGCACACCTATGACCAGGCCGACCGGATCACCGATACCGGCTACACCTACGACCTCTTCGGCCGCACCACGGCCGTACCCGCCGCCGACGCAGGCGGAACCGCACTCACCCTCGGCTACTATGCAAATGACCTGGTCGCATCCCAGACTTCGGGTTCCACAACCCGCTCGTACGCTCTCGACCCGGCACGCCGCTTCCGCTCGTGGACAGACGGCTCCGTCACCTCGACAAACCATTACGCCACCGCCAGCACCGACAGCCCGAGCTGGATCGGCGTCACCGGCGGAGCCTGGACCAGGAACATCCCTGGTATTCAGGGCGGCCTCGCCGCGGTACAGGACAGCTCCGGGGCGGTCGTCCTGCAGTTGGCCAATCTTCACGGCGACATCGTCGCGACCGTGGCCGACGACGTCAGCGTAACTTCCATCGCCAACTACGCCGGATCCAACGAGTACGGGATCCCCTACTTCACGAGCACTGCCTACGCCCGCTACGGATGGCTTGGCGGAGAACTGCGCTCCCGCGACAGCCTCGGCGGCCTAACCCTTATNGGCGTCCGCCTCTACAGTCCCTATTCCGGCCGCTTCCTCTCGACCGACCCTGTTTTCGGCGGCTCAGCGAATCCGTACGACTACGCACTCCAGGACCCGTTGAACACAGTCGACCTGGACGGACTCTTCACCACTCCTGCGCAGATCTACAGCTGCGCGACGGGACTAGCACTGACGTGCACGACCTCCCTTAGAGGCACCTACCCTGAAGATTGGAGTAGATGGCATAACTACCGCCGCATCCTCAGCACCTACTACGACAGCAGAGTCAGGATCGTCCGATTCTACGTACACCGATACTTCCCCCAGCTCCGCAAGCTCCAGAAGATCTACTACTACTACGAAGAAAAACAGGAGAGAAAGCGTTGGGCCTGGGCCCCGGACAAGGTGGACAAAAACACCACGATGAGGTATTTGCGCTTCGTCGCGTGGTGGGCATGACCCGCTAGGTAACCGGCTGGTCGGCATCCACCAGGATGCCGACCAGCCCGGCGATCGTCGCACCGACCAGCGCAGCCGGCTCACCACACCGCCTACACGGCTGCCACCGCGTCGAAGCGAGTACGCGGTCCACGACGAGCCGCCGCGACCCGCACGGAGGTCGGCTGGGGCGGCTCAGGAGGACTCGGGAAGCAGCGCGGTGATCAGGCTGTCCATGCTCTCCTCGTAGATCTCCACGAACCGGGCAATCCCGGCGGCGTCGAACAGGCGCCGGTGGTGGCAGAAGGTCAGGCGGAGGTGGTCGCCGTTGCCGGCGGCGCAGATGAGGAGACCCTGCGGCATTCCGGTGGTGCCGATGAAGGACAGGCCGGTGATACGCACGGTGCCACCCGGCGCGAACCGGCGGCGGTCGACGCGGCTGATGTTGCTGACCGCCACGCTCGGCGCGAGGAACGGGCGGGTCATGGACGCGATGCAGCGCAGGACGGTGGTCCGCAGCGATCGCGGCACGGCCGCCATCATGGTCCGCACCGCGGCGGTGAGACCGTTGCCCGCCCAGCCGGTCGGATTCCGTTTGGCGGCGAGGGTCTGCTCCACCACGGCCGCAGCGAGAAGGCCCGGCACCGCACGCTGAGCGGCGG
This sequence comes from Frankia sp. EI5c, assembly GCF_001636565.1. Taxonomy (GTDB): domain Bacteria; phylum Actinomycetota; class Actinomycetes; order Frankiales; family Frankiaceae; genus Parafrankia. The sequence goes on from NZ_LRTK01000057.1 coordinate 12,246, forward strand.
AGGAACTGATCATCACCTGGCCCGACCGGTTGCCCAGATCCCGCGCCTCCCCGGGATCCGGTGACCTCGCCGCGATCGGCATGCGGACGAGCACCCTGCCGCCCGGGCGGCCGTGCTCGGCGTTCCAGCGCCCCACCGCCAGGTGCGCGGCCGCGATCAGCAGGTCGTTCACCGTCATCCGCCGGCCGTCCGCCAGCGGCATGGGAGGCGGCACGGGCAGGTCGACGGGGTGCACGCCATACCCCTGAGCATGGCTCGGACCGCACGGCACGAGGTGCGGCACGACCCGGCGGCCGATCGGTGCGCCGATGGTCGCCGCCCCGGCCCCGAGTGGCGCGCCGGCGCCCCTGGTCCGTGCCGAGGGACGGCGGGAGAGCCCGTGTTGACAGTGCCGCTGGAGCGGGTTCGCGGGCCCCTGGCGCGGGGCCGCCGGCCGCTGAGGCCCGGCCGCCGGTCGCTGCGGTGCTCGTCCACCGACCACCTCACAGACGGGGTGAGCGGCAGCGTAGCCAGCGATGATCTCCTGGAGGAGGGTGAGGACGCTCATCCCGTCCAGCGCCACGTGGTGCGCGACGAGGCCGACGACGTCGCCCGTCGGCCGGTGCGCGAGCAGCAGGCGAATGGGCGGCTGTGCCCGCAGGTCGAAGGGGCGGGAGCACAGGGACTCCACCGCACGCCAGATCGCCCGCTCGGCTTCCGCCTCGCCCAGGGACGCAGTGTGGATTTCATAGATTAGATCCGAAGCCTGGTCCGGGTCCGCCGAGAAGTCCCAGGCTGACGGTGCGCCGACCCCACCGGCCAGCCGTGCTCTGGCGATCGGATAGTCGCGCAGGGCCCGTTCCAGCGAGTGGCGCAGGCCCGCCGGCTGGATCGCGGCGTCCGTCTCCACGATCAGGCCGACGGTGAGCGGCGATCGTTTCCGGTCCGACGCGACGATCATTTCCTCGTCGAGGGTAAGGGCCCGCCGTCGTCCAACCTCCGGCCGCCAGGCCGCCGGGGCGTCCCCGCCATCGGGCCGGGCCGCCGTCCCGGTCTCGCCACGCTGCGGTTGCGGGCCGCGAAAGTTCCCGCCACCCATCGCCATGGTGGCCGGACGGGCGGATGGCCCCGGTGCACCCCTGCTCAGCAAGGACATCCATCCGCCCCTTCCGTTCAGTCGCTGATCGTGCCTTCGGGAGGGCACGGCCGACCGCCTCTCGGCGGCGGGACCTCGCCTATCGAGCCACCCGGCAGTCGCCCGCCGGACGGGACGGAACCGCCCGTGCCCGCCGGCTGGCGCCGCACGGCATTGTCCTCCAACAAGTTGGGCACATGCACAAATTCGGTACCACTTTCGGGCCACTTCCGGTCCGGATCCGCCGGGCGAAGAGCGAGCGCGGAGGCCGTCGCGGCGAAGGCGAGGGCGCCGAGGGCCTGGGCGGGCCAGCTGAACGCGCCCTCACCCGAGAACGGGATGGCGCTCGGAACGGTCGCCACCACGATCCCGGAACCGACCATGCCGGCCAGCGCCAGCAGACCCGGCAACCAACGCAGCCGCCGGCCGAGCAGCACGATCAGCGGGACGACCAGCGCGACCGGGCCCGCGACCAGGAAGACCGCCAGGGTCGCCAACGCCAGGCCCCCCCACAGGGGCGGCACCCGCAGGCGCCCCAGCGACCGCATCCCGGGCAACCGGGCGGGACTGAGACGGGTCAGGCGGTCAGCGAGGCCGGTACCGCCCCCGCGCTCCTGGCGCCCGCGCCGGCGCTCGGCGCCCACGGAGTCGGGGACGACGGCGATGGCGAGGAGGATGAGCACCAGGCCGAGCCCGATGAGCAGGTTGCGGCGGAATGCCTGACCGGGGTGGTTCTCGATGACGATCGTCCCGCCCTCCCCCGCGGGGACGATCCAGCCCTGGGCCCAGCCGTCGATGCGCACCGCGGTGAGCTCCGTGCCGTTCAGCGTCGCCGTCCAGGAGGCGTTCGCGTTCTCCCGCACCGAGACGAACGACGCGGCGCCGGCGCCGATCTCGACGGTGCGCAGCTCGGAGTCCCAGTGCCCGATCGCTGTCGTCCTGGGCTTGTCCGCACTCACGGCGGCGCCGTCGCCGACCATGCTGATCGAGTCGACGACCATGGTCGAACCGCCGAGGTCGACCGACAGCAGGTGCGTGCCCGCGCCGAGGCTGAGCTGGCTGTTCTCCGTGCACAGCTTCAGCTGGAACGGCCGGGCCGTGGCGATGTTGCTGTAGACGCCGGAGATCTCCAGTTCGTAGCGGACACCGTCGATGATCAGCGACGGCCCCTCCCCGCAGGGGATGACCAGCGGCGCGTTGGAGTTGTTGACCGCGGAGCCTGCCGGTGGTGGCAGGGCGGTGACGGTGCCCTTGAGGGTGAAGGTCATCTGGCGCGGCGAGTCGAACCTGCGGCCGAAGGTGAGCTCCTCCGAGCCGCCGAAGGGCTGCAGCGGGTCGACCCGGTAGCGCTCGAACGAGTAGGCGACGAGCCCCTCGCTCAGGGACTCGAACGCGCCCGTCAGGTCGGACGGCGTCTGCGCGTACCGGTGGAAGCTCGCGCCGGGGATATCGATCTCGCGAATCCCGGCCCCGAGCGACGGGTCGGCCTCGTTGGTGACCTTCTCCAGTGTGATCCGGAACCAGCGGCTCTCCCCCGCCGGCACGTCGAGACGCTGGATGTCCTCGATCGGCTTGACCTGGGTGACGACGGAGCCGCGCTCGGTGGTGACCCGCAGCGCGTGCACCTCCGGCCGCCATTCCCCCTCCGCCAGCAGCCGGACCTCGATGTAGGGCGCCTCGAGCTCCCGGCCGACGTCGAGCGTGATCGACTCACCCTGTGAGGTGCCACCATGCCGGCGCAGCGCCGTCCAGGCCGTCGACGTCTGGCCGTCGACGGCGGACTGCGGCGCGAAGTCGGGGGCGGTCGTCAGCTCGTAGCCGTAGGACGACGCGGTGACCGACATGCCGTCGGCGTAACCGGCGACCGTCTGGTGCCCGGCCGTCGGCCGGTCGGTCCACTGGGTGGGCGGCTCGTTCTCGCCGGCGACGTTCTCGTCCGCGCCCAGCAGGTAGGACGTCCCGTCGTGCACGATGCCGAAGGTGAAGTCACGGCGCGTGTTGGTGTCGGTCACCGCGAGGGCGGTGGTCGGGGTGATGACCGCAGAGGCGGGGGGTGGTTCGGCGATCGGGGCGAGGGTGGTCGTGGGGTCGGCGTCGTATCCGCCCGCCGCCGCCGAGTACTCGTCGGCTTCGGCGAGGTCACTCGCCAGGACGGTCGCGCGGTCCTGCCCGAGCAGACCCTGGTCGGCGAGCTGCACGGTCGCCTCCGGCCCGCCGGACACGACGACGCCGGTGCTGAGCGGGTATGCCTGGACCATGCGGGCGCCCCCGGGCACCATCCAGACCTCCAGGGACGGCACCCGCTCCTCCGACCGGCGCAACGACTGGATCAGGCGGGCCTTGGAGCTGGTGCGGGCCTCCGTGGTCGGCCCGAAGGAAGCCGCCAGCTGCAGGCCCGAGCTCGCCAGAGCGCGGTGCAGCTGGTCGGTGGACGGGGGGATGTCCCAGTCCTTGATCTCGATGTCGTTGCGGAGGAGCACCATGCCCACACCAGCCCTGGCCAGCGTCGTCGACAGCCCCGGCGAGTCGCCGGTCGCCATCATCTCCTCAATGCCGTCCATCAGCCGGGTCGCGCCGACACCGCCCAGCGGAATCAGGCTGCGCACGCCCCAGGGCGACCTGGCGAGCCACTGCAGCGGCTCGTCGAGCGGCCGGCCCCACGAGTACTCGCCGAACGGGGCGCCGGGCAGCACGAGGGTGCGGCCGCCTTCGGGATGATCGGCGAGCCATTCCGCGGCCTCGGTCCAGTAGGACGGCACCTTGTCGAACGGTCGGGGCTGCAGGCCCTTGCCCTGCAGCAGCGGAAGCATCGCGACGACCAGGGCGGCGACCGTGGCCAGCGACACCACGGCGGGCAGGACGCGGCGCCGGGACGCCACCGGCTCGCCGTCGGGCCTGGCCGCCCGCGAGATGGACAACGCCACGGTGTCCTCGTCCCGCGCGACGGTGTCCTCGTCCCGCGCGGGCTGGTCGGACGGACCGCCCCGCCGGCCGGAGCCGAGCCGCGGCAGACCACGGCCGCGCAGCGGGCCGCGACCGGGCTGCCGCGCGGGCGCCTGGCCGGGGCGCCAGGCCAGGGTCACCGCGAGGATGTGCGCCAGGCCCAGCGCCAGTGGCAGGCGCACCACGGGCTGGAACTTGTAGACGTTGCGGAGGAAGCCGAAAGGCTCGGACAGCAGCGAGCGCAGCCCGCTGGCCAGCGGGCTGACGGGTTCCCCCGAGTACGACGAGGAGACCGCGACGACGCCGACGAGCAGGGTGACCAGCATGAATCGTCGCGCCGGCAGGTCTCGGCGAGCGAGGCCGACCAGGCCGAGCCCGGCCACCAGCGCGGAGGCGACGATCGGCGCGACGCTGGAGACGTACTCCCGGGCCGCGGGCAGCCAGGCCATCGGCAGCGCCAGGTAGGCCATCCAGTCCGCGGCGCCGCGCAGCGTCTCCCCGACCGAGGTCGTGGCGGTGGTGGTCTCGACGGTTTCGGTGAAGGGCAGGAAGTTGATCCCGTAGCGGCCCTGGACGAGCAGCGACATGACCCACCACGCGGTCGCCAGCACCACGCACAGAAACCACCAGGCCCGCAGTGCCCACGCGCGCCGCCCGCCACCCGCGAACACCAGCACCACAGCCGGGCAAAGCAGGACACAGAGGGTGACGGTCGCGTTGATGCCACCGGTACCCAGCACGGCCAGCCCGGACAGTGCCGCGGCACGCCGCGGGGAGAGCCGGCCCGCCGTCAGCTCCCGGGCGCGCTCACCGCCGTCGTCGCGATACCCGGTGTCGGCCCCGCCCGCGCCGTCCGGGCGCAGCGCCAGCAGCAGCGGGATGACCATCCAGGGCAGCATGGCCGCGCCGGCCAGCGCCACCGACGTCGCGCCGATCTTGCCGAGGAACATCGGCGACAGCGCGAAGCTCAGCCCCGCCAGGAAGCGGGAGAGGTGGTTGCCGACCCCGAGCACCTCGGCGAGCCGGACCGTGCCCCACGCCGCCAGGGTGAGCAGGACGGCCATCCACAGCCGCTGGGTGATCCACGGCGGGACGCCGAGGACGTCGCCGATCCCGAAGAACGGGCCCATCGGGAACAGGTAGCCGGCGTACTGGTTGGGCAGGTAGCCGAAGTCGGACGTCGAGTTCCACAGGTGGGTGGCGGCCGCCATGAAGCGCCATGGCTCGAGCGGGACGTCCAGCTTGGTGTCGGCCGTCAGCTTGCCGGGAGCCTGCAGCATGAACAGGGTGACGAACCCGACGAACATCGCCACCAGCGACCAGCGGGAGGCCCGGTCGGGTCCTCGGCGCGACTGGCCGGCACGCAGGCGGGCGACCCCGGGAAGGTGGAGGCGTCCAGCAGGGGGCCGCACGGGCTCGGGTTCACCGGCCGGGTCGGTCAGACCCGGCCGAACGGCGCTTTCGGCCGGGATGGCAGAGATGTGAGGCTCCAGGCGCTGGTCGGGACTGGCCCGACTTTCGATCGTCACGCGGAACGGTCCGGTACCGGTCCTGTCCGTGATGTCGAGGGACGTTCGAGCCAGCGGTGCGGGCCAGTGCGATCATTCAGACCACACCGCCCCACAGTATTCGGTGCCATGGCGAGGGTTGTCCGCCGGGTGCGTGGCCTGGCGGCACTCACGGCGCTGGGTATCCCGGGACGTCACGGAGGGCGCCCGGGGGAATTAACCATCCGGACGCGCAGAGCAGGGCCTGCTCCCGGGAGGCGGCATCGGCGGCCGGGTTGGACGCCGACCTCGGAGCCGGGGCTCCCCCGCTGGTGCCGGGCGGCACGGCCGCCTCGGCCGCGGCCGGAGCCGGGCCGGCGGGGCGAACCGGCGCGGGCGGGCGAACCGGCGCGGGCGGGCGAACGGGTGCGGGCGGGCGGACCCGGGCGGGATGCGCCGGCGGCAGGACGAGCGCGGGGGCGAACGGCTCCTGGCCGGCGGGCCCCGCCGTCTCGCGGTTCGGCGGCTGGGCGCCCGACCCCGCGAGCGCGGGACGCGACGGCGCCAGCGGCCGCGGGGGCACGGGGCCACCCACCAGCTCGGAAGTCTCCACGACCGCCAGCTCGTCGAGCCGCTCCCGGCGGGCGACCGAGGTGAGGCCGCCCCGGTTGAGGTACCGGCGGGCGCGCACGACGTCGACGATCATGGCGGGGGTGTGCCTGCTCATGCGGAAGGTGCCGCCGGGGGTCTCGTTCCAGCGCACCGGAACCTCGGCGATGCGGTAGCCGATGGAACGCGCGATCGACAGCACCTCGACGTCGAAGCCGAAGCCCGTCGACCGGGTGAGACTGAACAGGATCTTGGCCTCGGCGTGCCGGAAGGCCTTGAAACCGCACTGGGTGTCGGCGACGTCGAGCGCCACCAGCGAGCGGGTGAGCTGGTTGAACGCCCAGCTGCCGGCCTTGCGGCCGCTGGTCCTGGTCGCTCCGGCGCCGATGCGGCGCGAGCCGAGCGCGACCTCCGCGTGCTCGAGCGCGGCGAGCAGCAGCGGCAGGTCGGCCACGTCGGAGGCACCGTCGGCGTCCATGAAGACGATCGCCTTGCCGTGGGCGGCGGCGACGCCGGCACGCACGGCGGTTCCCTTGCCGCAGTTCCAGGGCANCCGCACCACGCGGTGGTTCGGATGGCCGCACAACAGTTCCTCGGCGACGCGGGCGGTGCCGTCCGTACTGCCGTCGTCGACGACGATCACCTCGGACCTGGTGATCCGGGCTACCGCCGTCAGCAGGCCGGGCAGGGACTTCGGCAGCCGAAGCGCCTCGTTGTAGGCGGGAATCACGACGGTCACGGGCACTCGGTCCACTACTCACCCCTCGGCAGTGACGACAGGTGTGATGACCGGAGCCTCACCGGATGAACTATGTCCGCGGCGCCCAGTCTGAATTGCCGAGTTTCGGACGACTTGCGTTGTCTGTCAACTTCATCCCACCTCGGCACTGCCTGCGCATCCGGCGGCCACCCCGCCCCGCGCTCACCAGCCATGTCGACACACAACATCAACCGCCGGTTGTTGGTCAGCATACGGATTGACTGGATGCGCGATGCCGCCGGGCGGCCGCGGTTGTTGAGCGGCATGCGAATGGTCGACATTCTCCCACCGACCGGAATCACCCCGCTACGCATCGCCATAATCACCTCTCGAGAGCCTCCGGCCTGTCACCTGCGGAAACAGGCCTCGAAGCGGCAGCCGTCGAAGGTCCACCGGCGTTGCCGACGTAGACACTGGCACGGCCCGCCAGACGGTGCGCCGCCCGCAAGCGGCCGCGGCGGGCTCCCCGAGGTCACCCAGCGGCCGGCTCCCCGGCCCGGGCACCCGCCGACACGCGGCTCAGAAAACGCCGAACACCCGCCGCCACCAGGGAATTTCCGGGGTGGTCATGCAGGGAATGAACCAGCGTCCGTGATCCTGAAATGCAGGTCGTCACTACGGCCACGGAATGGCACCATCGAGCGGGCCTCGAGTGACCGCCGCGCCCCAGCGGCCGCGGGGGGTGCGCCCGGGCAGACCCAGGCGGCACGATGGGAGGTGGCACACCGGGCAGCCAGGAGGCCGCATGCCACGAGAAGATCAGCATCGCACGGACGCGATGCTGCGCGGGCTGGTCGGCCCGGGCCGCTCCCGGCTCAGCCTGAGTGCCGCGATGCGGGCACGGGACGTCGCCCGCGTCACCGAGGCCGATCTCGCGTGGGCCGAGGAGACCGTGGTGCTGCGCCACGCCCATCCCGTCCAGCAGCAGCCGGCGACGGCGGGGGACGAACCCGGCGGGGCCGGGCGCGCGCCCGGGCCGGGTGCCGCAGGCCGCCAGGGCGGGCCAGCGGCCACGTCGGAGGCCTCGGCGGCAGGTTCCCCAGGGGCACCCGCACCCGGGGCGTCAGCGCCGGGCAGGCGCCGCCAGGGCAGCCCTGGGCCCGGCAGCCCCACCCGCCCGGCTCCCGAGGCAGACAGCCGGACACGTGAGCGGGCCGGGCGCCCCCGGCGAGGGGAGGCCCGGCCCACGCCCCGACCGAAGAACGGTGAAGCCCACGGACGGAGGGGTCAGGTGGCCGGCGCGGACGGCGACGCCTCCGGGAGCTCACCGGAGCGCTCGTAGGAGGAGATCATCCGGATGCGGCGCACGTGCCGCTGTTCCTCGCTGAACGGCGTCGTCAGGAAGACCTCCACGAACCCGAGGGCCTCCGGCACCGAGTGCATGCGGGCACCGACGCTGATGACGTTCGCGTCGTTGTGCTGGCGGGCCAGGGTCGCGGTCTGCTCGCTCCAGACCAGAGCGGCGCGCACCCCGTCCACCTTGTTGGCGGCGATCACCTCGCCGTTACCGGAACCGCCGATCACGATACCCAGGCTGCCCGGCTCCGCCGCGGCGGCGGCCGCGGCGGCCATGACGAACGGCGGGTAGTCGTCGTCGGGGTCGTAGTCGACCGGCCCGTGGTCGACAGGGGCGTGGCCGAGCTCCGTGAGCCGCGTGACGAGTGCCTGCTTCAGGTGGAACCCGGCGTGATCAGAACCGAGATGGACGCGCATGATGCGCCATCATGCCCGGTCACCGCCGTCGCCGCGCCGCCGGTGACGAACCACTCCCCCTGCCGCCGCCTCCGCGGCCGGCTCCGCGCAGCCGGCTCGGAACGGGCCGCCGAGGCGGCGGGGTGGTCGCGGGGGCGCCGCGGAGAGATCGCGGAGGCCCGGGAGTACCCTCCCGGCCCGTTCAGTCGAAGATCGGCCCCTGGTCGCGGCTGCGCTTGAGCTCGTAGAAGCCGGGGGTCTGCGCGACGAGCAGGACGCCGTCCCACAGCTTGCCCGCGGCCTCCCCGCGGGGCGTCGGTGTGACCACCGGGCCGAAGAACGCGGTACCGGCGACGGCGATCACGGGTGTCCCCACGTCCATGCCGACCCGGTTGATGCCGTCACTGTGGCTGGCCCGCAGGCGCTCATCCCACTCGGTCGAGCCGGCCACCGCCGCGAGCGCGGGATCGAGCCCCACCTCGGTCAGCGCCGCGACCAGGGTCTCCTCGTTCAGATCGGCGTTCTCCAGGTGACGGCGCCGGCCGATCGCGGTGTAGAGCGGGAGCAGCACCTCCTCACCGGCGGTGGCCGCCGCGGCGATGCAGACCCGGACCGGTCCCCAGGCCTGCCGCATGGCCTCCCGGTACTGCTCGGGCACGTCCTGCCCGTCGTTGAGGATCGCGAGGCTCATGACGTGCCAGCGCGTGCGGACAGGCCGGACCTTCTCCACCTCCAGCATCCAGCGCGAGGTCAGCCAGGCCCACGGACACATCGGGTCGAACCAGAAATCGGCCTCGGCCAGCGGCTGGCCGGGGGCGGGGCCGGAACCGGTGGGGCTGGACTGGGCCGAAAGCGCGGTATCGGCTGTCATGGGACCTCCTGGACGGCGGACGGAACTACGTTCCACCTCAACCGTCCGTGGGCGTCGGTTCCTTCCCCTCGGCGGCAAGATATGTCGCGACCCGGTTCACCACCGCGACGAAGGGCACAGCTGCGATCGCCCCCGGAATGCCGGCCAGCACGCCGCCGGCGGACAGCGCGATGACGATGGCCAGCGGATGCAGCCGGACAGCCCGGCGCATGACCAGCGGCTGCAACAGGTGGCCCTCCAGCTGCTGCACCGCGAGGACCACGCCCAGGATGATCAGCGCGTCGCCCACGCCGTTCGACACCAGGGCCACCAGGACGGCCGCGATCCCGGCGACCGTCGCGCCGACGATCGGGATGAACCCGCCGAAGAACGTGAGCAGGGCCAGCGGCGCGATGAGCGGCGCGCCGACCCCGACCAGCCCGATCGTGATGCCGACCGCGTCCACGGCGGCGACGAAGACGGTGCCCCGGATGTAGCCGGTGATCGTGAGCCAGGCCTCCCGGCCGGCACCGCGGACCCGCTCCTCCGCGCCCGCGNGGAAGCGGGTGACGATCCAGTCCCAGATCCGCTCGCCGTCGTAGAGGAAGAAGAAGGTGGCGAACAACGCGACCAGGATGCTGGTCAGTACCTCGGCGGCGACGGACGCGGTCGAGATCACGCCGGAGACCACCCGGCCGCGGTTGCTCGTGAGGCTCTTGCGGATGTCGTCGACCAGGTCGTCGATCTGGCCCTCGGAGAGGTGGAACGGCCCGTCGGTGAGGTAGTCGCGGACCTGGTCGACACCTTCGCTGACCTGGTCGGCGACCGCCGGTATCTCGTTGGCGGCGTTGAACCCCACCGCCACCCCGGCCCCGGTGACGACCAGGAGGAACACGATCAGGGCCGCGAAGGCCGCCCCGAGACGGGGCAGCCCCATCCGCTGGAAGCGGTGGGCCAGCGGATGGATCAGGGCCGCGATGAGGAGCCCCGCGATCACCGGGATGACGACCGAGCGCACCCGCCCGACGATCATGACCAGGACGTAGATGCCGGCACCGATGACGAGTACGCGCCAGGACCACCCGGCCGCGACGCGCAGCGAGACCGGCACATGCTGCTCCGCCCGGCGCGCGGTCGAGCTCGCCCGGGCGCCGTTGACCATCGTCCGCCGGCCGGGGCCCGCGGCGCTGCCCGCCTCCGCGGCCCCGCGCACCCGTCGGCTCACGGTGCCGCCATCCCCCGGCCGGGCCGGCCGAGGAGAACGGCGGGGTGCGCCGCCGGGCCGCGGCTGCTCCGGCTCACTCGCGGACGCCCGCCGCGGACCACGCAGGGGCACCCGGCCCAGCCCCGCTACCCGGCGCAACGGCCCACCCCCTCGCTCCGGCGGCCGACGGTCCTGCCCGCTGGCGCTGTCCTTTCGGACATCCAACCCGACGGGCCGGGCAGAGTTCCACCAAGCCCCAGAACAACCCACTCTCCGTGCGCAGCCGGGCGGGCCGTCCGAGGCCGCGGCCCGCTGTGCGGCGTAATCCGGACGTCGTCGGGGCCCGCCCCACCGCGTGGGACACTGGTCCGCGACGTCACGTCATGCCCGCGTGCTCGCGCGGCGGGGGCACGCTCACCGAGCGCACCGCACACGTTCCCGCCGGTTTCCGCGACGTTACTGCGAAAGGATCCGGGTGCCTCACAACCTCACCCGCGACGAGGCGCGCGAACGCGCCCGCCTGCTGGCCGTCTCTTCCTACGACGTCGAGCTTGATCTCACGGTCGGTGCCGAGACGTTCCTCTCCAGCACCACCGCCTCGTTCACCTGCTCCGAACCGGGCGCGACGACCTTCGTCGAACTCGCCGCCCCGGCGGTGCGCGAGATCGTCCTCAACGGGAGTTCCCTCGACCCGGCCGAGGTCTTCGACGGCTGGCGGGTGACCCTGCCGGGCCTGGCCGCGGCGAACGAGCTGCGGATCGTCGCCGAGTGCGCGTACTCGCGCACCGGTGAGGGCCTGCACCGGTTCGTCGACCCGGTGGACGGCGCCGTCTACCTGTACACCCAGTTCGAGACGTACGACGCGCACCGCATGTACGCCTGCTTCGACCAGCCCGACCTGAAGGCGACGTTCACCCTCGCGGTCACCGCGCCGGCCGACTGGAAGATCATCTCCAACAGCGTCGTCACCGGCTCGGCGGGCGCCGCCGACGGTGCGGCGCGGACGTCGTTCGCGCCGACCCCGGTGATGTCGACCTACATCACCGCGCTGGTCGCCGGGCCGTACCACGAGGTGCGTGACCACCACGACGGCATCGACCTCGGGATCTACTGCCGCGGTTCACTGGCCGAGTTCCTCGACCCGGACGAGATCTTCCAGATCACGAAGCAGGGCTTCGACTTCTACCACCGGGTCTTCGACTACCGGTACCCGTTCGGCAAGTACGACCAGCTCTTCGTGCCCGAGTTCAACGCCGGTGCGATGGAGAACGCCGGCTGCGTGACCTTCCTGGAGGACTACGTCTTCCGGGCGAAGGTCACCGAGGCCCGGCGCGAGCGCCGCGCCGAGACGATCCTGCACGAGATGGCCCACATGTGGTTCGGCGACCTGGTCACCATGCGCTGGTGGGACGACCTGTGGCTCAACGAGTCGTTCGCCACCTACATGTCCGTCCTCGCGCAGGTGACCTCCACCCGCTTCACCAACGGCTGGACGACGTTCGCGAACGCGGAGAAGGGCTGGGCGTACCGCCAGGACCAGCTCTCCTCCACCCATCCGATCGTCGCCGACGCCCCCGACATGGACGCGGTGCGCAGCAACTTCGACGGCATCACCTACGCCAAGGGCGCCTCCGTCCTCAAGCAGCTCGTCGCCTGGGTCGGCCAGGAGGAGTTCCTCGCCGGGCTGCGCAGCTACTTCCGCCGCTACGAGTACGCCAACACCTCGCTGCGTGACCTGCTCGTCGAGCTGGAGAAGGCCAGCGGGCGCGACCTGGCGCCCTGGTCGGCGGACTGGCTGGAGACCACGGGAGCGAACACACTGCGCCCCCGCTTCACGACGGACTCCGCCGGGCTGTTCACCTCGTTCGAGGTCGTCCAGGAGCCGGCGAGCGCACCCGCCACCGCCTCGCGCACGCTGCGCCCGCACCGGGTGGCGATCGGCCTCTACGACCGGGACACCGCCGGCCGCCTGGTCCGGCGCGAGCGCGTCGAGCTGGACGTCGTCGGGGAGACCACCGAGGTCGCGAAGCTCGTCGGGCTCCGCCAGCCGGATCTCGTCCTGCTCAACGACGACGACCTCACCTACGCCAAGGTGCGGCTGGACGAGCGGTCGCTGCGCACGCTGGTCGAGTCGATCGGGGCGGTCTCGGAGTCGCTGCCGCGCACCCTGTGCTGGGCCGCCGCGTGGGACATGACCCGCGACGCCGAGCTCGCCGCGCGCGACTACCTGCGGCTGGTGCTGTCGGGCATCGACGCCGAGGACGACATCGGCGTGGTGCAGTCACTGGTCGCCAAGGCGGTGCTGACCGTCGACAGCTACGGCGACCCGGCGAACCGGCCGGCGGCGCTGCTGGAGCTGACCACCCGGGCCGAGCAGCTGCTGCGCTCCGCCGAACCCGGCAGCGACCTGCAGCTCGTCTTCGCCTCCGCCTTCGCCCAGACCGAGGATCCCGAGCAGATCAACCGCCTCAGGGCGATCTTCGAGGGCACCGACGTGGTGGCGGGGCTCGTCCTGGACACCGAGCTGCGGTGGACGCTGCTCACCCAGCTGGTGGCACGCGGCGTCTACGGCGACGCCGAGATCGACGCGGAGCTCGCCCGGGACAGCACGGCCACCGGGGAGAAGCGCGCCGCGACCGCCCGCAGCGCGCGGCCGACCGCCGAGGCGAAGGCCGCGGCCTGGTCGGCGGTGATGGACTCGGACGCGCTGTCGAACCACCTGGCGGTCGCCACCATGAACGGCTTCTGGATCAGCGACCAGCTGGAACTGACCCGTCCGTACGTCGACCGGTTCTTCGCCGAGATCGGCGGCATCTGGGAGACGCGGACGTTCGACTCCGCGCAGACGATCACCCAGATGCTGTTCCCGTCCGACGTCATCGAGCCCGCGACCGTGGAGCGGGTGGACGCCTACCTGACGCGCACGGAGCTGCCGGCGGCGCTGCGCCGCGCGCTGGTCGAGGGCCGGGACGGCCTGGTGCGGGCGCTCGCCGCCCGGGCGAAGGACGCCGCCGCCGGTACCGCGCGGGGCTGACCCCGGGGCCGGGCGCGGAGCGGGCCGCGGCTCTCGCGGCACGCCCGCGTCCGGCCGGGCACCACCCAGCCGGCCGGGCACCACCCGCGGCCAGCCGGCCGGGGAGGCACATCCGCCGCGCCGGGCCTGGTAGCCGTGCGCGGCGGGCGGGTCAGCGGCGGGCGCCGGCCGTCGCTGCGGGGGCACCCGCAGCGTCCGCGAGCTGCCGCAGCCCGGTGATCACACCCCCGACGAGGTCGCCGTGGGCGAAGCTGGACGTCATCGCGAGCGTGGCCAGGCCGGCCGCGGCGTCGCTCACGCGCTTCTTCGCGGCCGGGGTGGTCACGACCCGGACGAACCGCTGGCCCGGCGAGACGGCGATCAGCACCGCCTCGTCCTGCCGCGGATCGGCGAGGCCCCCCAGCAGCCGCTCGGCGGCGAGCCTGGGATCTCCGTCCAGCCCGCCTACGCGGACGGCGAAGCGGATGCCGGTCTGCTTCTGCGCCGCCTGCCGGGCGCGCTCGAGCCGGTCGGCCTGCTCGGGGGTGAATGCCTCACCAGGTGCCACTGGCACCGCCCGCGCCCGGCGTGGCCGCCGAGCGCTTCTCATCAAGATCCTCGGGCTTCGCCCCGATCCAGGTCTCGTCATGCACCCACGGCTGGCCCGGACGGTACCGCGACGGACGGCTCATGCGGCTCGTCAGTGCGGTGAGGACGACCGCCAGCAGGAACCCGCCGACAACCGTGCCGCCGTAGATCGCCCAGGCCTGGACAGCCGACAGTGGGTCAGGGTCGTAGGGAGTCCCCACATCCTGCGCGGACGCGGACACCGCCAGGAACGGCACGGTGAACAGGGACAACGCGGCAACGGTAAGAACGCGGCGCGCGGCGACCCGTCGGCCCGACCGGAAGGTCGAGGACAGGTCACGGGCCGCGACGGACCGTCGAGACGTACGGCGCGGACGACGTGGAATCACGACCGGAAGGGTACCGGGAACCGGTGCCACCGTCCGTCCTCAGGGGTGCGAGCTTGGTCGCCGCGCGCCTCGACCGGCTCGACCTCGGCGAGGCGACCCGCGACACAGCGGTTCAGGGGCGCCGGGCGGTGGTGGCATCCGGCCGGTTGACGGCGCGGGCACCGAGGGCGGCGACGAGGTTGCGCGGCCGCGGATCGGTGAGCAGCCGCTCGACGGTGACGCGCCGGCCCGCGCTGTCGACGACCGGCAGCCGCCAGTTCGGATAGCTGTCGACCGTGCCGGGCAGGTTCGGCTGCCGGGGGTCGCCGAACGCGTCGCCCGGAGCGATCAGGACGACCCGGGCGCGCGACCGGCCCAGCAGGGCGTGCATCCCGAGAACCGCCCGCTCCCGCGCCTCGGCACGCTCCTCCCCCTCCGGTGCCAGGCCCTCGTCCGCAAGGCCCTCGGCGGCGAGGCCCTCCGCGGCGAGCAGGCGCAACAGATCGGCCCGCTCGGCGAGCCAGGCGGCGCGCTCCTCCTCGCCCGAGCGCGCGAGCAGCCCGAGCCGGCCGCGCACCCGCACGTGCTCACCGTCGAGGAACCCGGCCGCGGTCGGCAGATCATGGGTGGTGACGCTGGCCATCGAACGCTCCCGGTACTCCCCCGGCGAGCGCGGGGATCCGTCGGCCCGCCGCTCGAACCACAGCACCGACGACCCGAAGATCCCGGCCTGGTCGAGGACCTGGGCCACCGAGGCCTCCACCGTGCCGAGATCCTCCCCGACAACCAGCGCACCGGCCCGCGACGCCTCCAGCGCAAGGAGCCCCAGCAGCGCCGACGCGTCATACCGGACGTACGTCCCACCGCTCGCGCCAGCCCTCGCCGGCACCCACCAGAGGCGGAACAGGCCGAGGATGTGATCCACCCGTAGTCCACCGCCCCGGGAGAGGACCGCGCGGACCATCTCGCGGAACGGAGCGTAGCCACTCTCGGCCAGGGCGACCGGCCGCCACGGCGGGAGGCCCCAGTCCTGGCCCTGCTGGTTGAAACCGTCCGGCGGCGCCCCCACGGAGGCGCCGGCGGCGAGCACTCCGCGCATGGCCCACGCGTCCGCGCCGCCCGGATCGACGCCGACGGCCAGATCATGGACGATGCCGACCCGCATACCCGCCGCGGTGGCCGCCGACTGGGCCGCGGCGAGCTGGTCGTCGCAGCGCCGCTGGAGCCAGGTGTGGAAGGCGACGCGGTCCGCGAGCTGGCCGCGGGCCGCCTCGACGGCCGGTCCAGCCGGGTCACGCAGGTCCTCCGGCCAGGTCCGCCAGTCACGACCGTGCCGCTCCGCCAGCGCGCACCAGAGCGCGAAGTCCCCCAGCGCGCCATCCGACGGGCGGCCCGCGCCGGCCGAAGCGGTCGCGAACAACAGTTCGAGGGCCGCCAGCTTCGACCGCCAGACCGCGTCACGGTCGAGGAGTCCGTCCGCGATCCCCTCCTCGCGCGCCCGTCGGGCCAGCCGATCCACCTCGGCGCGTACCTCGTCCGTGGCCTGCAGGTATTCGGGCAGAAGCTCCGGCCGCAGGTACAACGGCGACACGAAGCGACGGCTCGCCGGCGAGTAGGGCGACGGCTCGACCGGAAACGTCGGGGCCGCCGCGTGCAGCGGGTTCACCAGCAGGACGTCGGCGCCGTCCCGGCCGGACCACCCGGCGATGGTGGCAAGGTCGGCGTAGTCACCGATCGCCCAGGAGCCCGCCGAGGCGAGCGCGTAGAGCTGGATCATCCAGCCCCAGGCCCGCCCGCTCGCCTCCCCGGCCCGCCGCACACCAGCCCCCCGGACGGCTGGTCCTCCCACGGCTGGTCCTTCCGGCTCCGCCGGGGGCAGGCCGTCGGCCTCGGTCAGGACGTCGGGCACCCGATCCGGCACGACGATCAGCGGGCACTGCTCCGTACTCGCGCCGGCCCGAACCCGCAGGAGATGGTCGCCGAGCGGCAGGCCCGCGGGAAGGTCCACGGCAGCGCCCCGGCACAGCCGACCGTCGACCTCCTCGCCAGTTCCGCCACCGCCACCGCCACCGCCATCGCCATCAACACCGACACCGACACCGCCATCGGCGGCGGCCGGCCGGAAGGTGACCGGAACGTGACCACCGTCCGCGAGGACGACCACCGCGGAGGGTTCGTCCGCGGTCTCTGCCGGAAGGTGCACCTCGACGGAGGCCGCGGACGACGCGCGCATCACGACGCAGGGTGGCAGCGGCCGTCGCCGGCGGGCCGCGCGCTCCCGCGCGAGTGCCGCCGCCGGGTCGGCCGTGTCGACGCCGAGCAGTTCCAGCACCCCGCGGACAGCCTCGGGCGCCACGGTGACGGGCCGGCCGTCCTGCCCGTCGTAGGACGTGGCCACACCGAAATCGGCGGCGAGCGCCGCGAGGGCACCGAGCCCGGACCAGGCCGCCGCGACGGCGCCGCCGGGTCGGCCGGGTCGGCCGGGTCGGCCGGGGCCTGCGCCGGAGCTGGCCGGATCGAGGGACGGGTCGGGCTGCCGGGGGCCTTCGGTGGCGGACGTCACGATCCCGATACTGCCCGTCGGCCCGGCGCGGCCCACCCACCCCCGGACCGCTCGCCGTCCGGACCCGATGTGGTAGGCGTCGCGGCGATGTCGGACGACGGCGGGCGGGCAGACGGATCGGCCGGTCGACGCCAGGGCGAGTCAGGCACGACGGGCGGACCGGGCAGCGCGGGCGGACCGGGCCGGGCCGGGCCGGGCGGTGCGGGCGGTGCGGGCGGGAACGCGCCGCCGTCCAGCTCGGTGGTCGAGCTCGGCGCGGCGAGGGGCAGCGTCATGCGCAGCAGCGCCCCGCCGGAGGGCGCGGTCTCGGCGCGGACGGTTCCCCCGTGCATCGCTACCGCGTCCGCCACGATCGCCAGCCCCAGCCCCGAGCCGGGCCGGCTGCGCGCCGACGTCGCCCGGTAGAAGCGCTCGAAGACCTTCGTCCGGTCCGCTGGTGCGATGCCCGGCCCCTCGTCCGCGACGGTGACCTCGCCCCCGCGGCTGACCACCCGCACCGTGGACGACAGCGGGCCGAACTTCACCGCGTTGTCCAGCAGATTGGTCACGGCCCGTTCCAGCAGGTTCGGCCGCCCGTCCACGAAGGACGGTTCGGTGCTCACCTCGATGCGGATGCCCCTGGCCTTCGCGCGCCGCTGCGCCCGCTCGGCGGCCGACCGGACGACACCGGCGAGGTCGAGCCGTTCCACCTCCTCCGTCGGCGCCTCGTCCCGGGCGAGCTCGATGACCTCGTTGACCAGGTGGGTCAGTTCCCGCAACTGGGCGTCGACATCCCGCAGCAGCGCCTCACGGTCCTCCAGGGGCAGCGCCCGGTTCGGGGTCGACTCCGCGCGCAGCAGCAGCTCGATGTTGGTACGCAGGCTCGTCAACGGCGTGCGCAGTTCGTGGGCGGCGTCATCGACGAGCTGGCGCTGACGCAGCCGGGATGCCTCCAGGGCCCGCAGCATGCTGTTGAGACTGGTCGCGAGCCGGGCGATCTCGTCCGAGCCGGTCACCGGGATGAGCGCTGAGAGGTCCTGGGTCCTGGCCACCTCCTCCGCGGCGGCCGCGGCGGCATCGACCGGTTTCAGCGCGGCCCGAGCGACCAGCCGGCCGGCGATCGCCGAGCCGACGACCCCGACGAGGCCGACGACGAACAGCACGAGGCCGAGGTCGCGCAGGGTGCGGTCCACATCGGAGGTGGGGCGGGCGAACTGCAGGGCGCCTGTTCCGGTCAGCGGCGGCGGATAGCGCAGCGGCACCGTCGCCACCCGGTAGCGCGTGCCGTCGACCGTCACGGTGTGCAGGTTCTTGGTCCGCAGGCCCTCGGCGACCTGCGCGTCCTGCTCGTCGACGGGGATCGCGAACGTCTCCAGCGATGGGAACGCGCTCTCCAGCGGCACGCCCCGGGAGTCGAGGAACTGCACCTCCATCCCGAAGTTCAGCGCCCGCACGCTGATCTCGCTGGCCTGCAGGTTCCCGGCCGAGGCCCTGGCCTGTTCCAGCAGCTGGTCGTCGATCGCCTGGTTGAGCACGATCCGCGTCACGCCCAGCGCGACGCTGACGACCACGGCGACTGCCGCGGCCACGGCGGCCCCGGCGAGCAGCGCCATCCGTGCCCGCAGCGTGAGCCGGGCACCCAGGCTCAGCCGGGCGCGCAGCCCCGCCCCCTTCGCCGCCGGGTGCGCCGGCCCGCCCATGCCGATCATCGGGTGCCCACCGGCGTCCCCGTGCTCACGCCCGGTCGGCGGGCAGCTCACGCAGCACGTACCCGACGCCGCGCACCGTGTGCAGGAGCCTCGGCTCCCCACCCGCCTCCAGCTTGCGGCGCAGATAGCTCACGAACACCTCCAGCGAGTTGGAGGAGGGGCCGAAGTCGTAACCCCAGACCTTCTCCATGATCACCGACCGGGAGAGCACCTGGCGCGGGTGGCTCAGGAACAGCTCCAGCAGCTCGAACTCGGTCTTGGTCAGGGTGAGTTCGCGGGTTCCGCGCAGCACCTGGCGACTCGCCGGGTCCAGCCGGACGTCCGAGTACACCAGGGCCGGCGCGACACCGTGATCCGTTCCCCGGCCCGGCGGCTGGCCGGTGCCCGCCCCGGCGCGGGCGGCCAGGGTGGCCCGGCGGATGAGGGCCCGCAACCGGGCGAACAGCTCCTCCAGGGCGAACGGCTTCACCAGGTAGTCGTCGGCTCCCACATCCAGCCCGCTCACCCGGTCGGCGAGGCCGTCACGAGCCGTCAGCATGAGGACCGGCACGTCGTTGCCGCGGGCCCGCAGGCGCCGGCAGGTCTCCAGCCCGTCCATGCGCGGCATCATCACGTCGAGCACGACGATGTCCGGATGGTCCCGGGTCACCAGGTCGAGGGCGTCCACACCGTCCGCGGCGGTGCGCACCTCATACCCCTCGAAACGCAGGGAACGTTCCAACGACTCCCGGACGGCGGCATCGTCGTCCACAACCAGTACCCGCACGGCTCCAGTCTGCCTGCCGCACGTGACAGTTCCGGGCTTTGGACGCGCACCTCAGGAAGACCTTCCGGGATCCTCAGCCCGGCTTCAGACAGCTCGCGCGTACCGGTGTCCGTGGGGCCGGGTCAGCGCGAACCGCTGCCGACCTGGCTCCCACCGGCCGTCGACGACGACCCCGGCGCGGGCGGATCGATTCTCGGCGCCGGCAGATCCTCCGCGCCGCCGCGGCCGGGGGGCCCGGCCGGGCCCGCGAGGTCGCCACCCGGCGACTCCTCCTCCTCCGCCGCTGTGGTCTCCTCCTCCTCGTCTACGACGACGACCTCGCTGCGCTGCACCGTCCCGAGTTCGATTCCCGCGCCGCTCAGCGCGGTCCGCACCCGCTCGCGCAGCTCACGAGCGACGTCCCACTGCTTGAGCGGCTGCGTCTTGACGACCATCCGCAGCGTGTAGCCGTCCGCGGTCATNGTCTCCATGCCCCAGACCTCGGGCTCGTCCAGGATCAGGCTCGACCACTTGTCGTCCTTCCACATCTCGTCCGCCGTGCGGGCGAGGATCCGCCGGGCGGCGGAGACCTCGGTGTCGTAGTCGAGGGGGACGTCGAGAACCGTGCGCGCCCACTGCTGGCTCTTGTTGCCGACCCGGGTTATCTCGCCGTTGCGGACGTACCAGACCGTTCCCTCCACGTCGCGCAGCCGCGTCATCCGCAGGCTCACCGCCTCGACGGTGCCCGACACCGGGCCGACGTCGATCACGTCCCCGACGCCGTACTGGTCCTCCAGAAGCATGAACATGCCGGACAGGAAGTCGCGCACGAGGTTCTGCGCGCCGAAACCGACCGCGATGCCGAGGACGCCGGCGCTGGCGACGATCGGGGCGAGATTAATCCCCAGCTCACCGAGGATCGTCAGGAATGCCAGCCCGAAGATAATGATTGAGGTCACGCTGCGCAGCAGGGAACCGACGGTCCCGGCCCGCTGGCGGCTACGTTCAAGCAGAATCGTCGGATCACCGAACGCACCCAGCAGGGTGTTGCTGCGCAGCCCGCGCAACGGCCCGATTCCGCGCCCCGAGGCCGCGCGGGTGGTGGCCCGCCGGATGAATCTGTGCAGCAGCGCCCGGATCACGAGGGCGATCAGCAGAATCAGCGCGATCTTGATCGGGGTCCCGAGAAACACCTCGGCACCGGACGCGAGATAGTCACTGTGCGTGATGTTGTACACGGTGCGGCAGGTGATGCTCGCGTCCACGCCACAGGCATCCCGCAGCGCGTTGGCGACGCCCTCGATCGAGACGATCGGGTCCGACGTCGGCTCCGGCGAGACGGACACGGAGGGGAACGGGCTCTGCGAGACCGCCGCGGCGGGGGTGGTGGTGGGCGCGGCGGTCGGCGACAGGAGCGCGCCTAGCATCGGGATCACCGGTTGGGCGGTCACGGACGGCACCACTCCCGCGACAACACGCGATGCCCCGGCGTCGGGCGGGCCGAGGCGCCGGCCGACCCGAAGCACACGGAACCGGAAAAGCTAGATGGGCACAACGTTGGCCATCCTCCATGAAAGATCTCGGTCAAAGGGTGCCGGCTCGGCGCGGCGGACGGCCCGGGCAGCACCCGGGCCCCGTCACGCACCCTCAATGCCGACCTCCGCGCCGACCCCCGCGCCGACCTCCGCGCGGCGGCGGACCCGGCACCCGCCCGCGGCAGCCGCCGCTCCCCCCGGGCCCGCCGACAGTGTCGCCCATCGCCCGCCGCCGACGGCCGGACACCCCCACCTCGACCACGCACGGACACAACCCGCCACCTCGACACGCAGAGTACTTATGCGGTCACGACACATGACCTGATGGGCTTGTTCTTGGTCACAAACCGGGCCGGATATGCACATCAGCGCTTTGACCGGGCTGATGACCATGCAAACAGGCTCGCGTTCGGCCGCAGAAGAAGGTTGACTGTCCATTGTCACCGGAGACGCTGGGTAGGACGGTCCGCGAGGACCCTCGGGTGGGCAGGAGGTCGGCGCGTGGCAGAGGCGCTGGTTCTCAATGCCACGTACGAGCCTCTGTGCGTGGTGTCACAAAGAAGAGCACTGGTGCTGGTTCTGACCGACAAGGCCGTGATGGTCGAATCCGCCGGTCAGGTACTGCGTTCGTCGACGAGCTCGGTGGAGGTACCGATCGTCGTGCGGTTAGCGCGGTTCGTTCGAGTGCCGTACCGCTCGCAGGTGCCGCTCACCCGCAAGGGTGTCCTGGCCCGCGACCATCACCGGTGTGTGTACTGCAACGCCCCCGCGACGTCGCTGGACCACGTCATCCCCCGCTCCCGCGGCGGGGCGCACGTATGGGAGAACGTCGTGGCGGCCTGCGGCCGCTGCAACCATGTCAAAGCCGACCGGGCGGTTGCCGATCTCGGTTGGCGGCTTCGCACGGCGCCCAGAGCGCCGAGCGGAGCCGCCTGGCGCATTCTGGGGTCCCGTCGGATGGATCCGCGGTGGTCGCGGTACCTCAGCACCGTGCCAGACGTCTCCGAGGCGGCCAGCGCCTGAGCGCACGCGGCCGGCGGCGGCCGGCCCGCGGCGGTAGCCGGCCCGCGGCGGTAGCCGGCCCCGGCGGTAGCCACCTGGGGAGCACGGGCAGGTACTCCGCGTGCGCATACTCGTGACCGGTGCGACCGGGTACATCGGCGGCCGACTGGCTCCCCGCCTGCTCGCCGCGGGGCACCACATCAGATGCATGACCAGGAATCCGGCGCGGCTCGCCGAGGTCGGCTGGGCGCACCACCCCGCGGCCGAGGTCGTCCGCGCGGACGCGCTCGATCCCCCGTCCCTGGGCCCGGCCCTGGCCGGCGTCGACGCCGCCTACTATCTGATCCACTCGATCGACAGCGGCGGGGACTTCTCGGCAGCCGACCGCGCGGCCGCCGGCGCCTTCGCGGACGCTGCGCGCGCCGCCGGGGTCAGCCGGATCGTCTACCTGGGCGGTCTGAGCCCGGCGACGGCCGACGGGCTCTCCGCGCACCTGGCGTCACGCCAGGAGGTGGCGCGGATCCTGCTCGGCTCCGGCGTGCCGACCGTCGTGCTGCGCGCCGCGGTCATCATCGGCAGCGGCAGCGCGTCGTTCGAGATGCTGCGCTACCTCACCGAGCGGCTGCCCGTCATGGTCACCCCGCGCTGGGTGGAGACCCGCATCCAGCCGATCGCCGTCCGCGACGTCCTGTACTACCTGATCGGAAGCCTGGACGTCCCCGCCGAGGTCAGCCGGTCGTTCGACATCGGCGGGCCGGAGATCCTTACATACGCCGACATGATGCGGCGGTTCGCCGCCGTCGAGGGTCTGCGCCCACGGATCCTCATCCGGGTACCCGTCCTCACCCCCAACCTGTCGTCGCTCTGGGTGGGCCTCGTGACGCCGGTCCCCCAGGCCATCGCGCGCCCGCTGGTCCGGTCACTGCGGACGGAGGTCGTCGCCGGTGAGCACGACATCGCCGAGTGGATAGCGGACCCGCCCGACGGGCTCCTCCCGTTCGAGACCTCGGTGGCCTACGCGCTGGCTCGGGTGCGCGACCGGGCGGTGGAGACCCGCTGGTCGACCGCGGTCTGGCCGGGCAGCGCGATCAACTCACCATTCCCGGAGGTCATCGCCCACCTCGGCGGTGCCACCGGGAAGCCGCACCCGGACGGGTCACCGGCGGACCACCGGACGAGCACCTCGCGGTCCCTCGTGCAGGCACCGCCCGGCGAGCCGGTGGTGACCGACCCGGCGTGGGCCGGCGGCTCGCTCTACACCGATGAGCGGTCCCAGGCGGTCACGGCACCCGCCGACCGCCTGTGGGCCGTCATCGAGGGCATCGGCGGGGAGAACGGCTGGTACAGCTGGCCGCTCGCCTGGTCCGTCCGCGGATGGCTCGACCTCCTGCTCGGCGGGGTCGGGCATCACCGCGGCCGGCGGGACCCCCATCACCTGCGGACCGGCGAGGCGATCGACCTGTGGCGGGTCGAGGAGCTGGTGGCCGGCCGGCTGCTGCGCCTGCGCGCCGAGATGAAACTGCCCGGCCAGGCCTGGCTGGAGCTTCGGGTCGAGCCCGGCACGGGAGGCGTCGTCTACCGGCAGCGGGCGCTCTTCCTGCCCCGCGGCCTCCTCGGGCACCTCTACTGGAAGGTGATCAGCCCCTTCCACTCCGTCGTCTTCGGCGCCATGCTGCGGACGGTGGTGCGCCGCGCCGAAACCGACCGCGCCACACCGGCACGGCAGGGGAGCCCCGCCGGTGCCGGCCCGGTCGCGGCGCGGCGCTGACGCCGACCACGCCCGACCGCGACCACCACGCCCGACCGCGACGACCACGCCTGACTGAGACGACCATGCCCGGCCGCCGGGCCGCTCAGGTGTGGTCGTCGCCGGGGATCTCCATCTCGAACCACACGCGCTTGCCGTCCGGCGTCGTCTCGACGCCCCAGGCCTGCGCGAGCGCCTCCACCAGCAACAGGCCCCAGCCGTGCTCGGCGTCGATCTGATCGGTGGACTCGTCGCCGGGCTGGGGCAGCGCCGAGCCCTCGCGGTCCTCGACGCTGACCCGCAGCCGGCCCGGCTCAAGGGTCGCCCGCAGCACGAGATCACTGCGGGCGTGCAGGACGGCGTTCGTGACCACCTCGCTGACCAGCAGGATCGCGTCGTCCAGCGAGCCGATGCCGGCGTCGCGAAGAGCGCACCGCACGGCCGTCCGGGCCTGGCCGGAGGAAGCCGCCACCGCGGGCAGGGCGAGCTGTAGCAGCGGTGGGCGCACCGGACGGGTCACCAGCACCAACAGGGCGAGGTCGTCGTCCGTGCGGGGCGGAAGCTCGGCGGCGAGCAGGCAGCGTTCGAGCACGGTCCGCGCGGTCTCCTGGATCGGGCCGGACCCGTCCCAGCTCACGCCCTCCGGCCCGGACCAGCTCCGGGCCGCGAAGCTGCCCGCCCGGCGCCGGTCGCCCGCGGGGCGGGACCTGCGGTAGCCGCCGCGGCGGTCGCGCCCGGACCGGCGCTCGCGGATCCGCCGCTCCGGCGGCACCGTCGAGACCGGCCCGGCTGGCGGCTCGGGTCCCGCAGTTCCACCCGGGGCAGCACTTCCCTCCGGGACGGCACTTCCCTCCGGGACGGCACTTCCCTCCGGGACGGCACCTCCTTCCGGGACGGCGCGCCTGGCCTGAGCACCGGACCGGTCCGCTGGGACGACCTCCCGCGCGGCGCGTGGGCGGGCGATCTGCTCTGCCAGTCCTGACCGCAGCTTCTCCAGTCCGTCCGCGAGCGGCCGTCGACGTGATTCGACCAGCCCATCGGTGAACATCACCAAGGCCGACCCCGCGGGCAGCGTGATGGTCGTCTCGGAGAAGGGATCGTTCTCCCCCGTCCCGAGCGGCAGGCCCGGCTCCAGGACCAGGTAGTCCGGCTGCTCGTCCGGCATCAGCAGCAGGGGCGGCGGATGGCCCGCGCTGGCGATCGTCGCGCGGCCGGAGTACGGGTCGTACACCGCGTACATCGACGTCGCGAGCTGCAGGCCGGGCAGTGAGTCGACGACCCGGTCCAGGCGCGCGAGCAGCTCGGCGGGGCCCCAGTCCTCCAGTGCGTACGCCCGCAGCGCAGCCCGCAGCTGACCCATCACCGCCGCCGCGTGCAGCCCGCGGCCCATCACGTCGCCGATCGCCACGCCGACCCGCCCGCCGGGCAGCGGGATCACGTCGTACAGATCTCCGCCGACCTCCGTCCCGGCCGTGCCGGGCCGGTACTCCATCGCGAGCTCCATGCCGTCCAGGGCCGGTGGGTGCGCGGGGAGCAGCGAGCGCTGCAGCGTGAGCGCCGATTCCTCGACCTCCCGGAACAGCTGCGCGTTGTCGAGCGCCGTGCCGCCGCGCCGCGCAAGCTCCTCGATGAGGTGGATCTCCAGCGTGGAGTACTCGTCCGCCGGGCCCGTCCGGCCGACGGACAGCGCGCCCAGCACCCGCCCGCGGGCATGCATCGGCACGGTGATGGTGGGCCCGGAACGGAGCTCCCAGAAGCCCTCGTACGCCTCGCGGCTGAACAGCTCGCCGACCAGCTTCTCGGTGTAACGCGGGATGTAGTGCGACTGGCCCGTCCGGATGACGACCCCCGGCGGGATGTCCTGGTCGACGTTGGGCGGGCGGATCTGCACCGCGGCCCGGATGAAGTCGGCCGCCTTCGGGTCGAGGAAGGACGAGCCGGCCATCCGGACAGCACCGTCCTCCCCGCGCAGCCAGACCACCGCGGCGCTGCCCAGCCGCGGCACGGCCAGCGCCGCGGTCATGTCGATGATCCGCTGTGGGTCGAGCGAGCTGCCCAGCACCAGGCTCGCGTCCGCGAGGAAGGAGAACTGCCGCTGCGTCGTCTCCTCGGTGACATGCGAGTGCCCGCGCCGTGCGGCCGACAGCTCCCGGACGATCGCGCGGCCGACCGAGGCCGTCGTCGCGGCCCACCCCGGACGTGCCAGGTCGGTGCGAGTCAGGTCGGTGCGAGTCAGGTCGGTGCGAGTCACCACGTTCCCCNCCTCGGATTTCCCCCCNGCGGACGCGCCGTTGCCGACGACCTCGGACGAGCCGTTCCTAGCGCCGTGGGGACGTTTCGCCACCGGGCCACATCCACCCCCAGGAAGCACTCCATAACGGACTGTGACGTCATCCACTCGCGGAAGTGTAGTTCGGTAGTCGGATATCGCGCATGGCGAGACTCTCGACCAACACTTTCCGTAACCGTGGCATGCCGTTTACTTCGCGCGCACAGAGAGGGTTTGATACGGGCATGGATCCCGTTGTCACGGACCGTGCGGACGACCCGTCCTCGGCCGGAGGCCCTCCGCCGGGCCGCCCGGCCGGCGACGCGAGCGGGGCGGCCGCGGCGGGGGCTCCCTGGTGGCGTGACGCCGTGATGTACGAGGTCTACATCCGCAGCTTCGCCGACACCGACGGAGACGGCGTCGGCGATCTCGAAGGCATCCGCGGCCGGCTGCCCGACCTCGCAGATCTGGGTGTCGACGGGATCTGGATCAGCCCGTTCTACCGCTCCCCGATGGCCGACCACGGGTACGACGTCGCGGACCACACCGACGTCGACCCGCTGTTCGGCACGCTCGCCGATCTCGACGCCCTGCTCGGCGACGCGCACGCCTGCGGCCTGAAGGTCGTGGTGGACCTGGTCCCGAACCACTCGAGCTGTCAGCATCCGGCGTTCCAGGCGGCGCTCGCCGCCGGGCCGGGCTCCCCGGAGCGGGAGCTGTACCTGTTCCGGGACGGTCGCGGGCCCGGCGGGACGCTGCCGCCGAACAACTGGATCTCCGTGTTCGGCGGCCCCGCCTGGACACGGGTTCCCGACGGCCAGTGGTACCTGCACCTGTTCGCCCGCGAGCAGCCCGACTGGAACTGGCGGCATCCGCAGGTCCGCGCCGAGCACCGCGGGATCCTCCGGTTCTGGCTCGACCGCGGGGTCGACGGCTTCCGCATCGACGTCTCGCATGGCCTGGTCAAGGACGACGCGTTGCGCGACCATCCCGCTCTCGGCCCAGCAGCCGTGGGCGACACCATGACCATCGCCACGGCCGGAGCCACCTCCGGCGGCGCGGGCGGCTCCGGCGGCGCGGGCGGCTCCGGCGGCGCGGCGGACAGCCCCTCGGCGCCGAGCCTCCCGACACCGGAGACCGGCTTCCGGGAACTCTTCGAGCCCTACTCCTGGGACCAGGACGGCGTCCACGAGATCTACCGCGAGTGGCGGGCGATCCTGGACGACTACGACCGCCTGGACGGGCGGAGCCGGGTGCTCGTCGGCGAGACCTGGGTCTGTGACCCGCAACGCCTCGCCCGATACATCCGTCCCGACGAACTGCACCTGACCTTCACGTTCTCGCTGCTGTTCGCGCCGTTCTCGGCACCGGCCTGGCGGAGTGCGATAGCGGCCGCCCAGGCCGCCACCGCCGCCGTCGGCGCCACGCCGACCTGGGTGCTGGCCAACCACGACGTGGTCCGTCCGGTGAGCCGCTACGGCGGCGGCGAGACGGGTCTGCGGCGGGCGCGTGCCGCCCTGCTCGCGATGCTGGCGCTGCCGGGGACGGCCTACCTGTACCAGGGGGACGAGCTCGGGCTGCCACAGGTCGACGTTCCGCCCGACCTGCGTCGCGACCCGGTGTGGGAACGCTCCGGACACACCTCGCCCGGGCGGGACGGAACCCGGATACCGATGCCGTGGTCCGGGCAGACGCCGCCGTACGGCTTCACGGACGACGACGTCACCCCCTGGCTCCCGCAGCCGCCCGACTGGGGCGCGCTGACCGCGGCCGCCCAGTCCGAGGACCCGCTGTCGACCCGGGTACTGGTCCGCGGCGCGCTGGCGCTGCGCCGAGCACTGCCGTTCCTCGGCGGTTCGACGCACCCCGGCGGCACCACGCCAGGGTTCCGCTGGCGGGACGGCCTGCCCGACGACTGCCTGGCCTTCGACCGGATCGCACCGGTCGCCGCCCCACCGGTCGCCGCAGCCCCACCGGCCGCAGCCCCACCGGCCGCAGCCCCACCGGCCGCATCCGCGGAACCGCCCGCATCCGCGACACCGCCGGAAGCAGCGCTCGTCTGCGTGATGTCCACCGACTCCGAGGTGCGCCTCCCCCTCGCCGGCCGGCTCGTGCTGGCGAGCAGCCCGGTGGGCTACGACGGCGCGACGCTGCTGCTGCCCCCGGCCACCACTGTCTGGGTCGTCCCCCGGTCGGGTTGACCCACCGGTGGGTGTCGGCCGCCGGACGCGTACCGCCACTCGAACCGCTCACCTGGAGGGTCTGGCGCGCGGCTGCCACCACCTTCCGCCAGGGGCGGAACCAGGCCGGGCCGCGGTCCGGGCACCGCCGTCCGGTGGCGCAGAATGGACGTGTGAACCAACCGTCACCCGCGCGACCACGAGCAGACTTCTACGACGCCGTCGGCGGCGAGTCGACGTTCCGGACGCTGGTGGCCAGGTTCTACCAGGGTGTCGCCGGCGATCCCGTCCTGCGTCCGCTCTACCCGGAGGAGGACCTGGCCGCCGCGGAGGAGCGGCTGCGGCTGTTCCTCATCCAGTACTGGGGTGGTCCGGGCACCTACAGCGAGCTGCGTGGGCATCCACGGCTGCGGATGCGGCACGTGCCGTTCGCGATCGGCCCAGCGGAGCGCGACGCCTGGATCCGGCAGATGAAGGCCGCGGTCGACAGCCTCGATCTCGACCCGGAGCTGCACGCCCAGTTGTGGGACTACCTGCTGATGGCCGCGAACTCCCTGCAGAACCGCCCCGGCTGAACGAACGTCCCGCCGTCGTTGCCGACCCCCTGGAGTGCCCCGGGGGTCGGCCGAACGACGATTCGCGGACCTGTCGGTCCGTCCGCCTCGGTACCTCGTTGCCGGCCGAAGGCCTCACCCAGCGCGGGGCCAAGTGGGAGCGTTCGGTGATCTGACGGTGGCGGCCAGCGTTTCGGGTGCCGGCGCGGAAGTGGCGATGCGGCGACTGAAGAGCTCTGCGTGTCTCCTCGGGAGAGGTGTTGACAACCCCGGCGGCGGATGAGATGCAACCCCGCCGGGAGCAGAGACACAAGGAGCTCTTCAGTCGCTGGCGGCGAACACCCGCCGATGGGCGGCGGCGGGGTGGGTGGGGGGTGTTTCGCGGCCTGTGCGGGCTCTGAAAGCCCTGGCAGCGGGCGTCGCGGCGGGTTCCGCCGGATGCGGCGGCCCGATCGCCGTGCCTCGACCGGCTGGCCGCGGGCCGAGGTGCCTGCGGGGCGGGTGCCGGACGTCGTAAAAGGGCGAGGCGATGGTGTCCGGTACCGGCCCGAGGCGGTCGCGCCTCGGGCCTCGCGACCCGGTCCCGACCCGGTCCGCCACCCGAGTGTCCCATCCAATCAGACAGGTTTGTCACCCCGGCCACGGGGCCGGCCACCGCTACCCCGGCCCGGCCCCGGCCACCCCGGCCCGGCCCCGGCCACCCCGGCCCGCCAACACCATCCCGGCCACCGCCACCGCCACCGCCGCCGCCACCCCGGCCCCGTCCACCGGAAAGCGCCTAGTCGCGGGTGAGCTTGCGGTAGGTCACCCGGTGCGGGCGCGCGGCCTCGGGACCCAGCCGCTCGACCTTGTTCGTCTCGTAGTCGGCGAAGTTGCCCTCGTACCAGAACCACCGCGCCGGGTCGGTGTCCGTGCCCTCCCAGGCCAGAATGTGCGTCGCGACGCGGTCCAGGAACCACCGGTCGTGGGACACGACCACCGCGCAGCCGGGGAACTCCAGCAGCGCGTCCTCCAGGGACCGCAGCGTCTCCACATCGAGGTCGTTGGTGGGCTCGTCGAGGAGCAGGACGTTGCCGCCGCGCTTGAGCGTCAGCGCCAGGTTGAGGCGGTTGCGCTCACCACCTGACAGCACGCCGACCGGCTTCTGCTGGTCAGGCCCCTTGAACCCGAACGACGACACGTAGGCACGGCTGGGGATGTCGGTCTTGCCGACCACGATGTGGTCCAGCCCGTCGGAGACGACCTGCCAGACGTTCTTCTTCGGGTCGAGCCCGGACCGGCCCTGGTCGACATAGGCGATGTCGACGGTCTCGCCGATCTGTAGTTCGCCGCTGTCGGGGGTCGCACCCCCGGCGATCATCGTGAACAGGGTGGTCTTGCCGACGCCGTTCGGGCCGATCACACCGACGATGCCACCGCGGGGCAGGCTGAAGGAGAGGTCGTCGATGAGCACCCGGTCGCCGTAGCTCTTGGTCAGCTTCTTCGCCTCGATCACCAGGCTGCCCAGCCGCGGACCCGGCGGGATCTGGATGTCCTCGAAGTCGCGCGGGCGGGCCTTGTCCGCCTCGGCCGCCAGTTCCTCGTAACGGGACAGCCGGGACTTGCTCTTGGCCTGCCGCGCCTTCGGGTTCGAGCGGACCCACTCCAGCTCCTGGGCGAGCATCCGCCGGCGCTTGGCGTCCTTCTGGCCCTCGACCTTGAGGCGGCTCGCCTTGTTCTCCAGATAGGTGGAGTAGTTGCCCTCGTATGGATGCGCGCGCCCGCGGTCGAGCTCGAGGATCCAGCCGGCGACGTTGTCGAGGAAGTAACGATCGTGCGTGACCGCGAGCACGGCCCCGGCGTAGCGTGCGAGGTGCTGCTCCAGCCAGGCGACGCTCTCGGCGTCCAGGTGGTTGGTCGGCTCGTCGAGCAGCAGCAGGTCGGGCGCCTCGAGCAGCAGCCGGCACAGCGCGACGCGGCGGCGCTCGCCACCGGAGAGCGGGGTGACCTCGGCGTCGCCGGGCGGGAGGCGCAGCGCGTCCATCGCCTGGTCGATCTGGCTGTCGAGCTCCCAGGCGTTCGCCGCCTCGATCTTGTCGATCAGGATGGCCTGCTCGGCCAGCAATGTGTCGAAGTCCGCGTCGGGCGCGGACATCTTCTCGTTGATCGCCTCGTAGCTGGCGAGCACCTCGCGGATCTCGCGGACACCGTCCTCGACGTTGCCGCGGACGTCCTTCGTCTCGTCGAGCACGGGCTCCTGCGCGAGCATCCCGACGGTGTAGCCGGGGCTCAGGATCGCGTCGCCGTTGCTCGGCTGGTCGAGACCGGCCATGATCTTCAGCAGCGACGACTTCCCCGCGCCGTTGGGACCGACGACACCGATCTTCGCGCCAGGTAGGAACGCGAGGGTGACGTCGTCGAGGATCACCTTGTCGCCGTGGGCCTTGCGGGCCTTGCGCATCTGGAAGACGTACTGCGCCATGTGTCAACCCTAGGGCATCGCGCCCCGGTACCTCACGGCGGTGATCCGGCGGACGACGTTCAGACAACCGTCGGACGACCAGAGGACGCGTCGACCCGCGTTCGATCCCTCGACAGCCGGGTACGAACCGGAGTCGGACGGCCACCATCGGCCACCAAGCCCTGCTCATGCCCATGCCCCTGGACCGCGACCGCCGTGCGGCGATGACCATCTACGGCGATGACCATCCGTCGACCAGGCTGACGGTCGCGGCCGGGCCGACNGTGCCGGGAGGCGACATGCGCGCGGATGACCAGCGAGTCGGAATCGCGGCCGAGGCGTTCAGCTTCGGCTACCCGATGGTCTGCACGGTCAGGCAGATTCTCCGCGCCGCCCACGAGGGCGTCGGGCCGATCAGCCCGGCCGGCTTCAACTCGTTCACGCACGAGACCGACCCGCCGGGTCCGCTCTCCTCGTTCCTGAACGTGAACCCCGACCTCCTCGTCTCGACGGCACAGGTGGATCTGGGCCCGGGCCCCCTGCTGCTGCGCCTCCCGCCGGCACCCGACCGCTACCACGTCCTGGCGTGTTACGACCCGTGGCTGAACGTGTTCGCCTATCTGGGCACCCGCACGACCGGCGGCGAGGGAGGGGAGATCCTGCTCCTCCCACCCGGCGGCGACGCAACCGCCACGGGACGTCCCGGAACCGACGCGGGAGGTCACCGAACTGACGCGGGACGTCTCGTGATCGAGGCGCCGGCGCGGGTCCTCAGCATCGTCGCCGGCTTCGCCTACCGGGGCCCGGCCGATCTCCGGGCCGTCCGCGCCCTGCAGGACCAGCTCTCGCTGAACCCACTCGACCTGGACGCCCGCCGCCCCGAGGGCCCACCCGACCGGTCCAAGCGGGTCTGTGACGACCTGCGGTTCTGGGAGGAGCTGCGGATCTGGCTACGCGCCTTCCCGCCTCCCCAGGTCGAGCTCGACTACGCCCGCAGGTTCGAGGCGCTGGGCGTGTTCACCGACCCGTCCCCCTACATCGACCCCGACCCGGCGCTCGCCTGGTCGCTGCGCAGCGGCCTACGGACCGGCCGAGACGCGCTGGAACGGCTGGCCGACGTCGGCCGGCGGGCCAATCAGGGCTGGGTCAGCACCCTGCACGAGGCCGACTACAACCTCGACCGCTTCGGCCCCGGCGTCCTCGACGACCCCGCCTGGGAGATGCCCGACCGGGCGCAGGCCCGCATCGCGCGGGCGATGGCCGCCCGGCGGCCGCTGGGCATCGTCCACGCCTACGAGTCGACGTCCGCACACTGCGCCGTGGACGTCGAAGGGCACCGCCTCACCGGCGCCCACGACTACCGGCTCCGCCTGAAGCCCCCGCCGGTGGACGCCTTCTGGACCCTCACGATGTACGACGAGCCGGATGGCTATCTCGTCGACAACCCGCTGGGCCGCTACTCGATCAACAGCCAGGACGATCTCGTCCACGAGCCCGACGGATCCGTGCCGATTCTGATCCAGCACGAGGCCCCCCCGCCGGAGCCCGCCGCCCCGACCGCGAACTGGCTGCCCGCGGCGCGTGGCGACTTCCGCCTGGTGCTGCGGATGTACCGCCCCGGCAGCGAGGTCCTCAACGGCGCCTACTCCCCGCCGGCGATCCACCGCCTGGGCTGACCACCGCGACAGCCAGACCGATACGGCCAGCCCAGCCCAGCTCAGCCCAGCTCAGCTCAGCTCAGCTCAGCTCAGCGTGACGCGGACCGGAAGCCGGCTGCCCGTTCCGGCCTCGTCCACCTGGGCACCCGGCGCCAGCACCGCCACCTCACCGCCGCGTTCGGCCAGGACGGGAAGCACCTGGCGGTCCACCGTCCGGGCCCGGCCCCCGGCCGCCGGTGTCGCCACCAGCGACACGGTGATCGACGCTCCGGCGCCGGGCACCCGCGACACCCGCGGGCGGCCAAGCGGCTTCCCCGCACCCGGACCCGAGGGGGAACCCCTGGTCTCCACCTCGTCATAGGTCACCGCGTCGGTGACGTCCTCGGGGTCGAGCCCGTCGGCGTCGACCGTGAGGTGGGCGGTTGCCGGGCCACGCGCCGAGATCGGGTAGGACAACCGGGTTCCGCCCGCCTCGAACACCAGCTGCGGCGCGCGCATCCCCGCCGGCGNGGCGTCGATCGTCACCTCCACCTCGACGGTGCGTCCGGTGGCCAGGGTGAGCACGTCGACCCGCGAGCGTGTAACCGATCCCGGCGAGCGGTTGTAGGCGGCCGGCATCCGCAGCAGGTACGGAGTCCGGTCCGGGTGATCAGCGACGACCCGCAGGTCCGCGACTCCCCGCGAGACGGCGAACAGCAGCTGACCATCGCCGTCCGCCCCGTCGAGATCCGGGCCGTTCGCCGTGACGGCGCTGGGATGGCCCAGGTAGGGCGGGCTCGCCGCCACCAGCACCAGCGACCGGCCGGGCAACGCGCGTAGCATCCCGGCGAGCTCGCGGTCATGACCGGTCATCGTCGCGTTCGCGTCGATCGCACCCACCAGGATGAACGTGGTGAGCCCGACGACGCCCGCCGTACCCACGGCCGTCGCACCGCGCGCCGCCCACCGCCGTGACCACGTCGCGAGGTCGGCGACCCCCCGAGCTCCGAGGTGCACCAGCCCGATCAGCACCGGGGTGAGGTAGAACGGCCCGACATAACGGATGCCGCCCCACAGCTCGGCCGCGTTCCAGGCCCCCCAGAAGCCGATGTAGCCCACCAGGAACAGCAACGTCCCGCCGCCGAGCGCGTAGGCCGGCCCGTTCAGCCGGCGGCGCGCCGCCGCCACGACCGCAGCCACGGCGAGCAGCACACCGCCGCAGGCCCAGCCACCGAGCAGCCACAGATGGTCGCCGACGGACGCCAGCCCGTCGGTCAGCCCGAAGTCGTGCCCGCCGTCGGACGGGTAGAGCCTGCGCCGGCCGAAGCCGAGCTTGTCATCCGGTTCCAGCAGCGCGAACGGCAGTCTGAACGGACTGCCCGTGGCGGCGGTGTTGTACGCCAGCAGGATCCCGGCCGGCACAACCAGCCCGGCCGCCGCCCAGCGCAGTGCCCAGCCCAGCCGACCACCCCGACGTGCCTTCACCCCCGCCCAGACGACGACCGGCGCGAGCAGCAGAACGACATCGTAGGGGCGGACCGCGGCGGCCACCCCGGCGCTGAATCCGGCACCGGCGAGGGCCACTCCACCCGCTCGACGGCCCGCGCCGCGCAGGCCGCGGAGCAGGCCGAGCAGCGCCAGCTCCAGCAGGACGAGCACCGGCAGGTAGCTCAGCACCAGCGCGCTCTGCACGATCACCAGCGGAGAGAACGCCAGCAGGGTCGCGGCCAGCGCCGCCACCCTGCGGTCACCTGCCAGCTCGACGCCGAACAGGTAGGTGACCACCACCGCCGCCGCGGCGACCAGCGCCAGCACCGGCGAGATGCTGCCGGTGAGCAGCAGACCGAGCGCGAACAGGCCGGGAACGAACGGCGTGTACTTGAGGACGAAATGACCGTCGGACACCGCCGCCAGCCACGGCGCGTACGAGGCCGCCGGTTCGGGTGCCACCGGGAACAGGTGGCCGCCGGCCATCGCGCGGGCCTGGGTCAGGTAGATGATCTCGTCGTTGTTGACGGACAGGTACGGGAACAGGTTGTGCCGCAGCAGGACGGCCACCGCGGCGCTGAGCACAGCGAGGACCGCCACATACCGACCAGGCGCGCTGATCTCCCGCCCGCGCCGGCCCAGCCTGCCGATCAGGTGCCCGGGCACCGTCACTTCGGCCGTNGGAACAGCCTGACCGCCCGTGTCCTGCCGCGGGACCTCGGCGTCGGTTCCACTGGACGGCTCCTCCAGCGCCGAGCCCACCCCGCCACCGGGTTCGTTCAGCCTGCTCACCCTCGGCACGGTACCGAGCGGAACGGGTACCGATGCCGCAGGTGGCCCCATCGGTCACAGCATGTCGGTCGACGCGCGCGTTCCGTGAGCACCGCCGCAGCCGCAGCCAGACCCCGGGCGGTCTCAGCCGTAGGCGCCTCCCATGCCCAGCAGACGGATCTCACCCACGATGTCGGCGAGGCCGATCGTCATCTCACCGGGCGCCCGGGCCAGCCCGGAGGCGGACGGCAGACGTCCCGGCAGCCGGGACGCCCCGGCCCGGAAACGCGACGAGAACACCGGCCTCCCCCGCTGGGACCGCGGGGCGGACTGGATCGGATCGTTCGACAGGGCGCTGTCCGGAGCCCCCTCCTCCAGCGGAACCTCGTCAGGGATCACGTCGGGGACCACCCCGGGGCCGTCGGGGTGCCCGGCGCCGCTCAGATCGGGCGGTTCGGATTCCGTGCCGATGAAGCCGGCGACGCCCGCGGCCCCCCGCGTGGTGCCGCGGTGGCCCGCCGAGGAGACCGCGTCGACCGCGACCGCCCGGTCAACCGGCACCGTCGGCACAGCACCTTCCTGGCGTTCCTCGTCGGCGGCCGGACCCACGCCGAGGAGGTTCCCGCCTTCGTCCGCACCACCGAACCCGGCTCCGTCGCGACTCGGCTGGTCGACGGGCGCCGCCGAGGGATCCGCGAAGGGGTCCGTGTGCATCGGGAGGTCGGGGGGCGCCGCGCGTGCCACCCGGCGGACCTCGACGGGTCGCCAGGTGAGCTCCGCCGCGACGGCCTCCGCGTCGATCTCGTAGCTGACGCGCCGATCGCCCTCCTGCGTCTCGAAGTTGTTCTGACGCAGGCGGCCGACGACGAGCGCCCGGTCCCCCCGCGACAGGCTGGCCGCCACGTTCTCGGCGAGCTGCCGCCAGCAGGACACCTTGAGATAGAGCGTGTTCCCGTCGATCCACCGCTGCTCGGCGCGGTCGAAGCGGCGTGNGGTCGAGGCCAGGCGGAACCCGCAGACGGAGACACCGCTGGCGGTGATCCGCAGAACGGGGTTCTCGACGAGATTGCCGACCAACGTGATCGTGGCGTCGGGCATGGAGCACTCCTCAGGGAGCATCTCGGGGGCAGGGAGACGACTCGGCGGGCGCCCATCGATCACTGAGCGCCCACCCGGGACTCCCGAGAGGCGGCCAGCGACCGGCAGTGCGTCCACGCCACGACTCTGCGCCACCGGAACCCCGAGGGGAACCGCTTCTTCGTCCGNTGTGGATAACTGGTCCCCGTCCACAGCTCGGCGTTCCACCCTCGCTCGCGCCACCGCCCTGGGCGATGCTCGGACTGACCGCCGATGACCAGGCCCGGGAACACCGCGCGGACCGATCGGGGTTGGTGGTTGCGGGTCGGCGCACGACGGCGGCCCGCCAGGCAGCACCTACGGAGAATGGGACGGTATGTCGACACAAGCCGCTGACCCCGACGTGAACGCGGCCGCAAGCGGAACCTTCCTGCTCGGCGGCGATCTTGCGGTGAACCGACTCGGCTACGGCGCGATGCAGATCACCGGCCGGGGAGTCTGGGGCCCACCCGCCGACCGGGACGCGGCGATCGCCGTACTGCGACGCGCCGTGGAACTCGGTGTGAACCTCATCGACACCGCCGACTCCTACGGGCCGGAGGTCAGCGAGGATCTCATCGCCGAGGCCCTGTACCCCTACCCCGAAGGCCTGGTCATCGCGACCAAGGGCGGCCTCACCCGCCAGGGCCCGGACAGGTGGACCCCGGTCGGGCGAGCGGAGTACCTGCGCCAGCAGGTCGAGATGTCGCTGCGCCGGCTCAAGCTGGAACGGATCGACCTCTACCAGCTCCACCGCATCGACCCCAAGACCCCCGTCGAGGAGTCCCTCGGTGAGCTGCGCGCCNTCCAGCAGGAGGGGAAAATCCGCCACATCGGGCTCTCGGAGGTCAGCGTCGCCGAGCTGGAGCACAGCCGGACCCTCGCGGAGATCGTCAGCGTCCAGAACCGCTACAACCTCGCCGACCGCGCCTCCGAAGACGTACTCGACTACGCCGAGCGCGAGGGCCTCGGGTTCATCCCCTGGTTCCCGATTGCGACAGGGACCCTCGCCCGGCCAGGCGGAGTCCTCGACGACGCGTCGAAGCGGCACGGCAACC
The DNA here is from genome assembly GCF_001636565.1 of Frankia sp. EI5c. Taxonomy (GTDB): domain Bacteria; phylum Actinomycetota; class Actinomycetes; order Frankiales; family Frankiaceae; genus Parafrankia. The sequence goes on from NZ_LRTK01000057.1 coordinate 49,667, forward strand.
AGCCCTCACAGCTCGCGCTGGCCTGGCTGCTGCGCCGGTCGCCCGTGATGCTGCCGATCCCCGGCACCTCCTCGGTAGCCCATCTGGAGGAGAACGTCGCCGCCGCCGGAGTCACACTCACCGACGGGGAGTTCGACGAGCTGGCCAAAGCGGCCGGCTGACAGCCGTCCCGGTCCTCGCCACGGCCCAGCCCACGATCGGCGGGCCGATGCCCGATCCGCATCGGCCCGCCGGTCATCAAGCCATCGGTGGGTGGATGCGGCACCATGTGGGATGGTGACTCCACCCTGCCGAGCAGAGCCGCCGCCCACGACGACCGGGGGCCGATTGCGACATCAGGTGACGTGGGGTGGACACTGTCCATCCCACGTGGGATCCGTCCGCGGGCCCCACAATGGAAGAGCGCGCCCGTAGCTCAGCGGATAGAGCGAGTGCCTTCTAAGCACTGGGTCGCAGGTTCGATCCCTGCCGGGCGCACAAACAACCCCTGACCTGCAGTTTTGCCGGTTAAGATCCAAAACGGGCCTTGGCACAGCGCTCAGACACCTGATAACTTTCGCCGCCATGGCCACCCCTGAAGATCGCGTGGCAGCGCGGGCGACCGGCCCGCTCGGCCCCCTCCTCGCGTCCTGGCTCNGCTCCCTGCGAGCCGCGAACAAGAGTGATCAGACCTGCCGGACCTACATCGAGTCCGCCGCCCAGTTCGACGAGTTCCTCGACGCCGCAGCCACTCTCCGCCACATCGACGAGGTGACCCGGGCCGACGTCGAGAACTGGTTGGTGAGCCTCCACAACCGGGGATTGGCGGCCTCGACGGTCAACAACCGCTACCGGTCGCTGCAGCAGTTCTTCACCTGGTGCCTGGAGGAGGAAGAGATCGACCGCTCCCCCATGGAGCGGACCAAGCCGCCGATCGTTCCGGAGAAACCGGTCCCCGTGCTCGACGAGGAGACGCTCAAACTCTTCCTCAAGAGCCTCAACGGCAAGTCCTTCCTGGACCGCCGCGACAACGCAGCCGTGCGCCTGTTCCTCGACACCGGGCTACGGCGATCCGAGCTGGCCTCCATCAAGGTCGACGACGTCGACNTTGATGACCGAGTCGTCAACGTTCTCGGCAAGGGCCGCCGGGCCCGACGCGTCCGGTTCGGCGCCAAAACAGCACTGGCACTTGACCGCTATGGCCGTGTCCGTTCCCGCGACTCCAGGGCCGACCTGCCGGGCTGGTGGCTCTCGGACAGGGGCCGGGGCGTGATGACCGCGGACGGCCTCTACCAAATGATCGTCCGCAGGGCCAGGGCCGTCGGCCTCGACGTCCACCCGCACCAGCTCCGACACTCGTGGGCCCACTACTTCCTGGCCGCCGGCGGCAACGAGACCGACCTCATGCACAACGCCGGATGGCGCTCCCGGCAGATGCTCAGCCGGTACGCCCGCTCGACAGCCGAAGAACGTGCCCGGGAAGCGGCCGCCCGCCTCTCGCTCGGCGACCGGCTGTAGGCGCTCTCCCCCAGGCACGCCAGACGGTCCCGTGACCGTCCGCGACGCTCAGAGGTACGGCAGGCAGATCACGTCTCGCCCCGCCACGTGGGGCGGTTGAGGTCAAGCCACTGTTCGACGTCGGCACGATGCCAGAGCCTGAGCTTCGGATGATCCAAGATCGGGTCCGGGAAGCCCTTCGTGGTCGCAACCCTCACGGCGTAGGCCCGCGAGACTCGCTGCCGCNGACGGGAACCGCGCCCGATGAGGTCACGGAGTGCGTCGACGTCGACCGCCTCGGCCAGTTCCGTCAGGGAAATCATCTCCCGCTTCGGCCACGGCACCATGTGCGCGCACGCTAACGACTACGTTAAGTAACCTACGAGCATTGGTTATTCACGGCGGTTACGCACGTCACCTACTTGCGGTACCTTTGTTTCCCGGTCGACCACGACCAGGGCCACAAGGACGAACCCGCCCGAACGCTGCGGTCCGGGCGGGTTCTCGGCGATCGCCTTCACGGAAAGGATCACGCCGTGCCCCACGACCAACCAGCGAGCGACCACCCCCGAGCGCCGCTCGCGACCATGCCCGAAGCCCTCCCCACCAGCGCTTACGTACCCGGGGTCACCAGCGACAACGGGTCCGGGGTCATGGCTGTACAAGTCCGCGAGACGGGAACGGGACCGTTCCGGCACGTCGTGGTCGACGTGCCGGCCGGCGCGCATCCGGCGAGCCTCGCCGCGGCTCTGCGACAGCTGCCGATCGGGTGCGAGTTCGCGAACATGGCGGACCTGTCCGGTACGCGTTCGGGCGGCGAGCTGCATTTCAAGGTTCACGAGCAGCATCCGAGCGTGACCGGTGGGCTTGCGCACCGGTTGCTCCGGTTGGCTGATGATGACCCGTTCACCGGGAGCGGGAGCGCGTTCGGTGAAGGCGACGGGTCGTGAGCGCGCGGATGGTGCTGCCGGTCCCCGGTGCCCAGGGTGCCCCGGAGGCGCGGCGGCGAGCGGGGGCCGCGGCCGGCCGGCGCCCGTTGATCTACGGCCTGGTCGTGCTCGACGACACGGGTGCGTTGGTCGAGGTGGTGAGTCCGTTCGGGAGTGAGACCACGGCGCGGCAGTGGGCTGGTCAACAGGGCGTCGAGTTGTTCCAGGTACTGCCGGCCCGGATTGCGGGCGGGCGACATTGAGTTCGTTCGTCGCGCACGCTCGGCCCTCTGCCCTGGCGGGCGGGGGGCCGTTCGCGTGTTCGGGGATCGCCGCGGGGTTCCGGCCGGTCGGGGCGGGGTTGCTGGTGCCGCTGCGCCGGGCCTGCCGGCCGTCCGGTGCTGTGGTTGGCGTGCTGGTCGGCGATCAGAGACGATCGTCACGTGACGATCGTCCGGGATTGGCCTAGCATGCCGGTCATGGGCGATCGTCACGTGATGACCGATCCGGTTCCGGTGGACGGGCTGTGTGGGTGTGGCTGCGGCCGGCCGTGTCCGGCCGCCCCTGCCCGTGGAGGCCGGGTACCGCGGTACGCCTCCCGCGGCTGTCAACAGCGCGCGTACCGGGCCCGCCAGGCCGCCCGGACCGCTCCCCCGGCGGACCCGGCGAGCGTGGCCGGGCTCCTCGACGCGATCCGCGTTCTGGCCGGGGTGCTGGACGCTGGCGGCCGGCCCGACGATGCGCTGGTCGCCGTGGTGCGGGACGGCACGACGGCGCTGCTTTCCCGCGTCGCTCCCGCGCCGACGGCACCTACGCCGGACGCTGACCGTCTCGCGCCCCTCCCGGCAGCACCGTCGTCGGGCACGTCGCCCGATCCACGATCGTCACATGACGACCGTTCCGCGCGAACCGGTCACACTCCGGCGGCTACCACGCCGGCCCGTCCCCACGATCGTCACGTGGCGACCGTGCCAGCAGATCCGGTAGCCGACCCGGAGAAGGCCGCACCACGGCCGACCGGTTCCNGTCGAAATCGGGAGCGGCCAGTGGTGATCCGGACGGACCGCGGGGACAAGCCGCTGTCCGCCGAGCTGTCCGCGGCGGTTCGCGCCGTCGCCAACGCTGGGGAAGGGGACACTCCTGAGGTCCGCCGGGTGGACTCCGATGTCAGTGGCACGCAGGACGTCTACTTGGGTGGTGTGCTTCTCGGGACGGTCCGTCCCGCTTACGGTCCTCATGGCGGGAAGGCGTGGCGGGCCCGCGACGTGGCGGGCAGCGTGGCCCAGGTCTGGTGGAAGGGCCGCATGCGTGAGACCTTGCCGCGCCGCGGTGAGGCGGCCGACGCACTTGTCTACCACCTTGCTCTTCTGGCCGAGCGGGCACGCCGTGCCTCGCTGCGCCCCCGGTCCGTTGCCTCGACCGATACCGCTCCCGCGATCGTCACGTGATGGTCGATGGTCACACGGGGAGTGCCCCCATCCGCACTCGGACACGGGCAAGCCGCCGAGCGGCTCTCTACCGGTACCGGTAGAGAGCCGCTCGCATGTCCAGCCGTCACCCGTGGCGCGGTCTGGTCACCGCGGACAGGGGGCAACGTTCCCGGGGTTCCCCGGCCGGTCAGGGAGCGGGCGTGGTGTCCTGTTTCGGTGTGGTGCGGTTCCGGCGTCGCGCCTGCGCCGAGCGCAACGCCAGCGCGGAGAAGTAGGCACGTCGGGCGTGCTCGGCGCGGCGGGCACGTTCGGCGGGTGGGAGGGTGCCGTCCGGGTCGACCTGGCGGTCGAAGCGGTCCAGGAAGGCGGCGCGTCCGCGGGCGGTGCGCGCGGCGCGGTCGGGGGTGTTCGCCCACGAGACGTGAGCGGCGATACGGGCGATGAGAGACCTGTCCTCGGGACGAGAAGCGACCACGGGTCAGCTCCTGGACGGTTCTGTGACGGTCCTGGGCGGTCCGGGGAGAGCTCCCCCGGGCTCGCGCGCGGGGGCACCGGCCGCGGGGAGCTCCGGCGGCCCCTGGGACGGTGCGCGGACCGCGGCGAGCAGGACCGCGGCCCGGTCGGTGGAGCAGCGGTGCCCGCGCTGGCGGACACCGCGGGCGAGCGCGGTCCGGGTGACCGGTCGGCCCTGGCGGGTCAGCTCGACGGCGACCGCCCGCCCGGCCGCCAGGAGATCAGCCGGCAGGACCGCCGGGGCCGGACCGGTGGTGTCGGCGCTGCTGGTCCGGTCAGTCCGCGGGCCGTCGCCCGCCGGGCGGTCATCGACCGGCGGGGCGGGGCCGCGGGTGGGGTCGGCGGTCGTCGCTGGTGTGGGGTGGGCGGGCCGGGTGGCTTTGAGTCCGGCGACCAAGCCGAATGCGGCGACCGGCCACAGGGCCATCGTAGGCACCCAGGCACCGGGCGTGCCGGTGAGCGCGTCGGGTCCGGCGGCGGTGAGGTTCGCCGCGCCGGACATTCCCACCCCCGCAACCAGGGTCGTGACGGGCCAGCGGACCGGGGCGCCGCCACGGTGCCGGTGCCGGATCTCGATGATGGACGCCAGCGCCATCAGCTCGACGGACACGGCGATCAACCAGGCGGCCCAGTCGGGTTGTCCAGCCCAGGCGGCGACGTCGTGGACGTGGACGAACGCGACGCAGAACACCCCCACCGCGAGCACCACCGGCAACGCCGCCCCGAGCACGCGTTCCGTGCGTCCCTGCCGGCCGGGCGTGCTGTCAGCGGGAGCGGGCCCGGCCCGTGCCAGGTCGTCGCCGCTTCCGGCCTCGGTGGGGGTTGTCGGGGCCGGGTCTGGTGCGTCTTGGGCGGTGGGGTCGGGGGTCGTGGTCATGTCGAGGTTCTCCGTTCCGGGGGTTATGCGGCGCGGGTGAGGGATTCGGGAAGTGCGAGGGTAGACAGGACGGCGGCGGCGAAAGCGGGCGGAACCGCGTTCCCGGCCTGCAATTGCCGGCTGCTGGCGGTTCCCTGCCAGGGATAGTCGGCGGGAAAGGACTGCAAGACGCCGAACTCGACGGCGGTGAGACGGTGCGTCGGCCCGGCCCACCGGCCGTTTACCTGGGCCGCTCGCAGAGTGCGACGGGCGTACGTTCCGCCCCAGGCGTTCCCTCCCCCAGTGACGGTGTAGGCCGGCCTGTCGGTCAATCCGCGACCGAGAGCGTCGGCCATGCTGCGCCACGGCTTGAGCGGTGGGGCGAATCGTGCGGTATTCGAGCGGTAGCGGGTGTGAATGGGTTGCGGCGGGCCGACGGTGTTCTTGGTGCGGGAGGCGAGAAGGAAGGCGCGGCGGCGGGTCTGCGGCACGCCGTATTGCTCGGCGGACAGGATTCCGGTCCAGGTGGCGTAGCCGCCGCGGCGCAGTTCGTAGGCGAACCGATCCCAGATCGGCAGGACGGCGGGAACTTCTTCCATCGCGATCCAGTCCGGGCGAAGGGCCCGGGCGAACCGCATGGGCTGGTGGATGAGCCGGCCGCGGGGATCGGCGAGCCACATCTTGTTTCCGGCNATGCTGAAAGGCTGGCAGGGCGGGGAGGCGATCAGCCCGGTTATCCCGGTGTAGTCATCCGGCCGGAGCGCCTCGACGTCACTTTCGATGGTGGGAAGCCCGGCGGCGCGGCGGGTTTCGCAGGCCTGATGGTCCCACTCGACACCTATTTCATGGAGGCCGAGTTGCGCGCAGGCCAGGGACCATCCGCCGGCACCTGCGAAGAGGTCAAGCACGGTCGACATTTCTTTCTCCNGTTCAGAGGAAGAAGCGATGGGTAGCACAGAAATCGCGTACCAGTGATCGACGGATAGACCGAAATGGAGGCGGCGAGAGCGAGTATCGCGGCGTCCGGCAGCATTCCCAGATGTGCGGGGGCGCCGTGGACGTCGAGCGGCTTGCAGCGACGGCCGCGTACTTCGATCACACAGAGTGGCGCAGGTCGGTAGGGAGTGGCGAGAGTGCAAGCGGGAGGGTGGAGGGGGCCTGGGAAGCAGGTTTTCGCGGGTTTCAGCGCCTTCCGCGACCAGGCCGCTTACCAGCGTTCTCCCTGCTCAACAAGCCTTTTAGGCGCTTACAGGGGGTGCTTGCGCAAGCAGGGAGGCCGCTTGCGCAAGCACCCGCCCGACCTATCCGCGGACCCCGTTTCGGTCACGTTCCGCCACCACGGCGGCAACGTCGCGACGGACGATGCCGCGCCGGTTGACGACCTTCCCGCGCACCCGCCGGTTGATCTGGCTGGTCTCGATGCCGTACGGCCTCAACACCACCGCGAGCTGTTCCGGGCCCCATCCGCCATACAGGTCCGGCCGCAACTCGGCGAGCCGCGCGACGACAGTTTCCGACCACGCTCGGTTCTCGGCGTCGGGTATGACGGCGAGAATGTCGTCGAGCAGGGACAGCGTCACGGGTTCCGCCGCGGTGATCTCGCGTGGGCCGTGTTCGGCGAGCCTGCCGGCAGCGATCCGCGCGGCCCGCGCCCGGTCCGCGATTTTCTCCGCGGTGGGGGTGTCGATGTAGGCGGCGCGGACAATCATCGGCTCATCGGTCGCACCGACGAGGTAGCCGATTCCCTTGTCCGACGGGCGTAGGGTGCTGGCCTGGATTCCGTTCTTGTACATCGATGTGCCGAGAATCATGTCGTTCTCGACCTGCCCCATCACCCGCAGACAGAACCGGATAGACGCGTTCGACGAAACCCCCGTCGGAAGCGACGCAGCATCCGGCCGCCGTGTAGCGAGGATGAGAATGACGCCGAGTGCGCGGCCGAGTTTGATGATGGCGGTGGCGAGTTCCCCGGCTTCTTTGCCGTAGTCGGGGTGGGAGAACAGGTTCTGGCATTCGTCGATGATCGCGACGAGTGGGTGCAGCCCCTGGGAACGCAGGCCGGCTATCTGTCGGGTCACTTTCCCGTCCGGGCACAGATCCTTCGGCAACCGGCGGATAGCCTCCGCGCGGCGGGCGATATCGGCCCGCAGGTCCCGCAGCGCCGCCAGGGTGGTTTCGGCGGTGGCATCGTCGAGGCCGGTGGCGTAGCGGGTGGCGAACTTCTCCGCCGCGTCGAGGTCGGCGGTGCCTTTCAGGTTGAACACCCACAGCTCGCAGGTGGGATCCAGCCCGCAGCCGAGCATGAGCACCCGCACCGCCGACGTCTTCCCCGCCCCGGGCAGCGACCCGACCAGCACATTGTTTTCCGCCAGCGAGATGGACACCGGCCGGCCGCGCGGGTCGGTGCCGAACGGCAGCGGGGCGAACACGTCGACCAGGCCGCGTGTCGCCAGCGGCCACGGCGCGGCCGGGGCCTGGGACATGTCCTGGTCCCCCACCCACAGGATCAACCGGCCCGCGTGCGCGTCGTGCCCGGCTTCCGGCCAGACGCAGCCGAGGGGGCGGCGCAGCCCGGAGGCGAGCCGTTCGCGGCGTTCCAGGATGTCGGAGACGGTCACCCCGTAGGGCAGGTCGACCTCTGCCCGCCAGCCCGGCCCGTCACGCATGATCGGCGACGGGTAGGTGATCCCGCCGCCTTCCCGCCGCGCACGGTTGATCTCCGCGATCCCGAGAGCGCCGAGAGCGCGGGTGACGACGTCGGCGGTCAGCCGGCCGACCCGGGTCGGGACCACGGCCGGGCTCATCAGCGGCCGGTCCGCTGGCGCCCCCACCACCCCCAACACCGCCACCGCGGCGGCCAGCAGGGGCAGGTGTGCGCCGGTCGGGACGGAGACCCACCACCACACCGCCAGCACCAGCGCGGGAAGGCCCACCAGGCCGGCCAGGATCGCCCGGGTCCGGGTGCGGGTGTCATGGAGACGGGCGAGCCGCAGATAGGTGCTGGCGTCTTCCTGGCGGATCGCGGCGGCGATCACCGGCCGGGCGTCGCGGTCGACCAGCCAGCCCACCGCCCCCGCGACCAGCCGGCCCGCCCCCCGCGGCGCGCGGGCGGCCAGCCGGGCGGCGTAGAGCGGGAGACGCACCAGGTGGTAGGCGGCGGTGTAGGAGTAGTGCCCGGCCGCCCACCGGGCCGCGACCCGCAACGCCACCCACGACCGCAGCCACGACGGGACGATCGGCCGCCGGGTACCCGGCCGGGGCTCCAACCGCCGGCGCCGCGGCGGCCGGGGCGGGTCCACCGGAACCAGCACCTCCCCGTCCACCTCGACACCCTCGACGGCCATAGGCACCGGGAGCGGGTCGGGGGCTGGCAGGGGGACGGGGTGCCGGTCGACGGGCCGGTAGCGCTCCAGCTCGGCGCGGACCGCGTCGAGGTCCGGCACCCACCCACCCGACACACCATCGGGGGCATCCGGGTCGTCCGGGGGTGGAAACGCGGGTTCGTCGGGCGGGGGGTGTCTGTGATCGGACATGATGGGGTGCCCTTCTCCTTGCAGGGGTGGGGAGCCCGGGGCGCGGTGTCTGTCTTGGCGGTCAGGAACCGCGCCCCGGGGCGAACTCAACGAACCGGCCGAATCACATCCCGGCCGCGGTGGTGCTGCTGCATGTCCGCCAGGCGGCGGGCGTCACCGATCTCGCGGTGTTCCTCCGCGAGCCGGAGCAGCAGAACCGCCAGCAGCGCACCGTTCGACAGCAACAGCGCCGCCGACGTCAGCACCAGGAAAAGCATCATCATCGAAACCACCTTCTCTTCTGGTCACACACCGATTGACGAAATGACGCCGATCACCTGATTGATGATCTGCTGAATCATCGGCGCCAGCCCAGACGCGGCCAGGTAGAAACCGAGCACGATGCACAGCAACGCCGACGCCAGGCTCAGCCGGTAGGAACGGACCAGCACCACCACCGCGAACGTCAGCAGCAGCACAATCGAGATACTCATCATCGGATTGGGAATCCTTTCCTCGACACGATGGGATTTCAGGCGTGCGGGTCGTACGGGTTGTCGTCGAGTGGGATGTCGTCGAACTCGTCGACGTGCGCGAAACTCTCGCCGTCCACCACCGTCGGGTCGGCCGGCACCGGGTCCGCACCGGCCGGAATCGCCCAGGCGTTGTACGCCTGCCGCCACTCCGCCCGTGTCCGCACCCGCCACAGCCCCAGCCGCGCCAACACCAGATCCAGCGCGCCCCGAAACTCCTCATCGTCGAAGCCCTCGGCCAGGTACAGGCGATGCAGCACCGTGCCCGCCGTGTAGCCCTCCACGTGCTCGGCGTGCGCCTTCTCCGCCCGGTTAGCCAGGTCCGACAGCACCAACGGCCCGAAGTCGCTCCCAGGCGTGCACTCGGAGGATGAAAGGTCGGACATTATTTACTCTCCTTGGGTAGCCGCGGGATGCGGGTTTTCCTGTCGACAACAAGGGAAACAGGACGGTCTAGATTCGGTGGACGGGGATTAGGGGATGCACCCCGGAGATGTGCGGAGGATCCCGCTCACGTGCCGCAGGACGCGGCGGGCTTGCGAACGGGTCAGTTGCTGCGGCCCCGGCCGATCACCCAGAAGACGACCAGGCCCAGCGCGGCAACCGCGAACACGCCGAGCATCGCCGGAGCCATGCTCGTGACCGCCCACTGCACCGTCGAGGCGCACACTGCCAGAACCGCGAACCCGAAGAACCAGCGAATCATCGTTCCCAGCAACGACCGGCGAACAACGTAGTACCGTGCCATCCCAGAACCTGCCACTCCCGCCGCGACAACCAGAAGGCTATCGCGACTGACATCCCCGGAAGCTCTTTCACCTTCCGGGGAGGCGCGGCGCCTTGCCGCTGCTGGTTCCCAGTATCCGAAAAGTAGATGGCAGAAAACCGCCCACGAAACCGGCCAACTTTTCAGCCACGAAACCAGGCAGGAAAACAGGCACCGAAACGGGCAGCACACCGGGCATCGAACATGGCATGAACACGGTTACGCAGCCGGACTCTGCGCAGGTCACGCCAGCCACCCCCGCCACGCGGCTGCACCCCGACCCGCGACGGACACCGTCAGCTTGAAAGCAAACAGCGGGAGACAGTCCCAGCACCCGCGAACGCCGCTCGATGGACGCCATCGCACGCAAACATGGCGATCATGCGGCAAACCTGGCATAGTCGTCCGCGTTGCCCGTTACTCCCCGCACCAGGGCAGCCCCAGACGAGGAAGGAGGCTCACGGCGGGGGAAGCGGGGGCCGTCGAGGCCCCTGCCGGAACCCCACATGGCCACGAACCGCACGCCGGACATCGACACGGTGGAGAAGCTGCTACGCAGAGCCCGGCGCCACGGCGCCCGCGGGCCCGAACTCGCACAGCACCTCCCTGCCCTGGTTGACCTCCTCGTCCCACCCAACGGCGCCAGCCCACGGGACCGGGCAGCACACGCGGAGCAGATCATCAGGAAGGCCATCGACACCGCGCTCGACGATCCCGCCAAGACCGCCATCAAGGTCCTCTTCGGCCTCGCGGCCGGTACCCGACGCACCCGCGTCGACTACCGACGCGAACGCGCCGCCGGGTACCTCGACATCACCCCCGGTACCTTCCGCCGACCCCACCAGGAAGGCGCCATGATCCTCGACATCGCGTTCGAGATCGCGACCACCGTCTGACCCCGGTGGCACGACGCGAGAGGCCGCGCCGGAAATCTCCGGCGCGGCCTCTGAGCTGGTCAAACCGGTGTCGATAGTCCGCCGTCCCCATCCCGTCTCACCGACCCGTAGCCGGCAGAGCCGCGCCGGGCGGCGAGAATCAACCGGCATAGTCGACCATCCTGTGGTTGAGTTAGCCCCGGCCAGATAGCGGACATTGGTCGGAGGGTATGGATGGCACCCACGCCGCGGTTTCATCGCGTCGCCGCCCTGCAACGGCGGTTCGTCGACCGCGCAGCGGTGCTGGCAGTGTTCGCCGATGAGCTATCACGGATCGGCACGGGCCCGCGGATCTTCAATCCGACCGGCGTCGGTGGCATCGGCAAGTCAAGGCTGTTGCGGGAACTGAAAGATCGCGCCGCGGCAGAATATCGTACAGCCTCACTTGACCTCCAGGTTCACTCGCTACGGCAGCAGGAAGACGCACTCGCGGTTCTCCGCAGCGAGCTGGGAGCGCAAGGCGTCCACTTCGACAGGTTCGACATCGCCTACGCCGTTCTCTGGCAACGTCTGCACCCGCATCTACGACTGAGCCGATCGGACCTGGCATTTGTCGACGATAGTTCGATCCTTACCGACGTCGTTGACACGGTCGCTGGACTCCCCGTTTTCGGAACTGCCCGCGGGCTCCTCAAACTCCTCGAACGAGGCGGCGCGGACATGCGCCGCCGCATCCGGGTACGACGTGATCCCACCCTCACCGTGCTCGACGAACTACCGAACAGTGAACTCGCGGACGCAGTCACTTTCCTCTTCGCAGAAGATCTCCGAGCTTCCAGCAACGACAAGCCCTACGTCGTCATCATCGACAGTCACGAAGCACTCGTCCCCAACCCGGTCCGCAGCGGACGGGGCCAACTCGCCGACGCGTGGCTTCGTGACCTGGTCGCCCAGTTCGACCGCGGCCTGGTCGTCATCGCCAGCCGGGAACCTCTCCGCTGGGAACTCACCGACCCTGAGTGGGACGGCCATATCACGACCTGTGGTATCGACGGTCTTCCGATGGAAGCCCGGCTGGAACTGCTCGACGCCGGAGGAATAGCCGACCCGGTCCAGCGGCAGAACATCGCCGACGCCAGCGCCGGACTCCCCTTCTATCTCAACCTCGCCGTCGACACCCGCCTACAGACCGAGGGCCGAGTCGGCGGCGATCCGGTATCCCAACAGGAGATCCTGGCGAGGTTCCTCCAACACGTCGAGCCCGCCGAGGTCCGCGCCCTGGAAGTCCTGAGCCCGGCGCGAATCTTCGACTATGAGATCTTCCATTTTCTCGCTACGGCGTTCCAGCTACCCGGGCACCGCATCGCCTGGGAATCGATCAGCTCCTACTCCTTCATCTACCCGGCCGAACGGGTGCTTCGATTCCACCAGCTCATGGCCACCGCACTCCGGGAACGGCTCTCCCCCACCATCGCCGCGGATATTCACACGCTGCTGCGTGAACTGTGGGAGAACCGGGCCGACCAGGCGTCCAGCCGGGATGGCGGACCCGGCGCCGCCCGCGCGCTCCGCGAGGCCGCTCACCACGCACTCCACAGCGGGCAGGCCACCGCCGAGGACATCCTCAGCTACTCCGACCGCGCCGTGCGCCGAGGCGGCCAGAGCTCCGCCAGAGGCATCATCGACGACCTCCGTGCGTACCTCACCGTCCACCCCGACCGCGCGCACCTGGCGGACGCCCTGCGATGCCTGCAGGCCGACGCGGCCGTCCGTCTCGGCGACGCCGCCGTCGTCACCGCACTCGTCCCCGAACCCGTCACGGCGCTCTCCCTGGACACCACCGTGGGCGCCAGGCTCGCCGTCGCCGCCGGACACGGCCGCCGCATCGCCGGTGACACCCGCGAAGCCCTCGACGTCTACCGGGACGTCTGGGAGCACGCCACGGGCCCGTGTCGGCTCACCGCGGGGCTGTGGGCCGCGGACATCCACATGGCCCAGGGACGCTTCCAGGACGCCGAGACACTCGCCGCGGAACTCAGCGCCTCCACACCACTCGACGACGCCGAGTTCCTCGGCGACATAGCCCGGCTACGCCACCTGGCGCACCGCTTCGCGTTGGACGTCGAGACCGCCGCCCGCCACCTCGACGACGCGGCCGCCCACTACGCCGCCGCAGACAGCGTCCTAGGGCTGGCCAACCTCCAGACCAACCGCGCCGAGCTCCTCGCCCACACCCACCCCGCCGACGCCATCGCCGAGGCCGGGCGGGCCGTCGAGGTCCACCGCGACATCGGTGCCCGCCACGAACTCGGCAAGGCCTACACCGCTCTCGCGGTCGGGCACCTCCGCCTCGGCCACCTCGACGAAGCCGATGCCGGCCTGCGGTCCGCACGGCAGGCACTCGACGAAGCCGGCTACCGGTCGGGCCGCGCCCGCGCGGAGTTCTACCAGGCGATCGTCCACGCCNGGCGGGGACACCTCGACGAAGCCACCGCGGCGCTGCACTGGAGTGTCCGCGAACTGGAGACAGCCGACGTCTACCCGACCATCATCCTGTGCGCCGCACGCACCCTGGAAATCCTCGGGATCGACGACCCGTACATCCGCGACGCCGCCGCCCGCGCCGGCGCGGCTCTGCAGCCTTTCGGCGCTCCGGCATCGCTGGAAGCCAGCATCACCACCTTCGTCGAGGAGCTCCTCGACGGGCACGCCTGGAATCCCGACGACTGCTACCGGCAGGTGACAGGAAGGCCCGACGCCGCGTCGGGTTTCTACAACCACAACATCCCCGCGCAGACCCCTACCGGCGACGTGATCGTGCGGATACCGATCCCGGCCAGCGACGTCATGGACCTCAAGATCTGGCCCGAGACAGAAATCCTGCGTGCCATCCGCGGGACCGTCACCCACGCGCCCCGCCTCCTCTACGCCAATGACCAGCCGCAGTACCAGATCCTGGAACGCGTCCCCGGGCAGGTCCTCGACGACATCGCCCCACGCGGCACCGCCGTCCCCGGCCACGTCATCGGCGACGTCGTCGACCTCTTCGGCCAACTCGGACGGATCCCCCGCGACAGCGCACCCCCGCCGCCGCCCGGCTGGCCTGCGGACGGGCAGACCACCGCGTTCGCCCGGCGGCTGTCCGCAGTCACCGCGGACGTGCACGCACGTTTCCTCCCCGAGTTCGGCAGCCTCTACGCCGCGTTCGGGATCCCCCTCGACGCCGTCAGCCGCGTCGAACGCGGCTGGGACACGCTCCACCCGCGGCCCTTCCGGCTTCTGCACACCGACGTACACCGCAAGAACATCATCGTCTCGGGCGGCCGGGGCTACTTCCTCGACTGGGAACTCGCCCTGTGGGGCGACCCCGTCTACGAACTCGCCGTCCACCTCCACAAAATGGCCTACCAGTCGCATGAACGCGCCACCGTCCTCGACGGATGGACGACCGCAGTCACCGGACCGGCAGCCGAGGAATGGCACCGCGACCTCGAAACCTACCTCGTCCACGAACAAGTCAAATCCGCAATCGTCGACACCGTCCGCTACACGAAAATCATCGTCGACGAGAATCCGGCCGAGAACGAGAAAAGCGCCCTGATCGAAAAACTCGCCAGAAAGCTCACCGCCGCACACTCCGCGCTCGGCCANCACACGAACCTAGACCACTTCACCACCGAAACACTGATACAGCAGTGGGCCGAGGGCAGAAGGTAGCCATGCCGGGGCGAACAAGACTAGCCGCAGCCACCAGCATCAGGCACGAGGAACCCTTCGTCCTCTCCGGGTCCACCAAGCCGTGCCAGTACGGTCTACCCCTTCTGCCCGGTAGCACACTGTTCGGGTGAGCGACGGGCGGAAGGGGCGGATGTAACTCGCTACACGCGATGGCGTACAAATCTAACCATGGTCGACGGCGGGGGATCGGTTCGGCGAAGTGGACGACGGTGGCCGTGGATCATCGCCGGTATGGCTGGGGGCGGGGCGATACTACTAAGAAGNACGAAAGTATCTGGACTCGCTACCAGTTGATGTAGGCGAGGTGGGGATCGCCGAAGAATCCCATGACGAGGCCCGGGTT
>NZ_LRTK01000058.1 GCF_001636565.1 Frankia sp. EI5c
GCGCCGACGTCCTCGTCTGCTACCTGCCCGTCGGGTCCGAGGACGCGGCGAAGTTCTACGCCCAGTGCGCCATCGACGCCGGTGTCGGGTTCATCAACTGCCTCCCGGTCTTCATCGCCGGTGTCCCCGAGTGGGCCGAGAAGTTCCGGGCCGCGGGTGTGCCGATCGTCGGCGACGACATCAAGTCGCAGGTCGGCGCCACCATCACGCACCGGGTGCTGGCGAAGCTGTTCGAGGACCGCGGTGTCATCCTCGACCGCACGATGCAGCTGAACGTCGGCGGCAACATGGACTTCAAGAACATGCTGGAGCNGGAGCGGCTGGAGTCCAAGAAGATCTCCAAGACGCAGGCCGTGACCTCCCAGGTCTCCCACGACCTGGGCAAGGACAACGTGCACATCGGCCCGTCCGACTACGTGGCCTGGCTCGACGACCGCAAGTGGGCCTACGTCCGGCTGGAGGGCCGTGCGTTCGGTGACGTCCCGCTGAACCTGGAGTACAAGCTGGAGGTCTGGGACTCCNCGAACAGCGCCGGTGTCGTGATCGACGCCGTCCNCTGCGCGAAGATCGCCCTCGACCGCGGCGTCGGTGGCCCGATCCTCTCCGCGTCGTCGTACTTCATGAAGTCGCCGCCGGAGCAGTACCGCGACAACGAGGCCCGCGACAAGGTCGAGGCCTTCATCCGCAACGAGGGCTGACTTTCTCCGCTCCGTTCCTGAACGAGGTCCCCGGCGGGCGCCAGGTGTGGTGCCCGCCGGGGACCTCGCGCGTTCCAGCCGCGCGTTCCAGCCGCGCGTTCGAGCCGNCAGCCCGGTACGGCGGTGAGGGCGCCGGCGAGGACCGTGAAGATGCTGTTCGGGTCCAGTGCGCGGTAGCTGGGCGCGCCGGTGGCCGCCGAGATCCGCGCCAGCGCGTCGAGATCCGCGTCCTCCCCGTAGGCGATCGTGATGATCTGGACGGGGACCCGCGGCGAGTACTCGCGGCGCAGGGTCCGGACGAGTTCGTCGAGGGACAGGCCCCCNTCGTCGGAGTTCCGGCCGTCGCTCAACAGCACCACCTGGTTGGGCCCGCCGTCCACATGGTGGTCATGCATGTGCCGGAACGCGGCGAGGGCGGTGTCGTAGAGCCCGGTGTCACCGCCGGGCTCGATCCGGCCCATCGCGTCCAGCAGGGCCTGCGTCCGGGAGACGGCGCCGACCGGTTCGCTCACCGGGCCGACCGGAACGAGTTCCTCCCAGTCCTGGTCGCCGTGCAGGCTGGCGGAAAACCGCCACAGCCCGAGCCGGCTGTCGTCGGCGAACATCGACAGCGCGGCCCCCGCCGCCTCGACCGCCACCTCCAGCCGGCTGCGTCCCTCGCTGCCGGGCACTCCCTCGGCCATCGAGCCGGAACTGTCCAGGACGGCCAGGGTGCTGCCACGCTGGTGCACGCTGACAAAGGACGCCTGCAGCGCGGCGAGCACCGCCGGGCCGAGCTCGGGCTTCTTCCCAAGCCGCGGCCGCGCGACCAGCCCCAGTTCGGTGCCGAAGGAGTCCGCGATCCCGTCGGGCGGCCGGAAGCCGCGGCTGACCAGCGCTGTTCGGCCCCGCCCGGACTCCNGCAACGCCAGCAGGTCCTGCGCCATCCGCGCCTTCACCGGATCGGCCGTGGCGCGGCTGAGGCGGAGGTAACGGATCTCCTCCAGGACGAGCCCGTCCGCCGGATAGGACGCGACCAGCTCGGGGCCCTCCCCGCCCGGCAGCCCGTAGCCCAGCCCGACGCCCTTGTTGTACTGGTAGACCAGGCTCTCGGAGAGCGGCACCGCGGACGGGTGCGCGGTGCCCGGGTCATCGATGTCCGCCGTGCGCAGCGCCGCGAGCAGGCCCGCCTCGCTGCCGGCTATCAGGTCGGCCGCGCGTTCGAGGCCGAGGACGGCGCCCTTCGCGGTGATGTCGTCGGTGACGGCCTTCTCGGTGAGTCGCTCGACCGGGATCTCCAGGGCCTGCGCGACGACGTTCGCCAGCGCGGAAAGGCCGGCGGTGGAGCTCCGCGGGTCGGGCAGGGCGACGGTGAACCGGCCCCAGCCGGCGTTCCCGTGCGCCGCCCAGTAGCCGTCGTCGCGCAGGTGCCCGCGCAGGTCGGCCCAGGAGACCTGCTGCCGGGGCCAGCCCAGCGCCTCGGCCATCGGGCGCGGCATCGCGATGACCGCGGGCGAGGTGGCGATCACTGTTCCGGGGTCGATCAGCAGCCTGTTCGCCGGCTCGGTGGTGCGTGCGAGGGCCAGCCAGTCCGCCGAGTCGGGCACCCAGACATCCGGCATCTCGCCCGCGCCCGCACCGCTCCAGCCGTCCCGCAGGTACGCGGCGGCCCGACCGCCGTCGAGGGTGCTCACCCGGATCGACGTGCAGTACCCGAAGGCGGTGGGGTGCTCGCTCCGATAGGCCGCCGCGACATCCTTCAGCGGGTCCGCCAACGTCGGCGAGACGGCGACCGTCAGCGTCACCGAGCCGGTGCAGCCCGCCGCGCCCGACTCCGGGCGCAGCAACAGCCAGCCACCGGCCACGGAACCGGCTGCCAGCGGCAGGGCGGCCAGCATCGCGAGTCCCCGTATCCACGGGCCTGGGCGGCGGGACCGGTGCCGGGCACCAGACATCAGACCGGGACCTCCGAAGCGGCCGAACTACGCGAAGCGACCGTAGTGGACACTCCGTAACGCGACCTACCACTCAGAGAACTGCAGTGCCTGCATTGATGCGACACAATGAGACATCCGGACGTCGCGCGGCCATTGTGATCGCGCGGAATCCGAAGTTCTTCCAGAGGGATCTCCGTCACCCCATGGCCGCCGTGCGCCGCCNCGCCATTTCGGTCCCGCCGCGCGCTTCGTAGGCTGCTAGGCGTGGCCTGGACCGGCAAGAACTGGACGGGCGACCTGCGCACGCTGCTGCACGGCCGCGGATTCCGGCAGCTCTACGCGAGCCGGCTCACGTCGCAGGCCGCGGACGGCGTGTTCCAGGCGAGCCTGGTCAGCTATGTGCTGTTCTCGCCGGAGCGCGCCACGTCCGCCGGCGCGCTCGCGGCGTCCCTGGCCATCGTGGTGCTGCCTTTCAGTGTGATCGGCCCGTTCGCCGGGATCGTGCTTGACCGGGTCTCCCGACAGCGGGTCCTCGTGGTCTCCTCGGTGGTCCGCACCGTGCTGATGATCGCGCTGATGGGGCTGATCCTCGGCGGCCGGACCGGCGCCGACTTCTACGCGACGGCCCTGGCCTCGGTCAGCGTGAACAGGTTCGTCCTCGCCGCGCTGTCCGCGGGCCTGCCGATGGTCGTCGAGGTCAACCGGCTCGTCACCGCCAACGCGCTTTCCGTCACCTCGGGCACCGTCGCCACCCTGCTCGGCGCTGGGGTCGGCAGTGGCCTGCGCGGTCTCACCGGCGGCGGTGACCGGGCCGTCGCCATGGTGGCGGGGCTGGCCGCGGTCGCCTACCTGGTCGCCGCGCTGACAGCGGCCCGGCCCGCCCGCCTCGCCTTCGGCCCCGTCGAGGCGGTGCCCTGGCAGGGCGCCTGGTCCCAGGCCCGCAGTGTCGCCACCGACCTGGCGGACGGGGTGCGTTATCTGTGGCATCACGGGCCCGCCCGGCGGGCACTGGCCGCGCTGACGACGTCCCGGGCCGCCTACGGCCTGGTCCTGGTCATGACAGTGCTGCTCTACCGCANCTACTTCACCGGCGGCGGAGGCGGCCTGGTCGGCCTGGCCGCGGTGGTGGCGGCGAGCGGCGTGGGCACGATCCTCGCCGCCGTCATCACGCCGCGGGTTACCAGGCACCTGCCGAAGGCCACCTGGATCTCGATCGTCCTCGTCGCGGGCGGTGTCATCGAGATCGCCCTCGGGCTGCCGTTCCTCTCCCCGCTGATGGTGCTGGCCGGCCTGCTGCTCGGCNTCTCCGCGCAGGCCAGCAAGATCTGCGTCGACACGATCGTGCAGGAGGAGACGCACGACGCCTACCGAGGCCGGGCCTTCTCCCTCTACGACCTGCTCTTCAACCTCGCCTTCGTGGCGGCCGCCGCGCTCGCGGCGCTGATCGTGCCCGAGAACGGCCGGTCCGCGCCGACCGTCGTGGCCGCGGGCCTCGGCTACTGCCTCGCCGGCCTGCTCTACTACCGGGCGGCCATGCGCCATCCGGAGGACAGGGTGATCCGCGCTGTCGGCGAGGCACCCGCCGCCGACGGTGCGCCCCTGGTCAGCCCGCCGCCGGGGCCGAGTGCCCCGCCCACGACGAGCAGGTCGCTGACAAGCTGACCGTCAGCGGCGGACCCGCCGGGAGGCGGTGGGCGGCGGTGGGCGGCCCGGCCGCTGCCAGGTCAGGGCGCCGCGGTCCCCTCGGGGCCGGGCTCGTCACCAACGCCCGGCCGGTCACCAGCGCCCGGCCGGTCACCGGGGTTCGGGTCGTCACCGGGAACCGGCACGCCGTTCTCCCGTGCCCACCGGAACAGCTCCGCCTCCGCCGCCTCGCGGCCGAGCAGCCCACGCTCGAACCGGACGTCCAGCATGTGCTCGCGGGCCTTCCCCACCAGCCGCGACGGCCGCAGCCCGAGCAGCGCCATGATGTCGTCGCCGGACAGTTCCGGCCGGATGGCGGCGATCTCCTCGCTGGCGGCGAGGTCGGCGATCCGCTCCTCCAGCGAGTCGTAGGCGCGGGCCAGGTTCTCGGCCTTGCGCCGGTTGCGGGTCGTGCAGTCCGAGCGGACCAGCTTGTGCAGCCGCGACAGGTGCGGACCGGCGTCGTGCACGTAGCGGCGCACGGCGGCGTCCGTCCACTCGCCGGAGCCGTACCCGTGGAACCGCAGGTGCAGGTAGACGAGCGAGCAGATCGCGTCGACGACGTCCTTCGGGAAGCGCAGCGCGACGAGGCGGCGGCGCGTCATGTCCCGTCCGACGACCTCGTGGTGGTGGAAGGAGACCCGGCCACCGGGGACGTGCCGGCGGGTCCGCGGCTTGCCGATGTCGTGCAGCAGCGCGGCCCAGCGCAGGATCTCGTCCGGGCCGTCGTCCTCCAGCGCCATCGCCTGGCGCAGCACGGTCATCGTGTGCGCGTAGACGTCCTTGTGCTGGTGGTGCTCGTCGATCTCCATCCGCATCGCGCCGAGCTCCGGCAGCACCCGGTCGGCGACCCCGACCTCGACGAGCCGCTCCAGGCCGGCCACCGGGTCCGGGCTGACGATCAGCTTGCGCAGCTCGTCGCGCACCCGCTCCGGGGAGACGATCGAGATGCGCTCCGCCCGCGAGCGCATGGCGGCGACCAGCTCGGGCACGGGCGTGAGGCCGAGCGCCGCCTCGAACCGGGCCGCGCGCAGGATGCGCAGCGGGTCGTCGTCGAAGGACTCCTCCGGCGGGCCCGGCGTCCGCAGCNCCCCGCGGGCCAGGTCGGCCATCCCGCCGAACAGGTCGACGAACTCGTGGCCGGGGACGGACACCGCCATCGCGTTCACGGTGAAGTCGCGCCGGACCAGGTCCTCCTGCAGGCCATCACCATAGGTGACGGTCGGATTGCGGGACGTCCGGTCGTAGGACTCGCTGCGGTAGGTCGTGATCTCGAAGCGCACGCCGCGGCGAGCCAGGCCGACCGTGCCGAAGGCGATGCCCGCCTCCCAGGTCGCCTCGGCCCAGCCGCGGGTGATCTCCAGGACGCGCTCGGGCCGGGCGTCCGTGGTGAAGTCGAGGTCGGGGGCGCCTTCCGCCCGGCCCAGCAGCGAGTCCCGGACGGAACCGCCGACCAGATAGAGGGCGTGCCCGTGGTCGGCGAAGATCCGGCCCAGCTCGTCAGCGGGCGCGGGTACGCGCAGCAGCTCGCTCACCACCTGCTCCGCCGAGTCCCGGGGATTGTCAAGACTGATCACAGCCACCCGTTCAGATTACGGGCGAGCGGGCCCGTGGTGACATCCGTGGCCACGTCGGCACGCTGCCGACACTCCGCGGGCCGCCCGTCGGCGCCTCATCCGGCCCCCCNCCCGCCACCGCCGGCCTCGCCGGGCACCCCCCACACCACGCGGAACGTNCCCAACCACGTACTGAGGCGATTCTCCCGGATGAACCGGACACACAACGAGGCCGTTTCGGCCGCTGCTCGTACGATCAGTGCATGCCCTCCCCGCCCAGGACGCCCGGCCGAAGGCCGCTGCGCAGGGTTGAGGAGACCTCCGCGGGTGGCCTGGTCCTCGACATCGCCTCCGCCAACGCGNACGCGGCCCTGATCGCCCGTAGGGACCGGCATGGTCGTCTGTTGTGGTCTCTGCCGAAGGGNCATGTGGAGGCGGATGAGACCACGGAGGAGGCTGCCGTCCGGGAGGTCGCAGAGGAGACCGGGGTGAGGGGCGTGGTGCTGGGCCCGCTGGGCACCATCGACTTCTGGTTCGTCGCCGGCGAGGCCCGGGTCCACAAGACCGTCCACCACTTTCTGCTGGTGCGGACGGGCGGTGACCTGTCCGACGACGACATCGAGGTCGACGAGGTGGCCTGGGTGCCGCTGCGGGACGTCGCGCACCGCCTCGCCTACGCCGACGAGCGGCGCCTGCTCGACGGGGTGCCGACGATCCTCGCCAAAGCCTCGTGAGCGGGCCTTTCCCGGCCCGGCGGGGGCGCCGGCGGCTGGTTTCGGCGCTGGCCGCGCTCAGCCTCGCCGCGCTCGTCGGCCCGGGCGCGGGCACCGGCCGGGCGGCGGCCACCGAAGCACCGGGCGGCCACCCTGAACCGCCGTCATCCACAGTTTCCACANGGCTGTCCACAGAGTTGTCCACAGGATCGACCTCAGCTGTGGGAATCACCGCCGGGACAGCGGTCTCCATCCAGCCGGTGACCCGGACATCCCCTGACACCGGCGGCACTTCGGGCACGCCCCGGACCACGCCCGGGAGCACGGGCACCACGGGTGGTGCCGGTGGCACGGCGGGATCCACCACGAACCCCACGACCGCGAACCCCACGACCGCGGTCACCATCACCGGGGTGGACCCACCGGACAACGGCTCCACCCAGCTGCGGATCGCCGGGACCGTCCTCGTGCAGGGCACCGCTCCGGTGAGCGACCTCGGCATCCGGCTGGAGGTCGGCTCCGCGCTGACGTCCAGGGACGCGCTCGCGCGGATGAGCCGCGGCGAGACGGTACCGACCGACAGGTGGCGGGATCTCGACAGCCAGCCACTGGCCCCGCTCGCCGCCACGGCGACCGGGGCCCCGTTCCTGACCGGCGGTGACGTGGCCGCGCTCGTCCCGGGCCAGGGCATCGAGGTCCGGCCGGTGCGGGTCACGGCCGTCGGCCGGGTCAACGGGCGGGCGCTGGCGATCCTGGCCTCCGCGACGACCTTCATGGTCCTGTCGGCACCCCAGGCCACCGCCCCCGCGGCCAGGACGGCGGTGCTGACCGTCGTGCCGCTGGCGAGCCCGCCGCGACTGCGGGTCGACGGCCTGTTCACCGACAACACCCTGGCGGCCGAGATCGCCGAGGGCGGCCGGCTGCGCGAGCTGCTCGACGCCGTCACCGCCACCGCCGGGCTACCCGCCAGCAATCCAGCGGTCGCGCTCGGCGTCGACCCGACGCTGGTGCAGGCCCTGTGGCAGATGACGTCGAAGCAGGGGTACGACTACGCGACTCCCAGCGGGGAACGGCACGCGCCGACCGACCCGAACGCCGCCCAGTTCCTGGAGATGATCCAGGCCTACGCGCGGCAGGGCGGCACCGTCTTCGCGCTGCCCTACGGCGACATCGACCTGCCGGCCACCGTCCGTGCCGATCAGCTCGACGCGCTGCAGTACTCGGTCAACACCGGCCAGACCGTGATCGCCCAGCTGCTGGGCCGCGAGCCCCTGCAGAAGGACACGATCGCCTTCCCCGCGGACGGGATCGCCGACGCGCCGACCGTCAACGCCCTCGCCGCGGGCGGCGCGAGCACGGTGATCGTCGACGACCGGCTCCTGCCGGCCGCCCGTTCCCTGAAGTACACCCCCTCGGCGGCGGCGACCCTGCCCGCCAACACCGGCCAGATCCACGCACTGGCCGCCGACCACGTGCTCACCGAGCTCGTCACCGGCTACAACGGCACCNTGGCGCAGCACGACACCGCGCTGGCCCGGTTCCAGGCCGAACTCGCGATGATCACGGATGAGGTTCCGCAGCGCCGGCTGGTGGTGCTCGCGCTGCCCCGCTACACCAGCAACCCGATGCCCGCCGACTGGCTGGGGGAGATCCTCCAGAACATCGACGGCACCTGGTCGACCCCGGTCGACATCCACGGCGCGATCGCCACCGACCTGGACGGGACCCGGCAGCGCGCGGGGCTGACCTACAACGAGGTCGCCCAGGGCCGAGAGCTGCCGACCGACTACGTCGACGGGGTCGAGGACATCCGGCGCAGGGTGCACATCCTCGGGTCGCTGTTCTGCCCCGCGGGCACGATGACCGACCAGGAGTGGCACGCCTGCAAGCGGGAGAAGATCTCTCCGATGACCGACACGCTGATCACGGGCCTGTCCGCCGCGTGGCGCTCGGACCGGCCGGCCGGTGNCGCGCTTGTCCAGGGGGCCGACGGCCGGGTCCGGGACCTCCGGTCGAGCGTCCGGGTCGTCGCCTCGCGGATGGTCAACCTCACCAGCAGCCGCGGCCGTGTCCCGGTCACCCTGGAGAACAGCTCCCCCTGGCGGGTCGCCGTCGTGCTGAAACTGTCGTCCACCGACCGGGGGCGGCTCGTCTCGGCCACCGAGGNCAACCGCGTCCTCGATCCGCAGCAGAAGGACCAGGTGGAGATCGAGGTCGACGCGGAGAGCGCCGGCACCTTCCCGGTCGACATCCGGCTGGAGACCATCGACGGCCAGAAGATCGGGCCGGACGCGTCGGCTCGGGTGCTGGTCCGCTCGACCGTCTACGGGGCCATCGCCANGGCGATCACGGTCGGGGCGATCGGTGTGCTCATGGCGGCGGTGCTGATCCGGCTGATACGCAAGCTACGCGCCCACCGCCGGGGCACCGCCACAGCCGGCACCGGCCCGCTCCCGGAGGGGAGCCCGTTCCCCGAAGCCGAGCGACTCCCCGCGAGTGACCGGGCATCCGGTGACCCACTTCTCGATGCCGATCCGCTCATCGGCGCGGGACCCCTTCTCGGCGCCAGTCCGTTCCGCGGGGCCAGTCCGTTCCGCGGCACCGACTCACCCGGCAACCACCCACTCCGGCCCGCGGCTGAATCCGAGTGGCCCGACCGGGCGACCCTGCCGCTGCGGAACCCCGCGCCCGCCGGGCCGGAGCAGACACGTCGCCCGCCGGTGACACCATCGGCTCCCATCCCGACATCGGGGTCCACGACCACGTCGGGACCCCCGGCCCGGCCACGGCGACGGGACGGCCGGTGACGCCGGCGGACGGGCGTCGACGGTCACCGCACGGCGGTCACGGCGACGACCGTCACGGCTACGGCGACGACCGTCACGGCTACGGCGAGGGCGGCCCCGGCGACGGTGAGGGCGGTCACGGCGACGTTCGGCGCGGCCGGGGCCCCGCGCCCGGCGCCTCCGGCGATCCGTACACGGTGGAGCGGTACGTCGATCCCGGAAGCGACCGATACGTGCGCGACCACGAACCCGGTCCGGAACACCCACCGTTTCCNGATGCCTACGAGCGTCCGGACCGCTACCGTCCGAACGTGGCCCGACCCGTCGAAGACTCCGCGGCGCCGTGGGACGACCCGGACCCGCGTCGGGACCAGGCTGCCCGGCGCCGCTACGAGCAACCCCCGGGCCCGGCCCGTTCCGGCCCCCCGCACACCGGGCCCGGGTCGTCGGGCCACCGGCCCGACGACGGCTACGGGAACGAGGGCCACCGGTACGACGACGGCCCTCAGTACGACGAGCGGTACAGGCACGAGGAGCAGTACCGGCACGAGGAGCAGTACCGGCGCGACGACCCCTACCGGCGTGACGATCCGTATCTGTCCGGCGATCCGCGCGGGCACGGTGGCGGGCGAGGCCGCGACGATCGCGACTACCGCGACCCGAACTACGATGACCGCGGTCATGGCCGGCCTGAATACGACAGTTCGGGCTATGGCGGACCTGGGTACGACGCCCCCCGATACGGCGAGCCGAGCTACGACAGCCCCCGGTACACCGAGCCGGGCTACCCGCCGGAACGGATCGATGACCCGGCCCGAGACGGGCGCACGCCCCGCCCGCGCGAGAGCCGCCCCGGGCGTGGCGGCGGCACGCCGCCACCACGCAGGCAGTTCCCGCCAGCGGACCACGGTTGGGAGCACGGCCAGAACCGGCCGCCGCCGGACGGGCCGGAACGGAGTCCGGCGCCCGGCTGGGACACCGGTGCTGGCGGCAGATACCCGACACCATCACCGGCAGCGGGCCCGAGTCACACCGGAGACCCGCACGACAGCGGCGTGCGCCGGATCGACCCGTATGCGGGCACGTCGCCCAAGTCATACCAGGTGGATGCCGAGTCGTTCGGCGGGTACCCCTCCGACTCATGCCAGCGTGGGTCCGCCGAACCCGGGGAGCAGACCCGGAAGCTGCCGAGCGCGCCGCGCGTCCCGCCGCCGTCCGAAGGCGGGCCCGCGGCTCGACCGGCACGGGCGCGCACGCCGGCACCCGGTGCCCCTGCCCACGGCGGCGGTGCCCACGACGGCATGGCGCGGCATCGTCCCCCCGTCCAGCCGGGCGACGAGCCGTTCTACGAGCTGCCCGCGGACGACCGCACCGCCCGGCTGCCACCGCCGGTGACACCGCCGCCCGGCGCGAAGCGGGCCGGGTCGACGGGCGCGCCGGGGCTGCCGCCCCGAGCGGCCCCGCCGCGCCAGCCAACCGAGCGACGTCCCGCGCCCACGGCCGGAACCCGGGGAACCGGCACCGGCAGGGCCGCGGGCGGCGGCAAGGCTGCCGGCACCGGAAAGAGCACGGGAAAGAGCACCGGTCTCGGCCGAGCCAGCGGGACGATGGCGATCGGCACCATCGCCTCCCGGGCCTCCGGTTTCGTGCGCACGGTCGCCATCGCGGCGGCGATCGGTGTCGGCACTGTCGGTGACGCCTACACGGCCGCGAACACGACTCCGAACGTCCTCTACGACCTGCTGCTCGGTGGCATCCTCACCAGCGCCATCGTCCCGGTGCTGGTCCGGGCCTCGAAGGAGGACCCGGACGGCGGGGACGGTTTCGCCTCGTCCCTGCTGACCCTGACAGTGCTCGGCCTGAGCGTCGCGATGATCCTCGGGATGCTCGTCGCACCCCAGATCATCGAGCTCNACATGGACACCGACAACGAGCCCCAGAAAGCGCTGGCCACGGATCTGCTGCGCTGGTTCCTGCCGCAGGTGCTCTTCTACGGGGTCGGCGCGACGCTCGGAGCGGTCCTCAACACCAGACAGTCGTTCGCCGCGCCCATGTTCGCGCCGGTGCTCAACAACCTGGTGGTCATCGCCACCTGCGTGGCGTTCATCCTCATCCCGGGGCGGACCCCGCTGACGGCGGACGGGATCACCGACACGCAGACCTTCGTGCTGGCAAGCGGGACGACACTCGGTGTGATCGTGATGACCGTGGCGCTGCTGCCGGCCGTGCGGGCCGTCGGCTTCCGCTACCGCCCCCGCCTCGACCTGCGTCACCCCGGGCTGCGGGCGGCCTATCAGCTGGCCGGCTGGACGCTGCTCTACGTGGTGGTCAGCCAGATCGGCTTCGTCGTGATCACCAATCTGGCGACGGGTGGCCAGGTTCTCACGATCTACCAGAACGCGTACCAGATCTTCCAGCTCCCCTACGCGATCATCGGCGTCTCCGTGGTCACCGCGCTGCTCCCCCGGATGAGCAACCACGCGGCGGCCGGCAAGACCGCGCTGGTCCGCGAGGACCTCTCCACCGCAACCCGGATGACGGTCNCCGCGATCGTTCCGTCCGCGCTGTTCCTGCTGGCCCTGGGCCGTCCGATCGCGGTCACGATCTTCAGTCGCGGCGCCGTCGACCACGAGGCCGCCGTGCGGATCGGCGACGCCCTGAGCGCGTTCGCCGTGGCCCTGGTGCCCTTCTCGCTGTTCCAGGTGCAGCTGCGCGCCTTCTACGCCTACCGGGACAGCCGTACCCCGGCGCTGGTCAACATCGGTGTGGTCGCGACGAACGTCGTCGCCGCCATCGTGCTGTCCCGGGTGGCCGACGAGGAGCACCGCGCGGTCGTGCTGCCACTGGGCTTCTCGCTGGCCTACCTGATCGGTCTGGCCGCGACGACCACGTTGCTGCGGCGCAGGCTCGGCGGGATCGACGGCAACCGCATCGCGCGGGTGACCACCCGGGTGAGCGTGACGGCCGGCGTCGGCGCGGTGCTGGCGAGTGTCGTCGCGAACGGACTGCGCGATCTGCTCGGGCAGGGCTGGCTGCCGTCCGGCATCGCGGTCATCGTCGCGCTGGTCGTCGGCGGCCTGGCCTTCGTCGTGATCTCGGTCCGCAGCGGGCTCTACGAGATGACCGCCCTCATGCGCATGATCGGGGGAAGGTTCGGCGGGGGCCGCCGCGGCACGGCGGCAGCCGCCGGCGGCGCCCCGACCGTGCGGAAGGGGTCCACCCGCCAGCCGGGCCGCGCCTCATCTCCCGACCGCGCCTCATCTCCCGACCGCAACTCGCCGTATCGGGACGAGCGGGACCGGGGTGACCGTGGGTCGTCGGGTCGTGGGTCTTCGGGTCGTGGGTCGTCGGGTCGTGGGTCGTCGTCGCGGTCCGCGGCGGACCGCGGCCGGAGCCGGGGGCAGGCACCCGGTCAGGGCCGCGACCCCGGCCAGGGCCGCAACCGCGGACCGCGTGGGGACGGCGGTGGGCAGCGGGGCGGCGGTGGGCAGCGGGGCGGCGGCCCGCGGCGGGACGGCGGCCCGGGCGGCGGGCGCGGACGTCCCGGCTGAGGGTTTCGGCCGTTCAGCGGTGTGGGCTCCGCGTTTCTCGGTGCCGTCGCGCCATCCGGACCGCCACCGCCCCCATGGGAGCCCAACGAACACGTCGCAGCACAACCATGCGCAGCATTACCGCGACGATCCCGTGAAATCCCGCGACCGGCCAGCAAGATCCAGTACAAAGGGCGTCAGCGGAAACGCGCAACACGCATCGGGTTCACGCGACCGCATCGGCGATCGTCCTAATCCACCCCTGTGGGGGAGGCCAGGGGCACATCTCCGGGCGGCCGTTCCCACCAGAGTGCCAACCTGGCTTGTCCGGAGACATCCGCGAGATGACAGGGCTGGCCTCGTACACTGAACACGCTGTGCGCGGGCCCCGCCAACGTCGCCGGTGAACCAGGTGCAGCATCCGGGCTGGTCCCGCTTTCGAGCGAACCATCTCTGCCAGGGCGACGGAGGGTACCCGGGGTGTCCGTTCGCGGTGGCGGAACGCTGGGCGGATCCCCTGCCCGGTTCGGGTGGGGCAACCCGCCGGCAGGTATGGACGACGGAGGCGCTGTGGTCGACGGAAGCAACCGACCGCAGGGCGCGGACGTCGATAACGACGTGACCAACGATGCGCCGGCCCAACGTCAGGCCAGCACCGCGGTACTGGCCGAATCAGTTCTCGACCGGCGCTACCGACTTCTGACCGCGTTGAACACTCGCGGCCCGGTCACCCTGTGGCGGGGTGACGACAACGTGCTGGCCCGTCCGGTCGCTGTCCGGGTCGTCGAGCATCTCGATGACGACGACCCGGCCGCCCGGCCCGGGGCTGACGGAACCGTCCTGGAGGACGTCGCCCAGGCGTTGCTGAAGGCCGCGATCAGCTCGGGCAGGTTCGTCCACCCCGGTGCCGCCTCCACGTATGACGCGACGACGACGACCGTCGGCTCCGCCCGGATCTCCTATGTGGTCTCGGAGTGGGTGGAGNGGCGAACGCTGCGCCAGCTCGCGGCCGAGGGGCCACTGCGCCCCGAGCAGGCCGGCGCGGTCGTGCTCGCCGCGGCCAGGGTCCTGGCCGCGGCGCACGAGCGCGGCATCCACCACGGCGGGCTCAACCCGGGCGACGTCATCATCTCCAGCCACGGCACCGTCAAGGTCGTCGATCTTGAGATCGCCGGCATCCTCGCCGGTCTGGACGGCTCCTCCCCGGCGCCTGGCGACGGTGAGGAGAGCGACGCCGCCGCCGTCTCGGAACTGGCGGACGTCCGAGCACTGGGCGCCNTGCTCTACGCCGGCCTGACGGGCACCTGGCCGCTGCACAGCGAGCACGCCCTGCCGGCGGCGCCGTCGTCGAACGGGCGGCTGCGCACCCCCCGGCAGGTCAACTCGGCGGTCCCCCGCGACCTTGACGCGATCACCCTGGCCACCCTCGGCGACGACCGGGCCGGCGCGCCCATCACCACGGCCGCCGAGCTGGTGGCCGAGCTGGAGGCGGTGAGCCCGGTCGACCAGGTGCTCGACACGGGGCTGATGAGCCTCGGCGACGAGGGCCCGATCAGCACCGAGGCGANGCCGGTGGAGCCCTACGGCCCGGCCACCTCGGACTACCCCGCCTCGGCGGCCTACCCCGACCGTTCGGGCCACAGCGGCTACGACAACCGCGACGGCTACGACAACCGCGACGGCTACGGCGCTCAGGACGGCTACGGCGGGCGGGACCCCTACGGTGGCGGGCGGGACTCCTACGGCGGCGGGCGCGGCGGCTACGGCGACACCGGCGGCCGTGCCGGCTACGGCGACACCGGCCCAGCCGGCGGCTACCGCGGCGGCGCCGGCGGCGGCCGCGGGTACGACCAGACGGCGTACCTGGGCGGCGGTGGCTACGACCAGACCTCCTACGAGGAGCGCGGCTACGGCGGCGGGCGCGGCTACGACGGCCGCGACGACCGCGAGCGGGGGCATGACGGCTACCCGGCGCAGCGCGGTCCGTCCGAGCCTCGCCGGCACCCTGATGACGGCAACGGCCTGCCGCCGGCGGGCGGGCGGCGCCGCGACGGTTCCGGGGGCGGGTCACCGGCCCGCGGTGTGCTGCCCTGGGTGGCGCTCGCGGTGGTCGTTCTCCTGATCGCCGTGGTCGCCGTGATCGCGCTGAACGACAANGGCGGCGATGGCGACGACGGCGGCGCCACCTCCCCGACGTCCACGGCGATGCGGGCCGCCGGAACGAAGATCGACTTTGCCCAGGCCGAGTCCTTCGACCCNCAGACAAACGATCCGGTGAAGGACGAGAACCCCGACAACGTCCCGCTGGCCACCGACGGCAACCCGGACACCGAGTGGACCACCACGGGTTACGCCCAGCCCGCCCCGTTCGGCGGTCTGAAGACCGGCGTGGGTCTGCGGTTCACCTTCGCCGAGGCTGTCGCTCCCAGCGAGGTCGTGGTCACGATCGGCAAGCTGGCGCCGGTCTCGTTCGAGCTGCGGGCGGGCGACAGCCTCTCGAACACCATCGACGACTACCCGAAGATCGGTGACACGCATACCGGGTCGGGCAAGATGAGCGTCGGCATGCCGTCCGACCAGACACCGCACAAGTACTGGGTGCTCTGGCTGACCGATCTGCCCACGAACCCCGCGGACGGGAAGCTCAAGGGATCGATCGCCGAGGTCGAGTTCCGGCGCTGACCGGGGCGGGAGAGCTGATGGAGAGCCGGTGAGCTCGCCTCCCGCACGGCGGGGCGCGCGTCGTCGCGCCCGCCAGACCGCCGTGGGCGGCGCCGAAGGCCTGGGCGGCGCCGCGGAAACAGCGGCCGCCGCCGACGCGGACGCACTGCGCCGGCACGTGGCGGGTGATCCGGATGCCTTCGGCGAGCTGTTCCGCGCGCACGCGGACCGCCTGTGGACGGTCGCGTTCACCCTGCTGCGCGACGCCGAGGAGGCTGCGGACGCCGTCCAGGAGGCGATGCTCTCCGCGCACCGCCGGGCGGCCGACTTCCGGGGCGAGGCGGCCGTCGGCACCTGGCTGCACCGGATCGTCACCAACGCGGCCCTCGACCGCCTGCGCCGCCGCGCCGTGCGCCCGACGGTGCCGTTGCCGTCCTCACCGGACGGCGCCGCCCAGGAGCCGCCGGACACCCGCGACGCGATCGCCGAGCATGACACCCGGATGGACANCCAGACCGCGCTGGGCCTTCTCCCAATCACGCTGCGCGCCCCGGTGGTGCTGGTGGACGTCGAGGGACGCCCGGTGGCGGAGGTCGCCGCGATGCTGGGCATTCCGGTGGGAACGGTCAAGAGNCGCTGCTCGCGGGCCCGCGCCCAACTCGCCGTCCATCTCGGGCATCTCGCCCCCGAACGGGCTCTCCCACCGGCCCACGGGAACCAGCCGGCCTCCCCTTCCGTCTCAGATGTGGGACGCGCGGACGCGGGACGGGCGGTGGACGATGCGCAGGCGCCCGACGGAGTCGCTATCCCGGAACCGGCGGAGCCCACGGAACCAGCCCGACCGTCCGGGCCGACCAACACCATTGATCCCATCAGCCCCATCGACCCGACCGATCTGACGGCCGGGCGGCTGACTCGCCGGAGGAGGTGATCGGCGGTGATGACGGAAGAGCACGGCGCCCACCCTGACATCGAAACGCTCGATGCCTACCTCGATGCCCACCTCGATGCCCACCCTGACGCCCACCTCGACGCCCACCCGGGTCTGTCGGACCCAGGGCGATCCCGGGGAGCTGTCGCGAGCCGGGCCGACCGCCACATCCGGGCCTGTGCCACCTGCCAGGAGACGCTCGCGGCGCTGCGCCGGGTACGCGGCGAGCTCGCCCGGCTCGCCACGATGACCATGCCCGACGAGGTGGCGGAGCGCATCCATGCGGCGCTCGCGGCCAGGAGCGGCACCGCGGCCGGTCGTGCCGACGGCGGTTCCCCGCTGGACGCCTTCGGCGCCGCGGCCACCCACCGCGATCACGATCACGAGCACGAGCACGAATACGGCGAATACGGCGAATACGGTGAGCAGGGCGACCGCCGGGCAGCTGGGCTGTGGCGCGGGCCGGGGGGCGGCTCGCCCGCGCGGTTCCGCGGCGCCGGCACCGGAGGGCCTCGTGGACGGCGCGGGCGCCCCGGTTCTCCCGGCCGCGCGGCCCGGGACTGGGTCTCGATCGCGGCCACCTGCCTCGCGCTGGTGGCGTTCGGCGCCGCCGTGCTGGCCGTGCGCGGGCTGACCGCCGGCGGTGCCGGCTCGGCCGACGCCACGGCGAGCAGCCCGGTGGCTGCCAGCGCACCCCCGGGCGGCGACATCGTGGTGCGTCCCGACTCCGCGGCGGCGCCGACGGCGGCCGGCACCCGTTCCCTGAGCGTGCCGCCGGGCGGCACCTCGGTGCTCGTGGCCGACTCCGACATGATCCTGCGCCCGTCGGATGTGGTGCCTCACGGCCAGGAGCTGCTGGCCGGTCGGCTCGCCCCGACCTGGTTCGGCTGGTCGGACGCGGACCCGGACGCGGGATCCTGGCTGGCCCCGGGCACGGACTCCATGGAGCAGCCGGCGGAGGCGGCCGGCCGTTTTCGGGAGCAGGGTAACCGCACCGGAGTCAGTGCTGCGCGCGGTCGGCACTACGCAGCTGCGGATGTGCTACGACAGCCTCGCGGCACAGGCCGGCGGCACGGTGCTCGCGCTGGACCGGGTGCGCTTCGACGGGCAGGAGGCGATCCTGCTGGTGATTTCGCTGCCTGGGCAGGGGAACGCCGCGCGCCTGGTCGTCATCGACGCGCACTGCGGCGTCGTCCCGGTTTCGAGCGCCGTCCTGTACAGCGTGAACGCGAGCCGCGCCTAGAGCCGCGCCCAGTACCCGAGCGCCGCTGGGAAGCGGTGATGGATCGCACCGGAATCTGTGGCGACCGTGCGTGGTTGTGGGGGACAGACATCATGTCGACGTCAGCCGCCACCGAAGTCGCCGGCCGAGGAGCAGCCGGCGGGCGGCCGCCGGCATCACGAAGGGAGCAGTTGTGACAGCCCAGGGCAAGGACCAGGCGGTCCCGACCGCCGGGACCGAACGTTCCGGGGAGCAGGTCCTGGACGTCGTCATCATCGGGTCCGGCCCGGCCGGATACACGGCGGCGATCTACACGGCCAGGGCGAACCTTCGTCCGGTGGTCTTCGAGGGTGCGGTCACCTCCGGTGGCGCGTTGATGACCACGACCGAGGTGGAGAACTTCCCGGGCTTCCCCGAGGGCATCCAGGGGCCGGAGCTCATGGGCAACCTGCGCGCCCAGGCGGAGCGCTTCGGCGCGGAGCTGATCCCCGAGGACGTCACCGAGGTGGACCTGCGGGCCGACCCGAAGGTGATCAAGGTCGAGGACCAGACCTACCTCGCCCGGTCGGTCATCATCGCCACCGGTTCCGCCTACAAGAAGCTCGGCGTCGAGCACGAGGACCGGCTGCTCGGCCGCGGCGTCTCGGCCTGCGCGACCTGTGACGGCTTCTTCTTCCGGGATCAGGACATCGCGGTCGTCGGCGGCGGCGACTCGGCGATGGAGGAGGCGACCTTCCTCACCCGGTTCGCGAAGTCGGTGACGATCGTGCACCGGCGGGACAAGCTGCGCGCCAGCGCGATCATGCAGGAGCGGGCCTTCGCCGACCCGAAGATCACCTTCCGCTGGAACGCCGCGGTCGAGGAGATTCTGGGCGAGGAGAAGCTGGCGGGTGTGNGGCTGCGTGACACCGTCACCGGCGAGACCGACGAGCTGGCCGTGACCGGACTGTTCGTCGCGATCGGCCACGATCCCCGCACCGAGCTGGNCCGCGACCAACTGGAGCTGGACGAGGAGGGCTACGTCAGGGTGGCCCACCCGACCACGCTCACCAACATCCCAGGCGTCTTCGCCTGTGGTGACGTCGTCGACCACACCTACCGCCAGGCCATCACGGCCGCGGGCACCGGCTGCTCGGCGGCACTTGACGCCGAGCGCTACATCGCCANCGGTGAGGGCGCGGCCGACCCGACGGCGGAGGCCCCCCGGGTTCCGGCGCCGGAGCTCGCCGCCACCTGATCGCCCGATCCGGCCGCCCGGTACGGGCGAAACCGAGCGGCCGGACACCGCATCAGCACACTTCGCCAGGACAATTGGTTTCCCAGCGCTTCAGCAGGCCGGCCGCCACCAGGGGCCGACCGACGTCAGGCCAGGCAGTGCAAACGCGAGATCCCGAGGGAGAACCCCATGGCNGGCGCCACCAGCGCGGTGACGGACAACACGTTCGCCACCGAGGTACTTAAGAGCGACAAGCCGGTGCTCGTCGACTTCTNGGCGGAGTGGTGCGGCCCGTGCAAGATGGTGGCACCGGTGCTCGAGGAGATCGCCAGGGAGCACGGCGAGAAGCTGCGGATCGTCAAGCTGAACATTGACGAGAACCCGGAGATCGCCCGCCAGTACCAAATCATGTCGATACCGACCATGGCTGTCTTCGTCAACGGCGAGGTCGACAAGACCATCGTCGGCGCGAAGCCCAAGGCCGCGCTGCTGCGCGACCTGTCCGCCTACGTCTGAGCGGAGGTGCGCCCCTGCCGGGCGCACGGCTGTTGCCACGACGCGGTGACCCGCGAAAACTCAATGATCGGAAATGACGGCCCGTTCCTTCTGGAGCGGGCCGTCACCGTTGCACCCTCTCCCCCGTCTCGCTACCGCGTGTGATTTGACAGAAACTGCAGGTGTACGCCGGGTGCCCCGGAGGACCGCGACGCGCGGTACCGCCTCTGTACGGGGCTGTGCGGGCGGTAGACATGATCGAATGCTCCGTGCAGGCCGGTACCTGGCCCGCCGACGTAAACGTCGGTCACGTTCGGTGATTAGGGCTCATTCTCGGCCTGGCATGGGTGGTCCCTGGCGCGACGAAGCCCACTCAGCCTCCGAAAGCCGGACGANGGGGATCGCCGTCCTCGCACCGAGGTGCCCATGGCCTAATCTGATGGCNGGATTCGGCGGCCGGACCGATCGGCTCATCTCGACGGTTCGATGAACGCACATTCGAAAGGTGCTCATTCGTGAAGCTGCTGCGCCTTGGTGACCGTGATCCCTCCGTAGCCGAAGCCCGGGCAGCTCTCATCTACCTCGGCTTCCTGCCAGTCGCACCACGCCAGACCGGAACGGCCGACGGCACAGCCGACCTCACCGCCACCACCCCCGTCCCCGTCCNCGCTCCCGCTCACAGCTCCGCCCTCGGTGGCGACGGGGTCGAGGCAGCTGCCGCCGGCGACCCGGCCGATCTTTTCGACCGCGACCTGGACAACGCGGTCCGGGCCTTTCAGCAGAGCCGCGGGCTCTCGGTCGACGGCGTCATCGGGCCGGACACCTTTCGCGCCATTGAGGAGGCCCGGCGGCGGCTCGGTGACCGCCTCCTCTACTACAGCGTCACCCACCCCTTCGTCGGCGACGACGTGGCCGCGCTTCAGGAGCGCCTGTCGAACATGGGGTTCGACGTCGGCCGCGCCGACGGGATCTTCGGTGCCCGGACGGACGCCGCGGTCCGGGACTTCCAGCGCAACCGTGGGCTGGACCCCGACGGGCTGTGCGGCCCCCGCACGCTCCGCGAGCTCAAGCGCCTGGAGCGGACGGTCACCGGCGGCCGCCCGGACGTCCTGCGGGAGTCGGTGCGGCTGCTCGCCCGCGGGCCTTCCCTGCTCGGCGTGGTCGTTGCCATCGACCCCGGGCACGGCGGCGATGACCCCGGCGTGACTCGGGGNGCGCTGTGTGAACGCGATCTGATGGCGGACCTCGCCTCCCGGTTGGAGGCCCGGCTGCTGGCGTCCGGCCTGGAGGCGCATCTGGTGCACGGCCCGCACGAGTCGCCGGCCGAGGCGGAGCGGGCGGCGCGCGCGAACGAGATCGGTGCCGACCTGCTCGTCTCCCTGCACGTCGACGCGAGCGGTTCGGAGCAGGCGCAGGGCGTCTCGACCTACTACTACGGCCACGCGCGCGGATCGTCCGCGGTCGGNGAACGGTTCGCGACGCTGGTCCAGCGGGAGATCGTCTCGCGGACGGACATGGTCGACTGCCGCGCGCATCCAAAGACCTGGGAGCTGCTGCGCCGCACCCGCATGCCGGCCGTTCAGATCGATCTCGGATACCTCACGAATGCCCATGACGTGGCGGCCCTGGCCTCGACGGAGTTCCGGGCCGCCGTGGCGGAGGCCCTGCTCGCCGCCACCCAGCGCCTGTTCCTGCCGCCCGAGCAGGACCCGCCGACCGGNCAGCTGCGAGTCCCCCGCATCGCAGCCCGCACCTGACCGCGGGCGGGAGGAGCGGTTGACCTCGCCGGCGCGCCCACCCGGCGGCGGGCCGGTCCCCCGTCGCGCGTTCCGCCGGCAGGTTTCACGTGGAACAGCTCACGGCGTGCCCGACTCCACCGGCGGCGGCCGGAGTCCTAGGCTGTCGGAGGTAAGCGGAACAACCGGCCTGACATGGCTGTCCGAACCGCTGGGAGGCGTGGCTCGATGAGTCGACGGATCGCGAACATCACGCTCGACAACANCGATGACATCCCGCTTCCATGCCGGCGGTGCGTCTTCTGGGAGCTGGACCCGGTGGCCCGCAGCCGCGCGGAGGAGACCGGAGCCACCGACATCGAGAAGGAGGCCTGGGTCTCGGCCGCACTGCTCGAGTGGGGTAGCTGCGGAAAAATCGTGTATGTGGACGACGTGCCGGCCGGCTTCGTGATGTTCGCGCCGCCGGCGCACGTCCCGCGGTCGGCGGCATTTCCGACAAGTCCCGTCAGCCCGGACGCCGTCCTGCTGATGACGGCCCAGATCGCCGAGGAGTTCACCGGCCAGGGGCTCGGCCGGGNCNTCNTGCAGTCCGTGGCGAAGGAGATCATCCGACGCGGTTACCGCGCCATCGAGGCGTTCGGCGATCTGAAGGGCTCCGGCACACGCTGCGTCGTACCCGCCGACTACCTGCTGGCCGTCGGCTTCAAGACCGTGCGGCCGCACCACCGCTGGCCCCGGCTGCGGCTAGAGGTCAAGAACGCGGNGAGCTGGCGGGAGGACGTCGAGGTGGCCCTGGAGCGCCTGCTCGGGTCCATGAACCCCGAGGGTGTCCTGCGCCAGGTGAACCCGGTACCAGGCGCGATCTGAGCCGGGCGGCGAGCCGAGCCCACCGAGCCCGCCGGGCACGATCTGGGCCGGGCGGGGCCTCCGTGGTGGCCCCGCCGCCGCCGCGGGGTCGCCACGGTGCTGGCGGGTCCGGTCCGTCCCGCCAGGTCGGCGGCCGCGGCCGCGCTGGTTCGGTTCGGACCGGAGCCGGTTCAGCTGAGGGTCCTGGTTGACCGCCGGGTCAGGAGGCGGCGGAGTCGGGGGTCATCGCGGCGACGATCCGCTCCAGGTCCTCGATCGTGGCGAACTCGACGGTGATCCGCCCCTTGCTGCGGCCCATGTCCACCTTGACCCGGGTCTCCAGGCGGTCGGACAGCCGGTCGGCGATCCGGCTGAGCGCCGGGGCCGGGGTGCGGGCCTGCCGCGGGGCACGCTTGCGCGGACCCACCTCGCCCAGGGCCACGATCTCCTCGACCGCCCGGACGGACAGCCCTTCCGCGACGATCCGGGTCGCCAGCCGGTCCTGGGCGTCGGGATCCTCCAGGGAGAGCAGAGCACGGGCGTGCCCGGCCGAGAGCACCCCGGCCGCCACCCGCCGCTGCACGGCCGGCGGCAGGCCCAGCAGCCGGATGGTGTTCGTGNCGTGCGAGCGGGACCGTCCGAGCCGGCCCGCCAGCTCCTCGTGGGTGGCGCCGAAGTCCCGGAGCAGCTGCTCGTAGGCCGCGGCTTCCTCCAGCGGATTGAGCTGCTGGCGGTGCAGGTTCTCCAGCAGCGCGTCGCGGAGCATGGCGTCGTCCGCGGTCTCCCGCACGATCGCCGGCACCCGCTCCAGGCCGGCGAGCCGGGACGCCCGCCAGCGACGCTCCCCNATGACGAGCTCGTACCGGCCCGGCAACAGCTCGCGGACCACAATCGGCTGGAGCAGGCCTACTTCCTTCAGGCTTTCCGCCAGCTCGGTGAGGGCGTCCTCATCGAAGTGGGTGCGCGGCTGGCGCGGGTTGGGGGTGACCGAGTCGAGCGCGACCTCCCGGAACACCGCGCCGGCGACCGGGGCCGGAGCGGGCACGCGCTCCGCGCCGGGCCCCTGGTAGGTATCCGTGGCTTCGGCGGCCGCGGGGATGAGGGCACCGAGCCCGCGCCCGAGGCCGCCTCGCCGCGCAGTCATCGACGGGCCCCGTTCAGGTTCGGCCCGCGGCCGTCAGCCGCACCGGGGCCGTCCACCGCGGGGTAGCCGTCGGTCGGGCCGTAGCCGTCGGCCGGACCGTAGCCGTCGGCGGCACCACGCGGTTCCGCGGGGCCGTACTGCGTGGGCGCGGCGTGCCGCTCAGCGGGCCCGTACGCGGGCGGACCACTCGGGCCGGGCCTGGAGGCGGGGGAGTGGTCCACAGGCGGCCCAGCGACGCTAGGGAGGGCGCCGCCGGGCACCGCGGGCTCGATGTCGGCGGGCGGTGCGCCGTCGACCAACGCGGCTCCGCGTGACGGGCGGACGGCCCCGCGCTCCGCCAGTTCCCGGGCTGCCGCCAGATAGGAGAGGGACCCGCGGGACGCCGGGTCATAGGTAAGCGCGGACTGACCGTAGCTCGGGGCCTCGGCGAGCCGCACGTTGCGCGGGATCGTGGTGTTGAGCACCCGATCCCCGAAGTGCTCTTTCACCTCGTGCACGACCTGGTCCGCGAGGCGGGTGCGCGAGTCGTACATGGTCAGCAGGATGGTCGACAGCCGGAGCTCCTGGTTGAGATGGGCCTGGACCAGCTCGACGTTACGCAGCAGCTGACCGAGACCCTCCANGGCGTAGTACTCGCACTGGATCGGGATCAGGAGCTCGCGGGCCGCGACGAGCGCGTTGACCGTGAGCAGGCCGAGAGAAGGCGGGCAGTCGATGAGGACGTAGTCGACCTCGTTGCGCATGCCCTCGATGGCCCGCCGCAGGCGGGTCTCCCGCGCCACCAGGGACACCAGCTCGATCTCGGCGCCGGCGAGATCGATGGTCGCCGGTGCGCAGAACAGGCCCTCGGCCTCCCNGGAGCGCACGACGATCTCGTCGAGTGGCCGGTCGCCGACCAGCACCTCGTAGATCGAAGGCGTGCCGGAGCGGTGGTCCNCACCCAGCGCCGTCGAGGCGTTGCCCTGGGGGTCCAGGTCCACCACGAGTACCCGGATGCCGTGCATGGCCAGTGCGGCCGCGAGATTGACCGTGGTGGTCGTCTTGCCGACGCCACCCTTCTGGTTCGCGACGGTGATGACGCGCCGCCGGTTGGGTCGGGGAANGGGCCGTCGTCGTTCCTTTGTCAGTGCTTCCACCGCTGCTGCCGCCGCCGCTCCGATCGGGGTCGATGAGTCGAGAGGGTCCAGCCCCGGGAAGCCGGACCCACCGCCCGGAGTCCTCCCGTAAGCCGAGCCACCTCGACCCGCCGACGCTGCCTGGGGTGCCATCGCCATCTGATGAGGCATCTCTGTTTCACGTGGAACGCGACCGTCCACGCGCCGGTCGATCAGGAGTTCCCTCCCGCGCCCGCCGTGACTGTGTCGCCCGTCTGGCCTGCCGGTCATCCGCGCCGCGCCGTCCCCTCCCGCCGTCCCCACGGGCTGCCGAGGCAGAGCGCGTCGCGCGCAGCACACGGGTGGGTTCCTCCACCAGGCCAGCTCCGCACGTCACGACGTTCACCTCGCGCCNACCNTGGGAATCGAGATCACTACGCGCGGCCTGCAATTCCTCAAGGATTCGCGAACCGCGCAGTGCAAGCATGACACCGCCCGGACGCGTCATCGGCAGCAGNACCGCACCCAGACGCCCCATCGGGGNGACCGCGCGGGCCACGGAAACGTCGAAAGCACGACGTGGCGGCAGCTGTGCATAGTCGGGAGCCCGGCCGCGGGCCACGTCCACCCGTTCGTCCAGGCCAAGCTGTGCCACAACTTCGGCCAGGAAACGGCACCTTCGGTCCATTGGTTCGAGCAGGGTCACCCGCAGATCTGGGCGGGCCAGCGCAAGGGGGATGCCGGGCAACCCGGCGCCGCTGCCGACGTCCACGACCTCCGGCGCCCGGCCCGCCGCTCCGGGCACCTGCGCCAGCTCCGCGGCGGAGGGGACGGCCTCGGCGAGCACGGCGCAGTTCAGCAGGTGGCGCTCCCACAGCCGACCCGTCTCCCGAGGGCCGATCAGGCCCCGCTCGACCCCTGCCGTCGCCAGCAGTTCGGCGTATTGGACCGCCAGGGGGAGCCTGTCCCCGAAGAGGTCGGCCGCGACGTCCGGTACCGCGTCCAACCCACCCGAACCCACCGGGATGACTGCCTCGGCTGCCTCGGTGGACTCGGCTGCCCCGGCGCCAGGCCCCTCGACCGGCAGGTGCTCGTCCGGCGGGTTCACCGAAGGAATCTTCACCGGCCGGCCTCGGCGCCGAAACCGCGCTCGCCCACGCGGGTGAAGGCCGGCCGACGGCGGGGCCGGGGGTTCCCCGGAGCGGGGGAGCGGGGCCCGGCCGAGGGCGGGCGCCGGGAAGCGCACGGAAAGCTGGGGCATGAAGGCACAGAACAAGCATCCCCCGTGAACCGGGGTTGGGGCGTCAGGTGATGCCCTGGATAGCCGCTGTGTCGGGAATCAGTACCGAGACGGCGGTTCCATGACTAGATGTTTCCCGTGAATCATTTGCCGTGCACGGCCGTTCGTGACTGTCGGGACGCGCAGTGGCTGTAGACGGTCACCGTTCCGGTCAGCCTGAACGACCAGGGCTCGCCCGCACACCAGCCGTCCGCCCGTAGCTCGGCCAGACCGGGGGCCATCGCCTTCTCCTCGACATCGAAGACGAAGACGACGAGCCGGCCGGNGGGCTCCGGCCGCATCNGCTGGTCAGCAAGTGACAGGGGACGTCCGGCGNGATCGAGCCGACCGGGGTCGACGAACACGGTGTCGGTCCGGTTCACCCTGGGAGCTTCCCGTCCNGGCGCGGTGCCCGGCGGCAAGGCGGGAAGTCCCTCGTCCGCCCGCGGCCCGTCGTCGCTGGCCTCCATCGCGTAGATCCAGCCCGGGCGGGCGAGCCGGCCCCCGACGACGACGAGATCGCCCGGCCGGACCAGCCGTCGGGNAGCCACCGTCGCGTCAACCATCAGGTCCAGACCGCGCAGCCGGTCCCGGCGCTCCCACAGGACCCGGTCTCCGGACAACCCGCCGGCCAGCGCCGTCCCGGCCGTCAGGACGACAACCAGTACCGCGCAGCCGGCCAGACCGCGGTCCGTCCGGGCTGCCCAGGTCTCCTCCGCGACCCCGGCCGCGCGGGCCACGCGGAGTTCCCGGATCGCGCCGCGGGTCACCCTGTCCGCGCCGACCACAACCAGCAGCAGAAGCAGCGGTACGACGAACTGGTTCGTCCGTGTCGGGCCGAACGGCCAGAACCTGACCGCACTCGCCGCCAACATGATGACCTCGGCTCCACCGAGCGCGGCCAGCACCCGGCGGCCGTCCGCCCGCCGGCCGAGAGTGGCCACGCCGACCGCCCCGAACAGGACGGTGGCCGGTGCGAGCAGCCACGGCAGGAAGTGCGGCAGGTCGAGGTAGCCCGGCACGAGGCTCGGATCGAACCGGTCAGTTCCCGGCGGCGAGCCGGTGACGGTCTTCCACAGCTGGTCCGCGACGAAGGTCACGGCTCCCCACGGGTCCCGTCCGGCGAGGAACTGGGTGTCCCAGTAGTTCCCGGCACGCTGGGCCGACTGGTGACCGAGAAAAAGAAGAGTGTGCGCGGACACCAGACCGACGGCGGGCAGCACCTCGGCGAGCCGCCGGCGCCGGCCCGGCCCGCCGGTCAGGACGTCCAGTGCCGCGAGCGGCAGGAGCACGAACACCGCCGGCACCGCGAACAGCGCGACGATCCCGGCCGCCGTCCGTCGGTGCGGGAGGGGCAGGCCGCGGGGGAGGGGCAGGCGGCGGGGGAGGGGAGGTTGGTGTGCGGATGCGTCGCCGCCGGCCGGACCCAGCCAGAGCAGGACGACGACTACCGTGACAAGGGCCTCGATCGCGTATGGCTTGAGCTGCGAGGCCAGGTCGAGAAAGGTGACGTTCAGGCACAGCCAGCACACCGCGAACCCGGCGGCGACCGGCCCGGAGAACCTGCGGACGAGGATGGCGAGGGCGGCTCCCAGCGCGGGTACCGCCAGAAAACCGGGAAGGCGCAGCGCCCAGCTGTGCCAGCCCAGCACCTCGCCGAGCAGCCGAACCNGGCCGAGCCACCCGACCGCGGACGGCGTGTTGGCGACCGCCAGCTCGGACCACATCGATGTCAGCGGCTCGCTGACGAAATGACCTCGCCAGATCTCGTCGTACCAGAACGGCCTGCGCAGGTAGGCGGCGAGCAGGATGGTCGGCGCCGCCAGCGCGACCAGGACGAATCCGGTCAGCCACCAGCGCCCCGCACCGGACACCGTCCGGGCACGGTCCACGGATCCNGCAGCGTCTACCCNCCCCCCGCCCGGCTCGCCGTCAGGCCAGTCGACACCGGCCACATCTGTACCGGCCACATCTGTACCCACCATGCCTGTGCCCATCACGCCGGTGCCCATCACGCCTATGTCGCTCGGGCCCTCGCCGCCGCCCGGGCCGGCACCGGCCCGGGCGGGCATACCTACCTGCGACGAAACCACGGGTGCCCCGATCCCCTCACCATGCGTCCAGGATCGGGGATCCTTTGGCCGCCGACCACACCGGCTGGTCGGGCCGGCGGGCCTGACCTGTGCATGGCGTCAGATTCCACGCGCGAAGCTCAGCTCCGTTCCGGCCGCCGAGCCCCACCGGGGAAGCTGCCCCGCACGCTGACATGCGGCAGCCCCGCCCAGAAGGACGGGGCCTGCGCGTCATGCGTCCCGGTCAGTCGGGCAGAACCACGACCCGACGGCTGGGCTCCTCACCCTCGGACTCACTGTGCACGCCATCGATGGTCGCGATCGCGTCGTGCACGACCTTGCGCTCGAACGGCGTCATCGGGGCCAGCTTGCGGGGCTCACCGCTCTCGAGAACCCGNCGCGCGGCGGTCGCGGCGACCTTGCGCAGCTCCACCCTCCGCCGGGCCCGGTGCCCACCCACGTCGAGCATCAGCCGGCTCCGGACGCCCGTCTTCTGCAGGACGGCCAGCCTGGTCAGCTCCTGGAGCGCCTCCAGGGTCTCACCGCCGGTCCCGATCAGCTTGTCCAGCCCGTCCCCGACCACGGCGACGACAGCGCGCCCGCCCTCGACATCCAGGTCGAGGTCACCATCCATGTCGACGATGTCGAGCAGACCCTCGATGTAGTCGGCCGCGATCTCGCCTTCCTGCTCCAGGTCTGCGAGCCGGCGCTCGCCGGAGCCCGTGGGCTCCTCGGCCGCCGTCGGGTCGGTCCCGGCCGCGAGGCCGTCCTCGTTGGCCTCG
Source organism: Frankia sp. EI5c (assembly GCF_001636565.1). Lineage (GTDB taxonomy): Bacteria > Actinomycetota > Actinomycetes > Frankiales > Frankiaceae > Parafrankia. The sequence goes on from NZ_LRTK01000058.1 coordinate 28,361, forward strand.
TTGGCCTCGGGTCCTTCCACGGCCAGGTCAGGTGCCGAACCGGTCATCAGCGTTACTCCAGGGGAAAGTGGGCGGCGGTGCCGAGAGTACGGGACGTCCGAGCGCCGCGGGGTCAACGCGGCGCTGTCGGCGGGCAACCGCCTGGGACGTACCGGGTCGTCCCGGCCAGACTGCCCGGGCGAGACTCGTGGACGGGGCCGGGTCCGGTGTCCGGTCAGGTCCCGTAAGGATGCCCGGGCTCGTCGGCGCGTGTCGTGACCGCCCGCTCATCAGCGGCGACCGCCCGGTCGCTTGCCCTTCGTCCGGCGCTTCGCGGGGCGGGAGCCGCCCGGGGCTCGCCGCGCGCCGGCGGGGACGGGGGCCGGGCGGCCGGCGGCGTCCGAATCGGCCACGCCGTTCGCCTTGGACGTTCCCGCCGCTGCCGGCGCCGAATCCGGCTGTGCCCCGGTCACGGCATCGGTCACGGCATCGGCGGCCGCATTCTGCACGTCCGGCCTGCCGCTACCGGAGCCTGCCTTGCCGGTGCCGGCTTTGGACGTTCCGGCCTTCGGCGCACCGGCCTTCGGCGCACCGGCCTTCGCGGCCTCGGACTTCGCGGCCCCGGACTTCGCCACACCACTCTTCGCGGCGGCGCCGGAGCGGGAGCGGGTCCCGGGCGGGGCGCTCGACGGCCGATTGCCGTTGCCNGACCGCGGCGAGGCGATCCCGGTGTCGTCTCCGCGCTCGGCGCCGTCCGTCTGAGCCTGGCCGGCCTTGGCGGTGGTTCCCCTGCCGGCGGAGACCTCCTCGGTTCGCCGGCGGTTTCCGGACTTGGCCCCCGCACGCGCCCCGGGCGCCGGCCGGGAGACCGCGACGCCCTCGGTAGAGGTCGTACGCGCGCCCGGGACCTTGCCACTGGCAGCGAGCGGCGCGAGCGGCGGCATCTTCTTGATGACGAAGAACTGCTGGCCCATGCTCCACAGGTTCGTGGTCAGCCAGTAGAGGAGGACCGCGATCGGGAAGCGGAAGCCGAAGATCGCCAGCATCAGCGGGGAGCCGTACAGCAGGACCTTCTGGACCATCGCCTGCTGGGGGTCGACCGGCCCGGTACGCGNCATGATCTGGCGCTGGGTCAGGAAGGTCGTCGCGCCCATCAGCACGATCAGGGCGACCGCGAGGATCCGGGTGTTGGTCCCGTTGGCCCCGAGGAAATGCAGGAAGTCCGGCGACGAGGTGAACTTGCTCGACAGCGAGATGCCNCACAGCTTCGCCTCGGCGATCTGCTCCACCTCATCGGCGGACAGGCCGACCCGGGGTCGCCAGACGAGGGAGCCGCCCGGCCCCTCGTTCATGGGCGCCAGGTGCGTGAAGACGTGGAACAGCGAGATGAACAGCGGGATCTGCAACAGGATGGGCAGGCAGCCGAGCAGCGGATTTCCATGCTCCTTCTGGAGCTTCATGATCTCCAGCTGCATCTGCTGCTTGTCGTGGCCGTNCTTTTCCTTGATCTCCTTGATGCGGGGCTGCATCATCTGCATCGTTCGCTGCGACTTCACCTGCTTGACGAACAGCGGGAAGATCAGGATGCGGACGCAGACGACGAGCAGAACGACCGACAGCGCCCAGGAGAAGAAGCTGTCACTGCCGAAGATCGGCCCGAAGCCCTTGTGGAAGAAGACGATCGCGTTCGCCGCGAGATGATAAAGCGGATCCAACACCTGACAGTCTCCTCACACCCGCGTTCCGCGACGGGAACCGACGATCTCGGAACGCGCCCCCCGGTGGAGGGACGCAGTGCGATGCCCGGGCCCGGCATCTGCTCGGTCGGCGCCCACCGGGCCCGGGAACTCCGGACCGGCGCCTGGGCCGGCGGTGTTCCCGGTCGCCGCGCCGGGCACCGGGTCGTAGCCCCCAGCCGAGAATGGCTGGCAGCGCAACAGCCGACGGAGAGCTAACAAACCACCGACGACGCCACCGTGACGGGTGACGGCGGTGAGGGCATAGGCGCTACAGGACGGTTCGAACCGGCAGCAGCCGGCGTTCCGGCCTGACCAGCCNGCGCGGTACAGCCGGACCAGCGCGGCCAGGACCCAGGCAAGCGGTCCCCGCACCGCGCCGGCGGATGTCCTCGCCAGCCTCGGGAACCTGTTGCCCGTCGCGGGAGCGGCAAGCACGAGGTCGACGAGCGCCNACGCGGCACCGGCTACCCCCACACCCGGCAGCGCACTCATCCGGACCGGGCCGATCGCTGGGGCCGGGCGGAGCGGACAGTGCGGAAGGCGGAGTCGAGTGAGCGGCCGAGCTCGTCGGACGTCGCGGTCGCCGCATCAGGCAACGCGCGGACCAGTACCGCGGTTCCCGGCGGCAACGAGGACAGCCTGGACCGCGTCTGCTCACGCAACCGCCGCCGGACTCGGTTCCGCACCACGGCGTTGCCGACCCGCCGGCCTACGACGAAACCCGCCCGGGGCGGGCCGTCCACNTCGGTCTGCATGCTGTGGACAACGACCGACCCCGCCCGGATGCGCCGGCCGGACCGCCCCAGGACAGCGTGGTCCCGCTTTGTGCGTNCTCGCGAGCCCCGGGGGAGCATGGCTGGACGGCGTCGAGCGCTCGTTCCGCCGTCAGGCGGAGAGCTCGTTGCGGCCCTTACGGCGGCGGGCGGAGAGGATCGAGCGGCCCGCGCGGGNCCGCATCCGGAGCCGGAACCCGNGGGTGCGGGCCCGCCGGCGGTTGTTCGGCTGGAAGGNGCGCTTACTCACGTGAGAACTCCGGAGACACAGGCGGGCGGGACACCGGCGGAGTGCCGGCCATGGCTGAACAACTCGACGACGGGGCGAGGGCGTGGCCACCAGCCACCGGAACCCTCGTGACCGAGGAATCCGCTCGCCGGAGCCCACGCCCATAAAGCCTGGCCCTACGAGCCGACCGTCGCCGTGGTTCGCCCTAGCCTACACACGATGCCATCAACGCCGGGTCCGTCCTGAGCACAGGCCACGTTCTCGTCGCTGCCGGTCGGTCACAGGGCGGCCCAGCGCCGGGCCCGCCACGGCCGGCTGTTAACGTTTGGTGCTCTGTCCGTGCCTCCGTCGCCTCTCGTAACCTCCGTCCGCGAACCGCCCGCCACGCTCCCGGCCGCACCCGGAGGACGTAGGCGGCAGCGCCGTCACCGGCCACCCGCCGGCACCACACCTGGTGGGCCCGGCCGTCGTCCACTTTGTGGGCCTGCAGCCGACGCCACGCCGGATGCGGTGTCATGTCCATGCACAGGNTGTGGACGACGATGTGGAGAACTCTTCTCAGGGGGTGCCGTGGACCCGGGCCAGACACACGTCGCCTCGCGTCGCCGGGGCGGCTCAGCCCGGGCGGCGGGCTGGGGAGGACGAGGTTGCCGACGTGANGGGCGAGGTGGTGGGGGGTCCGCGTCGGTCGGTCACCGTCCACGCGGAACAATCCCGGTCAGCACAACTGCCGGTCTCGGCGGCTCGACACCGTCGTTCGCCGGCCGGCACAGTCGTCCCCGAGACCCGGCCGTCAGCCAGGCATGGTCGTCAGTACGACACTTCCGACGGCCACCGGCACAGGACGGCTACCTAGAGACATAGAGACCACAGCGCCAGTCAGCGACTCCGACAACCGGCGGTCGTGTCGTCCGCCGAAGAGCCACGAAGAACCACAGGGAGCCCCAGTGACCGACCTCAGCGCCGACTCCGTCGCCGGTCTGCCGTCCCGGGGCGCCTCGCCGACATCCGATCCGGATCTGTCGGCGGTGTGGGATGGGGCGGTCGCCGGAGTCGCGGACGGTGCGCTGTCGGCCCAGCAGCGCGCCTGGCTGCGGCTCACCCGCCCACTCGGCCTGGTCCAGGACACGGCACTGCTCGCCGCGCCGAACGAGTTCACGAAGGACCTGTTGGACTCCCGGCTGCGCCCGTTCCTGTCCACAGCCTTGTCCACAGCCTATGGACGCGAGATCCGGGTCGCCGTGACGGTGGAGCACACGCCGGATCCCGAGCCGATGACCGGTCCGCTCACGCTGCCCGGTATCGGGCCGGACCTCGGCCGTCACGTGATCAACGCCGGAACCGACCCCGCCGACTCCGGGGGCAGGGTGGACGGGCCCGCGGCGGGCCGGCTGTCGCCCGGGCTCGGCCGTGATCCCTCCCCGCGGCCGTCCGAGCCGGCTCGCCTCAATCCNCGCTACCTGTTCGAGACCTTCGTCATCGGCGACAGCAACCGGTTCCCGCATGCCGCGGCGGTGGCGGTGGCGGAGGCGCCGGCGAAGGCATACAACCCGCTGTTCATCTACGGCGACTCGGGGCTCGGCAAGACCCACCTGCTGCACGCGATCGGCCACTACACGGTCAAGCTCTACCCGGAGAGCAAGATCAAGTATGTGAGCATGGAGGAGTTCACCAACGACTTCATCGCCTCGATCCGCGACGACCGGCAGCTGGCCTTCCAGCGCCGCTACCGCGACATCGACGTGCTGCTCGTTGACGACATCCAGTNCCTGGAGAACAAGGAACGGACGCAGGAGGAGTTCTTCCACACCTTCAACGTCCTGCACGACACCGAGAAGCAGATCGTCATCAGCTCCGACCGGTCGCCCAAGCAGCTCTCGGCCCTGGAGGACCGGCTGCGCAGCCGGTTCGAATGGGGACTGATCACCGACGTCACGCCCCCGGACCTGGAGACCAGGATCGCGATCCTGTCCNAGAAGGCGGCCACGGAGCGGCTGCCGGTGCCTCCGGACGTCCTCGAGTACATCGCGACCCACATCGAGCGCAACATCCGCGAACTGGAGGGCGCCCTCATCCGCGTGGCCGCGTTCGCCAGTCTCAACAAGTCGCATGTCGACCGCACCCTCGCCGAGATCGTCCTGCGCGACCTCATTCCGGACGCGGCCAACCCCGAGATCACGGCNGCCGCGATCATGAATGCCACCGCGGCCTACTTCGGGGTCTCGATGGACGACCTGTGCGGCACGTCGCGCAGCCGCGTGCTGGTCACGGCCCGCCAGATCGCGATGTACTTGTGCCGGGAGCTGACCGATCTCTCGCTTCCCAAGATCGGCCAGCATTTCGGTGGACGCGACCACACCACCGTCATGCACGCCGACCGCAAGATCCGCGGTCTGATGGCCGAGCGCCGGGCCATCTACAACCAGGTCACCGAGCTGACCAACCGCATCCGCGCCCAGGCCCGCCACGCCTGAGCGGAGTACCAGGCAGGACAGGCCATCCCTGAGCGGGCGCGGGCCGTCCCGGGCGTACTCAGGTGCCCACGTGCCCACGGACGGTGGCCTACCCCCGGATACGGCCCGGCGCCCGAATCGCCTCGCGTGACAGTACTTCTCCATTCCACCGTCGGTGACGCTGGCAGGGCGGGCATTATGCCCGCGAGGCCAAGGCGTATTGCCGGCGTCGACCTTCACCCCCGGCGCTCGGCTGATGATTTCCGCCAGCAATACGGCGGTGTCCTCGGCGGCCGCGCACCGGCGCGCTGACAGCGCGGCCCATCTGCTCCTTCGCCGCCTCCGCGGCTGTCGTGCTCNATTCGGCGGCTGTCGTGCTCGGTTCGGCGTCATCGGCCCGCGCCGTGAGCATTCCCCCGTCGGCATTCGCGGCCCGTTGGTACTCGACGGGACGCCCAGCCCTGTGCACGGAGCCGCCAGCGCCCTGCCCCGCCCCGGTGCGGTCCGGAGCAGCCCACTCCAAAGCGCGGCCCGACCGGACGGCTTCCGGCCCGCGCCCCTCGCCGGCAGCGCCTGGCCGGGACGATCCAGGCCAGGCGGCGAGGGTCGGGCGCCGAAATCCGTCCGGTCGGGCCGAAGCGACGCGCGGACGCCGGGAGCGAGTGCGCCGGGTGGGCCGCACGCCTTAGCGCCGAGTGCCGGCGAGGTGCGCGGGCAGGCATCCCGCGTTCCCGGCAAACAAGCCNTATCGGATCCGTCGGCCCGTGGGCGGCAACAGCGCCCAAATGGAATGTGAATACCTACAAACCGACGAAGCCAGAAGAAGGCACCCGAACGGGGGCGCTGCCGTCACCGAGCAAGAGCCACTTGTGGTCTTTACCCACAGCTTGTGGAGAAGGCTGTGGATAAGTAGCCATTCTCGGCCTGTGCACAGCCGGGGGCGGCGCCTTCTTGCCGGCCGCGGGGGCACCAAACCTGGGGACAGTGGCCTCGGATCCTGTGGGTAGCCGGTGGACGAACATGTGTACAGCCTGTGTGCAGCCGAG
>NZ_LRTK01000059.1 GCF_001636565.1 Frankia sp. EI5c
CTACTACTACGACGACAAGGATCTTCTTCAAGGGAGGGAAAAGCTCGAAGCAGTAGGGCCTGGGGATGAACGCCCAAAAACGATCTTGGTGTGGTCCGCGAGCTCCGAAGCGGCCCGAGCCGCCGCGGCCCGGGCACCCGCACGCCCCCTCACCGTCCGGAGCGATCACGTCCCGGTGCGGGATGCCTGCCCGCGGCTCGCGTTCCGGAAACCCATGCGACGGTCCACAGCGGCGCCGACCGTCCACCGCGCCGTCGACCG
>NZ_LRTK01000060.1 GCF_001636565.1 Frankia sp. EI5c
TGCCACCCTCGGAACACAGACCACTCGCCGCTCGCCCGGTCGGCTCTGAGATGCTGGATCGGGCCAGGTCGGTCCAGCTGCCGTTCCGCCCCCCTTCTCCGGGGTGTGGGGCGAGTGGTGGGCACCCGGCTCTGGGTGGCTTTACCGGTGATGTCAGGGTTCCGGGTCTGCCGTGGGTACGGCAGCGCGGAACGACGGGAGGACGTGTCCATGAAGTTCCGCGTGGAACGGGACGAATTCACCGACGCGGTGGCCTGGACGGCGCGAACCCTGCCGAGCCGGGCGACCACCCAGCTGCAGGTGCTCGCCGGCCTGCTTCTCGACGCCACCGGTCCCGCGCTGAAGGTCGCCGCGTTCGNCTACGAGGTGGCCGCGCAGGGCGAGGTCGACGCCACCGTCACCGAGGAGGGGCGCGGCCTGGTCAACGGCAAGATGCTGGCGGACATCACCCGCTCGCTGCCCGCCGCCNCGGTCGATGTCAGCGTGGACGGCACCAGGCTCGTGGTGACCTGTGGGAACGCCCGCTTCGCGCTGCCGATGCTGCCNGTCGACGACTNCCCGACACTCCCCCCGATGCCGGAGATCACCGGGCACATCGAGGGCGCCGCGTTCGGCAGCGCCGTCGCGCAGGTCGCCGTCGCCGCCGGCCGCGACGACACGCTGCCGGTCCTCACGGGCGTGCGGCTGGAGATCGACGGGGAGACGCTCACCCTCGCGGCCACCGACCGGTACCGCCTCGCCGTGCGCACCCTCAAGTGGCGGCCGGCCTCCCCGGGTGCGTCCGGAGTGGCGCTCGTGCCGGCGCGCACGCTGCTTGACACCGCCAAGTCGCTGTCCGGCGCCGGGGTCGAGGTGGCGATCGCACTCGGAACCGGCCNGTCCGGCGAAACCCTCGCCGGCTTCTCCGGGAACACCCGTCAGACGACAACCCGGCNGCTCGAGGGCACCTTCCCGCCCTACCGCAAACTGCTGCCCGACAGTTCGCCGCTGATCGCCCAGCTGGAGATCGCGCCGCTCACCGAGGCTGTCAAGCNGGTGGCGCTGGTCGCACCCCGCACCGCGCCGGTGCAGCTCACCTTCACGCCCGACCACCTCGTCCTCGAAGCGGGTGCGGGCGGTGAGGCGCAGGCGTCCGAGACTCTGCCGGTCNCCTATGACGGTCCCGAGCTCACCGTGGCGTTCAACCCGGCCTACCTGCTGGACGCGCTCGGCGCGCTGGAGTCCGATGTCGTCCGCATCGGTTTCGCCAGCGACGAGGACGCGGCGCTCGCCGCCAACAAGCCGGCGATCCTCACGGGCAAGGGGGGCGACGACGAGTCGGAGGTTCCCGACTACCGCTATCTGCTGATGCCGATCCGCCTCAACGGGTGACGTGCATCTCACCCACCTCTCCCTGACCGACTTCCGCTCCTACCCGCAACTGGACCTGGTCCTGGAGCCAGGAGTCACAACGTTCGTGGGCCCGAACGGGCAGGGGAAGACGAACCTGATCGAAGCGATCGGGTTCGTCGCCACGTTGGGTAGCCACCGGGTCGCGAACGATGCTCCTCTCGTCCGTGAGGGGAGCACCNAGGCGGTCGTCCGCTCCCGGATCGTGCGAGGCGACCGGGCCGCGCTGGTGGAGATCCAGATAACGCCGGGAAAGGCGAACCGGGTGCGGCTGAACCGTGCGCCCCTGCCCCGTGCCCGCGACGTCGCCGGCCTGCTCGCCACCGTCCTCTTCGCACCGGAGGATCTCGCTCTGGTGAAGGGCGATCCGGCTGAACGGCGCCGGTTCCTCGACGAGCTGCTGGTCGCGCGCTCGCCGCGGATGGCGGCGGTGCAGGCGGACTACGACCGGGTGCTGAAACAGCGCTCAGCCCTGCTGCGAACCGCCGGGGCCGCCCGCCGCGCCGGCGGCCGGGGCGACCTGCGGACCCTCGACGTCTGGGACGGCCACCTCGCCGACCACGGGGCCCAGCTGCTCGCCGCCCGCCTGGCGCTGGTCGAGGAGCTTCGGCCACGGGTGCGCGCCGCCTACGCGGCGGTCGCCGGCGAGGACTCACCCACCGATCTCGCCTACCGCTCGACAGTTCCCCAGCCGGCGGAACCCGAGCCGACTCCCACCGATCTCACCGACCGGCCGGCGTCAGCCGCACCGCCTGTGCCGGCCGCTCCACCCGGTTCAGCCGCTCCACCCGGTTCAGCCGCTCCACCCGGTTCGGAAGGTACGCCCGGTTCGGAAAGTGCGCGGGTCCGGGATGGAGTGCTCGTTCCGGAGGGCCCCGCCGCGCTGGAAAGCCCNGCCGCGCCGGTGGACCAGGCCGTCTCGCCGGGGGGCCAGCCCCGTTCCAGAGCGGCGCTCGTCGACGCCATCCTGGCCGGGCTCGCCGCGGTCCGGTCCCAGGAGATCGAACGCGGCGTCACCCTGGTCGGGCCGCATCGTGATGATCTCCTGCTGTCGGTGAAGGGGCGCCCCGCCCGCGGCTACGCGAGCCACGGCGAATCCTGGTCACTGGCACTCGCGCTGCGGCTGGCCTCGTTCGAGCTGCTGCGCGCTGACGACCGCGAGCCGGTTCTCCTGCTGGACGACGTGTTCGCCGAGCTGGACACGCGGCGCCGGGCCCGCCTCGCGGCGCTCGTCGCGCCGGCCGAACAGGTGCTGGTGACCGCGGCCGTCGACGCGGATGTTCCCGCCGAGCTCGCCGGCGTGCGGTTCGAGGTGCTCTCCGGGGAGGTGCGTCGTGTCAGCTGAGGATGGCGGGTCGGCGCGGGAGCCGGTGCCGGCGGCGCAGGGCGCCGACCTCGCCCGGCAGATGCTGGCCCGGGCGAAGCGGGACGCCCGGGAGCGGGGCCAGGGTCGGCCCGGTACCGCCTCTCGGCGCGGCCGCGGGGCGGGCACCGAGGGTGGTCAGGGCGCCGACGGCCCCGGTCGTCGTGGGCGGGAGAGCTCCGGTGACCCGCCACCGCGCCAGCGGCTGCCCGGCNTCGCCGCGCCTGGCCGGGAATGGCGTTCCCCGATGCTCTTCGGGTCGTCGATCTCGCGCCTCGTCGCGGAGCGTGGTTGGCAGACCCAGGCCNCGGACGCGTCGGTGCTGGCCACCTGGGACGTCCTCGTCGGCCCGGACATCGCCGCGCACTGCACTCCGGTGTCGCTGCGTGACGGGGCGCTGGAACTGGTCGCCGAGTNGACCGCCTGGGCCACCCAGCTGCGGATGTTGTCCCGGCAGATCCTCGGGATCCTCCGGAAGGAGCTGGGGCCGCATGTCGTACGGACCATCACGGTGCGTGGTCCGGCGGCGCCGTCCTGGAGTCGCGGTGGCATGTCCGCCCCCGGGGGGCGCGGTCCGCGGGATACGTACGGATGNCCCCCCGGCTCCCGAATCGTTCCGCGCATCACCTGCGACGGGGCGGCCGGGGCGGCCCGTCGCCGAGTGCACTGATCCGGCCTGAATCGTCCCGGAAGGCGGACGCGACCGTCCGCCGGTCGCAGATGGGCGCGTGGCCACGGGGGGTGCGGAGCCGGTAGGGGGCCACGGCCGACCGGAGTTCNGGGCGCAGCGCACATCTGAGAGGGCACCTTGCGTCCGTTACGGCGGGTTGCCGGGTAGACTGAGGAGTACTTCCGTCCAGAACGAGGAGACCTGCCGCGTGGCCTACGACGCTAGTTCGATCAAGGTTCTCGAAGGTCTTGACGCGGTACGCAAGCGCCCGGGCATGTACATCGGCTCCACCGGGGAACGGGGCCTGCACCACCTTGTCTACGAGGTTGTGGACAACGCGGTGGACGAGGCCNTCGCTGGCTACTGTGACACGATCATCGTGACCCTGCTCGCCGACGGCGGCGTACGCGTCTTCGACNACGGCCGCGGCATCCCGGTCGGGGAACACCCCGTCAAGAAGATTCCGACCGTGGAACTGGTACTGACCACCCTGCACGCCGGTGGAAAGTTCGACGGCAAGTCCTATGCCGTTTCCGGTGGTCTGCACGGCGTCGGCGTCAGCGTCGTCAACGCCCTGTCGACCCGGCTTGAGGTCGCCATCGAGCGGGAGGGCCACTCCTGGTTCCAGCCGTACGCGGCGTCCCGGCCGGCGGCGCCGCTGGCGAAGACCGGAGCCTCGAAGAAGACCAGCACGACGATCACCTTCTGGGCTGACCCGACGATTTTCGAGACCACCACGTACAAGTACGAGACGCTCTACCGCCGCCTGCAGGAGATGGCCTTCCTGAACAAGGGGCTGTCGATCACCCTGCGTGACGAGCNGGGTGCGGCGGCGAAGGACCCTGCCCGGGCCGCGAAGGCCGCCGAAGCCGCGGCCGAGGCGGCCACCGAGTCCGCCACCGAGGCGGGAGCGCAGGACGCCGCGGCAGTCACGGCCGTCGCAGAGATGGGGGCCGAAAGCGCCTCCGCCAAGGACGCGGCCGAGGCGGCCGAGCCCGTCGAGGTCACCTTCAAGTACGACAACNGGCTCGTCGACTTCGTCGGCCACCTGAACGCGNCCAAGGACGCCGTCCACCGCAGCGTGATCTCCCTGGAGTCGAAGGGCACCGGCATCGAGGCGGAGCTCGCGATGCAGTGGAACTCCNGGTACAACGAGTCGGTCTACACCTTCGCCAACACCATCAACACCCACGAGGGCGGAACCCACGAAGAGGGTTTCCGGGCCGCGCTCACCAGCGCGGTGAACGCCTACGCGAAGGACCAGAACCTGCTCAAGCCGGTCAAGGCCGGCTCGAAGAACGCTGACGAGCGGCTGTCCGGTGACGATATCCGGGAGGGCCTCACCGCGATCATCTCGGTGAAGCTCGCGCAGCCCNAGTTCGAGGGCCAGACCAAGACGAAGCTCGGCAACACCGAGGCCAAGAAGTTCGTCCAGGAGATGTGCTACGCGGCGCTCAAGGACTGGTTCGAGGTCAACCGGACCGAGGCCCGCGCGATCGTCAGCAAGGCCCTCGACGCCCAGCGGGCCCGCATCGCCGCCCGCCAGGCGCGGGATCTCACCCGCCGCAAGGGTCTGCTCGGTGGTACCGGCCTGCCCGGCAAGCTCTCCGACTGCCNGTACACCGACCCGGAGCGCTGCGAGCTCTACATCGTCGAGGGTGACTCGGCCGGTGGCTCCGCCAANGGCGGTCGGGACTCGAAGTNCCAGGCCATCCTGCCGCTGCGCGGGAAGATCCTGAACGTCGAGAAGGCGCGCATCGACCGGGTTCTCAAGAACACCGAGGTCCAGGCGCTGATCCAGGCGCTGGGCACGGGCATCCACGATGACTTCGACATCGCCAAGCTGCGCTATCACAAGATCGTGCTGATGGCGGACGCCGACGTCGACGGCCAGCACATCCGCACCCTGCTGCTCACGCTGCTGTTCCGGTTCATGCGCCCGCTGGTCGAGGCGGGGCATGTCTTCCTCGCGCAGCCCCCGCTCTACAAGATCAAGTGGGGGCGTGAGGACTGGGAGTACGCCTACTCCGACCGGGAGCGGGACGGCCTGCTGGAGCGGGGGGTCGAGGCCGGCCGCAAGCTGCCCAAGGACGCGATCCAGCGTTTCAAGGGCCTCGGCGAGATGAACGCCACCGAGCTCTNGGACACCACCATGGACCCGGACCGGCGGATCCTGCTCCAGGTGACGCTGGACGACGCCGCCGTCGCCGACGAGCTGTTCTCGGTCCTCATGGGTGAGGACGTCGACGCGCGGCGCAGCTTCATCCAGCGAAACGCGAAGGATGTGCGCTTCCTGGACATCTGAGCCAGCCCCCCGCCGGGTCGGGGCCGGGCGCTGACCGGGCCCACCGACC
>NZ_LRTK01000061.1 GCF_001636565.1 Frankia sp. EI5c
CCCCGCCCCCCGGCGACCGCATCGAACCCATCGGCATCGAAGTCGAGATGCAGCGGTCGTACCTCGACTACGCCATGTCCGTCATCGTCGGCCGCGCCCTGCCGGAGGTGCGTGACGGGCTGAAGCCCGTCCACCGCAGNGTCCTGTACGCCATGTACGACGGCGGTTACCGGCCGGACCGGGGGNACTTCAAGTGCTCCCGCGTCGTCGGTGACGTCNTGGGTAACTACCACCCGCACGGCGACTCGGCGATCTACGACACGCTCGTCCGGCTGGCCCAGTCGTGGTCGCTGCGTTACCCGCTGGTCGACGGTAACGGCAACTTCGGTTCGCCGGGCAACGACCCGCCCGCCGCCATGCGGTACACCGAGGCCCGCATGGCCTCGCTGGCCATGGAGATGCTGCGCGACATCGACCAGGAGACGGTCGACTTCGCGCCGAACTACGACGGCCGGTCATCCGAGCCGCTGGTCCTGCCCAGCAGGTTCCCGAACCTGCTGGTCAACGGCGCCGGCGGTATCGCGGTCGGCATGGCGACCAACATCCCGCCGCACAACCTGGTCGAGGTGGCCAAGGGTGTGCAGTGGGCGCTGGACCACCCGGAGGCCACCTCCGAGGAGCTGCTCGAGGCGCTCATGGGCATCATCAAGGGCCCGGACTTCCCGACCCACGGCCTGATCGTCGGCCGTAACGGCATCGAGGACGCCTACCGCACCGGCCGCGGCAGCATCCGGATGCGCGCCGTGGTCAACGTCGAGGAGAACAAGGGCCGCACCCAGCTCGTCGTCACCGAGCNGCCNTACCAGGTCNACCNGGACAACCTCGCCGNGAAGATCGCCGAGCTGGNCCGCGACAACAAGATCACCGGCATCTCGGACGTGCGTGACGAGACGTCGGCCCGGATCGGCCAGCGGCTGGTCATCGACCTCAAGCGCGACGCCGTCGCGAAGGTCGTGCTGAACAACCTCTACAAGCACACCCAGTTGCAGGACACCTTCGGCGTCAACATGCTGGCGATCGTCGACGGCGTACCGCGCACCNTGCGCCTCGACCAGATCATCTCGTACTACGTCGAGCACCAGATCGAGGTCATCGTCCGGCGGACGCGCTACCAGCTGCGCAAGGCGCGCGAGCGGCTGCACGTCCTCGACGGTCTGCTGATCGCGCTCGACCACCTGGACGAGGTCATCGCCCTCATCCGCAACGCCGAGTCGGCGGATGTCGCCCGCGGGCAGCTCATGGAGCGCTTCTCCCTCTCGGAGATCCAGGCGACCGCGATCCTGGACATGCAGCTGCGCCGGCTGGCCGCCCTCGAACGCCAGCGGATCACCGACGAGGCCGCGGAGCTGCGGGCGAAGGTCTCCGAACTGGAGGCCATCCTGGCCTCGCCGTCCCGGCAGCGCGAGATCATCGGCCAGGAGCTGGCGGAGGTCGTCGAGAAGTACGGCGACGAGCGGCGCACCCGGCTGGTGCCGTTCGAGGGCGACATGTCCGTCGAGGACCTCATCGCCCGCGAGGATGTCGTGGTAACCGTCACCCGCGGCGGCTATGCGAAGCGCACCAAGACGGACCTGTACCGCTCGCAGCGGCGCGGGGGCAAGGGTGTGCAGGGCGCCGCGCTGCGCGAGGACGACATCGTCGAGCACTTCTTCATCACCACGACCCACCACTGGCTGCTGTTCTTCACGAACAAGGGCCGGGTGTACCGGGCGAAGGCGCACGAGCTGCCCGAGCAGGCGCGCAGCGCCAAGGGGCAGCACGTCGCCAACATCCTCGCGTTCNGGCAGGACGAGCGGATCGCCGAGGTGATGGCTATCCAGGACTACGAGGCGGCGCCGTACCTGGTCCTCGCCACCAAGCGGGGCCTGTGCAAGAAGACCGCGCTGACCGACTTCGACTCCAACCGCGCCGGCGGCCTGGTGGCCATCAACCTGCGGGACGACGACGAGCTGATCTCGGCTCGCCTCGTCGCTCCGGGNGACGACCTGCTGCTCGTCAGCCGTAACGCGCAGTCGATCCGCTTCCACGCCGACGACGAGCAGCTGCGGCCGATGGGCCGGGCCACGTCCGGTGTGATCGGTATGCGGTTCGACGAGGCGGACGAGCTGCTGTCGATGGACGTCGTCGTCCCCGAATCGACCGCGGACCTGCTGGTCGCGACCAGTGGCGGCTACGCGAAGCGCACGCCGCTCGCGGAATACCCCGTTCAGGGCCGAGGTGGCAAGGGGGTTCTGACCGCCAAGATCGTATCCACTAGGGGTGGTCTGGTCGGAGCGCTCGTAGTGGAGCCGAACGACCAGCTCTACGCCATCGCATCCAATGGCGGTGTGTTGCGTACCGTGGCGAAGGATGTTCGCCGCGCACAACGGCAGACGATGGGCGTAAGGCTCATCGACCTGGAGGCCGGTGTGCAGGTGGTCGGTGTGGCGCGCAATGCNGATGCCAACGACAGTGACGGAAGCGACGACACTGGGGTGCCGGACGGGACGGCCACCTGAGTTCGGCGATCCGGCGGCCAACCGGCCGCGTCGCGCGCGCCGTCGGTGGTAGGCCAGCACCATCGAGGCGGCAGTCCCGCGCGCGACCAGGAGTGGACGGGGAGTATCCGTGAGCGACAGTCAAGATGACCGGCCAGTCCGGTCGGCCGTCCNCCGCGCATCCCCGGGTCGCCCGGAATCCGCCGTGCCGGCCGGCCGGTCGGAAGACCCCGATCGGACCCGGCGGCCCGAAAGCACCTCGACGGCACGCGGCGGGCCCGGTGGGCCCGCCGCGGGTGCGGCGGCGGACAAGGGCCCGGGGTCCCGAGCCGCGGACGGCCGAGAGCCGGATGACGGCCCCGGGGCGGGATCGTCGGCCCGGGGCACCTCCCGGTCGGCGTCCACCACCGGGTCGGGCGCCGGTACCCGCGGTGCGGGCGCCGGGGCCGGAGCCGCCACCGCCGTCAGCCCGTTCTTCCAGCGCCCCCGCGGCGAAGGCACCCCGGGCGACCGGGGCAGGACATCCGCTCCGACGAGCGGCGCACGTTCCGGTGCGGACGCGCCGGATTCCAGCCCGGGGCCGCGGTCCGGCTCCAGCAAGAGCGCGGGCGCGGGCGGCGCGGAGCGCGAGCCGGTGAGCCCGGGCGGCTCGTCCGGCGGTTCGGGCTCGGTGCCCCCGGGCAAGTCGAGCCCGACCGGCCGCTCCGCCCCCACGCCCCGCGGAGGCGATCCCGCGCCCGGCGACGGCGCACAGCCCAGCACCGCGAAGACCCCGGGCCGGGAGACCGACCCGGTCCCGCCCGCCGGGGGNGGGGCCATCCGCAAGCCATCCACAGCCTCGTCCACGACATCCGCGGCGAAACCGCGCACCGGCACGGACCGGACCGGGACCGGCAAGGAGACCACCGCCCCGGCCCCGGTCGGAACCGGGGCCGGCGGCACGCGAGCGGCGACACCCAAGCCGGACATGACGAGAAAGCGCGATGCGCAGACGACTGTCACGACCCCGGCGGCCCGGGCCAGCACGCCACCGGACCGGCCTCGGGACACCGACACGATCTCGCTGGTCCGCCCGAACCTGCCGAAGCGCGGCGCCGGGAGCTCAGTCGGCTCGGCGAACCGGGCGGGCGACGTGAGGAGCGGCGCCGACCGTGGCGCGGTCACCGAGCGCATGCCCGCCGAGCGCCGGCCAACCCCGGAGCCGGGTCGTCCGGCTTCGCCCGCGGCCCGGCCGGCCGCCGCTTCGGTGGCTTCGCCGGCTGCCGCCGCGGCGACCCGCGCCGCGCCGACCGACCGCACAGCGCCCTACGACCGCCCTGGGACGCCGCCGGGACCGGCACCGGCGCCCGGATCCCTCGGCTCGAAATCGTTGTCCACCGAGCCGCTGGGGCCCGTTGACGCGCCGAGCCCGTCCCGTCCCGGGCCGCTGGGCCCACCCGGGCCCCAGCCCGGGCCCAGGGGCCCGGGGCGTGATGGTCGTGACCACGGCTTCGAACCGGCCCGGGACGGAGCGCCGGCGACGGGCCCACGCCGGGCTCCGGGCGGCGGGCGGCGGGCCCGCCTGCGGCTGTCCCGCGTCGAGCCGCTGTCGGTGACCAGGCTGTCGTTCGCCTTCTCGCTGTGCGCCTTCCTGATCATGATGGTGGCGGTGGCGGTCGTGTGGTTCGTCCTGAACTCGATCGGTGTCTTCGACAGCGTCACCGAGGCAGCCGACTCGTTCACCGACGGCACGAACACCAACGTGTNGAGCTGGCTCTCCTTCGGCCGGGCCATGCAGATCAGCCTGCTGGTCGGCGCGATCAACGTGGTACTGATGACGGCGCTCGCGACGCTTGGCGCAATGCTCTACAACCTCTGCGCCGACANGATCGGCGGCCTCGAGGTGACCTTGAGCGACCAGCAGTAGATCATCTGGAAACTGGGGTGGCGGCAGCCGTCACGGAGCTGCCGCCATCCTGTACTCTCGTCAGCAGCCAGGACCTATAGCTCAGTCGGTTAGAGCGCTTCCCTGATAAGGAAGAGGCCGGTGGTTCAAGTCCACCTAGGTCCACGCGATCGGCTTTCCTTGTTCGCCCCTTGGTGGGGCTCCCTGGCTCCCGCGGGATTTTGTCGGGGGGCGACCCCCCGGGCCCCCCGAGCGGCGGGCGGGGNTTTTTGGGTGGGGTTTTTCCCCTGTTGGGGGTTCGGGGTTTCGGTTGGTGGCGGGGGCGGTTTGACTGCTCTCGGCCTCTCGGCCTCTCGGCCTCTCGGCCTCTCGGCCTCTCGGCCTCTCGGCCTCTCGGCCTCTCGGCCTCTCGGTGTTGTCCACGAGTCTGTGCACAGGGCTGTGGATAAAGCTGTGGATGATGCTGTGGATAGACCCGTATGTGGGTGCCGGTGGCGGGATGTGCTGTCCGGAACGCGACACGTCCAGCGTCGGTGACCGTGCCCGCTGGCCTGTGTAGGCCCTGTAGGCGGGCCTGCAACCAGTGCGTGCGCTTTGCCTGTNCTGGTAAGACGAGCAGGCGGCATCGGCGTTGGGGGCGGGAGCCGGGCGGGTCCNTCCCGCTGGTCGCGGACCCCGGATCCGCAACTCGGATCCCCGACATGGGACGAGGAGACAGCGTGGACGTGGCGTTGCGGCAGGCGGCTGAGGCCGCCAAGGGCTTCATGCCACCCGACGAAGGACTGGCGCTACACGCGGCCGCGGCCGAGCTTCCCGGCGGTGGGCTCATCTGCGAGATCGGCACCTACTGCGGGAAATCCACCNTGTATCTCGCGTCGGCGGCGCGGCTCGTCGGCGCCGCGGTCGTCACCGTCGACCACCACCGCGGGTCGGAGGAGAACCAGTCAGGCTGGGAGTACCACGACGCGACCCTCGTCGATCCGCGAAGCGGGCGGATGGACACGCTGCCCACGCTGCGGGCGACCCTGGAGGCCGCTGGCGTCGAGGACGTCGTCACGCCCGTGATCGGGCGCTCGGAGGTGGTCGGCAGGTGGTGGTCCACCCCCATCGACCTGCTTTTCCTGGACGGCGGGCACACCGAGAAGCAGGCTCAGGCCGACTACGAGGCCTGGGCGCGCCATGTGCGCCCGGGGGGTCGGCTGGTGATCCACGACGTGTTCCCGGACCCGGCGGACGGCGGTCAGGCGCCCTACCATGTGCTGCTGCGCGCGGTGCGGGATGGCTTCAGCGAGGTGTCACGTNCGGGATCCCTGCGGGTCCTCCGCAGGCTGTTCTGAGTCACACCCACAGGGCCGCCGCGACTCCGTCACGGGGTCGCGGGGGCCGGGCAGGCTTCCGCGGCGCACCGGGTGCGGCATTCCCTGGGGCAGGCCGTCGCCGCGGAACGTCCGTTCGGTGGGGCCGCCGGCGAGCGTGTCGACGGCGAGGATGACCGCNGCGGCCGTCCAGGTCGACTGTTCCTCCGGCCAGTGGCACTTCTCGGCGAACTGCCAGCCGGTCCAGTAGGCCCCGCCGGGGTCCCGGAGGTGCTGCATGTTCCGCACCATCCGCTCCGCGGCGGCGGTGTCGTCGGCCAGGTGCAGGGCGATGGCCAGCTCGCAGGTCTCCGCGCCGGTGACCCAGGGCTGGTCGTCGACACATCTGATGCCGAGGTCGTCCACGACGAAGTCGTCCC
>NZ_LRTK01000062.1 GCF_001636565.1 Frankia sp. EI5c
CCGGAGGTGCTGCATGTTCCGCACCATCCGCTCCGCGGCGGCGGTGTCGTCGGCCAGGTGCAGGGCGATGGCCAGCTCGCAGGTCTCCGCGCCGGTGACCCAGGGCTGGTCGTCGACACATCTGATGCCGAGGTCGTCCACGACGAAGTCGTCCCNCCTGGAGCGCAGCCGGGCCCGTGCCTCCGCCCCGTGCAGCACCCCGCCGATCACGGGGTAGTACCAGTCCATCGACCAGCGGGCGCGCGAGGNGAAGTACTCGGGATGATCACGCAGGGCGTGCCGCAGGCGTCCCGCGGCGAGTTCCCAGCCGGGCTGCGGGTCGTCCACCAGCGCGGCGAGCCCGAGGCCGCAGCGCAGGCTGTGCANGGTGGAGGAGCACCCGGTGATCAGGGCCTCGGGGTAGTGCTGCCCGGAGGCGTCCCGGGCCCACCAGATCTGGCCGCCGGGTGCCTGCAGGCCCACGACGAAGTCGATCGCCGCCCTGGCGACCGGCCACATCCNGTCGACGAACGCCCGGTCCCTGGTGACGAGCCAGTGGTGCCACAGGGCGGTGGTCACGTAGGCGCACTGGTTGCTGTCGGCGAAGTCCTCCCGGACGTCGCCGCCGAGGTAACTGGTCGCCCAGGAGCCGTCCGGACGCTGCCGGCGGCACAGCCAGTCCCAGGCGGCGTCGGCGGCGTCCGGCCGACCGGCGAGCAGGAGCGCCATCGCGCACTCCAGGTGGTCCCAGGCGTCGGTGTGGCCGCCCTTGAACCATGGAATCGCCCCGTCCGGCTCCTGCACGGCGGCTATCGCGTCCGCGGTGGCGCGGAGTTCCTCGGGACTCAGCAGGGGGGTGTCACCCGCCGGCATGCCCGGCCCCCGCCTCGACCCGCTCGATCCCCGCCCGCGGCGGCGCGCCGGACGCGCCGGACGCGCCGGACGCGTCAGCGGCGGTCGGCCGGGATCGGCTCCGTGGCTTGCGCAGGTACAGGACGACGCTCTTGCCCAGCACCGGGTCCAGGAGCCGCTCGGTCCGGCGGGTGAGCGCCGGGCGCCGCATCATGTCCCAGACCAGCAGGCGGTGGTAGAGCTTTGTGGCGCGGTGGTCGTCGTCATGGACGCCGACCAGGCACCGCAGCCACCAGTACGGCGCGTGCAGCGCGTGCGCGCGATGGTGGCCGATTAGCTCCAGGCCGTTCGCGCGCAGCTTCTCGATCAGCTCGTTCCGCCGGTAGATGCGGACATGCCCGCCCTCGACGTTGTGGTAGTCGTCCGACAGCGCCCAGCAGATCCGTTCCGGGAACCGGGCCGGCACGGTGACCGCCGCGAACCCGCCGGGCCGCAGGACCCGGGCGAGCTCGGCCATCGCCCCGGTGTCCTCCGGCAGATGCTCCAGGATCTCGGCGGCGATAACCCGGTCGAAGGTGCCGTCGGCGAAGGGCAGGGCGAGTGCGTCCCCGCGCAGTGCCGCCGCCCGGGCGCCCGCGGGCGCCTCCCGCTCGGCCGCCATGGCGCCGAACATCTTCTGGACGCCGGAAACCTCGTCGGCCGAGTAGTCCAGGGCGATGACCTGGGCGCCCCGGCGGAAGGCCTCGAAGGAGTGCCGCCCGCCGCCGCAGCCGAGATCGAGGACGCGGGCCTTCTCGGGGACCGGGAACCGGTTGAAGTCGACGGTCAGCATGCGCGCTCGGACGGGGTCCCCACCTCGGCCGGCGTGGGGGCGGCCAGCGGCCCCACCCCGACGGCGGCCCGGACTGCCGCGATCTCCCGTTCGTACCAGGCGGCGGTGCCGGCCGCGGCGGCCTTCCAGGAGAACCGCTCCTCCACCCGCCGGCGGCCCGCGGCCCCCATGCGGGCCCGCAGGTCCGGATCGTCCAGGAGGGTGCCGATCGCGCCGGCGAGCGCGCCCGGGTCACCCGGTGGCACCAGCAGCGCGGCCTCCCCGTTCGGCCCGGCGACCTCGGGCAGCGCGCCCGCGGTGGTGGCGACCAGCGGCAGCCCGCAGGACATCTCCTCGACCGCGGGCAGGCTGAAGCCCTCGTAGAGGGACGGCACCACGGCGACCTCCGCGGAGCGCAGCAGATCGACCATCTCGGGCTGGGGCACGTTGGAGCGGAAGGTGACCGCCTCGGTGAGGCCGAGTTCGACGACCCGCCGCTGCGCCGCGCCGCCCTCGCGCACCTTTCCGATGCACACCAGGTGCGTGGAGCGCTCGGCCCGCAGTTTCGCCAGCGCCTCCAGCAGCACCATCAGGCCCTTGAGTGGGACGTCCGCGCTGGTCACCACCACGATCCGACCGGGCACGGGACGGGTGACCGCCGCGGAGCCGGTGTCACCCGCCGCTGCCGCCGCTGCCGCCGCGGTCGCCTCCGACCCGTCCGAGGTGGCCGCGGGGTCGACGGGGCGTGGCGTGAAGATGTCGGACTCGACGCCGAGGGGGACGGTGTGGAGAAGGTCGAGCGGTACGTTCATGTCGGCGACGATCTCGTGCCGTGAGCTCTCCGAAGGCACGACGACGCCGTCGAGCCCGCGGGCCACCCGCGCCTGCATCGGCAGGAACGAGTACCAGCGGCGGACCCCGAGCCTGGCTCGCNGACCGGTCGTCGCGGCCAGGTGCAGCCGCCGGTCGACGGTGATCGGGTGGTGCACCGTGGACACGACCGGGATGCCGTAGGGCCGCAGTGCCCGGCGCAGCGGCAACAGGCCGTAGCCCAGCCCCTGGTNGTCATGGACGATGTCGAAGTCCGGCCGGCCCTGCCCGCGGCGGGGCCGCAGTGCCTCGAAGGCCCGGATCGAGAACGCGAGCGGTTCGGAGAACTGCCCGGTCCGCATCATGCCGAACTCGACGACGTCCGCCAGGGATCTGAACTCCCGCATCCCCGGCCACCGGAACGGGTCACCGTCCCGGTAGAGGTCGAGACTGGGTAGCTCGGTGAGACCCACCCCGGGATCAAGAGCCGGGTAGGGCGGCCCACTCACAACGTGAACCTGATGACCGAGAGTAACCAATTCGCGCGAGAGGTGCCGTACGTACACTCCCTGGCCGCCGCAAGTGGGAAGACTTCGGTACGACAACAACGCGATCCGCAACGGTGCGCCCTCCATCGCTCGCGGCCTCCTACNGGTCCCGCGAGCCCGTGGACAGCGCCGTTGCTGGAACACTAGGACATCAGGCGCCGATCTTCACGGAATGCGGATACTTTGGTCCACTTTGCGCAACTTCATCACTGTGCGTAGTTGTCGCCAGGGGTGACCCAGAGTGATTGTCCGTCTGTTGGGTGATCTGTTCCCGGCAGACCGGAACCACCCCCGACCTGCCGCTCCCTCCCGGATGGCGGTCCAGCGGCCCAGATCGCGCGGCCGCCCGCGGCCGGGCGGCGCCATCACCGCCGCCGGTTACGCTCCGTGTTCGAGGGTCCTGGTGGTCCTCGGGTGTTCCGTGCCTGTGACGTCCATCCTGTGGCGTCGGCCAGGCGCCTAGTCTGGACCGATGGNTTCCGGTGATCAGGCCGGCGAGGACTGTTCACGGCCCCGCCGAGGCCGACCGCGGGACGCGACCATCGACGCTCGGGTACTGCGCGCCGCCGTGGACGAGCTCGCCGCGCACGGNGTCGGAGGGTTCAGCGTCAACAGCGTCGCCGCCCGCGCGGGGGTGGCCAAGCGTGGGATCTACGCCCGGTGGGCGACCCGGGACGCTCTCGTCCTCGCCGCGCTCGGCNCCCTTTCCGCCGGACTGGTGCCGCCGCGGACCGGTTCGCTGCGCGGCGACCTGCTGCGGCTGGCTCCACTGGTGGACGCGGTCTTCACCGAGCCGCGGATGTCCGTTCTGGCGAGGTGCCTCGCGGAGCTCGCGAGCCATCCGGGCCTCTACGCCGCCTTCCGGCGGGAGTCGGTCGACCGGNGCGCGGCGGCGGTCCAGGACGCTTTCCACGACGCGCGCTCACGTGGGGAGACGCATCCCGACCTGGACACCGACCTGGCCGCCAGCGCGTTCCTGGGAGCGCTGCTGACCAGGCAGGCCTTTGGCCGCCAGGCATTCGGTCAGCCCCGACCCGGGTCGGCGGGTCAGCCGGCCGGCGGAGCGGTGTCTGCTCCGGAGCGTGCGGTGCCGGTCAGCGCGTATCACCGGCGGCTCGTCGAGTTCTCGCTCGCCGCGGCACGAGGTGCCGCCGCCGGTCGAGTGGAATCCGGTGGACCCGGACCCGGACCCGGACCCGGTCGGTCAGGGTAGGGAACAGATGTCCAGTGGCGCCGCGGCGCCGGTGAAGCGTGCGGCGATCCAGTCGGACAGGTCCGGCATCGACGCGTCGATCACCGTGAGGTGATTGGCCAGCCCGTACCGGTGGTACTCGACCGGGTCACCGGCGACGCAGAGCGCGCTGACGACGCTGTCCGTCGTCGTGCGGTGGATGACGGTGTCCAGGTCGCCCTGGAGCACCAGCTTCGGTGGACCGGGCTGCTGGACCTCCCGCCACTGGCGGCTGAACGCGCTCGCGAACGGCTCCGTCCGTAACGGGTCCTGGGTGAAGACGCTGGCGATGGACTCACCTTCGCTCGCCAGCAGCAGGTCGATGGCGCACTTGTTGCGAGCCAGCGCGGTCAGCCGCCGACCGGTCGGCGTGAGGATGCCGACCGGATCGATGCTCGGATCGGCGGCGGCGAGCCCGAGCACCGCGAGGACGACGTAACCGACCCCCTCCGGTACCGTCTGCAGTTCGCGCAGCGAGGTGGGCAGGTCGACCAGCGGGGCCGTCACCGCGGCTCCCCGGACTCGCAGCTCGGGGGCGTAGGCGCCGGCTGCCGCGGCGGCCGCGAGAGCCGCCTGGCCGCCCTGCGAGTAGCCCCACAGGACCACGTCGTGGCCCACCTGGGCCTCCGGTATCGATCGGGCTGCCCNGGCGGCGTCCAGCAGTGCCTCCCCCGCACCCTCACCCACGTAGATCGGATGCTCGCCGGGGCCGCCCAGACCGGTGTAGTCGGTGATGGCCAGGACGTTGCCGTCCCGCACGAGCTGCAGCGTCCCGCCCACGGCCGACAGTGCCGGTTCGGCGCGGGACGGTGCACAGGAGTCGTTGATCCCGGTCGTGCCGTGGCCGAAGGAGACCAGCGGCCGACCTTGCGGGGGGACGGGGGTGGTTTCCGAGGGGGCGACCACGAGACCGGTCACCAGGCGGTCCTCGTCGTTCGGACCGCGGGAGTGGTAGAGCATCCGCCACACGCGGAATTCGTCCGGTGCGCTGACGCGTGCGCTCGAGACCAACTCGCCGGGCTGGNCGGGGGGCAGGTCGGCGAGGTCCGTGCTGGCCGCCCGGCCGTCGGCGGTGAGGTCCTCCAGCCCGTNGCCACTGAGGTGATAGCTGAGCACCGGTGTCGGTGTCGGTGTCCGCGCCGTCCCCGTCGGCTCCGCAGGCCGGGTGGGCTGCGCTGACGTGGTGCCNGACGCGCAGGCAGNGGGCAGACACGCGAACGTCACAGCACCGAGAACGAGGCCGAGTAGATGATTCCGGTATCTGGCCACATGGTNAGGTTAGGGTCGCTTTGCTGGCAGCAAAGACAGCGGTATGCGGTTGGCTCCGGCGCGGGTGGCCTAGGGTGGCCCGAAGGCCGCGGCGGTGCCGCGCCACCGGCGTGAGACCCTGGAACGACTTCCCGTCAGCACCGCCCACCGGCTTGAACCTCCAGGAGGCCNTCGACTGTGACCACGTTCTCGTCGAACACCCTGGCCCTCGGGCCGGAGTTCATCAGCGCCGACAACCNGGCCAAGGCCGGCCTCGCCGTGGTCCTGCTGATCGTCTTCGCCGAGTCCGGGCTGCTGGTCGGGTTCTTTCTCCCGGGTGACTCGCTGCTGTTCNCCCTTGGTCTGCTGATTTCGCAGGACGAGGTGTCCACGCCACTGTGGCTTGCCTGTGCCCTGATCGGCATCGCCGCGGTCGCCGGTGACCAGGTGGGCTATCTGNTCGGTCGCAAGGTCGGCCNGGCGTTGTTCNGGCGACAGGACTCACGGCNGTTCAAGCAGGAGTACGTGGACCAGGCGCAGGAGTTCTNCGAGAAATACGGCGCGCGGTCGATCGTGCTGGCCCGCTTCGTCCCGNTCGTGCGGACCTTCACCCCGGTGATCGCCGGAGTGAGCCGGATGAACTACCGGATCTTCATCACCTACAACGTGGTCGGCGGCCTGCTCTGGGGCTGCGGGGTCACGATCCTCGGCTTCTACCTCGGAAAGATCGAATTCATCCGGGAGAACGTCGAGGCGATGCTGATCCTCGTCGTGCTGATCTCGGTGGTGCCCATCCTGATCGAGTTCCTGCGGGCGCGGCGCCGGAAGGCCGCCGCCGGGTCCGCCGCCGGATCGGCGGCTGCCGCGGGCGGCGGCAACGAGACCGGTGCTTCCTACCCGGATGCGCGCCGTGCTCCGTCGGGCCCGGCCCGGCCCGGCCCGGCCGACCCGCACGAGTTCGTCGCGGGTGCCGAGCGGTTCCGCCAGGCGGCGGACGACAGCGAGCAGACCACGCGGATCGAGCGGGGCAACCGGCGCGGGGGCGGCGGCAGGCACTCGGCCGCGCGGCACCGCTGACCGGCACCGCTGAGATTGGCACCGTCAGCCGGCTTCGGTGTCGGCTGACATCGGTGTGCCCCGGCAAGGTGTGCTCCGGTCAATGCCGCCAACGTCAACGCGGTGAGTTCACCGGTGCGGAGGTCTGCTGGCTCTCACCCGGCCTGGGCTCGGGCGGCGGCTGTGGCCAGGTTCCTGGGCGTGCCCGGCGGCCAGCGGCAATGAGGTTCCGGCGGGCAGCCCACTGATACGGGGGGATTCAGCGGGCCGCGCCCGCCGGAACGTGTCCACCGTATCCGCTCGGCTGGTCGGAGGTCGGGTCGAGCGCACAACTAATACCGAAAAGATGACTAACTGACGCAATACGGGCATTGGGTCTGCGGGGTGGGATCGTAACGGCTACCGACGTTCCCCGTCGTGGCGCTGGGCGGCTCACGTCCGGCGGCTCCAGGAC
>NZ_LRTK01000063.1 GCF_001636565.1 Frankia sp. EI5c
CCCAGATCTTGCCGGTGCCGCTGCTGGTTGACATGGCCGCCTGCCTGATCACGTTCACCACGTCGTCCGCGTCGGAGTCGTCCACCACGAGCTCCAGCCGGACGTTGCTCACGGACTCGTCGTGGAACGTGCTGCCCCGATAGGTCTGCGTGCGCCAGAGTTCGAAGCCGAACCNCGTAACCTGGCTCAGGGTAATGCCCTGAACGCCGAACGTCGTCAGTGCGGCCNGGACGTCGTCGAGGCGGTGCGGGCGCAGGATCGCTGACNCGAGCTTCATGACCCGTCTCCACATGTGCTGGCGGAATGATGTTTCATCGCGGGGAAGCCTAGAACCGCCAGGTGACGGTGCTGTCTCGCCAACGTCATGCACACCGGCGGATGCCATCCCGAGGGGTGTCATCCCGATCCCGAGGAGAGGACCGAACGATGTCCCTGCTGGACCGGAACACCGCACCGGACCCGCTTGACCTGCTGCCCACGCTGCCGACCTTCACTCTCACCAGCAACGACGTGACGGACGGAAGCCCGCTCGGCCTCGACCAGGTGTACGGGGGCGCCGGCGGCGCCGACCTCTCGCCGCATCTGTCCTGGTCCGGGTTTCCCGCGGAGACCAGGAGCTTCGCCGTCACCTGCTTCGACCCGGACGCGCCCACCGGCAGCGGCTTCTGGCACTGGGTCCTGGTCGACATCCCGGCAGATGTGACGGAGCTGGCCACCGGCGCGGCCAGCGGCGACCTGTCCGGCCTGCCGGCCGGGGCGTATCACGTCCGCAACGACTGGGGCACGGCCAACTACGGTGGCGCCGCCCCGCCGGAGGGCGACCGGCCGCACCGTTACGTCTTTGTGGTCCACGCCGTGGATGTGCCGAAGCTGGAGATCGACTCCACGGTCGCGCCGGCGGTCGTCGGCTTCAACCTCACCTTCCACACCCTTGCCCGTGGGGTCCTGCGGGCGACCTACCAGCGCTGACCTCCCGCCAGCGCTGATCTTCCAGCAGCATTGGTCTCCCGCGCTGCTCCTCCCCGCACCGGCCGGCCGGTCGGCCTCCGGCCAGAAAGCGATCAGGCCGGGCGGGGAGTGGCCCGGCGAGATACGGTTCGTAGACAAGGCAGTCGACCAAGGGGAGTCGGTATGCGCAAGTTCACTGTCGTCGCCGTGGCGGCCAGCGCCGGGGCTCTCCTGACCGTCGTCCGGCGCCGCCGCGACAAGGATGAGATCGACCTGTGGCGCGAGGCGACGTCCACCCAGGGCAACCGCTGACATCAACGTCCGGCGGCCACTGAGNCCGCCCGCCGGGCGGGNGACGGCCGGGCGGTGCCAGCTCGCCACAGGCCGGTGACTACCGGGCGGGCCGCCGTCGGAGCCCGCGGGCTCCGTGGCTCGCTACGTCCGGTAGACCGGCTGGAAGATCTCGTTCCAGGTCTTCTCCTCCGCCGCGGTGAGGACCCGGTATCTGTGCACGCGATCAAGCTCGGCGCGGGTCGGGAAGAGCAGGGTGGACGCGGCCAGTGCGGCGGAGACGTGTCNGCGGGCGGCCGGCACCGGCGTGATGTACCTGATGTGCTCCGCGAGCCTGCCGGCGATGTCGGCCCGGTACACGAAGTCCATGTACGTGATGGCATCGACCGGATGCCGCGCGGTTCGCGGAATGCACATGCTGTCGGTCCAGATCAGGCCGCCCTCGGCGGGCACCACGAACCGCAGGTTCGCCNCGGCCGCGACCTGCTGGTAGACATCGCCCGACCAGGCCATCGAGATCCAGAGCTCNCCGCTGGCGAGTGAGTCGATGTAGCTCTGGTCGTAGTAGCGGCGGACAATGCCCGCCGCGCGCTGCTCGACGAGTTTGTCGGCTGCCCGCCGCCAGTCGCCGGGAGTCGAGTTGACGGGCGTCACGCCGATACCGAGCAGCGCGAGATTCGGGAGATCCTCGTTCTCCCCGAACATTCCCACCCGACCGGCGAATGCCGGGTCGAACAGGTCACTGAAACCGGTGATCTCGCGGCCGGTACGCGCCNGGTCGTACGCGATGCCGGTGATTCCGGACTGCCAGGCGATGGTGAACTGGTTCCCCGGGTCGTNGGCGGGATCCTTCACACTCGGGTCGGCATTCGCGGCGAAGGTCGGCAGCCGGCTGTGGTCAAGCGGAGCCAGGTAGCCCTGTTCGATCATCCGGCTCTGCGCGATGCCGTTGGTCAGAATCATCAGGTCGTAGCCGATGGACCGGTTGGNGGCGAGATCGGGGCGGATCTCGGCGAAGAAGGGCTCGGTGTCCTTGATCACCTCGTGATAGGCGACCCTGATTCCGGTCTCTCGGGTGAAGATCTCGAGCGATGGGTGCTCGGTCTCGGTGTTCCCGACATCCATATAAAGCCGCCAGTTCGCGAAATCCAGCGTCCCGGCCTTCTTCCGACCCGCCCAGAATTCGGCGGTGTCCGCGGCGTCGGTGGAGTTCGTCGATCCTTCGCCGTGCCCGCAGGCCGCCAGCAGCGCGGTGGCACCCGACGCGCCGGCGAGGTGGAGCAGCCGGCGTCGGGTCAGTCGCCGGCCGGTCAGGCCGCGCAGCAGCGCCGGATCCACCGGGGGCACACCCGAACCCGGCTGCGGACCCGGAGGCCCGGCGGTTGGCCCGCGGTTGCTGGTCACGATCGACTTTCCCCCCTGCTTGTGCCGTCCTGCCTGGTTATGGTCGCCTGCCGGCCGTGCCGGTGGCCGGCCGGGTCACCCGGGCGGGTGCCGTCCTGCCTGTGGCGTCGGTCGCGCCCGCGGCGAGGTCGGTGCGTGATCGGGGCGATTGAGTGGCGTTGGTGGTCGGCGTGGGGGGACCCTGTGCACATGGCTTCCCCCAGCGCGCCTCGCGCGGACGCCGCGAAGGTCTCAGCGCCGCCCTCTCCGGCGTCGCCGGCACTCTCCCGGTCGCAGTCGGCGGCGTCGGTGTCCTCTCCTGTCGCCTTCTCGGAGCAGTCCCCGCCCCCGGAGTACACCCCGTCCGCCGTTCCCCTCGACCGGCTGCTGGGCTGCGCGCGGGCCCACGCCCGCCTTCTCGATCTGGTGTCCCGGGTCGACGACGCCGTGGCGCGCCGGCCGTCGCTGTTGCCCGGCTGGACCGTCGGCCACCTGATCACGCATCTGGCCAGGAATGGCGACAGCCATACCGGCATGCTCGGCGCGGCCCAGAACGGGCAGGCAGCGGACCAGTACCCCGGCGGCCAGGCACAGCGGGAAGGCGACATCGTCGCCGGGGCCGACCGCGCGGCGCACCTGCTCTCGACCGACCTGGCCGAGTCTGTGCGGCGGCTCGAACACGCCTGGGACAGCACCCACGTGGACATCTGGCGCGGCGGTCTCGGCCGGACGGTCACCCTGGGCGCCGTCAGCCTGGCTGACCTGGTGTTTCTCCGGTGGCGTGAGGTCGAGATACACCTCGTCGACCNGGGCCTCGCGGATCTCGGCGGCCCGACCTGGGACGACCTGAGNCCCGCCTATGTCGAAGCCGAGTGGGCGTGGTCCACCCGCCGCCTCGACCAGCGGCTTCCCGCGGAGGTCACCCTCCATCTGACGCCGGGTGACCGTCCGTCGCTCGCGGCGGGTCGCGGTAGCCACGTGGTCCGGGTCGACGTGCCCACGCGCGCCGCTCTCGGTTGGCTGGCCGGACGTGCCGGCGGTGACCCGACCTGGCCGCGCCTCGCCGCCTGGTCCTGACCCTCAGCAGAAAACCCCTGGTCGCCGGCCTCGGCTCTGCCCGGCATCGTTTCCGCCCGGACTCCCAGGCCACGCTGGCGCCTCGCGCCATCCCGGGCTCAAGTTGATCATGTGATGTCGATCGGGCTCCGCCCAGGGTGACGGTGACCGACGTTTGCTTGGGGTAAAAGACTGACGGTGCCCGTCCCGAGCTGGGTCGAGATCTTTCTACGGATTCCTGTCAGGGCTTCTGCGTGCTGTATTTGCTTCGCAGAAAAATTCATCGATAACCATCGAGAGTTTCCGTCGCACCGACTGTCGATCACCAAATCCGGTGAACGTGAGATTATTTTGCTGATGAGCAAAATAGCACGATAACCAGGGGTGCCTGCTGTTTGCGACGTCGACGATTTCCATCCGCGGGACCGGCAGCTATTTTTGCTTCGGGACAGACGTCATCGATAACCAGGCGGGGGCTCTGTCGGATCCTTTCTCGGATTCCAGTGCCGGTGTCCGTAAGATTATTTTGCTTGTCGACAAAATCTGACAGTATCCGCCGGTGCCGTGAGGTGTCGGAAGCAACCATCCCCTCGGTTGGAGACTGTCGTCGAAGCGCAATTATTTTGCTTGCTGTCAATCACTGGCAATGACCGTGGNGGGAATTCGACGGATGATTCCCGCGNTGACCGTGCGGGGAGTGAGTCTACGACGTTTGCTGATTGACAAAATGCAGCGGACTCCCTTCACGGCCTCCGCGACCGAATTGTTCGGAAACCGTCAGGGATGAAGGGTTGCGAGCGGTGCCGTAATTGGGCGTTCCTGGCCGAACTGGGCGCATCCGGGAGCCGCGGGGGGAACGCCCTGCCCGAGCCGGCGAGGGTGGGCACAGGTCCCACCACCTGGTGGACCGCTGGCGGCCTGGTGGACGAACGACCCGTACACCGACCAACTTGACGATCTTGCTGGCTGGTCGCCTGTGCACAGCTCGGACGGAGCGCGGCGGCAGCAGTCACCGCCCGCNGGCATCGTGACCGTTCCGCCGGCGCCAGCCAGGAGCGGAGGTGCCGCGGCTACCTGTGCACAGCTGGCCGGGAGCTCGCCGGCCGGGCGACCGCGGCTCGAGCGGGGAGCACCGCGGCCATGGTCATCGTGTGGAAGGCGGCGCCTGTGGACGTGGAATTCGTCCACGATCACCACTGGTGGATCTCGTCAAGGCCGCAGTGGCGGCAGNTGCCGGCACTTCCACAGATGCCAACACGGTGCGGGCATCAGGCCCGGCCGGGTCACGCCCGACCAGGCAGAGCTCCACCAGGGGACGAGGAACGCCGAGGCTGGTCGCCGGAGGTGGGAGAGGAGCCCCACCGCCCCGCTCGGGCGGGCCATACCGAACATGNACCCAACAACATCTGTTGTCGTGAGCATGGTGCATTGCCGGCGGTTTGTCNCGCGGACCGACCGATTCGGGCCTATTCGCCGGCACGCACTCCATATAGGGGCATCGTTGAAGGTCGCGGAGCGGCTTATCCACAACGTGAACCCACTCCTCCGACCGTGGTCACTCCCGAAGCCTGTGAGCCGCCGAAGCGAGCGATTCCGTCCAGCCGAGCGACCTGGCCGCAGCCGATCAACCCGGTCACAGCGGGTGGTCTGGCGGCTTCCCCAGGTCGGGCGCACCCGGGGAGGAGGGCACCGGCGGTGCTCGACCGCCCTGGACNCCCGCTGTTGGACAACCGCCGGGATCTCAGGGGGAGCGGCGTCGAGCCTGCTTCGGAAGCTTGAACAAACTCCCGCCCGGGCGCCGCACCCGCGCTGAGCCATGCCGTACTCTGGGGACGTTGGTCACTCGGAGCCGTCAGGATCCGCTGATCATGGCCACGGGGGCGTAGCTCAACTGGCAGAGCACTGCCTTTGCAAGGCAGGGGTTAGGGGTTCAAGTCCCCTCGTCTCCACCAGCACGTTTGCATGATCGACNGGTACCGCTAGTCGGTGTCCGTCAGCAGATCGTCNGCAGGGCTATCGAGCGCCGACCGAAGCCGATCTTCGTAGTCCGCCGGTCGGTGGGTGTACCGGTTGAGCGTCGTACTCGCGTGCTCGTGTCCCAGCGCCGCCTGGACCAGGTTCACCGGCACCCCATCCGAGACCAGCC
>NZ_LRTK01000064.1 GCF_001636565.1 Frankia sp. EI5c
AGGGCAGTGGAGACCGACGCACTCACCCCACCGTAGTCCCGCGTAGGCCGCAGCAAGGACGAGCGCCCGATGCCGTTCCGGCACCTCCGGCAGGAGCTTCCCGGTCAACTCCGCACGAGTGATGAGTTCGTCCGCCGCCGCACCCTTGCGACGCGCCGGAAGGCGGACGCCCTCACACGGGTTGATCGCAATTAGTCGCTCCCGGACAGCAGCCTTCATGATCGAGGACCTGAGCCNGAAGCGCTGGTGGTACACCTGCGCGCGGCCGACCTCACCGTGGCGCAGCCACCGGGCTTGCCGCATGCGAACCTGGGTGTCTAGCCCACCCGGCCCCCTCGCGGGCCGGGTTCTTTCGTGCGCGGGCCGGCCGGGCCGTCGGCCGCTCTGCTGGACCTCGCTTCCGCGTCACCTCGACATCTGGGCGTCACCGCGAGGTGTAGCCGACCGGATGCAGAATGTGGTGCGTGGCTGGGGCTGAGGAACTGGACGGGGTTTTCCGGGCGCTGGCTGATCCGACCCGTCGGCAGCTGCTGGAACGGCTGCGCGAGCGCGACGGGCAGACGCTCAGTGACCTGTGCGGGGGCCTGGCCATGGCGCGTCAGTCCGCGACGCAGCACCTTGCCGTCCTGGAGGCCGCCAACCTGATCAGCACGGTCCGGCGCGGGCGGGAGAAGCTGCACTATCTCCAACCGCTCCCCATCAACGAGATCCAGGCACGGTGGTTGGGGCAGTTCGACCACCACCCGCGACCGCCTCGCCGGGCACCGGCGGCCGGCGGGACACGACCGGCGCCGAACGGCGTGATCGACGAGCCGACCTATATCTGTACCTGCGTGACCTACATCGAAAGCAGCGCCGAGCGGGTCTGGCACGCGCTGACCGACGCGGAGCTGACCGCGGCGTACTGGGGCCACAGCAACGTGTCCGACTGGCGGGAGGGCTCGGCCTGGGAGCACCGCCGGACCGACGGCTCCGGCGTCGCGGACGCCGGGGGCACCGTGCTGGCGGCCCAGCCGCCGCGGCGCCTGGTGATCACCTTCGGGGACCTGGGCGAGGCGCCCGCGGGCGGGCCCTCCACGGTGACGTTCGAGATCGAGCAGTACCACGAGATCGTCCGGCTGACCGTGACACAGTGCAACCTCGCCGACCAGGACGCGCTCACGGTGGTGTCCGCGGGCTGGCCGGCGGTGTTCGCCAACCTGAAGTCCCTGCTCGAAACCGGGCGCCCGTTGCCGCGGGCACCCTGGGAGATGCCGGCCAGGCCGCCCGCCGGGCCCTGACCGCGCGACGATCAGCGCCGGCGAGCGAGGGCCGTCCTGACCGCGGGTAGTCGGAACGGCAGCGCTTCCGGCCGGGGAGAACGCCGGGCGTTGCGGTGGCCGGCCAGTGTTCCCCGGTCAGGCGGGCCGGGCCGGTTCGGCGGTGTGCCACTCCCGTGTCATCCGGCGGCCGAACCGGCCCGGCGGAGTGCGGTGGGCCGGTGGGCCGGTTCGGCCGGTGGGCCGGTGGGCCGGTTCGGCCGGTGGGCCGGTGGGCCGGTGGCGGTAGGTCAGGCGTCGCCGGCGGGAATGAGCGCGACGACCGGGATGACCCGGGATGTCATCTCCTGGAAGTGCTCGAACTGCGGGTTGCGGGCAGCTTGGNGCGCGTAGATCATGCTGCGCTCGCCGCCGTGCAGTTCGATCGCGGTCACCCGCAGGACCTGCCCGTCGACCTCGATGGTGGCCGTCGGGTTCGCTCGCAGCTGGCCCAGCCAGCGGGGGTCGGTGTCCGCGCCGTCGTTGGCGGCGAAGACGTAGTACCTGCCGTTCGAGGGGTAGAAGTTCAGCGGGCTCACGTGCGGCGACCCGTCGGCGTCGGGGCCGCTGTCCAGCAACAGCAGTGTGGCCCCTTCGAACAGGCCCGCTGGCCGGCCCCCGTTGGCGCGGAACTCCTCGATGAATTCCTTGATCTCCTGCGCGCTGTAANTCTTCCTGCTCATCAGCCCGCCTCTGTGGTCGATTCCGGTCTATGGCTTTGTGCCGGAATTTCACGAAATCCAGCTGGATTACGCCGCGGGCCCCGTCCGCCATCGTGCGATGTCCTTCACGCACCCGGATGGCTCCCGCCGCACGGTCCGCGGTTCCCCTCGCCAGGTTCGAGTCGCCCCTCCNGCCGGTGGCCTGACGGCACCTCCTCGGGTGCCCCATATGGCCTCTGAGCTGGGCGGGAGCTTCCGCCGTCCGCAGCTGCCCCGCGGCTGCCCAGCCGNGCCACGGCGCGCGCGAGACCACCCGTTCACTGGTTTCGATGGCGTCTGACCAGTACGTCCGTCATGGTTGATCAGGGGGTCGGCGGCCTGGCTGACGATTGGTCGGCGCGCGGGGACGGCCTCCGGACATGACGCCGTGACACAACTCTGCTACTGCGTGCTGATTTCAGGCCCCAGCTGGCCGCTTGTGTGGACTTCTNGGCCGTATGCGCGGAGACGGCCAGGGCTGGGAAGCGTAAGAGTAGAGGTGTGGTCGGGAGCACACTCCCGAACCGGGAGGTCGAGGAGGAACATGAACATCGACGACATGATCCTGGTGAGCATCGACGACCACGTTGTCGAGCCNCCGGATATGTTCAAGAACCACGTGCCGGCGAAGCTCGCGGATCAGGCGCCGCATGTCGTTCGCAACGACAAGGGCGTCGATCAGTGGATCTACCAGGGTCGGGTCACCGGTGTCAGTGGTCTGAACGCGGTTGTCTCCTGGCCGGCGGAGGAATGGGGCAAGGACCCGGCCGGGTTCGCGGAGNTGCGGCCGGGGGTGTACGACATCCATGACCGGGTGCGGGACATGGACCNCAACGGGATCCTGGCCTCGATGTGCTTCCCGACCTTCGCCGGGTTCAGCGCGGGTCATCTGAACCACTACAAGACCGACACCACCGTGATCATGATCCAGGCGTACAACGACTGGCACATCGACGAGTGGGCGGGCACCTACCCGGGTCGGTTCATCCCGCTGGCGCTGCTGCCGAC
>NZ_LRTK01000065.1 GCF_001636565.1 Frankia sp. EI5c
CGAGGCGCGTGTCTACATCCTCAACAAGGACGAGGGTGGCCGGCACACGCCGTTCTTCAAGAACTACCGGCCGCAGTTCTACTTCCGCACCACTGACGTGACCGGCGTCGTGACCCTCCCCGAGGGCACGGAGATGGTCATGCCGGGCGACAACACCGAGATGACGGTCGAGCTCATTCAGCCGATCGCCATGGAGGAGGGCCTGCGGTTCGCCATCCGTGAGGGTGGTCGTACCGTCGGTGCGGGTCAGGTCACGAAGGTCATCAAGTAGTAGCGCGGGCGGCGGGTGCCCCACGGGTGCCCGCCGCCCGCTGTTGCTGCCCGGCGTGCCGCCGGGGCGTTTGCTCGCCCCGGCAGTGCGGCCGGGTTCGGAAGCTGTCCGCAGGTCCGCGTCTCGCGGGCTGAGGGGCATCAGACAAGGCGGTAAACCCGGCACGAATCCGGCCCCGCCGGGTTCTCCGTCCATTTCGGCGGAGAACCCGCGCCGCGGAGCACCGGAGAGGTCGACGGGGACCCGGTAGTGATACCGGCCGGACGAGACAGACAGGACAGGCGAAGCCCACCATGGCGGCACAGAAGATCCGCATCCGGCTCAAGGCCTATGACCACGAGGTCATCGACAGCTCGGCGCGGAAGATCGTCGAGACCGTGACGCGTACCGGTGCGCAGGTCGCGGGTCCGGTGCCGCTGCCGACGGAGAAGAACGTCTACTGCGTCATCCGGTCGCCGCACAAGTACAAGGACAGCCGCGAGCACTTCGAGATGCGGACGCACAAGCGGCTGATCGACATTCTTGACCCGACGCCGAAGACGGTCGACTCGCTGATGCGCCTCGACCTGCCCGCCGGCGTGGACATCGAGATCAAGCTGTAAGAGGGACCGGCGCCAGTCATGCTCAACCGCAATTACAGAGGGCTCCTGGGCACCAAGCTCGGGATGACCCAGGTATGGGACGCGAACAACCGCGTCGTGCCGGTCACCGTCATCCAGGCCGGCCNCAACGTCGTGACCCAGGTCAAGACGCCCGACTCCGACGGCTACTCCGCCGTCCAGCTCGGCTACGGCGAGATCGACCCGCGCCGCATCAACAAGCCGCTGCGTGGTCATTTCGAGACCTCCGGGGTCACTCCCCGTCGGCACCTGGTGGAGCTTCGCACCGCCGATGCCGGGAACTACNGGCCCGGCCAGGAGCTGACCGGTGAGATCTTCGAGGCCGGAACGGTCGTCGACGTCACCGGGACCTCCAAGGGCAAGGGCTTCGCCGGTGTCATGAAGCGGCACGGCTTCAAGGGCCTGGGCGCCGGTCACGGCGTCGAGCGCAAGCACCGCTCCCCGGGCTCGGTCGGTGGCTGTGCCACCCCGGGCCGGGTCTTCAAGGGCCTGCGGATGGCCGGCCGAATGGGCCACGACCGGGTGACCGTGCCCGGGCTGACCATCCACGCCGTCGACACCGAGCGCGGATTTCTGCTGATCAAGGGCGCGATTCCCGGGCCCGACGGCGGTCTGGTCTTCGTTCGCAGCGCGGCCAAGCGCCCCGCTCCGGAGCCGGCCGCTCCGGTGGCGGCCCCCGCGGCCGCCGGCACCGGTGAGGAGGCCTCGGCATGAGCCCGACGGCAACGATGACGAAGGAAGCCCCCGCCGAGGCGGACGCGCCGGTGGACCGCACGGTCCCCGTGCACGCCCCCGCGGGCGGCGACGCGGGCACCGTCGAGCTGCCCGGTGCGGTGTTCGACGTGCCGGTGAACGTGCCGCTGATCCACCAGGTCGTCGTGGCGCAGCTCGCCGCGGCCCGGCAGGGCACGCACTCCACGAAGACTCGCGGCGAGGTCCGCGGCGGTGGGCGCAAGCCGTACCGCCAGAAGGGCACCGGCCGGGCTCGGCAGGGCTCGCTGCGCGCGCCGCAGTTCACCGGCGGTGGCATCGTCCACGGCCCGACGCCGCGCAACTACGACCAGCGGACGCCCAAGAAGATGAAGGCCGCCGCGCTGCGCGGTGCCCTGTCGGACCGGGCCCGCAACGACCGGCTGCATGTGGTCTCGTCGCTGGTCTCCGGCGACGCTCCGTCCACCAAGGCGGCCGTGAAGGCACTGACCGGCCTGGTCGACTCCCGCCGCGTGCTCGTCGTGGCGCGGCGCTCGGACGAGCTGACCTGGCTCAGCCTGCGCAACGTCGCGGCCGTGCACCTGCTCGACCCGGGCCAGCTCAACACCTACGACGTGCTGGTGAGCGACGACGTGGTGTTCACCGAGGACGCGCTCGCCGCGTTCCTCGGGCGTGGCTCCCGTCCGGCGACCTCGGCTGGCGAGGAGGAGGACAAGTGATCCCCGACCCGCGAGACATCATTCTCCGGCCGGTCGTCTCCGAGAAGAGCTACGGCCTCCTGGACGAGAACGTCTACACGTTCATCGTCCGCCCCGACGCGAACAAGACCCAGATCAAGCTCGCCGTGCAGAAGATCTTCAACGTGCGGGTCACCCGGGTCAACACGATCAACCGGCAGGGCAAGCGCAAGCGCACCAAGCAGGGCTGGGGACACCGCTCGGCCACCAAGCGGGCGCTCGTCAGCCTCGCCCCCGGTGACACCATCGAGATCTTCGGAGGCCCCGGTGCCTGACACCCGCGTGGGGCGTACCCGGGTGCCGCACGGCCCGGCGTCGGATCGGAAGTAGAACATGGGTATTCGTAGGTACAAGCCGACGACGCCGGGGCGTCGTGGGTCGAGCGTCGCCGACTTTGTCGAGATCACCCGTGATCACCCGGAGAAGTCGCTCGTCCGCCCGCTGCACTCCAAGGGCGGCCGTAACGTCCACGGTCGGATCACCACCCGCCATCAGGGCGGTGGGCACAAGCGGGCCTACCGGATCANTGACTTCCGGCGGGACAAGGACGGCGTGCCGGCCAAGGTCGCGCACATCGAGTACGACCCGAACCGCACCGCGCGCATCGCGCTGCTGCACTACCTGGACGGCGAGAAGCGCTACATCCTCGCCCCGGTGAAGCTGCGCCAGGGCGACATGGTGAGCTCGGGCGTCGGCGCCGACATCAAGCCGGGCAACGCCCTGCCGCTGCGCAACATCCCGACCGGCACCGTGGTCCACGCCATCGAGCTGCGTCCCGGCGGCGGCGCCAAGATCGCCCGCAGCGCCGGCGCCAGTGTGCAGCTCGTTGCCAAGGACGGCCCGTACGCCCAGCTCCGGATGCCCTCCGGCGAGATCCGCAACGTCGACGTGCGCTGCCGCGCGACCGTCGGTGAGGTCGGCAACGCCGAGCAGAGCAACATCAACTGGGGCAAGGCCGGCCGCATGCGCTGGAAGGGCCGCCGGCCCACCGTCCGTGGTGTCGCGATGAACCCGGTCGACCACCCGCACGGTGGTGGTGAGGGCAAGACCTCCGGTGGTCGCCACCCGGTCAACCCCAAGGGCCGCCCCGAGGGCCGGACCCGGCGGACGAAGAAGGCCAGTGACGCGCTGATCGTGCGTCGTCGCAAGCAGAACAGGCGGCGGTAGTCGTGACCCTGCTCGTCCGGCTGCCGGTCAGCCCGATCCACCCCCACCACTGAGCAGGAAGGAGGAGACACAACCATGCCACGCAGTCTGAAGAAGGGCCCGTTCGTCGACGACCACCTGCTCAAGAAGGTGGACGCCCAGAACGAGAAGGGCACCAAGCACGTCATCAGGACCTGGTCGCGGCGTTCGACCGTGATCCCCGACATGCTGGGCCACACCATCGCGGTGCATGACGGTCGCAAGCACGTCCCCGTGTTCATCACGGAGGGAATGGTCGGGCACAAGCTCGGCGAGTTCGCGCCCACGCGCACCTTCCGCGGGCACGTCAAGGAGGACCGGAGGTCACGCCGTGGCTGACGACCTCGTCGAGGGCCTCACCCGCGCCGGCCTGCCNGGGGCGAAGGCGACCGCCCGGTACGTCCACGTCTCCCCGACGAAGGCCCGCCGTGTGATCGACCTGGTCCGCGGCCGTTCGGCCAGCGAGGCGCTCGACATCCTGCGGTTCGCGCCGCAGGCGGCGAGCACGGACGTCTACAAGGTCGTCGCGAGCGCCGTGGCGAACGCCGAGAACAACCACGACCTCGACCCGGCGACGCTGTGGATCGGCGCCGCCTACGTCGACGAAGGGCCGACCCTCAAGCGCATCCGGCCCCGAGCGCAGGGCCGTGCGTACCGGATCCGCAAGCGCACCAGCCACATCACGGTCGTGGTGGAGAGCCGGGAACCGGTCGCGACGGGCGCCGGAGCCAGGACGACAAGGAGGGCCCGGTAGTGGGGCAGAAGGTCAACCAGCACGGGTTCCGACTCGGCATCACGTCGGAGTTCACGTCCCGCTGGTACGCCGACAAGCAGTACAAGGCGTACGTCGGCGAGGACGTCAAGATCCGCAAGATGATGTCCCGGGGCATGGAGCGGGCCGGCATCAGCCGGGTCGACATCGAGCGCACCCAGGGTCGGCTCCGGGTGGACATCCACACGGCCCGCCCGGGAATCGTGATCGGCCGGCGCGGTGCCGAGGCCGACCGCATCCGGGGCGATCTGGAGAAGCTCACCGGCAAGCAGGTGCAGCTGAACATCCTCGAGGTCAAGAACCCCGAGACCGACGCCCAGCTCGTCGCGCAGGGTGTCGCCGAGCAGCTCTCCAGCCGGGTCAGCTTCCGGCGGGCGATGCGCAAGGCGATGCAGTCGGCGATGAAGGGCGGCGCGAAGGGCATCCGGGTCCAGTGCTCGGGTCGCCTCGGTGGCGCCGAGATGAGCCGGTCGGAGTTCTACCGCGAGGGCCGGGTGCCGCTGCACACGCTGCGGGCGGACATCGACTACGGCTTCTACGAGGCCCGGACCAACTTCGGCCGCATCGGCGTGAAGGTCTGGATCTACAAGGGCGACATCGTCCAGAGCCGCGCCGAGCGCGAGGCGCAGGAGGCGCTGCTGCGTCAGCAGCGTCGCGAGCGTCCGCGGCGCGGACCGCGTTCGGGTTCGTCGGGCACGACGCAGGGCGGGACGGACGCCGGTCGGGCGGCTGCCCGCGCCGGTGAGCGTCGCGGACGCGGCGGCGGCGGAGCCGGTGGGGGTGCGGCTGAGAAGGGCGGGGCCGAGAAGGCTCCGGCTGAGAAGGCCACGGCTGAGAGCACGCCGGCCAGCACTGCCCCGACCGAGACCGTTGCGCCCGAGGTGACGTCGGCCCCGGTGGTCGCCGAGGCCCAGGCCGCGCCGGAGAAGGCGGAGGGTTAGGAAACATGCTCATTCCCCGGAAGGTCGCGCACCGCAAGCAGCACCACCCCAAGCGTGCGGGCGCGGCCAAGGGCGGCACCAGGATCGCCTTCGGCGAGTACGCGATCCAGGCCCTGGAGCCGGCCTACGTGACGAACCGGCAGATCGAGTCGGCGCGTATCGCGATGACCCGGCACATCCGGCGTGGTGGAAAGGTCTGGATCAACATCTACCCGGACCGCCCGCTGACGAAGAAGCCGGCCGAGACCCGGATGGGTTCCGGTAAGGGCTCCCNGGAGTGGTGGGTCGCGAACGTGAAGCCCGGACGCATCATGTTCGAGCTCTCCGGCGTGGCCGAGCCCGTCGCCCGTGAAGCGATGCGCCGGGCCATCCACAAGCTGCCCATGAAGTGCCGTTTCGTGACCCGTGAGGGTGGTGCCTGATGGCTGTCACGACAGCGGACGACCTGCGCGCTCTGTCCAGCAGTGACCTGGTGGACAAGCTGCGGGAGGCCAAGGAGGAGCTGTTCAACCTCCGTTTTCAGGCCGCGACCGGGCAGCTGCGCAACAACCGTCGACTGCGGGACGTCCGCAGCGACATCGCCCGGATCTACACGGTGATGCGCGAGCGGGAGCTCGGGCTGAGCGACGACCCGGCCGTCGCGGTTGATGACGCCGGCTCGGATCAGGCGTGAGCGCAGTGAGCGGAGACGACGTGAGCGACGTGAGCACGGACAGCACCACCAGCCCCACCACGGACGCACGCGCTGAGCGGGGCTTCCGCAAGGTGCGTGAGGGCCTGGTGATCAGCGACAAGATGCAGAAGACGGTTGTCGTCGCGGTCGAGGACCGGGTCCAGCACCCGCTCTACGGCAAGACGATCCGTCGCACCAAGAGGATCAAGGCACACGACGAGAACGGCACCGTGGGTGTCGGCGACCGCGTTCTGCTGATGGAGACGCGGCCGCTGTCGGCCACCAAGCGCTGGCGGGTCGTCCAGATCCTCGAGAAGGCCAAGTAGGTCCCGGGAGGCCTCCGCGGAGGCCTCGCGGGAGCTGGCCGCCGGGCGTGCGATCATGACGGGTCGCACGCCCGCGAGGCTGAGGGATCGCGGCGGGCCGGGCGGCGGTGGGGCTCGCGTGGCGCGGGTGCCTTCGCCGGCCGGGCGCGGTGACCCTGCGGTCGTCACCGGTGGCAGGGGAGAGAGCCGGTCGGCGGCGGTCGGGCGGCAACGGGTGATCAGGAGCGGAAAGTGATTCAGCAGGAGTCGCGACTTCGGGTCGCCGACAACACCGGAGCCAGGGAAATTCTGTGCATCCGGGTGCTCGGCGGCTCTGGGCGTCGTTACGCGGGGATCGGCGACATCATCGTCGGAACGGTGAAGGACGCCCTGCCCGGCGCCGGCGTGAAGCGCGGCGACGTGGTCAAGGCGGTTGTGGTGCGCACTGCCAAGGAGCGGCGGCGCCCGGACGGCTCCTACATCCGGTTCGACGAGAACGCGGCGGTCCTCATTCGGGACGGGGGAGACCCCCGCGGTACCCGCATCTTCGGCCCGGTCGGCCGTGAGCTGCGGGACAAGCGTTTCATGAAGATCATTTCGCTGGCGCCGGAGGTGCTGTAGACCGTGGCCGGACTGAAGATCAAGAAGGGCGACACGGTCCAGATCATCACTGGCAAGGACCGGGGCCTCAAAGGCAAGGTCATCCGGGCTCTCCCCGACCAGAACAAGGTCGTGGTTGAGGGCGCCAACCGGGTCACCCGACACACCCGCGTCCAGCAGAGTGCGCGTGGCTCGCAGTCCGGGGGGATCATCACCCAGGAGGCGCCGATCCACGTCAGCAACGTGATGATCGTCGATCCGTCGGACGGCAAGCCGACCCGCGTCGGATTCCGCGTCAACGAGGACGGCACCAAGGTCCGGATCTCGCGCCGCACCGGTGCCGAGCTCTAGGCCCCCGGCGCAAGGCTAGGAAACGAGACATGAGTGTGACCACGGAAGCCCGGCCGGTCCCTCGGCTGAAGCAGCGGTACCGCGAGGAGATCGCCCCGGCGTTGCTGGAGGAGTTCTCCTACAGCAACGTCATGCAGATCCCCGGCGTGGTGAAGGTCGTCGTCAACATGGGTGTCGGTGACGCCGCCCGGGACGCGAAGCTGATCGACGGAGCCACCNGGGACCTGGCGGCGATCACCGGCCAGAAGCCGGCCGTCCGCCGGGCGAAGAAGTCCATCGCCCAGTTCAAGCTGCGTGAGGGCCAGCCCATCGGGGCCAAGGTGACCCTGCGCGGCGACCGGATGTGGGAGTTCCTCGACCGTCTGGTGTCGATCGCACTGCCNCGCATCCGTGACTTCCGCGGGTTGTCGCCGAAGCAGTTCGACGGTGCGGGCAACTACACGTTCGGCGTGACCGAGCAGTCGATCTTCCACGAGATCGACATCGACAGGATCGACCGGGTCCGGGGCATGGACATCACGGTCGTGACCACGGCGACCAACGACGACGAGGGGCGGGCGCTGCNGAGGGCGCTCGGCTTCCCGTTCCGGGAGAGCTGAGAGATGGCGAAGAAGGCGCTGGTCGAGAAGGCCGCCCGTAAGCCCAAGTACGCCGTGCGCGGCTACACCCGCTGCCAGCGGTGTGGCCGTCCGCGCTCGGTCTACCGGGTGTTCGGGCTGTGCCGCGTCTGCCTGCGGCAGATGGCCCACCGGGGCGAGCTGCCCGGCGTGACCAAGAGCTCCTGGTAGTACCCACACGATCGCGGTAGGCCCGCGCACCTCGTGCGCGAGCGGCGGGAACCGCCGTGAGAAAGGCGTCAAGCCATGACGATGACCGATCCGATCGCGGACATGCTCACCCGTGTCCGCAACGCCAACCGGGCTTATCACGACCGGGTGGTGATGCCGCACAGCAAGATCAAGACGCACATCGCCGAGATCCTCCAGCAGGAGGGTTACATCCTCAGCTGGCACGTCGAGGACGCGCCCGCCGGGGCTGTCGGCAGGACTTTGATCGTCGACCTCAAGTACGGCCCCAACCGGGAGCGTTCGATCGCGGGCGTGAAGCGGATCAGCAAGCCGGGTCTGCGTGTCTACGCGAAGTCGACGAACCTTCCGAAGGTCCTCNGTGGCCTTGGTGTCGCGATCATCTCCACCTCGTCGGGGTTGCTGACCGACAGGCAGGCCGGCAAGCGGGGCGTGGGCGGAGAAGTCCTCGCCTACGTCTGGTAAGGAAGGCGAACGATGTCACGGATCGGGCGCCAGCCCATCAGTGTTCCCAGCGGCGTCGAGATCACCCTCGCGGGTCCGACGGTGACGGTGAAGGGTCCCAAGGGGACGCTGAGCCACACCGTGGTGGAGCCGATCGAGGTGGCCCGCGAGGACGGTCAGCTCATCGTCAGCCGGCCGAACGACGAGCGGCGCAGCCGCTCGCTGCACGGCCTCACCCGCACCCTGGTCTCCAACATGGTCATCGGGGTCACCACCGGCTACTCGAAGACCCTGGAAATCGTCGGGGTCGGTTACCGGGTCCAGGCCAAGGGCTCGGACCTGGAGTTCGCACTCGGCTACAGCCACCCGGTTCCGGTGAAGGCTCCCGAGGGCATCCGGTTCGAGGTGCAGACCCCGACCCGCTTCGTCGTGCACGGCATCGACAAGCAGCTGGTCGGCGAGGTCTCAGCCAAGATCCGCGGGCTGCGCAAGCCGGACCCCTACAAGGGCAANGGCGTGCGGTACCAGGGCGAGGTCGTTCGCCGCAAGGTCGGGAAGACCGGGAAGTAGGTAGACAGACATGGCAGTGAGCCTCAGCGCCAGCGCGCGTCGGCGGACGGCCAAGCTCCGCCGCCACGTTCGTGTGCGCAAGAAGGTGTCGGGTACCCCGACCCGCCCGCGTCTCGTCGTCACCCGGTCCTCGCGGCACATCTACGCCCAGGTCATCGACGACGTCGCCGGGCACACGCTGGCCTCGGCGTCCACGCTGGAGGACGGTCTGCGCGCCTCCGACGGGGACAAGAGCGCCAAGGCCCGCGAGGTCGGCCGCCTTGTCGCGGAGCGGGCCCGCGCCGCGGGGATCGACGCCGTGGTGTTCGACCGCGGTGGTCGGACCTACCACGGCCGGATCGCCGCGTTGGCGGACGCGGCCCGCGAGGGCGGGCTGAACTTCTGATGACCACAGCTACAAGGGAGATGTTCTAGATGCCAGGCCAGCAGCGCCGCGGAGGCGGCTCCGGCGGTTCCGACCGCCGCGAGCGCCGCGACCGTTCGGGCGGTGGCCCGGCGCAGGAGAAGACCGCGTACGTAGAGCGGGTCGTCGCCATCAACCGGGTGGCGAAGGTTGTGAAGGGTGGGCGCCGCTTCAGCTTCACGGCGCTCGTCGTCGTGGGCGATGCGGACGGCACCGTCGGTGTGGGCTACGGCAAGGCCAAGGAGGTCCCGGCGGCGATCGCCAAGGGGGTCGAGGAGGCCAAGAAGCACTTCTTCAAGGTGCCGCGCATCGGCTCCACCATCCCGCACCCGATCCAGGGTGAGGCGGCGGCCGGTGTGGTGCTCCTCAAGCCGGCTTCGCCCGGTACCGGCGTCATCGCCGGTGGCCCGGTGCGTGCCGTGCTGGAGTGCGCGGGCGTCCACGACGTGCTGTCGAAGTCGCTCGGTTCGTCCAACCCCATCAACATCGTGCACGCGACCGTTGCGGCGCTGCGCGGGCTGATGCGGCCCGAGGAGATCGCCGCCCGTCGTGGCCTGCCGCTGGAGGACGTTGCTCCGCCGGCGATGCTGCGCGCGCGGGCGGCCGGGGTCGGTGCGTAATGGCGAAGCTGCGTATCACCCAGATCCGCTCCGAGATCGGCGGCACCCGCAACCAGCGTGAGACGCTGCGGACGCTGGGCTTGCGCCGCATCAACGGGAGCACCGTCCGTGAGGATCGTCCCGAGGTTCTCGGCATGATCGCGACCGTGACCCATCTCGTCCGGGTCGAGGAGGTGGACTCCTGATGGCCGAGAAGACCCTGGAGAAGTCGGACTCCGCGACCGCGGAGGAGACTCGCGGCCAGGCGCTGAAGGTGCATCACCTGCACCCGGCGCCGGGCGCCCACAAGAAGAAGCAGCGGGTGGGCCGCGGTGAGGGCTCGAAGGGCAAGACCGCCGGTCGTGGAACCAAGGGTTCCAAGGCCCGCAAGCAGGTCCCGGTCCGCTTCGAGGGTGGCCAGATGCCCCTCCACAT
This sequence comes from Frankia sp. EI5c, assembly GCF_001636565.1. Lineage (GTDB taxonomy): Bacteria > Actinomycetota > Actinomycetes > Frankiales > Frankiaceae > Parafrankia. The sequence goes on from NZ_LRTK01000065.1 coordinate 10,424, forward strand.
GCGGGNGCCGAAGCTCAAGGGCTTCCGGAACCGGTTCCGTACCGAATACCAGGTCGTGAACGTCGCCACTATCGAGGAGCTGTTCCCCGAGGGCGGCACCGTCGGCGTCGACGAGCTGGTGGCCGCTGGCGCCGTTCGCTCGAAGTCGCTGGTGAAGGTGCTCGGCGACGGTGAGATCGGAGTGGCGGTCCAGGTGACCGCGCACGCGTTCTCCGGTTCGGCGAAGCAGAAGATCGAAGCCGCGGGTGGCAGCGTCACCCAGGCCTGACGGCGCCTCGGGGCAGGCGGTTCCACGCCTGCCCCGAGGCGTTCGCGTATTGCCGGTCAACGGCGTGTCGACACCTCGACACGCCGTTGACCGGCTCTTTCCGGCCCTGGTCTGAGCGGCCGCCGGGGCGGGGTTTTCGCAGTACACCGGTCCCGTGGCGACTGGTGGCACCCGTGGGGGATGTCTGCGATCATTGGGTCGGCGCGGCGGAGTCGCAGACGGCGACTTCCACCCCGGGTTCCCGGTACACCAGTGCCCACCGCGCGTGATGTCCGGACGAGTGAGCCTCGGGTGCTGTTAGAGTCGCCTCACCGCGTACGGTCTGCTTCGAAGACCACGGAGTTCCGTACCGAACACCGAGTCTGCCCCGTCAGCCGTTCTGCCCCGTCAGCCGTAAGGACCAGCAGGAGGAGTCGTGCTCACCGCCTTCACGCGGGCCTTCCGCACGCCCGACCTGCGGAAGAAACTGCTCTTCACGCTAGGCATCGTCGTGCTGTTCCGCCTGGGCAGCGTCATGCCGTCGCCCGGCGTCTCGACGGCGGCGGTGAACGCGTGTCTGGACTCAGCCAGCGAGGACAGCAGTAACGTCTACTCGCTGATCAATCTCTTCAGCGGCGGCGCTCTGCTGCAGCTGTCGGTGTTCGCGCTCGGCATCATGCCGTACATCACGTCGAGCATCATCATCCAGCTTCTGGTGGTGGTGATCCCGCGCCTTGAGCAGCTCAAGAAGGAAGGTAGTTCTGGTGAGCAAAAGCTCACTCAGTACACCCGATATCTGACGATCGCTCTCGGGATCCTCCAGGCCACCGGCATCGTGGCGCTCGCGCGCAGTCAGCGGCTCTTCCCCGGCTGCACCGTCGACGTCATTCCCGACACCAGCCTCTTCCGCATCACCACGATCGTGATCACGATGACCGCGGGGACCGCCGTCATCATGTGGATGGGTGAGCTGATCACGGCCCGCGGGGTCGGTAACGGCATGTCACTGCTGATCTTCACCTCGATCGCCGCCCAGCTGCCCTCGCAGGGTGGGCGCATCCTTCAGGTCGCCGGCGGCGTCGTGTTCGGGCTCGTGATCCTGCTGGGCCTCGCCATCGTCGTCTTCGTGATCTTCGTCGAGCAGTCGCAGCGTCGGATTCCGGTCCAGTACGCGAAGCGCCTCATCGGGCGCCGGATGTACGGGGGGACCTCGACCTACCTGCCGATCAAGGTGAACCAGGCCGGCATCATTCCGGTCATCTTCGCCTCGTCGTTGCTGCAGCTCCCGCAGCTGCNNGGTCNGGTGTGGAGCAACCAGACATTCCAGGACTTCGAGCAGCGCTACCTCTCTCGCGGCGACCACCCGCTCTACCTGTTGAGCTACGGCGCGCTGATCATCTTTTTCACGTACTTCTACGTCGCGATCACCTTCAACCCGACGGAGGTCGCCGACAACATGAAGAAGTACGGCNGGTTCATCCCGGGGATCCGGCCAGGCCGTCCGACGGCTGAGTACCTGGATCACGTGCTGTCCCGCATCACCCTCCNTGGCTCGTTGTTCCTGGGGGTCATCACGGTGTTGCCGTTGGCGCTTCTCAACCTGACCAAGGACCAGCCCTTCCCCTTCGCTGGTACGTCGGTGCTGATCATGGTGGGAGTGNGGCTGGAAACCGTGAAACAGATCGAAAGCCAGCTCATGCTGCGCAACTACGAAGGATTCCTCCGGTAGTGCGCCTCGTACTGGTCGGACCGCCCGGCGCAGGTAAGGGGACGCAGGCCGCCTTCATCGCCCAGGCACGGTCCATTCCGAAGATCTCCACCGGTGACATCTTCCGGGCGAACGTGCGCGAGGGCACCGAGTTGGGTGTCCTGGCGAAGACGTACATGGATGCCGGCGACCTCGTCCCGGACGAGATCACCATCGGCATGGTGCGCAACCGGCTTGCCGAGGAGGACGCGGTCAAAGGCTTCCTTCTCGACGGCTTCCCGCGCAACGTCCCCCAGGCAGAGGTCCTCGGCGGCATGCTCGATGTGANGGGGACCCGCCTGGACGTCGTCCTGGAGCTTGTCGTCGACGACGACGAGGTGGTCCGTCGTCTCTCCGGTCGTCGCACCTGCCGCAACTGTGGCCACATCTGGCACCTCGACTTCGACCCGCCCCGTGAGGAAGGGGTGTGTGATCGCTGTTCGGGTGAGTTGTTCCAGCGCGACGACGACCGGTCCGAAACGGTCCGGCACCGCCTCGAGGTGTACGCGGAGCAGACNGCGCCGCTCGTCGCCTACTACGCGGCCAAGGGCATCCTCATCGGGATCGACGCGACCGGCCCCGTGGACAACGTGACCGACCGCGCGCTGGACGCTCTGCGCCACTACGGCGACTGAGCGGTCCGGCGCGGCCCCGCGCGCGGGAGCTCGACGCGCGCGGGGTGCCCTCGCGGCGGGCGGGCGCCTGTCCTGGTCGATGGCAGGAAGTCGCCCGGCCTGGTCGGCCGTCTGTGGTGACCTGCCCGCGTCGTGGCGTCGGAGCCCACATCGCGCGGTCGCCGGCCGGTTATCGTCAATGGTGCGGGACCGGCCGGGTCGCGGACGAAACGAGCCCGGTGGGCCTGCCGGCCAGGTGGGTACCTGAACAGGGCCGAACACTACTGAGGACGGGACCGGGCAGAGCGTGGCACGACGAGAGCACGTCCAGATCAAGACGGCAGCCGAGATCGCGAAGATGCGGGTGGCCGGGCTGCTCGTCGCGAAGACTCTGGCGAAGCTCCGGGAGGCGGTCGCGCCCGGCGTCACCACCGCGGATCTGGACGACCTCGCCGAGCGGACGATCCGGGCCGACGGCGGTATCCCGTCCTTCAAGGGCTACGCCCACCCGCCGTATCCCGCGTCGATCTGCAGCTCGGTGAACAACGAGGTCGTGCACGCGATCCCGAGCCATCGCCGGGTGCTGCGCGAGGGCGACATCATCTCCATCGACTGCGGCGCGATCGTCGACGGGTGGCACGGCGACGCGGCGATAACCGTCCCGGTCGGGGAGGTCGGCCCCAAGATTCTGGACATGCTGCGGGTGTGTGACGAGGCCCTGTGGCGCGGGCTTGCGGCCGCGCAGCTCGGCGGCCGGCTGACGGACATCAGCAGTGCCGTGGAACGCCACANCACCCCGCACGGCTACGGGATCGTGGACCACTACGGAGGCCACGGCATCGGATCCGAGATGCACCAGCCGCCGCACGTGCTGAACTACGGGCGGCCCGGGCGTGGTCTGAAACTGGTCGAGGGCGTCGCGTTGGCGATCGAGCCGATGATCACCATGGGCTCACCGGATACGGTCGTGCTCGCGGACGAGTGGACGGTGGCGACGAAGGACGGCTCGCTCGCCGCGCACACCGAGCACTCGGTGGCGGTGACGCCCCGCGGTCCGTGGGTGTTGACCGAGCCGGACGGCGGGGTCGCCCGCCTCGGCGCGCTCGGGGTGGCGTGCGGCCAGCCCGCCGACGCGCCTGCCGGCTGACGGCGTCAGCCGCCCACGGCTGACCCTGACCCCTGACCCGCTGAACGGCGAGGGCCGGTCGACCGATGGCGGCCCGCTGACGATCCAACTCAACCGGTGCGCCAACGGGNTGCGGCCCCCTGTTGGCCCTTGACGGGACTGGCACGTACACTCAGGAGTCGACGGTCTTCGGCGTCGTCGGTGTTCATCGTTTACGCGGTGGGCCCAGGCGGTGACCTCGCGCACGTGCCCCACGGGGTGCAGGCGTTCGCGCACGCGAGTCCGGGCCGTCATCCCAGCGTCGACGTCAGGACAGCGGAGGACATGCCGAAGAAGGACGGGGCCATCGAGATCGAAGGCCGAGTAGTGGAGCCACTCCCGAACGCGATGNTCCGGGTGGAACTCCAGAACGGTCATCGGGTTCTCGCCCACATCAGTGGCAAGATGCGTCAGCACTACATCCGAATCCTCCCCGAGGACCGGGTGGTCGTTGAGCTCTCGCCATACGACCTGTCCCGCGGTCGCATCGTCTACCGCTACAAGTAGTCGTCATCCCACCAGCAAGCGCGGCCCACGGCTGCGTGTGGAGGTTCGTGCGGCCGTGAAGGTCAAGCCGAGTGTCAAGAAGATCTGCGACAAGTGCAAGGTGATCCGCCGTCACGGGCGCGTCATGGTCATCTGCGACAACCTGCGGCACAAGCAGCGCCAGGGCTGATGACCGGCGGCGGGCTTCAGCCCGCTGCCGAAACTGGGCGGGTCTGAGCCCGCAACCAGAAGCGACACCAGACCGCGTCACGCGGTTCCACCCCCGGTCGGAGGCCGNGGCCTCGTCGGTTGGAGGCCGATGCTCGCCGGTTGGCGGCGTCGCCCCTCCCGCGGCGGCGAGGGCGGTGTCGCCCGAGACCTCCGGATGCAGGAAGGAAACACCGTTTCATGGCACGCCTGTCCGGCGTCGACCTTCCCCGCGAGAAGCGGGTCGAAATCGCGCTGACCTACATCTTCGGGATCGGCCGCAGCCGTTCTCGGGAGACCCTCGCCGCCACCGGCGTCAGCCCGGACACCCGGGTGCGCGACCTCACCGACGAAGAGGTCCAGAAGCTCCGGGAATGGATCGACGCGAACTACCGTGTCGAGGGCGATCTCAACCGTGAGATCAAGCAGGACATTCGCCGCAAGATGGAGATCGGCTGCTACCAGGGTCTCCGTCACCGCCGCAACCTTCCTGTCCACGGCCAGCGCACGCACACCAACGCGCGTACCCGCAAGGGCCCGCGCCGTGCCATCGCCGGGAAGAAGAAGGCCGGCAAGAAGTAGTCACCGGTTCCGCCCGGGCCCACCGGCCCGCGCACCACGACCGCTGACCGACGACCTCGTAGACGGAGACCACGGGTTATGCCTCCCAAGACACGCGCCGCCGGCGTCAAGAAGGTCCGGCGCAAGGAAAAGAAGAACGTCGCCCACGGGCACGCTCACATCAAGAGCACGTTCAACAACACGATCGTCTCGATCACGGATCCCAGCGGGAACGTGATCTCCTGGGCCTCGGCCGGCCACGTCGGCTTCAAGGGCTCCCGTAAGTCCACTCCGTACGCCGCGCAGATGGCCGCCGAGAACGCGGCCCGCAAGGCGCAGGAGCACGGGATGCGCAAGGTCGACGTCTTCGTCAAGGGCCCCGGCTCCGGCCGGGAGACGGCGATCCGCTCGCTGCAGGCCGCCGGCCTGGAGGTCGGCGCGATCCAGGACGTCACGCCCACCCCGCACAACGGCTGCCGCCCGCCGAAGCGCCGTCGGGTCTGAAGTCCGCGCCAGGGATACGAGAGAGAAGGACGAGAATGGCCCGCTACACCGGCGCGGACTGCAAGCGTTGCCGCCGCGAGAAGACGAAGCTGTTCCTCAAGGGCAGCAAGTGCGAGACCCCGAAGTGCCCGATCGAGATCCGGCCGTACCCGCCGGGCGAGCACNGGCGTGGGCGCACCAAGGACTCCGAGTACCTCCTGCAGAAGCGCGAGAAGCAGAAGTGCGCGCGGATCTACGGGATTCTGGAGAAGCAGTTCCGGGGCTACTACGACGAGGCGAACCGCCGCGCCGGCAAGACCGGTGACGAGCTGCTGAAGATTCTCGAGTCCCGGCTGGACAACGTGGTGTACCGGGGTGGTTTCGCGCCGTCCCGTGACGCCGCGCGGCAGGCTGTCCGGCACGGTCACGTGCAGGTCAACGGCCGCAAGGTCGACATCCCGAGCTACCGGGTGACCGAGAACGACATCGTGGAGATCGCGCCGAAGTCGCGCTCGCTCACCCCGTTCATCGTCGCCCGTGAGACGGCCGGAACCGGTCGGGCCGTGCCGCCGTGGATCGAGGCCATCCCCAGCCAGATGCGGCTGCTGGTGCACTCGCTGCCGGCGCGCCAGGTGATCGACACCCAGGTGCAGGAGCAGCTGATCGTCGAGCTCTACTCGAAGTAGTCGTGACCTCCGGCGCCCGGCCCCGAGCCGGCGCCGGGTTCGCGTTCGCGCCGCCGGTGCCGAGGCAGGCACCGGGCCGGGCGTACTGTTGATGGGCACGGGGATGGACGGATGTCCCCGCGCTGCCCCCTGGGGGCTTTCACGGCGTCATATGGCGGTCGCCGTGTCCGGAAGGAAGATCGCATGCTGATCGCTCAGCGTCCCACTCTCGTCGAAGATCCGATCACCGAGTTCCGCTCGCGTTTCGTGATCGAGCCGCTGGAGCCGGGCTTCGGCTACACCCTCGGCAACTCGCTCCGTCGCACTCTCCTGTCCTCCATCCCGGGCGCGTCCGTGACGAGCATCCGGGTGGACGGTGTCCTCCACGAGTTCTCCACGGTTCCCGGGGTCAAGGAGGACGTCACCGACCTGATCCTGAACCTCAAGGAACTGGTCGTCAGCTCCGACAACGACGAGCCGACGGTGATGTACCTGCGCAAGCAGGGCCCCGGTGAGGTCACCGCGGCCGACATCGCCCCGCCGGCCGGGGTCGAGGTACACAACCCCGACCTGCACCTGGCCACGCTCAACGACAAGGGCAAGCTCGAGATCGAGCTGACCGTCGAGCGCGGCCGTGGCTATGTCAGCGCGGCGCAGAACAAGCAGCCCGGCCAGGAGATCGGCCGGATTCCGATCGACTCGATCTACTCGCCNGTCCTGAAGGTGACCTACAAGGTCGAGGCGACCCGTGTGGAGCAGCGCACGGACTTCGACCGNCTCATCGTCGACGTGGAGACCAAGCAGTCGATCTCCCCGCGGGACGCCATGGCCAGCGCCGGCAAGACTCTCGTCGGCCTGTTCGGGCTGGCCCAGGAGCTCAACGCCGAGGCCGAGGGCGTCGACATCGGCCCGTCGGCGGCGGACGCCGCACTGGCCGCCGACCTGGCGCTGCCGATCGAGGAGATGGACCTGACCGTCCGCTCCTACAACTGCCTCAAGCGCGAGGGCATCCACACCATCGGTGAGCTGGTGTCCCGTAGCGAGGCGGATCTGCTCGACATCCGCAACTTCGGGCAGAAGTCGATCGACGAGGTCAAGACCAAGCTGGGTGCCATGGGCCTGCAGCTCAAGGACTCCCCGCCCGGGTNCGACCCGCGCCAGGCGGTCGACACCTATGGCACCGACACGTACAACCCGTCGTTCTCCGACCCGTCCGACGACGGTCGCGAGTTCGTCGAGACCGAACAGTACTGATCCGAACGTGCGCTTCGGGGCTCCGACGCAGACGGGGCCCCGGGCGTACGTCCACCGGGGGCCCAGCCGTGCTTCCCGGCGGCGCCCGGAGAGCAGCGAAAGGAACGAGGAGCACCCATCATGCCCACGCCAACCAAGGGCGCCCGGCTCGGCGGTAGTCCCGCACATGAGCGGCTGCTGCTGGCCAACCTCGCCACCGCGCTGTTCGAGCACGGTGGCATCACGACCACTGAGGCCAAGGCGCGCCGGCTGCGCCCCTACGCCGAGCGCCTGGTCACCCACGCGAAGCGTGGTGACCTGCATGCGCGGCGAAGGGTGATGCGGGTCGTCCGGAACAACTCGGTCGTGCACACGCTCTTCACGGAGATCGGCCCGCGCTACGCGGACCGCAACGGCGGCTACACGCGCATCGTGAAGCTGGGCCCGCGCCGTGGCGACGCCGCGCCGATGGCCCGGATCGAGCTGGTCGAGGCGCTCACCGTCGGCCAGTCGGCGGTCGCGGAGGCCGAGCGTGCCCGCGGGACGCGTTTCGCCGCCCGCAAGGCTCCGACCGGTGCCACCGCGGAGGCTGCCGACGACCTGAAGAACGAGTCGCCGACGGCTGCCGCGGTCGCCCTCGAGGCGCAGGCCGCCGACGAGGCTGCCGCCGAGGCGGTGACCTCCGAGACCAACGAGGACGCCAAGCCGGAGAGCTGAGCGTCCTGACACCGTCACGGCGGGCGGGCCCGGTGCCCGCCGGCCGTGTCCAGATGTCTGTCGCAGGAGCCCGTCGCCCGGTTGGGCGGCGGGCTCCTGCCGCTGTGTGCTGGGTGTTCCGTGCGTCTTTGTCGTGACGTCCCGGGCGGGGCTCCCCGAGCGGTGCCTCCGGGCTCCGGGTTCGTCACGATGGTCCGTAGGAGGTCGCTTTCCATGATCGCGGACGACGAGCTGGTTCGACTGCGGATGGACCTCGCCTACGACGGGACCCCGTTCGCGGGCTGGGCCCGCCAGCCCGGCCAGCGCACCGTGCAGGGCGACGTCGAGGATGCCCTGATGCGGGTGGCGAGGCTGCCGGCTGTTCGCCTCACCGTCGCCGGCCGCACCGACTCCGGCGTCCACGCGCTGGGCCAGGTGGCGCACGTCGACCTTCCCGCCGGAACACCGCTCGGCGGGCTCGCCCGTCGGCTCAACGGCGTGCTCGACCGCGCTGTCCGGGTGAAGGGTCTGGCACCGGCCCCGGAGGGCTTCGACGCTCGCTTCTCGGCGCTGTCCCGCCGGTACGTCTACCGGATCACCGATGCGCCGCACGGCGCGGACCCGCTTCGCCGTTTCGACACGCTCGCGACCCCGCGTCCGCTGGATGCCGCCGCGATGGCCGAAGCCGCGCTGCTCCTGCTCGGCGAGCACGACTTCGCGGCGTTCTGCCGGCGGCGTGCCGGTGCGACGACGGTACGGACGCTGCTGCGCCTGGACGTCTCCCGCGTCGAGGGGGTCGTCCTGGCCGATGTCGAGGCGGACGCGTTCTGCCACTCGATGGTCCGGGCGCTGGTCGGCGCACTGGTCGCGGTGGGGGAGGGCCGGCGCCGGCCGGAGTGGGCGGCCGGGGTGCTCGGCCGGGCGGTGCGGGACTCCGGGGTCACGGTGCTGCCCGCGCACGGCCTGACGCTGGTGGAGGTCCGCTATCCTCCGGACGCTCAGCTGGCGGCCCGGGCACAGGTGACTCGTGCCGTGCGCGTCCCCACGACCTCGTCCGGCTGACGCCGCGCCAGCCCGGTAAGCCGGTGAAACCGTGCAACCCGCGAAGCCCCTGCGCCCGCGCCCCCGGTTAGTCGGTTCCGCCCGTTCCGCCGGTTCCGCCCGTTCCGCCGGTTCGAGCGGTTCAGCCGGTGGTGCCCGTCGCGGCCGTCCCGGTACCGCCGCTGACCATGCGCTGCGCGATCGGTTCGGCGGCGATCAGCCCGAGATCGGTGATCGCGTTGCGTAGCGGGGCGTCTTCGGCCGTGCCCTGAGTGCCGTCGACGTAGGCGAGCTGGGTGAGAAGCATGTAGTGCCCACGGGCGATCGCGGCGCGCCAGGAGTTGTCGCCGGCCGGGCCGAGGACGCGGGCGTCGGTGATCGAGCCCTCCGGGATGGGCAGCGCGTTGACCCCGCCCCGGCCGCCGGCCGCGATTGTCGCCCCGGCCTGCGCTGTGCTTTGCGTGTCCACCACGAACACCGACATCCCCGCGAGCACCTGGGGCCCGCCGCCGGCCGGGGTGGTCAGGTACAGCGCCCGGACGAGCTGGGTGCAGACATCGTCCTTGAAGGTGGTGGCCAGCTCGCCGGTGAGGTCCGGGCAGCCGGAGACGAGGCTGGTGGCGAGCCGGGTGTACGTGCGCCCCTGGACGGTGACCTGCCGGTCGGGGAAGAACTCGTCCGCCCGGACGGGGGCGGCGTCGGCGCGCGCGCTGTTGATGAAGTTCGGATCCACCGACGGCGCGACCTGCCGCGGCTCCTCGGCGGCCGAGGAGCCGCTGTCCCCGCGGAGGACCATCACCACCGCGGCGGCGGCGAGGATGACGAGGACGGCTCCGACGGCCACCGCGAGCAGGCCGCGGGGGCGGCGCCGGGTGGACGTCGGCTCTTCGTCGGGGAGCTGGAAGCGCCCGCGAGGTTCCGCGGACTGCGCTGGCGTGGCCGGGTGATCCGCGCCGGCCGGCGGCCTGCCGGGGAACCGCTCACCGGTGGACTGGTGGTTGTCGGACTGGTGATCGTGGGAAACCTGCCGGCTCAGCGCGACGCGGGCCCGGGTGGGCCTCGGAACCGCCATCGGCCCGGTTCGTGGCCCTTCGTCGACCGGGCCGGCGGGGCCGCTGTCCGCCGGCCCGGCCGCTGGATAGGGCGCCTCGGTCCGACTGGGCTGCCGGTCCGCCAGGCCCGGCTCGGGCGGACTCGCCGGCGTGGGCACCGGTCCGGTCGCGGCCCGCCGATGGAAGGAGAACCCCTTCCCACCCTCGTGGGATGTCCCGGTGGCCGGGGCGAGTTCGTCAGCGGTTCGGCCGGTCTGTGGGCCGCCGGCCGGTCCGCCGCCGGTCACGGTACCGACAGGTGCGCCGGTGCTCGGCCCCGCACTGTCGACNCCGCCGGCCGCGCTCTCGGGTGCGGGCCAGGCTGCGCCCGGCTGACGCCAACCTGCCGGATAGCCAGCGGTCGGATACCCGCCCTGCTGCTGGCCGACCAGTGGGTAGGCGCCCGTGGCGTAGGTGGGCATGGGGCCGAACAGCGGGTCCTCCACCGGCGGGGTCCAGCCGCCAGGAGGTGGCGCCGGCTGCGCGGCGGCCTCGTCGCCTGGCGGAACGCCGTGGGGGGAGTGGCTGGTGCCGTAGGGAGGTGTGGCGTCGTCGAACGAACTGTCCTGCGCAGGCTCGGGCGGCATGCGCTCCTCCTCGCTCATCCCCCCACGCCCCGCCGCTCCGATGTCCTGGCCGGTCCTGGCTGGTCCTGCCATCCGTGCCTCGGCGGCGGAGCGTTTCGCGACCTCGCGTGAAGCCGACGCGTCCGGCTGATTTGCGGAAGAATATCCGAACCTGGCATAAGTGCACGTCGGTCCATTGCCCGACCGAGCCGACCGGTGCGGGCGGCAGGGTGGCATGGCTGGGCAGACCTGCCGCGNGGGGCGGTTCGCGTCGGCAGGTCGGGGGCTGTTCCGGTCACGGGGGAGTCGCCGGGCCTGCCACTCCGATCGCCTGGTAACCTCAAAGACTGCTGCGGACCTTCAGCATCGTGTGGACAAGCCCCGCGTGTTGAGGTCGGCGCCCACACTCCTGGCAGTGCACTTCGCCTCGCGGTAACAAACGTCCCGCGGGGCACCATGCTGGCGACACATGACGACGCTCCCCGCGAGATCGTCCGAACGAGAAGGCAGACCTGTGCGCACGTACCAGCCCAAGCCCGCGGACGTACAGCGCGCGTGGCACGTCATCGATGCCACCGACGTCGTGCTCGGACGGCTGGCCAGCCAGGCTGCCCAGCTCCTGCGCGGGAAGAACAAGCCCTACTTCGCCCCCCACATCGACACGGGCGACTTCGTGGTGATCATCAATGCCGGCAAGGTCGCGATGACCGGCAACAAGNGCGAGCAGGCCCAGTTCCACCGGCACTCGGGCTTCCCGGGCGGTCTGCGCAGCACCTCCTACGGCGAGCTGCTCGACACGCGTCCGCACGTGATCGTCGAGCGGGCGATCCGTGGGATGCTCCCGCACAACCGGCTCGGCCGCGCGCAGGGCAGCAAGCTCAAGGTGTACGCGGGTCCGACCCACCCGCACCAGGCGCAGCAGCCCGTTCCGTACGAGATCAAGCAGGTTGCGCAGTAGTCGCGGATCGATGGGCATCCCGAAGCACGCGGACGGCGCCTGGCGCCCGTCCGACGGACGGCCCGACATGACAGATCAGGCCGTTTCGGGTGGCCTCGAGCGATCTGGTTTCAAACAAGGAAGGAACGCGACGTGGCTGTCGTGACCGACGCCCAGGGCAACCCTCGTGCAACGGGGCGGCGCAAGGAAGCCGTCGTACGGGTGCGGCTGGTCCCGGGGGCTGGCAAGTGGAGCCTCAACGGGCGCACGCTTGAGGAGTACTTCCCCAACAAGGTGCACCAGCAGCTCGTCAACGAGCCGCTGAAGATCCTTGAGCGGGCGGAGTCCTACGATGTGATCGCCCTCCTGCACGGCGGCGGCATCTCGGGCCAGGCGGGCGCGCTGCGCCTGGCCATCGCCCGGGCGCTGACGATCGCCGACGAGGAGGCCCGCCCGGCGCTGAAGAAGGCGGGCTTCCTGACCCGGGACGCCCGGGCCAAGGAGCGGAAGAAGTACGGCCTGAAGAAGGCCCGTAAGGCGCCTCAGTACAGCAAGCGCTAGTACCGCAGCAGGCGCCCGTCACCACAGCGAGCGCTGGCACTGGAGCGCTGACCCGCTCCCCACCGGAAGCGGTGGAACGGCCCGGCAGGCAGGTCCTGTCGGGCCGGCAGGCGTGAGATGGTCCTTTGCCGAGATTCGCGTGGCGTGTCGACGGGCGCTCGCCGGTGCCGTCGCAACCCCAGGGGAGGCCTCAATGGCGAGGCTTTTCGGTACTGACGGCGTCCGTGGTGTCGCGAACGCCGATCTGACGGCGGAGCAGGCCCTCGCTCTGGCGTCGGCCGCCGTCGCGGAGGTCGTGGGGCGGGATGCCCAGCCCCAGCGGCCGGTGGACGGCGTTCCCGTGGCTCGGGCCGCCTCCGCGGCGGATCACCGCCCGCTCGTCATCGTCGGGCGGGACACCCGCCCCTCCGGTGAGTTCCTGGAGGCGGCGGTCGTCGCCGGCCTGGCCAGTTCGGGTGCGGACGTCGTCCGCCTCGGTGTCGTGCCGACCCCGGTCGTCTCCTACGCGGTGGCGGCGACCGGCGCCGATCTGGGCGTCATGCTCTCCGCCAGCCACAACCCGATGCCCGACAACGGGATCAAGCTCTTCGCGGCGGGCGGTCTCAAACTGCCGGACGACGTCGAGGACGCCATCGAACGGCGCATGGCCAGCCCGGCGACCCGCCGGCCGGTGGGAGCCGCGGTCGGGCGGGTCCGGGACGACCGTTCGCTGGTCGACGGCTATGTCGATCATCTGCTGGCCAGTCTGCCTGCCAGCCTGAGCGGCCTGAAGGTCGTCGTGGACTGCGCCCAGGGCGCTGCGTCCGACCTCGCCCCGCAGGTGCTGCGCGCGGCCGGCGCCGAGGTCATACCGCTGCACGCGGACGGCGACGGGCTGCGCATCAACGACCGCTCCGGCGCCACTCATCTCGACAGCCTGCGGGACGCCGTTCGCCAACACGCGGCCGACGCCGGCATCGCCCATGACGGCGACGCCGACCGGTGTCTGGCGGTGGACGCGTCCGGAGATGTCGTCGACGGTGACCAGATCCTGGCGGTCTGCGCGGTGGCGCTCGCCGAACGCGGTGAGCTGCGGCATGGGACCGTGGTCGTCACCGTCATGTCGAACCTCGGCTTCCACCACGCGATGCGGGACGCCGGCATCGACGTCATCACCACGCCGGTCGGGGACCGTTACGTGCTGGAGGCGATGCTTTCCGGTTCCTACTCGCTCGGCGGGGAGCAGAGCGGGCACGTGGTGTTCCTGCGCCACGCGGGAACGGGCGACGGCCTGCTGACAGCCCTGCAGCTGCTCGGCCGGATGGCGGAGAAGGAACAACCGCTGCACGAGCTGGCGAAGGTGATGAACCGCCTGCCGCAGGTGCTGGTGAACGTCCGCGGGGTCGACCGGACGCGCGCGGAGACGTCCGACGAGCTGCGGGCGGCGGTCGCGGCGGCCGAGGCGGAGCTCGGGGGCAGCGGGCGGGTGCTGCTGCGTCCCTCCGGTACCGAACCGTTGGTCAGGGTGATGGTCGAAGCCCCCACGGACCAGCTCGCCCGCTCGGTCGCCGACCGACTGGCGGACGTCGTCCAGCGCGCCCTGCGCTGACCTGGTGGGGGCGGGCCTGCTCACTGCATGTGACGGGCGNGGCGCGACACCCGGCAGAAATCCGTGGCATCCGAATGGTCTGTGCGCGGGACCCGGACCGGACTGCGTACGCTGAGCAACATGTGCGGGATCATTGGGTACGTCGGTGATCAACCGGCCCTCGACGTCGTGCTGAGCGGCCTGCGTCGGCTGGAGTATCGCGGCTACGACTCCGCNGGCGTCGCCGTGGTCGGCGGGGGCGAGCTGCGCACCGTGCGCCGCGCCGGGAAGCTGGCGAATCTGGAGAAGGTCCTCGGCGAGGACAACGATCCCATGCCCGGCTCGACGGCCATGGGGCACACCCGCTGGGCGACGCACGGCGGCCCCACCGACGCCAACGCCCACCCGCACACCGACTGCACCGGCGCGGTGGCGGTGATCCACAACGGGATCATCGAGAACTTCGCCGAGCTGCGCGCCGAGCTGGAGGCCGCCGGCCACGAGCTCGCCAGCGAGACCGACACCGAGGTCGTCGCCCACCTGCTGGAGATCGAGATCGCGCGGGCCGCGTCGTCCGCGGGGTCAGCCTCGTCCGCGGGGTCGGCCTCGTCCGCGGGGTCGGCACCGGCCGCGCACCCGCTCACCGAGGCCCTGCGTGCCGTGTGCCGCCGGCTGCGGGGTGCCTTCACCCTCGTCGTCCTGCACCGGGACCATCCCGGGGTGGTCGTCGGCGCGCGGCGCAACAGCCCGCTCGTCGTCGGCCTCGGTGCCGGCGAGACCTTCCTGGCCAGCGACGTCTCCGCCTTCATCGCCCACACCCGGGAGGCTCTGGAGATCGGCCAGGACCAGCTGGTCGAGGCCCGCCGCGACGGGGTCAGCGTCTTCGACTTCGCCGGCGCCCCGATCGAGGGCCGGCGCTACCACGTCGACTGGGACGCGAGCGCCGCGGAGAAGGGCGGCTTCCCGTACTTCATGCTCAAGGAGATCAGTGAGCAGCCCGAGGCGCTCGCCGACACCCTGCGCGGGCGGCTCTCTCCCGAGGGGGCGATCGTCCTCGACGAGGAGCGCCTGTCCGACCAGGACTTCCGGGATATCGACAAGGTCTTCATCGTGGCCTGTGGGACGGCCNACCACGCCGGGCTGATCGCCAAGTACGCGATCGAGCACTGGACGAGGCTGCCNTGCGAGGTCGAGATGGCCTCGGAGTTCCGCTACCGGGACCCGGTGCTGGACCGGTCGACGCTGGTGGTCGCGATCAGCCAGAGCGGCGAGACGCTGGACACGCTGATGGCGATCAAGCACGCCCGCGAGCAGAAGGCCCGCGTACTGGCGATCTGTAACACCAACGGCTCGACGATTCCGCGGGAGTCGGACGCCGTCCTCTACACCCGCTGTGGGCCGGAGGTCGGGGTCGCGGCGACGAAGACGTTCCTGGGACAGGTCGCCGCCTGCCTGCTCGTCGGCCTGTTCCTGGCCCAGACCCGCGGCGTCCTGTACGGCGACGAGGTCGCCGCCTATGTGGACCGACTGCAGCGCATGCCGGAACTGGTCCGCCGCACACTCGCGACGGTCGAGCCGGTGCGTGAGCTGGCGCGTGGCCTGGCCGACGCGAAGGCGGTGCTGTTCCTCGGCCGTCATGTGGGCTACCCGGTGGCGCTCGAGGGCGCGCTGAAGCTCAAGGAACTGGCCTACATGCATGCCGAGGGCTTCCCGGCGGGGGAGCTGAAGCACGGCCCGATCGCGCTCATCGAGCCCGGGCTGCCCGTGGTGGTGGTGGTTCCGTCGCCGCGAGGGCGGGCGAACCTGCACGGCAAGGTCGTGTCGAACATCCAGGAGGTCCGGGCGCGCGGCGCCCGCACGATCGTGATCGCAGAGGAGGGCGACACGGCCGTCGAGCCCTACGCGGACCACCTGATCCGGGNGCCCGCCACGTCATCCCTCTTCGCGCCGCTGGTCACGACGCTGCCGCTGCAGGTGTTCGCCTGTGAGCTGGCGCTGGCGCGAGGCCTGGACGTCGACCAGCCGCGCAACCTGGCGAAGTCCGTCACGGTCGAGTAGACCGGTTGCCGGTTGCCGGTTGCCGGTTGCCGGTTGCCGGTTGCCGGTTGCCGATTGCCCGGGCGGGAGTGGGTGCCGCCGCGCGGTGACGCCGGCGGGCCGGTCAGCTCAGGTCCTTCGTCGACCGGCCGGGCGCCGTGCCGCCCTCGCCGGCGGCCGCTGGCCGCCTGGTCGCGGCGCTGCCCGGTGCGGCCGGTTCGGTGCTGCCCGGAGCCGAAGCCGACGCGGACTCCTCCAGATCGCCGGCGAGGATGCGGTACAGCCCCCGACGGGTCTCGGTGAGCAGCACCCGGGCCGCGGCGATCTGGTCAGGATCACCGGCCTGGGCGACCTGGACCACGGCGGCGCCGACCCCGAAGGCCAGGCTGCGCAGTGCCGTCATCTCGTCATCGGCGCTCGCCGCGGCCGTCTCCCATGGCCTGGGCGCGCCGGCCCGTGCCTCGACGTGGGCACGGCCGCTGTCGGTGAGGTGGAAGACCCGGCGCCCGTCCCGCTCCTCTGCGCGGACCAGGCCCTCGTCGGCGAGCAGCGACAGCACGGGGTAGACCGAGCCCGGGCTGGGCCGCCACATGCCCCCGCTGCGGGACGCCAGTTCGCCGATCATCTGATAGCCGTGCATGGGCTCCTCGGCGAGCAGGGCGAGCAGCGCCTCGCGGACGTCGCCGCGGGCGACGCGGGCCCCACGGCCGAAGCCGGGGCCGGGGGGGAACCCGCGGCCGAACGGCCAGCCACCCGGGCCCATCGGCGCGCCCGGGCGGCCGCCGCGCCCACCACGGCCGCCGCGCTCCCGCGGGCCGTGACCGTGGCGCTCATGGCCGTGCTCGCCGTGCTCGCCGTGCATGCGGCTGTGCCGCGCACGGGCGTGGTCGGCGCCTCGGGTCGCCTCGGCGAACCCCGCCTGCCGCGCGGCGTCGATCAAACGGGCGGGGTCGAACGCGAAGAAGCGGCTCCACCCGTCCCAGCCAGGAATTGCTTGTGAACTCACTGTGATCTCCTCGATCTAGAGGTCGCGTTGTCTCGCGTACGCTCACGATATATCGCGATGCGACGGCCGCCAAGCCCCCAGGCGTACCTGGCAGGCGCGGCCAGGGTCTGGTTCCGTAGGATTAGAGAATGATCATTTCTGTGTCCGAGGGCGACGGACACGGCGACGAGGCGGTCACCCCGCTGGAAGCCGCCTTCGAGGAGCGTGCCTGCGCCCAGCGGGCGGGCACCGCGGTGTTCATGGAGGGCGTCAGCCTGGCCCTGCTCGGTCGGGTTGAGCAGCTCCGGATCCGTCCCACCAACGCCTCGGGGACCGTCGACGACGATGGTCACCAGCAGGTCCGCCTGGAGGCGGGCGAGGACGGCCCCGGCACCACCTGCACCTGTTCGGACAGCGCGGGCGGTGTCTTCTGCCGGCACGCCGTCGCGGTGGCGCTCGTCGCCACCGGATCGGCCGGGATGGCCGACGATGACGACGATGACGACGAGGGCAACGCCGAGGACCTCTTCGCCGACGATCCGGTGCATGCGGCGATCAGGGTGTTCCTGAGCCGCGTCCCGCGGGCGGAGCTGGTGGAGACGCTGCTCGACGCGGCGGACGAGAGCGACGCCGTCGCCGACGCGCTCTGGGAGGCCACCGTCGCCTGGCACGGCCGCCAGCACGGGGCGGTCTGAGCTCCTCCGCGCCGGGGAGTCCACCCGCCGGGGCGCGCGCGGGATGCGCGCGTCGCGGGCACGGCGGCGGGATCATGGCCGCATGCTCGAAGCTCACACCGTGGCCGACGTCCGGGCCGCCGAGGCGCCGCTACTGGCCTCGCTGCCATCCGGTGCCCTCATGCAGCGGGCCGTGTCGGGGCTGGTCACCCATGCCGTCCGACGGCTCGACCGGGTCTACGGGGCCAGGATCGTGGTGCTCGCCGGCGGGGGCGACAACGGCGGCGACGCGCTGTGGGCCGGTGCCCGGCTGGCCGCGCTCGGCGCCGTCGTCCACGCCCTCGCGCCCGGGCGGACCCATCCCGAAGGCAGCGCGGCACTCCTTGCCGCCGGCGGCCGGCTGCACCGGACGGGCCCTGGCCCCGGTGCTGACGCCGGCGCTGACTCCCCCGCCGGCCCCGGGCACGGCGTGGCCACCGCGGGGCGGCGCGCACCGGGCGCCGACGCCGTCGCCGATCTGCTGTCCACCGCCGACCTCGTCCTGGACGGGCTGCTGGGCATCGGTGGCCGAGGCCCGCTGCGGGAGCCGTACGCGGCGCTCACCCGGCTTGCCCCCGCGGCGCGCACCGTCGCCGTCGACGTCCCCAGCGGTGTGGACGCGGACACCGGCGCGGTGGCGGACGGCGCGGTCCGGGCCAGCAGCACGGTCACTTTCGGCACCTACAAGCGAGGACTGCTGGTCGGACCCGGTTCCACCCACGCCGGCCGGGTGGAACTGATTGACATCGGCCTGACCCTCCCCGCGGCCGACCTGCGCGCGCTGGAGGACGTCGACGTCGCACAGGCGCTGCCGGTGCCCACGGCGACGGACTCGAAGTACACCCGGGGGGTGCTCGGGCTCGTCGGGGGGAGCGACCGGTATCCCGGCGCGGCCGTTCTGGCGGTCGGCGGAGCGCTGCGCGGCGGTGCGGGCTACCTGCGGGTGATCGCCGAGCCCCGGGCCGCCGACCTCGTGCTGCGAGCGCATCCGGAAGCGGTGCTGACGGTCATCGAACCCGGTGACGCCGACACGGCGCTCGGGGCGGGCAGGGTGGGAGCCTGGGCCGTGGGACCAGGTCTGCCCGCGGACGAGGCCACCGGCCGGCTCGTGGCGGCGCTGCTGGAACGCACCGACACCCCGCTGCTCGCCGACGCCGGTGCGCTGGAACCCCTCGCCGCGGTGGTCGCCGCCCGGCCGTCGCTGCTGAGAGAGCGAACCAACCGGGAGCGGACCAACGAAGTCGTCCTGACCCCGCACGAAGGTGAGTTCGCCCGGCTCGTCGCCACCGCGCTGGGGTGGGACGCCGCGGCTGTGCCCGCCCGGCTCACGGCCGACCGGCTGGGCACGGTCCGGCAGGCCGCGGCGGAGCTCGGCGCCACCGTCCTGCTCAAGGGCGACCGGACCATCGTGGCCGGGTCCGGGGGAGAGTCGTTCGTCAACCTCACCGGCACACCCTGGCTCGGAACGGCCGGGAGCGGAGATGTCCTCACCGGCCTGACCGGTTCGCTGCTGGCGGCCGGTCTCGCGCCGCCGCTGGCCGCGGCGGTGGGCGCCCACCTGCATGGTTCGGCAGCCAGGCGGGGCCCGCAGCCGCTGGCCGCCGGGGACCTGCCCGCGTTGCTGCCCGAGGTCATCGCCGACCTGCTTGCTAGCGTCGTGGCGTGAGCTCCTCGCATCCCCCGCGCGCCTACGCGGCCATCGAACTCGACGCCGTGCGTGACTCGGTAGCGGCTCTGGTCGCCCGGGCCCGGAACGCAACGACCATGGCCGTCGTGAAGGCCGACGGGTACGGNCACGGAATGGTGCCCTGCGCGCGGGCAGCGCTGGAGGCGGGCGCGGGCTGGCTCGGCACCGCCTTCCTGGAGGAGGCGCTCACCCTGCGTGCCGCCGGGATCACCGCGCCGGTCTTCTCCTGGCTGGCTGTCCCCGGCGAACCGCTGGCCGCGGGCCTCGCCGCGGACATCGACCTGTCCGCCTCCGCGACCTGGGCGCTCGCCGAGCTCGCCGAGGCGGCACGGCAGGTGGGCCGGGCGGCCCGGGTCCACCTGAAGGCCGACACCGGCCTCGGCCGGGCCGGCGCCACCGCGGAGGACTGGCCCGATCTGTGCGACACGGCGGCCGCGCTCGAAGCGGAGGGGCTCATCGAGGTGGTCGGCGTGTGGAGCCATTTCGCCTTCGCCGACAACCCGGGGCATCCGACCGTCCAGGCTCAGATCGCGCGGTTCGGTGACGCAGTGGACGCCGCCCGCAAGGCCGGCCTGAACCCACAGCTGCGCCACCTGGCCAACTCCGCGGCCACGCTGGTCAGCCCGGAGGCACATTTCGACATGGTCCGCCCGGGGGTGTCGGTGTACGGCCTGTCACCGGGGCCGGAGGTCGGGCCGCCCGCGGCGTTCGGGCTGCGCCCGGCGATGACACTGCGGGCAACGGCGGCGCTGGTGAAGCGGGTCCCGGAGGGCACCGGGGTCTCCTACATGCACCGGTACACGACCCGGACCGAGACCAGGCTCGCGGTGGTTCCCCTCGGCTACGCCGACGGGATCCCGCGCGCGGCGACCAACACCGCCGAGGTGCTGGTGGGTGGGCGCCGCCGCCGGATAGCCGGCACCGTCTGCATGGACCAGTTCGTCGTGGACGTCGGCATCGACCCGGTGGCAGCGGGTGACGAGGTCATCCTGTTCGGGCCGGGAGAGCACGGCGAGCCGACGGCGGACGACTGGGCACACGCCCTCGCGACCATCAACTACGAGATCGTCACCCGGGTCGGCGCGCGAGTGCCCCGGGTCTACATCTGAGCGCGCGTTCCAACTCGGGTGTGAACGGGCACCCGGGCGGTCAGTGCTGCCCGGGCGGTCAGCAGCCGCAGCCGCCGCTGCCGCAGGACCCACCACCGTGCGCGTCACCGCTCGCCGCGCCGCCGAACATGCCTCGTTCCATCCGGCGCCGGACCGGCTGCGGATTAGCCGCGCGCTCCGCCGCCTTCTCGATCTCGCTCCGTGTGGTCAACGTCAACATGACCGGACCGCCCGCGGTGGGAGCGGGTGCTGCCGCCCCGACCGCGCCGAGCTCGTCGCTCAGCTCGTCGGTCTCGTCCTCGATGTCAACAGCGCCGCTGTGCACGGGCGACGCGACCGGCCCGCTCTTCCGCCACCGCAGTTTCACGACGCCTCCCCTGACGCAACCCAATCCCAGCCGGCCGCAACCGTTCGCAGCCGCAACCGCCCGGGCCGACCGGTTCAACGCTAGCGGAGGATCCAGGCCAGGTCCTGGTGGATCTTTGTGATCCCCTGTCGGTTATCCGCCTGCCTTCGCCTGTGATCTCCCGCGTGGTCGCCGCCGCGCCCGGGGCCGACGGTGGCGGCCGGATCCGCGCGCGGCGCCGCCGCGTCTCGCCGGCCGATCAGACCCCGCCGCCGGGCCTGTCCGCCCTGTCCGGCCGGTCGGGCGCGGTCGGCGGTTTCGTGCTGCTGTGCCACGCCTCGTCCGGCCATCTCCTGCCCTGGTACGGCCGGGGCGGGTGCATGGCGTCAGGTCCGCCGGGCTGGCACCATCGGGCATTGGCACCTTCAGGCATTATCGGTACGTCGTGCTGCCATTGGCGCAGGCGCGACATTTGGTGGAGAGGTGGGCGGGCGATGGCAGGAGGCCGCACCGCTGGTGGCCGCACCACTGGTGGCCGCGCCGGCGTCGGCAGCGCCGCTGCCGGGTCACGTGCCGGTGGCGCCGTGGGTCACGCCCAGCGCCGTGGACTGTCGGCCTCACTGGCTTTGGCCGGAGGTGCGGCGAGAGCGGTCACGGCCGCCGCCGGTTCGGTCGTGGGCTCCCGCGCGGTGCGCCGCGGGGGAGCCGTGGGGCTGGTCGGGGCGGCACTCACAGCCGGGCTGCTGGCCGAGCGCCGGACCGTCCGCCGGCATCGTGACGTGCCTGATCTGCCCGAGGGTGACGGAGTCGGCCCCATCGGGGGTCGGGTCAGCATGGTCGTCACAGCCGCGGACGGGATTCCCCTCCACGTCGAACAGACCGACCAGGACCCGCGACCCGGACCAGAGACTGCCGCCCCGACCCTCGTCTTCGTCCACGGCTTCTGCGTGAACGGCGACTCGTGGGTGTTCCAGCAGCGGGCGCTGCGGGATCTGGGGCCGATGGTGTTCTACGACCTCCGGGCACACGGCCGTTCCGGCCCGTGCGAGGCGGGGAGCTGCACCATCGACCAGCTCGCGGCCGATCTGCACCAGGTGCTCACCGAACGGGTCCCGCAGGGGCCGATCGTGCTGGTCGGCCACTCGATGGGCGGAATGACCATCATCGCCCTGGCGGGCACCCATCCAGAACTGTTCCGGGACCGGGTCGCCGGCGTGGTGCTGCTGTCGACCAGCGCGGGTGATCTGGCCCGGCTGACGCTCGGCCTGCCGGCCCTGGTCACCGACGGCGTGCGCCGGGCACTGCCGACGCTGACGGTCGGGATGCGGCGCGCGCCCACGCTGTTCGAGCGCGCGCGCCGGCGCGGCAGCGACTTCTCCTGGGAGATCACCCGCCGCATCGCCTTCGGCTCGGGCGATGTGCCCCCTTCCGTCGTCTCGTTCCTGGAGGAGATGGTCGGAGACACACCGATCCCGGTGATGGCGGCGTTCATGTCCACCCTGCTGGAGCATGACAAGGTGGAAGCCGTGGCGGGACTTCGTGACACCCCGACGGTCATCCTGGTCGGGGACGACGACGTCATGACCCCGCCCGAGCACAGCCGCGCCATCGCCGACCTGCTGCCCGATGCCGAGCTGCGGATCGAGCCGGGGGCGGGGCATGCGATCATGCTGGAGCGCCCCGCCGCGACGAACGCCGCCATCCGCGACCTCGTCGAGCGGATCAACGCTCCCCGCCCGGTGCCAGACGCTGTCAGGCCGTGACCGCGGCCGCGGCCGGCGGGTGAGCCGCTCTGCCGGCGGGTGGTCGGCGCCCGGCCATGGAAAGCCTGGCCGTGGCAGCCACATCACGACTGAGGACGGACCGACGGATGACCACGCCCGCCATTCTGGAGATCGCCGTGGAGGACCCCGACCGGATGCGGGCGGTCGGCGCCCAGCTCGGGCCGGTGCTGCGGGCCGGTGACCTGATCATCCTTGACGGCCCGCTCGGCGCGGGCAAGACGGTCTTCGTCCAGGGGCTGGCGGCCGGCCTGGGGGTGCGCGGGCCGGTCACCTCGCCGACCTTCGTGCTGGCGAGGGTGCACACGGGCGGTCGGCTGCCGCTGGTCCACGTGGACGCCTACCGTCTCGGCGGGGCGGCGGAGGTGGACGACCTCGACCTGGACGCTGACATGGCGCAGTCGGTGTGCGCCGTGGAGTGGGGGTCAGGTCTGGTGGAGCAGCTGGCGGCCGCTCACCTGCGGGTGGAGATAAGCCGCCCGGAAGGCGAGGAGGGCGGAGAGGTGCGCAGGGTTCGACTCTGGCCGGTCGGCGGCGACTGGCTCGACCGCCTGGCCGTCGCCGGTCTGGTGCCGCGCTGACCGGTGGCGGCCGCGCCCGCACGTTGTTCCCACCCCGGCGTGGTGCCCGGGACACCCGGCAGGGTTGGCCGGGTCGGGTCGCGGGCGAACTCGCTGTGACCGGGCGCGGGCCCGCCCCCCGGCTCCGGGGAAACCGGGCTACCTGTTGGTGTTGTGGCCTCCCCGGCATCCGCTCTGCCGCCTCCGAGCGCAGCGGCGTTGGGCGGCGTTGGGCGGTGGTTGGCCGGAGGTGACGCCTGGCGGGCCTCCGCCCCCGCGCGAGACGTCCCATGCCACGGCGGCCTGAGAGCCCTCGCGGACGGAGAGCCGCCCCGCGAACGGCCGGCAGTCGGGACCATCCAGCGCCAGAGCCCCCGCCCCGGCGGGGATCCGACCGGGGCGGCGCGCCGGCGCCCGGCTGGCCCGGGCTGGGCCTAGCACCTTTTCGGGTGGGCATGTTCGGGTAACCGGGAAAGTGATTCCGAAAACATTTCCCGGTCGGCCCGCCGTTAATCGGGGGTGCGGGCCGGAATGAGGAGCGTCGCTGAAGGTGAACCGGCGCACACGCGGCCGGCATCCTAGATCATGTTAAGGTCAGATGTCCCCCTGTTAATGCCTGGTCCCGGGTCCCGCCCATACCGTGTGGCGGGGGGGTGTGTCGCGACAAGCGGCCCTTGAGGACAAATAGTCAACGTTCCGTAGTTGATGAGTTGTTCCGCTATATTGGCGGCGTAGGCGCGAAGTTCATGCACGCGGCGGCCCACCCGCGTCATGCGACCGCGACAAGAATCGGTGATGGCCTGTTGGGGCCGGGAGAGGGGAGCGCGTGCACAGCAGCACCGCTGTCGACCTTGTGGAGGCTCCGGCCGAGCGCTCGACCCGGTCCCGCCGGACCCGTAGTGATTTCCTCGCCAGTCGGCGCGATCTCCTCGATGCGGTGGGGCGGCTCCTCGCCCGCAACGGGCGGCGGTTCAGCCTCGTGGATCTGGCCGCCGAGGCGGGGGTCTCGACGGCGACCGCCTACCGGCACTTCGTCGATGTGCACGACGCCCTCGACGTCTACTACCTCCAGCTCATCGACGTCCTGGTCACCGACATCCGGGCGCTGGCCGCCGGCGACGACAACCTCGCCAACTTCGAGGTCGTCTGTGACGTGTGGGTCCGTTCGGTGGCCCGCTGGGGCCGGGCGGCGGTGCACGTGCGGTCCGCGCAGGGCTACCTCGCCCGGCTGAAGGCCCAGGACGACCTGGTCGCGCGGCTGCACGAGGTGCTCGCGCCGGTCGTGCTCGGTCTGGTGGAGAGTGGTGTCCTACCGCCGCAGGAGCCCGAGTACGCGGTGCTCCTCTGGGCGTCGGTCTTCGACGAGCGGGTGATCGTCGACCTGCTCGACACTCTCGGCTGGTCGGTGGAGCAGGTCGCGCAGAAGCTCACCGCGTCGGCGCTGCGGATGCTCGGCTTCACCGGCTGGACCCCGCTGCGTGCGGCGTTCCCCCCGGTGGCCGGTTCGGCGTTCACCCAGGCAGCGAGCCCGTTCTCGACCGGGCCGACCGGGCCGGCAGGGCCCGCGGCCGCCGGCATCCGCCCCGCCCCCGGGGCCGTTCCGGCTCCCGGAACCCTGCCGCCGGCCCCCCGGGTGGGCCGGCAGCCGCGCAGCACGGGTGCGGCCAGCGCCGCGATCCACGCCGCCAGCGCCGCGATCCATGGCCGAGGCGGCCTGCCGGCGATGAGCTCCGACCCGAGGATCCGGCACCGCCCCGCCGGAGGGCCGGCCCGGCGCAGCCACTGAGACCCGCCGGCGCGGCCGGCACGGCCATGGAAGTGGCCGGCGCCGGCGACGCGGGCGCGGGCGTCGCCCATCTCCCGGTGGGCTGTCCGCTCCCGCCGACCCAGGCGGCCGTCGTTCTCCCGTTGTGAAATCTCCGGCTGGCCCGCCGGTGCGCGGGGATGTCCCGGGCCCCGCCTTCTGTTGCATCCGGTTCACAACCGGCCCGGAACTCCGCCCGTCCGTCGAGTGGCTGTTCTGAATTCCAACCGGATATTCCTGGAGGGCATATCCGGTATTGCGTTCGACCGATTTTTCCGCGGAGATTCCGATGGCCGGGCGCCGGGTGGCGAGAAATTGTCCCGGTCGGCCGCCTCCCGGGTGTTCGGCTGACTGGCGGAGCGGCCCCGGTGGCACCGGGGCGGCTGCCCGCGGGGCAGAACGTTCGTACACAGAAGGTCGGTGCTGCGGGCGTGCCGGGCGTGCCGGGCGCCGGGGCCGGCTGGCGAATCCGTAGGCTGGACCGGTGCTTGTCCTGGCGCTCGACACCTCGACGGCGGCCTGCTCGGTCGCGCTGGTCGAGCTCGGCGTGTCGCCCACCGCGCCGGTTCCCGCGGCCGGCGTAGCGCCAGCCGGGCACGTCCTCGCGGAACGCTCGGCCTGGGACGCCCGCCGGCACGGCGAGCTGCTGGCACCCATGATCAGTGAGGTCCTCGCCGCGGCTCGCGTCCGGTCCCCGGAGGTGGCCGCCGTCGTCGTCGGCACCGGCCCGGGGCCGTTCACCAGTCTTCGAGTGGGCCTGGTGAGCGCCGCCGCGTTCGCCGCGGCGCTCGGCATCCCGGTGCACGGGGTCTGTTCGCTGGACGGGATCGGTGCCGCCACCAGCGGTCCGGTCGGAGTCGTGACGGACGCCCGCCGCTCCGAGGTGTTCTGGGCGCGCTACCAGGACGGGGCCCGGCTGGGAGCGCCAGGGGTCGGAGCTCCGGCCGGCGTGGCGGCGGAGCTGCGCGCGTCCGGCGCGACGCGGGTCACCGGGCCCGGTGTCGCACTGTACCCCGCGGCGTTCGCGCCCGAACTGTTCGCGCCCTCGCCCGGCCTGGCCGGCGCCGCCGGCGCCGTGGGCTCCGTGGGCGGGAACGTCGAGCCGGGTTCACCGTCACCGGCGGTGCTCGTCCGCCTGGTCGCCGACGACATCCTGCGCGGTGTCCCCCCGGGCACCCTCACACCGCTCTACCTGAGGCGTCCCGACGCGGCCGAGCCGCGTCCCCCCAAGACCGTCACGGCGGCGGGTTGACGATGGCCGCCGTCAGCCATCCGTCCGGCAACCGACCTGCCGAGCAGGTCGAGCTGCTCCCCATGCGCTGGTGGCACCTGGCCGGGATCGCATCGCTGGAGCGGCGGGTCTTCGATCTCGATCCGTGGTCGGCCGAGCTTTTCTGGTCCGAACTCGCCCAGGGCGAGAGCCGCAACTACCTCGTCGCGATGTCCGCCGGCTCGATCGTCGGCTACTCCGGGCTGGCGTTGCAGGGCGACGAGTCGTATATCCAGACCATCGGGGTCGTGCCGGAGATGCGCGGGCGACACGTCGGAACCCGACTGATGCTCGCCCAGCTCCGGGAGGCCCGCCGCCGCGGCGCGCGCAGCTGCGGGCTGGAGGTGCGGACGGACAACCATCCGGCGCGGGCGCTCTACGCCAGGCTGGGTTTCGTGGATCTCGGTGTCCGCCGCGGCTACTACCAGCCGTCGGGTGGCGACGCCTACGTGATGCGGGCCCGGCCGATCGACACCGTCGGGTACGGGGCCCTGCTGGACCAGACCGCGGCGGCGATCGACCGGGACGCGCGGGCGGCCTCGTGACGGCCGGCGCCCGGAGCGGCCCGGGTACGGCGGTGATGACTCTGACTGCGGTGACTTGACTCTGTGGTGACTGTGACTGTGGGTGTTGCGGGTATGGGCGTGGCGGAAGGTGCCGCGGTAGTGGGAGACAGGGCATGACCGGCGCGGATCGTCCGCTGGTGCTCGGGATCGAGACATCGTGCGACGAGACCGGAGTGGGGCTCGTGCGTGGCGGGACGCTGATCGCCGACGCCCTCGCCTCCTCGGTCGACGAGCACGCCCGCTACGGCGGAGTCGTGCCCGAGATCGCGGCTCGCGCGCATCTGGAGGCGATGGTCCCGACCATCGAGCGTGCGCTGGACCGCGCGGGCCTGCGGCACCGCGATGTCGACGCGGTCGCGGTGACGGCGGGCCCGGGACTGGCCGGCGCGCTGCTAGTGGGGGTGGCGGCGGCGAAGGCCTACGCGCTGGCGCTCGGCGTCCCGCTGCATGGAGTGCATCATCTGGCCGCGCACGTCGCGGTCGACACTCTGGAGCACGGGCCGCTGCCACGCCCTTCGGTGGCGCTGCTGGTCTCCGGGGGGCACAGCTCCCTGCTGCTGGTTCCCGACCTGGCGACGGAACCGGTGGTGCCGTTGGGCGCCACCGTGGACGACGCCGCGGGTGAGGCCTACGACAAGGTGGCGCGCCTGCTCGGCATGCCTTTCCCCGGCGGGCCGCCGATCGACGCGGCGGCCCGCGAAGGTCGCGCGGACATCGCGTTCCCCCGGGCCAAGGCCGGTGACGGAACGTTCGACTTCTCCTTCTCCGGTCTCAAGACCGCCGTCGCCCGCTGGGTCGAGGCCCGGCGGCGGGCGGGGGAGCCGGTGCCGGTGGCGGACGTGGCGGCTTCCTTCCAGGAGGCGGTCGCGGACGTCCTGACCGCGAAGGCGGTCGCGGCCTGCCGGTCCCGGGGGGTCGACACGCTGGTGATCGGCGGCGGGGTCGCCGCGAACAGCCGGCTGCGGGCGCTCGCCGCGCAGCGCTGCGAGGCGGCCGGTATCACGCTGCGGGTGCCGCGGCCCGGTCTGTGTACCGACAACGGGGCGATGGTGGCCGCCCTCGGCTCGCTGCGGGTGGAGGCCGGCGTCGAGCCGTCCCCGCTCGACCTGCCGGCGACCTCCGCGCTGGCACTCTGAGCTCTGGGAGCCGGCGGGCCGCGGACTCGCCGCCGCGCCGGCTCCCGACGGCCCGGGCTCCCGACGGCCCGGGCTCCCGACGGCATCAGCTGTGGACGGCATCAGCCGCCCGGGGATCAGCTGCTGGCGGCACGGTCCCGGGCAGCCCTCTCGGCGGAGTCCCGGGATGCCTGGAAGAGATCGGTGAACTCGGCGAGCGCCGGGTTCACCGTCGACAGGGTCATCACGACGGTGATGAACTCGATGTTGTCGGCCCCCAGCGCCTCGAAGGCATGGCGCAGGTAGGGAACCTGGTGGTCCCAGCCCTCCTTGGGGGTGCCCGGCGCGTAGGAGCCGCCCTGGGCCGTCACCACGGTGACCTTCTTGCCGGCCAGGACGCCGTCGCCGGCCGAGCCGCTCGCGGTGCGTCCCATCACGATGATCTGGTCCAGCCACGCCTTGATCGTTGACGGGTACGCGAAGTTGTACATCGGGACGGAGATCACGTACTCGTCCGCCTTCTCGACCTCTGCGAGGTACTCCTCCCGGATCCGCACGGCCTCGGCCTGCTCGGGGGTGAGCTGCTCGGGCGGGACGTAGCCGCTGGAAACCAGCGTCCAGTTCAGGTGCGGCGGCGGGCTGGCGGCCAGGTCGCGGTGCGTGACCGTGCCCTGCNGGTTGTGCTCGCGCCAGGTCTCGACATAGCTCGCGGCGATGCTCCGGGAGACCGATCCCTCGGGCGCGAAGCTGGAGTCGACGTGGAGCAGGTTGGACATGGAGTTCTCCTTGATGACCAGAGCGTGGCGGATGACCAGAGCGTGGCGGTGGTGGCGGCAGGCCGTCGGCTGCTGCGTGCCGGCGGCCGGAGACAGCCGGCTGAGGCACGACGGCGATCGAACCGCCTCGGGTTAAGCGCTCCTGCAGATGGTCTCTTGAAAAAATAATCTGTGTCAACACCTATCTCCTGGGNAGACTAGTTCGTGATGATCGGATAGCGGAGGGACCGGGGTACTGTGTGAGCGTGGAGCGGCCGTTGAGCGATGCCTCCGCGACGCCTCCCNCGGCCACCGGGCGGCGGCCCGCGGAGCAGGCTCCGGCGCGGCCGGGCGCGGATGGCTCCGCCTGTGTGGCCACCCCCGGAGGGGCCGTGGGCCTGCCGGAGGACCTGTGCCACGACCTGACGTGGATCGTCGGTCAGATCCACCACGGCTACCTGGCTGCCTCGCTTGCCGCGGTCGGCGGGTTCCCCGGTGGCCTGAAGGGCTTCTACGTGCTCGGCGCGGCGGTCGAAGGCGTGGCCCACAACCAGATCGAGGTGGCCCGCCGGTTCGGCATCGACCGAACCGTGATGGTGCGGCTGGTCGACGAGATGGAGCGGGCCGGGCTGGTCAGGCGGCGCCCGGCCCCGACCGACCGGCGGGCCAGAATGATCGTCCCCACGGAGTTGGGGATCCGGGCGCACCAGCGGGCGCGGGACGCGCTTCGCACCGTCGACGACCATGTTCTGGCTCCGCTGTCACCCGCGGAGCGGGAGGCGTTCGCCGCCATGGCGCACCGTGTCTCCGAGCATCTGGTCGCGATGGACCCGACGCGGGGCGCGGCTGCCTGCGTCGCCGCGGAGGAGACGCTGAACGTCGTGGCGGCGGCGGCCGGTGCCTGCGGGGTCGCCGCGGAGGGCGGTGCCGGGGCGTGCGCCGGCGATGAGTCTGTCGGCGATGGGTCTGTCGGCGGTGCGGCGGCGGCCGGTGGTCGGGGGGGCGGCGACGCTTCCGGGCCGGCCGACGTCTCGCGGCGCGCCACCGGGCGTCGCTGACGGGGAGTTCGGCATGCGCGCGACGACCTGGATGTGGGAGGCGAGGGCGGCGCCCGGCCGGGTCGGCGACCTGGAACGCTGGGCCCACGAGGCGACCCGTGGGCGGGAGGCCGAGATCTATCTGGGTCGAGGGGCCGCCGCGGATCTGGTGGTGATCCTGCTGCACGTCGGTGCCGGGGGAGCCGCGGGTGCCGAGGCGGCCGGTCCGCCGCTCCCGGACCCCCCTGACGGGCTTGTCACGGGCCTGGCGAGGGCCTGGGAGTTCGGTCGGGCTCGAAGTCCGTCTTGACAGATCCGACCTTCTTGGTTGACGTCAGGGGTGCGGGTGCTAGGTTGGCACTCGGCACCCGCGAGTGCCAGCGACAGGCGCCTGTTCACCCGCGACGGCAGGCCGCCAGGGTCGCTCTCTCATCCAGCGAAGGAAGGGGGAGGTCGATCGTGACGACCACCGCCACCAAGGTTGCAATCAAGCCGCTCGAGGACCGGATCGTCGTCCAGCCCTCGGACGCCGAGACCACCACCGCGTCCGGCATCGTGATTCCGGACACGGCCAAGGAGAAGCCCCAGGAGGGCACCGTCCTCGCTGTCGGCCCCGGTCGGTTCGAGGACGGCAAGCGCGTCCCGCTCGACGTCAAGGTCGGGGACGTTGTGCTCNACAGCAAGTACGGCGGCACCGAGGTCAAGTACTCCGGTGAGGAGTACCTGGTCCTCTCCGCCCGCGACGTTCTGGCGATCATCGAGAAGTAGGCTGGTCGCCGGCAGTAGCGGGCGGGGCGTGTCCCACCGGTGGTCCCCGGTGTCCACCGGGGCCACGGTGGGGCGCGCCCTCCTTGTTTCGGCCAGGCAGCCGTGTCGGAGGGACACGCAGGTATGCCCAAGATTCTGACGTTCAACGAGGACGCGCGCCGCTCGCTTGAGCGCGGCGTGAACGCCCTCGCGGACGCGGTCAAGGTGACGATCGGCCCGCGCGGCCGCAACGTCGTCATCAGCAAGTCGTACGGCGCGCCGACGATCACCAACGACGGTGTGACGATCGCGCGTGAGGTCGAGCTGGACGACCCCTACCAGAACCTGGGGGCGCAGCTCGCCAAGGAGGTCGCCACCAAGACCAACGACGTCGCCGGTGACGGCACCACCACGGCGACGGTGCTGGCCCAGGAGATGGTGCGCCAGGGCCTCAAGCAGGTGACGGCGGGTGCCTCCCCGCTGTCGCTCAAGGTCGGCATCGAGGCGGCCGTGGAGGCCGTCTCGGCCGAGCTGCTGAAAGCGGCGATCGAGATCGGCTCCAAGGAGACGATCGCCCAGGTCGCGGCCATCTCCGCGCAGGACGCGCAGGTCGGCGAGCTCATCGCCGAGGCGATGGACAAGATCGGCAAGGATGGTGTGATCACCATCGAGGAGAGCCAGACCATGGGTCTGGACCTCGAGCTCACCGAGGGCATGCAGTTCGACAAGGGCTACATCTCGCCCTACTTCGTGACTGACCAGGAGAGCATGGAGGCGGTCCTTGAGGACGCCTACGTGCTGCTGCACCCCGGGAAGATCAGCGCCCTCAACGAGATCCTGCCGATCCTCGAGCAGGTCGTGCAGGAGCGCAAGCCGCTGCTGATCATCGCCGAGGACGTCGAGGGCGAGGCGCTGTCGACCCTCGTCGTCAACGCGGTGCGCAAGACCTTCCAGGTGGTCGCGGTGAAGGCCCCCGGCTTCGGGGACCGTCGCAAGGCGATGCTGCAGGACCTCGCGGTTCTCACCGGTGGCCAGGTCGTCGCCGCCGAGGTGGGCCTCAAGCTCGACTCGATCACGCTCGCCGAGCTGGGCCGGGCCCGTCGGATCGTCGTGGACAAGGACACCACGACGATCGTCGACGGTGCCGGCGACGCTGACGCGACCAGCGAGCGGGTGCGGCAGATCAAGCAGGAGATCGAGCTCTCGGACTCCGACTGGGACCGCGAGAAGCTCCAGGAGCGCCTGGCCAAGCTCGCCGGCGGTGTCGCGGTCATCCGCGTCGGCGCCGCGACCGAGGTCGAGCTCAAGGAGAAGAAGCACCGCCTGGAGGACGCCGTCTCGGCGACCCGGGCCGCTGTCGAGGAAGGCATCGTGGCGGGTGGCGGCACCGCGCTCGTCCACGCGGCGTCCGTCCTCGAGGACGGCCTCGGCCTCACCGGCGACGAGCGCTCCGGCGTGCGGATCGTGCGCCAGGCGCTCGACGCTCCGCTGACCTGGATCGCCCGCAACGCCGGTCTTGAGGGCGCTGTGATCGTCTCCAAGGTCCGTGAAAGCAAGTCGGGCGAGGGTTTCAACGCGGCGACGGGTGAGTACGGCGACCTGATCGCCGCCGGCGTCGTCGACCCGGTCAAGGTCACCCGCTCCGCGGTGGCCAACGCCGCGTCCATCGCCGCGCTGCTCATCACCACCGAGAGCCTGGTGGCGGAGAAGCCGGCGGAGGCGGAGGAGGCCGGTGGTCACTCCCACTCCCACGGTGGGCACGGCCACTCGCACTCGCACGGCCCGGGCTTCTGATCCGGTACGGCAGGCGCGGGGGCGACTCGCTGCCCTCGCGGCCGAGGTAGCGCCCCTCGGGGCGGCAGTGGTGACGCAGACGAGGCCCGGTCGGTATCCGTACCGACCGGGCCTCGTCCTGTCTCCGCCGCCCGGGCCCACTGCGCGGCCACCGCGTGGACGTCGGGCGCCAGCCGGGCCGGGCACCTGACTCTGGATCATGAGGCGGTCACCCGTCGCGGGTGGTCGCCGGGGATGGGTGGACATCTCCCTGTACGGGCGCATCAGTCAGCCACCGGTCCCGGCGCCGGTGCGCCGGCGGGCGGGGAGCCGGCAGCCGCTGTCAGCCGCTGTCAGGGCGGTGGAAACGCGGCTGTCGGGCGATTCCGCTGGCGTTTCAGGCGCGTGTGGGTACGCCCCGCGACGGGCGGTGCTGCCCCACCAACGCGAAATCCCCGGGCCNGTCCCCAGGTAGGGAACAGACCCGGGGATCTGGTCACCCGGTCGTCCGCGCGGCTGTCAGCAGGCCGGAGCGAGACCGGGCCGTGCGGGAGCGTGCCGTGCCGCTCCCCGACGGGTGCGTCCCGTCAGCACAGCCTCCCGTTCGGACTCGCTCATACCACCCCAGACGCCGTATGGTTCCCGTGCGGCCAGGGCGTGTTCCCCGCAGGCCCGGATCACCGGACAACGCGCGCAGATCGCCTTCGCCGCGGCTTCCCTGGCGGCCCGGGCCGGGCCGCGTTCCCCCTCCGGGTGGAAGAAGAGCTCGGTGCTCTCGCCTCGGCAGGCGCCGTGGAGCTGCCACTCCCACTTCTCCGCGCCGGGGCCTGGAAGTCGTCGGACGTCGGTCATAGGCCTGACCCCCCTTTCGACCTGAGCGGCTGGCGCCGCGACTACCCGGTCACCGTAGCCGCCCGCCATCGACTGGAGATCTTGGAATTTCACCCGGTCGACCGGCGCCGTCTCCCCGCGCGGGCCCGCTCTGTCCGGCGACGTGGCGAGCGGGCAGGAGCGCGGGGATGTCCTCCACCGTTGACGAACCACGCCCCGGGCCCGCGTGCTCGGGCTGGCGTACGGGACGGCGCGACCAGGGTGATCCATGGACGTCCGACCGCCGGCACCGGCAGGCGCCCGAGCATCGTTGACATGGGCTCTCGGCGTTCCGCCGGTAGGTTCGGCCTACCCGCCACCCGTGCGGTAACACGAGCCGGCAACGGAATTTCCGGGGTACGCGGGACATCGGGGTCTCGCCGGCGGAGGTCACGCCGGGCAGCGCCCGACCCGGGGGAGCGTCCCGCGCCTTCTGACGGGCCGACGACGGCACGCGGACCTGCGGGACGACGGCACGCGGACCGCGTAGACGGTGCGCAGACTGAGTGGCGGTGCGCAGGCTGAGCGGCGGCGCGCACGCTGGTTCCTCGCGGGGCGCGCACGCTCGTTCCTCGCCCGGCGGGCGGGCGGGGTGAAATAGGCGGGGCGGCCCGGGAGGGGCCGCCGGTTTCAGCGTCGGCTGGTGGTCGCGCCGGTCACCTGGTGTCGGCCTCCGAGGCCGCTGAGGCCTCGTACGCGCCGTCCGCGAAGCCGCGAGCGTAGTCCCAGCTCACGTAGCAGGCGGGATCCGGTGCGTAGGCGGGTTCGTGCACCCGGGTGCGACCCTCGTCAAGCAGGTGTCGCAGATTCCCGGCAAGCAGATCCCAGTCGAAGTAGTGCGGCTCGGCGCACCCCTCGCAGTCGACGACAAGTCCCCGGTAGCCACGCGGTTCGAGCAGCGTCCGGAAGACGTCGAGGTCGCCCAGCTCGGCGATGATCTCTTCGCGCTCGCGGAGGGACAGCGGTTCAAGCAGGTCCAGGTCCTCGGCGGAGTCGAGCTGCGCGAGCTCGGCCGCCGGGTCCTCGGGGTCGCCCGCGAAGGGGTCGAGGGGCTCGTTGCTCACGAGGAACACGCTACGCTTGTAGCCCCAGCTTAGTGGTCCCGATACCGAGTCCGGCACTGACGTGCGGGGCATTCGTCCAAGATGCCCCAATCTGTCCGATCCTGGTCGGCTCCCCGTGGTAGTGCCGCAGCGTGCCTGATGTGTCCCCGGCGGGTCGCCTTCCATGGTCCGTGCTCGGCCCGCCTGTTGTCGGGCTCCNTCTCGCGTCAATTCTGATACGCGGCCGGACCCCTTGTGGTACTGGCGCGTTGTTCCGATGTTGTTGCATGCGGACTTCTACGGGGCGTCCACGGAAGGTGGGCCGCGCGGGCCGGCCGCCCCCCGGGGCGCCTTCGCCGGCCTGTGGCCTGCGTGGTGCTCTCGGTCACGCGGAGCCGGTCGGCGTTGTTGTCGGGCCTCTACGATGGACCCATCACCGTTGCCCGACCGGCGGGCCGCGCACAGCGCAGCATGCTCGATACGTCTGCCCCCTGAGATGTCTGCCCGAAGTGGGTCGGCTCGCCTGGCAGCCGGGCGCGGGATCCCCACGCGCCGCGGGGAAGCCACCGCCGGTGCCGGGCCGACGCGAACGGGAAGGTGCCATGGACGGTTCCGCCGCCACTCCGACAACCTCGATCACGCGCGCGGCCGGAGAACCCGACCTCGAAGCCGCATCCGGTGCGGCCGCTGCCCGCTTCGCCACCGGTACCGCCGGTTCACCCGGCGCCGAGGGGACGGCCCTCCCGCCGAAGCTCGCGATGCTCGGCCTGACGTTCGACGACGTGCTGCTCCTGCCGGCGGAGTCCGACGTCGTTCCGGCGTCCGTGGACACGACCACCCGGCTGTCCCGCCATATCTCCCTGTCCATCCCGCTGGTGTCGTCCGCGATGGACACGGTGACCGAGGCGCGGATGGCGATCGCCATGGCCCGCCAGGGCGGCGTCGGGGTGCTGCACCGCAACCTCTCGGTCGACGACCAGGCACAGCAGGTCGACATGGTGAAGCGGTCGGAGTCGGGCATGATCACGGCTCCGATCACCTGCGGGCCGGAGGCCACGATCGAGGAAGCGAACGTGCTGATGGCGCGTTACCGCATCTCGGGCGTGCCGGTGACCCAGCCNGACGGCCTGCTGCTGGGAATCGTCACAAACCGTGACATCCGTTTCGAGCGGGACCACGAGCGCCGCGTCCGGGACGTGATGACCCCGATGCCGCTCGTCACCGCGCCGGTCGGCGTCTCCGCGGACGAGGCACTGGGTCTGCTGCGGCACAACAAGATCGAGAAGCTGCCGATCGTTGACGGTGCGGGCCGGCTTCGCGGGCTGATCACGGTGAAGGACTTCACCAAGCGTGAGCAGTACCCGCACGCCACCAAGGACGCGGACGGGCGCCTCACGGTCGGTGCCGCCGTCGGTGTCGGCGAGGACGCGTTCAAACGTGCCCAGGTTCTCGTCGCCGCGGGTGTGGACTTCCTCGTCGTCGACACGGCGCACGGCCATCACCGGGCGGTGCCCGACATGATCGCCCGGATCAAGGCGGAGATGCCGGCGGGCGTCGACGGCCGGCCGCTGGATGTCATCGGCGGCAACGTGGCGACCGCCGCCGGTGCGGCCGCCCTGGTCGCCGCCGGTGCCGATGCCGTCAAGGTCGGGGTGGGGCCGGGCTCCATCTGCACCACCAGGATCGTGTCCGGCGTTGGTGTTCCGCAGGTCACGGCGATCTACGAGGCGGCACGCGCCGCGCGGGCGGCCGGCGTTCCGGTGATCGGGGACGGGGGCCTGCAGTACTCCGGCGACATCGCCAAGGCGATCGCGGTCGGGGCTGACACGGTCATGCTCGGCAGCCTGCTCGCCGGCGTCGACGAGAGTCCCGGCGAGCTCATCTTCATCAACGGCAAGCAGTACAAGTCCTATCGCGGGATGGGTTCCCTCGGCGCGATGCGCAGCCGGGGCGGCAACCGCTCCTACTCCAAGGACCGCTACTTCCAGGACGACGTCCTCTCCGACGACAAGCTCGTTCCCGAAGGAGTGGAAGGGCAGGTCCCCTACCGGGGCTCGCTCGCGGGCATGGCACATCAGCTCATCGGTGGGCTGCGCGCGGCCATGGGCTACACCGGGTCGGCGACGGTTCGCGATCTCCAGGAGAACAGCCAGCTCGTGCGGATCACGTCTGCCGGACTCACCGAAAGCCACGCGCATGACGTGCAGATGACCGTCGAGGCACCGAACTACACCCGCTGAGCCGCGGGCGTCCCGCGCCGCGGCTCGCTTCCGTGCTCGTCCGGGCCTGGCAGCGGTCTGGTAGGGATGGTCGACAGAACTTCGCGGGTTGACCAGGAGGCCGTACACGGTGGCTGACGTCGAGATCGGTATCGGGAAGAACGCGCGGGTCGCCTATGGGCTGGACGCCGTGGGCATCGTTCCGTCGCGGCGCACCCGCGACCCAGCCGACGTGTCGCTCGGTTGGGAGATCGATGCCTACCGCTTCGACCTCCCGATCGTCGCGGCCGCGGCCGACGCGGTCACCTCGCCGGCGTCCGCGATCGCCATGGGACGTCTCGGCGGGCTCGGGGTGCTGCACCTGGAGGGCCTGTGGACCCGCCATGAGGACCCGGAGCCGCTGATCGCCCAGGTGGCGGAACTCGGCGCGGAGGCCGGGGCGGAGGCGGCGACCAGGCGCCTGCGTGAGCTCTACGCGGCCCCGGTGCAGCCCGAGCTCATCGGCGCCCGCCTGCTCCAGCTGCGGGAGGCGGGCGTCGTCACCGCCGCCGCGCTGCGGCCGCAGAAACTCCGCTCGCTGTGTCCGTACGTCGTGGCGGCCGGGGTCGACCTGCTGGTCGTCCATGGCACGGCGGTGTCGGCGGAGCACCTGTCCCGGCGCACGGAACCGCTCAATCTGAAGCAGTTCATAGGACAGCTCGACATCCCGGTGCTGGTCGGAGGATGCGCGTCCTTCTCCACGGCGCTGCATCTGATGCGGACGGGTGCCGCCGGGGTGATCGTCGGCGTCGGTGGCGGCCTGGGAGACGACACCGCCTCGACCCTCGGAATTGGTGTCCCGCTCGCGACGGCGATCGCGGACGCGGCCGGCGCGCGGATGCGTTACCTCGACGAATCCGGCGGCCGCTACGTCCACGTGATCGCGCACGGCGACCTGCGCACCGGCGGGGACGTGGCGAAGGCCGTGGCCTGCGGAGCCGACGCCGTGATGGTGGATTCGCTGCTCGCGCAGGCGGTCGACTCTCCCGGTCGGGGGTCGTCCTGGTCGATGGAGATCCTGCATTCCGACCTGCCGCGCGGGCGCTGGTCGCCGGCACCGGCCTCGCGGTCCGTGGCGGAGATCCTCACCGGTGGCGAAGGCGGCGGCGAGGACGGTGTGGCGAACATCGCGGGGGCACTGCGTGCGGCGATGGCCACAACGGGCTACGCGACGTTGAAGGAGTTCCAGAAGGCGGAGATCATGATCGCCGCGGGGGGCTGAGCGGGGCGTGTCCGGCCGGCCGGCGGCGCCCGGCTATCCAGTGGCGGACCCGGGCGCCCTCCGCGCTGGTCCGTCGTGGCACCCTGGGAGCCGTCCGTCTCCGGACCGAAGGATGACTGATGCGCCTCGACGAGAACGGCCGCTGGGTAAGCGACGACGGCGCCTATGTCTGGGACGAACCTGCCCAGACCTGGCGGCTCGTGAATGCCGCGCCTCGGTCAGACGTGCCCGCGGGCGCTTCCTCGAACCCGGGCGCTCCCGCCGCGTCCGGGTATGCGGACGTCCCCTCAGGGTGGGTCGCCTCGGAACGGGGGGCGGCCGGGAGCGGTCCGGCCGGGAGTAGTTCCGCGGGAGCCGCGGCCGCGGCTCCCGGTGGGCCGGCCGCCCGTGAGTCCCTCGGTGCCTGGACGCCCTCCGAGGCCGGCCCGTCGGGCCCGTCGGATCCGTTCGGGGTCACCGCCCGCGGCTCGGTGCCGACCGGCCCGATCTTCACGGGTGAGGCATACACCGGTCCGACCCGCGCCGCCTCGACCTTCTCGGGCTACCAGACCGGCCCGTACCCGGCCGCCACCGACACCCGGCGCGGCGGCGCGCAGACCGCCGCTCCAGGCGCTGCCACCGCCGCGGTCGCCCCCGCCGTCGCGCATCCCGAGGTGGCGAACACTCGCGACCCGGCGAGTCCGCACAACCCCGCGAGTCCGCACAACCCCGCGGGCGTCGCCGGTCCACTGGGCGCGCCGAGTGCCGGCCGGGTCCGAGTCGACACCGCCGGCACCGACCTGCTCCGCATCGGGCGGGTGGGCGCGGATCCCGTCGGGGGCGCCGCGGAGAACACCGATCCCATCGCGGTGCCCGGCCCGGGCCATGGCGGTGTGACCGACCCTGGCTGGGCATCATCGGACGGCCCTCCGGACCCCGCCGAGAGGACTGCGGGAATTCCCAGGCGTACCGCACACGGGTGGCTGCCTTCGGTAACCGGGCCGGTCGTGGTTCCGAGTGCGGCCGGTGGCATGGAGGACGACGACCGGGGTTCCGAATCCGACGGCCGGTACGGGGCTGTGGGGAAACCCACCCGCGGGACCAGGGCTGATCGCGGTGCCGCGGGTCGTCGCCCCGACACCGGCCGCGCGCGGGCCGCCGGGCGCGGGGTGGATCCCGGACCTGATACCCCGGCCGCACTGGATCCCGCCGAACCCGGGCTGTTCGACCGTGATCGGGACCGGGACCGGGACCGTGACCCCGACGGGCCGCCGCCCCGGGCACGCAGGCCACGTCCGGCGGGGGTGCTCGACCCGAGCCCGGTGGCGGGGTCGGCCCAGCCTGCCGGCCTGGGGACGGGCGTTGACACCTTCGACGGCGGCTATCCCGGTGGGGGTGGCCGTGCGAGCGGGCCGACTGCCAGGGCCGGCACCGGTGGTCTGCCGGCCAGGATCATCGCGGTGCTGCGCCGGCCGACGGCGATCGCCGTCGCGACCGCGATCGTTCTCGTGGTCGCGCTCGGGGTGGCTGGCTTCCTCGTCCTGGGTGGTGACGACGGAACGACCACGGCCGCGGACTCCGCGGTCGCGGAAGGTCGATACGACACCACCGTCCGTCAGAACTACATCGACGCGTGTCTCGGTGTGAGCGACGGCAACGAGCGCTACTGCACCTGCACCCTGNAGAAACTCGAGGATCAGTACACCCAGGAGCAGTACCTGGCCTTCAACCGGGACGTCAAGTCCGAGGACTCCCAGCGCATCGTGCGCGAGATCTACACGGCCTGCCGTAATCTCCGGTGAGAGTGTCCGTGTACAGTGTGATGATCCCGTTTACGGCTGGTTCATGCTTTGTCGGCCGGCTCGGCGGTTCAGCGTTGGGCCGCGAGAACGGTCGTGGCCACATCCGCGGTCGCAGTCATGGCCTCACCGACGAGGGCGGTCGATGAGCGAAGTCGATGAGGCGGCGACGGCGGAACGCGCGCTTGGCGCCGGACCACGCGGGCCCAACCATCGTGGCGGCAGGCGGGTGATTGATCCGTGACAGCACACAGCACGGACCGGCCATCCGGCGGTCGTCGTGACGACGATTTCTTCGCCGTCGAACGGGTCGGGGAGCCGGAGGAGACGACCTCCTACCGGCAGGCCTCGACAGTCGACGTCGGCTGGGACGTGACGCCGCGACCGGCCTTCGACCTGGACGTGACCGGCGGAGGCCCGCCGGTGGGTGGTCCGGCCGGCGCGCCGCCGGGCGGCCCGCTCGGCGGCCCGGCGGGTGGCCTGGTCGTCGACGGCCCGGTGATCAGCGCTGGCCCGCCGGCAGGCGGCGACGTCGTGGTCGGAGGCCACGCGGCGCAGGGCGCGGATCCCTTCGACGTGAGCTCCACCTGGGGCGGCCCGGCCCCGTTCGTCGGCGGCCCGGGGGTTGACGTGGGCACCGCCCGGGGCATTCCCGGTCCGCAGCGGCTGCCGGTGGACCCGACTCCGCCACCGCGCTACCCGACCGAGCAAAGGCCGGTTCCGGGTGATCGTCCGATTGGGCTGGACACCGGATCGGTGCGCATCGGCGGCCCGGACCACGGCGCGGCGCCATCGGCCTGGCGTACGACNGGTGACCGCGCGCTCCCGCCCGGAGGCCTCACCGGTCAGCCGGCTGCCGGAAATCCACCGGAGACCTTCAACCTGCCGGGAAGCGGCATCCCCGCTGGCCCAGGTAACCCGGCTGGTCCAGGTAACCCAGCCGGTCCAGGAAGCCCACACGGCTCCGGGAACCCGCATGGGGGCGTCAACCCGGCCACCGGCAGTTTCCTGCTTCCGTCGGCGTATCCCGCGGGCCCCGGAGCACCGTCGCAGCCTCCGGACAGCCCCCGGCGAGGGGTGCCCCTGCGCCCGGACCAGACGGGCGGTTTCCCGCGCCCCTACCAGACCGGCGGCCTGCCTCGCCCGGACCAGACGGGTGGCTTCCCCCGGCCTGCCCTCGACGGCAGCCCGGTCCGCCCGGACCAGGCGGGAAACACGGGAGCAAGGTCCGTCGATCCCTGGAACGGGCATTCCACCGGCAGCGGGCAGCAGATGGGGGCCTCGCTGCCGCCGCGTACCGGCCCGCCGACCGGTAACCAGGCGCGACCACCGCGCGACGGCCACCAGGGGCGGGCCGAGGGTCCGCAGACAGGGCACAGCCTGCCGGCGAGCCCCGACCCGTACGGCGCGCTCGGCACGGATGCCGGCTATCGCCTCGGCGGGCCGAGCGGAGCCACCTCAGGACACGGCGCCGTCCTCCCGGCCGACCCCCGGGTGACGGGAAGGCCGGGCACGGTCGAGGCCCGCAACGCTCTCCCCGCGCCAGGCTCGCCCTCCGGCCCCTGGCCTTCGGTACCGCCGGGCTCCGGACCGCAGGCCTCCGGACCGAGCTCCGGACCGCAGGCCTCCGGGTGGCGGGCCCCGCACGATTCCCAGGCATTCCCGGTGGATCGCCGCCGCGGTGAACCCGGGCTGCCGGGAAACGATCCGCTGTCCGGACCGCTGCCGGCACCGGGGCCACCCGCGGCTCCCGGGCACCCCGGCCAGGTCCATCACAACGGGCCCTCCGGGCCATGGCGTGCCCAGCAGGCACGTCCGGCGATCGAGGACACCATCACCACGGCACGGCCCTCCTTCGGTGGGACGGCGGGTGTTCCGGCTCTGCCCGCGGGTCGCTCCGCCGGCGCCGGGGAGCCCCCGGCGGGTCCGGGTCCGGGCCTGTCGCCGTCCGATCCGGGCGCGGGTGGCGGCGTCGGCAAGGGCACCGGCCCACGCGCGGCTGTGAATCCGGCCCAGCGGCCGGGGCGGGAGCGGCGCCCCGAGAGCGCGGTCGAGATGACCTCGTTGGTGACCCGTCGGGGCCGCGGGGACGCCGCCACCGACCGCGGCGACGACTCCGGCTGGCAGCCGTCCCGTTCGGTTCGCCGGACAGGTGCGCGTGGAGTGCCCGCCGACCGCCGACGCACCCCGAACCCGGTGACCGACACCGACAGCCTGCAGGCCGTCTCCGGGCCGTCGCCACGGCGCGGCGGGAGTACCCGGCGGCCCGATGAGGATCGGGACGAGGCCGCCTCGACCGGGCGCCTCCGCGGGACCCGGGCGAACAGAGCCGCGGCAGGCATGCCCGCAGCCGAGGACCCGCGGCCGCAGGCGAGGCGCTCCGCCGCGCGCGGTGCGGGCCGGGCCGGCCGGACGGGCGGGGACACCGAGGAACCGGGTTCGGCTGTCAGCCCACGTGCCGTCGGTCCCGACAGCCGAAACGGCAGCGGTCCTGGCCTGAGCGGCCGGAATGGTGCCAGCCGGACGAGTGCCGCCCGCGGCAGCGCCGGCCGGGATGGTGCTGGCCGCGATGGTGCTGGCCGCGACGGTGCTGGCCGCGATGGAGCCGGGCGAGCTGGCGGTGGGTCGGGTCGTGGCAGCCAGGCGGAGCGCCGGGGTACCCGGGCGGTCGGCGTGCTGGTGGAGCCCGAGGCCCTCGAGGAGGAGCTGGAGGACCAGAGCCCGCCGCCGGACTCGTTCTCCTGGCTCAAACACGGCTGGATAGGACCGCTGGGTATTGCGCTGGTGGTTTCCCTGCTGGTCGTGGGCCTGTACACGATGCTGGTCGGCGGAGATGAGGGAGAGGCGCCGCAAGGTGGCTCGGTCGCGACCCC
The DNA here is from genome assembly GCF_001636565.1 of Frankia sp. EI5c. GTDB lineage: Bacteria > Actinomycetota > Actinomycetes > Frankiales > Frankiaceae > Parafrankia. The sequence goes on from NZ_LRTK01000065.1 coordinate 52,620, forward strand.
GACCAGCCAGGCCTCGGTGGTCCCGGTCACCCAGGAGGCCCTCGAAGGCAAGGCCCTGATCAACGGAACCTGGCGGTGTCGGCTGTACCAGGACAACGGAACCGTCGGTGACCTGCTTCCTGATGTTCTGATTGTCGACCCGGCGGGGTTGACATATCGATGGAACGACACCCAGGGGGCGTACACCATATCGCCGTCAGAGGGTGATGTTCCTGGCACCACGATCGCCCGCGTCCAGTTCACGAGTGGTCCACTCGAGGGTGTGGCGGCGGACAGCGTCGTTCGTGGAACGGGCACCAGCCCGGAGGGAACGCTCAACCTTCACGCCGCNCAGAACCTGCCGGCTCGCGCCTGCTACGTGAACTAGTCGCCGGATAGGCCCGGGCGTCGCCAGCCTGGTCCGGATCGTGAAGTGTGCGCTTTGCGGGAATGTGGCGGGCAGCCCGGGCGAGTGGTGCGGACGATCGTCATCAGCGTGCCGGATCGAACTCGCTGCGCTGCGTGAGGACTTACCGCGAGAAGCCAGACATAAAGGGCCGCAGATCAATCTGATGTTCGCGGCCCGGGTACCGGGAGCGGACCCGGTGAATAGCATTTTTCGGCCATGGGGCAGGATCGTGTCTCATGTTCCGGTCTGACCGTGTTTTGGGTATCAGGCAGCGGCGCACCGCCCAGGAGGTCGCCAGCCACGGGGGGGCCAGCCGCCCTGGTCCGGTCGGGCCGGACCAGGGCGCGGCGCCCGTCGATCCGGCGGCACCACGGGTGGAGACGCGCCCCGAGGGCTGGCGGTTGGTCGACCGTCGCGGCCTGCTCAAGGCGGCGGGGATGGCGGCGGTCGCCGCACCCGCGGCCGGCCTGCTGGCGGCCTGCGGCGGCGGTTCCGGCGGGGGTGGCGCCCGCAAGGTGCGAATCGGCCTGGTCAGCCCCCGCACGGGCGCGCTGCGGAACTTCGCCTATGTGGACAACTTCGTCGTCGGAACCATGAAGGGCCTGTTCGCCGACGGCATGCGGGTCGGGGTGAACACTCTCCCGGTCGAGATCTTCGTGCGGGACGGGCAGTCCGACCGCAACCGGGCCGCCGCCGCCGCCACCGACCTGATCTTCGCCGACAAGGTCGACATCGTCCTGGTCAGCGGCACCGCGGACAACGTGAACCCGGTCTCCGACATCTGCGAGGCGCAGGGCGTTCCCTGCATTTCGACCTCCGTCCCCTGGGAAGCCTGGTTCTACGGCCGCGGCGGCAACCCGGAGAAGTCCTTCACCTGGACGCACCACCTCTACTGGGGTATGAGCGACATCCGGTCGGCGTACCGGTCGATGTGGCGGGCGCTCGACGTCCCGCGCACGGTCGCCCTGCTGCTTCCCGACGACCAGGAGGGCGACGCCTTCGCGAACACGTCCTACGGGCTGCCCAAGCTCGCGGAGGACGGGTTCGACGTCCTCGGTGGGGGGGCGCCGTTCCGCTACGCGGTGGGCAGCGGCGCGTTCAACGATCTGATGCGCAACGTCGTCGACCGCAGGATCTCGATAGTTGCCGGGACGCCCAATATCGCCGACTTCTCGGCCTTCTGGAAGCTGCTGAACGAGGAGAACTACCGCCCGCATGTGGTGACCCTTTCCAAGGCGCTCACCTTTCCGACGGACGTCGGCGATCTCGGGCTGGCCGCGAACGGCTTCACGACCGAGGTGGGGTGGTCGCCGAAGTCGCAGTTCCGCAGCTCACTCACGAACCGATCGGCGGAGGAGCTCGTCAACGAGTACCGCCTGGAGGAGGGGCGGGTCTGGTCCCAGCCTCTCGGCTTCACCCACGCGTTGTTCGAGATCGTTGAGCAGGCCCTCATGAGCGTCGACTCCATCGACGACCGGCAGGCGGTACGCGAGGCGATCTCGAAGGTGGAGGCGCGCACGATCGTCGGCGACATCTCCTTCGCCGGTGACCCAGCGAAGGGGATTCCCCGGAACGTGGCGACTGTTCCGCTGGCGGGCGGGCGGTGGACGCAGGAAGGCAACAACGGCTTCAACCTGCGCATCGTCGACCAGAACGGGCTCAACGTCAGCCCCGAGACGCAGATGGTCGACCTCCAGAGCATTTCCGCCGGGTGACCCCCGGGGGCCGGCGGCCGAGCAGGCCGGCCGCCGGCCCCCCGGTCGACCCCGGCGCAGACGAAGGCGGGGGGGGCTCCGGACTCGGAGCCCCCCCCGCCTTCGTCTGCACCGGAAGCCGGTTGGGCGGCTCTTTTCAGGTACGAGCCGCCGCGCGCGACATCGTGTGCTCCACGACGGCGATCAGCGCGCTCTTGGTCGAGTCGCGGTTTCGGGCGTCGCAGGTGATGATCGGCACGGCCTGGCTGATCTGCAGGGCCTCCCGGACATCCTCGATGGAATGCCGCAGGATGCCGTCGAAGCAGTTCACTCCGACGACGAACGGTAGTTGGCGCTGTTCGAAGTAGTCGACGGCGGCGAAGCAGTCCGCGAGGCGCCGGGTGTCCGCCAGCACGATCGCGCCGATGGCGCCGCGAACGATGTCGTCCCACATGAACCAGAACCGGTACTGCCCGGGCGTCCCGAACAGATAGAGGATCAGATCCTCGTCCAGGGAGACACGGCCGAAGTCCATCGCCACGGTCGTGGTG
>NZ_LRTK01000066.1 GCF_001636565.1 Frankia sp. EI5c
CGGGGTATGTGCGGGTTGACCCGCGGTTCTTCCGGCCGGCCGAGGTGGATGTGCTGGTCGGGGACGCGTCGAAGGCGCGTGAGGTGCTGGGCTGGAAGCCCCGGGTCGGCTTCCGCGAGCTGATTGAGATGATGGTGGACGCCGACCTCGCCACCGAGGCTGCAGCGGCGGGACAGACTCAGACCAACCGGTGACCGACGCTCCCCTGGCCCTCACCGCGGGAAGCGCGCGACAGGCGTGGCCCCCGCGTCCTGCGCCGCGACTCGACGCGGGTGAGTTCGCGGCCGAGCGCATGTCACGTCCTGTGATGGGGAGGGTACGCGCGTGCGTGACTCCGGGGGACAGCCGATGAACACTGGTCGAGCCACCGGGTCCCTCCCCCCGCAGTCCCGCGGGCGGCACCGTTCGACCCGGAACCCGGCGGCCCGGCAGGATACGGATCGGCAGGACGTGACGGGACCGGTGCCGGGTGGGAAGGTCCCCGGGGGCGTGACCGGACCGGGCCAGGCGACGGATGTCGGCCAGCCCGGCAGCACCAGCACATCCGGCAGCACCAGCACATCCGGCAGCACCAGCACATCCGGGAGTACCGGCCGGCCGGGTGCCCGGGGCGGGCCGGCGCTGGCGGCGCCCGCCCGCCCGGCGGGCGACGAACGCCGGGTGCATCCGAGCCTCGCGGCTTTCCCGGGGCTCGCCGGCCTCGCCCCGCGGCGGCTGCGGGGCCAGAGCGACCGCATCCGCGCCGCGATGCGGGGCGCGATCCCGCTCGCGCTCGCCGGGCTGGTGGCCAACGCCGCGAACCTCGGCGTCACCCTGATCATCGCGCGGGCGATGAGCACCCGCTCCTACGGCGCGGTCGCGCAGCTGTTCGCGATCTTCTTCGTGGTGTCGATGCCCGGCAGCGCCCTGCTGGTCGGCGTCGTCCGGCGGATCACCGCCTGGCAGCACACCGGCCAGGCGGACCTGATCGACGCGTGGATCAGCCGAGTCCGGCGGGCGGGCGTCGTGCTCGTCCTGGCCGTCGCGACCCTCGCGATCATCACTCGTGGATTCATCGCCGACGAGCTGTCCCTGCCGGGTGCCGGTGGCGTCGCGGAGATCATCATCGCCGGGGCTGCGTGGTGCCTGCTGTGTGTGGACCGCGGGCTGATGCAGTGCGGCCGGCTGTACCCCGCGCTGTCGGCGAACCTGCTGGTGGACGCGGCGGTCAAGAGCGGCTCGACCATCGCGCTCGTGCTCGCGGGCCTGGACGAGGCGGGGGCGGCCATCGCCGTCCTGTTCGGGGTGCTCGCCGCGCTGGCGCACACCCGATGGTGCCTGCGGCGGCATCCGGCCGCGCTGCGCCAGACCGAGCCGGTAGGCTCCCACCCGTCCTCCGCTTCGGTGGGCGCCCCCCCGGTGGGGGCGGCCGACCAGCGGAAGGCGCTGGCCGTGGCCCTGGCTCGGCGCCGGGCGCCCGCCGACGCCGACACGGCCGCGACGACGCTTCCGTTGCCGGTCGCCGGCCCCGCGGCCACCGCGGAGCCCCGGCGCCTCGCGGTGGAGGTCGGGGCCGCCCTGGTGACGCTGGCGTTCCTGGGCGTTCTGCAGAACATCGACGTCCTGTTGCAGGGCCGGCTCGCTCCGGACGAGTCGGGTGCCTACGCGGCGGTGTCGGTCGCGGCGAAGGTGATCGTGCTGGCCGCGGTCGTCCTCGCCGGCTTCCTCCTGCCCGAGGCGGCCGACCGCAACCACCTCGGGCAGCATGCGCTGCATCAGCTCGGTGCGACCCTGGCGATACTCGCGGTACCCGCGGTGGGGCTGCTCTCGGTGGCCGCGATCGCACCCGACACACTGCTGTCCCTGGCTTTCGGGCCGCGTTTCACCAATGCCTCCGGTGCCCTGCTCCCGCTGGCCGGAGCGATGACCTGTCTCGGAGCGACCGTGTTGTTCTCCCACTATCTGCTCGCCCTCGGTGAACGGGCCGTGCTCGCGGTCCTCGCCGTCGCGACCGGTGCCGCCGTGTCCCTGATGGCCTGGGCGCAGGGCTCGCCGGTGTCCACCGCGCGGGCGAATCTGGCCTGCCAGGCCGCACTCGCGGTCGTGACCGGGCTGATGGTCCTCGCCGCCGCGCGCCGCCGGACGGCCCACGCGTGAGCACGTACCCGGAGGACTCACCGCGCCCCAGGGGCGGATCGTCGCGCTCGTTCCCGGCTGGTTCCGCCGGCGCGGCCCTCTCGGCCTCGGCACTGAGCAGGCTGGGCCTCCCGGACCCGGCGGGCCCGGTGCCCTCCCTCGCCGAACTGGTCGAGCTCTCGGGGCTGCGCCGCATCCACATGCTTGCCTGGCGCGATCTCGACGACCCCGAGTCCGGCGGATCCGAGCTGCACGCCGACAAGGTCGCCGAGCGGTGGGCAGCGGCCGGTGTGGACGTCAGCATGCGCACCGCACTGGCTCCCGGCCACCCTGAGACGGCGCGGCGGCACGGCTACCAGGTCGTCCGCAAGGCCGGCCGGTACTCGGTGTTCCCGCGGACGGCGATGTCCGGCGCGCTCGGGCGCAGTGGCCCGTGGGACGGCCTGGTGGAGATCTGGAACGGCATGCCGTTCTTCTCCCCGGTGTGGGCCCGTTGCCCGCGGGTGGTCTTCCTGCACCACGTGCATGGCGAAATGTGGCGGATGGTGCTCTCCCGCCGGCTGGCCCAGATCGGCGAGACCATCGAGTTCAAGATGGCACCGCCGCTGTACCGGCGCACCCGCATCCTCACGCTCTCCCAGTCGTCCCGCGACGAGATCATCGAGCTGCTGGGCCTGCCCGCGGGCAACATCTCGGTGATCCCACCGGGCATCGNCCCGTCCTTCCGGCCCGCCGGTGAGCGGTCGCCGCATCCGCTGGTGCTCGCCGTGGGCCGACTGGTCCCGGTGAAGCGGTTCGACCTGCTCATCGACGCGCTGATCCGCGCGCACGACGAGCACCCCTCGATGGAGGCNGTGATCGTCGGTGAGGGCTACGAGCGCCCCGCGCTGGAGGCGCGCATCGCCGCCGCCGGGGCGGGCCGCTGGCTTCGGCTGATCGGCCGGGTCGACGACGACGCCCTTCTCGACCTCTACCGGCGCGCCTGGGTACTCACCTCGGCCTCCGCCCGAGAGGGTTGGGGCATGACGATCACCGAGGCCGCCGCCTGCGGGACGCCGGCCGTCGCGACCAGAATCGCGGGTCACACCGACGCGGTCGTGGACGGTGCCTCCGGCCTGCTGGTCGAGGACCCGCACGACCTCGGCAAGATCCTCGCCAGCGTGCTGTCCGACACCGAGCTGCGCAGCCGGCTCACCGCCGGCGCCCTGGCACACGCGGCCACGTTCACCTGGGAGCAGACCGCGCGCTCGACCTATCTCGCGCTGGTCAACGAGGCCGCCCGCCGCCGCCTGCTCCGCCGCCCCGCCCCGAGCGCACAGCCGGACACGCCCCGGTGACCTTGACCGCGCCGCCCTCCGGTTCCGGCCATCACGACGGGCAAGGGCCACAGACCGCAACAGACGCCGCGAGTCCGGCAGCACCCGGTCGTACCGGCGCCCCGCACCGCCTCCGGCGCCTGCTGCCGTCCTGGCCCGTTCTCGTGTTGGCGGCGCTGGCCTACATACCGCTGCTGGCGACGGCGCCCGGGCGGATCGGCGCGGACACCAAGGCCTACCTCTACCTCGACCCGGGCCGGATGCTCGCCCGGGCCGTGTCGATGTGGGATCCCGATGTCGGGATGGGCACCGTCACCCACCAGAACATCGGCTACCTGTTCCCGCAGGGCCTGTTCTACCTGCTCGCCCAGTTCGTCGGGCTGCCCGACTGGGTGGCCCAGCGGCTGTGGACCGGATCGATCCTGTTCGGCGCCGGCGCCGGCGTGCTGTTCCTGCTGCGCACGTTCCGCTGGCCTGACCGCTACGCGTTCATCGCCGCCCTGGGCTACATGCTCACGCCCTACACGCTGGAGTACGAGGCCCGGATCTCGGCGATCCTGCTGCCGTACGCCGGCCTGGGCTGGCTGATCGGCATCACCGTCCGCGGCCTGCGTGAGGCCGGCGTGGACGAGCTGGCCCGCGCGACCGGCACCTCCCGCTGGGCGCGGCTGCGGTCGGGCTGGCGGTGGCCGGCGGCGTTCGCGCTGATGGTGACACTGATCGGCAGCATCAACGCGTCCAGCCTGATCTTCATCATGTTCGCGCCGCTGCTGTGGGTGCCGTTCGCGGTGTGGGGCACCCGCGAGGTGCGCCTCGGCACCGCCGTGGCGCTGTGCGCGCGGGCGGTGGCGCTGATCGTCGTGACGTCCGCCTGGTGGATGGCCGGTCTCTACACGCAGGCCGGCTACGGGCTGAACGTGCTCGCGTTCACCGAGACGGTGAAGACCGTCGCGAGCAGCTCCCAGGCCTCCGAGGTGCTGCGCGGCCTGGGCAACTGGTTCTTCTACGGTGAGGACGCGCTCGGTCCCTGGATCGGTCCGGCGACCGAGTACACCGGCAACCTCGTCGTCATCGCGATCAGCTTCGCGGTACCGATCCTGGCGCTGGCCGCCGCGTCCTGCGTGCGCTGGGGCCACCGCGCCTATTTCGTCGCGCTGATCACGCTCGGCACGACGATCTCGGTCGGCGTCTACCCGTACGACAACCCGTCACCGCTCGGACGGCTGTTCCGTGACTTCGCCGAGGAGTCCACGGCCGGCCTGGCCCTGCGGTCGCTGCCCCGGGCCGTGCCGATGGTCATCCTCGGCCTGTCGGTGCTGTTGGCGGGCGGTCTGGCCGTTCTCGACCAGCGCCTCGCCGACCGCCGCGCGCGGCGGGCCGAGGGTGCGGGCGCGGGTGCGGGTGCCACCGGCGCCGGTACCGGCGCGGGCACGCCGCGCCGCCTGCCGGCGCCGGCCTCGACGCTCGCCTTCGGCGGCACCGCCCTGCTGCTGGTCCTGAACATGTCCCCGATGTTCCGCGGGGAGTTCATCGAGCCGCTGCTGGACCGCCCGGAGGACATCCCGGCCTACGAGCAGGAGCTCGCCAGCGCCCTGGACGCCGCTCCACCCGACGCGACCGGGGAACAGACCCGGGTGCTGGAGCTGCCCGGCGCCGACTTCGCCCACTACCGGTGGGGCACGACCCTCGATCCGGTCACCTACGGCTTGATGGACCGGCCCTCGGTGGTCCGCGAGCTCATCCCCTACGGGGACGCCGGCTCGGTGGACCTGGTGCGCTCGCTGGACCGGCGGCTGCAGGAGGGGGTGCTCGACCCGGAGTCGGTCCCGGGCATCGCCCGGCTGATGAGCGCCGGCGACGTGGTGCTGCGCAGCAACCTCGCCTACGAGCGGTTCCGGACCCCGCGCCCCCGCGCGACCTGGGACCTGCTGGCCAACCAGCGGCCGGACGGGCTGGGCGAACCGGAGACCTTCGGGCCGCCGGTCCTTGAGGACCCCGGCATCCCCTACACCGACGAGATCACCCTGGGCACCGACGCGGAGGTCATCGACCCGCCGGCCCTCGCCGCCTTCGCCGTGGACGACCCGCATTCGATCGTGCGCGCCGAGAGCACCCGGGCTCCGCTGCTCGTCAGCGGCAACGGCGAGGCGCTGGTCGACGCGGCGGCCACCGGCCAGCTCGACGCCATCCTCGACAGCGGGCGGACCATCCTCTACGCGGGCGACCTCGCCAGTGACCCGGGCCGGCTGCGGCAGGCGCTCGACGACGGCGCCGAACTGCTCGTCAGCGACACGAACCGGCTGCGTGCCGAGCGCTGGACNGGCATCCGGGAGAACTTCGGCTACGTCGAGCAGCCTGGCGTGACCCCGCTGGCGCGGGATGCGAACGACAACCGGCTGGTGCTCTTCCCCGCCGCGAGCCACGCCTCCGAGACGATCATGCAGACGCACGCGCCCGGTTCCGAGGCCCAGGTCGAGAACGTGCGCGCCACCGACTACGGCAACACCTTCTCCTACGGCGTCGCGGACCGCCCGGTGCAGGCGATCGACGGCGACATCCAGTCCGCCTGGCGGGTCGGGGCGTTCACCGATCCGACCGGCGCCGCCTGGCAGGTCCAGCTCGCGAAGCCGACGACCGCCGACCACGTGCGCGTCGTCCAACCGATCAACGGACCGCGCAACCGGTGGATCACCCGGCTCACGCTGACCTTCGACGGCGGCTCCCCCGTCACCGTCGACATGCGCGAGTCGTCCCGTACCGAGCTGGGGCAGACCATCGACTTCCCCGCGCGGACGTTCACCACGCTGCGGGTTCATGTCGACGCCACGAACTACGGCGAGCAGCGCACCTACGACGGCCTCTCCGGAGTCGGCCTGGCCGAGGTGGAGATCCCCGGTCCGGACGGCCAGCCGCTGACGGCGGAGGAGGTGCTGCGGATGCCGACCGACACCCTCGACACCGCCGGCGCCGACTCCCTGGACCACCGGCTGAGCCTGCAGATGTCGCGCGACCGGGCGAACCCCGGGGAGCCGTTCCGCAGCGACCCCGAATCGGCGATCAGGCGTACCTTCAACCTGCCGACCGCCCGCACGTTCGCGCTCACCGGAACGGCGCGGATCTCCGCCTATGCCTCCGACCTGCTCATCGACGCGACCCTCGGCCGCGCCGGAGCGGCGCCGGTGGTCTCCTCGTCCGGCCGGCTACCCGGTGACCTGCAGGCCCGCGGGTCGAGCGCCTTCGACGGCGACCCCGGCACGGCGTGGAGCCNGGGGCTCGGCGACCAGATCGGGACCTGGGTACAGATCGCCGCACCGACATCAGTCACCGTCTCCTCGGCGGAGCTGACGGTCGTCGCCGACGGACGGCACTCGGTGCCGACGAAGCTCGGCATCGTGGTCGACGGCCGCCGGGTCGGCGCCGTCGCCGTCCCACCGGTCGAGGACACCGCGGTGAGCTCGCAGACCCGTGACGCCACCCGGACGGTCAGCCTGAGCTTCCCGGCGGTAACCGGGAGCACGTTCCGCTTCGTGATCGACGACGTCCGCACCGTCACCAGCAAGGACACGATCAGCGGCGCGATCACCAACCTGCCCGTCGGCATCGCGGAGATCGCCCTTCCCGGGCTCGACGGCACGGCCGGCGGGACGGGGCGGCGCGAGGCGGCCACCACCGCACCGGGGGCCGCCGGCTCCCCGGCGGTGACCGCCGCGGCCGAAGGCGCCGTGCTCGCCCCGCGGGCCGGGGGGCTCGGAACCGCCGCGACCAGCCCGCAGGACATCCCGGCGCCGTGCCGCACCGACCTGCTGACCATCGACGGGGCGCCCGTCGGGGTCCAGGTCACCGGGACCATCAACAACGCCGTCGGCCGCGACGGGCTCTCGCTGCGCCTCTGTGGCACACCGGTGACCCTCGGCGCGGGCGACCATGTGGTGCGCTCCGCGAACGGGGCCGTGACCGGCATCGACATCGACCGGCTGCTGCTGGCATCCGAGGCAGGCGGCGACGCGTGGCTCGACGCCACCGGCGCGGGCACCGCGGCGACCGGTACCGGCACGGGCGCGGCCGCCGGCGAGACCGGCGGGACGCTGCCCACCCTCCGGGTCAACGCGACCAGCGACACCGCGTTCAAGGTGGAGGTCACCGGAGCCAAGCCGGGCACGCCGTTCTGGCTCGTGCTGGGTGAGAGCCGCTCGCCCGGCTGGACCGCCAGCGTCAACGGCCGGGACCTGGGCGAGTCACAGCTGGTGGACGCCTACGCCAACGGGTGGCGCATCACCCCGACCAGTGACAGCTTCAGCATCGTCATCGACTGGGCTCCGCAGCATGTTGTCGGCCTCGCGCTGAAGCTCTCTGTCGTCACGGGCCTGGTGAGCCTGGCGGTGCTGATCGCCGGGACGTACCGGCGGCGAAGCGGCCGGAGCTGGCGTGACCTGGCACTCCCCGCGGCACCCGGAGCGGCCGCCACCGGGGCGGCCGGGGCGAACCCGGGCCCGGCCGGTAAGGCCGAACTGCCGGTGGCCGAGCCTTGGCGGGGCCGCCTGCCGGCGTTGTCGGCCCGGTCCACCGTGCTGCTGGCGGTTGCGCTGGGAGCGGCGAGCGTGGTGCTGGTCAGCCCGTTCGCCGGGCTCGTCGTCGCCGTCCTGGCGGCTGCGGCCACCCGGCTGCCCCAGGCTCGGCTGGTGCTGCGCCTGGCGCCCGCCGTGTGCCTGGCGGTCAGCGCGGCCTACGTCCTCCAGGCCCAGGGGCGCCACGACCTGCCGACCAACGGCTCCTGGGTGGCGGCGTTCGATCGGGTGGCCACGCTGTCGTGGCTGACCGTCCTGCTGCTGGCAGCCGAGACGGTCATCACTCTCGCGGCCCGCCGCCGGCGGGAGCCCGCCCCCGATACCCCGGCCCCAAGTCCGGCACGGTAGGCCGAATCTCCGACCGAAAAGTTACGGAGGGTAGTTTCCGCTTACCCTCCGTATAGCATCGCGGCGTCATCTGCTACGAGCGGCGCCTGGTCGACGAGTAACCCGACCAGGAGTCCTGACGAAGGGATGAGGCGCGGGGGTGCCACACAAAACCACTTCGGATCGGGGGGCATCGCCGGAGGAGGCAACCGACTCCGGCGAAAGCAACTCGAAGCGTGCACGACACGGCCGGCACCGGCGGTCCACCAGTTGGCTGGGCCGCCACAGCCGGCGGCACCACGCAGTGCCGCAGAACGGGGGGAACGACTATTTCGAGCGCGGAGAACGCAGCACAGACCGAGAAACCAGCACAGACGGAGAAAGCAGCACCGGAAGACGCATCGGGCGCACGACCTCCGGTCGCCGACGGCGGTCCGCCCGGCGAGTGGCGCTTCTCCGCCTCGCCGTCCTCGGACCACTCCTGGCGGCCGGCACGACAGTCGCCGGCATCAGCGCCGAGGCCGCGGCCGTACCCAGCGTCGTCATCGAGGACGACGCCATCGGTTCCGGACTTTCCCAGGTCAGCTACTTCGGAGACTGGGCGGCCTGTGTGGGCTGTTCGCCGTCCACGGCCAACGGGACATACCGGCAGACGGACGACGCCAACGCCGGAGCGGTGCTGCGTTTCTCCGGCATCCAGGTCGACATCTACGGCGTTCTCGGGCCCTCCGGCGGGATCGCGACGATCAGTGTCGACGGCGGGACACCAACCGCGATCAACACCTTTGCCGGCACCACCTCACTAGCGCGCATCTACCGGTCCGGGCTGCTCAACCCCGGGATTCACACCGCGGTGCTGGTGAACCTCGGATGGCGGGACCCGGCATCGAGCGGCATCCGGGTCACCTTCGACCAGGCCCAGGTATACGTCGACCAGAGCGGCGGCAACCCGGGGAACCGGTCCGGCCAGCCCTGGTTCTCGGGTGCGAACGGAGACCCGATCCAGAACCCGGCGAACGTCGACGCGTTCTGCTCGCGCCGTGGCAGTCCCTGCGACCTGGCGCATGTCTTCGTGAGCCGCAACAACTGGCAGAACATCGTGCAACCGTCGTGGACCCAGGCCAACTTCGCGGGCTGGCCGGGGCGCCTCGTCATCTCCGTTCCCCCCTTCCCCGAGAACTCGGGTCACACACTCACCGCCTGTGCCGCGGGTGCCTACGACTCGTACTGGCGCACCTTCGGGCAGACGCTCAACACCACGGGAAGGCAGAACTCGATCATCCGGATCGCCTGGGAGGCGAACGGCAACTGGTACCAGTGGTCGGGCAGTAACCCGAGCGCGTACGTGGGCTGCTGGCGGCACATCGCCGACGCCATCAACGCGACGGCTGATCCCGACCCGATGCTCGACTGGACCATCAACGCGCACTACTCACAGAACCCGGCGAGCCACAACCCGCTCGACCTCTATCCGGGTGACAACTGGGTGGACATCATCGGCATCGACGCCTACGACCACTACCCGCCGTCACGCACTCTGGCCGAGTTCAACAGGCAGGCGAACGACATCGGCGGAATCACCTGGCTGTACAACTTCGCCCGCGCCCACAACAAGTTGTTCGGCATCGNGGAGTGGGGGGTCGTGAGCGGGCGCGACGAGAACGGCGCCGGCGACAATCCGAACTTCGTCCGGTTCATGCGCGACTGGATGGATGCCCGCGCCGGTCACGGCATGTACTACGAGAACTACTACAGCACCTGCGAGCCACCCAACGTGGGTTCCAACCTGTTCCGCCCCACGGGCGAACACTGCCTGTTCATCAACAATGCCGCCGCCCAGCTCTACGCCAACCTGTGGAGCACCAGCGGAGCACCCTGACCGGCACGCCGCTCGCGGGAACGTGGGGGACCCGCGAGCGGCGCTGCCCGCCGCAGCCAGTACCCGAGGCCACCGCGGCGGCATCCGCCGACCACCGCCGACCACCTGGTCGGCACCCAAGGCCGGCGGCGGCCAGTTCCGGCCGTGCGGCCGTGCCGCCATAAGGCCGTCAGTGGACGATCGGCCCGGGCCGGGCCACCAGCAGCTCGACCAGCCGCTCCAGTTCGGCCGCGGGGTCGTCGGTGAGCCCGGTGTGCACGGGCGAGGTCTGTACCACCGTGCTGCGCGGGGCGGTCAGCCAGCGAAAGCGCTCCCCGCCGGACATCCGGGCGGCGGGGCCGGCGTCCGGGCCGCCGGCACAGACCCTGCGCAGCGCGGACAGATGCGCGGCCACCACGTCCAGATCGAGATAAGGGTCGAGGCCGACCAGGCGCTCACGGTCGAGGAGACACCGTGAGCCGAGGAAGTCCGCCCGCTGGCACCACAGCAGCACCCCGACGTTGACGCACTCGCCGCGCTCGACCCGGGGCACCACGCGGACCAGCGCGTACTCGAACAGATCAGGCACCGCGCCCACCCCGCAGCCAGTCGGGGCGCTCGGACCGCCGGGCCCCGCGGGCGCCGCCGCCCGCCCGCTCGGACCCAAGGGCAGCGGCCGGGACGAGCAGCTCCTCCAGCCAGGGCCGGCGGCCCGACACCCGGGCGAGCAGCCATTCGACGTACGCCGTGCCCGGCGCGTCGGTCCACTCCCCCGGCACCAGATCGACGACGCCGCCGAGCAGCGCCGCCGTCACCGCGGGTGCCAGCTCCGCATCGGCCGCCGCCAGCAGCTCCGGTGCGCGCGCGCCGAGAACCGGCAGCAGAACATGGTCGCTGATCCCGGGCACGGAGCGCTCCACCGCGGCGTCGATCCCCGCCCAGTCGTGATGCGGGTACAACGCCGCACCGTGGTCGATCAGCCACAGACGGCCGCCCCAGACCAGCAGGTTGGGATTCCGCCAGCTGCGATCCACGTTCAGAGTGAACGCGTCCAGCCACACGACCCTGGCCGCGAGCCCCGGCTCGACCTCGAAGGCGAGCGGGTCGTAGGTGATCGAGCCTGGCAGATAGTCCATGCCGAGGTTGCTGCCGGCGCTCGACCTGAGCAGCTCCTGGACTTCCTGGTCCGGCTCGGTGCGGCCGAGATCCGGGTCGACGTCGATCACGACGAGCTCGGGCACGGCCAGCCCGAGGCCCCGTGCCAGCTCGCCGACGACCACCTCGGCGACAAGCGACTTGGGCCCCTGACCCGCACCGGTGAACTTGACCACCCAGGTGCCGAGGTCGTCGCCCTCCATCAGGCCGGGGAGGCTGCCGCCTTCCCTCAGCGGTGTGGCGTAACGAATCGCGCGGACACGACGAAGCACACGTTCAGCATGCCCGCCGGCCGGAGGGGCCGGCCGAGTGGGGCAGCGCGGCCGGGGCCGCCGCCGACACCCAGGCGGGGAATCCCGGACCCGGCACCGGTGCCGGTACGATCACCTGCCGGAACTCGCCGCGGCGCAGCTGAGGCCGGTCATCCCCGGCCACGTCGTCGAAGAGCTCCGCGGACACGATGAACGCCAGGTCGGAGTCGGGATGGGTCGCCAACTCCTGGCCGAGCACCTCCGCCTCGCACAGGTGGAGAGCCTTCAACACGGCCCGCCCGCCATAGCCCTGTTCGTCGCACCGGGTGATGCCCTGGTGCAGCGCGACCCGCAGGCGCGTCCGCCGCCCGGCGCCGTCGTTCATCCGCGAGACGCTCAGGCGCAGCGCGCGGACGAAGTCGCCGACCACCCGTCCCTCGTCGATTCCCGGCGGGAAGACCGCGAGCTCGTCACCCCCGGGCCCGGCCAGCCAGTGCACGCGCCCGGCATCGGCGGCGACGCACGCCTCGTCCAGGAGCGACCCGAGCGAAGGCGTGGCGGTGGTCGGTGGGCTCGACGCGGAGACCGGGGCCGCATCTCCTCCATCCGGGGCGCCGCCATCCGCGGCTACCGCGATGCACAGGCGCCGGATCCCGGGAACCGCTTCGTTCACGCTGCGCCTCCAAAGGTGACGTTTCGTGGAAGCCAACTGTTCCCCAGTGGAGTGGCGGACACATCCTCCTGCGATGGGTTTCACCATGCGCAGTCCCCCGCCCGGGCCACCGGACCACTGAACGGCCGGGAAGCCGGCTGCCGAGCGGTCTGGTGGTCTGGTGGTCTGGTGGTCTGGCGAGATCAGACGTTGCGCTGCATCCCGGCGGCCCGGTACAGGGCGTCGACGTCACGGATCACGATCGCCCGGTAGCGGGTGTCCACGATGCCCGCCTGGCGCAACTCACGCAGCACCTTGTGCACCGTCGGCTCGGCGGCGCCGACCAGCGCGGCGAGTTCCGGTTGGGTGAGCGCGATCCGCACGCGCCGGCCCGCCCCGTCGGCCGCGTCCGCACCGTAGGAGCGTTCCAGCTCGCAGACCACGCGGGCCAACCGCACCGCGACCGAGCAGCCGCTGAACTCGACCCGGCGCCGGGTCGAGTTGCGCAGCTTCGCGCTCACCGCCTGCAGCACAGGCTGGTTCGCCTCCGGATTCGTCCGCAGGAAGGCCAGAAAACTCTCCTGGGAGATGACCTTCGCCAGGACGGCTCCGGCGGCGGTCACCGTCGCCGAGCGTGGCTCACTGTCGAGCCCTGCCTGCTCGCCGACAAGGTCACCGCCGTGCCGGATCGCCAGCAGCGCGAAACCGCCGTTCTCCGTCGACGCGGTCACCTTGACCCACCCGCTGAGCAGGAGCACGACGAAGTTGGTGGACTCGCCCTCCCGCAGCAGAACCTCGTCGCTGGCGTACTCCCGATACGTTCCCAGCGCCACGAACTCCGCACGAGTCGGCTCAGGCAGTCTGCCGAGGAGAGTCGACGGCGGCCAGTCCATGCGACGCGGAGCCACCCCCCGAGCCATCACCCGCTCCTTTGCACCAGGTACCGCCGGCAGGACGTGACCAGCGATCCAGGTAGTCACCTGGCGTACCGGTTGATACCACCATGTCGGCACCCGTGTGTGCAGGACCGGGTGCGCGCGGCACTCGGCCGAACCCGGGGACGATCCACGCCGGAGGTCAGGACCGGTGCGGCATCAGTGCGTTCTCGGGGATGACGCCCAGCCGGCCCGCCTGGTAGTCCTCGATCGCCTGCTGCAGCTCGGCCCGGGTGTTCATGACGAACGGCCCGTACACCTCCACGTGCTCCCGAATCGGCTGGCCACCGAGCAGCAGCACCTCCAGGTTCGGGGTGTCGGCATCCTGCCGCGGGCTCGCCTCCAGGGTGATCCGGTCCCCCGCGCCCATCACCGCCGTCTGGCCGAGGTGCACGGCGGTGCGCTGCGCGCCGACCGTTCCCGCCCCGGCGAGCACGTAGGCCAGCGCGTTGTATCCGGGGGTCCAGGGCAGGCTGACCCGCGCCCCCGGGCTGACAGTGGTGTGCACGACGGCGATCGGCGTGTGGGTCGCGCCGGGGCCGCGGAAGCCACCCACGTCACCGGCGATGATCCTGACCAGGCTCCCGCCGTCCGGCGACGCGACCAGCGAGACCTGCTCGCCCTCGATGCTCTGGTACCGCGGCGCGCTGAACTTGTCCTTGGCCGGCAGGTTCACCCACAGCTGCACCCCGTGGAAGAGACCACCACTGATGACCAGCGCCTCGGGCGGGGTCTCGATGTGCAGGATGCCGGCACCGGCCGTCATCCACTGGGTGGCGCCGTCGGCGATCAGACCGCCGCCGCCATGCGAGTCCTGGTGCTGGAACGTTCCGTCGATCATGTAGGTGACGGTTTCGAAGCCGCGGTGCGGATGCCAGGGCGTGCCCTTGGGCTCGCCGGCGGCGTAGTCCACCTCACCCATCTGGTCACCGTGGACGAACGGGTCCCGGTCGGCCATGCTGATCCCGGCGAACATCCGGCGGACCGGGAATCCCTCGCCCTCGAACCCCGTGGGGGCGGTCACCACCTTCTTCACCGGGCGCTCGACGTCGCCGAGCCCCGGCTCGGCGAGCCTCGGCAGGGTGACGGTGTCGGCGGTGACGGCTGGCATGGTGGCCTCCAAGGTAGTGCTGCTCCGTTGTGGTCGGGCTCCGCCCGGGCCAGCCCGCGCCGACCGGTGAACCGGCCGGGCGCTGACAGTTGCCGACGCAACCACATCTGGCCCAACCCGCCGCCCGCCTCATGACTTCCCGGCGCCGGGCCCGGCCGCCCGCGGGCGCCGAAGAAGTTCACCCACAGCGATCGCGGGTTCGGGAACAACGACCGACTCCGAGAGCTTGAGCAGATCAGGCTCAAGATGACTGGGCCCGAGCCACTCGATGCGAGGGATGAAGGTCGCATGTCACAGACCAGGTTCCTGCCCCTGCTGCCACTGGACGAGACGGTTCTCCTGCCAGGCATGGTGGTCCCGCTCGGCCTGTCGGACAGCGCAACCCGCGCCGCCGTGGAGGCGGCCCGCGGCGTGCGACCCGATCACGCGCGCGAGGCCCGCGCGCCCGGCATCTCCAGCCGCTCCGCCCAGCACCGCGCCGAGATCCTGCTGGTTCCGCGCGTGGCCGGTGAGCTGGTCGAGCTCGGTGTCACGGCGGTGGTCGAACAGGTCGGACGGCTCCCGAACGGCGAGTCGGCGGCGATCGTGCGGGCGGTGTCCCGGGCCAGGCTGGGTTCCGCCACTCCGGGCGCCTCAGGTACCCCGGACACCTCCGCCATCCTCGACGAGCCTGCCAGCGCCACCGAACCGGCCGACGCCGCGGTTGTCTGGGTCGAGGCGACTCTGATCGAGCCGGTCCTGCCCACGGGGTTCCCCGGCGCCACCGGCACCCCCGGCACCACCCCGCTCGACGACAGCGACAGCGCGGCCGCGCACCTGGCCTCGCTCGCGTCCGAGTACCGCGTGCTGGTCACCGGCCTGCTGCGGGCCAGGGGGGCCGATCAGGTCGCCGACACCGTCGCCGCGCTGGAGAACCCGAGCACGCTCGCCGACACCGCGGGCTACTCCTCCTACCTGTCCACCGAGCGCAAGCTGGAGCTGCTGCGCACCCTGGACGTGACCAGCCGGCTGGAGAAACTCGTCGCGTGGACGAAGGAGCACGCCGCCGAGGTCGCGGTCGCGGAGGGAATCCGGCGCGACGTCCAGGAGGGGGTTGACCGCCAGCAGCGCGAGTTCCTGCTGCGGCGTCAGCTCGATGCCGTCCGCAAGGAGCTGGCCGAGCTGGACGGCTCACCCGAGTCCACCGAGAAGGCGGACTACCGGGCCCGGGTGGAGGCCGCCGAGCTGCCGGCGAAGGTCCGGGCCGCGGCGCTGAAGGAGGTCGACAGGCTGGAGCGGATGCCGGAGTCGTCCCCCGAGGTCGGCTGGACCCACACCTGGCTGGACACCGTTCTGGAACTGCCCTGGAACGACCACGCGACGGACACCTACGACATCGCTGCCGCCCGCGCCGTGCTCGACGCGGACCATGCCGGGCTGGCGGACGTCAAGGACCGGATCGTGGAGTACCTGGCGGTCCGCCGGCGCCGCGCCGACGCGGGGCTCGGCGTCGTCGGCGGGCGGCGCAGCGGGGCGGTGCTCGCGCTCGCCGGCCCACCCGGCGTGGGCAAGACGTCGCTGGGCGAGTCGGTGGCCCGGGCCATGGGCCGCGGGTTCGCCCGGGTGGCGCTCGGCGGCGTACGGGACGAGGCGGAGATCCGCGGCCACCGGCGCACCTACGTCGGCGCGCAGCCCGGGCGGATCGTGCGCGCGATCCGCGAGGCCGGTTCGATGAACCCGGTGATCCTGCTGGACGAGGTCGACAAGATCGGCTCGGACTACCGCGGCGACCCGACGGCGGCGCTGCTGGAGGTGCTCGACCCGGCCCAGAACCACACCTTCCGGGATCACTACCTGGAAGTCGAGCTCGACCTGTCGGACGTGTTGTTCCTGGCGACCGCGAACACGCTGGAAGCGATCCCGGCACCCCTGCTGGACCGCATGGAGCTGATCCGCCTCGACGGCTACACCGAGGCCGAGAAGGTCGTCATCGCCCGCGAGCACCTGCTCCCCCGGCAGATCGAGCGGGCCGGTCTCACCCCCGCGGACGTCACCGTCGACGACGAGGCCCTGCGGCTGATGGCCGGCGAGTACACCCGTGAGGCCGGCGTCCGCGACCTCGACCGGGCGACCGCCCGGGTGCTGCGCAAGGTGGTCACCGGAGCCGCGCTGGGCGAGGCCACGCTGCCGGTCACCATCGGGCCCGGCGAGCTGCCCGGCTACCTGGGCCGGCCGCGGCACACCCCGGAGTCGGCCGAGCGCACCGCCCTGCCCGGGGTCGCGACCGGGCTGGCCGTCACCGGCGCCGGCGGGGACGTCCTGTTCGTCGAGGCGTCGCTGGCCGACCCGGAGACCGGCGCAAGCGGCCTGACGCTCACCGGGCAGCTCGGCGACGTCATGAAGGAGTCGGCGCAGATCGCGCTGTCGTACCTGCGATCGCGCGGGGCGGAGCTGGAACTGCCGGTCGGGGACCTGCGGGACCGGGGGATCCACATCCACGTCCCGGCGGGCGCGGTGCCCAAGGACGGCCCGAGTGCCGGCGTCACCATGACCACCGCGCTCGCGTCGCTGCTGTCGGGACGCCCCGTGCGGGCCGACGTGGCCATGACCGGGGAGGTCTCACTCACCGGCCGGGTGCTGCCCATCGGCGGGGTCAAGCAGAAGCTGCTCGCCGCCCACCGGGCCGGCATCACCACCGTGCTGTTGCCGGCCCGTAACGGGCCCGACCTGGACGACGTCCCGGCGCCGGTGCGGGAGGCGCTCACCGTGCATCTCGTCGCCGACGTCCGGGAGGTGCTGCGGCTGGCCCTGGAGCCGGCGTTCGAGGCCGGGCGACCCAGGGCCGTCGCGGCCTGAACGGGCCCCCGCCGACGGGTAGGACGTAAGCCGCGCCACCCGTCGGCCCAGGCCGCCCCAGCCGGCTGGTGGACACCGCTGTCACGCCGGGATCCGGTGTCCACCAGCAACATTGCCACGCCGCACCCACGGCCCCCGCGCAACGCCGGACACATACGACACGCCGGGAGTTCGGTTAACACCTTGTGACGCCACCCACGAAACAGGCTTCCGCGAGCTACCTTCGGGGTGTGGATCGTGGCCGGTGCCTTCGGCAGGAGCGCGTCGCACAGGAGCGCATCCTGGCAGTGAGTCGACTACGGGGACGTCAGCGCCCGCGGGACAACCGGGGCCCTGGGCGGCGGCCTACCAGGCCGCCGGGCAGGCGGCCGCGCTGACAGGTTCGCGCTGACAAGCCCGCGCTGATCGGCCTCGTCCCAGGCCGCGGCGGGCCGGGCTAAAGTGTGGGCATTCCCGCATCCGTGACGAAGGGTGTGCCCCACGTGGACGCCTTCCGGCGGGGCTGGGTTGGCCTGGCCCTGTTCTTCTCAGCCCTTGTCCTGATGCCCATCCTGGTGCTCGAGTTCCGGGGGTCGGAGGCAGGTGGCTCCGAGCTGACCGCTGCCGAGTCCGCGGCGGCCCGCCAGGAGACGCCGGCCCCCGGGGCCGGCACGCCGACGAGTGCTGTTCCCGGTGTGCTCGTGCGGTTCGACGGCATCGTCGAGGGCGCGTATCTGCATGACTTCCAGCGGATCACGCTCGTGACGATGGGGGATGTCGACGGGATCGTGTACACCCTGACCGGGCCGACGGGGAAGCAGTACATCGTGAACGCGCCGGAGCCTCCGTACACGTTCGCCCCGCATCCCAACGGCTGGGAGACGACCGAGGTGATCAACGGCCCGTACAGCCTGAAGGCCACCGCGGGGAACCCGGGGATCAACCCCGCCACCATCAGCTTCTGGATCTACAACACCTCGGCGAACAGCGGCCAGCCGAGCTGAGCGCGCCTCCGCACCCGCTGGCAACCTCGCCCCGTCACGGCAAGTATGGATGGGGCGTAGAAGGAAGCGGAGGGGCGTAGGTGACGACAGCGACGGAAATCCTTAATGTGAACGGGATGGATCGTCTGGTTTGGATCGACTGCGAGATGACCGGCCTCGACGCCGGTTCCGACCTGCTGCTCGAAGTTGCCTGCCTGGTGACGGACAGTGAGCTGAACATCCTGGACGAGGGGATCGACCTCGTCCTCGGTGCTCCGGACGCGGCGCTCGACCAGATGGTTCCCGTCGTCAGNGAGATGCACGAGGCCTCGGGCCTCACAACCGCCGTCCGTGCCTCCGCGCTCAAGGTCGACGAGGCCGAGCAGCAGCTGCTCGCCTACATCCGCCGTTTCGTGCCGGACTCCCGCAAGGCGCCACTGTGCGGGAACTCGATCGCGACCGACCGCACCTTCATCGCGCGCTACCTGCCACAGCTGGACGAGTTCCTGCACTACCGGATGATCGACGTCTCCTCGATCAAGGAGCTGGCCCGGCGCTGGTACCCGCGCGCCTACTACGCGGCTCCGGCGAAGGCTGGTGGCCACCGCGCGCTGGCCGACATCCGGGAGAGCATCGAGGAGCTGCGGTACTACCGCGAGGTCCTGTTCGTGCCGCAGCCCGGCCCGACCACCGAGACCGCCCGGGCCGCGGCTGCCGCCGTCCGGGCCGCCGCGCCGGCAGCTCCGGCCCCCTGACCGCTCTCCCCCCTCAAGTCTCCCCCCTCCAGCCCGGGCGGCGCGAGGCCGTGTTCGCCACAGCCCGCCCGATCGGTCCCCGTGATCGACATGTTTTCCGCACTCGACCGGTACCCGGTCGCCACGCGGGCGCGTTCTACCGGTACGATGGCTGCGCCCGGTTGATATCGGGCATCGCAGTTGCAGGTTGTTGTGGNTGCAGGTCATCGCGGTTGCAGGTCATGGTGGGTGTAGCTCAGTTGGCAGAGCACCGGGTTGTGGTCCCGGGTGTCGCGGGTTCAAATCCCGTCACTCACCCCATTGCTCCAGCCGTGCTACCGGGCCTTTTCGGTCAGGTAGCACCGGCTGGGCGGCAGCAGAAAGGCCCGGAGCGGCTTCACATTGTGAGGTAGTGCTGCCGGCGAGGCATCCGCGGCGGAAGTTCGTCCTCGGTATGGCCTGTAGGCACCTGTCCTACCGGCTCTGGCCAACACCGCCATCGAACGGCAGGACCCCGACCGGCCCGCCGGGTACCGGGCCGAGGCCCCGCCTGCCTCCGGCCGAAGGCGATGAGGTCGCAGACCCGTTTCGGGCGGGCCGCCGGATTCATGGAAGGTCACGCGCGGAGCGCGGACCCCGTAACGCTATGATCACACCGGCGGAATGAGACCGACGTGCCGGCCCTTGCCCGCGCAGTGGCGGCACGGCTCCAGGTGCGGTGCGGTTCCGCCCTGATCGGCGGCCCGGAGCTCGAACACCGCCCGCCCGCCGCGGCAGGTCAGACAGATCTGGTTGATGACGCTCGGACGACCCGGGCTCGCGTGGGCCCCGGACGGTTGCTCCGCTGTGTTCACCGGTGTACTCACCTCCCCGGTCAGAACCAACCGTGGGACGAGTGGTCTCGCGGCCTGCCAGCGCTCGGCGGCCCGGCTGGGCCAGGAGATGGACGGACCACAGGAGTGGCCGGACGCTGAACTGATCGCGGGCCGGGCGCGATGCCGGCCATGGACGTGGCCCTTGGCGAGGGCCGGGTCGCTCACCTCCCCGACAGAACACTGCCCCCGGCAACGGACGGCTGGTCTCACGAGCAGCCNCCACCCCGGTCGAGCGATGACGCTAGCCAACATCGACATCGTATGGGGTGGAATGCAGCAAAGGGCCGAACAACAGTGTTCACCACCACTCGCCGCAACCGGTCTCCGGGTACTTCAGTGGCCTGGTTGTGCCATACCGACTTGCCTTCGGACGGCAGACTGGTTCCGGCCGGGCGCTCGATGTACCTGCGCAAACGCATCGTTCTTTGCTCTTCGGCAACGGTCGGGCCGGCGCTTTGGCGTTCCCACCTGTGCCTCTTCCCCCGCGCGGCACAGGCGACGCCATTGCGCCGCCCCCGGCCCGCGTTCCCCGGCAGCAATCCCCTCGATCGCCCGCCAGACCAAGCCTGAACGGACAATTCACTCTTTAACGGGGCACAGTGCCGCAGGGTCATTCACCGCAACACCGACGGACCGGCAGTGATGCTCGTCTCNCCGGGGACCGGCCCATCCGTGCCTCCACCCCAGCCCAACCCCGCCGGCACGCGCAGCCGACTACCCGGCCCGCCAGATCCGACGGGCCCGGACTACCAGCCCCGCCAACCCGGCAAAGGAGGTGCGCACAAAGCGCACCTCCGGCTCTGGCACCCCCTCCGGCCCTGACACACCTCCGGCCCTGACACACCTCCGGCCCGGCCCGCCTGTCGGCCCTGGTTTCCAGGCCAGTAGGCCTCGTAGCGAGGCGGGCGGTGGGGCGGTAGCCGAGGCCGTGGCGGCGCCGACCGGCCTATTCGATGTCGAACAGGCCCTGACGAACGGCGTACATTACCGCTTCCATCCGCGAGTGAAGCTGGAGTTTGTCAAGAATATTGCGAACATGGTTCTTCACAGTGTTCTCACTGATGAAAAGCTTTCTTGCGATCTCGCGGTTGGCCCGGCCCTCGGCCACCAGCTTGAGGACCTCCAGCTCACGCGCGGTCAGGTGCGGCGCATGCGCGCGGGTTCGGTCCTCACTGCCACCACCGCCCCTGGCCATCGTCGCGAACTCGGCCATCAGCTTCGACGCCATCGACNGGCTGATCAGGCTCTGGCCGTTGTGCACCGCCCGCACCGCGTCGGCCACCTCGTGCGGGGGGATCGACTTCAGCAGGTAGCCGACGGCACCTGCCTTGATCGCCTCGAACAGGTCGGACTCCTCGTCCGACACCGTGAGCATCACGACGCGCACCCGCGGGACGGCCCGTTTGATCGCGCCGGCCGCGGCGATGCCGTCGCGCCCCGGCATCCGCACGTCCATCAACACGATGTCCGGCGCGGTGCCGGAGGCGAGTACCAGCGCCTCCTGCCCGTCCGCGGCCCTGCCCACCACCGATATGTCGTCCTCGGTGTCCAGGACGGTCTGCAGGCCCTGGAGGAAGAGCTCATGGTCATCCACGACAAGAACCCGTATCGGCGTCGCCTCACGGGTCGGGTCGGCATCAGCGGCCGACGGCGGCACCACACTGGCCGTCATCACACATCCGGAAATCGGGTTCGATTTTTTCGCCTCACGGCTTCACCACCGCGAACGAAAGCCGGTTCGGACACCTGCCCACTCTACGTGATGCACTACACACCCGAGGTNGCAGGCACGCTGAAGCCACCCCCCGCTTCCAGGTCCTTAACAGGTCCGACATAGCCGAAATGGTACGCGGCTTTGCGCCAGGTTCCCCCTTCCCGTCCGTTTCTGCTCGTCACTCGGTCGCCGCGCAGCCCCTGACCGGGCCTGGAACCCGCGCCGACNCCGCACCGGACTCCACCCGGCACCGGGGGCGGATTCATCGCGCCACGCACCAGAACCTGCCAACAACACCCGGCGGCCGCACGGTCAGGGTAACGGCCACTTCATTACCAGTTATCCAAGGCAACTGGATGTACTGGATGTACGACGTCTTTGAGGTCTGTTTGGTGGCGCCACGATCGGATCAGAGGGACTCTCAGAAGATGAACGCCGCCGCCAGCACGCCACCGCCCCGCCTGCGACTGAAGCCGGGAACCTCCTGGGCCGACGCCTACGGGCGGGCCCGCCAGGTCGCCCCCGAGGCCTTCGACGAGGACCGTCTGCTCAATCTGTGGGGTGGTCAGTGGCGCCGTGTCGGTAGTCCGCTGCATGCGCTTTCGCCGGTTGACGGGTCCCCGATCGCGGGGCCGCCGATGCTGGATCCGGATGCGGCCCGGGAGGCGATCCGGGCGACGTTGGACGATCACAAGGAATGGCGCGATGTTCCGCTGGCTGACCGCAAGGCTCNGGTGAGCGCCGCGGTCGAGGCGATGGAGGAGCACCGGGACCTGCTCGCGTTGCTGCTCGTCTGGGAGATCGGCAAGCCCTGGCGGCTCGCCCGCACGGATGTCGACCGCGCCCTCGACGGTGTCCGCTGGTACATCGACGAGATCGAGGGGATGAGCGCCGGCAGGTCACCGCTGCCCGGCCCGGTCAGCAACATCGCGAGCTGGAACTATCCGATGAGCGTGCTCATGCACGCCATGCTGGTGCAGATGCTGGCCGGTAACGCCGCCATCGCCAAGACCCCCACCGACGGTGGGGCTGCCTGTCTGACCCTGGCCTGCGCGCTCGCCCGCCGTGCGGGCCTGCCGGTGTCGCTGGTCTCCGGCTCGGGCTCACGGCTGTCGTCCGCGCTGGTGCGCGCGCCGGAGATCGGCTGCCTGGCGTTCGTCGGCGGCCGGTCGGCCGGCGGGCAGGTCGCCGCCGCCCTCGTCGACACCGGGAAGCGGCACTTCCTGGAGCAGGAGGGCCTGAACGCCTGGGGTATCTGGGACTTCTCCCAGTGGGACCTGCTGGCCACGCATCTGCGGAAAGGTTTCGAGTACGGCAAGCAGCGGTGTACCGCCTACCCGCGTTACGTCGTGCAGCGCCAGTTGTTCGACCGGTTCCTGGAGATGTACCTGCCGGTGGTCTCCTCGGTGCGGTTCGGGCACCCGCTCGCGGTCGAGAACGACTCCGACCCGCTGCCAGACCTCGACTACGGCCCGGTGATCACCGCGGAGAAGGCCGCGGAGCTCGCCGGCAAGGTCGACGAAGCGATCGCGAAGGGCGGTGTGCCGCTGTACCGGGGNGATCTGGCCGACGGCCGGTTCCTGCCCGGTCAGGACCGCGCCGCCTACGTTCCGCCGGTGGCGATCCTCAACCCGCCGCCGTCGGCCGCGCTGCACCACGCCGAGCCGTTCGGCCCGGTCGACAGCATCGTCATCGTCGATTCCGAAGCCGAGCTGCTCGCCGCGATGAACGCCTCGAACGGCGCGCTCGTCGCCTCCCTCGCCTGCGACGACGAAGCCACGGCCCGGCGGCTGTCCGGGGAGCTCGCCGCGTTCAAGGTCGGTGTCAACAAGCCCCGCTCCCGCGGCGACCGGGCCGAGCCGTTCGGCGGCCGCGGCGCGTCCTGGAAGGGCGCGTTCGTCGGCGGTGAGCACCTCGTCCGCGCCGTCACGGTCAGCGACGACCCGAACGAGCGCCTCTACGGCAACTTCCCGTCCTACTCCCTCTACCCGGAGACGTAGCCTGCGCGGGGCTGGCGCCCGACTTCGACGACGCGGGCGGCGAGGCGTACATAGCTGTCGGCGACGGCGTCGTGCTGGCCGGCCAGCCACGGTGACGGTGAGCCGTTCACCGCGCTACCTGTCGCCTGGAGACCTGCGCCCGGCGGCCCGTGCGCAGACCGTGGTCGGCGAGTGGCCNGAGCTCCAGGCCCGCGTCATCGCAGCGGGCCGCGAGCTCGGGCAGCGCACCCAGCGCGCTGCGCCAGGCACCCGGCGCCGACGTGCAGTCGCTGTCGTGCAGCAGCACCGTGGCACCACCGCGCAGGTCAGGTTCGAGGGTGGCCAGCACACCGGTCGGAGTCGCCGTCGCCGTCCAGTCCCGACCCCACGCCGTCCACAGGACGGGGGTGAGGTCGAGCCGGCTGGCGGCGGCGAGCACCCCGGACGACAGCACCCCGTGCGGCGGACGGACATAGACCGGGGCCCGGCCGGTCGTGTCGGTCACCAGATCCCTGGTCCGGGCAAGCTGGTCGAAGGTCGACATCGGACCACGCAGCAGCATCGGGCGGTGGTCCCACCCGTGCACGGCCAGCTCGTGCCCCGCGGCGACCATCTCCCNGGCGAGGCCGGGCGAGCGTTCCAGCATGCCGCCCAGGACGAAGAAGGTGGCGCGGACGCCGAGCTCGTCCAGCACCTCGAGGAAGCGGGGTGTGGACACCGGGTCCGGACCGTCATCGAAGGTCAGCGCCACATGATCCGCGCGCCCCACCCCGGCGAGGCCTGGGGCGACCACGGTGCGCACCCGGCGCAGCGTCGCGAGTGACGGCAGCCCATAGAGCAGGGCGGACGCCGCGATGAGCCCGCCGCCGGTGGCCGCGAGCGCCGCGGGCCCGCCAGACACTCGGCGCGGCGGCCCCCCTGGGCACGCCCGTGCATCACCCCACGCCCGTGCTCCGGCCCGCGCGCCACTCCGCTCCCGCGCGATCGCGATACCTCGCGGCACCGCTCCCTCATGCCGCCGGGCTACCTGTCGCCGCCCCATGGCCCCCACCGCTCTGTGCCGCCGCGCCTCTGTGCCGCTGTCGCCGTGTCGCCGTGCCGCTGTGCCGCCGTGTCCTGCCTTGCCTCGTCATATGTCGCCACACCGGGCGTTGCCGCGAAGTGGCNGGCCCGATGACGGATCAGCCCGCGATCGACACTGTCCCACACCATCGCCGTCATTCCGTGTACCCGCACGATTGGTTCGCCGGGACCGGGTGAGGGAACAGATCCCTCCGGGGATGGTCCGGATCTTCACCCGGCGACCGATGTTTGGCGAAACGTCGCGAGCTGCCGCCGGTCCAGCAGGCTGACGAGAAGGAGGACCGGTACATGCTCGACGAGTGGTTCCTCACCGCCGAGGAACGCGGCAACCCGGACACCGACCTGGACAGCCGCCATCCTGACGGGCACGCCTGGACCACCGGCAACCTCGTCCGACCGCTCGTGCACGGTCGGGCCTACTTCTCCCGGCTGCTGGCGGTCGCCGAGAGCCTCGGCGCGGGTGACCTGCTGCTGTTCACCGACTGGCGCGGCGACCTCGACCAGCGGCTCGACGGTGCCGGTTCCGAGATCGGCCGGGTGCTGGGGCGCGCGGCCGAGCGGGGCGTGACCGTCCGTGGCCTGATGTGGCGCTCCCATCTGGAGCTGCTGTCGTTCAGCTCGCGGCCGAACCGGCGCCTGGCCGAGGAGCTGAACCGCTCCGGTGCCCAGGTCGTGCTCGACCACCGGGTGCACCGCAACGGCTCGCACCATCAGAAGCTGGTCATCGTCCGACCCGCCGCCGGGCCCGCGGTGGCCTTCGCCGGTGGCATCGACCTCTGCTACAGCCGCCGCGACGACGCCGCGCACGCCGGCGACCCGCAGAGCCAGCCGATGGCCGACGCCTACGGGCAGGCCCCGCCGTGGCACGACATCCAGGTCGAGGTGCACGGGCCGGCGGTCGGCGACCTTGAGCGGACGTTCCGGGAGCGTTGGGAGGATCCCGCCAGCCTCGACAACCCCAACCCGGTGCGCCGGGCCTTCTACCGGCTGCGCCCGGCGGTGCACACGAACCCGGAACCGCTGCCGCCGCAGCAGGCGGATCCCCCGCCCGCCGGGCCGCACGCCGTCCAGGTCCTGCGCACCTACCCGCGCAGGCGCCCCCACTACCCGTTCGCGCGCAAGGGCGAACGCTCCATCGCGCGGGCGTACCGCAAGGTGCTCGGCCGCGCGCGCAGCCTGATCTACCTCGAGGACCAGTACATGTGGTCCACCGAGGTCGCCCGCCTGTTCGCGGACGCGCTGCGCCGGCAGCCGGAGCTGCACCTGGTGATCGTCGTCCCGCGTTTCCCGACCCAGGGCGGCCGGTTCACGCTGCCGCCGAATCTGGTCGGGCGGGAACAGGCGCTGCAGATCTGCCGCACCGCCGGTGGTGACCGGGTCGGTGTGTACGACGTGGAGAACCATGCCGGGACACCCGTCTACGTCCACTCGAAGGCGGTGACCGTGGACGACGTCTGGGCCTCGGTCGGGTCGGACAACCTGAACCGGCGCTCGTGGAGCCACGACTCCGAGCTCGCCGTCGCGACCATCGACGCCACCCTCGACCAGCGCGAGCCGCGGGACCCCGGGGGACTCGGTGACGGGGCCCGGGTGTTCGCCCGCGAGCTGCGGCTGGAGCTGTGGCGCGAGCACCTCGACTGGGATGGTGACGACGCCGAGCTGATCGACCCGGAGACGGGGTTCAAGGCCTTCCGGCGGCGGGCCGAGCAGCTGGAGGCCTGGCACCAGGCCGGTCAGGTGGGGCCGCGCCCGCCCGGTCGGATCCGGCTGCACCAGCCGCGGCGTCTGCACCCGCTCACGCGCGCCTGGTCGGCTCCGCTCTACCACTCGCTCTACGACCCGGACGGCCGACCGCGGCGTATGCGCCGGGACGACGCCTGGTGACGGTCGGAGGGTATCCCGCTCTCAGCGCGTAACACACGCACAAGGCCTACGTGGGTCCGGTGCCGCTCCGCGTGCCATGACCCTGATGTCGCCGGGCGTCCGTCGCAGCGCAGACGGACATCCGCGGCGCTCCTCACCGTGGGCCCGGCAGTGGCACGGCGATGTAGCACGATGTCGTCCGTGGCCTGTCTGTGTCCGACGGTAAGCGGCTCCGGACTCGTCGGTCACTGCAGACCCGCGTCCGCGTCCGGGCGTCGGCTGACGCTCACACCCGGACACCTCGCGGGCATACGTTGAGAGGAGTCGCGCTGAACATCCCACGCGTGGGCGTCATCGGTTGGATGTTCGCGGCGGCCGCGGTCCTGGCCGTCATCGCGCTGACAGCCGGCCGCGAGGACCCGGAGAAGCAACGCGTCGTGCTCTGGGGCGACTCGCTCGCCTGGGAGTCCCGGGACGCCTTCGTCGAGGCCGCCGAGGCGGACGACTCCGTCGACACCCTCACCCGCACCTGGGGCGGCACCGCGCCCTGCGACTGGCTCGACGACATGCGCAAGCAGGCCCGCCGCTGGCGCCCGACGGTCGCGGTGCTCTCCTTCTCCGGTAACACCGGCTCCGACTGCATGCGGGACCGGGACCTGCTCACCGCCTACCGCACCGACGTGACCGAGGCGGTCGAGATCCTCACCCGGCGCGGCGCCGAGGTGGTGCTCGCGGACTCCCCGCCCCGCCAGGACCAGTTGGTCGACGGCGACGGGCACACCCAGCTCCACCGGCTCTGGCGGGACATCGCCAGCGCGCGGGCGAACGTCCGGGTGGCCCCCGCCGGGGAGGTCCTCACCGTCAGGGGGCAGTTCACCCCGCGGCTGCCCTGTGAGACCGGCGAGGACTGCGACGCCGACGGCCAGGTTCAGGTCCGCAGTCCGGACGGGGTGCACTTCTGCCCGATAGCCCAGCCCGCGATGACCCCCTGCCCCACCCGCTCGTTCGGCGCCGAACGTTTCGGCCGCGCTCTGGCCGAAGCCGCCCGCCCCGAGGTCTCTCCCCTCCCCTGAGGGGCGGTCCGGACGTATGGGGGGCGGTTGGAGAAGCCGGGCAGCGGCCCGGGGGCGGCGGCGAGGAGCGACGAGCACCCTCCGGGATGTTCCCGGAGACTGCGATGGGGGTATGGATCGACCACGGAGAAGGACAACAGCCGTGCTTGCTCAGTGCCCGGCGCATACGGCCACCGGCAGGTTTTACGGACGAGGCAGCCGGGTGTTACACGGCCACAACCAATATGCGTGACCCTGAGGAACCCGGGCAACTGACCGACCAGGCGGCGTGCCTTTGACCTTGACTGGCGGGTGATCCCATGGCCGATATCGTGTCGCTGGCGGCGTCCGTGGACGGAATTCCCACCGTGTCGGAAACCGACGCGATGCTGGACGAGCTCCGCCGGATGCCACGGACCTTGGAGACCGCCAACCTCATGGACGATCTTCTTGAGTTCCGATCGCTGCTCGCGGCTTCGTCAGCCGACCGGGCCTGCTGACCGCGGGTGCGGCCCACCGAGGTCCGCTGACGCGGCGAAGGCCGGGCAGGCGCGACGGGTCAGGGCCAGGGGCCCGCATGTGTTCCCGTCGCGCCCACCCGGCGCAAGGAGCCTTGTTACTGGCTGCCAAACGGCTGGCCCTGCCGGCCCTGGCCGCCCTGCTCCCCGCCGCCGAAACGCTCACCGGACTGCCCGCCCTCGGAGGCGCCGACGCCGGCCAGCTCCCGCAGGCGGTTCTCGACGTAACGCTCGCTGTGGTGGGTCTTGTCCGCGATCCGCGCGATGAGGTCGTTGATACCGGTTGCCGCGTCCAGGTCAGAAGCGCTGACCTGACCGAACTGGTCGAGAAGACGGTAGCGAAGCTGCCGCCAGTTCTGGCGCAGCTGCTGCTCCACCTGCTGGCGCTGCTGATGCTCCTGCTGAGTCATCTCATGAGCCCTTTCGTCATGGCTGTTGTTCCGCGTTGATGGCGCGGGCAGAACGCTACCCAACAGCTACCAGGAGCGCGAGCAGACAATGGAGTAGGCGTGGATACTCACCACCCGCGGCATTCTCCCCAGCGCAGAACACCGGACGTTAAGGAAGTTATTCACCGCTAATCCCCCGGTGGCGGAATTGCCCCGTCGGCGAGGGAACCGACGAGCGGCACCCTCAGCCCCGGCCCGGCCCGGCCCGGGAACGGGTACCGAGCGGGACGAACCCGGGGTCGGCGGCCTGCTCCACCCCCGTCGGACTCACCCTTGGCGTCGACCCCGCGAGGGTGGAACCGGACGGCCCCGGCTCCCGGCTCCTGGTCGTGTGACGCGCCGCCGGCGAGCGCGGGCGGCGCGGGTGCGGGCGGGCGACTCAGAAGTCCACGACCTCCACCCGCGCCTGGCCGGGAGGAAGCGCGGCACGAAACTCCTCCGCGATCGAGACCAGCTCGGTGGGTACCACGAGGACAATCAGCGGAAACGAGCGCATCAGCTCCGCGATACTCGGCCGCAGGGCCTCGACCGCGACGGTTGTATGCCCGACATGCACCAGGCCCAGCTCGCCACTCTCCAGGTGCACCACCCCGTTGGGGCTGTAGCCGTCGCTCCCGGGATGATCCGCGTTCTGGTGGCGCCACTGGCGCTCGCTTACCCATCTGCGCACCTGGGTACCGACTATTCCGTGCCGCTCGATCCGCAATCGTGCCCTGCTCACCATGGCCCGGTAGACGTCGCTCGCCACCACGCCCGGCACCGCCACCGCACCCGAGAGTGTCACCTCCACAAAGTTGTCTCCGCTGACGAGTGCCCTACCCTCGCGGGTGAGCCGAACAAGCCGGCCCTGGTGGGCGAGTACCGCCTCGGCGTGTGCCACTCCCGCCTTCTCCNACCGGCTCACGATCGACCGCGCGGCGTTCTTCGAGATCGGCGATGCCGGCGTCACAAGCGCGGGGATATCTTTCTCGAAGATCGCCCCCATGTCAAAGATCCACTCGATTGCGTGGAGATCGCGTTCGTTGAGGCGAACCCGGCCACGGTCCGCTCTAGCTTCCTTCGGTTTCGCCACACTTCACCCTCCTATCCGGGTGGATGTCATTCGTCGAGCGAACCCGGCCACGGTCCGCTCCAGCCGTCTACAGGTCCGACGCACTTCACTCTCCGACAGGTCATTGATCATAATAGGCTCGGGACTAAAATTCCCTTGACTGAGTAGCAGGCGGCACTGAACGTCCGTCTGGACCCCGGCCTGCACTTGGATCGGGCGATGAGACTCGCAAAAGTCACTGGGACTCCAGGGCGACCTTCAGGGCGCTTGGCCGCCGCGGTCGACGGCCTCGCGAACACGGCGAACGTTCGGGCTGAAATCGCGTCTGTTCCGAACGCACCGGCCGTGAACCGACCCGCCGCCCGCGCCATCACCTGCCCATCACCCCAACCTCCAGTCGTGGAGGAACGGCGCGGAACCCTGCTCCCCGAGCTGACCAACCACGGACCGGGCCGATCCGCCCACCGCACCATCTCCGCCTTCGAAACCGACATCCGTCGGCGGATGAAAACCTGGAGCAAGGGTCCCACAACCCGTTCGGCTGCCGACACCGCCGGCGAGATGCTCGAACCCCTCGCCGCCGCCCGCCCACGACGCAATGGCTCAGGACGCACCCCCGACGGTCGATAAGTAGCCAGCAACACATCGAGAAGTGATCTACCGCGAGGGTAGCGTCCGAAGGAGATGCCTGCCATCAAGGACCACAGCAGGATCACGGGTGCGCCCGAAACTCGCACCAATGAGCAATCGCCTCCCATCCGTAATCGGTCAACCCCGCACCGGCGGACGAGTTTGCGCTCCCGCCGTTGGTATCGACCTTCCGGTCGCGCGGGGCGGCAGCCCCGGGATCGCCTTCCTCGCAGTCCCTCGAAAAATGGCTACCAGTGGCTGGTCATCTCCTGAGCAGTTTTTGCTGCGCGCCTGTCCCGCACGGTCCGGAGTTCGTGCGGCGCAGCCAGTCCGCCAGGTCTTCAACCAGGGCTCCGACAGAGTGGTCGCGTTACCAAGCGGAGGGCTATTCTCCGGGATGACCCGCCGAGCCGGCGGCTTGCTCGAAGGAACGCCGCGGTTCAGCTATGGTCCCGCCTCGACGGGCAGCCTCGCCCCGCCCCGCCCCGCCCTGAAGCCGACGTCCATGCGCGCCGTCAGGCTCTTCCGAAAGTGCCACTGCCTGCTGCCGCCGGTGGGCAGGGCCAGCACGATTCCACCTCCCCGCCCAAGAGTAGATGAATATGTTCCCGTCTCGTGGTCGACCGGCGAGAACCAGGCGCCGCGGGGGTTTCCTGGTCAACCGGCACACCGCTGGGCGCCCCTGAACCCGGCGGGCCGCGGCTCGCGGCCCGACCACAACCGGGTCATCGAATCGTTGTGACCGCTTCCAGCGAACTCCCGTACTGAGGACCTCGTCAGCCGTCCCGGCACGGGAGAGAAAGGGGAACGGGGGCCGAGCCTCAGCGTGCCGACGTAATCAACCGGACTCAGTCGAGGTATTTGGCAGCCGTCCTGTCTCCGGATCGGCTGCCCAGCAGAAGGCGGTGATCTGCCGAGGTCCCGCTCGGCGGAGGAACCCGGCGCCCTTCGCCGACAAGCGGTTGACGGCGGTCGAGCCCGACCCGAATCTCCCACTTTTTTCGGATGACTTCGACGTGCCGCGCGTAGAGCGCTCCCCAGCAAACCATGACGGCCGCCNGGCAGATGTTTCCCGCACGCTGGCCGTTGCGTGCTACCCGGCAGTCCGGGAGCCGCTTTCTGCAATTCCCGTCGGACACGGACTCGTCAAGTCCGGAAGAGAATCTGAGGAAAAGAAGACATGCGGGACAGAAACCGTCGCCTCGTCCTGCAGGCGGCGTTCCTGACGGCGGCCGCGCCGTCGTTTTTCGCGTCGAACAGGCCGGCCTTCGCGGACGCCGGCACGCAGCCGGCGGGCTCCGTGGGCGGGCCTTCCCTCCTCGACACGGCGAGCACGGCGCCCAGGCCCGGCTCCGCCTGGGCAGAGTCCACGCCGATCCCGATACCAGCCCCCCAGCCCTGGGCCGGCTCCGTGGTCTGCGGGAACAGTTCAGGGCTTTGTGCCGGTTTCTGGCAGTCCTCCCCGTATGGCGTGGCCGGCTTTCTTTGGCAAGCCGGACATCTTCGCCACCTGCCCGTCAACAGTATGCCGACGGCAATCAACAGCAGCGGCGTGGTCGTGGGCGACATCGTCGGCCGTTATGATCGGCAGGCCTTTCGCTGGTTCCGCGGGGTTTGGCAGCCGCTCGGCTTCCTGGGCGGGACGGACACGCTCGGCGGCCGTATCAGTACCGCCACGGCGGTGAACACCTCGGGGAAAATCGTCGGCACCAGCACGACAGCCGCGGGAGAATTCCACGCGTTCG
Organism: Frankia sp. EI5c; assembly: GCF_001636565.1. Lineage (GTDB taxonomy): Bacteria > Actinomycetota > Actinomycetes > Frankiales > Frankiaceae > Parafrankia. The sequence continues at coordinate 31,776 of NZ_LRTK01000066.1, forward strand.
AGCTGGTCGGGGCGACGATGAAGGACCTGGGCACTCCCGGTTCCCACAGTTCCGCGGCCGCCGTCAATGATCTCGGGCAGACCGTGGGCACGCATCAGCGGCCGGATGGTTCGACCAGGGCGGCCCTGTGGTGGGACCGCCGCATGTACGACCTCGGTACGCTCGGCGGCCCGGTGAGCTACCCGGTATCCATCAACAACGCCGGTCAGGTAGTCGGGCACAGCCTGACCGCCGACGGGCAGCTGCGCGCCTTTCTCTGGCAGCGCGGGCACATGACGGATCTCGGAGTACTGCCGGGTGACCAGAACAGTGAGGCGCTCGCCATCACCTCCCACGGCCAGGTCCTGGTGCGGAGCGTGGGAACGCAGAACCGCGGATTCCTCTGGATCAACGGCCAGCGGATCGAGCTCGGCCCGGCGGCCTCCGCCTTCGATCCCGTGGACATCAACGACAACGGGCTGGTCGCCGGCACCATGTCGGCGGCCGGTGGCCAGCGGGCGGCGACCTGGTACCGCGGAGCTCTGACAGTTCATGGAACGCTCGGCGGTCCCTACAGCAGTGTGGCGAAAGTGACCGCGGGAAACGCCCTGGTCGGCAGCGCGACCAGGGAGGACCTGCTTCCGGTTGCCGCCGTATGGCCCGCCGCGCCGAGGAGCCGGTGGGCGTGACGGAGGCGCCGCCCAACCGCCCGCGTGCCCGGCGGGCCGACGCCCTGCACAGCGAAAGTCGGCTGGTGGAGGCCGCGCGGGACATCTTCGATGCGCTCGGGCCGGGAGCTCCGCTGGCCATGGTGGCGCGGCAGGCGAAGGTCGGCCCGGGGACCCTGTACCGACACTTCTCCGATCGTCAGGCGCTCCTCAACGCCGCCTTCGACGCCGAGATCCGCGCGTTGTGCCGACTCGCGGACGAGACGAGCACCGTGTGCGGCCCGACGCAGGCGCTGTACGGGTGGCTCGACGGGGCGCTCCGGCACGCCATTGAGATAGGTGGGCTGTCCCGGCGACGCCGCCATGGGTGGACGGTCGACGAGGGTTACGACTGCTGGTCCGAGGCAGCGCTGCGGGCAGGGGGCCGGGTGCTGACCCGCGCCCAGTCGACAGGGGCGGCGCGCCCGGACATCGAGATCATCGACCTGCTGGTAGTGCTCGCCGCGGCGCTCCGAGCGGGCTCGGTACCGGTCAACGAGGAACGGATCCGGTATGTGCTCGACCTGTTGGAGTACGGGTGGCGGGGACGCCCGCCCTCCGAGCACTGAGACCGTGTGGTTGGACTGGTGGTCGGAGGACCGTGTGGTCGGAGCACCGCACGCCCCTCCGCATCCCCGCGAGGCGCCGAGCCCCCGGCACCGATGCCTGCGCCGCGCCCCACCGACGTGCCTGTCACCCGCCCCGCCGCCGTCGGCCGNGGCACGATCATTCGCGTGATGAACGCGAGCGTTCCTACCGGCACCGGTCGCAGCCGTGCCTGACCTGCGCACCCGGATCCTCGACCGCCTCGATCACCTCGAACGGACCGCGTCGGCCGTCCCAGGAGCGTCGGTCTGGAACGCTCGCCAGGTCGCCGGCCGGACCGGGGTCGCGCCCCCGACCGCCGAGCACATAGCCCGGTGGAACCCGGCGGCCGTCCGCACGCTCTGCGCCAACGCGCGGGAGATCGTCGACCTACACGGCTACGACCATGACTGCGAGGGCGACAACGGACCATGGCGCGTCCCCGACGGCCGGATCTGTGCCACTCTGCGGCCGATGGCCCGCATGCTCGGCATCGAACCGATCGAGCCGGACGAGCCGGACGAGCCGGACGAAGTCTGACCGCGCCGCGCGCCGGGCACTTTCAACGCAGCCGGCGCGCGCACAGCACCAGGTCGTCGACGTGGTGCGCACCGGCGCCACCGTCGGGCGCGATACGTGGCCGCTGCTCGTCGACCTGCACCTCCCAGGCGTCGTCGAGCAGCGCGGCGACCATGCGGGGCCACACGTAGTCGGCGGGGTCGAAGCCACCCTCGTGCACCTCGCGGTCCTCCATGCCCGCATGGTGCACGAGCAACAGCAGTCCGCCCGGCGCGACCGCCGCCAGCAGCGCTCGCTCGGCCGCGGCGTCGGGGGTGCGCAGCAGGGCCGGGTACTGCGCGGAGACCAGATCGAAGGACCCCGGCGGGAGCCCCGCCTCGGCCAGTCCGCCGTGCACCCAGCGGACGGCGACGCCGGCGTCCCGCGCGTGCCCGGCCGCCCGTTCCAACGCCACACCCGAGACCTCGATCGCGGTCACGTCCCAACCGGCGCGCGCGAGCCAGATGGCGTCCGCACCCTCGCCGCAGCCGACGTCGAGCACCCGCCCGGGCCTGAGCCCGGCGGCTTCGGCCACGAGCGCGCCGTTCGGCTGGCCGCTCCACATCCGCTCCCGTTCGGCGTACCGCCGGTCCCACTCCGCCCGCACCGCGGGGTCCCCGAGGTAGCCGTCTGCCGGCAGGAGAGCCTCTGCCGTGCGCGATCCCGACGCCAGGTCATCAGTCATGGCGCCACTCTCGCCCACGCCCGCGCGGGCCCCAAAGAAAATTTGCCGAGGCGGCAAATCTCGGCCCAGCGCCGACATCACGGCCTGCCTTGACGAGGAAGTGATTGAGCACTAGCTTACGGAACGTGGCTGCGACCGGTGCGAGGCAGACAGCGGAGGAACGCCGTGTGTCAGTGCTGGCGGCAGCCGTGTCGGAGTTCGCCCGCAGCGGGTTGGAGGGCACGTCGACCGAGGCGATCGCGACGGCCGCCGGAATCTCCCAGCCCTACCTGTTCCGGCTGTTCGGCTCCAAGAAGGGCCTGTTCCTGGCCGCCGTGAAGGAGACCTTCTCCCGTACGGTCATCGCCTTCGATGCCGCGGCGGGCGAGCGATCCGGGCAGGAGGCACTGGCCGCGATCGCCGACGCCTACAACGACCTGCTGGCCGAGCCCAGCTACCTGCTGATGCAGATGCAGGCCTACGCCGCCTGCGGCGATCCGGAGATCCGGAGCGTGACCCGGCGGGGGTTCCGCGACCTCTGGTACGCGGTCGAGCGCCTCACCGGCGTGGATGCCGACATCGTGCGGGCGTTCTTCGCCATGGGAATGCTCTGCAACGTCTCCGCGGCCATGGATCTGCCCGCCGTGGACGAGCGCTGGGCCCAGATCGTCTGCAAGGGCGACGAGCAAAGCATCCAGGCGAGCAAGGCGGCCTTGGTCGACGGCACCCTGTGTTCGAACACCGAGACCGCCGGCGGCGCAGCCGCCGACTGAGCTTCCACCCCTCGAGCAGCAACACGATTTTTTTTGATCGCACATGGAAGTGGTCAGTCACTACCTTGAAGGGACGCCGATGACCACCGACCGGAACCGCCTCACCTGGACCTTCATCGTCACCTGCCTCGCCGCCTTCATGACCTCCCTGGACAACCTGGTGGTCACGATGGCGCTGCCAGCGATCCGCGAGGATCTCGGCGCCAGCCTCGCCGGGCTGGAATGGACGGTGAACGCCTACACCCTCTCCTTCGCGGTCCTGCTGCTGCCGGCCGCGACACTGGGCGACCGGCTCGGCCGGCGCCGGGTCTTCGCCGCCGGCCTGGCGATCTTCACGCTGGCCAGCGCGGCGGCCGCGCTGGCACCCACCATCGGCACGCTCATCGCCGCCCGAGCCGTGCAGGGTGTGGGCGGGGCGATCGTGCTGCCGCTGTCGATGACCCTGCTCTCGGCCGCGGTCCCGGCCGAGCGGCGTGGGGCCGCCCTCGGTATCTGGGGCGGGGTGTCCGGCCTGGCCATCGCGCTCGGGCCGCTGGTCGGCGGGGCCATCACCCAGGGCGCCGCCTGGCAGTGGATCTTCTGGCTGAACGTCCCGCTGGGCCTGGCCGCGATCCCGCTGGCCTTCACCCGCCTCACCGAGAGCCGCGGTCCGTCCAGTCGGCTCGACATCGCCGGCACCGTTCTGGTCAGCCTGGGGCTGCTCGGGATCGTCCTCGGTCTGGTCCGCGGCCAGGACCACGGCTGGACCAGCGGCAGCGTCCTGGGTTCGATCATCGTCGGTGCGGTCGCGCTGGTCGCCTTCGTCGCCTGGGAGATGCGGTCGGAGCGGCGCCGGGAAGCGCCGATGCTGCCGGTGAGCCTGTTCCGCCGGAGGGGGTTCGCGGCGGTCAACGCGGTCTCGGTCCTCTTCTCCTTCGGGATGTTCGGCTCGATCTTCCTGCTCTCCCAGTACCTGCAGAACGTGATGGGCTACACGCCGCTGGGTGCCGGCCTGCGCACCCTTCCCTGGACGGCCATGCCGCTGATCGTGGCGCCGATCGCCGGCCCGCTCTCCGACCGGATCGGCGGACGCCCACTGATGGTCACCGGCCTGGCGATGATGACCGCCGGACTGGTCTGGCTTCGGGTCGAGCTGTCCCCCGACACCACCTTCCTGGCGCTCGTGCCCGCCTTCCTCATCTCCGGTATCGGTATGGCGCTGTTCTTCGTGCCGGTCGCCAACGTGGTCATGGGGTCGGTGCCCACCGAGTACGAAGGGGTGGCGTCCGGCGTCAACAACGCCTTCCGCGAGGTCGGCGGGGTGTTCGGCATCGCGGTACTGGCCTCGGTGTTCGCCGCGGCCGGCGGTTACGCCAACGCCGTCGAGTTCACCGACGGGCTGCATGTCGCCCTGACCGTCGGCGCGGCGGTGACCGGCGCCGGCATGCTCTGCTCGCTGCTCGTGCCCCGCCACCGGGCGGCCCCCGCCACCGAGCCGAACGAGGAGCACTTCGCCGAACCGGCGATACGCCTGGGTCTCGAGCCCGCCCAGCTCTGACCGCCACGCCACGCCGCGACGGGCACCGCCGGGTGCCCGTCGCGGCTCACCTCCGACCACATGCGGGTCGCCGGCGAATTTCCCGAGGGAGCCGGCGGCGACCTCAGGTGTCGACGCCTTCGGTCAGCAGCAGCCTCGTCAACTCGGTCCGCGAGCGCACGCCGAGTTTGCGGTAGATCCGGGTCAGGTGTGCCTCGACGGTCTTGCGGGACACATAGAGCGCGGCGCTGACCTCCAGGTTGTTCATTCCGGTCGCGACCATGCGGGCCACCTGCAGCTCCTGAGGCGTGATGTCCTCCAGCACGGAAGACCAGCCGGGACGGGGCTGCCGGCCGCCCACGGTGGCCAGCGCGGCGGTGGCCCGCGCCGCCCAGGGCGCCGCCCCGAGCGAGCTGAAGATCCCGAGTGCCGCACGCAGGGGGGCTCGTGCCGCCCGCGGCTGCCGGAACCGCAGGCGGGTTTCGCCGAGCATGAGCAGGGTGCGCGCCCGCTCGAAGGACACGCCATGCCGGGCGTGCGCTGCCAGCGCGGTGGCGAACTCGGCCTCTGCCACCTCGGCACGGTCGGCAGCCAGCCCACAGCAGCGGGCCACCAGAGCCGCGACGTCCGCCAGACCGGATCTTCGCGCCCAGGCGTCGAGCCAGTCCAGCACGTACTTGGCCTGCTCCGCCTGACCGCTGCGGAGCAGGGCCTCGACCAGGTCCGCGGCGTAGGGAGCCTCGTGCACCCGGTCGCCGTCGGCAGCCGTGTCCGGGTCCACGTCGTGCGACCAGGCGTGCATCAGGTGGGCGGCGGCGCTTTCGTACTCACCCGCGCACAACGCCGCGAAGCCGAGGATCCCGGCCGCCCGGACCTCGAGCCATCCCAGCGGCATCCGCCCCGCGAGGCGGCGCAGCCGGGCCACCCGCTGCTCGGCGCGTTCTCGCTCGCCGCGGGCGGCGTCGAGCAGCGCCAGGCAGGCAAGAGCGTCACCCACCGTGGGAATCTGCTGAATTTCCTCCGCCCAGCGCAGGCCCTCGGTGGCGTCGGCGTACGCGACCGCCCAGCGCCCCCGCCGGAACTCGACGCCTGCCCTCGCGGTCAGGCAGTGCGCGAACCGGGCCGGCGCGTGGGACCGCCGGGCGTCCACGATCACGGTTGACAGCGCCCGGGCCGCCTCCTGATCGGCATGCACCAGGGCGAGCGTCCGCCCCCTGATCGCCAGCGGCAGTCGGTCGCCGGCGCCGCTCGGCGGGGGGTGCCCCAGCAGGTACTCACGGGCCGCGGCGTGCTGTCCGCCCGCGGCGAAGCCGAAGGCGATGCAGGCGGTGACCAGATCGGCCAGCGGATCGAGGCCCGACCGGGTGACGAGATCCTGGCACCGCAGCGCCAGCCGCGCCGCGCAGACGTTCCGATTGTCGAGGGCCGCGGCGATGACGGCTTCGGCGAGCAGGACGGAGGCGGTCGCGGGATCATTCGCCGCGAGTGCCTCCGCGGCCTGCTCCAGGTCGTCGGCGGCGCCGGCCGGATCGCCGCTGATCGAGCGGACCCGGCCACGGACGGCCGTGAGCTCGGCACGCAACCCCGGATCGGCCGTGAGCCGCAGCGCCGACTCGGAGCACGCGTCCGCCTCCCGGACAAGGCCGGCGAGCAGTGCGTCGATCGCGGCATCCCGCAGACGCAGGGCGCGCTCCGCGGCGGCCGGAGTGAGATCGGCGGCACGTCGCCGGGCCCGGGCAGCTTCCGCGTAGGCGCCGCGGCGGCGGCAGCCGTCCGCGATCTCCGCGAGGGCGAGCGCCAACGTCTCATCGACGTCGGCGCTCGCCCCGGCCAGATACCAGGTCCGCTGGTCGCCGGTGGAGGCAGCGGCCAGCAGGCGGTTCACCGCACGCAGCGACGCCGGGCCGGCGTGCCGCAGCAGATAGGTCCGCACCAGCGGATGCCGGAACTCGACCCGCGCCTCGTCCGCCCGCACCAGACCCGCCCGCAGCGCGGGATCCAGGTCGGACAGCGCGCGCCCACCGACGGCCAGTGCGGCGGCGAGCAGACTCGTCGATGACGACCGGCAGGCCGCCAACAGGACGAGTGCCTGTCGGCAGTCCTCCGGTATGTGGTCCAGTCGGTTCGCCCACGCCCGCTCGAGCTGGTCACCGAGCGGCAGCGAGAACCCGAGCGGCTCGGCACCCCGCGCCTGCGCGGCCCGCAGCGCCACGGCCATCTCCAGCAACGCCAACGGGTTCCCCCCGGCACGGAGCATCAACTGCTCCAGCACCGGCGGGCTGACCTCGATTCCGCGGGTGTGCAACAGATCGGCACAGTGCGCGGGGGACAGATCGGTGACCTCGACCGAGGGCAGCACCAGCTGGGCGGTGCCGGTGCCTTCCTGGGCCCGGGTCGTGATGATCACGACTATCCGCTCGGACTCCAGCCGGCGGGCCACGAACAGGAGCACCTGCCGGGTGGCTGGATCGATCCAGTGCAGGTCGTCGACCAGGATGACCAGCGGACCCGATTCGCTCGCGGCGGCCAGGACGTTCAGCGCCGCGGCACAGGCGGCGTAGGGACTGGTAACCGGTGCGACGGACAGCGCCAGGCAGGCCTCGATCGCCTGCCGCTGCGCGGCGGGCAGTGCGGTGATGTGCTCGGCCAGCGGCAGGAGGAGATCGGCCAGGCCGGCGAAGGGCAGCTCGATCTCAGACTCGACGCCACGGAGCCGCAGCACGCGAGCGCCCGCGATGTTGCCCGCGGCGCTGCCCACGTAGTGCAGCAGTTTCGTCTTACCGACCCCGGGCTCGCCCCACATCACCAGGGCACCGCCGCCGGTCGGCAGCGCCCGCAGCAGGCGGTCGAGCAGCTTCCGTTCCCGTGCCCTGCCGACGATCACCGCTCCCCCGCGCGCCGATCAGTCATTCATACAGGTGTGATGGTGGCCCGATACCGCTGACCAGCTCTTTCCCAGTGCGCCCCCGCAAGCGGGGCGACTATCCGGAAAGACCGTTTCGAGGGATATCCCGAATCCCCGCCGGCAACGCTACACGACGATGCGCGGCAGCGGTGGGGAAACACCCGATGGCAGCGTGGCCGCNGTCATCCAGACTTGGGCCCGGATGCGCGGCCCGACGCGGACCGATTCCGGCGGGCCGACTACCCGGGCCGACAACGATCTCACCGAAGGAACCCGCACATGCCGCTGAGTTCAGACCCCGTGGACGCCGCCGACCTGGCCGCATTCGGCGATGACGCGCGGAACGCCGCGGCGCGGATCCGATACGACATTCCGCTGCCGGGTGAGTACTCCTTTCAACGGATCGTGCCGCTGGACCTGCCGGCGGACCATTTCGTCGAGACAGCAAAGAAGCCGGGCGAGTCACTGGCCGAGCTCGGCGTCGTCCAGCTGTCGGCCGGGAATGTGGTGGCGGTGTCCGCCGAGCGGCTCCGGGCCTACTACGAGCGGCTGGTGATACCGGGTCTCGTGCCGAGCCCGCTGACCGCCGCCAGGTTGACCGTTGACGGCGGCCCGCCGCGCCCGGCCTCGTCCACCGGGTCGTTCGGGAGCCAGCCAGCCGTCGGAGTTTCGCCGGTGCTACCTGGGCCGCCGCAGCCGGCGCCGGCACCGGCGGCTCTGGCGGCGTCGGAGCTGGCATCCTCAGCCGCCCTGTCGGTGACGCCCGCACCGATCCTGGACGCCTACCTCGACCGGATGGTCAAGAAGCAGGTCGACCTCGCGACCACCGGCAAACTCATGACGATCGACGTTCCAGCACCCGGCCTGGGGAACAGCACCCGGCTGATCCCCGTCGACGCGTCCGCCGGGCCGCGGCCGACGCTCGCGCTGGTAGAGACCTACCAGGTGAGCGCCTTTCTCGGTGACTACGGGCTGGGACGCACGATCAACACCTTCAGCCTCCTGCCAGGCGAGCGGACCACGATCGCCATCCGCACCTGGCGGGAGTCGACCACCGACCGGCAGGACAGCACCTCGGTGTTCGATTCCTCCGACACCGCCGCCCAGGAGCGTTTCAGCTCGCAGCTCGAGAAGGAGACCAGCTCGGCGTTCCAGGACCAGGGCGGCTGGGCGGTGTCGGTCAACACCAAGGCCTCGGCCTCCGGCTCACTCGGGTTCGTCAGCGCCAAGGCGTCCCTTGAGGCCGGTTTCGCGGCGAATCATCAGGAGGCCCGGCAGAGCTTCGCCGCCAGTGTCAGCCGATCGGCATCGGAACACGCGAGCCAGGTGAACAGCGCGCGCCGGCAGGCGGTCAGCTCGACGGCGGCCGTCACCACCACCACCGGTGAGGAGAACTCGACCACCCGGGAGATCACGAACACCAACCTGCGCCGCGTGCTCAATTTCGTTTTCCGGGAGCTGAACCAGACCTACGAGGTGGTGACCGTGCTCCGTTCGGTCCAGCTCGCCTTCTTCAACGGGAAGACCGGTTCGGCCGAGATCGTCGAACTCGCCGGGATCCGGGACCTGCTCGACAAGCACCTCGTCGAAAGCCGGCGCGCGGAGGTCGGGCGGAAGATCCTGGCGACTGTCGCGCAGTGCCTCGACCACACCGGGAACGCGATCACGATGCTGGAATGGCGTTCCGGGGCGAACCGAGTGCTCACCGACTGGAAGGACGCGGAGATCGACAGCGACGGATCGCTGGCTCACCAGGGCGATCCGCTAGCGAAGGACGTCGTCTGGAGGATCAAGCGAGAGCCGCTCGGCCAGGCCGGCGAACCGCGGAAGGTCGACGGCGTCGTCACCAGCAAGACCTCGGTGGTGCTCCGCACCGACAGCGTCATCATCGAGGCACTGCTCGGTCGGGCTGACGCCCTGGATCCCTACGCCGCCGCCCTTCAGGCCCTGGACCTGCGGGCACGCGAGGCCGACATCATATGGCGGGAGACCGAGACCCGCCGGACGGCGAAGGCGCTCGAACTCGTGGACGCCGCGGACGCCGACCAGAAGGCGACCGTCTGGGAGAAGACCCTCGGCGATCAGCCCGACATCGAGATCGTGCCGCTCGCGACGACAAACAACATCTCGCACTGATCACCCAGCCCGAAACCGAACCGAGCACAGACCGATGACGACTCAGGCCGGATACACAGCCATCACCTACTCGGACGTCACCGCCGGTTACTCCTCGTCAGCGGGCTATACGGGGGTGGTCCACACCGAACTGCCGGTTGGTCACACCGGCACGACTCCCGTCACCGCCGCTGTCGCCCGGCGCGGGGCGGCGGGCACGGCCACCGCCACCGCCGTCGCCGAGGCCGTGGGCGTCGCGGCGGCTGTGCCCGTCGACGCGGGCACAGCCGCCCGATCGGGCTACGACGATGTCCTGGCCGAGCCGGGAACGGCACCTGGTTCCGAGACCCCGACGATCCCGCGGGCCGGGCCCCCGATCGCGGTTCGCTCGGCACCGGCGCCGATCCCGGCAGGCGACGACGACATCGAGGACGGCTCGGCGGACACTGCCACCGATCACGGTCCAGATGCCACCGACAGCCTGCTGCCGCTGCTCGACACGGTCGTCGACGAGTGGTTGTCGCTGCGGGAACGGGCCCGGCTGAGCCCGCCGGCGACGGCCCCCCTCGGTTGGCCGGCGGCGGTGCCGCTGCTTCGGGTAGCCCCGCTGGACGCACTGGCCACAGTTCTGGACGAGCAGGTCGACCAGGTCCTCGCACGGAGCCGGCCCGCCACGCTGGGCGAGGCATATCTGCAGGGGATACTCGCCGAAGGACTGTCGACGCTGACCCACGCCGCGGCCGGCCAGGCCGACACGCTGCTCGACCCGCAGGGCGCGGCGATCCGCGCGACGCTCGATCTGATCCGTCAGCTCAGTGAGCACCTCGCGCAGGGGGAATCGTTCTGGGAGGCGGTCAACTCCACCCTCAACCCGATGGTCGGCGTCCTCGAGCATGGGTGGCAGGCGAACGAGATCGCCGGCGCCGCGCTGCGGGCCAGCCAGGCCGGGCATATCCGGGAGAGCGTCGAGCTCGCGCGCGAGGCCGGCCGCGAGGCGGCCCGTGCGGCCGCCGCCCTCGTCGCGACCGTCACCACCGCCGGTCTGGGGCCGAAGGGAGCGCCCACCCGGCGCGGCGGCGGAAGCCGCCCGCGGACCGGGACGCACACTCCGCCACCCGCCCGCAGGCCAACCGGACCGCCGACGCCGCCCCCACCACCTCCGCCCCCGACACCTCCGCCCCCGACACCTCCGCCCCCACCATCACCGACCCCGCCTCGACCAGCACACCCGGTTCGTTCCGGGGACGTCCCGCCGCCCCCGCCCACCCGGGGCCCGGCCTTCACCGACGGCGCCGTTCGCCCCGGCGGCCGGCCGGTGGTCCAGTACCCGGTGCTGCCCGCCGCTCGCCATCCAGTCTGGCGAGCGCTGCCTCAGCTCGACCGCGGCACGCTCCTGCTGCGCCGGGCGGCGGGCGAGCGCCTGCTCGCCCGGCAGCGGATCCAGTGGAAGGCCCGGCTGGACCAGCTCTCCGCACCGCAGCAGGCCAGGCAGCGCAGCCTGCTGGCCAAACCGATCTGGAACACGCTCGAACGGCTGGACGCGATCGAGTTCTCGCTCGCTCACCCCGACCGCGCGGTAGCCGTGAACGCGAAGGTCGTGGGAGTCGTGCTGCCAGACGGGCAGCTCGTCGCCCCGCGTCAGATAGCGGGCGTCGCCGCCGCCGACCCACGCCACCCCGGCCTCGTCTTCGACAGCTACGAGTTCCGGCCTGACGGCACTCACGGGCCTCGCGAGATCAAGGTCGTGGACTCCGTGCTGTCCGCCTACCCCTCCGGCGCACGCGAGGTTCCGAGGTTTCTACCCGGCGAGAAGCTGGGTCGCCAGGTGGCGAAGGCCGACGCGCTCCGTGCGTTCGCGGTCGACGGCGGCGGGCGGATCCGGCTGTCCATGTTCGGCCTGAACGGGGAGAACCTCGTCCTCGACGTCGATCCCGGCACGATGCGCCGGACCGCCGTCTCCACCTACCGCATCGTCAGCGACTGACCGCCGCGCGACCCGGGGCCGGGTTCTGGCCCCGGGTCGTGGTGACGCCGTCGAACGTGCGCAGGATTTCGGGCCACGAGGTATCCACCATGCCGGCCGCCGACCCGCCGCGGGTGTAGTGGTCGAGCGGCTCCCGGCCGGTCACCTGCCGGGCCAGCTCCGACACCCGGGTATAGAGCTGGGCGTCCACCGTGGTCGCCACCCCGATCGCGGCGGTGAAGGCGAGGAGGTCCTCGGTGGGCAGGTTCCCGAGGACGTCGGGCTCACCGGGGAACCACAAGTCGCCGCCGATGCCGCAGAACGCCGACTCAAGCCAGTCGACACCGACCTGGAGGGCGGCGAGCACGTTGGCGAGTGCGAAGCCGTTGCGCGCGTGGAGATGCAACCCGATCTCCAGGCCCGGAAACCGCCCGCTGACGCTTTCCAGCGACTCGGCCACCTGCACCGGGTTCGCCATCCCGACGGTGTCGGCGAAATAGACCCCGGTCGCCCCGGCATCGACGGCGCGCTGCACCATTTCCAGCCGGAGGGCGNGGTCGGTGACGCCGACGCACGGCGTGAAATACGACATCGCGATCCCGACGACCAGTTCGCCGCCGCCGTCCCGGGCGAGTTCACCGATCGCGGGCAGTTCGGCGAGCACCTCGGCGACCGACCTGCCCTGGTTCAGCCGGCTGACCTGCTCGTCGCAGCAGACGAGCGCGACGACGACGTCGAGGTCGCACTGCGCGGCCCGGTGGGCCCCCCGCAGGTTCGGCACCAGCGCCCGGTACCGCACCCCGCCGCCGCGCGGCACGGCGGCGAGCACCGCCTCGGCGTCGGCCAGCTGCGGCAGCACCCGCGGGTGCGCGAACGAGGCGACCTCGATGTCCCGCACGCCGGCCTCGACCATCAGGTGGACCAGCTCGACCTTCGCCTCGGTCGGGACGTCCCGTTCCACCGACTGCAGGCCGTCGCGCAGACCGACCTCCACCACCCGCACGCTGGGCTGCGGCTTCGCCATAGGCCGCGGCTTCGCCGCGGGTCGCGGCGCGTTCGTGCTCATCTGACCACCCCACGGCTGCGAAGGTCGGCGATCTCGGCGTCGGCGAGGTCGAGCTCGGCGAGCAGCTGGTCGGTGGCGTCGCCGAGCGGCGGACCGGCCCACCTGACTCGCGCCGGCGTGCGGCCGAAGCGCGGGACGACGGTCTGCATGGGCAGCTTCGAGCCGTTCACATCGACCTCGACGACCGACTGCCTGGCCTGGAAGTGCGGGTCATCGATCATCTCCGGCGCCCGGTAGACCAGGCCGACGGGGACCGAGTTGGCCAGGCACCGGCGTTCGAGCTCCTGGTGGGTCAGCCGGCTGGTCCAGTCGGCGACGAGCTGGTCGAGTTCCCGCTGCCGCTCGCCGCGGGCGCCGTGCGTGGCGTACCGCGGGTCGTCGGCCAGCTCCGGGCGTCCCATCGCGGCCGCCAGCCGGCGGAACACGGTGTCCTGGTTGGCGGCGATGAGCACTTCGGCGCCGTCGGCGGTCGGGTACACGTTGGACGGCGCGACGCCCGGCAGCACCGAGCCCGTCCGTTCCCGGACGTGGCCGAAGGCGGCGTAATCGCTCACCAGCGACTCGCTCATCGCCAGCACGGCCTCGTACAGTGCACAGTCGACGACCTGGCCCCGCCCGCTGCGGCCACGCTCGACCAGCGCGGCGAGGGCCCCCAGCGCGCCGAGCGTGCCGGCCAGGCTGTCGCCGATCGACAGCCCGGCCCGGCTCGGCGGCCGGTCGGCCTCCCCCATCAGGTGGCGCAGGCCGCCCATCGCCTCGCCGATCGACCCGTAGCCGGCGCGGCTGGAGTACGGGCCGTCCTGGCCGAAACCGGTGACCCTGACCATGATCAGGCCGGGGTTCACGGCGGCGAGCTGCTCGTAGCCGAGACCCCAGCGCTCCATCGTGCCGGGGCGGAAGTTCTCGACGAGCACATCGGCGGTCGCGGCCAGCCGGCGCACCAGTTCCTGGCCCTCGGGGCTGCGCAGGTCACAGCCGATCGACCGTTTGTTGCGGGCCAGCACCGACCAGTGGACGGGCTCGCCGCTGCCGTCGGTGTAACCCCAGCGCCGCATCGGGTCACCCGCCGCCGGGTCCTCGATCTTGATCACCTCGGCGCCGTAGTCACCGAGCAGCTGCCCGCAGAACGGACCGGCGATGAGCTGGCCGAGCTCCAGTACCCGGACGCCGGCGAGCGGGCCGCCCCCGTCCGACCGGTCGGACGGCTTCGCACTTGTGGACGTGGGCATGTCGTCGTGGCTCCTGTTCTTGCCGTCTCGGCGCGCGCGGTCAGAGGAGCTGCTGGGAGATCGCCTTGGCGCATTCGGTCAGCGCCGGGGCGTGGTGGACTGCCGTCTCCAGGGACAGCCGGAACGCGGGGGCACCGATCGCCAGCGCACCGACGAGGGCGCCGCGGGCGTCGGTCAGCGGCGCGGCCATCGAGCTGAGTCCTCGTTCGCGCTCCTCGGGCGAGTACGCCCACCCTCGGCGGCGCACAACCTCGAGATCGGCTTCGAGCCGATCACGCGCGGTGATCGTGTTCTCCGTGTACGCGGGCAGCCCCGCGTCCAGCGCCGCCGCCAGCGCCTCCGGCTCGTACGCCATGAAGATCTTTCCAGCGCCGCCCGCGTTGAGCGGCTGGATCTGGCCGATCTTGCCCTGGTAGATGATCGACTGCTCGGAGTGGCTGATGAGCACGGCGACCCGGGTGCCGCCCTGCCGGACGTAGACGATGCTCGATTCGCCGGTGCGGTCCCGCAGCTCGGTGACGACGGGCTTGGCCGCCTCGATCAGGTCGGAACCGGCGGTCGCGGCCGCCGACCAGGCCATCACCCGCAGCCCGATGGAGTAGTGGTCGCCGGTGCGCTGGAGCAGGTTCTCCTGGACGAGCGAGCGCAGGATGCGCGCGACGGTCGTGGTCGGCAGCCCGGTCGCCGCCCGGACATCGGCGGCCCGCAACCGCGGCCGGCCCCCCGAGAAGCAGTCAAGGATCAGCGCCTGCCGGTGCAGCACCTGGACGGCGTCAGCCTCGCGTTCCAAGCCGGCCCCCCCTTTCACGGATGTCTGTCGCGCACGTCTACCAGTGTTCGAGTAGGTCGGTGTTCGCTTGGGTCAGTGTTCGCTTGGGTCAGTGTTGGAGGAGCAGCGAACCGAAGCCCTCGCGCCGGTCGAGGATGCCGTGCCGCCGCAGGGCGTGCCAGTACGTGGCGGTGTTGACGGCGACGACCGGAAGTTCCAGCCACCGCTCGGCTTCCCCGGCCAGCCGGGCGACCGACAGGTTGGCACCGAACTGGACGATCGCCCGCGGCCGGCCGCCGGCGAGCTCGGTGAGCGCCCGGCGCACGACCGCTTCGGGTATGTGCGAGATCTGCAGTGGCGTCGGGGCTTCGAGATGGATCGCCTGCTGGTACCCGTAGCCGAGTTCCTCCACGAAGCCTTTCAGGTGCGCGTCGGCATCCGGCATGTAGGGCGTCACGAGTGACACCGGGCCGTCGTCCACCCCCAGCGCGCGCAGCGCCGCCGGCAGCGCGTCCGCCGCGTGGATCAGCGTCAGCTCGCCGAACCTGGCGGCGAGCCGCCGCTCGATCGCCCGGGCGGCCGCGACCCCGCCCTGGTAGACCGCCTCGATCGACACGCCCATCAGGACGCAGGTCGGCTCGCAGGACAGCACCCGCTCCACGGCGTCGTCCAGGCCGCGGTCGATGGCGTGCACGAGTTCCTGGAACCCGGCGTCGCCGTCGATGGGCTTCTCCGGGATGTGGATGCGCGCGATGTGGTTGGTCACGCCGGCGGGGCGCATCGCGTCGTACTCAGGTTGCACCACCGTGTTGACCGACGGTGTCACGACACCGAACTTGGCTCGGTATCCCAGCGGGTCACCAGACACGTGTCTTCTCCTGAGCTGTCAGGTCCTGCTCGGCCTCCGCCGTCTGGACGGACCGGGCAGTCTGGACGGACCGGGCAGTCTGGACGGAGCGAGCCGACGAGGCGCGCACCGACAGGGAACGCGCCGCGAGATCTCCTTCCCAGACGGCGTCGAAGATACGGCGCGGTGCCACGCAGTCGCCCACCCCGACGACGTTCGGTTCGAGTTCACCGAGGCGCCGCAGCAGCGCGTCCTCCGCTCGCTGCCCGGTGACCAGCACCACCGCGTCGACCGGTTCCCGGACCTGCCGCTCGTCGTTGTAGACGTCGGCGAGCGTGACGCGGTCCTCCTCGATCGCGACGAGTTCGAGGCCGGCGGACAGCCGCACCCCCCGCCGGCGCAGCCGGGTGGTGACGCTCGGCAGGTCGTGGCTGTCGGTGAGACCGACCCCGACGTGCGTGAGCCTGGTGACGATCTCCACCACCCGGCGTTCGCCGGCCAGGTACTCGGCCGCGACCAGCGCCCGGCGGTCCCCGATGTCGTCGACGATGAGCACCGAGCTCGGCAGGGCGACCCGCTCGCCGAGCACCTCGGCGAGCGTGTGCACGTTCCACTGGTCGGCACCTGGCACGCTCGGCGCGCCAGGCGCCCACCGGGATGGCCGCAGTGCGGTCCACCCGTCGCGACGCGGCGTCGACCCGGTCGCCACGATGTAGGAGTCGTACTGCCCGGCGAGGTCGTCGATCGTCGCCTCGTGGCCGAGCCGGAGGGTGACACCGCGCCCGCGCAGCTGCTCGGTCAGCCAGTCGGTGATGCCGAGCCACTCCCGGTACGGCTCGGCCAGGCTCATCCAGCGCACCTGGCCGCCGGTCTCGGTGCCGCGCTCGAACACCGTCACCTCGTGCCCCAGCTCGGCGGCGGTCAGGGCCGCTCGCAGCCCGGCCGGGCCCGCCCCGACGACGGCCACCGTCAGCGATCGCGAAGCCGCCCCCGGCCCCGGCCCCGCCTGTCCCGCCCCCTTCCCTGCCAGGGGCGCGGCGAACTCCGCCTCCCGGCCGACGGCGGGGTTGTGGATGCAGGCCAACGCCGTGCGCGCGATGGACGCGATGCAGTGGTTGGCACCCACACAGGGCCGGATGTCGTTGGGACGCCCCTGGGCGGCCTTGGTCACCCAGCCCGGGTCGGCGATCAGCTGCCGGGCCATGCCCACGAAGTCGGCGTGACCGTCGCGCAGCACGGCCTCGGCCATATCGGGTGTCGTGATGCGCCCGACGACCACGACCGGCAGCTGCCCCACGGCGGCCTTGATGCTCGAGGTCGCCGCGATCTCGTAGCCGGCCGGCTTGGGCGTGGCGCCGTAGATGAGCATCCGGTCGAGGTAGGTGCCCTGCGAGACGGAGACGTAGTCCACCGCGCCGGTGGCGGCGATCCGGCGGGCGATCTCCACCCAGTCGGGGTTGCGCAGCGCGTCCTCGAAGTCGCCGTCGTCGCCGTTGACGCGGATGCCGACGACCATGCTGGCCGGTACGGCCGCGCGCACCCGCTCGATGATGCGCCGCACGATGCGGAAGCGGTTCTCGGCGGAGCCGCCGTAGGCGTCGGTGCGGTGGTTGGTCGCCGGCGAGAGGAACTGGCCGAGCAGGTAGCCGTGCGCGAGGCCGTGGATCTCGACGCCGTCGAGGCCGCCGGCGACCGCCAGCTTCGCCGACCGCTCGTAGCCGTCCACCAGTTCGTCGATCTCGGCGACCGTGACCTCGTGCGGGATCTCGCGGTAGACCGTGCACGGCACCGGGCTCGGGGCCCACACCGGGCGCCGGCTCACCACGCTGTCGGTCTCGCGGCCCCGGTGCCACAGCTGGGCGAACAGCAGCGTGCCGTGCGGCTGGACCGCGGCGGCGACCTTCCGGTAGCTGTCGACCACGGAGGGGTCGTAGGCCAGGACGACACCCGTCCGCGGCTGGCTCGTCGGATGCACCGACGTCGCCTCCATCGTGATGACCGCTACGCCCTGGCGCGCCCGTTCGCCGTAGTAGGCGGCGTGCGCGTCGGCGTAGGTGTGGTCGGTCGTGAACTCGGTGGCGTGCGCCGTCATCCAGACCCGGTTGACGGCCTCACGGGGCCCGAGCCGCCCGGGCTCGAACAGCGCTGGGTAGTGCGTCATCCCGCCGATCACGTCTCCTTTCGCGGCACCGGCACCGGCACCAGCACCGGCACCGGCACCGAGGCCGCCCGCCGGTCGCTCCCCCGCCCATGGCGGGTCGGACCAGCCAGCTCACCCCTGGACGATGCCGCATCGTGGTGTCAATATCCACGATACGGTCTTCGATGTCGACAGGCGGGCCGATCAGTGCGTTGGTGTGGCAGCTCCACGGCGGCCGGGACGGCCGCCGCCGGCTGACCGCCGCGCGGGCGGAACAACGAATGTCGGAGGTTCCTCGTGTTCTCCTACGCCGGTCGTCAGGTACTTGTCGTCGGAGGCGGGCGGGGGATCGGGCGCGGCATCGCGCTGGCCTACGCGCGGGCCGGCGCGGACGTCGCGGTCGCCGCCCGCAGCCTCGAACAGCTGGCCGGCGTGGTGCAGGAGATCCAGGCGCTCGGCCGCGACGCCTGGGCGCTGNCCGTCGACCTGACCGCCCCCAGGGCCGCCGACGACCTGGTGGCACGCGCCCTCGGCGTGCTCGGGCGGATCGACGTCCTGGTCAACTCGGCCGGCGACACCGGCCGGCTCGAACGGGACACCTTCGAGCTCACCGAGGCCGACTTCGAGCATGTCTCCGCGCTGCATGTGCGGTCGGCGCTGTTCACCTCGATCCGCGCGGCGGAGTCGATGGTCCGCCTCGGGCTGCCGGGCGCCATCCTCAACATCACGTCGGTGGGCGGGCAGTTCGTCTCCCCCGGCGCCGTGCTCTACGGGGCGATGAAGGCCGCCGTCAACCACTTCACCGCGACCCTGGCGATGGAGTTCGGCACGCACGGGATCAGGGTCAACGCGATCGCCCCCGGGCCGATCGACACGCCACTCATCGCGGACCGGCTGACCACCGACGAGGACCGGGCCGCCATGGCGTCGTTCTACCCGCTCAACCGCGTGGGCGAGGTCGACGACGTGGCGGCGGCCGCGCTCTACCTCTGCTCGGCGGAGGCGTCGTGGGTCTCCGGGGAGACCCTGGTGATCAACGGCGGGCAGCAGGCGACCAGCGGCATGTTCCGCTGGCCGCGCATCCACAACGAGGTGCCGCCCGCCCGGCGCATCTGAGGGCAATGAGCGGAACTGCGGAACAACTACCGAAAGGAGCGACGGATGGCTGCGATCGCCATGCGGAAACTGAGCGAGCACGTCGGCGTGGAGGTCCTNGACGTCGACGTCGACCGGCTGTTGCACGACGAGGACCTGCCGGCGGCCTGCACGAAGGCACTCGAGGAGCACGGCGTGCTGCTGTTCCGCGAGCTGCACGTCGACGACCGCGCGCAGGTGGCCTTCTGCCGGAAGCTGGGCCGGCTGGCGACGTTTCCCCGGTACGACCCGCCGGAGGTGATGGAGATCAGTTTTGATCCCGGCAATCCGAACGCGGAGTACTTCCGCAGCAACGACCGCTGGCACCTCGACGGCTGCCTGGACGGTGGGCCGCCGCCGAAGGCGGGCGTGCTGAGCGCCCATGTGGTCGCCAGCCAGGGCGGCGAGACGGAGTTCGCCAGCACCTACACCGCCTACGAGGGCCTTACCGCCGAGGAGAAGCAGCGCTACGCCAAGCTGCGGGTCATCCACACCTTCGAGGCGGTGCAGCGGCACAGCTACCCGAACCCCACCGCCGAGCAGCTGGCGCAGTGGGCGGCCCGGCCGGCGCGGGAGCACCCGCTGGTGTGGGAGCAGCGCTCCGGCCGGCGCTCGCTCGTGTTCGGGTCGACGACGTCCCACGTCGTCGGGATGGACCGCGACGAGGGCCGGGCGCTGCTCGACGACCTGGAGCGCCGGGCCACCACACCGGACCGGGTGCTGCGGCACACCTGGTCGGTCGGCGACATGGCGATCTGGGACAACCGGGGCCTGGTGCACCGGGCCTGCGAGTTCGACCGGACCAGGCCGCGCACCATGCGCCGCACCACCCTGCTGGGCGACGAGCCGATCCAGTAGCGCACCGGCCCGGGCTCGTCCACCACGGCGAGCCCGGGCCGGGCCGGCGCCTGCCCGGTCCGACCCGGGCAGGCCGTCAGGCCGTCAGGCCGGTCGTCAGGTCGCGTCAGATCACTGCATTCCTTCGGCGTACCAGGTGCGGAACTCGTCGTAGTTCGGCATCTCCTCGGAGTTCGCCTTCGGGTCGACCACCACGTGGACGACGGCGGTCCGGCCGCTGGCGAAGGCCCGCTCGATCGCGGGTGCGATGTC
>NZ_LRTK01000067.1 GCF_001636565.1 Frankia sp. EI5c
GGCTCAGGCCCGGTCCGCCGAACATCAGAATATCCAAACCGCGGCACGGCCGGCGGGACACGTCACCCGGGACCAGATGCGGCGGGTTCGTCCACCCTCTGCATGTGGCGTGTTCGACACGTGTACTTGTTCCGCGGCTGTCACCTCGCCACGATCGGGCCTCCCACCAGCCACGATCATGCCGACGACACAGGGAAACCGGCTCCCCCCGCGGCGACCGGGGACACCGGTGATCGACTTCCGGTGCTGTGATCGCATGGTCTCGTTGAGCAAAAGCACACTTACGTCAACGCGGCCTTCTCTGTGAAGTTCGACTCTGTTCGTGCTCACGACGCCGCGGATTGCCCGCCAGTTCAATCGACACGTCTGCGCGTCAGCGCCGAAGGAACCCAGCCAATCCACCCCTCGGCTCACTCCACACATGATCGACGCGATCCGTACGCCCTGGGGTGTGCCCGGTGACGAGTAGCTCGAGCAGCGCCTCGCAGTCGCCCCTGGGACCCTCGGCGATCACCGCAACCGCACCGTCCGGCAAATTCGTGGCAGACCCGACGAGACCGAGACGACGGCCCTTGGTACGGACATAGTCACGGAACCCGACACCCTGAACCAGACCTTCGACCCGGGCGGTGAGGCGGACCACGTCCCGGTCGCAGGCGTCCTTCGTCGCGCGAATCTCGTTCATCGGAGCGGTAGGGTACTAGCCATTGTGGACACCATGTACATCGAGAGCGCGCAGCTCAACAGGGGCACCGAGGCCACCGTTCGCACGGTGCCGGGGCAGGGGACGCCGTCGAACTGCACCACCACTGGTGACCATGTGCGCACGCCTGGGCGATCAGGTCGGCGCCGGTCGCTGGCGTGCGTGGCCGCGGTGTGTTCGATGGGAACCGCACTCCTCCTTTCCGGCTGTGGGCAGAACTTCGAGCAGGACGGCGGGGTCATCCCGGTTCCGCACGCCAGCACCGAGGGCGTCCGCACCGTGACACCGGCCCCGGTACCGTCCGAGGAAGTCATCGGCCCGGGTTACGCGCCGCCCCGCGGCGAGCGCCCGACCCAGACAGCAGTACCCAACCTTCCCGGCGGCAAGTTGTAGGTGGGGTCCGAGTCGGCGTGACCGCCGCAGTCACGCCGACCATCCGTTCCAACCGGCGGTCGCTCCAGGCACGTGAGCGGCCGCTTCTCGCTTCCGCGGCCGCAGGCCCGTTCCCGCCCGGTGTGCCTGGTCGGGGTCCTCGCTGGATGCGTTCCGACCGGTCTCATGCGTTCCTGACAGCGTCGCGCGGGCGGCCGATGCCAGCGAACCCGCAGCGGGGTCAGCCGATCTCTCGCCGCGCTCGCTGCCGGCCCGGCATCCGCCGACCCTCCCCCAGATCCGCCCGCTGACCAGCCTGGTAGCCGTCTCGGCCACCGGAGCCGGAGAGCTGCCGCGCCCGGGTCGCGCGCAGCCGCGGGTAGACCCTGGCGAGATGCGCCTCGACGAGACCCTCGCGGCCGGCCAGCACCACCGCCACGGACCGCCGCTCGCCTGCCGCACCGACCCCGGCGGCCCGGCCCGCGCTCTCGGCCCTTCGCCGGGCGGTCTCCTCCGCGAGCGCGAGCCTGTCCCGCACGGCGACCGAGAAGCCCGCCATCCAGGACCTTCGGAAGGCCCGCGGATCCTCCCAGACCGGTGGGCTGGCCGCGGCCAGCCCGTGCGCCTGCTGGACGAGCAGCGACGTGTACAGCATCTGGACGCGCTCGATGTCCCCAGCCATCCCGAACAGGTGCGCGGTGTGCACCGTCGCCGTGCCGGCACCGGCCGGGGCCGGCATCGTCCGGTGCACCAGGCGGCACCCCAGCGGGTCCGCCACACTGGCCAGCAACGAGATCTTGTCCCGTGCGTAGGGCGCGTCGATTCCCATCACGACATCTCCGGCGACGGCACCCGCCGGAGCGGCGTCCTCGATCAGAGCCCGGTCGATCCCGTACTGGGCGATCAGCTCCGCGGCCTTGGCGTTGTAGTTCTCCCGGGCCGCTTCCGGCAGGCCCTCGGCCTCCGCCATCGCCAGCAGCTTGCGCACGCGGCCGAGCAGAGCGTCGGGATTCATGGCGCCTCCGTCCACGGTCCTCCTCCGGACTGGATACCAGATGAGGACACCGTCCTGAGGCCTCGCCGAACCGGGCACGACCTGTCGTCAGCTCCCGGTCACGGCCATGGACGAGGCTGAAGCGGATAGACCACACGATCCTCGATCAACAGGATCGTGGATGACACGACCCGCAGATCACACAAGCCCGCGGATCGAACGTACGTTCGAATACTACCACCGTGCCCGGCGTGGCTGCGGCTGGCACACCGGGCAGGTGAAGCTGGAGCGGTTCATGAACGCGTCCCGGCGGATGGCCGCGGCACAGCGGGAGCACTCCAACCCCCCGCGTCCGTATACCTGCAAGGACCGTTCGAACAGTCCGCTGACCCCCTCGGTGGAGACATACAGCCGGTCGAAGGAGGTTCCTCCGGCTGCCAGCGCGGCGGTCATCACCGTGCGGACGGCCGCCAGCAGCCGGAGCGCCTCGGGGCGCGAAACCGTCTCGGTGGGACGCGCGTAGTGCAGCCGGGCGGCCCAGAGTGCCTCATCCGCGTAGATGTTGCCCACGCCGCTGATCAACCTCTGGTCGAGCAGTGCGCGTTTGAGACCGGTGCGGCGCCGGCGAAGGGCGCCGACGAAGCGTTCGTCGTCGAACTCGGCGGCGAGCGGATCGGGCGCGATGTGCGCGATCGGCAGTGGCAGATCCGCCCCGGGGACCACAGCCAGGCCACCGAACGTCCGCTGGTCGACGAAGCGCAGCTCGCGCCCTTCATCGGTGAACCGGAACCGGACCCGCAGATGCGTCTGGTCGGGGCTGTCCCGAGGGACCACCAGGAGCTGCCCGCTCATGCCGAGATGGCCGAGCAGCGCCTCCCCGGCACCACCCGCCGCGCACTTTTCGCCGGTCTCGCCGGTCTCGCCGGTTCGTGCGCTCCCGGTGCCCGGTTCGGGCCGGGAGAGGCCGAGCCACAGGTACTTCCCCCGCCGGCGCGAGGTCAGCACCGCCCGCCCGGCCAGCGCCGCGGCGAAGTCATCGGCACCGGCGTCGTGGCGGCGGACCGCCCGCGGATGACGCACCTCGACACTGGAGATCGTGCGACCGACGACACCGCGTTCCAGCCCCCGCCGGACGACCTCGACCTCGGGCAGTTCAGGCAAGGTGGGTCAGCACGCCGGTCACGAGGCAGCTCGCTTCATCGGGCGCCGCCCGCCCCCGCGGCGGAGTCGCCGACGGCGAGACCGGCCACCGCGCCGCCCGCCGCGGCCTGCTCCGGCCNGCCGGTCGACGGGTCGCCCCCGGCCGCCTCGGCGGCGCGCTTCTCCAGCATGGCGAAGGCCGTCGCGGCGGCCCGCTGCTCGGCTTCCTTCTTGCTGCCGCCCTCGCCCTCGCCCAGCACCTCACCCGCGACCCGCGCGAACGCCGTGAACCGCTTGGCGTGATCCGGACCGGCTTCGGTGACCGCGTAGTCGGGCGGGCCGAGCCCGAGCAGCGCCGTCTGCTCCTGCAACGAGGTCTTCCAGTCCAGCCCCGCGCCGCGGCCGGCAGCCTCGTCCAGGAGCGGATCGAACAGCCGATGGACGAAACCGGAGGCCACGTCGAGACTGTTGGAGAGGTAGACCGCTCCGATCACCGCCTCCAGCGTGTCGGCGAGGATGNTGGGCTTGTCGCGCCCGCCCGTCGCCTCCTCGCCCCGCCCGAGCAACAGGTAAGGACCGATGCCGGCCGGGCCGATACGCCGGGCTACCTCGGCGAGCGCGCGCATGTTGACCACCGAGGCACGCTGCTTGGCGAGCTGACCCTCAGGAAGATCCGGGTGACGGCGGAACAGCGCCGCGGTCACGATCAGTCCGAGCACGGCGTCGCCGAGGAACTCCAGCCGTTCGTTGGTGGGCAGACCGCCGTTCTCATACGCGTACGACCGGTGGGTCAGCGCGCGGTCGAGCAGATCGGGATCGACGTTGACCTGGAGAGCGTCGACCAGCCCATCCCGCGGCGGCGGAACCGACTGCCCCCGGCTCATCAGGACAGCCCCGCCAGCTCCCGGCGACGCCCGACCAGCGTCGCCATGGCCTCACGAACCGATCCGGCGAGACCCGCGCGCACCGCGCCGGCCGCCGCGCCGACGGCCGCCGGCAACGCGCCCGGCCGTCCCTGGAGGGCCGCGGACGGCCNTCCCACCTGGACGGCCACCCCGTCCACTCCCAGCACGGTCATTCCCCCCTGATCTTCCGGACTGTCCACCCGGCGCTCAGCCGGTGTCGTCCCACTCCGCGACTGTCCGACATACGGCCGCAGTGCGGAGAGCACGACATCGCCGGTGAACCCGTCGGTGACGACGACATCGGCGCCCGCCCCGGTGGTCAGCAGGTCGGCGGTCACCGGGCCGACGAAGTTCAGCCCGAGTGAGGCCAGCAGGTCCGCGGCCGAGCGGCGTAGCGGGTCGAGCAGTGCCGGCCGCGCCGACAGCAGTGCAACCCGCGGGCGGTCGACTCCGTGGCGGACCCGCGCGAAGGCGGCGCCCGCCAGGGCGAACTGAGCGAACTCGTCCGCGGTCACGTCGACCGAACCGCCGGCGTCACACAAAATCATCGGCGATTCCGCGGTACCGAGCCGGACCATCGCCGCGGCCCGGGTCGCGCCGGGCAGCAGGCCGAAGGTGAACCGCGCCGCGGCGAGGACGGCCTCCGACGGCGCGACCGACACCATCGCGTCGGCCCGTCCGTCCCGGACCAGCCGGGCCGCGACTCGCACGCCACTGTCCCGCCGCGCCCGCACCTCACGCAGGGCCTCGGCCCCCGCCTCGATTCCGCGCGACGCGTTCACCAACTGGACGCGGCCACCGGCGAGCAGGCCTCGTGCGGTGATTCCGGGCTCGACCACCGCCGTGGGCGCCACCACGGTCAGGGCCACCCGCGGATCACTGCCGAGTGCCGCGGCCAGTTCGTCGAGGAGGCCGTCNGGCGGCGCGACGCCCTCCCCGATCAGATCGACAGCGATGCGCACCACACCGTGGTCAGACGTCGAGCACCTGGCGGTCGTTGTAGCGGCCGCAGGTCGGGCACATGGTGTGCGGGCGGATGACGTGCCCACGGGAGCACTTCGACAGCGTCGGCACCTTGGCCTTCCACTGCGCGCGACGAGACCGGGTGTTGCTGCGCGAGGTGCGCCGCTTCGGGACGGCCACTAGTCCTTCTCCTTGTTCTCGGTGGTGGCGGGATCCTCGACGAGGCCGGACAGCGCCGCCCATCTCGGGTCCTGCCGGGTGTGGGAATGGTCTGGGCCGACCTCGTCGAGACGAGCGCCGCAGTCGACGCAGAGACCTGCGCAGTCCGGCCGGCAGACGGGTGACAGCGGAAGGCTCAGCACCACCGCGTCCCGCACGACCGGCTCGATGTCAGCATGATCATCGACGAGGATGCCGGTGTCATCCTCGTCGTCGCCCCCGACAACCCGGTCGGGGTAGTAGAACAGCTCTCTGATCTCGACGGACGCCGTGTCGGTGACCTCTTCCAGACAGCGGCCGCACTCCCCGGCAAGCGGCACGGTCACGACACCGCTCACCAGGACGCCCTCCATGACCGACTCGAGCCGTAGATCGAGGACGACAGCGGCGCCGGCGGGCACACGCAGCATCTCGGTACCGAAGTCCGAGGGCTGGACGATCGTGGTCTCGACACGACGAAGTGAACCCGGCCTCCGGCCGAGCTCCCGGGTGTCGAGCACATAGGGACCCTTGGGGGCGCGCCGACGGGCTCGTTGTGTGGTCATGGCGGTCACAGCAGATGTTCTCACGTCGCGGTCGTTGCGGGGCTGACCAGGGAGCCGGGACACCGGTCGTACCGACCCGGAGATCAACCGCCCTGATCCTCCCGACCACCGGTGGAAGCCGGTGGGACCCGCCGGCGCCTCCGCCGGCCGGCCCGGACCCGGCATGGTCAGCCCGGATCCGGTCGGAAGTGCGTGCCCACGTCGTGGGGCACGGACAACCAGCTTATCCGATCGGTGCTCCGACCCCGGAAGTCAGTCGGACATGACCCGTCAGGCCACCGCGCGCGGCCGGGACGCCGGCCCAGCGCTCACCGGGGGACGCGAGGGTGTCGTCGATCCCACCCGGCGACATCCGGGCACCGCCCAGGGGTCCGGCGCCCACGTGATCGCCCACGTCACCGCTCATGTACAGCTCGGCCTCGCCGACGGTCACGGGCGCGGGACCGGACTGGAAGGCCCCCGCCGAACCGACCGGACCGACCGGACCGGCGGGACCGACCGCGCTGGCCCCGCCGGCGCCGCTCGCCGCCGATCGCGAGGCGAGCCGTTCCCGCCCCCTGGTCACCGAGGTCAGCGTGCGGTCGAGGAGCTCCTCGAAGCCGGCCAGCTTCCCGTCGACGTAGGAGTCGATCTGCCGGCGCATGTCCTCGGCCGCCTGCCGCGCGGCAGCCGTGATCGCCGCCGCGTCCGACTCCGCCTGGACCACCACGGCGCTGCCGGAGGCCAGCCGGACGCTCTCCCGCCGGCCGTCGGCGACGATCGAGGCCGCCCGACGATGTGCGTCATCGATGATCGCCTCGCTGTCCGCCAGAATCCGGTCGGCATCCGCGAGCCGCTCGGGCAGCCGCGCCCGCAGATCCTCCAGCGCCTCGAGCATCTCGGCCCGGTTGAGCACGCAGGACGCCGTCAGCGGCATCGCCCGCGCACCCTCGACCAAGGAAATGATCAGATCGAGGCGCTCAACGAGATCATCCATGCCCGGTAGGTTACGACCGGCAGACGGGGCACCCGATAACGACACTCCGTTATCGCACGCGGACGGACCGCGTCATCCCAGATGTCCGAATTCCGGTTGCGCCGGCGCGGCGGTGACGCCACGCATCCGAACCCGGGGCCCCCGCACCGCGCGCCGCTACGAGCCGGAACGGTCCCGCAGGCCCTTGAGCACCACGTCAGGCACCAGCCCGGAGACCTCACCGCCGTAGCGGGCCACCTCCTTGACCAGACTCGACGAGAGGAACGCGTACTGCGGGTTGGTGCTCATGAACAACGTCTCCACCCCGGCGAGGGAATGGTTCATCTGCGCCATCTGAAGCTCGTAGTCGAAGTCGCTCACCGCGCGCAGCCCCTTGACGATGGACTGAATCCCCCGCACGCGGCAGAAGTCGACCAGCAGGCCATGCGACGAGTCGACGACGACGTTCGCCGGGGCGGCGGGGTGACTGCGCACCGCCTCCCGGATGAGGTCTATCCGCTCGTCAACCGTGAACAGGTTGGCCTTCGACTTGTTGATCAGAACGGCGACGACGACCTCGTCAAAGAGCCGGCTGGCTCTCACGATGATGTCGAGGTGACCATTGGTGATGGGGTCGAACGATCCGGGACAGACTGCCCTCCTCATGATCGACTACCGTACCAGAGGACCCCCTCTCCGTACCTGCGCTCACGGAGCGCCACAAATCCATCAGGCCAGGTCACAGGCCCACCCCGAGCGGCCCGCTCGACGACGCAGACACCACCCACCGTCACCCATCCGCCGCTGGCCAGCCGGTCGAGCACGCTGCCCAGCTCGGCATCGGGCAGGGCATAGGGCGGATCCAGGAAGACCACGTCATAGGGATCGGCCGGCGGCGACTCCACCACCCGGACGACCGGGGAGCGCACCACCTGCGCGCCCGGCAGCCCGAGCGCCTCGACATTGCGATGCAGGACCCGGACGGCAGCCGCGTCCCGGTCGACCAGCAGGACGTGCGCCGCCCCGCGGGACAGGGCCTCCAGCCCCACCGCGCCCGACCCGGCGTACAGGTCCGCCATCCGGGCACCGTCGAGATCGACCAGCGTTCCGAGGGTGTTGAACAGGCCTTCCNTCGTCCGGTCCGAGGTCGGCCGGGTGGTCCCCCCCGGAGGCACCACCAGTCGTCGCCCACCGGCACTGCCGCCCACGATGCGTGTCACAGCCGGGTCAGCCCTTCTCCAGGAAGGCGGCGCTGGCCTCGTCGAGGGCATCCGCGAGCCGCCGGCGCAGCGCCGGCAGCGTGTTGAGCTCGGGATCCTCGGCGACGATGTCCGTGGCCTCCGCGCGCGCGCCGAGGATCAGGTCCTCGTCCCGCAGCAGTTCCAGCAGCCGCAGGGAACGGCGACCGCCGGACTGGGCCGCACCCAGGACGTCCCCCTCCCTGCGCTGGGCCAGGTCGAGCAGGGCCAGCTGGGCACCGTCCGTGGTGGAGGCGACGGCGCGCAGCCGCTCGGCGGCCGGGGCGGTCGCATCGACACAGGTCTGCAGCAGACAGACCCCCGGCGCGCGGCCGCGCCCCACCCGGCCGCGAAGCTGGTGCAGCTGGGAGACACCGAACCAGTCCGAGTCCAGCACGATCATCACGGTGGCGTTCGGGACGTCCACCCCGACCTCGATCACCGTGGTGGCGACGAGGACGTCCACCTCGCCCGCGGCGAAGCGGGTCATCACGTCCTCCCGGACCGCCGCGGGCATCCGGCCGTGCAGGCCCTCGACCCGCAGGCCGGCAAGCTCGCCCGCCACCAGCCGCGGCAGCGTCTCGGTGACGGTCGCGCCGACCCGCTCGCCCTCCCGCGAGGCGTCCCCCGCATCCCCCGCTCCCACCCCCGCGGACGGAGCGGTCGCATCCTCCGGGCCGGTGCCCTCGCCGACCCGGGGACACACCACGTAGGCCTGGTGCCCGGCGGCGACCTCCTCCCGCAGCCGGCCCCACATCCGCGCCATGAACGCCGTGTTCACCGCGGGGACGACAAAGGTGGAGATCGGCGAGCGGCCGGCCGGGAGCTGGTTGAGCACGGAGACCTCAAGGTCACCGAAGACCGTCATCGCGACGGTCCGCGGGATCGGCGTCGCCGTCATGACCAGCAGATGCGGCGGGCGCCGGCCCCGGGAGCGCAGCTCGTCCCGCTGCTCCACCCCGAACCTGTGCTGCTCGTCGACCACGACCAGTGCGAGGTCGTGGAAGGCCACGTCGGCGCCCAGCAGCGCGTGGGTGCCCACGACCAGCCCCACGCTGCCGTCGGCGATCCCGGCGAGGATCTCCCGCCGCGCCCGGGCGGGTGTCGAACCGGTCAGCAGCGCGACCCGGGTGGCCGGGCCGTCCACCCCGAGCTCCCCGGCCCGGGCGCGGTCGCCGAGCAGGCCCAGCAGGCTCCGGTGGTGCTGGGCAGCGAGGGTCTCGGTGGGGGCCAGCAGGGCCGCCTGGCCCCCCGAGTCCACCGCGGTGAGCATGGCCCGCACCGCGACCACCGTCTTGCCGGAGCCGACCTCCCCCTGCAGGAGCCGGTGCATGGGAAAGGGCTTGGCCATCTCGGCCGCGATGGTCGCACCCACCGCGAGCTGCCCGTCGGTGAGGTCGAAAGGCAGCGCCGCGTCGAACGCGCTGAGCAGCCCGCCGGTGCGGCCCGGTCGTGGCTCGGTGGCGACGAGCTCCGCCNGGCGCCGCCGACGGGCCAGCGCCACCTGGACGACGAGTGCCTCGTCCCATTTGAGCCTGGTCCGGGCGATGGCCACGTCGGCCCGCGAGGACGGCCGGTGGATGAGTTCGTAGGCTCGCCGCAGCCCCACGAGGTGGTGCCGGGCCCGCACGGAGGCCGGCAGCGGCTCGTCGAGGTCGCCGAGTGAGTCGAGCACCAGCCGCAGGCAGCGGGCGATCGTCCAGCTGGTCAGTTTCGCGGTGGCGGGGTAGATCGGGACGAGCGCGCCGGCGAACTCCAGCGCCGGCGACGCCGCGGCCGGGGTCGGGGCCGCGGCGTTCGCACCGCCGACGGTGCCCGCAGCTCCCACCGCGCACCCGGCCCCTTCGCCCCCCGGGACCAGGCCAGCCCCGCCCGGCTCGGCGGACACGGCGGACACGGCGGGCTCGTCCTGATCAGGCCCGTCGAGCAGGTGGACCTCGGGATGGATGAGCTGGCGGCGCCCGCGGAACTCGGCGACCTTGCCGGCGAACAGCGCGGTCACCCCCGGCGCGAGCGCCTTGGCCCGCCACTGCTGGTTGAAGAAGACCAGGGACAGCTCACCGCGGCCGTCGGTGACGGTGATCTCCGTCCGGCCACCGCCGCGGCGACGCCCGCCGCCGTTCCAGTCGGGCCGCGCCTTGTGTTTCACCACCCTCGTCACCCGCGCCTGGACCGTGGCGATCTCGCCGACCACAAGCTCGTCCAGGTCGGTGAGCTCACCGCGCTCGTGATAGCGCCGTGGCAGGTGGTTGAGCAGGTCGCCGACCGTCGCAAGCTCCAGGTCGTCGGCCAGCAGGGCGGCGTTGGGCGCACCCAGCGCGCTCTTCAGCGGCGTGTCGAGGTCGAGCACACCTCGATATTGCACCGCGCCGCCGACACTCTCGGCCGCCGACCGGTCACCGGGGTACGAACCGCCTGGCGGACCGCCGGCCCCACCCGCACGGGCCGGACCGGACCGGACGGGCGCGGCTAGGGTAACCTCGCAGTCGACTACAGGCTAGAGCGGTCGGCTGTGAGCGGCATCAGCTGTGAGCGGCATCGACTGCCATTGGCATCGGCTGCCAGTGGCATCGACTGCCAGTGGCATCGACTGCCATTGGCATCGACTGCCATTGGCATCGACTGCCATTGGCATCGGCTGCCAGCGGCATCGTGCCGACATCGGCATTGTGTTTGACCAATCGTGATTGACGGAGTGTTCTCGTGTCTTCGGTGTGTGACGTCTGCGGCAAGGGGCCGGGCTTCGGCATGTCGGTCTCCCACTCCCACCGGCGCACCCGCCGTCGCTGGNACCCCAACATCCAGACCGTTCGGGCGATTGTCGGCCGGACCCCCAAGCGCCTCAACGTCTGCACCTCGTGCCTGAAGGCGGGCAAGGTCACCCGCGGCTGACCCGATCGCGGGCGGCTCCGCACCACTTGCCGCCTGCCTGACCGGCGCACGCCGGCTCGCGCGGGGCCCTTCGGTCCGGCCTGGTCCTCATCGGCTACTGTCCCGGCATGGGAGCCTCCAGTCGCAGGGTTCGGCTCGTCCTCCTGTTCGGCGGGCGTAGTACCGAGCACGCCATCTCGTGCGTGTCGGCCGGTGGAGTCCTGCGGGCCCTGGACCGGTCCCGTTACGACGTGATTCCGGTGGGCATCGACACCGACGGCCGCTGGGTCGTCGTGCCCGAGGACAGCGCCGTGCTGGCGGGGTCCGGCGCCGAGCTGCCCGCGGTCGACGCGGCGGCCGGTCTCGAGGTCACGCTCCCGGCGGATCCGACGTCGGCCCGGCTGCTCCTCCGCGAGCCCTCGGGGGCCCTTCGCGACCTCGGGCCGATCGATGTGGTCTTCCCGCTTCTGCACGGCCCCTTCGGCGAGGACGGCACCATTCAGGGCCTGCTGGAGATGTGCGGTCTGCCCTATGTCGGCTCCGGGGTGTTCGCCAGCGCGTCGGCCATGGACAAGCAGCACATGAAGCGCATCCTGGCCGCGAGCGGGCTGCCGGTCGGGCCGTACGCGGTGGTGCCGCCGGGCGGGACGCTCTCCGAGCGTGAGCGTGAACGGCTGGGGCTGCCGGTCTTCGTCAAGCCCGCTCGGGGTGGCTCCAGCATCGGCATCAGCCGGGTGGACGCCTGGGCCGATCTCGACACCGCACTCAAGACCGCCCGATCCAGCGACCCCAAGGTGCTCGTCGAGTCGGCGATCGTCGGCCGCGAGATCGAGTGCGGCGTGCTGGACAGCCTCGACGGCTCGGGGCCGGAGGCGAGCGTGCCGGCCGAGATCACGGTCACCTCGTCGGCGGGCTTCTACGACTTCGAGACGAAGTACGTCTCCGACGGCGCGCGCTTCAGCATCCCCGCGGAGCTGCCCGCGGAGCTCACCGAACGGGTTCGCGCCGCGGCAACCGCGGCGTTCGAGGCCCTCGACTGCGCCGGGCTCGCCCGGGTGGACATGTTCGTCACGCCNACAGGCGACATCGTCCTCAACGAGGTCAACACCATGCCGGGGTTCACCCCGACGTCGATGTTCCCGCGGATGTGGGCAGCCACCGGCCTCGACTACGGCTCCCTCGCGGACCGGCTGGTCCAGCTGGCCCTGCGCGACGGCGCCGGCCTGCGCTGAGCACCGAAGCTGAGCACCGAAGGAGTGATCTCGCACCCGCCCGGTCAGCCCACGGTGGGCCTGGTGTGCGCGCGTACGGCGGGACCCAGCGCCACCAGCACCTCGAACGCCTGCCGGTCAGCCGGAAGAGTCAGGACCACCTGCGGCGACCGGGTCGGTGTCGAGTACCGCATCAGGTCACCGAGGTCCTCGGTGAACCAGCCGACGTCGTCGATCTCGGAGAGCACCGAAGTCCGCTGGTAGGCGGCCCCGACGCCCGACGCCCCACAGGTGACGACGGCCGGCGCCGACCCGAAGGCGGCAGCGGTGGCCACCGGCGGGCTCACGTCGCGGCGGTCCAGGCCCTCGCCCAGCGAGTCAGGCAGCGCGGCCACGAACGCGGCGCAGGCGGTCTGGTCTCCTCCGGTGGGGGTGGGTACGCCGGTGATTGTCACCGGGCCCGACCCTCCGCAGGAGGAGACCAGGCCCGCCGTGATGCCGGCAAGGCCGGCCAGGCGCAGGCGGAGCGGCGGGAGCCGCACCTTCCCGGTCATCCATTTCCCTTCACCCCACGCGCCCCGGAGGCCGGTGTGGTGACGGACCGTAAAGGCCCGCCTCAGAAATGGACCACGGGACAGGTGAGCGTTCTGGTGATGCCGTCCACCGCCTGGACCCGTGACATCACGAGCTTCCCGAGATCATCGACACTCGACGCCTGTGCGCGCACGATGACGTCGTAAGGGCCTGTCACGTCCTCGGCCTGGGTGACTCCCGGGATCTGCTCGATCTCCTTGGCCACCGATGCCGACTTGCCGACCTCAGTCTGGATAAGGATATACGCGTGTACCACAGACGCTCCCTCGTCGGACGTCGACAGCCCGCCGAGCAGACACGGGCTGACAGAAGGTAACAGGCAAACGGGCCGGATGAGAGGGTCTGAGGCGAGGAATTTGCTCTGATCGCCCGACTGGCACGGAGGAACCGCGCTCCACCGGTGGTGAAGTCGGCCGTTTCCGGCCACCCGCTCCCACTCCGGCCCTCACTGTGAGGATCCCCACGCATGACCCCAGCAGTACCGCCCGCCCCGCCTCGGGTGCTGACCATCGCCGGATCCGACTCCGGCGGCGGCGCCGGCATCCAGGCGGACCTGAAGACGATGCTGGCACTCGGCGTTCACGGCATGAGCGCTGTTGTGTCGGTCNCCGCACAGAACTCCGTCGGCGTGCACGGCGTCTGGGACCTCCCTCCGGATGCCGTCCGGGCGCAGATCCGAGCCGTCGCGGACGACATCGGCGTGGACGCGGTCAAGACCGGGATGCTCTCGTCCGCCGCCCTCGTCGAGACCGTCGCGCGGGAGCTGCCGACGCTGGCCGCGCCGGTCGTCGTCGACCCGGTCGGGGTCTCCAAACACGGGAACCCGCTGCTGGCCGTGGACGCGGTGGACCTGCTGCGTTCCATGCTTCTGCCCCGCGCCACCATCGTCACCCCCAACCTGGACGAGGTGCGCCTGCTCACCGGCGTGGACGTCGCCGACGAGACGGGCATGCACCGGGCCGCCGAGGCACTCCTCGCACTCGGNCCGCAGTGGGTGCTGGTCAAGGGCGGCCACCTGCCGGGCGACGCTGTCGACCTGCTCACAGACGGTTCGACCGACTACGAGCTACGCTCTCCTCGGCTGCCGAGCCGCCACACGCACGGGACGGGCTGCACCCTCGCCTCGGCGATCGCGGCGCACCTGGCACGCGGGGCCGGTGTCCCGGACGCCGTCAGGGCGGCCAAGACCTACGTGACCGGCGCGCTCGCCGCGGGATTCCCCCTGGGCGCCGGGATCGGGCCGGTGGACCACGCGTACCTGGCCCGGGGTGGCTCCGCCAGTGGGATGGACCCGAAGAGCGGGCGGGGTTCGAACAGCGAGCGGAACTCCACCGGCACCGAAGGCTCCACCGACACAGAAGGCTCCGCCGACACAGAAGGCTCTGCCGAGCAGCGACCCGCGCCCGAACCGGGCCGCGCGAAGGTGGAGCAGCGCCACGTTCCCACACCCTGACAGTCGAACACACGTTCGACGAACGGTCCAGCCCGGCACACGCCTGTGGGCCCCGCGGCGCCGTTCGGGCCGTCTGATTGAATCTCCCCGGCCCGGCATGGACATCATGCACAGCGTGCCCCGACGCACCACGAGATGTGGCGCACCTCAAAGTCCTGGCGCACCCGACCCACCGCCGTGGAGGCAGTCCGTGAGCGAACCCGGTTCCGCTATGATCACTCCCGCGGGTTCGGACGAGCACTGGTACACGATCGTCGGTGGCGCTCCGCTCACCGGTTCGGTCGAGGTCTCCGGAGCGAAGAACTCGGTCACGAAGCTCCTGGTCGCGACCCTGCTCACGGCCGAACCATGCACGCTCAGCCGGGTCCCGCGGATCGTCGAGGTCGACGTCGTCCTCGGGATGCTCGCCGAGCTTGGCACCCAGGTCGAGTGGCTCGACGCGCACACGGTGCGGGTGACGACGCCACAGATCGTCGACGCCTCGCTCGCGGAGGCGTATTCCGGCGTCAACCGCATTCCGATCCTGATGATGGGCCCGCTGTTGCACCGGGTGGGCGAGGCCGTGGTCCCGCTGCCCGGCGGGTGCCGGATCGGCAAGCGGCCGGTCGACTTCCATCTGCGCGGGCTGCGCGCCATGGGCGCGGAGATCACCGAACAGCTGCGCTCGGTCGAGGTGAAGACGCTCGGCCTGCACGGGGCACATGTGACACTCCCGTTCCCGAGTGTCGGCGCCACCGAGAACCTGCTGCTCGCCGCGGTGCGCGCGAAGGGGACCACGGTGATCTCCAACGCCGCGGTGGAGCCCGAGATCATCGATCTCATCCTGTTCCTGCAGCAGATGGGCGCGCTGGTCGACGTCGAGGTCGACCGCACGATCGTCGTGCAGGGTGTGGAAGCCCTGCGCGGGGCCTCCCACACGGCGATCCCGGACCGCATCGAGGTCGCCTCCTTCGCCGCCGCCGCGGTCGCCACGAACGGCCGGGTCGACGTCGTCGGGGCCCGTCAGGAGCATGTGGCCACCTTCCTGAACCACCTGCGCCGGCTCGGCGGGGAGTTCGAGGTCAGCCCGCACGGCCTGACCTTCCGCCGGGCACGCGAGCTCACCGCCACCCACGTGCAGACCGACGTCCACCCGGGGTACATGACCGACTGGCAGCAGCCGCTCACCGTGCTGCTCACACAGGCCAGAGGCGTTTCGGTGATCCACGAGACGATCTACGAGGACCGCTTCGGCTACACCCGCCAGCTCAACGAGATGGGCGCCGACATCGCCCTGTCGACGATCTGCCTCGGCGGGAAGGCCTGCCGGTTCGCTTCCCGGGACTTCGAGCACTCGGCCGTCGTCAGCGGGCCCACGCCGCTGCGCGGCATCGACCTGGAGATCCCCGACCTGCGGGCCGGCTTCGCCTATGTGATGGCCGCGCTCGTGGCCGAGGGCACCAGCCTGATCCGGGGGACCCGCTTCCTGGAACGCGGCTACGAGGATCCGGTCGGCAAGCTCCGCTCGGTCGGCGCGCTCATCGAGACGCGGCCGGCGGACGTCGCGCCCGCGGCCACCGCGAACGGCTGAACCCACCGCCCACGCCGCGGGGCCGCCCACAGCGCCCAGGGGGCAGGGGCAGGGCGGGCCCGCGCGGCTCAGCGCGGGCGGTACTCGGGCCCGGGCTCGCGGCTCATCAGATCCTTGACGGCCTCCAGCGGCGGCAGGCCCTCGTACAGCACGCGCTCGACCTGGCGGGTGATCGGCATGGCCACCCCGAGGCTGCCCGCCAGGGCGAGCAGCGGGCGGCACGACCGCACCCCCTCCGCGACCTGCCGCTGCTGCGCGAGCACCTGCGCCAGGGTCATTCCCCGGCCGAGCCGCTCGCCGAAGGTCCGGTTCCGCGACAGTGACGACCCGCAGGTGGCAACAAGATCACCAAGGCCGGCGAGGCCGGCGAAGGTCATGGGATCGGCGCCGAGCGCGACCCCCAGCCGCATGGTCTCGGCCAGCCCGCGGGTGATCAGCGAGGCCTGGCTGTTGGTTCCGAAACCCATCCCCTCCAGCATCCCGGCGGCCAGCGCGATCACGTTCTTCACCGCCCCGCCGAGCTCGCAGCCGACCACGTCGACATTGGTGTAAGGACGCAGGTAGGGCGTCCAGCACGCGGCCTGCACCCGGTGGGCGGTCGCCGGCGAGGTGCTGGCGACCACCGTGGCCGCGGGATCCTCCACCGCGATCTCCCGGGCCAGGTTCGGGCCGCTGACGACCGCCACGCGTTCCGGCCCGACGCCGGCAACCTGGGCGATCACCTCGCTCATCCGGCAGTTGGTGCCGACCTCCATCCCCTTCATCAGGCTGACGTAGACGGCGTCCGGCGCCACCAGGGGCGCCCAGGCCGCCAGCCGCCCCCGCAGCGCGTGCGACGGCACGGCGAGCACCACCAGGTCGGCGTCGGGCAGCGCCGCCTCCGGGTGGACCGTGGCGCGCACCAGGTCGGGCAGCCGGATGTCGGCCAGGTACCGGGGGTTGACGTGACGGTCGTTGATCGAGTCCGCGATCTCGGTGTCCCGGGCGACGAGAGTAACGCGGGCGCCGGCATCGGCCAGCACCTTGGCGAAGACCGTTCCCCAGGAGCCCGCGGTGAGGACCGCCGCGCGTCTCATCGGGCGCCCGCTGACGACGGAGGGTCCGGCTGGGCGGGCACCGCCGGGCCGGCCGACCCGTGGGCGGGAG
Source organism: Frankia sp. EI5c (assembly GCF_001636565.1). Taxonomy (GTDB): domain Bacteria; phylum Actinomycetota; class Actinomycetes; order Frankiales; family Frankiaceae; genus Parafrankia. The sequence goes on from NZ_LRTK01000067.1 coordinate 16,880, forward strand.
GCCGCCGCGGCACCGACTCCTCCCGCACCCGCTCCACCTCCGCGACCAGGCCGGCCATCACCGCGTCGGTCACCTCACGCAGCAGCGCGCCCAGGGCGGCGGCCTCGCGCCCCTCCCCTGCCCCACCCCCATCGATCGCATCACCGGCACCGACACCAGCCCCAGCCCCAGCACCGGCACCGGCACCGGCACCGGCACCGGCCAAAGCGTGGGCCAGCGCCCTGGACCGCTCGGCGAACTCGTCCAGGTCGACAGGCCGGCCGGCCTGGACCCGGATCTCGGGGCGCCCGGTCAGGCGCAGCCGACGGTCCCGCCCCCAGATCCGCTGCGCGCCCCACTGGGCCACCGGGATGACCGGCGCGCCGGTGGCCAGCGCCAGCCTCGCCACCCCGGTCCGGGCCCGGACCGGCCAGTAGTCCGGGTCGGTGGTGATGCCGCCCTCCGGGTAGATGACCAGGGCCCGCCCGGCCCGCAACGCGGCGATCGCGTCACGCAGCGCGTGCTGCGCGCTGGGATCCCGGCGGTGCACCGGAATCTGGCCGGCACCGGCCAGCACGTGACGCAGGATCGGAACCTCCCACAGATCGCTCCTCGCCATGAACCGCGGGGTTCGCCCCGCGGCGTACACATAGTGCGCGAGCAGGGGTGGATCCACTGTCGACAGGTGGTTCGCGACCAGGATGACGCCCCCCGAGCGGGGGATGTTCTCCTGCCCGGACCAGCGTCGACGGGTCAGCAGACGCGACAGCGGCCGGATCACGGCCGCGGCGAACGCGACCGCGGGCCCTCCCCGCCACGGGCTTCTCATGAACGCGAAGTCTTGCTCAGTGCCGGGAAGACTGTCGAGTTCGTCCCGCCGTGGCGGGACACGACCCCGTCTGGAACCTCCGCCGGGACGTCCACGGCGGCGCCCACGGGCACGCGGATGTCCTATCGTCGGCCCTGTGCAGTCCGCCGAGACCACCCCGCCCTGGGTCGTGCTGGTCCCGCTGAAGCCGCTCACCGCCGCGAAGTCCCGGCTCGACCATCCGGACCGCGGCGCGCTGGCGCTCGCGATGGCGCTCGACACCGCCTCGGCCGCCCTCGACGCCGGCAGCGACGTCGTGGGCGCGGTCATCGTCGTGACCGACGACCGGGTGGCCCGGGACGCCCTCGCCGCGCTCACGGTGGCCCGCCCGGCCGCCGGCGCCGGCAGCGGCAGCGGCGGCGGTGGCGGCGGCGCCGGACGCACCACCGGTGAGCAGCGGGCCGGCCGGCTTCTGGTCGCCGCGGACGAGCCGAACCGCGGGCTCAACCCGGCCATCGCGCACGCGGCGGCGCTCGCCCGGCGGCTGCACCCGGGCTGGGGGGCCGCGGCCATCTCCGCGGACCTGCCGGCGCTGCGGCCACAGGAACTGCGACGGGCGCTGGCCGCGGCGCCGCGGGCGGGCCGCAGCGTGCTCGCGGACGCGGTGGGCACCGGCACGGTACTGCTGTGCGCCGCGCCCGGGACGGAGCTGGGCCCGCGGTTCGGCACCGGCAGCTTCACCGCGCACCGCGCCTCGGGCGCCACCGACCTCACCGCGCTGCTGGCCGACCAGGTTCCCGGTCTGCGCCGGGACGTCGACACCGTCGCCGACCTCGCGACGGCCCGCGCGCTCGGGCTGGGGCCGGCCACCGCCCGGGTGCTCGCGGCCAGCCCGTCGCCGCGCAGCGCGGCATGAACGGCCGCCGGCCCCCCGGCGAGCCGACGGTCGTGAGCCTGGCGCACGTGCACGATCCCGCGACGACGCCGATCTTCCCCGGCGACCCGGCGTTCACACTGACGACCGCGGCGACGCACGAGCGCGACGGGTACTACCTCCAGCTGGTGTGCCGCGGTGAGCACACCGGCACGCACTGGGGCGCGCCCGGGCACTTCGAGCCGGGCGGCGCGCTCGCCGACGATCTGAGCCCGGCGGATCTGTTCCTCCCGGCGGTGCGGATCGACGTCCGCGCGGCCGCGGCGGCGGACCCCGACTACCGGGTGAGCAGGGCCGATCTGGCCGCGTTCGAGCGCCGGCACGGGCGGATCCCCCCGGGTGCCGCGGTCATCGCGTGGACGGGCTGGGACCGGCGGTGGGGCACCGCGGCCTACGCGAACCTGGACGGCCACGGCCGCATCCGTCAGCCGGGCTTCGGTCTGGCCGCCGTGCGCTGGCTGATCGACACCGGCCGGCTCGGGCGGCGGGGCGCCCTGGGATCCGACACCTTCGGCCCGGACGCCGGTCTGGACGCGACGTTCGCGGTCTCGCGCGAGCTCTTCCATGAGCACCGCATATCGCTGGAGAACCTGGCGAATCTCGAGGCACTGCCCCCGGCCGGCGCCTGGGTGCTGGCCGGCGGTGCGGTCAACCGTGCCGGTTCCGGTTCCGCCGCAACCGTCTTCGGTCTCGTCCCGCCGCATCCGCGGGCCGGCGGCCGCCGGGTGCGGACGATCCGCCATCAGGACGGCCGTCGCCACCGCTGAGCCCCGCCAGGCCCACCCGCCCCACCCGCCCCACCGAGGCCGCCGTCGAGGCCGCCGAGGCGCGGGCCCTGCGCGGTCTCCTCCGCGGTCTCCTCCATCGTGGCGAGACCCGACAGCGGCCCCGGCCGGGCGAAGAGGAAGCCCTGGCCCAGCTCGCAGCCGAGCCGGTCCAGCTCCACGAGCTGGGACTCGCGCTCGATGCCCTCGGCGATCACCACCGCGCCCAGCGAGTGCGCCACGTCGATCATGGAACGCCGCAGGTTGGAGACCGGGCTGCCGTCCATGGGTGCCTCGACGAGCGTGCGGTCCAGCTTGACGACGTCCACCGGCAGGCGGTGCAGCGCCGCCAGGTTCGTATAGCCGGCACCGACGTCGTCCAGCGCGATCGCCACTCCGAGCGCCTTCACCTCCGTGAGCACCTCCGCGGCCGTGGCGAGGTCGGCGATCCGGCTGGTCTCGGTCACCTCGACCACCAGCCGGTGCGGGTCGAGGCGGCTGGCGGCGAGCACCCGGGCGACGCTGTCGCGCACCCCGGTGTCGACGATCCGGCTGGCGGAGACGTTGACGTGCAGCCGCAGCCGGGACGTGCTCGGGTAGGCCAGCGCGACCTCGGTGCAGGCCCGGGTGAGGACCAGATCGTCCAGCAGCCCGACCATGCCACCGCTCTCCGCGGCCGCGACGAACGTTCCCGGCGGCACCGGGCCCCGTCCCGGGTCCGTCCACCGGGCCAGTGCCTCCAGCGCGACCGGGTGCCCGTCCCGCAGCCGCACGATCGGCTGGTAGTGGACGTCGAAGCCGGCCGAGCGCACACCGCGGCGCAGGGCTGTGGCCAGTGCGTCGGCGAGCTGCACCCCCGCCTCGGGTGAGGTCATGCCGGGCCGGTAGGTCACCAGACGGTTGCGGCCCGAGCACTTCGCCACGTGCACGGCGGTCTCGGCGTGCCGCATCAGCGACTCGCCGGTCTCGTGGCTGGGGCGGGCGACGGCCAGCCCGACGCTGGCGCGGATCGACCGCTGCCGGCCGCCGACCGACACCGGGTGGCGCAGGGCGACCAGGACCCGCTCCCCCACCGCCGCGGGCGACTCACCGCCGGCCAGCAGCACGGCGAACTCGTCGGACCCGATGCGGGCGACCAGATCGGTGGTGCGGACGCAGTGCCGCAGCCGCTGCGCCACGGTGCGCAACAGGTGATCACCGGCCGCCGGCCCCAGGCTGTCGTTGAGCGCGCTGAAGTCGTCCAGATCGCAGTACAGGATCGCGAGGTCGGTCTCGGCCCCGCGGTCACCGGCCCGCCGGCGGTCGGCCAGGGCCGCCCGCAGCCGGTACTGGAACAGGGCCCGGTTGGCCAGCTCGGTGAGCGGGTCATGGAACGCCCGGTGGTGCAGCTCCCGCTCGGCGTCGCGCACCCGGCACGCGAGCTGGCGAGCGGCCCGGGCCGCCACCAGGCGGTCCGCGACCAGCCCGGCCACCAACGCGGCCGCCAGCCCGATCTCGACACCGTCGAGCCGATGGCCGACCGCCACCCCGGCGAGCACGACGGCGGCCGCGCACCCGGCCATCAGCGTCGGCACGACGAGGAACGTCGGGCGCCGCGCACCCGCCTCGGCCGCCACCGCGACACCCCGGAACCCGGCCGGGGCCGCCACGGCGGCACGCCGCGCGGCTACCAGGACGAAGGCGCAACCGGCGATCGGCGCCACCGCGAGCAGCGGCGTGGACGAACCTGGGCCGGTGACGCCGCGCGACGCCGACGTCGACGCGGCGATCAGGACGAGGCCGACGGCGGCCGCGAGGATGCGGACCCGGTCGGTCAGCCGGCGGAAGGCGGTGGCGTGCAGCGAGGCCAGCACGAGCAGTGCCGCTCCGGCCGGGTAGACGACCGCGATGACGCGGTCCCACTCGTCGTCCTCCGCGGCGGTGAGCACGGGGCGGACCCCCAGCGCCCAGCCGACGAGGAACACCGAGGCGGCGAGCAGGAAACGGTCGACCAGGCCGGGGCCGGGGTCGGGGCTGAGGCCGGGGTGGCCCGGGGCGGTCCCCGCCCTGGCCGCCAGCACGCCGGGCCCGGCTGCCTCGGCCCTTCCCGGGGCGGGTCCGCCGGTCCCGCCGCCCGGCGGCGGCCCCGCGGACGGCGGGTACGGCGGCAGGTCCAACCGGTTCGGCGGGCGGCGCGCTCTGGCCGTGGGAGCGGCGGAAAGCGCCGCCAGCGCGAGCACCGGCATGGCCAGGTAACCGGCGTCGGCCGGAGTGGGGTGCCGCGGCCGGTGGCCGGCCCGCCCGTCCACGAGCCAGGCGGACTGGCCGGCGGTCCAGGCCACGAGGGCCGCAGCGACCCAGATCAGCCACCTGCCGTGGGCCCGTCCCAACCGGCGCCCGGCCCAGACACAGCCGGTCGCGGCGGTCAGGCCGGCCGCTATCGCGGCGCCGTCGAGCAACAGCGGCACGCCCACCCTCCTCCCTGCGCGCGGGTGGCCCCGGTAGCCGGGGACCCGTCCGCCGGCCTCGGGCCGGACTTCCCACGTGCCGGCCGCTGTCGGATCCCACCGGCGGCAGCCGGCGGCCGTGGCGACTGTTCGCGGATGACGACGCCGTCGCGGGTGGCCGGGAGTCAGACCATTCGACGCCGAGACCGGCTTGGACGCTGAGACCGGCTTGTCGGAGAGGCCCTGAGGTCACCGTATACTGTGATCGGTCAAACACAAAGAGTGTCCACCTGTGGTGCGGCCGGCGCGTCGGGAGTCAAACCCGCCACCTCACGGCGGCCTGGACCCCCAGATCGGGCGGCCTGGCGGCGGTGCGGGCGCCCGTGGCGTCATCCGGACCGGTGCCACCCGGCCGCCGTGTCACCCAGTTGTGGGACCGCCCGGCGCGGCGCCGTCACCGCGGACCACGTCGAGGACGTCCACCCGCTGCGAGGCGACCAGCACGCCGCGACCCGCGCCGACGTAGCGCCCGGAGGTCGGCGCGACGTCCTGGTAGTCCCGACCGACGCCGACCGTCACGTACCGCAGGTCGGCGGCCCGGTCGTGGCAGGGATCGAACGCCATCGCCACCGCGCCCGCCCCACCCGGCGAGGCCGCCCTACCCGGCGGCACAGCCCTACCCGGCGGCACAGCCCCGCCCGCCCGCGCCGCGGCCAGCCCGGCCGGCACGACCACCTCGACCCAGGCGTGGGAGGCCCCCTCGCCCAGCATGTGCCCGGAGACATAGCGGGCCGGAATCCCGATCGCGCGACACATCGCGATCATCACGTGGGCCTGGTCCTGGCAGACCCCGTGCCCGCCGGCGAGCGCCTGGGCCGCCGTCGTCCCGACATCGGTGCTGCCCGACACGTACTCGATTCGCTGGTGCACCCAGCCGCAGATCCGCCGGGCCGTGGTCAGGGGGTCGCCACCCGCGAGCGAGCGCGCGGCGTCGACCATCCCGGCGGTCGGCGTCGTCAGTCTGGTCGGGGCGAGGAGCCGCCGGCTGCTGAGGGCGGAAGCGGGCAGTTCCGGCCAGCCGAGGTGGGCGATGCGCTCGACGACGACCGCGATGTCGAAGTCCAGCGTGGGCGGAACGATGTCGATCCTGATGTTGGCGACCTGCAGGCCGTCCGGCCCGCGCTCCCAGGTCGTGCGGGCATCGGGCGCGGAGACCTGGAGGTCGACGGNGCGCCGCAGCTGACCACCGTGCCGGGTGGGCGGCACCGCGACGAGCCGGTGGTCCAGATCCCGCGCCACCCCGTCGTAGACGTAGCGGAAGCGCTGCCGCACCTGGTAGGTGACGCGTTCCGCCCCCGCGAGATCGACCCCCTCGGGCTCGACGGCCGCGGACGACTCCACGTCATCGATCGTCACCCGGCCGTGTTTCCCGCCGGTTACCGGAAACGACACCACACCCCCAGCGTTACCGAACAGCGTCAACACGGAACATCACGACTGGCCGCACACAACAACCATTTCGCACGATGACCTCACTTCGTCATAGTTCCCGGCTGCCGAGTTCACCCAGAGCTGGCAGCATGGGCAAGCATGAGCGAGCTGGTTGCGACCCGCCCGGAGCAGCCGCAGCGGAAGGCGCGGAGCGCGCTGTTGGAACCCCTGGAAGCCCCCAGAGCGCCCGCCCCGTCGGATCTTCCCGCTGATCGGTTCATCAACCGCGAGAAGTCGTGGCTCGACTTCAACTCCCGCGTCCTCACCCTCGCCGAGGACGTCACGACGCCGCTACTGGAACGGGCGAAGTTCCTGGCGATCTTCGCCAGTAATCTGGACGAGTTCTACATGGTGCGGGTCGCCGGGCTGATGCGGCGCGACGCCACCCGGCTCGCGGTCCGCTCCGCGGACGGCCTGACCGCCCGCGAGCAGCTCGACCTGATCAGCCGCACGACCGCCGAGCTCAGCGCCCGCCACTCCCGCTGCTTCACCGACGAGGTCGCACCGTCGCTCGCCCACGCCGGGATCACGATCAAGCTCTGGCACCAGCTCGAGAGCACGCAGCGGGAACGGCTGCGCGGGTACTTCCACGAGCAGATCTTCCCGGTGCTGACGCCGCTGGCGGTCGACCCGGCGCACCCGTTCCCCTGCATCAGCGGCCTGTCACTGAACCTCGCCGTCATCGTGCGCGAGCCCGGCGGCGAGTCGGAGCGCTTCGCCCGGGTGAAGGTCCCGCAGAACGTCCCGAGACTGATCCGGGTGGACGTCGCCGNGCCGGTCGGTGACCGCAACGGGGCGGAGAAGCACCTGCCCGCGCGGGACGACTCCACGGCCTGCTTCGTGCCGCTGGAGGAGGTCATCGCGGCGCACCTCGGGCAGCTCTTCCCCGGCATGGAGGTCGTCGACTCGCATCTGTTCCGGGTCACCCGCAACGCCGACCTCGAGGTCGAGGAGGACGAGGCCGAGGACCTGCTGCAGGCGCTGGAACGCGAGCTGGCGCGACGCCGGTTCGGCCCGGCGGTCCGCCTGGAGGTCGACGCCGACATCGACGACGACCTGCTCAACCTGCTGATGCGCGAGCTGGAGATCACCGACCGCGAGGTCCACCGGGTACGCGGCCCGCTGGACATGTCGGTGCTGTGGGCGCTCTACGACCTCGACCGCCCCGAGCTCAAGGATCCACCCCGGGTGCCCGTCACCCATCCCCGGCTGCTGAACGACGAGGGCGACCCGCAGGACTTCTTCAGCGTGCTGCGCGAGGTGGACGTGCTCGTCCACCACCCGTACGACTCGTTCACGACCTCGGTGCAGCGTTTCATCGAGCAGGCCGCCGCCGACCCGAACGTCCTGGCGATCAAGCAGACGCTGTACCGGACCTCCGGCGACTCCCCGATCGTCGATGCGCTGGTCGCCGCGGCCGAGGCNGGCAAGCAGGTCGTCGTCCTGGTGGAGATCAAGGCCAGGTTCGACGAGAGCGCCAACATCCGCTGGGCCCGGGAGCTGGAGCGGGCCGGCTGCCACGTCGTCTACGGCCTCATCGGGCTCAAGACGCACTGCAAGATCTGCCTGGTCGTGCGGCAGGAACGCGGTGGCCTCCGCCGGTACTGCCATGTGGGCACCGGCAACTACAACCCGAAGACCGCGCGGCTGTACGAGGACCTGGGGCTGCTCACCGCGGACCCCGAGGTGGGAGCCGACCTCACCGACNTGTTCAACGTGCTGACCGGGTACAGCCGGCAGACGGAGTACCGGTCACTGCTGGTCGCCCCGCAGCACATGCGGGACGGCATCATCCAGCGCATCGAGAACGAGGCCGCCGCCGCCCGGGAGGGCCGGGAGTGCGGCGTCCGGGTCAAGGTGAACAGCCTGGTCGACGAGGAGATCATCGACGCGCTCTACCGGGCGTCGATCGCCGGGGTGCCCGTCCACTGCCTCGTGCGCGGCATCTGCTCGCTGCGGCCGGGGGTGCCCGGCCTCTCCGAGAGCGTGCACGTCCGGTCGATCCTGGGGCGCTTCCTGGAGCACAGCCGGGTTCTGGAGTTCGTGTCCGCCGGCGAGTACTGGATCGGCAGCGCCGACATGATGCACCGCAACCTCGACCGCCGGATCGAGGCGCTGGTGCGTGTTCCGCACGCGGAGCGGCAGGCGACCGTGCGGGGGATGCTCGATCATGCGTTCTCNGACCAGGTCTCCGCCTGGATCCTCGCCCCCGACGGCCGCTGGGAGCGGCACACCGTGGGCCCGGACGACCAGCGCCTGTCGGACTACCAGCAGGACCTGATGGCCCGGGCCTTCCAGCGGGGGCGGGGCTGACCGGCCCGGCGGCCGTGCCCCGGTGCGGTTCGGCGCCCGTCCTGCGTTGATACCCCCGAACTCCCCGGATACGGCCATTCCGCATCCGGGAGTCCGCACACCCGCGGTCCGCATACCCGCGGACGTCCTCCCCAGGTCGGTCGGGCCGGGGAATCCGGGGGGATCAGCCGTACACGTTCAGTCGCTGCTCGACGAGACGCTGGCCTTGAACTCCGAGCCCGGACGGAACTTCGGGACCACGGACGCGGCGACGTGCACAGGCTCACCGGTCGCAGGGTTGCGGCCGGTGCGCGCGGCGCGCTCCACCCGCTCGAAGACACCGAAACCGGTGATCGTTACCTTCTCGCCGCCGGCGACGGCCTCCTGGATCGCGTCGAACACCGCGTCGACGGCCTTGGTGGCGTTCGCCCGCCCGCCTTCGATCTGCTGAGCGATGCGGTCAACCAACTGGGACTTGTTCACAACAACCTCCGGACGCCCCCGCGCCTGACGGGGTGGGGAGCAGATCGGGCATCACACTGCGCTGCACCGTAGGCATCTCCACTGTCGAGGGCAATTCCCATGAGCGTGTCGCGTCACACAAACCCGCACGTCAGCGGGTTCGCGCCAGGTGGATACCGCTTGCGCACTGTTCAGNGAGCCCGCCGCATCCTTCAGCTTGGTCACCTTGGGTGACATTTGACCTGGGGCGATTCAAGCCGAAAGTCACGAATTGATAGCCCCGAGACGCGGTCCGGCGGGCACTGCTCACCGGCAAGCACCGGAGCGCTACCCCACGCGGATGTGAGATCACCCTCAGCGTCCCGCCGAACACCGGATCGGCGTGCGGCGGGACCGCTGACAGCTCCCCCGTCCCCGCCGCGGCACGACGACCATCGATGTGATCAATGCAACATCCGTGCGGGGGCCCCGCCGAGCCGCCCCAGGGCCTGGAAAGTCCCTGCGCCGAGCCGGGTCGCGCCGGCACCGGGGCCGGTTTCCCGGCCGTCCGCGGGCGCGGTTGCGGCCCCGGTGTCCCGGATCCGGTGTCCCGGACGGGGTTCGCGGCGGCTCTGCCGGCCGCCGGCCGGCTCAGGCCGTCGTGGGCAGCCAGGCCGGCCGCTCGGCCTCGAAGGCAGTGATCCGCTCCTCGTGGCGCAGCGTCAGCCCTACGTCGTCGAGGCCCTCCATGAGCCGCCAGCGGGTGAAGTCGTCGAGCTCGAACCCCACCGAGCGGCCCGCGCCGCGGACCTCCCGGGCTGCCAGGTCGACGGTGATCTCCGTCGCCGGGTCGGCCTCGACCGCGGCCATGAGCGCCTCGACCTCGTCCGCCGGCAGCGTCACCGGCAGCAGTCCGTTGCCGAGCGCGTTCCCGCGGAAGATGTCGGCGAAGCGCGGCGAGATCACGGCGCGGAAGCCGTAGTCCTGCAACGCCCACACGGCGTGCTCCCGCGACGAGCCGGTGCCGAAGTCGGGCCCGGCGAGCAGAATCGACGCCCCCGCGTAGGCCGGGCTGTTCAGCACGAACTCCGGGTCTCCCCGCCATTCGGAGAACAGGCCGGCGCCGAAGCCCGTCCGCTCGATGCGCTTGAGCCAGTCGCTCGGGATGATCTGGTCGGTGTCGACGTCGCTGCGCCGCAGCGGCACCGCCCGACCGGTGTGGATGGTGAACGCCTCCATGTCGGGTACGTCCCCCTTCGGATGTCGTTTGCGGATGTCGTTCGTCGTTCGAGGTTCGAACGGTCGCGTTCGAACGGTCGCGTTCGGTCGCGTCGTTCGGATGTCGGGCCGCGCCCGGACGCCGCCGGGAGCGCGGCCCCCGCCTACAGGTCGGCGGGCGCGGTCAGCCGGCCGGTCACGGCAGTCGCGGCCGCGACCTGCGGGGACACCAGGTGGGTGCGCCCGCCGGGACCCTGACGGCCCTCGAAGTTGCGGTTGGACGTCGACGCGCTGCGCTCCCCGGGCCGCAGGGTGTCCGGGTTCATGCCCAGGCACATCGAGCAGCCCGCGCTGCGCCAGTCGGCACCCGCGGCGCGGAACACCTCGTCGAGCCCCTCGGCCTCGGCCTGCGCCTTGACCTCCATCGAGCCCGGCACGACCAGCACCCGCAGGCCGTCGGCCACCTGGCGGCCACGCAGCACGTCGGCGGCGGCCCGCAGGTCGGAGAGCCGGCCGTTGGTGCACGAGCCGATGAAGACCGTGTCGACGGCGACGTCGCTCAGCGGCGCGCCCGGGGTGAGACCCATGTAGGCCAGCGCCCGCTCGACCGAGCCGCGCACCGCCGGGTCGGCCTGGTCAGCCGGGTCGGGGACGGCCGAGTTCAGCGGTGCGGCCTGGCCGGGGTTGGTCCCCCACGTGACGTACGGGCTCAGGCTGGGCCCGTCGATGACCACCTCGTGGTCGAAGGTCGCGTCGGCGTCGGTGGCCAGCGTCCGCCAGTACGCGACGGCGGCGTCCCAGTCGGCCCCGGTCGGGGCGTTCGGACGTCCCTTCAGGTACTCGAACGTGGTCTCGTCCGGGGCGATCATGCCGGCGCGCGCGCCGGCCTCGATGGACATGTTGCAGACCGTCATCCGGCCTTCCATCGACAGCGCGCGGACGGCCTCGCCGCGGTACTCGATGACGTAGCCGGCGCCGCCGCCGGTGCCGATCCGGGCGATCACCGCGAGGATCAGGTCCTTGGCGGTGACGCCGGGCGGCAGCTCGCCCTCGACGGTGACGGCCATCGTCTTGGGCCGCCGCTGCGGCAGGGTCTGGGTGGCCAGCACGTGCTCGACCTGGCTGGTGCCGATGCCGAACGCCAGCGCGCCGAAGGCCCCGTGCGTCGAGGTGTGACTGTCACCGCAGACGATGGTCATGCCGGGCTCGGACAGACCGAGCTGCGGGCCGACGACGTGGACGATCCCCTGCCCGGGGTCGTTCATCGGGAACAGCCGGACGCCGAACTCGGCACAGTTCTTGCGCAGCGCCTCGACCTGCGCCCGCGACACCGGGTCGGCGATCGGCAGCAGCGTGTCGGTCGTCGGTACGTTGTGGTCCTCGGTGGCCAGCGTCAGGTCGGGGCGGCGGACCCGCCGCCCGGCCAGCCGCAGCGCCTCGAAGGCCTGCGGCGAGGTGACCTCGTGGACGAGGTGCAGATCGATGTAGAGCAGGTCCGGCTCTCCGTCAGCACGGCGCACGACGTGTGCGTCCCAGACCTTCTCCGCGAGTGTGCGCCCCATCGGCCCCACTCCCTCTCTCGCATGGGACGGGCCCACGCTGTCGACAACCGGTGCGTTCCAGAGCTCACGAGGCGTACGGGCTCGCGAGGTGTTGCAGAGCCTGGATGCGTTCCATACTTTGGGATGGCAGTATCAGACTATGGAACATAGTAGCGGTGTCGGCGTCCTCGACAAGGCCGCCCTGGTGCTGACCGCGGTCGAGCACGGCCCAGCCGGCCTCGCTGACCTGGTCACCCGCACCGGGTTGACCAGAGCCACGGCCCACCGGCTCGCCAGCGCGCTGGAGACACACCGCCTGCTGGCCCGCGACGCGGCCGGCAGGTTCGTCCCCGGGCCCCGCCTCGCGGCCGGCAGCCCCACCGCGCTGCCCTGGGAGCTGCTCGACGCCGCCGGCCGGGTTCTCACCGCGCTGCGGGACGACACCGGCGAGAGCACCCAGCTCTATGTCCGGCGTGGCCCCGTCCGGCTGTGCGTCGCCGCCGCCGAGCGCGCCACCGGCCTGCGCGACACCGTCCCGGTCGGCGCGACCCTGCCGATGACCGCCGGCTCCGGCGCCCAGGTGCTGCTCGCGTTCGCCGCCACGGCCGACCCGGGCCTGCTCACCGCCGCGGCCTTCGCTCCGGACGTCCTGGAGAAGGTGCGCCGGCGCGGCTGGGCGGAGAGTGTGGGCGAGCGTGAGCCCGGGCTGGCCTCGGTCTCGGCGCCGGTGTTCGGCCCGGCCGGGCTGGTCGCGGCGGTGTCGTTGTCGGGGCCCGTCGAGCGGCTGACCCGGTCCCCGGGGAGGCGGCACGGGCCCGCCATCGTCGCCGCGGCCCGCCGGCTGTCGGCCCCCGCCGACCCGCCGTCGCCCGCGCAGGCCCCGCCCGACCAGCGCGAAGCCGCAGAAGGCAACGCCGCGGATCACGACGGATGACGGATCATCGGAGCTGGCATTGCCGATCCCGCCATACCGGCGGGAGATCTCACCGGCCGCCCCGTTGAGCACCACTTTCCGATGAGCTGAAACACAATGGGCCCGCACCGCTGACCGCCGTCGGCACCCCGACGCCGCCCGGGATGAGATGGCGTCGTAGCCTTTGGTTCTGTCAACACCGGTCCTGTCAACATGATCGGGCCGGCGTATTCGAGTAGTTGTCCACGCACGGACATGATGTGGCGCGGCCCGGCCGAAACCTCGCGCCGGCGCGGCGGGCACCGGAGCGGTCGCACGGCACGCGGTGTGTCCGACCACCTGCCGGGGGGCAGGGCCGGCCGGGCCGCCGTCACCCGTCCGCGGGGATTTCCCGGGCTTCCGCAGCCCCCGCCGCGGCGGCGGCACAGGCTCGCGCGGTGGGAGTTCCCTCCGCGCTCAGAGGGGGAAAGGCGCAGTGCGCAAACTGGGTTCGCGGTACGTCCTGCACGAGCTGCTCGGGCAGGGAACGGCCGGCCAGGTCTGGCGCGGGGCCCATATCCCCGATGGGGAACCCGTCGCCATCAAGGTGCTGCGGCCGGAACTCGCGCACGATCCCGAGGTCGTCGACCGGTTCCTGCGTGAATGCGATCTGCTCGTCCAGCTCGACAGCCCCGAGCTGGTACGGGTCCGAGACCTGATCAGGGAACCGGGCACGCTGGCGATCGTGATGGACCTCGTCGAGGGCATCGACCTGCGGGCCCATCTCGACCAGGGCGGACCCCGCCCGGTCACCGAGGCCGTCCGCCTCGTGATCGGCCTGCTGTGGGCGCTGGACACCGTGCACGCCGCCGGCATCATCCACCGGGACGTCAAGCCCGAGAACGTCCTCATCGACACCTCGGACCCGCGGCGCCCGCACGTTCGGCTCACCGACTTCGGGGTGGCCCGGATGGTCCACACCCCGGGCCGGGCCTCCCTCACCGGCCCGATCGGCACCNCGCTCTACATGGCGCCCGAGCTCGCGGACGGCATCCCGCCCACGCCCTCGGTCGACATCTACGCCGCCGGGATCGTGCTCTACGAGCTCATCGCGGGCAGCCCGCCGTTCGACGAGGCCCACCCGGCCGACATGGTGCGGGCCCACCGCGAGGACGAGCCGCAGCCCATCCAGGGCGTGCCGCCCGCGGTGTGGGACGTGCTGGCCTCGATGCTGGCGAAGGCGCCGCGGGACCGCCCGGCGACCGCCGCCGACGCCGCCGAGGATCTCCTCGACGCGCTGGAGGAGGACGACCGCGACCGCGACTTCGACGACGATTCCGACCGCCGCGGCGATCCGGCCGGCAGCCGGGACGCCGACTTCGACGCCGCCCTGACCCAGGTCGGCGGAATCGCCCCGGTCGGCGCCACCAGCGTGCTCGCCAAGGGCCGGAACACCACCGGCGCGCACCCGGACTGGGACGACGCGGCCCACACCCAGGTCGCCGGCATTCCCCCGGCCCGGACCGCCGCGATGTCCCCGACCCGGACCGGCGGTATGGCCCCGGTCCGGCCCGACTGGGACGACGCCGCGCACACCCAGGTCGGTGGCATCCCCCCGACCCGAGCTGGGTGGGACAGCTCCGACGCGGCCACCGGGGCGCAGCCCGCCGTCCGGGTTCCCGCGCGCTCGGCGGGCTCCGCCTCCGACCGCAACACGGTGATCTCGGCGAGCAAGGACCCCGTACCCGCCAGCGCCGCCGGCCCGGGTGCGCCCGGGGGGCGCCCGGCAGCGGACCGACGGCGACGCAGCCGCATCGCGGCCGGCGCCGGACTGGTCGTGGCCCTGGTCGCCGGGGCCGGCGGCTGGGCCCTGGCCGCCGCCGGCGACGGCGACAGCTCCCTGACCTCGGACGGGACCGCGCAGGTCATCACCGACCCGTCGATGACGGCGACCCTGCCGGGGGGCATCCCGATGCCGCCGGACATGGACCCGGCGGCGGCGGGCTCGAACGGTGGCGTCAACGGCGCGCCGCGCACGAACGCGGCCGGCAGCCCCATCCCCAGCGGTTCTCCCGGCGCCAGTCCGGCGCCGTCCGGGCAGGCCACCGCCACCGCGACCGCCACCACGTCCGCGAGTGCCTCCCCCTCACCGACGGCGAAGGACGAGACCGTCCCGGACGTGCAGGGCCAGAGCCAGTCGGCCGCGAAGAGCACGCTCAGCGGCAAGGGCTTCACCAACGTGGCGAGCAGCGAGACCTGCCAGAAGGGCAAGAGCGGCGGGATCGTGCTCGACCAGAGCCCCAACCCGGGAAGCGTCGTGCCGGTCTCCACGAAGGTGACGCTCACCGTGCAGGCCACAAACTGCGCCGAGGTGCCCTCCGTGGCGGGCCAGTCACTCGCGGCGGCGCGCAGCGCGCTGGTCAGCGCGGGCTTCGGTGTCCTGGACGGCTCGGGCGGCTGCCAGTGGGGCAAGGGCACCACCGCCGCCGGGACGAACCCCTCGGCCGGGACGATGATGCGCAAGGGCGAGAACGTGTGGCTGGAGCCGAGCTGCGCCGCATCGCCGGCCCCGGCGCCGACCACCGCTCCGCCGGCGACCACCGCCGCCCGCCAGGGCTGATCCGGGGCCGGTCAGGGCAGCCAGTCCGCCGGCAGGGATGACGGGGAGGTCGCGCCCCATTCCGCGGTCGCCTCCGGGACGGACGGCATGGGCGGCAGGCGCAGCGCGGACGGTTTGGGGAAGTTCGCCGGCGCCGGGGTCGGCACCCGCGAGCCCTCCCCGTTCCCGGAGGGCCCGCCCCGCGGCCGCAGCAACGCGCCGGAGCCGGCCGGCAGGGCCGGTGGGTCAAGGGACTCCGCGCGGCCCCGCAGGCTGCGCGGCAGCGGCATGGGAACCGGCATGGGCGCCGGTTCGGTCGTACCCGCGGTCGTGGCCGCGGCCTGCGAGGCAGCCCACATGTCCACCTCGACGATGATCTCGCCGTTCTCGGACGACATCCGCAGCCGGCCGCCGTGCACCTCGACCAGACGGCGCACCACGTAGAGCCCCATGCCGGCACCGTCGGTCTGCCGGGTGGCCGTACCGTCCCGCTGGGTGAACGGCTCGAACAGCTGCCGGATGGTCGCCGGGTCGAGGTCGGGGCCGGGGTTGCGCACCCGCAGCACCACCTCGTCGCCGACCCGGCCGGCGATGAGCCGAACCGGGGCGCCGGGCCAGGAGTGCACCAGGGCGTTGTCCACCAGGTTCGCGACGACCTGGTGCAGAGCCTGGCGCGCCATCCGGACCGGGAGCTGCTGCGGCAGGTCCACGGTGACGCTGTTGCCGGCGTAGGTGAGCGCGCCGATGACGTCGCGGACGACCTCCGGAAGGTCCGCGACGGTGTTGTCGTCGGTTCCGGTGGCGGTCGCCGCCGTGAGCATGTTCTCCAGCAGCCTGGACAGCCGGTCGGAGTAGGTGACGGCCGAGTCGAGCATGCCGTCGAGCTGGGCGTCGGAGAGCCGGTCCCGGCGGCGCCTGATCGTGAGGAGGGTGCCGCGGATTCCCGTCAGTGGGGTGCGGAACTCGTGCGAGACCGTCGCGACCAGGTCGCTGCGGATGCGGTCGGTCTCCTCCAGCCTCGCCATGAGGCTCTGCTGGCCCTCGTAGAGCTGCTGGCGGTAGTCCTCCGCCCGGCGGCGGGACTGCTCGCTGTAGTGCCAGAAGACCATCTGGGCGCCCGCCAGGGCGCAGATGAAGCCCGCGTGCAGGCCCGCCAGCACCAGTGGGCTGTCCTCGGTCAGCACCGCCGCCTCGGTGGTGACGATGTCACCCATCGCGAGGCTGGCGAGGAACACGAACGCGATGGCCAGCAGGTAGACGGTCCAGTCCTCGTAGAGCGCGATGAGGGCCACCACGACGAAGAAGTGGAAGTACGTCGGGGTCAGGCCGTCGGAGAGGTGCACGAAGACCACCGAGCAGCACAGCAGGCCCAGACTCGCCGCCAGCGCCCGCACCCGGCGGATGCCGGGCGCCAGCGCCGCGCCGAACAGCAGTGCCGGCGGGCTGGCGGCCAGCAGGCCGTGCGGCAGGCCGTGGTCGCGCAGCACGCCGTAGAGGACGATCACCGGTAGGTGCAGGGCCAGCACCCAGCACATCAGGGCGTGCCGGGCCGCCCAGTCCTCCGTCGGCAGCCCACGGCCCCGCGGGAACCAGGCGACGGGCCCCCCGGTCGGCGCTTCGGCAGCCGGGACCGCCGGCCCGGACTCGACCGGGTGGCTCCGCGACGACCGGGCCTTCTCAAGCCGCCGGGCGGCACGCCCGACATGGGCGCTGCCGTGACGGCGGCGCGCCCGTGCGGGCATGGAGGGACCGGCGGAGGACATCCGAGCAAGTTTCCACCGTTCCGGCCCCTGAGCGCCATGGCTGTCAAGGGTGGTGTCGTATGACGACTATGCCCAGCTTTGACTAGGCCATCCGTACCACTTCGTAACGGGCTCAAAGGAGCATGGCGCGGATACCGACATTCCCGGGAGGCTGTGGTCCGCAAGGTGGCCCCGGAACGGTCACCTGTGGAGGAGGACACGTGCCCCCAGTTGCCCTGAGAGCCGCGACCGCACCCGCCCTCATTGCTCAGACAGCGCCCCAACCTGCGGAAATCCACGCGGACCCCGGGGCGCCGGGCGCGTTGGCGGCCCGGCCCGCTCTCCGCCTCGTCGGTTCGGAGGCGGTCGAGCGGCCCGTCGGTCCTGAGGAGATCGTCCACGGCTGGGGTGGTCCGAGCACGTGCAGCTGCCGCCCCTGCGCCATGGCCCGTCACCCNGCGTCGATGCCCCGGCTGCGCGTCGTCGACTGAGAACCGGGCCGGGACTAGTCCTGCCACCCCCACCATCCGGCAGGTCGCCCGCCATCCCGTCGCGGAGATCCTCGGAGGGCCGCGGCGGTGGACGCCGACGACCGCCAGGCCCGCGCGAGCCACGCCGATGCCACGCAAGACCGATCCGCGCAAGAGCAACGCCGCGCAAGAGCAACGCCACGCCCGGGCCACGCCGAGGCCGGCCCCGGACGACACATCGCGCTCATCGGACGCCAGCCGTCCGTCGGGCGAGCGTCGAGGGCCCCGAGCAGTCGCTCGGGGCCCTCGACGCGTCCGGGTCCGAGACACACATCACGGTTCGCCGGCCGGCGAACCGGCCAGTCGCCGAGCCCGGCCGCGGATACGACCCGAGCACGGCCCGCCCCGCACAAACAGAAAACGCCAGCCCCGAAAGGCTGGCGTTACTATCACAACCATAATTCAGATGTAGCCCCGACCGGATTCGAACCGGCGCTACCGCCTTGAGAGGGCGGCGTCCTGGGCCGCTAGACGACGGGGCCAGAACCGTTCCTGCAATATACAGCATGTTCTTGCATTTGGTGCAGCTGGGGTACCAGGACTCGAACCTAGACTAACGGAGCCAGAATCCGTTGGGCTGCCAATTACCCCATACCCCAAGGGGCCCTCGCGGGCGTTGCCTACTGTACCCCATCCTCGGCCCGGTGCCGCGAGCGGGGTACCCGCGCTGCGCCGCGGGGTCACCGGGCCACTTCAAGGTGCGGGCAGGCCGGGCGGACCGGGGCGGGCCGAACCGGCCCCGGCCCACCCGGACGGGAACAGAGGGAAGCGGGCGCGGGTAACCGGCCGGACAGATACGGCCCCCCGGATGACGGCCGTACCGGGCCGTATCCATCAACCCCACGCCCAGGCGGGCTATCTGCCGGTCACCGGGTTCGTCAGCGTGCCGATCCCGTCCACCGTGACGGCGACCGTCTGCCCTGCCCGCATCGGCCCCACGCCGGCCGGCGTGCCGGTCAGCAGCACGTCCCCCGGCAGCAGCGTCATCGCCCGCGACATGAAGGCGACCAGGGCCGGCACGTCGTGCAACAGCAGCCTGGTCCGGGAGTCCTGCCGGACCTCCCCGTCCAGGGTGGTCCGCAGGGCCAGGTCGGACGGGTCGAGATCGGTCTCGATCCAGGGCCCGAGTGGGCAGAACGTGTCATGCCCCTTGGCCCTGGTCCACTGGCCGTCGGCCGCCTGCTCGTCCCGAGCGGTCACGTCGTTGGCACAGGTGAAGCCGAGCACGACCGACAGCGCCCGCTCCACCGGGACGTCCCGGCACAGCCGCCCGATCACGACGGCGAGCTCGCCCTCGTAGTCCACCCGCTGGCTGTCAGCCGGCAGGACGACGGGGTCGCCGGGGCCGGCCACGCTCGTCGACGGCTTGAGGAACAGCACCGGACCAGCCGGCGGCTCACCGCCCATCTCCCGCGCGTGGTCCGCGTAGTTCTTCCCGATACACAGAATCTTGCTGGGCAGGACCGGTGCGAGCAGCCGGACGTCCGCCAGCGGCCGCCGCACCCCGTTGAACGTGAACGGGGCGAACGGATGCGGCGTGATCCCCGCTACAACCGCGGTCCCCTCCTCCGGAGATCCCTCCACCACCCCGAATGCCGGCTCCGACCCATCAGTGAACCTCGCGATGCGCACTGGCCGACCGTACCGATCCCGCGGCGCGTCGGTCAGGCGGGGAGGGGCACCGGGTGCCGACGCGGCGCAGTCACCGCGGGACCCGCCCCGGGCAGCCCGCGGCCGTTCACCGGTGGCTGATCCGGTTCGCGTGGACCGCGAAGGGGCACCGAGAATCAGGCAGGATTGCCCGGTACGGGTTCGCGCCCCGGTCGAGACAGGCGTGACCCACCGCTACCCGGCCTCGACCTGGAAGGAGCACGATGACCGAGACCGACACGACGCCCGTCTACGACGTCGGCGCACCCGAGCCCAAGCCCATCGACGAGGAGCTCAGCGTTCAGCTCGGGCACCTNGCGGAGGACGCGATCCTGCGCGGCAAGCCCAACGGCGACGAGCGCTGCGACAACTGTCTGTACTACCTCGACACCGACAAGGACATCACCTACTGCTGGCACCCGAAGCTGCGGATCCTCGTCGGCGGCGACTGGTGGTGCCAGTGGTGGGAGGAGATCCCGGAAGAGGACTGATCACGCGGTCGGCGTGGCCGGGGGCGGGGGCGGGGGGCCGACCCGCCGCCCCCGTCACCCGGCCCCCGGCGGCTTCGGGCTTCGGGCTTCGGGCTTCGGGCTTCGGCCCAGGCTTGGCCAGTTGTCGTCAGGCGAGCCACAGGTCGCGCAGGACGTCCGCCGCGGCGACGGTGACCAGGCCGCTGGCCTCGTGGAGGATCTCGGCCACCTCCGGTTCCTGCTCGCCGCGGTCGGCCGCCAGCGTCAGCTCCTCGGACTCGTGGTAGGCCGCCTCGACCAGCCAGCCGCTCGCCGTGGCGGCCGACAACAGGCCCAGCAGGTCCGGGCGGCCCTCGGGCAGCCAACGCGCAAGGCGACGGCGCAGCGCCCACAGCGCGTCCCGGTCCGCGGTACGCCCCCAGGTGATGCGCGCGAAGCGCGCCCGGCCCAGCGCGAGCGCCTCGGCCCGGCCCGTCCCTCCGCCCTCCCCGGCGATGGTCTCCCCGACTATCTGCACATGGGGATGATCGATGACGGCGGGGCCGTGCAGCAGGCCCACCACCCGGTCCCAGCGGGTCTGGCGCCCCCGCGCGCCACTGGCGGCGGCCGGGTCGTCGTCGCCAGCGAGGTCGCCTCCCAGGTCGAACAGGCCGACGAACACACCGTCCTGCGACGTTCCCGCGAGCAGGCCGAGCCGACCAGGCCCGTCCGCGCCGCCGCTCGCCCATCGCTCCAGCTCACGGCGTAGCGCGCACTCATCTCGCACCCGGCCCCGGATCGCCCGCAGTACCATCGCGCCTCCCCCCGTAGCCGCGAGACTACGACGCGCGACAACGGCGAGCTACTTCGAGAACACGCCAACCAGCCGCGGGGCTCAACTAGCCGAGGGGCCGCGGCAAACACGGGCGGGCGCTTTCGGCGATCTGACAGTGACGGTCAGCGTTTCGGGTGCCGGCGCGGGAGTGGCGACGCGGCGACTGAAGACCTCTGCGTGTCTCCTCGGGANGGCTGTTGACGACCCCGGCGGTGGAGGGGCGCAGCCCCGCTGACAGCGGAGATACAACGAGCCCCCCATGCGCCGTCGGCGAACACTCGCGGACGGGCGGGGGCAGGGGTGGGTGAGGGGTGTTCCGGGGCCGGTAGACGCGCTGAAGGCCCTGGTGACGGCGTTGCGGCGGGTTCCGCCGGGTGCAGCGGCCCGGCAGCCGCGCCTCCACCGGGTCGCCGCGGGCCGAGGTGCCCGCCGGCGAGGCGGTGGATGTCGGAGGGGGTGGGGCAGTGGTGCCCCGGCACCGTACCCGGGCGGTCGCTCGTCGGGCCCCGCGACCCGGGTCGCCACCCGGGGTGCCCCGTCCGATCAGACAGGTCTGTCACCGCGGCCCCGGGCTGGCCACCGCCTAGGCCAGCGGAACGACCTCGAACGGCAGCCGGTCGTCCCCGCCCTCGGTCCCCGGGCCGCCGGCCCCGGCGCTGGAGGCCCCGGTGCTGGAGCCCCACGAGGCCGTCGGACCCGAGGCCGCCTGCGTACCCAGCGCCCTGGCAACCTCGCCGAGCCCGGTCCGCGCGTCGGCGGCGATCTCGCCGAGCCGGATCGCGACGGCGAGCCGGTCGAGGAAACGGACGAGTTCTACCTGCGCCTGCAGGCCGCCATCGCCGGCCGGCAGGCTCGCCAACAGGTCCGTCGCGGCCGTCCTGGTGACCCGCCCGGTGTCCCGGTAGATCTCCAGATGCCGCCGGAGGCTGGCGAGCGTGGGCGGAGCGCCGGCGAAGCCGGCCGGATCGACGTCGTCGGCCCGCGCCCGGCCCTCGGCCGCCGCGCAGTCCTGGCCGCCGGGCAGCACGCGCACGACCACGTCGAAGGGGCCACGGCCCGCGGCCCGGCCGATCGCCAGTCCGTCGACCCGCCCGAGCGAGCCGGTGCCGTCCTCGGACACGGTCCGCGCGCTCGTCCCCGTCGCGACCGTCAGGCCCGCGGCGTCGAGCAGGGTGAGTTCGACGGTCACCGTCCGGCCCGCGGCGCCGCTGACCCGGCCGCGCACCTCCAGCGACTCGTGGCCCGACTCGGTGAGCGCGTCGCCGCCCACCCCGGTGGCGGTGATGGACGTCTCGTCGACCACCGGCGTGACGCAACCGCTGTCCGCCGCGCCGGTCTGCGGCGTCAGGGCCGTGACCTGGAAGGGCTGGTCGGTCGACAGGTCCTCGGAAGCCGGGTCGACCGCGTCGGCGTCCGTGTCCTGCTGATCGGGGGCCTGGTCGTGGCCCAGTCCGCTGGCGACCGTCGGCCCCACCGAGTACCAGACCGCCCAGCCGAGGACGGAGCGCAGGTAGGCGTCCGACGGGTTGTACGCGCGCACGGCGGCGAGCACATTGCTCGGGATCCGCAGGTCGCCGCTGGCACACAGCAGGTCGGCCGCGGCGAGCGCCGCATCGTCGAAGTCGTTCGGGTCGGCCCGTCCGTCGCCGTCGGCGTCCCGGCCGGCCCACCGCCACATCGCCGGGGTGAACTGCAGCGGGCCGACCGCGCGGTCCAGTTCGTGGTCCGAGTCGAGCCAGCCGTCGTCGGTGTCGCGGATGCGGAACATGCCCGCCGAACCGTCCAGCCGCGGGCCGACGACGGTGGGCGCCACCCGGCCGNCGGCCCCGATCACCGCGCCCTTCCNGTGCCCCGACTCGATCGCGCCGATGCCCGCGAGCAGCGACCAGTGCAGGAAGCATCCGGCGTGCTCGGCGTTCACCCGGTCAGCCGCGTCGGTGTACGCCGCCAGCGCGCGGGAGGGGATCGTCGACGCCTCGATGCTGGACCCGGGCGGTGTGGCCAACGGCTCGTTGCGGACCGTGACGTCGTTCGCCGGATCGCCGCCGCCCGTTCCGGGCGGGTCAGCGGCCGTGGACGGCTTCGCGCCCGGCTGGGATCCCGCGGCCGCGGCGACCACCAGCCCGTGCCGGACCGGCAGCCCCACCTGGCCGGAGGCCCCGACCACACCGGCCAGGTCCTCCACGGTGGCGCCGCCGAACACCGTGCCGCCGTCGGGCAGCACTTCCGTCTGGTCGATCCGGCCGTTGACCGGGCCGGTGAGCTGCCAGGACACCGCGGCGGGAGCGGGAGCCGCCACCGCCGTCACCCCGAGCGCCAACACGGCTACCGCCAGCACGAACCTGGCTGCCGACCAAGGGCTCCGCCCCGCACCGCCGCCCGCGGCACGCCGCCGCCGGCGCACCGGCGCCGACCGGCGGCGCCGGGTCGGGCGGTCGACCCAGGGGCCACCCCGCGCCGCCCGCGACGACCGGTGCGACCCGGCCCGGTGCCCGCCGGGACCACGCGCGCAGACGCGGCTCATCGCCGCCCCCCAGGCAGGCGGCCGCTCCTGGTCTGGCGTTCGATCGCCGGACACCGCGACACGGCCGTCCCCTCTCCTCGGTCCGCGGGACCGAGCTCGCGCCTCGCCGCCGGCCCGGACCTCCGGAACCCCTGACCGGGGACGGATTCGGCGAGCGGCCGGCAGGCGTCGCGGTCAGCGTAACGGGCACCGAAGGATGACCGGGTCGCGTTGGCACGAACGGAGAAATCTTTGGCATGACGGGCGGAAGCCGCATATGCGGCGTTGACGGTGTAGATCATCCGATGATGGACCACACCTGTTCGGGCATGCCCGCGGTTCGGGCCCGGGTCCAGACGGCGCCCGAGTCCAGACGGCGCCCGGGTCCAGACGGCGCCCGGGTCTAGACGGCGTCCGGGTCGGGGCGCTCGCCCTGCCGGCGCAGGCCGTAGGTGACCGCGTCCTGCAACGCCACCCAGGAGGCCGCGATGATGTTCTCGTCCACCCCGATGGTGTCCCACCGACCGCGGCCGTCGCTGGTCTCGACCAGGACCCGGGTGACCGCGCCGGTGCCCTGCCGGCCGTCGAGGATCCGGACCTTGTAGTCGACCAGGTCGAGATCCGCCAGGCCCGGGTACGCCTTCTCCAGCGCCTGGCGCAGGGCGGTGTCCAGCGCGTTCACCGGGCCGTTGCCCTCGGNGGTCGAGACGTGCCGCTCACCGTGGGAGGTGAGCTTCACCGTGGCCTCNCTGACCACCTCGCCGCCGGCACGCTGCTCCACGATGACGCGCCAGGACTCCAGGGTGAAGTAACGCTCCCGGCCCGACACCTCGTCGATCAGCAGAAGTTCGAAGGACGCCTCGGCGGCCTCGTAGGAGTAGCCGGCGGCCTCCCGGTCCTTGACCATCTCCAGCACCCGGCCGAGCGCCTCCCGCTCCCCGGAGAGGTCCAGGCCCATCTCCCGGCCCTTGAGCTCCAGGGTCGCCCGCCCGGCGAGCTCGGAGACCAGCATCCGCATGTCGTTGCCGACGGCGGCCGGGTCGATGTGCTGGTACATGTCCGGGTCGACCTTGACCGCGCTGGCGTGCAGACCCGCCTTGTGCGCGAACGCGCTCGCACCGACGTAGGGCCGGCTGCTGTTCGGCGCCGAGTTGGTGACCTCGTCGATGGCGTGCGAGACCCGGACCAGCTCGCGCAGCCGCCCGCTGGGCAGCACCTGGCGGCCCAGCTTCGTCTCCAGGCCGGCGATCACGCTGAACAGGTTCGCGTTGCCGCAGCGTTCGCCGTAACCGTTGGCGGTGCCCTGGACGTGCGTCGCGCCGGCCTCGATCGCCACCAGGCTGTTCGCGACCGCACAGGCGGCGTCGTCGTGGCAGTGGATCCCCAGCCGGGCGCCGGTGCGCTCGAGGGTCTCGGCGACGACCGCGCCGATCCTGGTCGGGAGCATCCCCCCGTTGGTGTCACAGAGCACGACCACCTCGGCCCCGGCCTCGGCCGCGGTGCGCACCATCTCCAGGGCGTAGGCGGCGTCGGCCCGATGGCCGTCGAAGAAGTGCTCGGCGTCGACGAACACCCGCTTGCCCTCGGCGGTCAGGTGCCGCACGGTGTCGCGGATCATCGCCAGGTTCTCCGCGGGCGTCGTCCGCAGGGCGCGCTCGACATGCCTGCGGTCCGACTTCGCCACCAGGCAGACGACCGCCGTGCCCGCGTCGCGCAGCGCGGCCACCTGGGGATCGTCGGCGACGGCCTTGCTGGCCCGCCGGGTGGAGCCGAAGGCGGTGAGAATCGCGCCGCGCAGGTCCAGCTCGGTCCGCGCGCGGTGGAAGAACTCGGCGTCCTTGNGGTTCGAACCGGGCCAGCCGCCCTCGATGAAGCCGACGCCCAGCTCGTCGAGGTGCCGAGCGACCACCAGCTTGTCGGCCACCGACAGCGACAGCCCCTCCTGCTGGGTGCCGTCCCGCAGGGTCGTGTCGTAGATGTGCAGCGACTCGCGGTCGAACGGAGGCGTCGTGGTGGGGGTGTCGTGGGGCACAGCTGGACCTCTCGCTGGAACCGTGTCTGGCCGCCACGCGCCCGGTCTCCCTGGTCAGTGACCGGAACGCGCGACGGGGACGGGTTCGCCGCCAGCCACCCACCCTATGCCGCAACATGCCGGACACATAGCAAGTGTGGCGAGCGCCATTAGTTCGCTGACCTGGGCTCCCGCACGCCCCGACCATGATCACATCGACTCGGTGACCCCCGGGCCGGCCAGGACCGACCCGCGGCCCCGGCCGCACCGGCGCGACCCGTACCCACCACCCACGCTACGCACCCCCGCGACGGAGGCTGCCGGCGGCCAGCAGCCAGCGGCGGTCAGCAGCCGCGCGTCCGCGGCCCGGGCTCAGTCCCCGGCGAAACGCCGCAGCCGGTCGACCTGCAGGATCGTGATCGTCTGCCCCTCGGACAGGATCCACGCCCGCCGCTCGAACTCGCGCAGGGCCTGGTTGACGGACTGGCGCGACCCGCCCAGCAGGGACGCGATCTCGGTCTGGGTCAGCCCCAGCTCGATGACGGGCCGCCCGGCCTCGCGCATCCGCATCAGCAGCAGTTTGGCGACCCGGCGCGGCAGATCGAGGAACACCAGGTCGGCGTTCGCCCCGGTGAGCCGGCGAACATGTGCGACCAGCGCGCGGATGAGCTGCTCGGCGACAGCCGGGCGCTCCCGCACCAGTTCCCACACGGCGTTGCGTTCCAGCACCAGCGCCGTGCTCGGCTCCAGGGCCTCGACGCTCGCCGACCTCGTCCCGGCCTCGACGATGTTGAGCTCGCCCAGGGTCTCCTTCGGGCCGGCGATGTTCAGGACGTGGTCACGCCCGTCGTCCGCCTTGGTGAGGACCTTCAGCCGACCGGAGGCGACCACCAGCAGTGTGTCGGCGGGCTCGCCTTCGGTGAAGACCACCTGACCACGGCGGAACCGCCTGGTCACGGACCGGCTGGCCAGCCGGAGCAGGTCCTCCTCGTCGAGTTCCTTCAGCAGCGTGGTCGCCCGCAGCAGGGAGACCGCCTCAGTGTCGTGCATGCCGTGAACGTAGCGTTGCTGGGCCGGGTGATGCGTCACAGATCCCCGAGTCGGCATCATCATGGCCGCACCGTTACAGGGCGACCACTTGCGGTGACATGCACCCGTCAGACCGCGACCCGCTGGGTGCTCCAGCAGCGGACCACATCGCGCATCGAGAGCACCCCCTCGACCTCGGTGCCCGTGGTCACCACCAGATGCCGGAACCCGCCGCGCAGCATGGTCGCGGCGGCCTCGTCCAACGACCAGTCGGGGCCGGCCACCACGACGTCCCGGGTGAGGTGATCCCCGACGAGCTCGGTCTCCGGGTTCTGACCGGCGGCGACCGAGCGCAGGACGTCCCGCTCGGTCAGGATTCCGAAGCCCTGGGCCTCGCTGTCGAGCACGACCGCGGCGCCGACATGGCGGGCCGCCATCAGCGTGGCCGCCTGGCGCAGCGTGTGGTTCGGCCCGATCACGAGGACCAGAGCGCTCATTCCGTCCGAAACCCGCATGACGTCCTCCTGAACCGGCTCCTGACGCTTGTGCAATCGTGAATCGACTACAGGAGACGGTAGGCGGCCAAGGTCGAATTGGCCAGAGCACACGCCACCTGAGCTACGAACGACGCCCGCCGGCAGCGGCCCCGGAGAGAGCAGACCCGTCAGAAACGGCGGATAACGCCCACGCGGCGCAGCCGAACCCCATGGCGGACGCCCCCTGGAACGCCGCATGGCGCCTGCCCGGGTACGACCCACCCGGGCAGGCGCCATGGGCACCGGCCGTGCACCGACCTTTCGGGCGGCACTCAGCCGACGAACTCGTTCCAGTCCTTGTAACGGTCGAGCTCACCGCGGGTCGCCTGGTGGAAGATCTCGAGGATCTCCTTGGTCACCGGGCCGGGGCGCCCGGCGCCCACCCGGCGGTCGTCCACCTCGGCGATCGGGACGATCTCGGCCGCGGTGCCGGTGAAGAACGCTTCGTCCGCGAGGTAGAGGTCGGTCCGCACGATGTGCTGCTCCAGCACCTCGTACCCCTGATCAGCCGCGATCTGCATCACCGACGCCCGGGTGATGCCGCCCAGCGGACCGTCACTCAGCGGCGGAGTGATGACCCGCCGCCCGGAGACGATGAAGACGTTCTCCCCCGAACCGTCCGCGATGTGGCCGTTCGGGCTGGTCATGATCGCCTCGTCGTAGCCCGCCTTGATGGCGGCCACCTTGGCCAGTGACGAGTTGAGGTACTGCCCGGACGCCTTCGCCGCCGGCGGAATGATGTTCGCGTCGTTGCGGCGCCAGGTCGAGATGGTCGCGCGGGCACCGTTGCGCTCGGCGTCCTCGCCCAGGTAGGAACCCCAGGGCCAGACCGCGATCATCACCTCGACCGACGACGGCAGCGGGTTCAGGCCCATCTCTCCGTAGCCCAGGTACACCAGCGGACGGATGTAGCAGGACTCGACACCGTTGGCGATGATGGTGTCCTTCGTCGCCTGGATGATCTCTTCCTGCGAGAAGGTCGGCTCCATCAGGTAGATCTTCGCGCTCCGGTAAAGACGCGCGATGTGATCGGTGAGCCGGAACACCGCGCTGCCGGACGAGGTGGCGTAGGCGCGGATTCCCTCGAACACACCCCAGCCGTAGTGGAGCGTCGGGTTGAGCACGTGGATGCGGGCGTCGTCCCAGTCGACGAACTCGCCGCTCATCCAGATCTTCGAGGTGGGCGTGATGGGCATGACAACTCCAGTACGGGTTTACGCCGGGGCGCACACGGGCGCGGACGAACACTGTGACGAACAGTCAGAGATGACGAAACTGCCGATCGTCGCCGTGGTCGGGCCCTGTCGGCTGCCGTCGTACCGGATCTACGGCTGCATCCGAGAATAGCCCCCGGACGACCGAACGGAAAACGACCATCGGACGGCCGCGGTCGGCCCGTGACCTCGCCGGGCGGACCGGCGACCGGCGCCGAGCCGACCGCCGCCCTCGCCCGGCCGGCGGCCGCCCGCCCTCAGCCGGCGGCCCGCGCCGCCAGGTCGTCGCCGATCTCACGGGTGGAACGCCGCTCACCGCCGGCCGCGGCCCGCGCCGCCAGCGACGCGGCGACCGCCGCCTCCACCCGGGCCGCCTCCGCGGTGTGCCCCAGGTGCTCAAGCAGCATCGCGACCGAGGCCACCGTCGCGGTCGGGTCCGCGAGCCCCTTGCCCGCGATGTCCGGAGCGCTGCCGTGCACCGGCTCGAACATGCTCGGGTTCGCGCCCGACGGGTCGAGGTTCCCGCTCGCGGCCAGCCCGATGCCGCCGGTGATGGCCGCCCCGATGTCGGTCAGGATGTCACCGAACATGTTGTCGGTGACCACCACGTCGAACCGCCCCGGATCGGTCACGAAGAACATCGACGCCGCGTCGACGTGCTGGTAGTCGACCGTGATCCCGGGGAACTCGGCGCCGACCTCGGCCACCGTGCGGGCCCAGAGGTCGCCGGCCTTGGTGAGGACGTTGGTCTTGTGCACCAGAGTCAGATGCGCCCGGGGGCGACGGCTGGCCCGAGCGAAGGCGTCCCGGACGACCCGCTCGACCCCGAAACGCGTGTTCAGGCTCTCCTCGGTCGCCACCTCGTGCGGCGTGCCACGGCGGAGCGTGCCGCCGGCGCCCGCGTACGGCCCCTCCGTCCCCTCCCGGACCACCACCATGTCGATGTCGGGGGTACCGGCGAGCGGTGTGGTCACGCCCGGGTAGAGCCGCACCGGCCGCAGGTTCACGTGGTGGTCGAGCTCGAACCGCAGGCGCAGCAGCAACCCGCGCTCGAGGACGCCGCTGGGCACCCCGGGATCCCCGACCGCCCCGAGCAGGATGGCGTCCTGGCCACGCAGCTCCGCCAGGACGCTGTCCGGCAGCGTCTCCCCGGTGGAGTGCCAGAGCCGGGCGCCCAGCTGGTACTCGGTCGTCTCGACCTTGGGGTACACCGCGCGCAGCACGCGCAGCCCCTCGGCCACCACTTCCGGACCGATCCCGTCCCCACCTATGACCGCAAGCCTCATGAGGCCCGACTTTAGCCGGCGTCCGTGCGCCGCCCCGGCGCGACCGACCCGATGGTCACCCTCTGTAAGACACGAGTGGACACGTCTTCGGGTGCGTCCGTCCGTCGACCCAGGCCGCGGGCCACCGGGTCACATACCCGGATCACCGGCGCGGACCACCGCACGGACCACTGGCGTGGCAGCGGCCGCGAAGCGTGCGTTTCGTTTAAATGAGTGCCCGGTATCCACGGCGCTCGGCGCCGCGGCCGGCCAGAAGAACCGCATAAAGCGACAGGACATCAACCGGAACACAATCACGTCGGCCGCGGAAAATTCGCCGTGGACAAAGCTCGGACCACGCCCTCGCACACCACCACAACTCCGCGGCGACGGCATGCCCACCCCACCGTCAAAGTGGTAGAAAAACACAACATCGCTGAGGCGGCGTGCGGTGATATGAGGGGGTGCACGGCGCATGGTTGCTCAGCGCCTGATCAGTGGTCCCATGGGCACCGACCCGTCCGGGGCCCGCGGGTCCGCCGGCCGAGGGGACACCGATCCGGCCACGACGGCCGGCCCACCCACGCCGAGACCACAGCCGGCCACCGGCCCGGACATCGACGGCATCCTCGCCGACCCCGACCTGCCAAGCCTTGTCTTCCAGCCGATTGTCGACCTCCGGCGCGGCGTCACGGCCGGCTACGAGGCCCTGGCCCGCTTCGGTGATGATCCGCGCAATGCCCCCGACCTCGTCTTCGCCGAGGCCGACCGGCGCGGGCGGGCGGCCGAGATCGAGGCGCGGGTGCTTCGCCTGGCGATCGCCGCCCGGGACCACCTGCCGGACCGCTGCTTTCTCGCCGTCAACGTCTTCCCGCATCTCCTTTCCAGCCCCGAGGTGGCGGCCGTCTGGCGCGGGGCCGATCTTTCCCGGCTTGTTCTCGAACTCAACGAGGCAGTCGCGTTCGACTACTCCCCCACCCTGACGGCGATGTCGCAGGAGCTCCGGAACAGGGGCGCGTTCGTCNCGATGGACGATGTCGGTTCGGGCTATGCGGGACTGCGTCAGCTCACCCACATCCGGCCTGATTTCGTGAAACTGGACCGGTCCCTGGTCGCCAACATCGATGACGACCAGGNGAAGATCGCACTCACCGAGCTGGTCGGCGGGTTCGCGAGCCGCCTCAACGGATGGGTCATCGCCGAGGGTGTCGAGCGCGTCGAGGAACTCACCATGCTCGTCACACTGGGTGTTCCGCTGGGGCAGGGCTACCTGCTCGGACGCCCGTCGGCACGCTGGCAGTCCCTGGACCCGGCGGTGGCCCGGCGCATCCGGCTAATCTCCGCGCGCGCCATCCGGTCCGCGCACATCGTGAGCCTCATGGAACCCGCCAGCATCGCCACCAGCGACTACCGCAGCTGCGCCCACGACCTCGCCTGCCCGCCCTGCGGGCCATCGCTGTCCGGCGCGCCGCGGAGCGGCGGGGACCCCGACAGCCCTCAGCTCGGCGGAGCGGAACCCACCGCTGACCACGACGCCGGTGGCGGGATGACCATCATCGTCAGCAACCGGTGCCGGCCGGTCGCGCTGCGGCTCGCCGACGGGGCCGGTGGGCAGGCCGCCCGCCGGATCCCCACCTCGCTGTTCGCGCTGCCGGACGAGCCCGTCACCGAGGTGGCCCGGCGAGCCATGACCCGCCCCAAGGGAAGCCGGTTCGACCCGGTGATAATCGTGACCGAAATGGGGCGACCCCTCGGTCTGGTACGGATGGAGCGGCTGATGCTGCGACTCGCGGAGCTCTCGGCGGTATGAGACGGAACCGGTACTGGACCGCGCAGGCCCTCATCGGGCAGCGGCCCGACAGTGCGGCCGCGGCGCGGGTCCATGAGATAGCCGTGGCCCGCCCCCCGGTCATGAAGGAGTTCTACTGCGGGGCGATCATCCACGACTGCGAGACCCGGCTGGTCGCGGTCAGCGAGGAGGAGATGCTCGCCGCCGCCGCCAGACACGCCCTGGTCGAACACGGGATCACCGAGGTTCCCGCCGAGCTGGTCGAGCAGGTCCGGCGCGGGATCCGCGACGTGACGCCCGCCGCGCGCCAGGCCTGAGCCGCGCGCCGACCCGACCACGCCGGGCCCGAGCCGAGCGATCGCGCCCGGCCCGAGCCGAGCGATCGCGCCGGGCCCGCGGACGGTGATCCGCGGGCCCCGCCCCGCGCGGGCGGGTCAGCCGGTGCGGAGCGCCGCCCGGTTGACCGCGCTGACCACCGCGCGCATCGACGCGGTGACGATGTTCGGATCGATGCCGACCCCCCAGAGCACCAGGTCACCGACGGCGACCTCGAGGTAGGCCGCGGCCCGCGCGTCCGCCCCCGAGCCCAGCGCATGCTCGTTGTAGTCCAGCACGCGTACCGGGATCCCGCGTGCGGACAGCGCCGCCACGAAGGCGTCGATCGGGCCGTTGCCGCTGCCCGTGATGACCGTCTCCTCGCCGCGCAGCCGAACCGAGACCGTCACCTCGTCCCGCTCCCCGCTCGCCGCCGTCGTCCGCGAGCCGAGCAGCTCCAGCGGTGCGGCCGGGTCCCCGCCCTCCGGCCGGTACTCGCGGGTGAAGATCTCCCAGAGCTGCTCGGCGGTCACCTCGCCGCCGGATTCGTCGGTGTGCCGCTGCACCACGCCGGAGAACTCGATCTGCAGCCGTCGCGGCAGGTCCAGGGCGTACTCCGACTTCATCAGGTAGGCCACGCCCCCCTTCCCCGACTGGCTGTTGACCCTGATGACGGCCTCGTAGCTGCGGCCGACGTCCTTCGGGTCGATCGGCAGGTAGGGCACCTCCCACAGCGTCTGGCCGGTGCGCTCCATCGCCTCGAAGCCCTTCTTGATGGCGTCCTGGTGGGAGCCGGAGAAGGCCGTGTAGACGAGGTCACCGCCATAGGGGTGCCGCGGGTGGACCGGCAGCTGGTTGCAGTACTCGACCGTGCGGCGGACGCCGTCGATGTCGGAGAAGTCGATCTGCGGGTCGATGCCCTGGGAGAACAGGTTCATTCCCAGGGTCACCAGGCAGACGTTTCCGGTGCGCTCGCCGTTGCCGAACAGGCAGCCCTCCACCCGGTCGGCGCCGGCCATGACGCCCAGCTCGGCCGCGGCGACCGCACAGCCCCGGTCGTTGTGCGGGTGCAGCGACAGCACGACGGCGTCGCGCCGGGTCAGGTTCCGGCTCACCCACTCGATCTGGTCGGCGTAGACGTTCGGCGTCGACATCTCGACGGTGGCGGGCAGGTTCAGAACGACCGGATTCTGCGGCGTNGGCTCCCAGACGTCCATCACCGCCTCGCAGATCTCCACCGCGTAGTCGAGCTCGGTACCGGTGAACGACTCGGGGCTGTACTGCCAGCGGACATCGGTGCCGTCCAGCAGCTTCTCGGCGTACTGCGCACACCAGCGCGCACCCTGCACCGCGATGTCGGTGATCCCGGCCCGGTCGAGCCCGAACACGACCCGCCGCTGCAGCGTGGAGGTCGAGTTGTACAGGTGGATCAGGGCACGGTCGGACCCGACCAGTGACGCGGCGGTGCGCTCGATCAGTTCCTCACGCGCCTGGACCAGCACCTGGATCGTCACGTCGTCGGGGATCCGGTCGCCCTCGATCAGCTGGCGGACGAAGTCGAAGTCCGTCTGGCTGGCCGCGNGGAAGCCGACCTCGATCTCCTTGTACCCCATGGCGACCAACAGCTCGAACAGCTGCAGCTTGCGGGACGGGGTCATCGGGTCGATCAGCGCCTGGTTGCCGTCCCGCAGGTCCACGCTGCACCAGCGCGGGGCCTGGGTGATCGTGGCGTTCGGCCAGGTACGGTCCGGCAGCGCGACCGCCGGAAAGGGGCGGTACTTCTCGATGGGCATGCCAGACGGTTGCTGCGGTGTGATCACTTGCTCCTGCTTCCTCGGATAAGCGTGCCGCTCCCGCACAGGGCGGGTACCGGTGCTGACGCACGAGAACTCCGCGGCGGGGAAGCCAGCCACATTCCGGATCTCAGTGAGTCCGGATCAGGCCCCGCCGCGGCACCTAAGAAGGAGAAGCGCACGCATCGCAGCAACAGCCTACCCGATCCGGTCTGGCGGCCGCCGAGGTCGGGCGGCGGGGTCAGGCGGGGGTCGGGCGGGGGTCGGCGGTCAGCTCCGGACGGCCGGCGGGACCACGAACCGCCCCGCGCGCGGGACCAGGTCGGTCGGTCGCACCGTGCAGGCGACGCCGTGCACACCCCGTTCCCAGCTGGCCCGATCCGGCCGGACGGAGGCGACGCCGTGCCCAGCCACGTCGAGGACCCGGGCATAGGCCCACGGGGAGTCGGCGCAGGCCTCGGCCGCGACCGTGCTGAGCACCTCCGCCCCCGGCCACAGGCCGAACCTGGCGGCCAGATCGACGATCTGGGTGACCTCGTCGAGGTGGCGTTCCGCGCAGTTCACCGGCTCCGGAGCCAGCCGGGTCGGGGGCTGGGCGGGCCAGGCCAGGCAGTCCCCCGGACGCAGCGCGTCGAACAGCCCCGGTGACAGGTCGACGCCCTGCGGAGCCCGCGCGGCGGGGTCGACCGCCAGCGACGGCGACCCGGCCGCCTGCCCCGCCGTGGCCTGGGCGAAGCCGCCGGACTGCGCCGCACCCGCCGCACTCGCCGAGGTAACCGAACCGGCCGGGCCGCCCGGCGCGCTGACCGCGGACGCGGGGAGTGGCTGCGCGGCCACCGGCACACCGCGCGCGGTGTGCCGCAGGGCGACGAACGTCAGGCTGATCATTCCGATGCCGAGCGTCAACACCGCGACCACCCGGGTCAGCCGCCGGGCACGGGGCGCCGGGCGCGGCGGGGCTACGAAGAGCCGGTAGACCAGCCCGTGCAGGCCGCGTGGCGCGGGCACCACGGTGCAGCGCACGCCGCGGGCCGCCGGGAGCTGGCCGGTGCGCTCCCGGGCCGAGGGCTCCAGAAACCGCGCTGACCTCACGAAACGCTCGTCGAGCCGCACGTCCTCGAACGGATCCGGGTGCCGTGGCGCCATGTCTGTCACGGTAACTCCGGCAGACGTGCCGGGCGCCGCATACGCCCAAGGATCACCCGCATCAGACCGACTCGCGCCGGCCCGCGCCGACCCGCCCCAGAAGGGGTGGTTCGGCGCGGCGGACGGCCTCGCCCGGGTCCGGCGGATCAGCCGACGGAGATGCTCACCGCCCGCGCGTACGACGCGCCGATGATCTTCGCGATCTCGGTCAGGATGTCGGGGGCCACCGCGTCGTCCAGGGAGAGCGACATGAGCGCGTCGCCNCCGGCGCTCAGCCGGCTGACCTGGGCGTTGGCGATGTTGATGTGGGCCTCGCCGAGGAGCGCGCCCACCGCCCCGACAATGCCCGGACGGTCCTCGTAGCGGAAGAACGCCAGG
>NZ_LRTK01000068.1 GCF_001636565.1 Frankia sp. EI5c
GTTCAGGTGAATGGGCGCGACCAGATCGCGGTGCGGGGTGTGATCTCCGAGTACATTCCCAACCCGACCTTCAGTGTCGTGGCGCGGCCGGGCGCCTGGGAGGACTACTTCAAGAACGGCAACCCGGAGGGGAAGTCGACCCGGGAGCTGATGGGCAAGCCGATCCGCTCACCCGAGGCGTTCTTCGCTCCTGAGCCCCGGCTCAAGCTGATGAACGAGCTCGGCATCGACCGGGCGATCATGTGGCCGACCCTGGCGAGCCTGCTGGAGGACCGGCTGCGGATGGACCCGAAGGCCACCCACGTGGTCGTGCACGCGCTGAACCAGTGGATGCACGAGCAGTGGACCTTCAACTACGAGAACCGCATCTTCGCGACTCCCGTGGTCACGCTGCCGATCGTCAGTGAGGCCATCAAGGAGCTCGAGTGGATCGTCGAGCGCGGCGCGAAGGTCATCCTGATCCGGCCGGCGCCGGTGCCCGGCTACGAGGGCTTCCGCTCGTTCGCGCTGCCGGAGTTCGACCCGTTCTGGGAGAAGGTCGTGGAGGCGGACATCACCGTCGGCCTGCACTCCTCCGATGACGGCCTGACCCGCTACTACAACATGTGGGAAGGCCGGCAGGACGGTGAGCACCTGCCGTTCGCCACGCCGACCGCCTTCATCGACATCATGCACAAGCAGCACCGGGGCATCTTCGACACGATCACCTCGCTGATCGGGCACGGGCTGCTCACCCGTTTCCCGACGCNGCGGATCCTGCCGGTCGAGAACGGCTCCGGCTGGGTGCGCCCCTTTGTCGAGGCCGCGGGCGAGTCGTACGCGAAGAGCCCCAAGCTCTACGACGAGGACCCGATCAAGGTGCTCAAGCGCAACGTCTGGATCCACCACTTCTTCGAGGAGAACCCGCGCGGTCTCATCGACGTCGTGGGTGTGGACCGGGTCGTCTTCGGCTCCGACTTCCCGCACGCCGAGGGCATGTCGGACCCGGTGTCCTACGTGGACGAGCTCGAGGGCCTGTCCAAGGNGGACATCGCCAAGGTGATGGGCGGCAACCTCGCCGAGGCGCTGAAGCTCCCCGCCACCGTCTGACCGGATCTTCTCCAGAAAGAACCTGCCGTCAGCGTGGACGACGTCGTCCGCGCTGACGGCAGGCTGCGTTTCCAAACGTGTTCGTCAGCCGTTGTTCGGCAGTGGTTGTTCGTTGGACGTGTCTGTCAGACGGGCTGGGGCGTGAGGACCACCTTGCCCCGGCCGTGCCCCGTCCCCACGTCACGGTGGGCATCCGCGGCCCGTTCCAGCGGGTAGGCGTGACGTAGCTGTACCCGCAGCCGTCCCCTGACGTACAGGTCGACCAGGGCCGCGAGCCGGGCCGCGGACCGCTGGCTGCGCAACCAGCGGACCCCCAGCTGCGCAGCCAGCTCGAACGCGACGATCGTCGCGATCCGGTCCCGATCCCCGACGAGTTCCACCGCGGCGCGCAGGCCGTCCGCGCCGGCCGCGTCCAGGCTCGCGTCGACGCCGCCGGGCGCGACCGCCCGGACCCGGTCCACCAGGCCGCTGCCATATGACACCGGAACAGCCCCCAGCGAGCGCAGATAGTCGTGGTTGGCCGGGCTCGCGGTGCCGATCACCGTCGCGCCGGCCAGCCGGGCGAGCTGCACCGCGACCGTGCCGACGGCACCGGCGGCGGCGTGGATGAGAACCGTGTCGCCGGCGGTGAGCCGGAGTACCTCGACCGCGGTGTGGGCGGTCTGCCCGGCACCGGACAGCCCACCGGCGATCTCCCAGGGCAACCCGGCGGGCCGCCGCACCACCTGGTCGGCCGGGACGACCACGTACTCGGCGTAGCACCCCAGCACGCGGAAGCCGAGGACCTCGTCCCCGACGGCGAAGCCGGTGACCCACGGGCCCAGTTCGTCGACGACGCCGGCGAACTCGTTGCCGGGAACCAGCGGGCTGGCGTCGACAGCCGGAGGCATCCGCCCCTCGCGGATCGCCAGGTCGACTGGCTGCACACCCGCGGCCCGCACCCGGACGCGGAGCTCGCCGGGAGCGGGCTCGGGCCGGCGCAGCTCCACCAGGCGAAGTGCCTCGGGTGGTCCGGGCGCGTAAAACGCGGCGGCTTTCATCTACACGGCTCCTCGGTTTCTGAGGTTTCTGACGGGCGTAGGCCGCGGGTGAGAGCGGGTCACGCCAGCCTGCGGGCTGAACCGGGGTTGAGGTCAAGAAGATGGCCGGGGTATCCGGCCCGTGCGGAAACTTGACCTCGACCGAGGTTCAGGTTCTAGGTTCCGGAGAGATCCCGCCGAACACGGCGCCCAGCGAACTCAAGGGGCGGAGTTTCATGTCCAGCGCACCCGTCAACCTGACCGTCATCGTCGGAAGCAACCGGTCCGGCCGGTTCGCGCCGGTTGTTTCCGAATGGTTCGTACGGCAGGCGGCCCAGCATGAGGGGGTCGCGGCCGAGGTCGTCGACCTCGGTGCGGTCAGCCTTCCGGCGCAGCTTGGCTCCCGGAGCGGGCCCGGCACCGAGGAACTGGCCGGAATCACCGGGAAGTTCGCCGCCGCCGACGCCTTCGTCGTCGTCACGCCCGAGTACAACCACAGTTATCCGGCCGTGTTGAAGACGGTCATCGACTGGCACCACGCCGAATGGAAGGCGAAGCCGGTCGGCTTTGTCTCCTACGGCGGCGTCTCCGGCGGGCTGCGGGCGGTGGAGCATCTGCGCCAGGTCTTCGCCGAACTGCACGCGGTCACCGTCCGCGACACCGTCAGCTTCCACGGCGCCTGGGCCCGGTTCGGCGAGGACGGATCGCCCACGGAGCCCGACGGCTGCAACGCGGCCGCCCGGACGATGCTCGACGAGCTGTGCTGGTGGTCGAATGCGCTCACCGCGGCCAGAAGGCACACCCCATACCGGTTCTGACCCCATACTGGTTCTGAAGGCGCCAGAACCCGGCGGGCCGGCGGGCCGAGCCCAATCCGGTCGCCGCTACCGAAGGCGGGAGCAGCGCGGCGACACGCGCCCCGGCGCGCTATCCGGTCACACCGCCGGGGCACGAAACCCGAGAACTACTCTCCGTGGTCGCTATCCATATTTCGTTGACCACGGGAGCCACGGGTGTTTCTACGCCGGACGCTCATGTCGCTGGCCGCCGGCGGACTTCTCCTCGCCGCGTCGGCACCGACCACCGCGAACGCTGCTCTGCCCCAGATCCAGCCCTTTGACCAGTGCTCGCGGGCAGATCTCAAAAACGACCCCAGGCTCGGCCCGGCCAAGCTCCCCGTCTTCGGCGAGGTAGCCCGGGAGCTCGCCGACTACGAGCGGACGGGGGAGCACTCGACCCGGCAGTTCCTCGGCACCTGGTGGGATCCGTCCGCCACCTTCTCGCCGTTCCCGGGGATTCCCGGGAACTGGGTATTCCCGCCGCAGAACGGATATTATGTCAATCCCGACGGAACTCCGGTGCGAGCGGTGACTACGTTGTTCCCGGGGCAGCAGATCGACCGCTTCGGCCTGCCCCGGGGAAGCTTCCTCGCCCCGCGGGGGACCGACTACGCCCAGCGTTCGCTCCCGCCGTCAAGCCNGGACGACACCGTCGACCCCGGTGGCTGCAACTATCACGTCTACGAGGTGGTGAAGGAGTTCCAGGTCTATTCCGGCGCGATCCGCCCGTGGNTCGACCAGCCGGGCGACGGTGAGCAGTACCAGCTCGTCTGCGCTCTCGTGCCGGGCTCGGGGACCTCGGATCTCTGCGACCTGTCGACGGGCAACCNGCGGACCCAGTACCTGCTTGACAACAACTACATCGTCGAGATCCCGGTCGGCGACCGGAAGATGTAGCGACCGTCGACCGGTGCGTCGCCCGCCGCCGCGGACAGGCAGGCAGGCGGGCAGGGGGGGAGGCGGGCAGGCGGGCAGGCGGGCAGGTGGGGAAGGCTTACCATCGACGTCCCGACGGGTCGGTTCCTAACGTCATGGCATGGAATCTCCTCCTGGACCGAAACCACCCGGCTCACCCGGCGACTGCCGTGCTCTCGCCGCCGTATGCGACGCCTACGCGAGTTCCCTGCAGGACGAGGTGCACGCGGCCGGGAAAGTGCACGGCCTGGTCGGATCGGAAATCTGGACGGGCCGGGCGGCGCGTTATGTGAACAACGCCGTGAGCGACTGGCAGGCGGTGGCCCGGCCCGCCGCGGAAGCGGTGCGGGGGCTCGCCACGCTGCTCCGGGGCGCCGCCGACGACCTGACCCGCGAGCAGGCGGACTGGCAGCGCCGGGTGGATCGCTATGACGCGGCCGTCCGCGACCTGTCCCGCTGGGGGCGCACATGACCGAGTACCTCCGGCTCGACCCGGCGNCGATGCGTCTGGTCGCCCAGGATCTCGACACGGCGACCGAGGTCGCCCGCCGGATGAGCGCGACGATCCCGACGCTCGCCGACGGCTACGACCTGCCGCCCGCGCTCGCTCGGCAGGTGCGGG
Organism: Frankia sp. EI5c; assembly: GCF_001636565.1. Taxonomy (GTDB): domain Bacteria; phylum Actinomycetota; class Actinomycetes; order Frankiales; family Frankiaceae; genus Parafrankia. The sequence goes on from NZ_LRTK01000068.1 coordinate 4,485, forward strand.
CCGAGCTGGGCCGGATCGGAGCCGCCCTGGCCCGCGCGGCCGGCACCGTCCAGGGACTCGGGCGGGATGTGCGGGCCCGGGCGGTACTCGCCGAACTGGCGGACGCGGCCGGCCGGCCGGGGCAGCTGCCCGGAGGGCTGGCGGTGCGGCTGCGGCAGGTGGTGGAGAACTTCGAGTGCCCGCTGGACGACCCGGTGCGCAACCTGCTCCACGAATCGGCGGCGGCCGCGGCCGGCGGGGCGCAGGTCGGCGCGGGCCGCCTGCGGGAGGCACTCACCGACATCACCGACGGCGCGATCGCGAACAGCCTCCGGCAGCAGGCCAACCAGGATCTGGGCCAGTGCCAGCCCCCGGTCGAGCTGCCCGATCTGCCGCCACCCCCGCCGCCGCCCCCGCCGGCACCCGGATTCTTCGAGCGGGCCGCGAACGCGGTCGCCGACGCGGCGGATTCCGTCACCGACGCGGTGGAAGGTGCGCTGGAGGATCTGCCGTCGCCGGACGACCGGCCGGCCGGCGACGGACCCTTCCCGATTCCGGTGCCGGTTCCGCTGCCCGTGCCGGTTCCCTAGAACGTCGCTCCGCAACGTCGCTCCTCGGATGGGTGGCCGGCTTTCCCGACCACCCGTCCGAGGAGCTTTCGCGTGCCAGGGCCCTTCGCGTGCTAGGGCCAGATGTAGCCGAGCACGAAGTTGTTGCTCGTGTATCCGCGGGCCGCGTATTCGGAGTACGGGCCGGAGGGATTGACCGCCCAGACCCACGAACTGTCCGGTCGGTCGAACATGGCGTCCACCTGGGCCGCCCCGGCCGGACCCTGTGCGTAGGCGTAGAAGGCGACACCGTCGTTGACCCAGGCCGGCGCGGTCGAGGCGACATTCGTCATGGAGAAGTAGTAGGTGGTGCCGGGCCCGCAGGCGTTGTCGCATCGGTACCGGTACACGGCCGTGGTACCGCCGCCCGGTGTGGAGGCGGGGAAGACGTTGCCGAGGGCCCGGTTGAAGGTGTAGCCCGGCACGCTCGCGTCGGTGCTCAGCAGGTAGTACGGCTCACCGCTGCGTTTGTGCAGGTAGAGCGGCACCAGTGGCGCGTCCTCGTAGACGTACCCGACGGCGGTGCCCGGTGCCACCGCGGACCCGGCAGCCACGCTCTGCGCATGGACCACGTTCGGCTGGGAGGTGACCTCGTCCGAGGTGGGGGCGGGCGCCAGCCCGAGGTTGCTGAGCTGCGCCGCCGCATCCGCCGGGCTCAGGCCGATCAGGTTGGGCACGGTGACCTGCACACCCCCGTAGTACTGGAGCGTGATCGGGTCGTTCGGCCCCGCTCCCGTGCCTGCCTCCGGGGCCTGGCCGATCACGCTGCCCGCGGCCTGCCCCGCCGGGGCCAGGCCGGCGTCGGTCGGGGTGCAGGCGGTGAAGCCGAGGGCGGAGAGCTGGGTACAGGCATCCGGGTAGGGGATACCCGCGACCGAGGGAACCGTGATCTTGTCCGGGAAGGCGATGGTGACGGCGGCCCCGGAGTCGATCCGCTCGCCGGAGCTCGGTGACTGCCGGGTCACCGTGTTGAGCCCCGCCGCGGTGGTGGCGAGTCCCTCGACGACCTGCGTGCAGGTCAGGCCGAGGCCGACCAGCTCGGCGCACGCAGCGGTGGCGGTCTTCCCGACGAGGTCCGGCACCTGCGCCCGGTCCCGGTAGCGGACCTCGACGATGTAGCGCTCCTGGACCTCCGTGCCGGGCGTCGGATCGGTGGCGACGACGGACCCGACCGGACCACCGCCCACCTGACCGGACGCGACCGGGCGGCATTCCAGCCGGGCGGCACGCAGCGTCGCGCAGGCTCGGGCCTGGTCCTGGCCGCGGACGTCCGGCACGGCCACCATCGGCACGGTCGGCGTGCTCGGCGTGCTCGCCTGGGGATCCCCCGGCAGGATTCCGCCCAGTAGCCCGCCGCCGGGCGGTGGTGGGTCGGTCGACGGTGGGTTGCGGGTCGACGGTGGGTTGCTGGTGGACGGTGGGTTGCTGGTGGACGGTGGGTTGCTGGTCGACGGTGGGTTGCCGGTGGACGGCACGGGCGGACGGGTCCGCTCCGGAACGGCACCCGACGTGGCCGGTGCTGATGAGGCAGGCGCCGGCGGAGCGGTCGGCCCGGTGGTGGGGCCGGTGGTNGGCGCCNCGTCCTCGTCATTGCCGGGGCCGGCGAGCCCGGGGCCGGCACCCTTGTCGATCGTCGAGCTGGTGCCGTCAGCGGCGACCACGGTCGCCCGGACGGCGTACTGGTCGTTGATCCACAGTCGGTCCCCGTCGACTGTCAGGGCGACGTCCCCGGAGCCGTCGGCGGGGACCCGGATCCGGCCCGGTGCCGTCGCTGCCGGCGAGGTGGCGTCGTAGCTCAGGACCTGCCGGTTCGCGTGGTCCGGGACGTACACCCGGCCATGCATCTCCAGCGGCGAGCCGTACCGGGGCTCCGTGCCGGTGCCGGTGCCGGTGCCGGCGTCCAGGCTGACGGCCTCGCCGACGGTCTCGCGATCGATGTCGATCCGGATCATCCGTCGTTCCGGTGAGATGACGAGCCACGCCGTGTCGGCGGTGGCGCTCGGCGCGGAGAGCTGGAGGGCCGTGCCGGTCGGCAGCTGGACCGGGATCGTGTTCGTCCCGCCGTCCGGCCGCACGACCAGGACCTCGCCNGCGTCGCCGCGTACGACAACCGGCCGGTCGTGCAGCAGGGTGAGCAGGAGCCTGCTGTCCCGGCCGACGTTCACCGTGGAGACGAGGTCGGCACCGCGCACCTCGGCGAGGCGTCCGTCCGCGAGCAGGACCCAGGCGGTGCCGGTGGAGTCCACCGCCTGCCCGACGATCTTCCCGTTCAGCGCGACCGGGCGGAGCGGGCCCTGCGCGGGGTTGAGCTCGGCTACCGAGCTCTCGCCCGGGCTGGGCTCGGACGTGAGATAGGCACTTTCGCCGCCGGCCACAAGCGCGGGTGTCGTGCCCGTCGGTGCCGTGCCCGCGGGCGTCGCACCGTCCGTGGCCGGGCTGTTCGGGGTCGGGCTGTTCGGGGTCGCGCCGGCGACGGGGGCGGCGGTCATCAGGGAGGTGTCCACCTGTGACAGCGCGCCGGTGTCCTTGTTGAGCACGTAGAGCCGCCCGCCCGCCTGAACGGTCTCCAGCCGCTCCCGCCCGGCCGCGAGTGTTCCCTGCACCCGCGCGTCGGCCTCGCCGGTGAGCCCGTTGACGTGGGCGACGCTGTGGCCGCTCGGCAGGTAGGTGCTCGCGTCCCCGAGCACGGCCTGCGACACGCGGTACCCGGTACCGGTAGACACGCCGACCACGGTCAGCAGCAGCACCGCCGTGAGGGCCAGGCGGGTGCGCACCCGACCCCCGTGGCGTGCCAGCAGCCGGCGAACGGTTCGCGGAATTCCGCTGGCCTCGGCGGGGGNGATGGTTCGAGATCGGGGGCTCACGGATCTCCTCTCGGCGCTGGCCGCGATGATATGGAGACAAACCGCTGCGGCAGAACGGGAAGGGGTTCCCACCGGATGTCCGGTCAGGTGGATTTCGATGGTCACGCGTTCCCACTGGTCGAGGAGCAGCGGTTCACCTTCGGTCGTTCCGGTGAGTGCACGGCGCGGCTGGCGGTGGATGACTCGGCGATCTCCCGCGTCGCCGGGTCCGTCTACCACGACGGCGGTACCTGGTGGCTGTCCAACGACAGCGGCACCCGCCTCTTCGCCGTCGTCGACGAGTTCGGTTTCCGAAGCGTCGTCCCGCCCGGCCGCCGGGTCGCCGTCGAGGAACCGGTGCGCGTCGTCCTCGACGGCACCGACCGCGTCTACACCCTGCGGGTGAGTGTTCCCGGGGCGGTACGGCCACCGGACGATCCGCGTACGGATGAGGCCGCGGCCGCCATGGTGGGTGGCACCCTGACAGCCGCGGGCGAGAACGTCATGATCAATGGCGCGGACCGGCTCGCCCTGGTGGCGCTGTTCGCGGGTTACCTGGAGGATCCGCCGCGGCATGATCCGTATCCGCGCAGCTATGCCGCCGCGGCCGCCNGGCTCAACGTGCCGCGCAGCACGGTGGTGAAGCGGATCGAGCACCTCCGAACCCGGCTGACGAACGCCGGCGTGCCGAACCTGACCGGGTGGAACGCGCTCACCAACCTGGCCGAGTACGCCATCACCACCNGCATCATCACGAAGGAGGACCTGCGGCTGCTGCGGCGCTGAGCACCCGGCGCCGTCAATGGGGAGGGTTTCCGATTCCCCTCGGTCAGCACTCTGCCTAACGTCGGCGACGACCCGCGGATCGTCTGCGGAGTGCGACTTTCGGAGGTGTCGGATGGCCGTCATCGGTGCCGAGATCGGCGATCTCAACGGGCTGAACACCAGCCTCAAGCGGCAGAGCGGTGTGGTTGACACGCTGCTGTCGGAGCTGACGACGCAGGTGCAGAACGCCCACTGGAAGGGCGGCGCCGCGGACCGTTTCCGGGCCTCCTGGGAGACGGAGTACCGGCCGGCGCTGCGCAGTCTCTCGGCCGCGCTGACCGCCGCCGCCGACGAGGTCCGCCGGCGCGCCGAGGCGCTGACGGCCGCGGGCTCCTGACCGCGGCGAACAGGGATCTCCTTCACCGGGTGCGGCACCGTGGACCTCGACCTTGACCTCGACCTCGTCGACCGCGACGGATCGCGACGGGTCATCTCCGTCATGATCAGCCCGGAAACCCGGGTCGGCGACGTCCGCCGCGCGCTGCTCGCGTTCCAGGCGGCCGGGAACGTCCCGCGGCGGCTGGCCGGCACCGCCGCCGAGGACGCCTTCGATCGGTCGGCCGGTCAGGCGCTGTTCCTCGGTGACACGCCCCTGGACGACGATCTCACCTGCGGAGCGGCCGGGTTGACCTCCGGCGCGACTGTCGCGCTGGGCGAACCGGCACCGGCTCCGGCTCCGGCTCCGGCACCGGCACCGGGCACGGCGAGGGTCGGAGGCCGGTGGGAACTGGCTGTCGTCGGTGGGTTGGCGGCCGGCGGCAGCACGGTGTTGCCGCGGGCCGGCACGGTCCGCGTCGGGCGCGGCCCGGGCAACGACATCGTGCTCCACGACCCCGAGGTGAGTCGGGAGCATGCAGTTCTGACGCTCACGTCAGCGGAGCCGGACGGGGTGGAACTCGCCGACGCGGGCTCGCGCAACGGGGTCGCCTGGGCGGGCTACCGGCTGGACGGCTCCGCAACCCTGCGCGAAGCGGACGTCTTCCAGGTCGGGGAGACGGCGCTCGAACTGCGCAAGCCGGTACCGGCCGCCGGGATCCTCGTGCCCGACCCGCGCGCGCCCGGGTATGTCGTCAACCGTCCGCCGCGCATTCCCGAGGTCGCCGCCCAGCCCGCCTTCGACGTCCCTCCGGCCCCGGCGGAGCCGCCGTCCCACCGGTTCCCGCTCGTGTCGGTGGTACTGCCGCTGCTGGTGGCCGCGGGCCTGTTCGCGCTGATGCCGGGCGCCCGCTACTACCTCGTCTTCATGGTGCTGTCGCCGATGATGCTGGTGGCGAACGCCNGGAGCGACCGGCGCGGTAACCGCGCCGAGCACCGTCGTCGGCTGGCCGAACACCGCGGCCGGCTCGCCGACCTGGCAGCCGAGCTCACGGTGTACGCCGAGGCCGAGGAGCGCCGTCTGCGGGCGGCCTTCCCGGACCCGGCCACCCTGCTGGCGACCGCGCGGGCGCCCGGCGGCCGCCTGTGGGAGCGCCGCCCCGACGATGACGACTTCCTGTTGTTGCGCTGCGGGCTGGCGGACCGCGCGCCGGACGCACCGGCCACCCACACCGACGTCGCCTCGGTAGCCGTCCCGGGCGCGGCGGTCGAGGTTCCGACGCGCCGGCTCGTGCCGATCGCGGTCGACCTCCGGGAGGTGGGTGTTCTCGGCCTGGCCGGTTCGCGACCGGCGGTGCTGGCCCTCACCCGGGCCCTGCTGGTCCAGCTCGCCGTCCTGCACGAACCGGACGCGGTCGGGCTGGTGCTGCTCACGGACGACCCGGACGCCGGCCGGGACTGGGAGTGGACGACCTGGCTCGGGCATCTGCGGCCCCCCGCGACGGCCGCCGGGGCCGCGACGGCCGCCGGGGCCCCCTGGCGGCTGGTGGGTGCCGACGTGAGCCAGGCGGAGGCGCGGCTGGCGGAGCTCCGCCAGCTCATCGCCGATCGCCGCGCCACCGCCGGATCCCTCCCGCGGCCGGCGGACGCCGCCCGGCCCGCCGAGCGGGTGTACATCGTCCTGCTCGACGGCGCGCGGCGGCAGCGCGCCCTGCGTGGCCTCACCGACGTCCTCCGGGACGGGCCCGCGGTCGGTGTCTACGGGCTGTGCCTCGACACCGAGGAGGAGAGTCTGCCCGCCGAGTGCCGCGCCACGCTGACCGCCCGCGGGCCGGCCGGGAGCCGGCTGCGGGTGAGACGCCCCACCGCCGCGCAGGTCGACGACGTCCTCGCCGACGGGATGCCGCTGGAGCTCGCCGAACGGGTGGCCCGCGCGCTGCGGCCGCTGCGGCTGCTCGGCGCCGGCGGGCCGGGCTCCGAGCTGCCCGGATCACTGCGGTACGTCGAGCTCGCCGGTCTTACGGGTCTCACCGGCCCCGCCGGTCCCGCCGGTCCCGCCGAGCCGCCCTCGGCGACGGCTCCCGTGCCCTGGGCGGCCGGGGAGGGGGCCGGGGCCGCCGGGCCGTCGACCAGGATGCTGCTCGGGGCCGGCGTCGACGGGCCGCTGCACGCCGACCTGCGTCGCGACGGGCCGCACGCGCTCGTCGCCGGTACCAGCGGGGCGGGCAAGTCCGAGCTGCTCCAGACGATGGTCGCCTCGCTCGCCCTGGCCAATCCGCCNGCGGCGATGACGTTCCTGCTCGTGGACTACAAGGGCGGCAGCGCGTTCGCCGCCGCCGCCGCGCTCCCGCACTGCGTCGGCCTCGTCACCGACCTGGACGGCCACCATGCGGGCCGGGTGCTGGAGTCGCTGGGCGCCGAGCTGCGCCGCCGGGAGCGGCTGCTCGCCGCCGCGGGCGCCAGGGACGTCGACGAGCTGTGGGCGGCGGGCGACCCGGGCCTGCCGCGGCTCGTCATCGTCGTCGACGAGTTCGCTACTCTCGTCGAGGACGTGCCGGACTTCGTCCCGGGCCTGGTGGGTATCGGCATGCGGGGCCGCAGCCTGGGGATCCATCTGATCCTCGCCACCCAGCGGCCGGCCGGTGTCGTCACCCCGGAGCTGCGGGCGAATCTGAACCTCAGGATCTGCCTGCGGGTCACCAGCCAGGCGGACAGCACCGACGTCATCGACGTCCCGGATGCCGCGCGCATCTCCAGCGGCACCCCCGGCCGTGCCTACCTGCGGACCGGGCACCGCGAGCTGACGGCCTTCCAGACCGCGCGGGTCGGCGGGCCGCGGCCGACCACCACCACCGCCGCCGCGGAACCGCCACGGGTCATTCCCCGAGTGTTCACCGCGGCCGGGGATGCGCCCCGGCCGCCGCGGCCGGAGGCCTCGTCGGGGGAGACGGATCTCGACGTGCTCATCCGCGAGCTCAGGGCGGCGGCGTGCCGCGCCGGCGCCGCGGAACCGCGCCGCCCCTGGCTGCCGCCGCTGCCCGACCTGCTGACCAGAGCGGATCTCGCGGATCTCGCGGATCGCGCGGATCGCGCGGAGCTCGCGGCGGCGCTCCTTGCCGCGGACGGCGAGGCAGCCGCGCCGGTGCGGGTGGTCCTGGGCCTGGCCGACCGGCCGTCGGAACAGGAGCAGGTCCCGTTCGCCCTCGATCTCGAACGGGTCGGCTCCCTCGCGATCACCGGCACCGTCCGCAGCGGCCGCTCGACGGCGCTGCGCACGCTGGCCACCGGCCTCGTCGCGGCCGCGAGCCCAGGTGACGTGCATCTTTACGCGATCGACTGCGGTAACGGCGGCCTGCGCGGCCTGACCGCCCTCCCGCACACCGGTGCGGTCGTCGACGGCACCGACCTGCCCCGGCTCGATCGGCTGTTCGCGTTCCTCGACCGGGAGATCAGCCGCCGGCAGAACCAGCTCGCCGCGGCCGGCCTGGGCTCGCTGGCCGAGCAGCGAGCCGCCGCCGCCCCGGCGGACCGGCCGCCGTACCTGGTGGTGCTCCTCGACCAGTTCGAGGCGTTCCACGCCCGTTACAACGAGATCGACGGCGGCCGACTCGTCGAGGCCGTCGAGCGCCTGCTGCGCCATGGCCCGTCGGCGGGCGTGCTCGTCGCGCTCAGCACGGACCGCTCCGGGTTCAGCTACCGCCTGAGCGGGCTGGTGGAGGCCAGGCTGGTCCTGCGCCAGGCCGACCACGAGGACTACGCCGTGTACGGACTCGACCGCCGGTCCGTGCCGCGGACGATGCCGGCCGGGCGCGCGGTCTGGGTGGCCACCGGCGAGCAGATACAGCTCGTCCGCTCCGATCCGCCGGCGGTTCGGTCCGCCGCCGCCGACGCCGCCACCCGCTGGCGGGGCCTGCCCGCGGATCGCCGCCCGAGGCGCCTCGACCCGCTGCCGGAACGGGTCTCGCTGTCCGAGGTGGCCGGATCACCGGCCGCCCTAGCCACGTCAACGGCTACCGACGCGACTGCCGCCGACGCCGCGGCGGCGGCTGTCTGCACGCCGGTCGTCGGCGGGGACCAGGTGGTTCCGATCGATGTCGATCTGGCCGCGCTGGGTGGCTGCTTCGTGGTGGCCGGCCCCGCCCGGTCGGGCCGCAGCGGCGCGCTCGTTTCGATCATCCGGACACTGCGCGGCCGGGCGGGCGGCACGCTGCCCGTCGTCGCGCTCGCGCCGCGGCCGTCCCCGCTGCGCGGCCTGGCCTCGCTGCCCGGCGTCATCCAGGTCTGCCGGAACCTGAAGGATCTCGCCGGGCACCTCGACGAGGCCGAACGGTCCGGGCGGCGGATCGCGGTGATCGTGGACGACGCCGAGCTGATCGACGACCTCGGCGCCGGGGAACCGCTCGAACGGTTCCTGCGCACGGTCCGCGACAGCGGCTCGGTCCTGGTGACGGCGGGAACAACTGACGACCTGAACGCGAACCGCTACCGGGGATGGATCGCCGCCACCCGGCGCTCCCGGTCCGGGCTGCTGCTCTGCCCGGGTTCCCAGGCCGACGGTGAGGTCTTCGACCTGCGGCTGCCCCGGTCGATGGTCGGGACGTGGCCCGTCGGCCGCGCGCTGCTGGTGGCGCGCGGCAGCCACGAGCTCGTCCAGGTGCTGGACTCCACCGGGACGCCGGTGACCGGGTCATCATGACGTCGTCATTGTCCGGCGCCACCTTGTCGCCCTCCGCCGCCGCCGCGCTACCTTTTCGTTCCGAAGGCGTCGTTTTCCGTCATGTCGGTACCGAGAATCGTGGCCGCGCCTGGCCCGGGACGTCTGGATCGACGCGTGAACAGGGGGACGCCTCGACTGTGAGTGCACCGGGACCGACCGAACTGCCCNGGTACCGGGTCGGGGAGGTCCTCGCCGCGGGCCGGCTGGGCCCCGTGATCGCCGCCACCCGCGTCGCCGACGGCCTCGCGGTGGCCGCGCACCTGGTCGGTCAGCTCGACCAGCCCGTCCTGGCGCGGGTGCTGGAGCAGGCGGAGGACCTCCTGGCCGCGCCGTCCCACCCCCACCTCTGGCCGCTGTTGGCGGCGGGACTCGCCGGTGACGGGAGCTGCTTCCTCGTCAGCGGGCGAGCGACGGGGTCCCTCGGCGACCGGCTGCGGGCCGAGGGCCCGCTGGCTGCCGCGACTGTCCTGAGCGCGGTGACCGGCTGCGCGTCCGCGCTGGACGCCCTGCACTCCGAGGGGCTGCTGCACGGCAACATCACGCCGGGGAACCTTCTCCGCGGGCCGGCGGAGGCGGCGGGCGTCGCACTGGCGCACCCGCTGCTGCCGGCGCTTTCCCCGGACGGACCAGGCCCCAACGTCGGCTACCGGCCGCCGGAGGTGCTCAGCGGTGCCGACTGGACGGTCGCCTCCGACGTGTACGCGCTGGCCGCGACGGTCTTCACCCTCCTGTCCGGCCGGGTGCCGTACGCGGACGGCGGACCCGACGCCGGGCCCGGGTTCGGGGAGCGCCTGGCGCGGCGCGCGCTGGCGGGCCCCGTTCCCGACCTGACGGGGGACGACGTGCCGGCCGCCGTCCGGGACGTCCTGCGCGCGGCGATGTCGCCGCAGCCGCGTCGGCGCCCGGCAACGGCCGGCGAGTTCGCGGGACTGCTGGTCCGCGCGTACGAGCAGATCGAGACCCGGCCGCCGACCGCGCCGCTGCCGGTGGTCGCGCCCCCGGCCGACGGGCAGGCGCTCGGCAGCAACTACCTGCTTGAGGCCAGGATCGGCCGCGGGGCCACCGGTCAGGTGTGGCGGGGTCGGCGTCGGGACACCGGCGCCGCCGTCGCGGTGAAGGTGCTGCGCTCCGATCTGGCGGACCAGCCGGAGACCGTCGTCCGGTTCCTGCGCGAGCGCACCACGCTGACCAGGGTGCGCCACCCCAATGTCGTGCGGGTCCATGACCTCGTCGCCGAGGGCGAGACGCTCGCGATCATCATGGAGCTGGTCGACGGCACCGATCTGCGCGGGATGCTGATCACCGACCGGCCGTCCCGCGCGGACGCGGTGTCGCTGCTCGCGCAGGTGGCCGCGGGCCTTGCCGCCGTGCACGACGCCGGCATCGTGCACCGTGACGTCAAACCGGAGAACGTGCTCGTCGAACGGCGGGACGGCCGCCCGGTCGCGCGGCTGACGGATTTCGGGATCGCGCGCGCGGCCGGCGACCCGGCGCTCACCCGGTCCTCCCACCTGCTGGGGACGGCGGCCTACCTGGCGCCCGAGCTGGTGACGGGACGTCCGGCGNCCCCCGCCGTGGACGTGTACTCGTTCGGAGTCATGGCCTACGAGCTGCTCGCCGGCCGGCGGCCGTTCGAGTACGGCAACGAGCTCGCCCTCCTGCGCGCCCAGGTGGAACAGATCCCGGCCCGGCCCGCGGGCCTGCCCCCATCCCTGTGGGCGACCGTCGAGGCCTGCCTGCACAAGACACCGGAACTCCGCCCCGCCGCGGAGCCGCTGGCCCGCGCGTTGGAGCGCGAGCTGGCATCACCTGGAAGATCCAGCCAGGGGGCCGAAGACCAGGGCGCCGAAGAACTGTTGGAACTGGTCTCGGGCGGCACCGGTGTCTCCGGCGGCACCGGTGTCTCCGGCGGCAGCCGCGTCCCGTCGCGGGCGGCGGGGGACGGGACGCTCCTGACCGCGGACGCGGCTGTTCCCGTCCCGGAGCGTCCCCGGCCGCCGGCACCGCCCGCGTCCCGCCGGCGCTGGCGGCTGCCGGTGGCCGTGCTGCTCGCGGTGATCGTGGGCACGGGGGCCGGGGTGGGACTCGCGCTGCGGGGACGTGCGCCGGCGACGCCCGCGCCGGCGGCGGCCCGCCCGGTTCTCCTGCCCGTCGCATTCACCGCCGACCTTTCGGGGCCGGGGGCCGCCGAGATCTCCTTCGCCGGCACCCCGGCGATGCCCGGCCTCGTCCAGTAGGTCGTCTACGTCGACGGGAGCGGGACCGGTCTTCCCCTGGCGCCGGGGCAGACGTCCCGGCGCATCGAACCCGGCCCGGGCGAGCACTGTTTCACCGCCGTCGCAGTGGTCCTGACCACCCGGCCGGCGACCCCGGCCACCGCGGCCGGGCGGCGCTGCCTGGTCTTCGGCGAGAACTGACGCGAGAACTGACCGCCCGGTGCCCCGCATTCNTCTCACGAGGGAAAGATGACCTACATTCCCCAGCCGGAAGCCNCCGCCTACCCGTCGCTCGGCCACAACGGCGGTCCGAACCACCCGAGCGACGACGGGGCGAGCTTCAGATACGTCCACGACGCTGTCGTCGCCAATGTCGAAAAGGTGCTGCGTGGCAAGACGGACGTGGTCCGGATGGCCGTCGCGTGCCTGTTCGCCGGTGGTCATCTGCTGGTCGAGGACGCCCCCGGAGTCGGCAAGACGTCGCTCGCCAAGGCACTCGCCGTCTCGATCGGCGGCACGTGGCAGCGCGTGCAGTTCACCCCCGACCTGCTTCCCTCGGACATCACCGGGATCTCGATGTGGCGCGCCGAGGCGGGCCGTTTCGAGTTCCGTCCCGGCGCCGTCTTCGCCAACGTCGTCATCGGCGACGAAATCAACCGGGCGTCCCCGAAGACGCAGTCGGCGCTGCTGGAGGTGATGGAGGAAAGGCAGGTCACGGTCGACGCCGAAACGCATCGGGTGCCGCTGCCGTTCATGGTCCTCGCCACCCAGAACCCCATTGACATGGAAGGTACCTACCGCCTTCCCGAGGCGCAGCTCGACCGTTTCCTCATGCGCCTTTCGGTGGGCTACCCGGACCTCGCCACCGAGATGGAGATCCTCACCGGCGGCGATTCCGCCGCGAGCGCGGCCCAGCTGGCGGCGGTCACCTCGCCCCAGACGGTGAGCCAGATGATCGCGATGGTCCGGCAGTCGCACACCTCGCCCTCCGTCGTGCAGTACGTCGCCACCCTGGCCGCGGCGACGCGGACGCGGCCCGAGCTTCGGCTGGGCGTCAGCCCGCGGGGCAGCCTCGGCTGGCTGCGGGCCGCCCAGGCACTCGCCTACGGCCAGGGCCGCCCCTATGTCGTGCCCGACGACGTCAAGGCCGTCGCCCGGCCGGTACTGGCCCACCGCCTGCTGCTCACCCCGGACGCCGACGTGCGCGGAACGCGGGTGGTCGACGTCCTGGACGAGGTGCTGGCCAGCGTGCCGGCACCGACCAGGACCCAGGCGAGCTAGCCCGTGCCAGCCACGACGGTCACCCCGGTCGGGCGGGGTCTCATCGCGGCGACGATCGCGACGGGGGCACTCGGGGTCGCGGCGGGGTATCCGATGCTCGTCGGTCTGGCTGTGACCTGGAGCATCCTGTTGATTCTCGCCGCCGCGACCGTGCTGGTGCGGCCGCGCCTGGCGGTCACCCGGACGGTGCACTCCGACCGGATGACGGTCGGTGACGTGACACTCGGCCAGCTCGTCGCCCACAACAGCTCCCGCTGGCCGGCGCCGCGCCTGGTGGCCGTCGACCGGATTCAGGGGAGGCCGGTGGAGCTGGCGATCCCGCCGCTGCCGCCGGGGGACCGGCGCACCGTTCGCTACCCCGTCCCCGGCACCCGGCGCGGCCCGCTGGTGCTCGGCCCGGTCACCATCGAACGGCGCGACCCGCTCGGCATCTTCCGCCGGTCCCGGCTGGTGGCGGGGGAGCTGACCGTCTGGGTCCGGCCCCGGGTGCATCCCGTGCGGCACCCGCCGGCCGGCGTCGTCCTCGACCTCGAAGGACCGGTCCGCGCGTCCGCCACCGCCGGAACCGCGGCGTTCTCCGCGCTGCGGGACTACGCCCTGGGCGACGACCCGCGCCACATCCACTGGAAGCAGAGCGCACGCACCGGAAGGCTGATGGTCAAGGAACATGTGGACGCGGACGAGCCCACCGTGACAGTCGTGCTCGACGCCCGCGGGGCCGTGTTCGACGAGGCGGGTTTCGAGGAGGCGGTCGAGGTCGCCGCGTCGTTCGCCCTCGGCGGCCTGGCCGGTCCGGCGTCCCGGGGGCGACCGGCGGCGCNGCGGATCGTCGGGGAGGACGCGGCCCGCACCCGGACCTCGGTTCGGACCTCGGTTCAGGCCCCGGGTCCCGTCTCGGGCGACCAACTGGACCGCCTCGCCGCGGCCGAACCAGCCGAGGAGACGACCTCCGCCGCGCTGCTGCGCATGGTGGAGCGGATCGAGCCCGGCGGCTGCGTCGTCGTGGTGACCGGCGACGGCGGGGTCGCGGCCTCGATGCTGTCCCGGCCCGATCGGCACGCGCTGGTCGTCGTCGCCGAGCTGCACACCGGCCTCGACGGCGCCACCGCCGTGCCCCGGACCTCCACGCCCCGGCCGGGCGCGGTCGTGCTCCGCGGCGAGACCGCCGTCGACATCGTCGCGGCCTGGCGCCGGCTGGGCGCCCCGTGACCGCCGTCGTCGAACCAGGCGCGGGCCGGGAGGGCCGGCAGGACGTGCCGCTCGCGTTGGTGCTGTCGGGTGCGCTCTCGCTGCTGGCGGGCCTGGCTTTCGCTCCGGTGTTCGGCGGCTACCAGCCGACCGGCGGGCTCGGACGGTTCGAGCTCGGGCTTCTCGGCGCGGTCGCGGTGCCGGTCACGCTCAGCGGGCTGCTCGCCGGCCGCACCCGGCTCACCGGCGGGAACCGGTGTGCCATCGCGGGCGCCGGCCTGACCGGTTACGCGGCCCTGCTGGCCGCTCCGGGCCGGGCGGTCCTCGACGGACCCCGCAGGCTGCTCACCACAGGTCTGCCGGTGCGCGCGGACGGACCGGAGCTCGCGGCCGTCATCCTGGCTGTCGGCGCCGCCGCCCTGCTCAGCGCCGAGCTTGCACTGCGTGGCCGAAACGGCCTGTCACCCGTGCTGCCCCCACTGGTCTGCGCCGGCGTCGCGCTGGCGGTCGGTGCCTCCGCGGCGCCGCCGGCCGGCTGGCTCGGACCCGCCTTCGCGCTGGTCGCCGCGACGAGGCTTGCGACCTGGCGCCGGGCGACGGATGGCACGCCGACCGCCCCGGAACCCGCATCCCGGCTGGCCGGTGGGCCTCGGCTGGCCGGTGGGCCTCGGCTGGCCGGTGGGCCTCGGCTGGCCGGTCAGCGCGGCCCTGACCAGGGCTGGCCGGCTCGGTTCCGCGGTGCCGCGGCCACCGCGACGGCCGCCGCCGTGGCCGGTGCGCTGGGTCTGCTGCTCGCGCCGTTCGTGCCCTTCGCCCCGGCCGGGCCGGGCGGCGACCCTCGCTTCGACGCGCAGTCCCTCGTCTCCCAGCCGGTGGCGCCACGTTCCAGCGTCAGTCCGCTGGTCGAGTTCCCGGCCCTGGCGACCGGGAAGCGGCCGGGCCCGAACCTGACCGTGCGCACCGCCACCCCGGTGGACCGGCTACGGGCTGTCACCCTCACCGACTTCGACGGCGTCTACTGGACGACGTCCGCCGCCTACCTGCGAGCCGACCAGCGGCTCGGGTCGCGACCCGGCCGGGCGCCGGGGCGGGAGGTGGAGATCAACGTGACCGTCGGGAACCCGGAGGCGCTGACCTGGCTGCCGTCCGCTGGACGTCCGCTGCGGTTGTCTGTCGGTGGCCTGGGGGTGAACAGGTCGACGGGCGATGTCGTCGTGCCCGCCGACCGGGCCGTGCCCACCGGCTACTCCCTGGTCGGCGTGGTTTCCGACCNCGATGTCAGCCGGCTGCGCGTCGATGCGCCGACCCCCGCGTCGGACGAGCCCGGCTANGCCGTCCCAGCGCCCGTCCGCGCCGCCGCCACCCAGGCCGCGGCGCGTGAACGCACTCCGTACGACCGGGTGCGGGCAGTCTGGAACCTGTTCCGCGGCAGCGGGACGTACCAGTACGACGACAGCGTGGACGCGCCGAGAGGCCACGGCCTCTACCAGGTGAGCCGGCTGCTCGCCGGCCACCGCGGCACCGCCGAGCAGTTCGCCAGCGCCTTCGCGGTGATGATCCGCTCGCTCGGCTACCAGGCCCGAGTCGTGTCGGGCTATCTGATGCCGGAGTACGACCGCCAGCTGGGCGGCTACCGTGTCGACGGCGGCAACGCGCATGTCTGGGCGGAGGTGCTGTTCGACGAGTCAGGCTGGGTGCAGTTCGACCCGTCGCCCCTGGACAACCGGGTCGGAACGCCGCCGGAGGCCACCCGCGGGCGACCGCTGCCCGCCCCCGACCCGGCGGACGATCCACACACCAGGGCGGGTGCTCCCGAAGTGGTCCCGGGTCGACCGGTGGACGCGGCACCCGGGGCCGCCGACAGCACCGCCGGGCGCAGCCGGGCGACCCCGCCCGGCGGCCCGCCGCTCGCCCTCCTCGCCCTGCTCGCCGTCCTCGGCGCCGCGTTGCTCGCGGTCGGGGCGGTGCCGGGCGCCAAGCTGGTTCGGAGCGTGCGCCGGCAGCGGCGGGCCGACATCCCGTCCCGCATCGAGGGTGCCCGTCAGGAGCTGGTCGACAGCCTGACGGACCATGGCCTACCGCTCCTGCCCGGCCACACCGGCCAGGAAATCGCCGCCCTGGTGACCCGGCACACCTCCCCGCGGCTCACCGGACCGGTCGGCGAGCTGCTGGCCGTGCACGAGACCGTGACCTTCTCGCCCTGGGCGCCCGCGCCGGAGCAGTCCGACCGGGCCTGGCTCCTGCTGGCCCGGGTGCGGCGGGAGCTACGGGCGACCACACCACGGCTGAGAAGGGCCCGCGCCCGGTTCTCGCTCGCCTCGTTCCGGCGCCGGCCGGCCTGAGCTCCGACCCTGGCTCCGCGGCCGGCTGGCTCCGCGGCGGTCTGGCCGCTTGGCCGAAATGGGTGTGGTGGGCACCGGATCCCCCGAACTGGTGCCCACCACACTTTCCGCACGCTTGCCCCCCCGTGCAGGCGCACGCCCAGGCTGTGGGTGTGGTGGACGCCGGCCCCCCGACCGGGCGCCCTACCCCCCCGTCACCCACTTGCCGTCACTGAGTCTGCCGGTCTGGCCCGGCACCGTCACGACCCAATACCGCCGCCGGATCGTCCCCTGTCCAGGGGTCCGGGACCCCCAGGAGATCCCTCGTCCCGGGCCGGGTCAAGCCCGTATTCACCCCGGCGGAAACCCCCGGGAATCGTCCACCCTGCTCGGACAGGCGGGACGAAGCGTAGCGGGCCCCACCACTGGAAGCCGCGGGCTCGACGGAGGCGCTGTCGGGTGCTTAGCGGACGGCGCGGGCGAGGTGCGGCGGGTTCACGGCGGGTGCGTTCGGTGATCTGACGATGATGGTCAGCGTTCCGGGCGCGGGCGCGGCAGTGCCGATCCCGCGCCTGAAGGGCTGTTCGTGTCTCCCACCGAGACGTCTTGACAACCACGGCGACATAGGCGCCGCAACCCCTGCGAGTGAAGGACACACAAAGCCCTTCAGTCGCTGTCGGCGAATCCTCGCGGACCCACGCCGCACGGGTGGGTGACGGCTGTTTCGGGGCCTGCCGGCGCTCTGAAAGCCCAGGTAGCCCCGTTACCGCGGTGTCCCGCGGGGCGCCGGCGACCCCGTGACCGCACCGCGGCGGGATCATCACCGGCCAAGGCACCCGCAGACGGGATCGTGGATGTCGAACAGGTGGGACGGTGGGGTCCGGTGCCGGGCCGGCGCCATCATCGGTCGGCCGCCCGGCCGGCCCAGCCGACGGGATATCCCCTCTGATCAGACACCAGCGTCACCCGGGGACACGCGGCCGCGACCGCGAGAATCGCGACGAAACCGAGGTACCGCCCGCCGACGATCCCGCGTCCCGAGGAGCATCCGCCGACGGTAGCGAACACCGGGTGGCCGTGAGGTGGAGCCAGAAACAAGCCGCGGCCACCGCCGATTCATCCGTTGTTCTCGCGAACTACGGAGAATCGCGCGGTGGCCGCGGTGACCGGCGGGTCAGGATTCAGAGCGAGTGATCAGAGCGAGTAATCAGAACGGGCAGGTCTGCCGGTACTCCTGGACCTCCCCGAAGGTGCTGGCGGCCGGGCCCGGGCAGAGGAACTGGCTGTAACGGGTGTCGTTGTCCACCCACCGCTTGGCCCAGGAAATCATCAGTTTCGCGACCAGGCTGTTCGAGGTCTGCGGGAAGAAGTGGCTCGCGTTGTTGAGTTCGAGCAGGGCCTTCTCGCCGCCGAGCGAGTTGTAGNACGGCGTCGAGTGGGAGCTCATGGGAGCGACGGNGTCGGACTCACCGCCGATGATCAGTGTCGGTACGCCGACCTCGTTCCAGGTCTTGTCCGAGTTCCACGGTG
Organism: Frankia sp. EI5c; assembly: GCF_001636565.1. Lineage (GTDB taxonomy): Bacteria > Actinomycetota > Actinomycetes > Frankiales > Frankiaceae > Parafrankia. The sequence continues at coordinate 22,308 of NZ_LRTK01000068.1, forward strand.
CCAGCGGCAGAACGGCCTNCAGGGATGGCCGGTCGGACGCGGCTTCCAGCGATCCGCCGCCGCCCATGGAATGGCCGCCCACGGCGAGCCGGGTGGGGTCGATCCGGCTGGCCGCCGGGCTGCTCTGCACTGCCCAGTCGAGAGCGGCGAGCAGCTGGTCGCCCCGGGAATCCGGGTAGTCGTACCTGCTGTTCGTCTCGATGCCGACGACCACGAACCCGAACGAGGCCAGCCGCGGGCCGAGCCAGGAGATGCTGGACCAGCCGGCGGTGTACCCGGGCGAGAGCGCGATCGCGCCGTAGGNGCCCTGGTTGGTGGCGGTCGGGTAGTAGAGAGTGCCACCGCCGAAGCCGGAGACGAACGGCGAGATGTTGGAGGTCGTCACCGCGAACGGGCCGGTGGTCGCGGTGACGCTCGACTCCGTCGGGTTGGGTCCCTTGGCGTAGGGGTTGTCCGCCGCCTGGGCGGGTGCGGCGGCCACGATGCCGGCGCATAAAGCCGCGGTCAAGGATCCCGCGAGCGCCATTTGAACCCGTCTGCGGGCACNTCCCAGCAGTTTTCCGCCACGCATGGCGAACCCCTTTCACGTAGGGCTGATCGACATCAGCCCTGTCCTTTGGATGCCGCCGATGTGTGCGGCACCGGAGTGATGTTCTGGCGAGGAGAATTGCGCTGGCCGGCTACTTTCACGTGCAATGAAGGGCACGGCGCAGGTGATGCGGAAGGCCGGTTATGGCAGGGTCGCCAACCGGCTCGACAAAGGGCGCGAGACGGCACTTGCTCAAGTCGGTACAACTATCTCGCATACGGGTAGCCGGAATTTTGGCACGGCGAACCTGTGAGCGAACGGNNGGNCAGCGAGAAGGTGGTGGCCACGGTCAAAGGGGTCAAGCCCGACCTGTGACAGATCACCTAAGCGCTTGCTTAGTTTGGTCAGCATGACCGACGGTGTGAGCTACGTCAACAGTCTTCTTGGATTACCTGAGAAAGCGCTGGTCAGTGTCCGGGCGTGCGAATCGAGGTGACTCTTATCGCCGCGTCCTGGCCNCCAATAGCCCGGTGACGGAACAGCTGGGGCCGACATCCTCGCCCGCACGGCGCCGCCCGCCCGGCTGGCGCACCGGCTCGCCCTCNCCCGCTGAAATCGCCGCCGCCGGTCGGGGCTGTCCCGGGACGTCAACGGGACGTTCGCCGCCAGCGAAGGTATCGCGCGTCGCGATCAGGCATGGTGATAGCGGCCGACCGGCGATCACGATCTGTAGTAGGGGTGATGCCCGCGAACCCGATGCGATGCCTCCCGCTGTCGTCAACGGTGCCAGCCTCGCCTACCTGACCTGCCNGAAGATCGCCGACTCGTGGTACGAGTTCCGGGTGCACTCCTTCGGCCCCGACGCCACCACCCTCGCCGAGGACGTCGCCGACCAGGTCCGCGTCTGGGAACGCGACCACCGCGACGGCCCCGATCCGCGCGTCACCGCCCATCCCGTCGGAACGCCGGACCACAACCTGCCACCAGGCCGGACCCTCGACCGAGCTCACACCCGCATCACCATCACCTGGCCCCGGCCAGCCGACCCGGACGCCACTTACCACGACTCCCGGCCGGCGCCGAGCTAGAGCTCGCCAGGCCTGGCCAGGGTGTTGCGCCCTGGCCAGGCCGGCGCGCTAGGCGACCGTGGTCGGGGCGGGTCCGGTTGCGGCGAGGTGACGGGCGAAGAAGCGCTCGTCACCGTCCATCTCGAACCTGGGCAGATCCAGGTGGCGGCCGGAGTTGGCGCGCAGCGTCTTCTCGGGGGAGGCGAGGGCGTCGAACAACGCGAGACCGGCCGCGCGGGGCGCGATCTCGTCGTCCCACTGGAGCAGGAACTGCACCGGGACGGTGATGCGGGTCGCGGCATCGGTGAGGGTGTCGTAGCCGACGAGACCGAACACGGCGGCGGTGATCCGCGGTTCGGCTGCGACGAACGGCATACCGATCATGCTGCCCAGGGACACGCCCCAGTAGCCGACGGGTCCGGCCGCCCCGACCTCGTCGAGGTTCTGGAGGGCGTCCAGGGTGGCCTGCCACTCGGGAACAGCCTGGGTGGCGCGGGCGGCGTTGTCCTGGGCGATCAGCGCGCCGACGGGTTCGCCCGCCGCCATCTTCCGCCGCAGTTGCGCGAAGACCTCTTCGTCGTGTGCGGTCTGTGGTCGGTCGCCGTGGCCGGGCGCGTCGATCGCCGCCACCGCGAAACCGAAACCCGCCACGTAGCGGTGGGCGCGGGCCAGCACCCCCGGGGCGTTCTTGTGCTGGCCGCCGCCGTGGCCGAGCAGCATCAGGGGTCGGGGGCCGGTGGCATCGGCCGGGGACCAGAGCACGCCGGGGATGCCGTCAACGGTNAACGGACGTTCCGAGACACCGTTCGCGGTCGTCTGGGAGGTGAAACGCATAAGTGTGTTGCCTTTCGGGATGCCTGTGGGCGCTCCCGACGGCCACCTATGCGAGGAGAGCCGTCCCGCAGCGAGAGGGGAGCACCCAGCCGGATACAGCGGTAATGGGTCTCACCTCCTCAGGCCGTTCGCGGACGCGATGACGCTACCAGACATGGCGTGGCGCGCCACGCGGCGCGGCGCGTGGCGTGGCGCGCGGCGCCGAACGGGTTCCTGACCCGGTGGGCCGATCTACCCACCGGGTCAGGGCGGCATGCCGGGTCGACACACGAGGTGGTCTTCCTGCTGCCGGAATGGTTGACCGGTGGTGGGCCAAGAGACCGGGATATCGCCGCCTGCGCCGATTGTCTGGGTGAGTTGTCCGGCGACAGTCTCGGTGATCTGACGATGGTGGTCGGCGTTTCGGGTGCGGGCGCGGGAGTGGCGATCCCACGCCTGAAGGGCTCCTTGTGTCTCCTGCCGAGACGTCTTGACGACCACGGTGACGCAGGGGCCGCAACCCCCGCGGGCGAAGGACACCCAGAGCTCTTCAGTCGCTGTCGGCGCATCCTCGCGGACACGCG
>NZ_LRTK01000069.1 GCF_001636565.1 Frankia sp. EI5c
CTTGACGACCACGGTGACGCAGGGGCCGCAACCCCCGCGGGCGAAGGACACCCAGAGCTCTTCAGTCGCTGTCGGCGCATCCTCGCGGACACGCGGCGCGGGGGTGACTGAGGGGTGTTGCGGGGTCTGTGGGTGCGCTGAAAGCCCTGGTGGCGCCGTTNCGGNGGGCGTCTGCGGGGTGCCGGCGGCCCGGTGGCCGCACTTCGGCGGATGGTCGCTGGCCGAGGTGTCCGTAGGCGGCGTCGTGGACGTCGAACGGGTGGGGCGGTGGGGTCCCGGTGCCGGCCCGGGGCCATCGCCCGCCCGGNATCGCGGCCGGCCCGACGGCCGGGGTGTCCCGTCTGATCAGACAGCAGTGTCACCCAGGAGCTCGGTTCGCTACCTGGCTGTCGCCCGAGGCTCGGCTTGGCACCAGACCGTCCCCGGGGGCTCGGCCTGGTATCGGCTGTCGTCCGTGGCTCGGGTTGGCCGGGAACTCGCTCAGGACCCGGTCGAGCGCCGCCCGTCCCGCCGGACCCCACGCCGGCTTGCCGCCGGGCAGGCCGCGGTCCCCGTTCTGGCCCATCAGCATCAGGAAGAGGCTCTTCAACGCGGCCAGCCCGCGGGCGCGCCGGACCGTCGACTCGTCGGCCGCTGCGTACGCGGCGAAGAAGCGTGCGGCCGCGCCCGCCGGCAGCAGCACCCAGGCGGCTGCCAGGTCCACCGCCGGATCGCCGGCGAACAGGTCGCCGAAGTCGACGACGCCCGCCAGCGTCCCGTCCGCGACGACGACATTCGCCGGATGCAGATCGCCGTGCACCCACACCGGCGGTCCCTCCCAGGCGGGGGCCGCTACGGCGTCGTCCCAGACGGCCTGGACGGCCTGGACGGCCTGGAGATCGGCGGCATCGGAGCCGATCAGGTCGTCGTCGACGGCGTCGAGGAACCGATCGAAGCCGTCCGTGAAGTGCCTGGGGTGCGCGCCGCGGCCCGCATCAGCCGGTGCGTCACCGGGCGCTGCCACATGTAGCGCCCGGAGGAACGCCGCCAGGGTGTCGGCCGCGTGCTCGCTGCGGGTGATCGACCCGTGGTCCAGCGGCCGGCCCGGCACCCACGTCATGACCGTCCAGATCTTGGGGAACCGCTCGGAGGGCGCGCCGCTGCGCACCGGGACGGGGATCGGCAGCGGCAGGCGTGGGGCGAGCAGCGGCAGCCACCGGCGTTCCTTGAGCTGGTTGTCGGGGTCGGTGTCCATGCGCTGGATCCGCACGGCCAACTCGTCGCCGAGGCGCCACATCTGGTTGCCCCANCCGCCCGCCACCTCGCGGAGAGGCAGCTCGGCCAGGTCCGGATGCTGGTCCCACAGCAAATCGCGGATGAGACCCGCGGTGATCTCGGTCATGCGGAGCAACCGTGCTGGTTCATCGCGACGCCTCTCCGGGGGAGATGCACTGGCGCTCTATGCTGACTTCTCGGAACGAGACAATATCTTCGACGACACCGGTCTGGCACTGAACGCCTGGAACGGCCTCCCCGGTGCCCTTGTCGCCTGGTTCGTGGACAGCGTCGGCCTCCAGGGGCTCCTCGCCATGGCGGCGGGCGTAGCCGATCGCAGCGCCACCGCCACGACCGCACTCGGCTATGCCGATGCGACCGGGGTCCGGGTCTTTACCGGCACGGTGCGCGGGACACTGACCACCGAGCCTCGCGGCAGCGGCGGCTTCGGCTACGACACCATCTTTGTGCCCGCAGGCAGTGCCCTGACCCTCGCGGAAATGTCGAGCGAGGAGAAGA
>NZ_LRTK01000070.1 GCF_001636565.1 Frankia sp. EI5c
TGCCCGCCGCCGAGTACTACGCCATCTTGCCCCGCGTCATCGCCAGCGCAGGGGTGATCTTCTATGACGAGGCCGACCGTGTCCTGCTCGTGCAGCCCACCTATCGCGACGACACCTGGGAGATCCCCCGGTGGCGCGATGAGCGAGGGCGAGTACCCGACGAACACCGCCCGGCGGGAAGCCCGCAAGGAACTCGGCCTCGACATCGAGATCGGCCCTCTCCTGGCCNTCGACTGGGTACCCCCACAGCCGGACGGACGGCCCGCCCTGGTCAACTTCGTCTTCGACGCAGGCCCGCTCTCCCACCAGCAGACGCGCACCCTGCGGCTGCAGGACGGCGAGCTTCAGGCCTGGCGCCTGTGCACGGCCGCGGAACGCGACACACTCCTGGCGCCGCCCATGGCGCGGCGGGTGCACGCCGCCATCCAGGCACGTCACCGTGGCCACACCGCCTACCTGCACCAGGGCTGGCCTCCCAGCCCGCCCACATCCTGAGCGCCTGTGCGTCTGAGCGCAGACCAACCCCGTCCAGGCACGAACGCTCCTGCGCGCGGTACCGGATCTCAAGGTGAGCGGGCCCCGCCTGAATGTCTTCTTCGGATGCCGCTACCTGGCGGCGCTCCGTCCCGAGGCGGCGTCCGCCCCAGGCGAGTCGAACCTCGCGCTGCCTGACAGGGAGCGGGGAAGTTTACCGGGGCGAGTCACCCCTTGGCGCGGACCCCGCGGAGCCCGAAAGNACCAACCGGACACGGCCGGACATCCAAGGGAGTTCAGCGAGGCCAAAACCCCTGGTAGAGAGGGGGTTCTGGCTGCTGGTCGGAGTGTGCCCCCAACGGGATTCGAACCCGTGCTACCGCCTTGAAAGGGCGACGTCCTGGGCCGCTAGACGATNGGGGCAGCGCACCGGAGTCGAGGTGAAGATCCACCACCGCGCCCGGCATCAGAACAGAGCAAGCATAGGGGATCGTCCGGGCCGCCGACAAACGCCCACCGCAGCGCACCGTTCTGGCGCGCTCTGCCGCCTGTGGCCCGGCGCGGCCGCCTGTGGCCCGGCGCGCGTAGGTGCGCGCAGGTGCGGACCCGCCGGCCGGTGGACGCGGTGTGCGTCCACCGAGCCTGGGGCCGGAGGGCTCCGACGTCCCCTGTCGTTCCCTGTCTCCCCGGTCGTTCCCTGATTCCGCGTCGTCCCGGTTCAGTAGGCGCCCGCAGTCCCCGTTTCAGTGGGCGCCCACCGGGGCCGGTTCAGCGGAGGCGGGTCCGCTGGACGTTCGCGATCTGACTGAGCGTGGGGCGCGGATCGACGAGGCGGTACCGGGAGCGGAAGAAAGCGCGTATCGGACGTCCGCCGATCGAGATCGTGTGATCGATCCCTGCCGGTGACAGCGGCGGGTCGGCCGTGTCCCGGGAACGTCCCGTCGCNGGCAGGACCCCATGCCCGTGCCGGCGTCCGTGTCCGTGTCCGTGCCCGTGCTGGTCGTGCTTGGGAGCAGGCCCCGGCACGGCGCTGAGGACGTCGAAGGAGAGCGTCACGTCGTCGGAGCGGTGCCGGGGGGTGTTCGGGTCGTAGACGCGCAGCGTGACCCGGCGCCCGCGCTGCTCGTAGGCGTAGGCGAGGACCTGGTGGTTGAGGCCGAGCCGCAGCGGATCGGCGGAGCGGGTGGTGATGACGCCGAGCGGGCAGAGCAGCCCGCGGTCCAGGTCCTGCCGGATGCGCGGCCACTCCCGGGCCACGCTGATCGACGCGGCGCCGGCAAGCCGCAGCCGGCCGCCGAGGGCGTTGACGTCGACGTCGGCGGCGCTCATGAGGCGGTAGTAGCGGTAGACCCCGCGGGGGCCGTCGAAGCTGTCGAAGAGGCGCCGCACCAGGTAGCGGTACAGCGGCGAGTCCACGTCCGGCGGGGCGGCCGTCGGCNGGGGNGCGACACCGAACTCGAACATGTCCCGGACGGCGTAGATCATCCCACCGCACAGGCCGCGGCTGGCATCGCCGATCGGGATCGCCCCCAGGCCGGCGACCTGGACCCGCACGACCGGTTGGCGGGGGAATGCGTTGGTGAAGGCGAAGGAATGGATGCTCGGCAGAAAATTCGACACGGCTGCGCGTGTCAGTGCGCTCCCGTTGTTCACGGTTCCATCTTCATGCCGGACGAGGGTCCGCGAGGCGAAACCGAAGGAGACCATCGGCCCGAATGGTGACGGTCCCCCCGGGATCGACCGCCGGAGGATGCCGATGGCCGCCGCCCGCGGCGTCGGCCAGGCCGCGATCTACCAGGCTGTGGCGTCGGGTGGGGCGCCCCCGCGGCGCCGCTGGCGAGACCTTTGGGTCACCCGGGCCCACTCCGACTCCCTACGGGGACCGGATCCGCTGCCTGCCGGTGGCGATGCGTCCGTCCAGCAGGACCCACCAGATCCGACCCTCGCCCGCCATGGGCGGAGGCCGACATCCGAATAGTTACGGTCCGTATGATCGTGTATGCAAATGTTGGATGTCGGTCGCCTCGCNGGTGGATGTGGGCTGGATTCGCAGGCATCCCGTCACCGGAGTGGGCAGCCGCCCGCAGCGGAAGCGCGGCTGGTGCCCGCGCGTCCCGCACGGAGGCTCTGGATCGTGGAGGCTGCCCCAGGTTGTCCGGAAAACTTCCTGGCCCCCACCGCCCGGATGGCTCGCAACGTCCTGTAGCATGACCTCCAGTTCGACAGACGCCGACCTGATCGCAGTGGGTGGGCGAGGGCTCGGGCCAGGCAAGTTGGAACGGAGCCGACTCATCCCCTAGGATGGGCAGGCACAACTGAAAAAGAACGAACATGGTCCCGTGGTGAAGTCTGGAGTTCACGCCGCCCTGTCNAGGCGGAGGTCGCGGGTTCGAATCCCGTCGGGACCGCGTTGTACGTGCAGCACAATGCAAGGCTTGGGCAGGTAGCTCAGTCGGTACGAGCGTCCGCCTGAAAAGCGGAAGGTCGGCGGTTCGACCCCGCCCCTGCCCACCACCTCTGACCTGCGGTTTTGCTCGTTCACNGGTCTCCTTGCAGGACGTTGGAGATCATTTTGTAGCAACNGGTGTAGCAACGGCCCCGCACACCAGCGCACGTGGGCGGCCAGTGGCGTCCTACGCCAGCTCGTCGACGAGCTTCTGGAGCGCCGCCCGCTTGTCGTCCAGCGAGGCATGGGCATAGATCTCCATCGTAACGTCGATCGCGGAGTGCCCCGCGATCTCGCGGACGACGTGCGGGGGCACGCCCGCGTTCAGCAGCAGCGTGACGCAGGTGTGGCGGATGTCGTGGAAGCGCACGCCCTCCAAGCCGAGGACGCCGCACAGCGGTAGCCAGCTACGTCGAAGGTTGTCCGGCTCGNTCGGCGTACCAATCGCCGTGGTGAACACGAAGCCGGTCTCCCGCCAGTTCACACCGGCTGTCTCGCGTTCCGCGTCCTGCCGTGCCTGGTGCTCGCGCAGGACCTTCGCGATCAGCGGCAGCAGTGGCNGGGTTCGCTCCGAGGTCCGCGTCTTCGGCGCCACCACCCTCAGCTGTCCACCGACCCGCTGCAACGAGTGCCGCACGGCAAGGGTCTCGTCNTCGAAGTCGATGTCCTCCCAGCGCAGGCCAAGGATCTCCCCTCGCCGCAGCCCCAGGTACAGGGCCAGGACATAGAGCGCGTACAGCCGGTCGTGCGCGGCGGCCTTGAGCAGGTGGCTGGCCTGGTCGGCGCTGAGCCCCCGGTGCACCTTGTAGGTCGGGCCGGAGACCTTCGCGAGCTTCGCGACGTTGCGGCCGACCAGTTCCTCGCGTACTGCGGCGCCGAGGGCGTTACGCAGAACGCTGTGGACCTGCTGCACGAGCCGGGCGGACGGCGCCTGGTGGCAGCAGCGCCCGACGGCGCAGCAGCGACGCTGCTTCACAGGGCGGCGGCGGTCGGTGCCGTGCAGGCAGCACAGGCAGGTGCCGCGCACCCGCTTGAGCAGGTTCCGCACGTCGACGCCGTTCAGCTTGTTCAGCCGCTTCTTGCCGATCGCCGGGATCAGGTAGTTCCGGACGATGACCTCGTAGCCCTGCACCGTGCGCGGCTTGCAGGCCGGCGTCACGATGTCGCTGAGCCAGTAGGTGAGGAACCGCTCCATGGTCCACCCGGTGGCCTCGGCTGGGATGCCCTGGTCCGACTGGGCCTGCATCTTGGTGAGCTTCTCGCGGACGATGTCGGCGGTCTTCCCGTAAACCGGCCGGCGTCGCTGCGTTCCGTCGGGCATGAGGACGTAGGCGGCCCCCACCCACATCCCGTCGCTCTCGCGCTGGTAGATCGAGCCCTGCCCGTTGGCGCGCCGGGAACGCGGCCGGTTGGAATTCGAGTCCTTGCTCATGTCTCCTCCGTCTCCTCCAAGAGGGTCTGANTCAACTGGGGTATGGCCGTAGCGGGTACGAGCCGGCGGCGGCCGATTTTGACAGTGCGGAGTTTTCCCGAGCGGATGAGTGCGTAGAGGGTGGACCGCCCGACGCCGAGCCGTTCCGCGGCCTCATCGGTGGTCAGAAGAGCTTTCTCCGCGGATGCCGCCCCGTCGGAGTTTCCGTTCTTTTCCCACCCTACGGCAATGTCGGCCAGCGCGGACATTGCGGCTCGATACTGTTCGCCCGCCGCAGGGAGGCTCTGGTGTGCCGTGCCATCTGACGTCGCGGGTTTCCCTGTACCTCGGTNGTCACGTGGGTCGCCCCTCATGGCGTCGCTCCCGCTGTCCCCAGCCACACTCGAATCCCAGGCTGACGCTGTGTCCCAGGAGGGGCGGACATTCCTTCCCGATACTGGCTTCGACGTCCGACGGAATGGACGATTGAAGGGCTCATGGAACGAGTCCCTGCCCATCACTACGGATGTCGAAATCAAAGGCGCTCTGAGAACCAGGAAATCTCCATGGCGGGAGCAGCGGGCTGAAGACACCTGTCCCGGGAGCGGCAAGCTGTTGGGCTTGATGGAACGTCTGCCCGTCGATGATCGGTTCGTGGGCGTGAGGGCAGATGATCCATCCCTCGGGTGGGACAGGGCGGCCGGCGACCGTGCGACCCCAGACGGTGGCGCCGGTGTAGACGGGGTTCGTCAGAACGCGGGTGACTGCGGCTGGCGTCCACGGCCGGGGGAACCCGGTGGCGGTGTCAACGGGAGTAAGTGCCAGGTCCTCGATGCCGCGCAGGCGGGTCGTGATCGCGCGGGCGCTGAGCCGATCGTCGACCCGCCATCGGTAGATCGCCGCGACGATGGAGGCGGGTACCGGGTCGATGACGAGCCGGACACGGCGACGCTGCACCCCATACGGGGGAAGGACCCGCACGGCGAAGTAGCCATAGGGCACCGGGCCGAGGTGATAGCCGGCGCGGACGAGGTCGATCTGGGCTTGGCGGGCGCGTTCGGTGGTCCAGGCGTGGTGGGCGGCGAGGAGTCGGGCCTGGCGGGCGGTGCGGGGGTGGGTGAGCCGCCACCACCGGCTGGGTCGGCGCTGCGGGGCGGGCGGGGCGGGNGGGAGGGCGGGGATGGGCAGCAAATCAGACATGCGGGGCTCCAACCAGAGCGGAAGGGCCGGCCGCGGCGGCGCCTCTAGCGCACAGGCCCGGCCGGCACGGAGGGCTAGCTAGGCGGGCGGTGTGGGGTGCCGAGGGCGGTACGAGGCGGCGGCGCCTTCGGGCGTGGCTGGTGGGCGTGGCCACCCTCGGCCTGGAAGACGATCACGTCCTGGTGGACCGGGAAGGCGCGGGCCGGCCTGGTCGTGCGGTGCACGCCGAGGTCCCGGAGGTAGGGAACGGCGGTGAGCGCGACGGCGCGTTGTACCGGCCGCAAGCCGACGTCCCGTCCGGCGGCGGTGACCTGGCTGGCCAGGTCCAGTCCGCCGTCGAGGTGGTAGGCGGCGAGGACGACGAGGGGCGCGCCGGGCCGGGGCAGCTCCCGGTAGGCCGTCAGCCGTCCGCGCAGCCAGTCACCGGTCGGACCGGCCGGCTCGGCGGGGTCGGGCGGTCCGATCGCGGTCAGGACCAGGTCGATCGGTCCGAGTCCGGTCCAGGACTCGCTGTCCGGCCGTCGGTCAAGGATCATGCCGTCGCCGCGGGCGCCGCGCGCCTNGGCCAGGGTGAGCGCGGCGCGGGCGGTCTCCCACCGGCCCGGGTCGGGGGTGATGCCGATGGCGTGGCGGCAGGCGTGGACGGCTTCGGTGATGACGGTCCCCGGCCCGCAGTCCGGGTCGCAGACTGTGTCCCCGGGCCGGCTATAGACCGCGATCGCATGGGCGGCGACCGCCGCGGACACCGTCGCTCCCCCGTGCGGCGCGACAGCAATCGGCCCGTTGGCCTGCGGTGTGGTGAGGGGGTGGCGGCCGGTGGGCCAGACGGTCGCCCACCGCGCGTCGGGTCGCCACGTCTCGATGTCGCCGCTCATCGGGCGGCGCCCCACGCCGGCGGCACCGCCGGATTCACCGCGGTGAACAGCAGCAGGTCGGAGTGCACCCGCTGGGCGACGACTCCGGCGGGGATGGGCGCGGCGGGCCGGTCGAGCCGGTCGAGCGGGATCTCCAGCAGGACGATGCGGTCGAGCAGCGCGAGCCCGCCGCGGCCCGCCGCGGTGGCGAGCTCCACGGTGGGGTCGATGAGCCAGCCGCCGAGGCTGTCGGCTCGGCTGACGACGGCGAGCGTGCCGCCGACGGCGAGCAGACCGCCCCAGTCGATGCGGGTGAACCAGCCGAGCCGGGTCGGTTCCACGACCGTGACGACCAGCCCGAAGCGATCGGGGTCCGGACCGCGACCGGTTACGGGGTCCGGTCCGTAGGCGGACCCGGTCCATCGCGGCGACGCGTCGCCGGGCGCGGTCCGGACCTGGACGCGCCGGCCGAGCCTGGCGACGGTCCCGGCGCAGTCGGCGAGACCGTCGCCCGGCTCATCGGCGCCGGGCTCGGCCGGCCGGGCGGGCTGCGGCGGGGTCGGCTCGGTCAGCAGCAGGACTGGGTCGTCGGGCCGGGTGACGGTGACGACGAGGCGTTCCACGGCGGCCGGAAGCCAGCCGGCCGGGGTCTGGTCGGGGGTGGCGGGCGGGCACGGCCAGACGGTCGCCGGCCGGTCCGCCGGGACGACCGGATTGGTGGTGCGGTCGGATTCGGATGGGGTGGGCATTGGTGGTCCTGCCTTTCACGACGGGCGTGTTTTCGCGGTCGTAAAAGGAGACCGGCTGCTGTGCCGTTTTTTGCCACCACCCCCACGACTTTTTTCAAGATTTTTCCCGCTGTGCAGGGTCTAGTCCGACCGGACTATTGATCGCTGTCATCCCGCTGGCAGCACCCCGGCGAGCGGCCCGGAAAATTTTTTCAAGATTTTTCTCGCCGGTGCCAGCGGGCACCGATTGGTGATCGCTGGGCACGTGACAGCGATCACCGTCGGGGAGCCAGTGGCGTCACAGCGTCCCAGGTCAGAGGCCCGCTGTCAGGTCCGGGCGAGCTGCTGGCACGCGGCGGAGCTGGGGGCGGGTGGAATGGCTTGCACCGTGCCGCTGTGCTTGTTCCGAATGCACAGCAAAGATCGCTGTGCATTCGCTGGGTGATCGCGCTGTCTTTTCGCTGTCTTTGATGTGGCGTCCTTGGGGCTGTCCGAATTACACGACGCCCCGAAGGACGGCGAACAATGCCCGACGACACGTCTTCCTCTCCTGCGCGAACCGCCGGCGCGAACGCGCCGGCATTGCCGCTGACAACCCTGCGGGACTGCTTCGCGCTCCTGGTCACCGACCCCGACCCGCTCGCCCTGGACGGCACACCGGTGCCCGGCCTGCCCGACCGGCTGGTGGCACTCGACGAACTGCGCGACCGGCTGCTGGCCCATTCCTGCCCGCAGGCCACCAGCGACACCGCCTGGAAGACGGTGATCCGCCGCGCCCGCGCCCGTGGCGGCGCGTGGACGGTCGGCGCCGCCGGGATGGCACTGCCCGCTCTACGGGCGGTGGCCTCCCGGCTCGGCGAGCACAGCGACCTCGACCCGGCCGACGTGCAGGCCGAGGTGCTGACCGGCTTCCTGTCCGCGCTGGCCACGATCCGGCTGGACCTGCCGCGGATCGCGGTCCGGCTGCGCTGGGCCGCCTACCGCGCCGGCCTGGACCTGATCACCCAGTCACTGGAAACCCCCCATCCCAACCCGGGCCTGTTCCACACCCGCACCGTCGCCCAGACCCAGGCCGACGGTCCGTATGAGGTCCTCGCGGGCGCGGTCGCGGACGGGGTCCTGACCGAGACCGAGGCCGCCCTCGTCGCGGCGACCCGGCTCAATCACGTCTCGGTCCCCGCGTGGGCCGCCCGCCATGCCACCCCGGTGCGCACCGCCTACCGGCTACGCGACCGGGCCGAACAGCGTCTACTCGCCCACCTCACCAGCCACGGACCGCAGGCGACCGATGGCGAGCCGCCATCCCGCCCGCCCGGCCCGCCGGCCGGCAGCGCGACGCCCGCCATGGCAGGAGTGTTGGCGGTCACGGGGGTGTCGGCATGACCCCGACCCCGCCAACCCAGGCCCGCCCCTCGCGTTCGGGCCGGCGGGTCGCGTGGCGCCGCACGGTCCTGCTCGTCGCTGTCGTGTGCGTGTTCGTCCTGGCTGGCGGCGCGGCGGCGTTCGCCGCGACGGTCCCGCCGGGCGCGCCCGTGGCGCCGGACCTGAACACGGTCCTGAACAACATCCGCAACTGGATCATGGGGATTCTGGCGCTGCTGGCGACGGTGTTCCTCTCGATCGGCGGCGTGCGCTACCTGATCTCCAACGGCGAGCCGAGCGAGGTCGGCAAGGCCAAGGACTCCTTCCGCAACGCCGGCTGGGGCTACGGGCTGGCCGCGCTCGCGCCGGTCGTCGTCGAGATCCTCAAGCAGATCGTCGGGGCCTAGGCCGTGACCGCCGCCTCCCGCCGCCGCATCCTTTCGTCCGGCACGCCGGGCTCGTCGTCCCTCCCGGCGCGCCGCCGGTTGAGCTTCTCTCGGCCCCGCCACCGCGGGCGCGGTCGAGGGCTGTTGCTGGTCGGGACGGCGGCGTTCGCGCTGCTGCTGGCTGTCGTGTTCCCCGCGGTGGCGGCCTCCGCCGCCACCGTGCCACCCGTCCCCTCGACCGCGCCGTCCGCCGGCACGCCCGGCGACACCGGCCCCACCCCGGACCCGCAGCCTGGGCCGTCCCCGGTTCCTCCGGGCCAGGAAGCTCCAGCCACACCGGCGCCCTCGGGCGGGGATGCCACGCCCGCGCCCGACACCCCGGACCCCCAGCCCGAGGGCGGAACCGGCAGCGGCGGCAGCGGCGAGCCGTGCCCGGCTGACAACCCGAACTGCGCGACCACCCCGCAAGCCCCGGCGCCGCCGGTGCCGCACACGACGCCGCCGGCACCGGACACCGGCGGCGACGGCGGCGGGATCGTCGGGTGGATCACCGACGCGATCAACGACGCCATTACCGCGTTCTTCCGCACCCTGGTGACCGCCGCGCTCAACTCGCTGCTGGATCTACTGGGCCGCACGTTGCTGACCACTCCGGAACCCTCCGAGCTTCCCGCGATCGGGGAGATGTGGTCGACGTCGTNGGCGATCAGCGCCACGGCCTACAGCGCGCTGATCATGTTCGGTGGGCTCACCATCATGTCCCTGGGCACGGTCCAGTCCCGTATCTCCATCAAGGAGATCGCGCCGCGTATCCCGCTGGGTTTCCTCGCGTCCGGGCTGTCGCAGTTCCTGGCCACGAAAGCCATCCAGGGCGCGAACGTGCTACCCGGCGCGATCCTCGGCCAGGGGCTGAATCCCGACACCGCTGCCGGGCAGCTGCGGAACATCATCCTCGGGTCGATCGCGCCGACTCCGGGCGGTTTCAGCCGGAGCGTCTTCGTCATCTTCCTCGGCCTGTTTCTCGCCGGGTCCGTCGTGGCGCTGCTGTGTACCTACATCGCCNGGATCATCATCGAGGTCGGCCTCATCGGGGCAGGGCCGATCGCGCTGGCCGGGCACGGCCATCCGCTCACGGAGCGGATCGCGTTCTGGTGGTGGCGGGCGTTCTTCGGCTGCCTGGGTATCCAGATCGTGCAGTCGTTCGTCCTGATCGCCAGCTTCAAGGTGTTCTTCACCCCGGGCGGGTTCACGCTGTTCGGCCCGACGCCGGACGGGGTCGTGAACCTACTGGCCGCGATCACCCTGATCTACTTCCTGTTCCGGATTCCGTTCTGGATGATGCCCAGGATCGGCCACGGCGGGCCCGGCATTGTTGGCCGGGTCGTGCGCGCCTACGTCATCGGCCGGGCGTTGGGTCTGCTCGGTGGCCGGTTCGGACGCGGTGCCGGACGCGCGGGCCGAAGGGCCGGCCCAGGTCGCGGCGGGCGCGGCCGGGGCGGGCGCGGCAGGCCGGGCAGGGGCCGGCCGGGCGGCGGCCCCGGTGGCGGGCCGGGGGGCGGGCCGGCCGACCCGTACGACCACATCGAGACCGACGCCGACGGGCAGGGTCTGATCCCGCTGACCAGGGTGCCCCGGGTGCGCCGCCCCGGGCCGGCGCGCGGCGTTCCCCGCCCGGCCCGGCCGGCGAGCCCGGCGGGACGGTCCCGGCCGCGCCACCGCCAGCTGTCGATCCCGTTCGGTCAGGCCGTCGCCCCGGGCGGGCGTTACCTGCCCCATGACGGCGGGGCGTGGGTCGACCGGGACGGCCAGCTGCTGATCCCGTTCGAGGTCGACCAGCCCCACCCGCCCGCGGCCCCCCAGCCGGTGCGCCGTCCGGGCGCAGGACCGGCACGCACCGGCACGGGCCGGTCTGGTCCCGGCCGGCCGGCCCCGTCTCGCCCGGCGCCGAGGGGCCGGCAGTTGGAGCTGCCGTTCGACCCGTACCGGGGCATCCGCCCGGACCGCACCGGCCAGTACGCCCTCCCCTTGGAGGGCCTGCACCGCACCCCACGCCCCGCCCGGCCGGCCCCACCCGCGCCACCGCCGTCGGCATCGCGTCCGACCTCGCCGCCACGGCCGGCCCCGCCGCCGCGCTACCGGCAGCTGATGTTGCCGAACATGCCCCGCCGTCCCCGCCCGCCCCGAAACGAAGGTGATCGGCCGCGATGACCCACCCCGTAAGAATTCCCGCCGATGTTGATCGTGAAGACCGGATCGTGGCGAATTTGACCGCCCGGCAGGTCCTGCTCCTCGCGCTGACGGCCATCGTGCTCTACCTCGGCTGGGCCGCGACCCGCGCGCTGCTGCCGTTGCCGGTGTTCGCGCTGCTCGCCGTGCCGGTCGCCGCGGTCGCCGCCGTCCTCGTCCTCGGTCAGCGTGACGGACTGTCCCTGGACCGGCTGCTTCTCGCCGCGATCCGTCAGCGCACCAGCCCCCGGCACCGGATCAACGCCCCCGAAGGCGTGATCGCGCCGCCGCCGTGGCTGGCCGCCCGCGCCACCAGCGGCTCCCGTGACCGACGGCCGGCCGCGGGCGCAGCGGGCGCGGCGCCGCTGCGGCTACCGGCCCGCACCGTCACCAGCAACGCCGGAGTCGGTGTCATCGACCTCGGCGCGGACGGGCTGGCGGTCGCCGCGGTCGCCTCCACGATCAACTTCGCGCTGCGCACTCCCGGTGAGCAGGACGGGCTGGTCGCGGTGTTCGCCCGCTATCTGCACTCCCTGACCGCGCCCGTCCAGATCCTCGTGCGGGCCATGCCCGCTGACCTGACCGACCAGATCCACGACCTCACCGATGCGGCCGACCAGCTGCCCCACCCCGCGCTCGCGCATGCGGCCCGCGAACACGCCACCTTCCTGGCCCAGCTGTCCGTCGAGATGCAGCTGCTGACCCGTCAGGTGCTGCTGGTCCTGCGCGAACCGCTGGTCGCCGCCGGGCCCGTCGACGGGCTCGGCGGCGCTTCCCCGCTGGCCGCGCTGTCGGGTCGGCGGGCGGCGGCCCGCGACGCCCGCCGCGCCGGAGCTGCTATCCGACGGGCCGCGTACACCCGGCTGGCCCGCCGCCTCGCCGAGGCCACCGACCTGCTCGCCCCGGCCGGGATCGTGGTCACGCCGCTGGACGCCGGAACGGCGACCAGCGTGCTGGCCGCCGCCTGCAACCCCGCGGGCCTGGTGCCACTGGCCGCGCTCGCCGCTCCCGACGAGGTCATCACCGGCGACCTCCCCGAGGGCTACCCGCCCTACCAGCCCGACCCCGACGACGACGGGTTCGACGCCCCGGACAGGGCGGCCGGCCCCGGCTACGGCGACCGGTTCGACGACCCCGGCGGGGACGGCCCGCTCGACACCGACGACCTCGACTTCTGGGACCCGCCCGCCGAGCGCACCGACAGCCGCTCCGGCCGGCCCGCGCGACGGAGGGGATACGCCCGATGAGCAGACGAGCCCGACGCAGCGCCTCCTCGCAGGCCCCGAGCCCGTCCACCCAGCCGGTCGACACCGCCGCGGCGGCGTTCGTCCCGGACGCGCTGTCGGTCGCGCCTCGCCACCTGGACGTCGGTGGGGACTTTCTCGCGACGATGGCGATCACCGGCTATCCCCGGGAGGTTCACGCGGGCTGGCTCGCTCCGCTGCTGACCTACCNGGGGCGCGTGGATGTCGCGGTGCATGTCGAGCCGATCGACCCGGTCACCGCGGCGAACCGGCTGCGTCGCCAGCTGTCCAAGCTGGAATCCGGCCGCCAGCTCGGCGACGAGAAGGGCCGGCTGATCGACCCGCAGGTCGAGGCGGCGACCGAGGACGCCTACGACCTGTCCGCCCGCGTCGCCCGCGGCGAAGGCAAGCTGTTCCGCCTCGGCCTGTATCTCACCGTCCACGCGTCCAGCGAAAGCGAGTTGGCTGACGAGGTCGCCGCGGTACGGGCGCTGGCGGCCAGCCTGCTGCTGGACGCCAAGCCGGTCAGCTACCGGTCGTTGCAAGGTTGGGTCAGCACCCTGCCGCTCGGGTTGGACCAGGTGCGGATGCGCCGCACCTTCGATACGGCGGCGTTGAGCGCGGCGTTCCCGTTCACCTCCCCCGACCTGCCGCCCGCCGATCCGACCTCGTTGGCCCCGACCGGGGTGCTCTACGGGCTCAACGTCGCCAGCAACGGGCTGGTGCACTNGGACCGGTTCGGCGAGGTCGACAACCACAACGCGGTGATCCTCGGCCGCAGCGGCGCGGGCAAGTCCTACCTGGTCAAGCTCGAACTGCTGCGCTCGCTGTACCGGGGTATCGAGGTCCACGTCGTCGACCCGGAAGACGAATACGCCCGGCTCGCCGCCGCGGTCGGCGCCACCTACCTGCACCTCGGCGGCGACCGGGTGCGGATCAACCCGTTCGACCTGCCGATCCAGACAACCCCCGACGGCCGTCGGACCGCGCCGCGTGACGCGCTGGTGCGCCGCAGCCTGTTCCTNCACACCGTCATGTCCGTCCTGGTCGGCCAGCTGAGCGCGGCCGAACGGGCAGCCCTCGACGCGGCGATCACCGCCACCTACCAGGCGGCCGGGATCAGCTCCGACCCGCGCACCTGGAACCGGCCAGCGCCCCTGCTGACCGACCTCGCCGCTACCCTGGCCCGCTCGGCCGACCCGGCGGCGGGGGCCCTCGCCGCCGGACTGCACCCGTTCACGCAGGGGGCCTTCTCCGGCCTGTTCGACGGGCCGAGCACCGGCCGCGGCGACGGCCACCTGGTCGTCTACTCGCTGCGCGACCTGCCCGACGAACTCAAGGCCATCGGCACTCTGCTCGTCCTCGACGCGGTGTGGCGGCGGGNGTCCNACCCGGCCGACCGCCGTCCCCGCCTCGTGGTGGTCGACGAAGCGTGGCTGCTGATGCGCCAGCCCGCCGGTGCGGACTTCCTGTTCCGGATGGCCAAGTCGTCCCGCAAGTACTGGGCCGGGCTGACCGTCGCGACCCAGGACACCGGTGACGTGCTGGCCAGCGATCTCGGTAAGGCGATCGTCACCAACGCCNCCNCCCAGATCCTGCTGCGTCAGGCACCGCAGGCGATCGATGAGATCACCGCCGTGTTCGACCTGTCCCAGGGCGAGCGGCAGTTCCTGCTCTCCGCCGACCGCGGACAAGGACTGCTCGCAGCGGGCGCACAGCGGGTCGCCTTCCAGGCTCTCGCCTCNGGGGCCGAACACGCCCTGATCACGACGAACCCAGCCGAACTCGCCGCCGACTTCCACGACGGGGACGACGGCTTCTTCGATCTCGCCGCGCCCGCCGGCCCGGATGNCCCGGCNGATCCCGACGGCCAGATCTACCTCGACCCCGCCTGACCGCCGTAGCCAGATGGAGATCGTAACCATGGATCTGCTCGCCGCGGCGGCTACCACGCCGTCGTCGCCGCTTGCCACCTACCTGACCGACCCCTGGGGCTTCCTGCACCAGCTGCTGGGCCACCTGCGGGCATGGGCGGCGGCCTGGGGACCCCTCGCCGGCCCGCTGCTCGCCCTCACCGCCGCCGGCCTGCTCACCCTGCGCCGGCGGATGCGCCGCCGCTACCAGCAGCGGCTGGTCGCCGGCGCCCGGCTCGTGACCGTGCTGGCGCCGCCCACCGTCGACCCGGCGGGCGCGGGCGCGCTGTGGGCGAACCTGCTCGGCCTGCTACGACCGTCGTGGCGACGGCTGGTCGGCCAGCCGCACCTGGTCTGGGAGTACCTGTTCGACGCCGACGGAGTCCGCATCCAGATCTGGGTACCCGGCGTCGTCCCGGAGGGCTTTGTGGAACGGGCCGTCGAGGCGGCCTGGCCCGGGGCGCACACCCGGTCCGCCCCCGCCCGAGCGCCGCTGCCGGTCATGGCCCGGCCCGGTCGGCGGCTGCTCGCCGCCGGTGGGGAACTGCGCCTGGCCCGGCCCGAAGCACTACCGATCCGCACGGATCATGACGTCGATCCGGTTCGCGCGCTGCTCGGCGCGCCCGGCGGGCTGGCCCGTACCCAGCGGGCGGTCGTGCAGATCCTGGCCCGGCCGGTCACCGGCCGCCGCGTCGCCAGGGCCCGCCGGTCGGCCCGGCGGGTGCGTGCCGGCGGCTCGGCCACGCTGATCGGCGGCCTGCTCGATCTGCTCACCCCCCACAGCGGTCGGGCCCGGCATACCCGGCGGACCCCCGCGCCGGTGAAAGTCGACCATCAGACCTCCCTCGCGCTCTCGGCGGAGGACCGCGCGATCGTGGCCAAGGGCCGCGGCGCCCAGTTCGAGGTCCGCGTCCGCTACGCCGTCGTCGCCGTCCTCGACGACACCGCAGATGAGGAGACCGTCGGCCGGGTTGGCGGGCAGCTGCGCGGCCGGGCGCACGCGATCGCGTCGGCGTTCGCCGCCTACGGCGAGCACAACTACTACAAGCGCGCCCGGCTACGCCGCCCGCTGCCCGTCCTGGCCGCCCGCCAGCTCGGCCGCGGGGACCTGCTCTCGGTCGCCGAGGTCGGCGTGCTGGCCCACCTTCCGGTCGACGAGGCGATCCCCGGCCTGCAACGCGCCGGCGCGAAAGCAGTCGCCCCGCCTCCCGGCGTCGCCGACGTCGGTCCGAACATTCGCCCGCTCGGCCGCTCCGACGGGGGGCATGCCCGTCCGGTAGGTCTGCGGATTCCCGATGCCCGTCATCACCTGCACATCCTCGGCGCCACCGGCTCGGGCAAGTCCGAGCTGCTCGCCCGCATGACCTTGGACGACGTCGCCGCCGGTCGGGGCGTGGTCAACGTCGACCCGAAGGGCGACCAGATCATCGACATCCTCGCCCGCTACCCGCTGGACGCCGTCGACCGGCTCGTCCTGTTCGACGCCGAATCGTCCAGCCGGCCCCCGTGCCTGAACCCGTTGGACCAACCCGACCGGGCCCGCGCCGTCGACAACCTCGNGTCGATCTTCAGCCGGGTCTACCAGGAGAGCTGGGGGCCACGCACGGAGGACATCTTCCGCGCCGGGCTGCTCACCCTCGCCGCCCAGCCCGAGGTCCCCGTCCTGACCCAGCTGCCCAGGCTCCTGACCGACATCGCCTACCGGGAGCGCCTCGTCGGCGAGGTGAGAAAAGGCGCTGACAACGCGATCCTGGCCGGTTTCTGGCAGTGGTACGAGGCGCTGTCCGAGCCGGCACGGGCGCACGCCGTCGCCCCGTTGATGAACAAGCTGCGCGGCTTCCTACTGCGTCCGTTCGTGCGGGCCGCGATCGCAGCCGGCCCCTCGACAGTGGACATGGACGCCGTGCTCAACCAGGGCGNGGTGTGCCTGGTCCGCATCGCCCAGGACGCCCTCGGCGTCGAAACCGCGGCGCTCATGGGCTCGATCGTCGTGTCCTCGGTCTGGCAGGCCACCACCCGCCGGGCCCGGATGCCCCAGGGAAAGCGACCTGACGCCAGCCTGTTTTTGGACGAGGCCCACANCTTCCTCACGCTTCCGTACGCGCTGGAGGACATGCTCGCCGCCGCCCGCGGCTACCGGCTCGGGATCACCCTCGCGCATCAGAACCTCGCCCAGCTGCCCCGGCACCTGGAAGAGAGCATCGCGGCGAACGCCCGCAGCAAGATCTACTTCACGATGTCGCCGGCCGACGCGAAACGGCTCGTCCGCCACGTCGAACCCCGCCTGTCCGAACACGACCTGGCGAACCTCGGCGTCTTCCACGCCGCCGCCCGCCTCGTCGTCGCCGGAGAAGAAGCACCGGCCTTCACGCTGCGTACCGAGAAGCTACCCGCCCCGGTACCGGGCCGGGCCGCGCAGATCCGCCGCGAGCTGCGCCGTCGCGCGACCACCCCGACACCGCCACCGCCGGACCCGACGGCCCCGCAGCCACAGGCCGACCCCCGCCGATCCGCCAGCTGACCCACGGAGATCTCATGGTCGCCTACCCGCAGCCCCAGCGTGCCCTGCGCATCCCGCCCCGCGCTCCCGGCCGCGTCGTCGCCGACGACGCGCTGGTCACCTACCTCGCCCGCCACCTCTCACCCCGCGACCGGTGGATCGCCCGCCTTGCCCACGAGCACCGGGTACTGACCACCCACCAGATCGTCGAGGCCGGCTGGACCAGCCGCCGCGGCGCGAACCGCC
This sequence comes from Frankia sp. EI5c, assembly GCF_001636565.1. Classification (GTDB taxonomy): domain Bacteria; phylum Actinomycetota; class Actinomycetes; order Frankiales; family Frankiaceae; genus Parafrankia. Next base: position 16,991 of record NZ_LRTK01000070.1, read on the forward strand.
GGCTGCGCGAGCTCTACCAGTGGCGCGTCCTCGACCGCTTCCAACCCCTCGTCCCCGTCGGGCAGGGACAACCCCCGGCGCACTACGTCTGCGACATCGCCGGCGCCGCCGTGCTCGCCGCCGAGGACAGCATCGAGCTGAAGGACACCGGCTACCGCCACACCCGTGCGATGGCCATCGCCCACTCCCTACGGCTGGCGCACACCGTCGCCGTCAANGGCTTCTTCACCGCCCTGATCGCCCACGCCCGCCAACCGACCCCACCCGGGACGCTCACCGCCTGGTGGTCGGAGACCCGCTGCCTGCGCTCGTTCGGGGACATTGTCCGCCCCGACGCCTACGGCCGGTGGAAGTCCGCCCGGGGAGAGATCGAATGGTTCCTCGAACTCGACTGGGCCACCGAGCAGCTNGGCCGACTCGCCCTCAAGATCGGCGACTACGGCCGGCTCGCGGCAGCGACGAGGATCAGCACCCCGGTCCTGTTTTGGTTCCCCTCCNCCCAGCGCGAGACCCACGCCCGCCGCGCACTCGCCACAGCGCTGGCCGGGCTCGACCAGCCCGACATGGTCCCGGTCGCCACCACCGCCGCCACCCTCGCCCCCGCCGACGCCCAGCTCGATCCCACGCTTGCCNGCTGGCTACCGCTGGCCCAGAGCCGCGGCACCCGGCTTCCCCTCGACCAGCTCACCCGAGCCTGGCCCCGGCTCCGACCTCCCGACCCCGTCGACGGCCGCTCGGATGGCACCCCGGCAGGGCCCGGACTGCGCCCACCCGCGCCGATGCCCCCCAGCGGCAGCAGGGGGTGAGCGACCACGACCAAGTACCTCGCCGCCGCCGTCGCCACCGTCGTCCTCCTCATCGTGATGATGGGCGCCGCCGCCGCGCAGATGGCCGAACGCGTCCTGTGCGCACCCGTCATCGGCTGGTTCCTCGGCTGCTCCAGCGGCGGCAGCCCCAGCCAGACCGCCCTCGACGACATCCCCGCCGACTACCTCAACCTCTACATGCAGGCCGCCGCGACCTGCCCCGGCCTGTCCTGGACAACCCTCGCCGCCATCGGCAAAACGGAGTCTGATCATGGTCGCAGCCGGCTGCCGGGCGTGGTCAGCGGCACCAACAGCGCCGGGGCCGCCGGGCCCATGCAGTTCCTCGCCCCGACGTTCGCCGACGTCGTCGCCCGCCACCAGCTACCGGCCGGCGGCGCGAACCCGCCGTCGCTCTACAACGCCCACGACGCCNTCTACGCCGCCGCGTTCTACCTGTGCGACAACCACGTCGCCACCGACCTCACGCGCGCCCTGTGGACGTACAACCATTCGGACGCCTACGTCGCGCAGGTCGTCACCCAGGCCACCCAGTACTCTGAACCGCCGTCGAACTCTTCAGTAGAGTGCCAGCTTGTTCAGTCGACAGTTCAGTCCGGTTCCGATGGTTTCAGTAGTGCGGCGCTGGCGGCGGTCACGTACGCCTGTGCGCAGATCNGGAAGCCGTACGTCTGGGGCGGCAACGGGGATCCCGGGTTTGACTGTTCGGGGTTGACGCACATGGCTTATGCCTCGGCCGGTATCCAGATTCCGAGGACAGCTCAGACGCAGTATGACGCCGGTCCGTTGCTGCCGTCCGGAACGCCGTTGCAACCNGGTGACCTGGTGTTCTTCGGTACCCCCGGCAACATGCATCACGTCGGAATTTCTTTGGGAGGAACGATGATGGTCGATGCGCCTGATTTCGGGAGAACGGTGACGGAACGGGATTTCAGTAGCTTTCCGGACTATGCCGGTGCGTCCAGGCTGGCGCGGTAGCGGAAGTTCTGTGGTCTATCGAGGCTTGCCGCTGGTGATGACTATGGCCGGGTCCGGCGTGCCCGCGATGATTCATCGTGGATCTGGTTTTTCGGTGGGGATGGTGCCACTCGTCAGCGAAAGAGGGATGCGATGGTGAACGCTGGGGTTTTCCCGGCGCGGGTGCGCCGGTTGGCGGTGGTCGTTCCGCCGGCTGACGNGGAGGCGCTGGGCTCGTGGGTCGATCGGGTCGCGGCTGATTTCGGAACGTCGACGGGGAACGCGGCGCGCTGGCTGGGTTTGGAGTGCCGGCTCGGGCCGGGTGNGAGCACGATGCGCCCCCGGTTCTACGGCGTGGGGTTGACTGCGGCGAGCATCGCTGGGTTGACGGCCGCGACGGGGCTGGCGGCTGAGCGGTTCGAGGAGATGTGCCTGGCGCGGTTCGCGGGCACCGCGCTGGACCTGACCGGTTTGGATCTCTCCGATGATGCGTCACTCCTTCCGCTGCCGCACCGGGAATGGGCGCTGTTCCTCGGTAGCAGGGCCTGCCCGGCGTGTCTGGCGGAGTCGGGTGGGGTCTGGCCGTTGTGGTGGCGGCTCGGCGTGGCGGCGGCGTGTCCACGGCATGGCCTGCTTCTGCTGGACCGCTGCCCGGCCTGCGGTATGCCGTTGCGCCGTGGGCACCTGCGGCGCAGTGATGTGTCCCGGCGGCNGGGTGCTGATCCGCTGCAATGTGGGAACGCCGGTCCGCAGCATCCGTCGAGATGCCAGCAACGGCTGGACGTGTTGGAAAGCCCTCCGGCGACGGCTGAGGTGCTCACCGTGCAGCGTGTGGTGCTGGAGATGGCGTTCGGCGGTCCTGGGTCGATCGCGGGTGGTCCGGTCACAGGACGGGAGTGGTTTGAAAGCCTGCGGTTCGCTGCCGCGTTGCACCGCCTGTTCGCCCCGGTCGACTATGTGACGGGCTATCAGGGGATGCCGCCGCAGGCGGCCGACGCGTTCATGGCCGCGGCGGCGCACCGGGACGAGAAAGGTGCGCTGCGGATACGGAACCCGCCGAGCGCTGCCCACGCGGCGGCGGATCTGCTTCTGGCCGTGCCGGTTCTGGCCGCCGCGGATCCGGGTGCCTGCACGGAGCTGCTGCTGCCGTTGGCGGCGGCCGAGGCACGGTTGTTGNCCGGAGCGTCGGATCGGCGTGACCGCATGTGGACGGTGGACTGCGCGGGCATTCTGCCGCGGCTATGGAAAGCGATCCGCCGTTCCCGGCATCGGGTCTTCGACGCCGACGTGCGTCCGGTGCTACGAACGACAACCGCAGCCGGATTGGAGTATCGCCATATCCCTCAGCTGATCGACGTGGCGGACTACGGGGAGCTGGTCGCCTCGTGCCTGCCAGGGGTCGCGGAGGTCGCCGGGCGGCGGCTGACCGCCGCCGCGTGCGGCCGTCTGCTCGGCGCCCGGTCCTGGGATCTGGCCGTGGGCAGGCTGGGTATGGCCGGCCATGCCGGGGTGGTGAGCAGGAACGCCGGCGTGATCCGCGGGCTGGCGGACCCGGAGGCGTTCTGGGCGGGGGTCTCGGAGGTGATGGACCGGTTGGCGGCCCGGGGGCCGGTCGACTACGCGGCGCGCCGCGATGCGCTTGCCGGCCTGACGGAAATACCCGCCGCGGTGCTGGACGGGATCGCTGTCCGTTCGGGCATGCCGGCCTGCCCGGGGCAGTATCGGCACGCTGCTGCCTGGGTCTGGGCGCAGGTGACCGGTGGGGACATCCGCGACGCCCCTGCCTATCCCGCCCGGCTTGCGGACGGGCGCCCGACGCGAGGCGCTGCTCGCAGGCTGGACGGCGCTCACCGCCGTCGCTTCGTCGCAGCCCTGCCGCCTGCGGCCTGCGAGGAGCTGCTTCGCTACGGCGTTCGCCTGCTGGCGGGTCGCGGGGTCTCGTCATGAGCCGGCACAGCACCCGAAGACTGAAGATCCGCTACGTGGAGGCGGGTGGGGTCGATCGGCTGGTCCTCGCGGAGGAAGCCGGCAGCGTTGCCTTCGAGTCCTGCCGGCCGGTGCGTGTGATCCCCGCCTACCATGGACAGCGCCACACGCCGGGCTGGTATTGGTCCGCCACCACAGGCGGGTTGCTGGCCTATGAGAGCTTCCTGGAACGCCAGTGGCTGACGCTGCTGGACTTCGACGCCCCGGTGACCGCGATCGCCACCCAGGCCCTGGAGCTGCATGGCACCGACGTCGCCGGTGACTGGCGGCACGTCCCGGATATCTTCACCCGCCGCGCGGACGGGTCGGTCCTGATCGTCGATGTGAAGAATCCTCGCCGCCGGCACGATCCGCGGGTGGTCCAGCAGACCGAACGGACTGCCACCGCCTGCGATCGGATCGGCTGGGCCTACGAGATGGTGACCGTTCCGCCCCCGCAGCGTTACGCCAACGTCGCCTGGCTGGCCGGCTACCGCCGGCCGCTGCGGGCCACCAGCAGGCTGACAGCGTCGATCACGACCCAGGCCGCGACGCAGACCACGGTGGCGGAGTTGGCCGCCGCGACGGGCGCCCCGGAACTGGCCCGTCCGGTGATCTTCCACTTGCTCTGGTGTCAGCAGCTGGTCTGCGATCTGGACACACCGCTGTCCGAACGCACCGTGGTGCGCGGCCGATGACCGCGCCGACCAGGCTGGCGTTGGGTGACTGGGTCGCGTTCGACAACGAAACCCAGCAGATCGTGGGATTCACCGATACCGGCGTGCGGCTGCGGTCGGAGACCGGCCGCATGCAGATCATCCTGCTGGCCGCGCTGCTCGCCGCCCCCGACTTCCGCACCATCCCCGACAGCGCGCCGGCGAACGCAGGGGAGGTGCGCACCGAGGCGGTGGACCGGGAAGCGATCCTGCTCGGCCTGCCCGCCGGTGAACGTGCCCGCGTGGAAGAACTGGAGGAACACCTGCACCAGGTCGAGACCGGCTTCCCGACCGGCACCGCGGCCGATCACAGCGAACCCGACCCCGCCTACGATCCGGCTCAGACCACGCTGACCGCGCGGATCGACACCAAAGCAGCCGAGCTGGGTCTGACGAGCCGACGGCTCTGGCAACTACGCCGGGCCTGGCAGCACGATGGCCTGGTCGGCCTCGCCGACCGGCGCAAGACCCGCCCCTGCGCCCCGCTGGCCCCCGTCGACCCGCGGATCATCACGGCGATCCGTGAACAGGCCGCCGCTGACCGGTTGGAGTCCTCCGCGACGATCGGGAACCGTTTCCACCGGCGCACCCAGAACCGGCTCGACGCCCAGCACGGTCTCGGCGAGGTCGTCCTGCCGGGCAAGGACCGCTTCCGCCGGATCGTCCACCAGGCGCTGGTCGGGCCCCGACCCGACGACCCGGCGACGCTGCGGATCCGCACCGCGAACCAGCCGGACCGGACCTTCGGGAAAGCGACCGCCACCCGCCCGGGTGAGGTCGTGATGATGGACACCACCGGACTCGACGTGATCGCCTACGACCCGGACACCGACGACACCGTGCCGGTCGAGCTCACGGTCGCCCTTGACCTGGCGACCCGGTCCCTGCTGGCCTGGCGACTCACCCCGCGCGGCACGAAAAGCGTCGACATCGGCCTGCTGCTCGCGGATGTGATGACCCCGGAGCCGATGCGTCCGCACTGGCCCGACGCGCTGCGCTTCGCGTCGCTACGGATCCCGCACGAGCGGATCCTCACCGTTGACCAGCGTCTCGCGCACGCCGCGGCCCGGCCGGTCATCTACCCGGAGACGCTGCTCTTCGATCACGGAAAACCCTACAAGTCCGAGGTCGTCACCCGCGCATGCCGGCGGCTGGGGATCAGCATCCAGGACGCCAGGATGTTCACCCCGACCGACAAACCCCACGTCGAACGCATCTTCGCGACGATCAACCGGCAGTTCTGTGAACACCTGGCCGGCTACAAGGGCTCTGACATCACCCACCGGGGCCTGCACGCCGAGGACACCGCCCGGTGGAGCATCGACGATATCGCCGAGCTGTTCGCCGAATACGCGGTTGGGATCTACCAGCGCCGCCACCATCAGGGCCTGATCCTCCACGGCTTCCCCGACCTGCGCGCCTCGCCGAACGAGGCATACGCCATGGCGATCGCCGCCGCGGGCTACGTCGACTGCCCCAACGATCCCGATCTCTACTATGAACTCCTGCCGATCGCCGACGGGAAAGGCCGCACCATCCAACCGGCCGGCGTCCGCATCGGCTATCTCACCTACAACGCCGACATCCTCTACCGCTACCGCAGGACCCGCTCGCCTTACCCGGACGGCCTCTGGCCGATCCGCCGTGACCCCCGTAACCTGCTCCACGCCTACTTCCACGACCCCGACGACGGGCGGTGGCACGTCCTGCGCTGGACTCACGCCCTCGACGTCCACCAGCCGTTCACCGACGTCACCATCCGCGAAGCCCGCCGACTCGTCTCCCAGCGCGGACGCAACCCCACCGACCAGGACGACGTCGCCACCGCTCTCCTGGATCTCCAGAACCGCGCCGACGACCCGGCGACCTGGACCCGAACCGCCCGCAGCCGGACCGCCCGCGACAGCCACCGCGGCCGAGCAGCACACCGCGACGCCCAGCGGGCAGGCCCGCCAGCCGACGACCCTCAACCCCCGACAGACCTGCCACCAGCTTCCGCCGACGAGTTCGATCTCGACGAGATCCCCGCGGCCGAGACCTGGAAACCCCGCCTTCCTCGGATCCCCTGATGCACTTCGCGCACCCCGGACTTGCCGAGCCACGCACCAAAGAAGAATGGCGCGCCTACCTCGACACCGCCCCGCCCACCCCACCACCCATGCCTTCCCACGCCGCCTACCTGCGCATGGACCCCGACCAGCGCGCCCTCCTCGACGAGGCCCGCGAGGACTACCACAGCGCCCTGATCATCGTCCGCACCGACCAGATGAAACGCATCCACCACCTGATTCNCCGGCGCATGCGCACCAACGCACGCCAAGCCCCCGGAGCCCGCCGCGGCATTGTCCTCGACGGGCCCGCCACCATCGGGAAATCAACCCTGGTGA
>NZ_LRTK01000071.1 GCF_001636565.1 Frankia sp. EI5c
GCCGATGCTGGCCCGCGGTGAGCTGCGCATGATCGGCGCGACGACGCTGGACGAGTACCGCACCCGGATCGAGAAGGACCCGGCGCTGGAGCGCCGATTCCAGCCCGTGATCGTCGGTGAGCCCTCGGTGGAGGACACCATCGGCATCCTGCGCGGGCTCAAGGAGCGCTACGAGGTCCACCACGGCGTGCGGATCACCGACTCGGCGCTGGTGGCGGCGGCGACCNTCTCCGACCGGTACGTGACGGCCCGTTTCCTGCCGGACAAGGCGATCGACCTGGTGGACGAGGCCGCCTCGCGGCTGCGGATGGAGATCGACAGTCGCCCCGTCGCGGTCGACGAGCTGGAGCGCGCCGTGCGGCGGCTCGAGATCGAGGACATGGCGTTGTCCAAGGAGAACGACGACGCCTCGCGCCAGCGGCGCGAGCGGCTTCAGCGGGAGCTGGCGGAGAAGCGCGAGGAGCTCTCCGCGCTGACCGTGCGCTGGCAGCGGGAGAAGAACTCGATCTCCGAGGTCCAGAAGATCAAGGAGGAGCTGGAGAACGCCCGCCGCGCAGCCGAGATGGCCGAGCGGGATCTCGACCTCGCCCGGGCCGGGGAGCTGCGCTACGGAACGATCCCGACGCTCGAGAAGCGGCTGGCCGCGGCGACGGACGCGCTCGCGGGCTCCGACTCCCCCGGCGGGGCGATGCTCAGCGAGGAGGTCGGCCCCGACGACGTCGCCGAGGTCGTCGCCTCCTGGACGGGGATTCCGGCCGGCCGGAGGCTGGAAGGCGAGACCGCCAAGCTCCTGCGGATGGAGGAGGAGCTGCACCGCCGGGTGATCGGGCAGGAGGAGGCCGTCCGCACCGTGTCGGACGCGGTCCGCCGCGCCCGCGCCGGCATCGCCGACCCGGACCGGCCGACGGGCTCGTTCCTCTTCCTGGGGCCGACGGGCGTGGGCAAGACCGAGCTGGCCAAGGCGCTGGCCGATTTCCTCTTCGACGACGAGCGCGCGGTTGTCCGCATCGACATGAGTGAATACGCCGAGAAGCACTCGGTGGCCNGGCTGATCGGCGCGCCGCCGGGATATGTCGGGTTCGAGTCCGGCGGCCAGCTCACCGAGGCGATCCGGCGGCGCCCCTACAGCGTGATCCTGCTCGACGAGGTCGAGAAGGCGCACCCGGACGTCTTCGATGTGCTGCTCGCCGTCCTCGACGACGGGCGGCTGACGGACGGCCAGGGCCGCACCGTCGACTTCCGGAACACGATTCTGATCCTGACCTCGAACCTCGGTTCGTCGTTCATCGCCGACCCGACGCTCGCGCCGCAGGTCCGGCGGGACTCGGTGATGGTGGCCGTGCGCGAGGCATTCAAGCCCGAGTTCCTCAACCGGCTCGATGACGTCCTGGTCTTCGAACCTCTCGGGCGGGACGACCTCACCNGGATCGTCGACATCCAGATCGAGCGGCTCCGGCAGCGCCTCGCTGACCGCCGGATCGCTCTCCAGGTCACCGATGCCGCGAAGAACTGGCTGGCCGAGGCCGGCTACGACCCGGTCTACGGAGCGCGGCCGCTGCGCCGGCTGGTGCAGACGGCGATCGGTGACCAGCTCGCCCGCGAGCTGCTCGCCGGTGAGGTGCGGGACGGCAACGAGGTCGTCGTCGATCTCGACCGGCAGCGGTCGGCGCTGACCGTCCACCCGGCGATCAGCGCACAGGCGGTCTGATCCGGCGCACCGGGGTGCCGAGTGCCAGGGTGCCGAGNGCCAGGGTGCCGAGCCGGGCCGTCCCGGTTCGGCACCCGCTCCGCTGCGCATAGGGTCGAGCAGTGGCGCGGAACGTTCCAGGTCTGGTGGTCTCGGCCGAGGTCGAGGCCGCGCTGGCCGCGGGCTCCCCGGTGGTGGCACTCGAGTCGACGTTGATCGCCCATGGCCTGCCGCGCCCGCGCAACCGCGCGGTCGCGGCGGAGCTGGAAGCGATCCTGCGCAGCCGCGGTGTCGTCCCCGCCACGATCGCCGTCATCGACGGCGTGCCCACCGTCGGTCTGGACGACGCCGCTCTCGGGCGCATCGCCGATGATCCCGAGGTGGCCAAGGCATCCGTACGTGATCTGCCGGCGGCGCGCGCCCTGGGCCGCACCTGCGCCACCACCGTGGCCTCCACCTCGGTGCTTGCGGCTCGCGCCGGAATCCGCGTGTTCGCCACCGGTGGCCTCGGCGGTGTGCACCGCGCGGCCGGCGAGACCTTCGACGAATCCGCCGATCTGCCGGCACTGGCCGCCACGCCGATCACCGTCGTCAGCGCCGGCGTCAAGTCCATCCTGGATGTCGCCGCGACGGTGGAACGCCTGGAGACCCTCGGGATCACCGTGCTGGGCTGGCGGACCTCGAACTTCCCGGGNTTCTACCTGCCGTCCACCGACCATCAGCTGGACTGGCAGGTGGACGACGCCCAGCAGGTCGCCGAGGCGATGGCCACCCGTGACGGTCTCGGCCTGTCCTCGGCGATCGTCGTCGCGAACCCGCTGCCGGCCGGTCAGGCCCTCGACCCGGCCGTCCACGACCAGGTCCTTCAGGCGGCGCTGCTGCGGGCGGACGAGCTGGGACTGCGGGGCAAGGCCGTCACCNCGTTCCTGTTGGAGTCCTTCCACACCGAGACCGCGGGTGCGAGCCTGGAGGTGAACGTCGCCGTGGTACGCAACAACGTCGCGGTGGCGGCCGACATCGCGGCCGCGTGGGCGGCCCGCCGAGCAGCCCGCTGACCGGCCGGCGGCCAGGTCACTGGATCNGCAGCTTGCCCGCGATCTGGTCGGCTATCCGCTGAAGATGCTCGGGTGACGGGTTGTTGTCGACGTTCGTGTAGTTCACCGTCACCTCGACCTGACCCTCGATGAAGAACAGGTTGTCCAGCACGAGCCCGATGGTCTCGCCGCGCACCGTCACGCCCATGCTGATCCGCAGCAGGGCCTGTGCCCCGGCCGGGGGTTCCGGGGTCTCGACCGCGACGATCTCGATCGCTGTCCCGCTTTCCACCGCCCGGTCGAACTCCGCCTGCAATGCCTGGCTGAAGCAGTCGGCGAACCGCGGATTCCTCAGCAGCGCGAGGTCGGCGGCAGCCTTCTCCGCGGAGACGACTGTCGCCGAGGACGTGATCGTGACGATCGCGTCGGCATCGCTGGTGAACTTGGGCCCGTCAGCGGAGTCCAGATACTCGTCGCGACGATCGTTTTCAGGAACGCCGAGGCAACCCGCGACCCCGGCCACGGACACCCGGTCGGAGTTGGCCTGCGCCTCGGCGGGGGACGCGGTGAATCCCGCGGTGATCGGGCCTTCGGTCAGCAGGTAGTTGTCCGCGTTCAGCGAGGTCCCGGTGGGCGGCGGCGAGGCGGGCGGCGGCGAGGTGGGCGGCGCGGCCACCGAGGTGGGCTGGAGCAGTTCCCCGATGCCGCCAGATCCGCTCTGGCAGGCCGCGGTCGCCAGGGCCATGGCGGCGAGCGACAGCAGTGCGGCGGCCCGGCCTCGGCGCCCACTCCGGCCGCGGTTCACCCGCCGCCCACGGCCGCCACGCGTGCCTCCCGAGCCACTGGCGCCTCCTGGCCCACTGCGGCCGGATTCCACCACGGCCCGCCGACTTTCGTCCCGTTCGTTCACCGGGTACCCCCAAGACAATGGCGGCCCGAATGATCTCGCCGGGCCGGCAGGATTCTCACCATTCACGCGGAAAGGCGCGTCGGCGCCCCTCCCACAATGCCGCAGCAAACCCCGCCACAACGCGCCCGATCGATGTCACTGTCGGGACAGCGGCCCGCCGACCTGGGCACTTGGTACCCCCCTTGACAACAGAAGAATTCCCCATGGGGGAGACACCNCGCAGCGCGCAGCCATCATCCCGGTACACATCGTCACGGCGATCGGCATTTCCGGCGTCGGGTCGGGGGATCATCGATCGTGGCGGGCGCCGAACGCTCCGAGCTGGCAGCATCGGCGGTGGGAGATAAGAAGGAGAGGGCATTCGCATGGTCCGGCCGCGTCACGCCGCTTCGGGGCGCTTGTTTCCCTGGCTGGTCGTCCTGGTGTGGCTGGCGGCTGGCGTGGCGATCAGCCCGCTCGCGTTCAGGCTCACCGACGCGCAGACCAACGATGCGGCGGCGTTCCTCCCCGAGGAGGCCGAGTCAACGCGCGTCCTGGAGGCTCAGGAAGCCCTTCCCGGCGGCGACTCGGTACCCGCGGTGGTTGTCCTGGCCCGCGACACCGGCCTTACCCAGAACGATCTCGTGATTGCCGATGATCTGCGGACGGAACTGGCTCCGTTCTCGGCCACTCCCATTCCGGCCGTACTTCCCTCGACTGATCAGCAGGCAGCACTGATCACCATTCCGATGCCACAGACCAAGGATGTCGAGAGATTCACCGGCGACGTCGAGGAGATCCGCGACATCGCCCATCGCGCCGCGGCGGCGGAGCCCGGCCTGCAGACCGCTCTCACCGGACCCGCGGGCCTTCTCGCCGACACCTACACCGTGTTCGCCAAGATTGAGAACGCGCTGCTGCTGGTAACCGCGTCCATCGTGGCTGTGATCCTGCTCGTGGTCTATCGCAGCCCGTTCCTCTGGATCGTGCCGTTGCTGTCGGTCGGCGTCGCCGACCAGGCCGCGGCCGGACTGATCTATCTACTCGCCAAACATGCCGATCTCACCGTCAACGGCCAGAGCGCGGGCATGCTGCGGGTCCTCGTGTTCGGCGCGGGCACTGACTACGCACTGCTGCTGATCGCCCGGTACCGGGAGGAACTGACCAGGAACGCCGAACCCGCCGCCGCGATGCGGGTGGCCCTGCGGCGGGCCGGGCCGGCGATCCTCGCCTCCGCCGGCACGGTGATCATTGGGATGCTCTGTCTCCTGCTCGGCGAGCNGAACTCGCATCGCGGGCTGGGCCCGGTGTGTGCCCTCGGGATCCTCGTCGCGCTGATCACCATGCTCACCCTGCTGCCCGCAGCCATGATCGTCGGTGGCCGGCGGCTCTTCTGGCCGTTCGTACCGCATCTGGGCGAGCCCGAGCAGGCCGAACATGCGACGGAGGCCGGTGTCTGGGCCCGGGCGGGCGCGATTATCGGGCAGTACCCGAGAACCATCTGGATCACGACGACGCTCCTGCTCGGCATGCTCGTCGCCGGCATGCTGGTGCTGCCNGGCATTCTGCGCCAGGACGAGGCGTTCCGTGACCCGGTGGAGTCGGTCGAAGGTCAGCAACTCGCGGAGCGGAGCTTCCCGCCCGGCGTCACGGCGCCGACGTTCGTCGTGACGAACGCCGCCCAGGCCGAAGAGGTGGCCGCGGCGGCCCGCGCGACACCCGNGGTGGCGGCCGTGGCGGAGAGCGGCCGGACGGCGGAGCTCGTCCAGTTCCTGGCAGTGCTCAACGCGTCGCCGGACAGCGCCGAGTCGTTCGCCACGGTCGAGGACCTCCGCGCCGCCGTGCACGCGGTTCCNGGAGCCGACGCCCTCGTCGGCGGAAACACTGCGGTGAACCTCGACGTCAGGGACGCCGCCATCCGCGACCGCGAGTTGATCATTCCGGTCGTGCTGATCGTGGTGCTGCTGATCCTCGGCGTACTGCTGCGCGCGATCGTGGCACCGCTGCTGCTGATGAGCACGGTGGTGCTGTCGTTCTTCGCGGCGCTGGGCGCGAGTGCGCTGGTCTTCCGCTTCATCTTCGACTTCGCCGGGATAGATCCCGCCCTTCCGCTCGTTGGTTTCATCTTCCTGGTCGCCCTCGGGGTCGACTACAACATCTTCCTGATGACCCGGGTCCGAGAGGAGGCCGAACGCATCGGGCACGGGCCCGGCGTCCGCCGTGGGCTGGCGGTGACCGGCGGCGTCATCACTTCAGCCGGCATCGTGCTCGCCGCCACCTTCGCGNTCCTCATGATCTTCCCACTGGTTCAGCTCGCCGAGGTCGGTTTCCTGGTGGCCTTCGGGGTTCTCCTCGACACCCTGGTCGTCCGATCGATCCTGGTGCCGGCACTGGCCCTGGATGTCGGCCCCGCCGTGTGGTGGCCGNGTCGGCTCGCCCGCGAGAGCCCCCGAGCCGAAACACTGACCGTGCCGAAGACCACCGAGCCCCGGGGGAGCTCCGAAGCCGCTCGTACCGCCGAAGCAGCCGAAGCAGCGGCAATCGCCGCGGAGCGGGAGGCGATGCTCGACGAGATCCACATGCTCGCCGACGAGCCCGCCAGCCACGGGAACGGACCAAACGCGGCAACGGTTTCCGACGATGGAGCGGTTTCCGAGCGGGCGGCGGCTTCCGGACAGGAAGCGGTTTCCGGACAGAGCCCGGGTTCCGAACCGGACCAGGCTTCCGGAAGGGAGGCGGGTTCGGCGCGGGACGCGGATGCCCACCGCCGGTCCTGATCCGGCGCTCGGGCGCGTTCGGCAAGTTCCGCGACCAGACTGGCCAGAACAGGCCGCACTGTGACTACTGCTGCCGAAAACCACCTGGCTCCCAGGACCGCACAGCTTATGGTGGCCAGATGCGCACCGTTGCGTCCTCTGCCCCCGCCCGGGCGTGGACGTCGGACTTCTGGCAGGTCCCCCCGGAGAGTTGGTGCGGGCTGTCGCCGCAGCTCCGCCGGCTTCGTCGCCTGCTGCTCGCGGTCGCCGTCCTCCCCGCCGGCGCGCTGGCCGCGCTGACCGGCGGCGCTCTCCTGGGGCCCGCGGGCCTTCTGCTCGGTTTCGTCCCCCTCGGAGCCGGGGCCGTCGCGTGGCGGTTGATCGGCCGGGCGTGGTCCGCCTGGTGCTACGCCGAACGCGCGGACGACCTACTGATCCAGCATGGTGTGCTCGTACGCAGGCTGGTCGTGATCCCCTACGGCCGAATGCAGCTGGTGGACGTCACCTCCGGCCCGCTGTCACGGCGCTTCGGGATTGCTCAGGTGCGCCTGCACACGGCCGCCGCCACCACGGACGCGGTCATTCCCGGGCTGGTTCCGGGCGAGGCCGCAAGGCTGCGGGACTCGCTCGCCGATCGCGGGCGGCCCCGGGCAGCCGCGCTGTGACGACAGCCGGATCGGACCCCGTCGCCGGGAACGACTACCAGCATCTTCACCCGTTGACGCCCCTCCTGCGGGGCTGGTTGCTGGTGGGCGCCGTCGCGGCCGGCGTCCTGCGCAACTTCGCGGAGGAGCTGTCGGCCCGCGGTGTGCTGCTCACCGGGGCCCTGCTGCTGCCGACGGCCGCCGGCTACGGCTACTGCGCCTGGCGCTTCACCCGCTACCGGGTGGGGAGCGCGAGCATCCGGCTGGAAACCGGCCTGCTGATCAAACGCCGCCGGGACGTGCGCCTCGACCGCGTCCAGTCCGTGGAGATCGCGCAGCCACTGATCGCCCGCGCCACCGGGTTGGCCGTACTGCGCCTTGATCTCGGCGGCGCGCACGACGGGGACGAGGAGTCCGGCACCACACTCAGCTACCTGTCGCTGGACCGGGCGCGGAAGCTGCGGGCGGAGCTGCTGGCCCGCGCCGCCGGCGTCTCGCCGGACGCCGGGGAGGCACCCGAGCGTCCGCTCATTGNGGTCCCGCCACGGCGCCTGGCCGCCTCCATCGCGCTGTCACCCGCGCCCTGGATCGCGCTCTGCGCCGCCTTCCTGCTGGTCGCACCCGCCCTGCTCACCGGCACCTTCGCCGGTTTCGTCGCGGTGACCCCGGCCCTCGTCGGGGTGTGGCGGACGTCGTTCCGCCGCTTCGCCAGCGGCTACCTGTTCACGGTGTCGGAGTCGCCGGACGGCCTGCGTATCCGGGGCGGCCTGATCGACCGGGCGCACCACACCGTCCCCCACGGCCGGGTGCAGGCGATCCGCCTGCACAGCTCACCGCTGTGGCGCTGGCCCGACTGGGTCAATGTCCAGATCAACGTGGCCGGTGACGCGCGCAGCATGCTGCTGCCGGTGGCGCCCCGGGCCCAGGCGGTGGCCCTGGTGGAACGGCTGCTGCCGGAGGTGCGTCTCGCGAAGGTCGAGCTGCTGCCCCCGCCGAGGCGTGCCCGGCTGCTGGCGCCCTTCCGCTGGCGCCACATCCGCTGCGGCGCCGACGAGCGGGTCTTCATCGCGCGCGCCGGACGCCTGTGGCAGCGCACCGACATCATTCCGCACAACAAGGTCCAGAGCCTTCGGCTGGTGCAGCCACCGCTGCATCGCCTGCTGGGCCTCGCGGACGTCCATCTGGACTCCACCGGTGGCCCGGTGCGGATCCAGGCGCCACTGCGGGACGCCGGAGACGCCCACCGGCTCGCCGCCGCACAGGCGGAACGGTCTCGGCCGGCGGGCCCGTGAAGGGTCCAGCGTGCCCGTGGCGGCACCGGCGGCCAGTGGCGGGGCCGGCGGCCAGTGGCGGGGCCGGCGGCTCGTCACCTCATCCGAAGGTCGGGAACTCCGGCCCGAAGACGCTTCCCCACAGGCTCACGGCCTCCTCGTGGTTCCCGGCCCGCTCGGCCGCGACCGCCCGGGCCGAGTAGGTCCGCGCCTGCCGGACGCACGCCGCCAGGTCGTGCAGGTCGTCCTGACGCAGGTAGCTGGAGAGGTCACCGCCGATGTCGGACGGGTCGCCCACGACGAGGCCCACCTCGTCCATGTAACGGAAGACCTCGGCCAGGCCCTGGCGGGTGTTGAACCCACGGCCGGCGAGCACCTGCCCGGCGAGGGCCTCGATGTGGAACGACCGCAGGTGACTCCCGCAGACCCGGTTCCAGGCCTTGAGGAGCCGGACCGCCGAGATGACCCGCGGACCGAGATCCAGCGTCCAGCTCGCGTGCCGTTCCGGGCGGGTGGGCAGCCAGCCACCGACCCGGTCCGGGATGACGTAGCCCGCGCGCGGGTGGTCGAACGCCGGCACCAGGTGGACGTCCGGNGCGGCGTCGTACACGATGCGCAGCGCCTGCCCGCGGGTGCCGATCGTCTGGACCCGGTCGCCACCGATCGCGTTGCGGACGCAGACGAGCAGGTCGCGTGAATCCCACCGGAAGCGCTTCCAGGCGCTGTTCGCGGCGCTGAAGACCACGAAGATGTCCACCTCGTCGAGCGGACGGATCATCGTGTCGCGGCCGGCGGAGCCGATGGTGGCCACTCCGACGAGCGGCAGCGCGCAGCGCGGCGGGAAGATCGACCGCAGTGCGCGCTCGGCCTCGGCCCGCCGGTCGTCGATGACCGCGCGGTCGGCCTCGCTGAGCCGGACCATGTCGTCCAGCTTGGCGAACGCCCGGGCGGTCGTGCCGACGAGCAGCGGGCCGGTCATGGGACCGGTCACCGGGTTGATCGGCGATGCTCCGGTCACCGCCGGGCCGGGTGGCGGGGCGGTCGCCTGCTCCCCGCGCGGGAACAGCGTGTTGGGTTCCCCCGGACCGGAACCCGCCGGCCGCCGCCAGTGCGGCGGAATGATCAGATGGTCGTATGTGACCTCGCTCGGTCTGGTTCCGGCAGGAACTTCCCGACGGGCATCCACGCTCATCGTGCAGGCCTCCCAGGACGCAGGTGACGCGAAGGTACGACTTCCNCTCCCGAGCCACGACGGGCCCCCAGCCGTCGCCGACGCCCTCGCCGGGTCGGGCGGGCCGACTACCGGTCGCGACATCGACTCCTATGGTGCCCCAGGACGTCACGTTCTGAACAGGGGCTGGCGGCGTCGGCGTGTCCAGCCGGGCCGGGCTGTCCACGAAACCACGAAGAAACCTTGTCGGATTGCCGACACCCCGGCGCCGAGGGGTTCTCAGAAATACCACCCTTGGGGGGTGACACGGAAGCACTTGACCAGCACGAATAGCACGAAAGGGGAGGTTTGACCGGACAGCGGCTGGGTAGTGGCCCCGCTCCGCCCGTCACCTGCCGCGCCCGCGCCGGCCCACACGAGGGCCCACAGACGGGTGCCCGGCCGGTCCGCGCCCCACCGACACTAACGTTATGTAACAGANCACCGGGGAAACAATCCGAGCACTGCGGGGCCNCCNCGAAAGTTCACGACGGCGGTCGAATCCACAACCGCCGACTTTCGGTGAGCAGCACTCCCGTCGGCACGAAGGCGGTCGACTGCGCGAGCCGCTTGCCCGCCGGGTCGCCCACCCGCACCCTCGTCCCGACCAGCACCCCGCGGTATTCAAGCCAGCCGGCCAGGGCACGGACCGCCTCGGTCGCGTAGCCGTCCCGCCGGTAGGTGTGGCTCACCCGGACCCCGATCACCGCCCGTGGCCCGTGCGTGTCCGCGGCCAGCAGGCCCGTCGCCGCACCGTCCCGGCCACGCAACNCCCAGGTCAGGATGCCTCTTCCCGCCCCGACCCGGCGCCGCAGCTCCCGGCGGACGCCGGTGGGATCCGTGTTGACGGCGTCAGCGCCGGCGGCGGCGGAGTCGAGGGCACCACCGAACAGCTCGCCCGCGGCGAGTCGCACCGGCCGGCCCCGGCCGGCGGCGACCATGGCCTGGGCAACCTCCTCGGCCACGTAGCCGACGTTCCAGACTGTGAGCGGGAGTGCGCGTAGCCGCGCGGTCGTGAGGGTGGGACCCTCACCCACGACGCGCGGGCTCCGTCACACCGAGCAGACCACGGTCACGCAACCAGGCTCCGGTGCGGTCCATACCCTCATCGAGATCCACCCGCGGCTCCCAGCCGAGGAGCTCGGCGATCCGGCGACCGGACACCGTTCCCGTCCGGGTCAGGTCCTGGATGGTGAGCGGGCCGAGATCCACCCGGATCCGCGGGTCCACGTTCGCGAGGAGAGCCGAGCCGATCCCCCGCAGCAGCCCCGGCCGGCGGGCCTTCGTCTCGGAGGACCGGTTCGGCAGCCGGTCGACCGCGTCGACGACCTCGCACAGCCGCGCGGGCACCGACCTCGGCGGCCGGACCTCGGCCAACGCCGCGTAACGGCCGAAGAAGTCGGCGGCCGTCGCCGCGGCCGGACCGGTGACATGAAGTACCCGGCCCGCCACCACGTCGAGCGGCGCCGCGGCCGCGGCCGTCAACGCCGACACCACGTCATCGACGTGCACGGGGCTCAGCAGCCCGCGGCCGCCGTCGACGAGCACGAACCGGCCGGCGCGCAGCAGCAGCACCGGCCACAGCGTCCAGCGCCCCGCGCGCGGGCCGTAGGCGTCCGCGACCCGCAGGACGGTGACCGGCGCTCCGTGCGCGGCGGCGGCACAGGCTGTCTGCTCCGCCGCGGCGATCGCGTCCGCACGCGGTTCCCCGGTGAGACCCACCGGCGCGGATTCGTCGGCCAACATCGGCGCGTCCTCGCCGAGGGCACTCACACAGGACAGGTGGATCACCCGGCGCACGCCGGCGCGCTGGGCCGCGTCCAGGACGGTCGCGGTGCCACCGAGGAGCACTCTGCGCATCTGGGCGGTCGTGACACTGCTGGGTGCCGTCGGCCGCCCCGCCCGCACGGGCGTCAGCTCACCCACCCCGCCCATTCCCACCGCTGCGGCGTGGACGAGCAGGTCAGCGCCGTCGAGCGCCTTCTCCCAGTCACCCGAGGTCGTGACATCGGCCAGCGTGATGCCGGGCCCGCGCCGCACGTCGAGCGCGACGACCTCGTCGCCGCGCCGGCGGAGCTCATGTGCCACGGCGCCGCCGAGGAATCCGGCCGCGCCGGTGACCACCGACCGAGCCAAATCGCCCTCCCACCCGCNGCCCGACCCGCTCGGCTGGCCCGCGCACCAGCATCTCGACGGACGGAACCCGACATACCAGTCCGTTCCGGAGCAGACAATACGTGATCTACCGCGGTCCACTCCGCCGCACAAGATTCACTCGGCCGGACGTGTCTCGCTCTGCCCGCCGGAAAGTTCCNCCGGCCCGAACCTGCCCTGCCCGGTCGGGAGCCGTCGTGCCGGGCGGGAACCGCCNCGCCAGACAAGAACACCTTGCCGGACGAGGCCCACCCACGTCCGACCGTAGGATGATGGGCAGTCATAGTACCCGGCTCGGGCGACGGCGCTCGCCACAGGCCGGCGCCGGCCGTGTCCCCAGCGTCCGGAAGGGCCCGGTCAGCAGGTGGATGAGGCACCGTCAGGGCGTGCCGAAGTCCTCCACCCAGTAGGTGCCGTAGTAGCCGCCGGACGAATGTCCGACTCCGATCTGGGTGAGTTCGCAGGCCACGATGTTCGCCCGGTGCCCGGGGCTCGCCATCCAGGCCGCGACCACGGCGGCCGGCGTCCGCTGGCCCGCCGCGATGTTCTCCGCGGCAACCGAGTAGCCGTAGCCGGCCGCCGCGATCCGGTCGAAGGGCGATTCCCCGTCCGGCGCCGTGTGCGCGAAGTAGTTGCGGCGAGCCATGTCCTCGCTGTGGGCCTGCGCCGCGGCGCTGAGGCGCGCGTCGATCGCCAGCGGCGGGCAGCCGACCGCGGCGCGCTCGGCGTTGGTCCGTTCCACGACCTCCGCCACCAGCGCGGCGCCGGCGCCTGCCGGCGAACCGCCGCCGAGTACGGCAGCGGCCCCGGCGGGACCGGCAGGTGCCCGCGCCGCCGCCTCCCCGCTGGCCGCCGTGCCCGGCGCCGGGCCGGCGGTGTTCAGCGGGCCGCGAGGGTCCGAGCCACCCGGCGCCGGCGCGGCTGACGCACTGGCATCGCCGGCGGCACTGGCGGTAGCGGCGGCAGCGGCAGAACTGGTCCCGACAGCGGAGCCGGTCCGGCCGGTCCCGACCTCGGAGCTGGTCCTGCCAGCAGCGCCGGCCCCGGTGGCTGCGCCGGCCGCGCCGGTACCGGGGGCAGCGGGCCCACCGCCCCCACGGGCGGCAGCCGCACCCGCACCGGATGCCCCACGACCGAACACGTCGCTGCCGGTCGTTGCCGGGGAACCCTGTTCCCCGCGCCCCGTCCCGACGCCGCCCGGCCCGGCGCCGCTGGGCACCCCACCACTGGGCACCGCACCACTGGGCACCGCAGCGCCGGGCACCGCAGCGCCGGGCACCGCACCCGCGGGCACCTGCCCGCCGCCGTACCCGCCTTCCCCGCTGGCTGGCGCCTCGCGCCGGCCCTCGGCACCGCCGGCCGAGGGCGCCGCTCCGGTCACGCGGCCCGCGCGCTCGACGGAGCCCTCTCCGCCGAGGGCGCCTCGGTCGCCGGTGACCGCCGCCTCGGGCGACGCCCCCGTGGCGGGCTCGGGAACCTCGGGTTCCGGTCCCCGGATCGGGTTCGGAACAACTCGTCCGATCGACCCGCCGCCGTTCACCCCGTCACCGTCCTCGACCGCGGCCGGCCCGGGTGCGTCGGACGGGGCCGACGGGCTCGCCACGGGTGCCGGCGGGTCGGCCGTACGCCGGGCGCCCACCGGTCGTGGGACCACATCACGGACCACGGGCTCCCAGCGCCGGCTCCGCGAGGCGGGCTGCGGATCGGTGTCGTGGGNACGCGTGGGCCCGGCGAGGTCGTCACCCGGCTGCCAGCCGGCGGTTGACCGATCCGACCCGACGGCCTCAGCGGTGGCCGAGGACCACCCCGGGACAACGCGAGACGCGTGCAGGATGCCGGCCCGAGGCACCAGACACAGTGCCGCCACGGCGATGGCCGAGGCACCGGCGGCGGCTCGGCGCCGCCGGCCCCGGCGCGGGCCATCCGCCCGACGCGTCCGGAACGCCCGCGGAGCCTGGGCGCTTCCAGAGGGATCTGCGCGCATTCCACCTTCTGTGTGCTCGGCTGCGTAACCGCGCGTCCACCCGACGAGACCAACGACCCGTAACCGTACGGATCCTCAGACGTCAGGACGAGCAACGGAAGCCCAACACAACAGCCACTGAAAGCCGATAAGAGCAGCCGGCGCGCACGGTCCGTCAGATCGTGCTGGGCTCGGCCGGGTCCTCGACCTCACGCAGACGCGCCACCCGCCGGCGCATCAGCTCCCCCGCCACACCGGCCAGTACCGAGACCACGATGACCACCAGGCCGATCCACAGCGCGGCGTCACGCAGGCCGGGCACCGAGGACGCCGCGTAGCCGAGCAGCACCAGACCGGTGCCCCAGATGATCGCGCCGCTGACCACGGCGACGCCGAAACGGTGCCTCGGCATCGACACCGCCCCCGCAAGCACCGGGGCGAACGTTCGGGCCCACGGTACGAACCGGGCGGCGATCAGGGTCACCGCGCCGAACCGCTCGTAGAAGTCCTCCGTCCGGGCCAGCGCGGTCGCATGTCGGCGTTCAAGGTAGGGACGGCCCAGCCGGCGGCCGGTGAGGTAACCCACGAGCGCGCCGAGACTCGCCACCAGCGGCACGCCCAGCGCGAGGACGACGATCGACACGTCGGCCACCGGATCAGCCGCCACGAGACCGGCAGCGAACAGGACAGTATCCCCAGGAAGCCAGAAGCCGACCAGGATCCCGCTCTCGACGAATATCACCGCGAAGAGGATCGCGTAGAGGGTCATCCCGGAGAGGCTCTCGATGTCCACGAAACCAGTCTGCCGGCCGGCTGCCCCCAGGCGACGGAATCTGAGCGCCATCCGGCGATGTCACGCGGAACCACACCCGTCCGAGCCGGGTGACGTCATACCCTTCGGCCAACACCTGCCGTCGGCACGCGTCGGGCGCGACCGGCCCTCCGGGCAACCCCGGGGGTCGGTGGCGGGTTCGGCGGCGCGTCCGGCGCCACGGCCGCGGTGGCTTCGCGCCACCAGGCGGCCTGGCGCCCCTAGACCTTGCGAGGAGCTCCACCGATGCCCATCGCCAGCCCAGACGTCTACGCCGAGATGCTCAGCACGGCGAAGGCCAACGCCTACGCCTACCCTGCCATCAACGTGACCTCGTCGCAGACCCTCAACGCGGCCCTCCGGGGATTCGCGGAAGCCGGCAGCGACGGAATCGTTCAGGTATCGACCGGCGGCGCCGAGTTCCTTTCGGGAACCACGATCAAGAACATGGTACTCGGCGCCGAGGCGCTCGCCGAGTACGCGCACCACGTAGCCAAGGCATATCCGGTGAACATCGCTCTGCACACGGATCACTGCCCCGCGGACAAGCTGGACACCTATATCCGCCCGCTCATCGCGATCTCGAAGGAACGGGTTTCCCANGGCCGGGAACCGCTTTTCCAGTCCCNCATGTGGGATGGGTCCGCGGTCGANCTTGAGGAGAACCTCAAGATTGCGGAGGAGCTGCTCGCCGACTGCCAGGCCGCACGGATCGTGCTGGAGGTCGAGATCGGTGTCGTGGGCGGCGAGGAAGACGGCGTCGTAGGAGCGATCGACGAGAAGCTCTACACCACACCGGGTGATATGCTCCGTACCGCCGAAGTCCTCGGTACCGGAGAAAAGGGCAGCTACATGCTGGCCGCGACGTTCGGCAATGTTCACGGCGTGTACAAGCCCGGAAACGTCAAGCTCCGGCCGGCGATCCTGCGTGAGGGCCAGCAGCACGTGGCCGAGAAGCTGGGTCTCGGTTCCGACGCCAAGCCCTTCAACCTCGTGTTCCACGGCGGCAGCGGGTCGGATCTCTCCGAGATCCGCGAGACACTCGACTACGGCGTCATCAAGATGAACGTGGACACCGACACCCAGTACGCCTTCACCCGGCCGATCGTGGACCACGTGTTCCGCAACTACGACGGCGTACTGAAAGTGGATGGCGAGGTCGGGGTCAAGAAGGCCTACGACCCGCGCACCTACGGAAAGGCCGCCGAGACCTCGATGGCCNCACGGGTCGCCCAGGCCTGCGAGGACCTCCGGTCCGCGGGTCGCTCGATCGGGGTCTGACCAGATCCGCCTGGGCGGCGAAGCCGCCACGGTCCCGCGCGCGCCGAACCGGATCCGACACCCGACTGTCCGGAGCCGGTCGGAAGGCGCGCGGGTCCCACCTCATGCTCCCGGGGGCGCCAGCGGCCCCCGGGAGCCGCGTCCGGTCCCCCTTCCCCCGCCCGCTTCGGCACCTCGCACCGCGCCCGCTCTGCTCGCATGGCGCTTCTCCTTTCCTCCTCATGTCATGACCTCCCTCGCGTCATGGCGCTGCCCGCAGGTCCGCCCTTCTGTTCTCTCTGCGCTCTCTGCGCTCTCGTCTCTCTGCGCTCTCGCCCGCGTCGGCAGCTCCCGCCCTCCCCCGCCCGGAGAACCCGTCCGCTCCACGCCGCCCGCCGCCCGCAGGTGGGCGCTCACGGGCAGACCGGTACCTGGCCGCACCAGGCGGCACCTGCCACTCATCGAGCGCACGGTCCGCCGGTCCACGGAAGCCGCCTCTTCTGATCATGCGGTCCGAAGACGGCAGGCACCGGGCGGTGGCGGCACAGGACACCATTCAGGACACAGCGGTCCGCCCGGGTAGAAAGCCGTGGCGCGGCACGGACCACATTGCTCAACTCTTGGTCGACCCGGCGGCCGCAACCGAGCTGAAGCTGGCAAGTGCCNACGACGTGGTCTCTTCACCCAGCGTGTCCTCTCGACGCATTTCGGACACATCGCCTTCGCCACCCTCGCCCGCATGGCTGGAGTTCGCCCGGAGTGCGCGGCTCCGCGGTACATCAGCGCCAGGCCGAGCATTGCCCGGGCGGACCGGGTACCGCTGGATGTAGTCCATCCGGTGCCCGCACGACACCCGTCCGCGCCGTCCCGACCCCGACCCCCGACCACGACCCCCGACCACGACCCCGACCACGGTGCGGCCCGGTACGGACACAGAGAGACACCAAAGGGGCCACGGGCCGGAACTCGGCCCAGACCGCACGGAGACAGTCAAGATCAAACACGGATGCAGGCGCCGCATTGCGGAACGTATCCACCCACCCCGCCCGCCGGCCGCCGGGGGCGGAAAGATACACTTGAGTTACCACATCATTACGGTTACGTATCTCACACCGCCTGGCGCCAGAAGGCCAGTAGGCATGACGATGTGAATTTTCGATCTGATTGGTGACGACACTCCGGGGAGCCGGTAGCCTTGGCGCCAATACCGGCGGATCACCCATACCGCAGGCAATGGTAACGATCATTAACCAGCGTGATCAGTCGGCTCGAAACACCAGTCGCGAAGCATCCACCAAGTTAATGAGCGCGCGTGCACGCGCGATACCAGGGGCCCTGACCAACCTCAAGCAGGCGCGCCGCAATGTGCTCTTCTTCACGTTGGGCATTGAATGCTTGTCGTTCCGGTCGGCAGTGTGGTTATGGTCTTCGCCGTGCCNGGAGACAGGCCGGGGACCCGACGGGTGGCACGCCGAATCCCTGCCCCCATCCGCCGGAAACAGAAACCCGATGGCAGGAGCGGGGGAACCAAATCCCGGCCGCCGATGTCAGGCGGCCTTGGGGTGAAGCCGTAAAGCCTCCGGCAACCGATGAGGAAATCGTCTACCTCGCTGCCGAAGACACAGGAATCATGACCTTCCTGGTATGCGGCCGGGCTTGTTCCCTGCCCGAACCCGACAGCTCACCTCGCAGGCGTGGGGAAGGAAACTCACGCATGTCCGACGCACGTACCAGTGGCCGACAACGCCGCAGCAGTACCCGCAGCCGGGCCCGCAAGTTCGTACCCGTACCCGTCCTACTCGCGGCGGTCGGGGGCACAATCGCCATGAGCCAGCCGGCGAACGCCGCAACGACCTGGGAAGGTCTGCGGCAATGCGAATCCGGCGGTAACTACACGGCGAACACCGGCAACGGCTACCATGGCGCCTACCAGTTCTCGCCCACCACCTGGCGCAGTCNGGGGTATTCGGGGCTGCCACACACGGCTNCGCCCGCCGTGNAGGACGAGGCNGCGTTGAAGCTCGCGATCCGGTCCGGATTCGGCCAGTGGCCGGTCTGCGGGCGCGGGATGGGCCCTGACCAGCTTCTGCCCGGAGCATCCTCATCAGGATCCGGAAGTCAGGCCTCCCGAACGGCGGAACGCACCTCTCTGGTCGCACAGCCCATCACCGCGGGTGCGCCGACCNTGACGCGGAACTACGTCGCGTCCGTCCACAACCGGGTCTCCGACGANGTCAGGGCCTGGCAGGCGAAGATGAACACCCTCGGATACCCGCTCGCCGTCGACGGCTGCTACGGGCCCGCCTCCGCGGCCGCGGCACACGCCTTCCAGGCTGCGCGAGGACTCGCCGTTGATGGGATCCTCGGTCCTCAGACCTGGGCTGCCACCTTCGGCTGACGCGCCTCCCGCCGGTCCCGGCGACTCGCTCGGTCAAGCCCGCCCGCCACGGCCGCGGCGCGCTGACCGATCCGACGTTCCCCACCTCCACGCGGACAGCCGCTCCCAGGCCCGGAGACCACGGGCCGTTCCGCGAAGGCGTCGCCCGGACCCGCACACCACTGGACCTCGATCGCCCGGGCATGTGCATGCCTACCCGGACGACAACGGTCGAGCCCGCTCCCCGGTTCCCGGCCAGCCGACCGGCCGGCCGACCGCGGGAACCCAGTCCACCCCGGTGCCGCTGGAGCGCGGCCACCCCCGACAACCGCCGTCTCGACCGTCGCCGCGCAGGCGACGGCCCGCCAGCCTGGCCCTGACCCGCCCAGGCACCGCGCCGCTGTGCGGACCGCCCCAACGGTCCGCGTCTCCCCGGGCCAGCGCAGCCCCGCGGCCGCGGCGGTACCAGCAGCGGTAACCCGTCGACGCGCCAGACCGCGCCGCCCCACGCCGGCGATCCCGGCGGGCGGACGTCACCCGGCGTGAACACCGCCCTCCAGCCGGCCGCCCGCGGGCCGGATCCGGGGCTGGGCGGGCCTACCCCCCGGTCGGCCCGTCCAGCCCCACCCCGATCCGTAGCCGCGCAGCCTGGCCCACCCCGGGCCGCGCCGGCCCGCCCCGTGCCCCCGGGCGCGCACAAGCAACGGTTGTGTGCAACTTGCGGACGACCGGAGCGAACGACGAAGACGAAGACGACGGCGGGTTTGTCCCGCACCAGCCTTCCNGTCGGGCCGACCGCGCTGCGACGACCCCGGTACGACCCGGATGTCGGACAAGCACGACCCCGGTGCGACCCAGATGTCGGACAAGCAGTAGTGTCGGGCAGATGAGGAGTGATGAACGACTCATCACGATCATCCCTAATGAACTCATTCGGGTAACTCCGATGTGGTCCCATCTGGTCCCACCGGAACCGTCCGGATTTGCGCCGCCAACGTCGATCTCGCTACAGTTCCGCCCACTCGCCTACCCAGGGCGAGGTCGTGTGGACGGACGCCGAGTCCTGCCCCCGTCCACTCGGCCGGTACGAGAGCGGACGACACAGGGCAGGAGCGGGGGACCCACCATTCGGACGCGCCAGCGCGTCCTAGGGGTTAAGCCGACGCGCAGGTACAGCCAGGCACACACCGGTCCGCAAGGGCGGCCGGAGCCTGGGGCGCGCGGCCGGGCAGCTTCCAGCCCGCACCCGACAGCTCACCCCGCAGGCGACGGGAAGGACATCTGATGCGGTCGCATGATCGTGATCCCGTCCGTTCGACCGGTCGGGGTGGCAGACACCGGGCGGCCACGCCGCCCTCCACAGCCACTCGCGTACTGCGGACCACCGGAGCCGTCACAGCTCTGGTCTGGACCGGGCTCGCCATCACCGCGGTCCCTGCCGGCGCGGCCACGGCGGACGACTTCGCCCGGCTCCGCAAGTGCGAGTCCGGCGGCAACTACGCCATCAACACCGGCAACGGTTTCTACGGTGCCTATCAGTTCGACCAGCGCACCTGGACGGGGCTGGGCTATCCCGGCCGTCCGGACCAGGCTCCTCCCGCCATGCAGGACGAGGCCGCGTACAAGCTCTACGACCAGCGCGGCTGGTCCCCCTGGCCCGGCTGCACCAGCAAGCTCGGCCTGACCAGGAACGGGCCGGCACCGACCTCCTCGGGCGCCGGCGGCGACGTCATCGAGCAGGCGCTGACTCCGGCCGAAGAGCCCATGACCCTCGAAAGGGCGCGCTCCCAGGTCGGTAGCAGCTTCGGTGGCGAGGCCCTGAACGCCAGCATGGGCGAGCAGGTCCGCGCGGACGCCTTCGTGTGGCAGGCGAAGATGCGCGAGCGGCGTTTCGTCCTCACCGTCGACGGCAAGTTCGGCCGGGAGTCCCAGGGCGTCGCCGCGCTGTACTCGTACCTGACGAGGGTCAGCGACGGGCAGCCCGGTGTGGTGGGGCAGAACCTCTGGAGCGCGACGGTCGCCAGCTGACCGCACCCGCGGTGCCCCGACCCCCGCCCAGGCCTCATGACGGTCTGGCAGGTCGGTCCATGCCAGGTTGTCACGAGGTTCCGGGCCGCCACCGGCGTCGACCCCGCGCCGGGCGTTCGAGCGTCCAGCCCCGGACGCCCTGGCAGGCGCGGTCGCACCTCGGGCGGGTCGGACGTGGGGCAGGATGTGCCCATGACGACTCCGTCCGCAAACCACAACCTGCTGTCGGGCCCGCCGCCCACGCTGCTGCCGGCCGCGCCGGCCGTCGCGGAGGCGCTGGCCTCGGGTGCCGCCCCGGAGACCGTCGCGGCCCGTTTCCCCGCCGCCAGCCTGGGCTGGGCGGTTCTCGCCGAGGACGCCCTCCGGGCCGGGCAGCCGGTGGCTGCCTACGCCTACGCGCGCACCGGCTACCACCGGGGGCTCGACCAGCTCCGGCGGTCCGGCTGGAAGGGGCACGGGCCTGTTCCGTGGTCCCACGAGCCGAACCGCGGCTTCCTGCGCGCGCTGGCGGCTCTGTCACGCGCCGCGGCGGAGATCGGCGACGAGGAGGAGGCGACCCGGTGCCGGCAGTTCCTCGCCGACAGCGACCCGGTCGCTGTCGGCGAGACCGGACTCGCCTAGCGGGCGAAAGGTGACCCAGCGTCGCCGCTCACGCCGGGTCGTCCGCGGGCAGGACCCCGACGGACCGATATCCCCAGGTGGCCCGGTGAGGCGCGGTATCCCCAGGCGGCCCCGTCGGAGCGTTATCCCTAGTAACCTCGCCCGGTGCCCGCACTAGTCCTCATCGGCGCCCAGTGGGGCGACGAGGGAAAAGGAAAGGCGACCGACCTCCTGGGCGGCGCCGTCGACTACGTCGTCCGCTACCAGGGTGGCAACAACGCCGGCCACACCGTGGTGATCGGTGCGGAGAGCTACGCTCTGCACCTGATTCCGTCCGGTGTGCTCCGCAGCGACTGTGTGCCCGTCAGCGGCAACGGCGTCGTCA
>NZ_LRTK01000072.1 GCF_001636565.1 Frankia sp. EI5c
GCACGACCCCGGTGCGACCCAGATGTCGGACAAGCAGTAGTGTCGGGCAGATGAGGAGTGATGAACGACTCATCACGATCATCCATAATGAACTCATTCGGGTAACTCCGATGTGGTCCCATCTGGTCCCACCGGAACCGTCCGGATTTGCGCCGCCAACGTCGATCTCGCTACAGTTCCGCCCACTCGCCTACCCAGGGCGAGGTCGTGTGGACGGACGCCGAGTCCTGCCCCCGTCCACTCGGCCGGTACGAGAGCGGACGACACAGGGCAGGAGCGGGGGACCCACCATTCGGACGCGCCAGCGCGTCCTAGGGGTTAAGCCGACGCGCAGGTACAGCCAGGCACACACCGGTCCGCAAGGGCGGCCGGAGCCTGGGGCGCGCGGCCGGGCAGCTTCCAGCCCGCACCCGACAGCTCACCCCGCAGGCGACGGGAAGGACATCTGATGCGGTCGCATGATCGTGATCCCGTCCGTTCGACCGGTCGGGGTGGCAGACACCGGGCGGCCACGCCGCCCTCCACAGCCACTCGCGTACTGCGGACCACCGGAGCCGTCACAGCTCTGGTCGGGACCGGGCTCGCCATCACCGCGGTCCCTGCCGGCGCGGCCACGGCGGACGACTTCGCCCGGCTCCGCAAGTGCGAGTCCGGCGGCAACTACGCCATCAACACCGGCAACGGTTTCTACGGTGCCTATCAGTTCGACCAGCGCACCTGGACGGGGCTGGGCTATCCCGGCCGTCCGGACCAGGCTCCTCCCGCCATGCAGGACGAGGCCGCGTACAAGCTCTACGACCAGCGCGGCTGGTCCCCCTGGCCCGGCTGCACCAGCAAGCTCGGCCTGACCAGGAACGGGCCGGCACCGACCTCCTCGGGCGCCGGCGGCGACGTCATCGAGCAGGCGCTGACTCCGGCCGAAGAGCCCATGACCCTCGAAAGGGCGCGCTCCCAGGTCGGTAGCAGCTTCGGTGGCGAGGCCCTGAACGCCAGCATGGGCGAGCAGGTCCGCGCGGACGCCTTCGTGTGGCAGGCGAAGATGCGCGAGCGGCGTTTCGTCCTCACCGTCGACGGCAAGTTCGGCCGGGAGTCCCAGGGCGTCGCCGCGCTGTACTCGTACCTGACGAGGGTCAGCGACGGGCAGCCCGGTGTGGTGGGGCAGAACCTCTGGAGCGCGACGGTCGCCAGCTGACCGCACCCGCGGTGCCCCGACCCCCGCCCAGGCCTCATGACGGTCTGGCAGGTCGGTCCATGCCAGGTTGTCACGAGGTTCCGGGCCGCCACCGGCGTCGACCCCGCGCCGGGCGTTCGAGCGTCCAGCCCCGGACGCCCTGGCAGGCGCGGTCGCACCTCGGGCGGGTCGGACGTGGGGCAGGATGTGCCCATGACGACTCCGTCCGCAAACCACAACCTGCTGTCGGGCCCGCCGCCCACGCTGCTGCCGGCCGCGCCGGCCGTCGCGGAGGCGCTGGCCTCGGGTGCCGCCCCGGAGACCGTCGCGGCCCGTTTCCCCGCCGCCAGCCTGGGCTGGGCGGTTCTCGCCGAGGACGCCCTCCGGGCCGGGCAGCCGGTGGCTGCCTACGCCTACGCGCGCACCGGCTACCACCGGGGGCTCGACCAGCTCCGGCGGTCCGGCTGGAAGGGGCACGGGCCTGTTCCGTGGTCCCACGAGCCGAACCGCGGCTTCCTGCGCGCGCTGGCGGCTCTGTCACGCGCCGCGGCGGAGATCGGCGACGAGGAGGAGGCGACCCGGTGCCGGCAGTTCCTCGCCGACAGCGACCCGGTCGCTGTCGGCGAGACCGGACTCGCCTAGCGGGCGAAAGGTGACCCAGCGTCGCCGCTCACGCCGGGTCGTCCGCGGGCAGGACCCCGACGGACCGATATCCCCAGGTGGCCCGGTGAGGCGCGGTATCCCCAGGCGGCCCCGTCGGAGCGTTATCCCTAGTAACCTCGCCCGGTGCCCGCACTAGTCCTCATCGGCGCCCAGTGGGGCGACGAGGGAAAAGGAAAGGCGACCGACCTCCTGGGCGGCGCCGTCGACTACGTCGTCCGCTACCAGGGTGGCAACAACGCCGGCCACACCGTGGTGATCGGTGCGGAGAGCTACGCTCTGCACCTGATTCCGTCCGGTGTGCTCCGCAGCGACTGTGTGCCCGTCATCGGCAACGGCGTCGTCATCGACCCGGGCGTGCTGCTCTCCGAGATGGACGGGCTGCAGGCTCGGGGCGTCGACGTCTCCCGCCTGCTGATCAGCTCGGACGCGCACCTGATCATGCCGCATCACCGTGCGCTTGATCGGGTC
>NZ_LRTK01000073.1 GCF_001636565.1 Frankia sp. EI5c
CCGGGCGGGCCCGCCGAACCGGCTGGTTCGACGCCGTGATCGCCCGCTACGCCGTGCGGGTGAACGGGCTGACCGACCTGTTCCTGACCAAACTCGACGTGCTCTCGGGCTTCGACACCGTGCCCGTCTGCGTCGGCTACGAGATCAACGGCCGGCGCACCGACGAGATGCCGATGACGCAGACGGACTTCCATCACGCGAAGCCGATCTACGAAAATCTGCCCGGCTGGCACGAGGACATCTCCGAGGTCACCCGCTTCGAGGACCTTCCGGACGCCGCGCGCGCCTACGTCACGACGATCGAGGAGATGTCCGGTGCCCCGGTGTCCGCGGTGGGTGTAGGCCCCGGCCGGACCCAGACACTGGTGATCAACGAGCTGATCTGATCAGGCGCTGATCGGCGGGCGGTCGGTCGGTGATTCTTCCCGCGCCGCGCCCGGCTCCAGGNNGCGCCACGCACCGTTACGGTCGACGCTTACATAGTCACAGTGAGCGACTACCGGGGGTGGTGCCGATGGCGGGGCTTCCGCCGCGATCCTCCTGGGAGGATGACAGCGCGGGCACGGACAACCTCGGCGGCGACGAGGCCGCAGCGACGACGGGCGCAACGGCGCCGGCGCCCGCGTCTACGCCGACCTCCACGCCCACATCGATGCCGACGCCGACCGTGTCCGCCGAACTCGACCGGGCGCCGGCCACCGCGCCGCGTCAGCCCAGTCCGGCGCGCTGGTCACCGACGGTCCGGCCGGACCGTCGGCTGCCGCGCGGGATCGACCCCGCCACCTGGCCGGTCGGTTTCTCCCCCACCGGTGAGGCGCTGCCGGAGACGCTCACCGATGTCCTGCTCCGCGGCAGCCACGCGATCCGCAGCTCGAAGCGCGCCGAGGCGTTGCGGCTGGAACGAGCCGCGGCGATCGCCGAGCACGTCGAGGCACAGATCCAGGAGTTCCTGGCGTTCTGCGCGGCGGAGGCCCTCACCCCGCCGGTCACGGTCCGCGCGACCGGACGGCGCCCGGAGCGGGCCCACGACGGCTACGCCGCGGACCCCGTCGGCCCGCGCCGATATCGCGGGCGGGTCGGCACCATCGGCACCACCACCGGCACCACCACCGGCACGACCGGCGCCGCCCCCGCAGGTACCACCGGCACGACCGCGGCCGCCGGTGACGGCGCGCCCGGCGACGGGTGCGCCCCTCGGGAGGCCGGCCCTCGCGAGGTCACGGACCCACCGGCCGTGGGCCGGCACCGGGGCGAGCGACCCGCACCCGCGTCCACACGCCGCCGGCCGCTGCGCCGCGAGCGGCTGCACGCCTGGCCGCTCCTCTACTGGCGGTGCGAGAGCTTTCCCGCCCCCGGCCGCTCGCTGCACCTGTTCGTCGAGCCCGGTGGACGCACGTTCGAGGGCCGGGACGACCCGGCGCCACTGACCGTGCTCGGCCGCGAGGTGCAGGTGTGGCAGGTCGACGCCCCCGCCATCGTGGAGAGCATGGCCGAGGNGGACGCACGCCGCTGCGCGTTGCACCTCGTACACGGAATGGCCCACATGCTCTGGCAGGCGGGCGTCGGCCTGTAGCCGCCTGTGATCAACGTGCGCGATAACCTGGGCCTCGTGACTTCCGCGGCCGCATTCTGCGTCATCTTCAGCCGGTGAAGGTTCTCGTCGTCGGGTCCGGCGGGCGTGAGCACGCACTGTGCCGCGCGCTCGCCCGGGNTCCGGGGGTCGACGCGCTCGTCTGCGCCCCGGGCAACGCCGGCACGGCGGAGCTTGCCGAGCCGCGCCCGCTGCGTGTCGACGACCCGGACGCCGTCGCCTCGCTGGCCGAGTCCGTTCGGGCCGATCTGACCATCGTCGGCCCGGAGGTCCCCCTGGTGGCGGGCGCCGGCGACGAGCTGCGCGCCCGCGGGCTGCCGGTCTTCGGCCCGTCCGCCGCCGCCGCGCGGCTGGAGGGCAGCAAAGCCTTCGCCAAGGAGGTCATGCGGGCGGCCNGTGTCCCGACAGCCGACTCGCGGGACCACACCGAGATCTCCTCGGCGCTGGCCGATCTCGACACCTTCGGCCCGCCCTATGTCGTGAAGTACGACGGGCTGGCGGNCGGCAAGGGCGTCACGGTCACCACCGACCGGGAGGCGGCGGTCGAGGCCGTCCGGGCCAGTCTGCGCGGCCCGGAGGACCGGGTGGTCCTGGAGGAGTACCTGGACGGGCCCGAGGTGTCGCTGTTCGCCGTCGTGACGGAGTCCGGCGCGGTGGTGCCGCTGCTGCCCGCCCAGGACCACAAGCGTGTCGGCGACGGCGACACCGGGCCGAACACCGGCGGCATGGGCGCCTACACCCCGCTGCCNTGGGCCCCCGCGGGCCTGACCGACGAGGTGGTCACCAGGGTGATCCGCCCCACGGTGGACGAGATGGCCCGGCGTGNGACCCCGTTCACCGGCCTGCTCTACGCCGGGCTGGCACTGACATCCCGTGGCATACGTGTGGTCGAGTTCAACGTCCGGTTCGGTGATCCCGAGGTGCAGGCGATCCTGGCGATGCTGAACTCACCGCTGACCGAGGTGCTCCTCGGGCGCCGGCGGCCGGTGTGGCGCTCCGGCGCGGCGATCACCGTCGTCGTCGCCGCGGCCGGGTACCCGGCGCGACCGCGGCTCGGTGACCCCATCCGTGGTCTGACCGCGGCGGGCGCGCTGACCGGGGTGGACGTGCTGCACGCCGGGACGCGCCGCGACGAGCAGGGGCAGGTCGTCACGTCGGGTGGCAGGGTGCTGTCCGTCACGGCGATCGGCTCCAACCTCGAGTCCGCGCGAGGATCGGCGTACGAGGCCATCAGCCGTATCTCGCTGGATGGCGCGCACTACCGCACCGACATCGGTGACCCGTCACGGATGCGCCAGGTACCGGGCCTCGGCCGCGCACCGGCGGAGGTACCGGATCCCGCCGAGGCGGGGCACCAGCCGAACCGGCCTAACCGGCCGAAATCAGAGGAGTGAGCGTGTCTCAGGGCAAGCCGTCGCAGGGCAGCGGGTCGGCAGGCGGCGCGGCCGGACCACGGGTGGCGATCGTCTACGGCTCGCCGTCGGACACCCAGACCATGAGCAAGGCCGGCGCCACGCTGGAGCGCTTCGGAGTCCCCTACGAGGAGGTGTCGCTCTCCGCGCACCGCGCCCCGCGCACCCTCGCCGAGTATGTCGGGCGGTTGCGCACCCGCGACATCTCCGTGGTGATCGCGGGTGCCGGGCTCGCCGCGGCACTGCCTGGCGCCGTCGCCTCGATGACGACCCTGCCCGTCATCGGCGTGCCGATCTCCGGCGGCGCGCTGGACGGGATGGACTCGATGCTCGCGATCGCGCAGATGCCGCCGGGCGTGCCGGTGGCGACCGTCGGCCTCAACAACTCGACGAACGCGGCGATCCTGGCAATCCAGATCCTGGCGCTGGGCGACCCTGACCTCGGGCTGAAGCTGGCGACGTTCAAGGACGAGTTCGAGCAGGCCGCGGCCGACTCCCTCGCCGACGTCGCGGCGGCGGCACGGGCATGATCGGTCGTTACACGCTGCCCGAGATGGGCCGGGTGTGGTCCGAGGCCAACAAGTACGAGCTGTGGTGCAAGGTCGAGGTCCTCGTCGTGGAGGCGCACGCCGCCGCTGGGCGCATCCCGGCCGACGCGGTCGACCCGGTGCGCGCCGCGCCGGCGCCCACGCCGGAGGCGGTCGCCGAGATCGAGGCCGTCACCCAGCATGACGTGATCGCCTTCCTGTCCGCCTGGGCCGACCGCACCGAGCCGCGGTCGGCGGCGGCCTACGTGCACTTCGGGATGACCTCGTCCGACCTGCTCGACACCGCGCTCGCCTGCCAGCTGGTCGAGGCCACCGACCTGCTGCTCGCCCGGGCCGACCGGCTCGTCGCCGCGCTGCGCGACCTGGGCCTGGCGCACCGGGAGACGCTGCGGGTAGGGCGTACCCACGGCATCCACGGCGAGCCGACGGTCTTCGGCCACCGGGTCGCCGACCTGGCGTTCGGCATGGCCCGCTGCCGCGACCGGCTGCGCGCGGCGCGGGCGGACGTCGGCATCGCGAAGATCTCCGGTGCGGTCGGCACCTACTCCAACATCGACACCGATGTGGAGAGCTTCGTCGCGAGCCGGCTGGGCCTGACCCCGGCGCCGGTCGCGACGCAGGTCGTCCTGCGGGACGGCATCGCCTCCTGGGTCGCCGCGCTGGCCGGCCTCGCCACCGTCTGCGAGGCGGTGGCGCTGGAGGTGCGGCACGGTCAGCGCACGGAGGTCCGGGAGTTGTCGGAGCCGTTCGGGTCGGGCCAGAAGGGCTCGTCCGCGATGCCGCACAAGAAGAACCCGATCATGTCCGAGCGCATCGCGGGGCTGGCCAGGATCGTGCGGGCCCAGTACGTGCCGGTCCTGGAGGGTGTCCCGCTGTGGCATGAGCGGGACATCTCACACTCGTCGACCGAACGGATCGCGCTGCCGGACGCCGCCTGCGGCGTGGACTACCTGCTGCACCTCACCACCCGACTCGTCGACGGGCTCGTCGTCGACCGGGAACGGATGCGGGCCAACCTCGACGCGACCGGCGGGCTCGTCTACACCTCCGCGGTGCTGCTGGAGCTGGTCGAGACCGGCCTGTCCCGCGAGGACGCCTACGCCATCACCCAGGCGGCGGCGATGGAGACCTGGCAGACAGGGGTCCCGTTCCGCGAGACGCTGCGCAGGCACGCGGCGGAGCGGGAGCTGCCGCTCGACGAGGACCGTCTCGACAAGGTCAGCCGGCCGGAGCGCTACGTCGAACGCCTCGGCCCGGTGTTCGACCGGCTCGCCGCGCTCAGCTGAACGCCGGCCCGGGCCATCCGGCCCGGGCCGAACGGTACGGTCGGAAGCATGCCGCTGACACATGAGGAGTTCGCCGGGCTGACGCACCTCGGATCCGGGAAGGTACGCGAGTTGTTCGCCGTCGGGGACGACGCCGTACTGCTCGTCGCAAGTGATCGGATCTCGGCCTTCGACGTGGTGC
>NZ_LRTK01000074.1 GCF_001636565.1 Frankia sp. EI5c
GACCCCATCCGTGGTCTGCCCGCGGCGGGCGCGCTGACCGGGGTGGACGTGCTGCACGCCGGGACGCGCCGCGACGAGCAGGGGCAGGTCGTCACGTCGGGTGGCAGGGTGCTGTCCGTCACGGCGATCGGCTCCAACCTCGAGTCCGCGCGAGGATCGGCGTACGAGGCCATCAGCCGTATCTCGCTGGATGGCGCGCACTACCGCACCGACATCGGTGACCCGTCACGGATGCGCCAGGTACCGGGCCTCGGCCGCGCACCGGCGGAGGTACCGGATCCCGCCGAGGCGGGGCACCAGCCGAACCGGCCTAACCGGCCGAAATCAGAGGAGTGAGCGTGTCTCAGGGCAAGCCGTCGCAGGGCAGCGGGTCGGCAGGCGGCGCGGCCGGACCACGGGTGGCGATCGTCTACGGCTCGCCGTCGGACACCCAGACCATGAGCAAGGCCGGCGCCACGCTGGAGCGCTTCGGAGTCCCCTACGAGGAGGTGTCGCTCTCCGCGCACCGCGCCCCGCGCACCCTCGCCGAGTATGTCGGGCGGTTGCGCACCCGCGACATCTCCGTGGTGATCGCGGGTGCCGGGCTCGCCGCGGCACTGCCTGGCGCCGTCGCCTCGATGACGACCCTGCCCGTCATCGGCGTGCCGATCTCCGGCGGCGCGCTGGACGGGATGGACTCGATGCTCGCGATCGCGCAGATGCCGCCGGGCGTGCCGGTGGCGACCGTCGGCCTCAACAACTCGACGAACGCGGCGATCCTGGCAATCCAGATCCTGGCGCTGGGCGACCCTGACCTCGGGCTGAAGCTGGCGACGTTCAAGGACGAGTTCGAGCAGGCCGCGGCCGACTCCCTCGCCGACGTCGCGGCGGCGGCACGGGCATGATCGGTCGTTACACGCTGCCCGAGATGGGCCGGGTGTGGTCCGAGGCCAACAAGTACGAGCTGTGGTGCAAGGTCGAGGTCCTCGTCGTGGAGGCGCACGCCGCCGCTGGGCGCATCCCGGCCGACGCGGTCGACCCGGTGCGCGCCGCGCCGGCGCCCACGCCGGAGGCGGTCGCCGAGATCGAGGCCGTCACCCAGCATGACGTGATCGCCTTCCTGTCCGCCTGGGCCGACCGCACCGAGCCGCGGTCGGCGGCGGCCTACGTGCACTTCGGGATGACCTCGTCCGACCTGCTCGACACCGCGCTCGCCTGCCAGCTGGTCGAGGCCACCGACCTGCTGCTCGCCCGGGCCGACCGGCTCGTCGCCGCGCTGCGCGACCTGGGCCTGGCGCACCGGGAGACGCTGCGGGTAGGGCGTACCCACGGCATCCACGGCGAGCCGACGGTCTTCGGCCACCGGGTCGCCGACCTGGCGTTCGGCATGGCCCGCTGCCGCGACCGGCTGCGCGCGGCGCGGGCGGACGTCGGCATCGCGAAGATCTCCGGTGCGGTCGGCACCTACTCCAACATCGACACCGATGTGGAGAGCTTCGTCGCGAGCCGGCTGGGCCTGACCCCGGCGCCGGTCGCGACGCAGGTCGTCCTGCGGGACGGCATCGCCTCCTGGGTCGCCGCGCTGGCCGGCCTCGCCACCGTCTGCGAGGCGGTGGCGCTGGAGGTGCGGCACGGTCAGCGCACGGAGGTCCGGGAGTTGTCGGAGCCGTTCGGGTCGGGCCAGAAGGGCTCGTCCGCGATGCCGCACAAGAAGAACCCGATCATGTCCGAGCGCATCGCGGGGCTGGCCAGGATCGTGCGGGCCCAGTACGTGCCGGTCCTGGAGGGTGTCCCGCTGTGGCATGAGCGGGACATCTCACACTCGTCGACCGAACGGATCGCGCTGCCGGACGCCGCCTGCGGCGTGGACTACCTGCTGCACCTCACCACCCGACTCGTCGACGGGCTCGTCGTCGACCGGGAACGGATGCGGGCCAACCTCGACGCGACCGGCGGGCTCGTCTACACCTCCGCGGTGCTGCTGGAGCTGGTCGAGACCGGCCTGTCCCGCGAGGACGCCTACGCCATCACCCAGGCGGCGGCGATGGAGACCTGGCAGACAGGGGTCCCGTTCCGCGAGACGCTGCGCAGGCACGCGGCGGAGCGGGAGCTGCCGCTCGACGAGGACCGTCTCGACAAGGTCAGCCGGCCGGAGCGCTACGTCGAACGCCTCGGCCCGGTGTTCGACCGGCTCGCCGCGCTCAGCTGAACGCCGGCCCGGGCCATCCGGCCCGGGCCGAACGGTACGGTCGGAAGCATGCCGCTGACACATGAGGAGTTCGCCGGGCTGACGCACCTCGGATCCGGGAAGGTACGCGAGTTGTTCGCCGTCGGGGACGACGCCGTACTGCTCGTCGCAAGTGATCGGATCTCGGCCTTCGACGTGGTGCTGCCCACCGAGATCCCGGACAAGGGCGNGGTTCTCACCGGGCTGTCCCTGTGGTGGTTCGACCAGCTCGGCGACCTGGTCCCGAGCCATGTGATCAGCTCCAACGTGGACGAGTACCCCGCGGAGCTCGCCCCGTACGCCGAGCAGCTCCGCGGGCGCTCGATGCTGTGCCGGCGGCTGAACATGGTCCAGATCGAATGCGTCGCCCGCGGCTACCTCACCGGCAGTGGGCTGAAGGACTACCGCCGCACCGGCGCCGTCAGCGGCCACCCGCTGCCCGCCGGCCTCGAGGACGGCAGCAAACTGCCCGAGACGATCTACACACCGTCGACGAAGGCGCCGATCGGCGAGCACGACGAGAACATCAGCCGGGACGACGCTGCCGGCCGGATCGGCAAGGAGCTCGCCGCCGAGCTGGAGCAGCTGACACTGCAGATCTTCGGGCGGGCCAGCGACCTGGCCGCCGAGCGCGGGATCCTGCTCGCCGACACCAAGTTCGAGTTCGGCCATGACGCGGATGGCGTGCTGCGGCTCGCCGACGAGGTCCTCACCCCCGACTCGTCCCGCTTCTGGCCCGCCGACGCCTGGGTCCCCGGCGGCTCGCAGCCGTCCTACGACAAGCAGTTCATCCGCGACTACCTGGTCAACNCCGGCTGGGATCGCAACCCGCCGGCACCAGAGCTCCCGGAGGACATCGTCGCCTCCACCCGGGCACGGTACGTCGAGGCGTACGAGCGGCTCACGGGAATCTCCTTCAAGGACTACCTCTCGACCTGCTGACCGCACCCGGTCCGCGGCCGGCGCCCGGTCGGCGGCCGGCGCCCGGTCGGCGGCCGGCGCCCGGTCGGCGGACGCGCCCGGTCCGCGGCCGGCCCCCGGCCCGCCGACGGCACCCGCCGCTGCTCACGGCACCCGTTCCGCCGCCGACCGGGGGACAGCCCCACCCCCCGCCCGGCAGCCTCCGGTACCCCGAACTCGGTGGCCCTCCGCAGTGACGGGCCGACTGCGGGGCGAGATCGTTCAACCATGCGCACGAGACCACCGACCGCATCGACGCCGCGGCCCACGCCCGTCCCACCGGCATTCGGCGGGACGGGCGGATCCACCGCCGACACCGACACCGGCACCGGCACCGGGGGCCGGGGCCCGTCCACCCAGCCGGCCGTCCCCGCCACCCACCTGGCCGCCCGGGCGGCCCGCTGGAGCGTGCGCCACCGCCGAGCTGCCATCGGCGGCTGGCTTCTCGGCGTCGTCCTGCTGACGGTTCTGGGCACGCTGGTCGGCACCCACACGCTCGCCGAAAGCGACTACGGCGTGGGCGAGGACGCACGGGCCCAGCGCACCCTGGCCGCGCACGGCTTCGCCACCCCGGCGAGCGAGAACGTGCTGATCCAGCGCATTCAACCGGCGGCGAGCCCGGCGGCGCTGCTCACCGACCCGCAGCTGCGGGCGGCCGTCGAGGACGTCGCCGAGCGGCTGGTCGCCACCGGAGAAGTGACCAACCTGCGGGCGCCCTTCGCGCTGCCCGACGCCGCCGCGGACCCGAACCTGGTCTCGACTGACCGGCGCTCCGTGCTGCTGACCTTCGAGATCCGCGGCGACGAGGAAACCGCCCCGGACCGCATCGAGCCGGTGCTCGCCGCCGTCGCGGCCGCCGCGGGCGACCACCCCNGGCTGACCGTCGAGGAGGTCGGCGAGGCCAGCGCGGACAAGGCGCTCGGCGACACCATCGGCCGGGACTTCAAGCGGGCCGAGCTGCTCGCGATCCCGCTCACCCTCGGCATCCTGTTGGCGGTCTTCGGCGCCGTGGTCGCCGCGCTGATCCCGGTCGCGCTCGCGCTCACCGCGTTCGTCGCGGCGCTCGGCGTGGTCGCCTTCAGCAGCAGGCTGCTGCCGACGGACGAGACGGCCACGTCGGTCATGCTGCTGATCGGCCTTGCGGTCGGGGTTGACTACGCGCTGTTCTACATCCGGCGTGAGCGTGCCGAACGGGCTGCCGGGCACAGCCCCCAGCGGGCGTTGGAGATCGCCGCGGACACCTCCGGCCACGCGGTGCTGGTCTCCGGGCTGACCGTCGCCGTGTCCATGGCGGGTCTCCTGCTCACCGGGCTGAGCGTGTTCAGCGGGATCGCGGGTGGCACGGTGATCGTGGTTCTGATCGCGGTGCTCGGTTCGCTCACCGCCCTGCCCGCGATGCTGTCCTGGCTGGGCGACCGGGTGGAGCTGCTGCGGCTGCCGTGGCACCGCCGGGCCGCCCAGGGCGGCAGCCGGCGCGGCGGGCGCGGCGGGCGCGGCGGCCGGCGGGCGGACGCGACGCGACTCGGGATCATGGGCCGGCTGCTGCGCCGGCCGGGCCTGGTCGCGGCCGTCACCGGGGGCCTGCTGCTGCTGCTCGCCATCCCGGCACTGGGGCTGCGGACCACCGAACCCGGCATGGACGATCTGCCGGACAACCTGCCGATTATGCGCTCGTACGACCGGGTCCAGGCGGCCTTCCCCGGCGAGCAGACCGCCGCGGTGGTCGTCGTCTCGGCCGGTGACGTGCGGTCGGGCGAGGTCGCCGCGGCCATCACCGACCTGCGGCGTGCGGCGGTCGCCACCGGCGTGATGTTCGAGCCGATCACCACCGAGGTCAGCGCCGACGGCGAGGTCGCGAAGATCGCGATCCCGATTGCGGGCAGCGGGACGGACGACGAGTCCCAGCGGGCGCTGACCAGGCTGCGCGGCGAGGTGATCCCGGCGACGGTCGGAACCGTCGGAGGAGCCTCCGCCGACGTCACCGGGTGGACCGCCGGTTCGGCGGATTTCAACCGGCAGCTCAACGGGCGCACCCCGCTGGTGATCGGGTTCGTTCTCGTCCTGGCCTTCCTGCTGCTGCTCGCCGCGTTCCGCAGCGCGCTGGTCGCGGCGGCCGCCGTGGCGCTGAACCTGCTGTCGGTGGCGGCGGCGNACGGCCTGCTGGTGGTGGTGTTCCAGCATCACTNGGNGGACGGGCTGCTCGGCTACACCTCGACNGGAGCCATCACCAACTGGCTGCCCCTGATGCTCTTTGTGATCCTCTTCGGGCTGTCGATGGACTACCAGGTGTTCGTTCTCAGCCGGGTCCGCGAGGCCTACGACCAGGGCCTGCCCATGNGGGAGGCCGTGCTGACGGGCGTCCGGAGCAGCGCCGGCGTGGTCACCAGCGCGGCCGTGATCATGGTGGCGGTGTTCAGCATCTTCGCCACGTTGTCGCAGGTGAGCATGAAGCAGCTCGGGATCGGCCTGGGCGCGGCGATCCTGCTGGACGCGACGGTCATCCGGGTGGTCCTGATGCCCGCGGTCCTGACCCTGATCGGAGACCGGGCGTGGCGCCGACCGGACCCCGCAGTCCCCGCAGGCTCCGCAGTCCCCGCAGGCTCGGATCCGCTGCCGCGGATGCCGGTCCAGGAGCCCACGATCCAGGAGCCCACAGCAGACTACGGGGCCGGCCAGGCCAGGTAGCTCAAAGCCAGGTCGCAGCTCGGATACGACAGGCACGACAGGTATGACAGGCACGGCCGCCCCGCACGCGGTTGGGGGGCGGCCGTTCGCCAGTTCGCCCCCCCGATCGGACAGCCAGGAAAGACAGCCAGGTCACAGAGGGGTTCTGGGGACGTTGCGGGCGAGCTACAGTGTCCCGCGACGTCCGGTACCCCATCCGAGGACTGGAACGGACCTGATGCCTGTTCACATGCCTGCTCAACAGCCCGCCACACCGCCGCCCGCCGGGCCGCCGTCGGTCGAGCCGCCGCCTTCCGGATCCCCGCACCNGACGGCGTCAGCCGCGGGGACACAGCCCGGTCGCCCCGTCGTCGTCCGCACCCGCGCCGAGCTGGNAGCGGTGCTGTCCCGACCGGTGACGCCCCGGGAACCAACCCCCGCAGCGACCGCACCCGGCGCGCGGGAGGCGCCCGCCCGCGGGATCCGCGGCGTGGTGATGACCATGGGTGCGCTGCACAGCGGGCACGCCGCCCTGATCCGGCAGGCCCGGCTGCGCACCGACCAGGTGGTCGTCACGATCTTCGTCAATCCGCTGCAGTTCGGGCCGGGCGAGGATCTCGACCGCTACCCCCGCACCTTCGAGGCCGACCTCGATCTCTGCGCACGAGAGGGAGCCGACATCGTCTACGCCCCGAGTGTGGTCCACGACCCGGCACCTCTGGTGACGCTGAGCGCCGGGCCACTCGGCGACGTCCTGGAGGGCGCGTCGCGGCCCGGCCACTTCGACGGGATGCTCACGCTGGTGGGAACCCTGTTCCACCTCGTACGCCCCGATGTGGCCTTCTTCGGGCGCAAGGACGCCCAGCAGCTCGTCTGCATCCGCCGCATGGTCGCGGACCTGGCCTTCCCGCTGGAGGTCGTCGGCGTTCCCACGGTGCGGGACGCCGACGGGCTGGCTCTTTCCAGCCGCAACGCCTACCTGGGAGCCGGCGAGNGCCGCAGCGCGCTGGCCCTCTCGCGCGCCCTCGCCGCCGGTGTGGAGCGCGCCGGCGACGGCCCGGACGCCGTACTGGCCGCGGCCCGCTCGGTACTGGCGGCCGAGCCGGGGGTGGACGTCGACTACCTCACGCTCGCGAGCCCGTCCGACCTCGGCCCCGTGACACAGGGGCCGGCGCTGCTCCTGGTTGCCGCCCGGGTCGGGAACACCCGGCTGATCGACAACGTCGAACTCGTGCTGGCCGTGACGGCCACGCATCCCACCACCCCGACCGCCGGCCGGGAGCCGGCCGCGGTTCGGGCACACGATGGTCACCAGGGGGTCTGACCGGTGTTTCGAACCATGCTCACCTCCAAGATCCACCGGGCGACGGTCACTCAAGCGGACCTGCACTACGTCGGGTCGGTGACGATTGACGCCGACCTGATGGAGGCCGCCGACCTCCTCCCNGGGGAGCAGGTGACGANCGTCGACATCAACAACGGCGCGCGTCTGGAGACCTACGCGATCAGTGGGCCGGCGGGCAGCGGCGTCATCGGGATCAACGGGGCGGCGGCCCGGCTGGTTCATCCCGGAGACCTCGTCATCATCATCTCCTATGGGCTGATGGACGACGCCGAGGCTCGGCGGCACACGCCCCGGGTCCTGTTCGTAGACGCGGCGAACAAGATCATCGGGCGGGGTGACGACCCGGCCGAGGCGCTTCCCGGCGACCCGGCCAGCCTGCGCGGTGACGTCCTGGCCGCCAGCGGCCTCCACGGCGGGGCCGGGCTGACCGCCGGCGTCGGCGCGCCCGGCCAGGGGATGGCGTAGCGCGGTGCCCCTGCTACCGAACCGACTCGGCGCCCCCCGTCCGGGCTGGACCCGCGAGGCCGACATCGTGGTCATCGGGTCCGGGATCGCCGGGCTCACCGCGGTTCTGCGGATCCGCGCGGCGCTCCCGGACAGCCGTGTCCTGCTNGTCACCAAGGCTCTGCTGGACGCCGGATCGACCCGCTGGGCCCAGGGCGGCATCGCGGCGGCGCTGAGCGCCGAGGACTCACCGGCCGACCACCTGCGGGACACGCTCGTCGCCGGCGTCGGCCTGTGTGACCCGGCGGCGGTCGAGATCCTGGTGACCGAGGGCCCGGCCCGGGTGCGGGAGCTCGCGGCCCTCGGCGCCCGGTTCGACCGGGCGGCCGACGGCGCCTTCGCGCTCACCCGCGAGGGCGGTCACCTGCGCGACCGGGTCGCGCACGCCGGCGGTGACGCCACCGGTCTGGAGGTCGAGCGGGCCCTGATCGCCGCCGTGCGCTCCGACCCGTCCGTCGAAGTCGTGGAGCACGCGCTCGTCCTCGATCTGCTGACCGCGCCGGACGGGCGGGCGCTCGGCGCGACGCTGCACGTCCTCGGTGAGGGCAGTCAGGACGGGGTCGGCGCCGTCACCGCCCGCGCGGTCGTGCTCGCGACCGGTGGAAT
Source organism: Frankia sp. EI5c (assembly GCF_001636565.1). Taxonomy (GTDB): domain Bacteria; phylum Actinomycetota; class Actinomycetes; order Frankiales; family Frankiaceae; genus Parafrankia. The sequence goes on from NZ_LRTK01000074.1 coordinate 8,286, forward strand.
GGGGCAGATCTTCGCGTCGACGACCAATCCGGCGGTCTCCACCGGCGACGGGGTCGCGCTGGCCCTGNGGGCCGGAGCGGTCGTGACCGACCTGGAGTTCGTCCAGTTCCACCNGACCGCGCTGTGGCTGCCCTCCCGGCAGGCCGGTCAACAGCCGCTGGTCAGCGAGGCCATGCGCGGCGAGGGTGCGCGGCTGGTGGATGCGGCCGGCCGCCGGATCATGGACGGTGCGCATCCGCTGGCCGACCTCGCGCCCCGCGACGTCGTCGCGAAACAGATGTCGCGGGTGATGGCTGAGCAGGGTGTGGACCACCTCTACCTGGATGCCCGCCATCTGGGCGCCGAGACCCTGCTGCGCCGGTTCCCGACCATCACCGCGCGGTGCCGCGACGCCGGGATCGACCCGGTGACCACGCCCATCCCGGTCGCGCCGGCGGCGCACTACGCCAGTGGCGGGGTGCGGACCGACATGTGGGGCCGCACCAGCGTTCCCGGGCTGTACGCCTGCGGCGAGGTCGCCTGCACCGGGGTGCACGGCGCGAACCGGCTGGCGTCGAACAGCCTGCTGGAGGGCCTAGTGTTCGCCGCCCGGATCGCCCGGGACCTCGCCGGCCAGGCGGAATCCGGCCCTCTCGACCGGCCGCCCGCGCAGCCAGGTGGCACCGCCGCGACGGCGGGCGTACCGGCGGGTGCGCGCGGGTCGGGTCTGACCGATCCGTCCGAGCGCGCCGACCTGACCCGCGCCATGACGGACGGCGCGGGCGTTCTGCGCAGCGCGGAGAGCCTGCGCGCGACCGCCAAGATGCTCGCCGGTCTCGGTGACCTGCGGGTCAGTGGTGCCACGGTCCAGGCCGGGCCGGCGGCCTGGGANATGACCAACCTGCGCACGGTGGCGACCGCGCTGGTTGCCGCGGCGGCGCTGCGGACCGAGACCAGAGGTTGTCACTGGCGGGAGGACTTCGCCACCCGCGACGACGAGCGCTGGAACGGGCACGTGCTGACCAGCCTGGACGCTGAAGGGAACATGACCGTGACCTACGAGGCGACGCCGCCGGCAGGGGCGGGGTCGGCCGCGCCCCGCGCGTCCTGGAGCCGGCCGAGCCGGACCACGCCCGCCACACCCGCCACACCCGCCACACCCGCCACACCCGCCACACCCGCCACACCCGCCACCATGTCGACCCAGGTGCGGTCGGCGTGAGCGGCGTGCGCCTCGCGCCCGGGCCGGCGCAGGCCGCTGACCGGCTCTCCCCGCCGGTTCGCGCCGCGCTGGCGGAAGCCGGGCTGGACGAGGCGATGGTCCTGGAGGTGATCCACCGGGCGCTGGCCGAGGACCTCCCAGGTCCTGTCGCCGGCCCGGCGGCGGCCGACTGGCCCGAGGACGCCACCTCGGCCGCCACCGTGGCCGCGGAGCTGACCGGCCTCGGCTCGGTCGTGTCCCGGGCCGAGGGGGTGGTCTCGGGCATTCCCGTCGCCGCGGCCGTCTTCGAGGTCCTCCTCGGTTCCGCCGTCACCGTGACGGCGGTGGTCACCGACGGCGACCGGGTGTCTCCGGGTACGGAGGTCCTGCGGGCAGGTGGGCCGGTGCGTGGTCTGCTCACGGCCGAGCGCACCGCCCTCAACCTCATCTGTCACCTCTCCGGGGTGGCCACGGCGACCAGGCGCTGGGTGGACGCGGTCGCCGGCACGGGCGCGGCCGTCCGGGACACCCGCAAGACGCTGCCGGGCCTGCGCGCGCTGGAGAAGTACGCCGTGCGCTGCGGCGGCGGGCGCNACCACCGGATGTCGCTGACGGACGCCGCGCTGGTCAAGGACAATCACGTGATCGCGGCCGGGGGTGTCGCGGCGGCCTTCGCGGCCGTGCGCGCGCGGTTCCCGCTGCTGCCGGTCGAGGTCGAGTGCGACACGGTGGAGCAGGTCGCCGAGGCGGTGGAGGCCGGGGCCGACCTCATTCTCTGTGACAACATGTCCCTGGACGCACTGCGCGAATCGGTCGCGCTCGCCCACCCCGCGGGCGTCCTGCTGGAGGCGAGCGGCGGTCTGACCCTGGACGTCGCCGCCGGGGTCGCCTCGACCGGGGTCGACTTCCTGGCGGTGGGTGGCCTCACCCACTCGGCGCCCGCGCTGGATCTCGGTTTCGACCTCGCGGTCACGCCCAGTCGCTGACGGGCCCCACCTGTCCGCCGCCCCACGTCACGAATCCCCCAACGGATGTCCCCCCGGAAAAGATGGAGCCAGGACGGCCGACGATGCTGTTGACGATCGATGTAGGCAACACGAACACCGTCCTGGGTGTGTTCGACGGCGCCCAGCTCGCGAACTCCTGGCGAATCCGCACCGATCCGCACGCGACCGCGGACGAGATGGGTCTCCTCTACACCGGCCTGCTCGGCGACCACCACATCGACGGTGTCTCCGTGTGCTCGACGGTGCCCGCGGCGCTGCGTGAGATCCGTCGGATGGCCAGCCGCAAGTTCCACGACCTTCCGACGGTGGTCGTCGAGCCGGGGACCCGCACCGGAGTGCCGATCCTCATCGACAACCCGAAGGAGGCGGGCGCCGACCGGATCATGAACACGCTGGCCGCGCACCACCTCTACGGCGGGCCCGCGATCGTGGTCGACTTCGGCACGTCCACCAACCTGGACGTGGTCTCCGAACGCGGGGAGTTCCTCGGCGGGGCGCTCGCGCCGGGCATCGAGATCGCGCTGGACTCGCTGGCCTCCCGGGCGGCCCAGCTGCGCAAGGTCGAGCTCACCACGCCCCGCTCGGTGATCGGCAAGAGCACCGTCGAGGCGCTCCAGTCCGGCATGATCTACGGGGCGGCGGGGCAGGTGGACGCGCTGGTCCGGCGCATTCGGGCCGAGCTGGGCACAAAGGCGACCGCGATCGCCACCGGCGGGCTCGCCTCGCTGGTGCTCAAGGAGAGCGAAACACTCGACAGCCACGAGCCGCATCTGACCCTGATCGGGCTCCGGCTGGTCTTCGAGAAGAACACCGAGGCCCGCTGAGCACGCGACGGAACACGGCGAGAAACCGGGGCACAACCGGCGGCCGGTAAACGTCCTGACACGGCCCCTGATTCGGCGGGACCACCAGGATGTCACCGGCGTATCGAGCCGGAATTCGTCCGTGGACGGGGCTCGCGGGTTAGCCTTCCTTCCATGCGGTGCAGCACGTGGACGATCCGGGGTTTCAATGGCCCGCGCGGGCGGAACGCACCCTTCACCTGGGTCGCGTGTATTACCTCGGTAGCGCTTGTCATCCTTCTCGGGTCCCCGGCCGGAGCGGGCGGCGCGCGGCCCGCCGGCGGCGGTGCTCTGACCCTCGCCGCGCTGGGCGATTCCTACTCCTCCGGCGAGGGATCTCCACCGTTCGAGCTGGCCGCGGGCAGGTGCCGGCGCAGTGCGGGCGCCTGGCCACGCCTGCTGGCCGGTCTCAACCCGCCTGTCACCACCGTGCTGCACGCCGCCTGCGGTGGCGCCACGACCCGGGATCTGACCAGGTCCCAGGGCCTGAACCGGCCCCAGCTCGACCAGCTGCGTGCCCTGCCACAGGCGCCCGACGTAGTGACGATCACCATTGGCGGGAACGACGCCGGATTCAGCCGGGNGCTGCTGAGCTGCGTCGTCTGGAAGTGCTTCTGGAACGGGGACGAACGCCGCCGGCGCGATTACCTGACCGATGAGCTCCCGAAAACGCTCGTCGCGGCCTACAAGGAGGTCCGGGCGGCGGCACCACACTCCNGGATCATCGTCGTCGGATATCCCGACATCTTCCCGCGTTCGCAGCGCGACAACTCGTGCCGATGGCTCGACAGCAGTGAGCGCCGGAAGCTCGTCAGCCTCAACAACACCCTGAACCGGACGATCCGTGACGCCGCGAAGGACGCCGGTGTCGAGTTCGTCTCCACCAGCCGCGCCCTGCGCGGGCACGANATGTGTACCGCGGACTCCTGGGTCAATCCGGTGGGGCTCTTCGGCTCGGAGCGCGATCTCAGCGCTCNTCCCACCCAGGCCGGCCAGGACGCGGTGGCTCGGGCCGTCCACGGCACCGTCGTCAACGTCCGCTGACGGCAGTGCCGGCTGCGGGGGCGGTGTCGGCTGTGCNGGCGGTGTCCGCGAGCGCTCGCAGCACCCGTTCGTTGTCCGCGGCATCCCAGCCACCCGCGACAAGGTCGGCGTCCCGCGGCGACCAGCGGTCCAGCAGCCGCACACCGGCGCCGCGCAGGGTCCGGCAGGAGGTCTCGTAGGCCGGGTGGGCCGCCTGCGCCGNGGTGAGGCAGGGCGCCGCGACGACGGGCAGCCCAAGCCCCAGGGCCTCAGTCAGCAGCCCCAGGACCAGCGTGTCGGCGATTCCCGCCGCCCATTTGTTGATCGTGTTGAAGGTCGCCGGTGTCACCGCGAAAGCGGTCGGCCCGGGTAGCACGTCCGGCTGCCCGGGCAGCTTGTAGTCGGTCCGCACCGGGTGCCCGGTGAGCTCGACGAGCGCCGGTAGGTCGAGCCAGCCCGCGGCCCGGGCGGTCGCGACAACACACACGTCCCACCCGGCCCGCCGCGCATCGGCCACGAACCCGGCGGTGGCCAGCGCGGGCGGCGCGGCGCAGACAACGTGGTACAGCACAGGCTGCGGTGGCGTCATGGGGCCAGTCTGGGCCCAGAGCGCCACCGGGTGGACCAGGCATCACATCGGGTGATCGAGGTGTCACGGAGCGGCGGTTGTGCGCCACACCTCGCTCCCCTATAAGGTTAGCCTTACTTTTTGATCTCGACCGCCACGAGCGGGACCGGCGGCGGGAGTCAGACCGCCGGGCAGACTGTGACGATTCCCAAACAAGGCCGCGGGCACCCTCGAAAAAGCAGGTCAGCGGGCCACCGGCCACCGACAGACGCTCACGGGCCGGCGCGGGCAGGCCACACCGAGTTGACGCCGAAGATGAAGTTAGGCTTACCTAACACTATGAATCTCGCGCTGCCCTGCCGTCCGCCGGCCCCGCCGACGGACGCATCTCCGGCCCCGGCACCGCCCGGGCGCCGCCCGGCCTGGCACCCGACCCGGCCGAGCGCCCGCACCCAGGCACGCGCGAGACACCAGCCATGATCACTACTCCTGGACTTATGGTCAGGCCCTCCGGCCCAGCCGGTCTCGACGCCACCCTCCGCGCTGTGGCGCCGGCCCTGGACCACCGCCACGCGATCATCGGGCCACCCCCGTCACCGGACGGCTGGATCCGCGCCGCCGACCTGTTGGAGCCCGCGGCGCTGGACGCGGCCCTCGCCGTGATCCGGGAGTACCACGAGGCCACCCCCGAGGTGGCTGTCAGCTACTTCACCGCGTGGTACGCGGCGACCATCGTGGGGCCGGCGATCGCGATGTTCGTCCTCGCCCGCCGGGTGCCGGACCTCGACCCCGCCGGCCTCTCGGTGCACCGCCACGAGGGCGGCTGGTTCGACGCCACCGCCTTCCACCACCCCCGGGCGGCCCTTCTCACCTCCGACCCCGCCGCCCCAGACCCCGCCGACTCCGACCCCGCCGCCCCAGACCCCGCCGACTCCGACCCCGCCGCCCCAGACCCCGCCGACTCCGACCTCGCCGGCTCGGGGGCGGTCGAGCCAACCGCGGTCGTGGCGGACGTCGACGCCCTGCGCCGGCTGCTGGTGGCCCGGATCATCGGCCACCTGGAACCGGTGATCAGCACCCTGCGGTCGCGGGCCCGGCTGGGGCCCGCGGCGCTGTGGGGAGCGGTCGCCTCCCAGTGCGGCCGCACCTTCCTACTCACCGAGCGGGTGAGTCGCGACCCGCACGCCGGCCGGGAGGAGGCGGACGCCTTCTTCGCCGACGCGGCGCCGACGCTGCGGGCCCGGCCCACCTGGCAGCAGTTCGTCCACCACGGTCGCCCATACACGGGCATGCGCCGCGGATCGTGCTGCCTGGCGCATCGGCTCACCGAGGAGTTCTGCACGGCCTGCCCGTTCGTCCGCTCGGACGAGCGCGAGAGCCGGCTGCGGCAGTGGATCGACTCCCAGGGACCAGGCGGGCTGGCCGTCTGAGACGGCCCGCCGCAGGGCAGGTGAGGTGGAGAAGGCCGTTCGCCCCGGCGATCGCACCGACTTCGGGGCGAGGCGTCCACTCGGGAAGGAGCGCGAACCGCCATGCCAGCGTAGGCGTGAGACGAATCACACCATTGGCTCAACCACATCAGTTACCGTCGGTAGTGCCGGCATTCGAGCCGGCCGGCGGCTGGACCNCTGTCCGATCGATCCCGCCGCCAGCACGGAGCACTGCGGCTCCAAGTGCGAAGTCTGATCATCAACGCACGTCGAGCCCCACACAGTAGTTGTCGGGGTCGACATGTCGTTCNGCTCTTGGCGGAACCACGTGACGGAATCATGCCTGGTCGGCCACGGTTGCCATGAACGTCGCCGCTGGTCGGCAGGCGATCTGGCCGCGACACCGTCCCCGACGAAGAGGGCGGTTCCGGCGGGTAGGTTTCTGTTCGATGCGTGAGGACATGCCTCGGCGGAGCTAGCATGCGGATACCGGCTGTCGTGTGGTCGGTCGCAGCTCGAAGGAGCGCACATGTTCGAGAGGTTCACCGACCGGGCACGTCGGGTCGTCGTCCTGGCTCAAGAAGAGGCCAGGATGCTCAACCACAACTACATCGGGACCGAGCACATCCTGCTCGGCCTGATCCACGAGGGCGAGGGCGTCGCNGCTANGGCCCTCGAGTCGCTCGGGATCTCGCTCGAGGGTGTGCGGTCGCAGGTCGAAGAGATCATCGGTCNGGGTCAGCAGGCGCCGAGCNGGCACATCCCGTTCACGCCGCGGGCCAAGAAGGTCCTTGAGCTGTCCCTGCGCGAGGCACTGCAGCTCGGTCACAACTACATCGGCACCGAGCACATCCTGCTNGGCCTCATTCGCGAGGGCGAGGGTGTCGCCGCCCAGGTGCTGGTCAAGCTCGGTGCGGACCTGAACCGGGTCCGCCAGCAGGTCATCCAGCTCCTGTCCGGCTACCAGGGCAAGGGCGACCCGGCCACCGCCGGGGCGCCGGCCGAGGGCACGCCGTCGACCTCGCTGGTGCTCGACCAGTTCGGCCGCAACCTCACCGCGGCCGCTCGTGAGTCCAAGCTCGACCCGGTCATCGGGCGCGAGAAGGAGATCGAGCGCGTCATGCAGGTGCTGTCGCGCCGTACGAAGAACAACCCCGTCCTCATCGGCGAGCCCGGCGTCGGCAAGACCGCCGTCGTCGAGGGGCTCGCGCAGGCGATCGTCAAGGGCGAGGTCCCCGAGACCCTGAAGGACAAGCAGCTCTACACCCTCGACCTCGGCGCTCTGGTCGCCGGGTCCCGCTACCGCGGTGACTTCGAGGAGCGGCTGAAGAAGGTCCTCAAGGAGATCCGGACCCGCGGCGACATCATCCTGTTCATCGACGAGCTCCACACGCTCGTCGNCGCGGGTGCCGCCGAGGGTGCGATCGACGCCGCCTCCATCCTGAAGCCGATGCTGGCGCGTGGCGAGCNGCAGACGATCGGCGCGACCACCCTGGACGAGTACCGCAAGCACCTGGAGAAGGACGCGGCGCTGGAGCGCCGGTTCCAGCCGATCCAGGTCGCGGAGCCGTCGGTGGCGCACACCATCGAGATCCTCAAGGGTCTGCGCGACCGGTACGAGGCGCACCACCGGGTCTCGATCACCGATGCCGCCCTGGTGGCAGCCGCGTCGCTGGCCGACCGGTACATCTCCGACCGGTTCCTGCCGGACAAGGCCNTCGACCTGATCGACGAGGCCGGCTCCCGGATGCGCATCCGCCGGATGACCGCTCCGCCGGACCTGCGGGAGTTCGACGAGCGCATCGCGAACGTCCGCCGGGACAAGGAGTCCGCGATCGACGCGCAGGACTTCGAGAAGGCCGCGTCGCTGCGCGACAAGGAGAAGACCCTGCTGGCCGAGAAGGCCAAGCGGGAGAAGGAGTGGAAGGCCGGCGACATGGACGTCGTCGCCGAGGTCGGCGACGAGGAGATCGCGGAGGTCCTCGCGATCTGGACCGGCATCCCGGTCTTCAAGCTCACCGAGGAGGAGACCGCCCGCCTCCTGCGCATGGAAGACGAGCTGCACAAGCGCGTCATCGGCCAGGAGCAGGCCATCAAGGCCGTCTCGCAGGCGATCCGGCGTNCCCGCGCCGGCCTGAAGGACCCGAAGCGCCCCGGTGGCTCGTTCATCTTCGCCGGCCCGTCCGGTGTCGGTAAGACCGAGCTGTCGAAGACGCTGGCGGAGTTCCTCTTCGGCGACGAGGACTCGCTCATCCA
>NZ_LRTK01000075.1 GCF_001636565.1 Frankia sp. EI5c
GGGACATCTCCAAGGGCCCCGGCATCGGCTTCGCCACCGGTCAGGGCGCGGTCGACTACGAGCGCATGAAGGCGAAGGTCCAGGACGAGCTCAAGCAGCACTTCCGGCCTGAGTTCCTCNACCGGATCGACGACATCATCGTCTTCCACCAGCTCTCCGAGGCCGAGATCATCCAGATCGTCGACCTCATGCTGGCCCGGGTCGACGCCCAGCTGAAGAACAAGGACATGGCGCTGGAGCTCACGCCCGCCGCCAAGGCCCTGCTCGCGAAGCGCGGCTACGACCCGGTGCTGGGTGCCCGGCCGCTGCGCCGGACCATCCAGCGGGAGATCGAGGACATCCTGTCCGAGAAGATCCTCTACGGGACGCTGCGTCCCGGCGAGATCGTCGTCGGCGATGTCGAAGGCGAGGGCGAGGAGGCGAAGTTCGTCTTCCGCGGTGAGCCGAAGCCGAACTCGGTTCCGGACTCCCCGCCGATCGATCTGGCCAAGTCGAGCGAGTGACGTGATGCCGGTGAGGTGACCGCCGGTTGGCGACCGGCCGTCACCGTTACCGGCGCCCGTCTCCGCCAGACCTGCCCGAAGGGCGGTTGCGCGTCGTGCGTAGCCGCCCTTCGGCATGCTCACCGTCCCGTTTCACATCGGATGCCATGCCTCGCCGTCGCCCCGACGAACACCTGCCCGCAGCGCCACTCCGCCAGCCCGACCCGATGGCCGAGCACGGGGTGCATCTGACCTTCGGCCCGGATCCGGCGACCTCGATGGTCGTCTCCTGGATCACCCGGGGTCCTGTTCGACGCCCCCGCGTCCGCCTGCGCCCCCGCGAGTGTGACCAGCGGCTTTCCGCGGCGAAGCAGCAGATCGAGGCCGTCACGCGGTCCTACGTCGACGCGGTCACGGCGCGGGAGATCCACACCCATCACGCGCTGCTCACCGGCCTCGAACCGGATACCGAATATCACTACGAGATCTCCCACCAGGCGCCCCGACCAGGCCGGTTCGCGCGCCGCGGCTGCGATCAGCCGCTGGTGGTCGGCGGCTCCTCCTTCCGCACNGCTCCCCGGGGCCGGGCCGCGTTCACGTTCACCTGCTTCGGCGACCACGGCACCGACCGGCCCCACGACCCCCACGGCTCAGCGGCGTCCGGGATCCTCGTGGCCGGGATCGAGCAGGTCGCGCCGCTGTTCACGCTGGCCGACGGCGATCTCGCCTATGCCAACGCACAGGACGTCCCACCAGCCGCCTGGGCGGACTGGTTCGCGATGATCAGCCCGTCGGCCGCTCGCCGCCCGTGGATGCCCAGCGTGGGCAACCACGAGGTGGAGCGCGGCAACGGGGCCCTGGGCCTGGCCGCCTACCAGACTTATTTCCAGCCGCCGGACAACGGCGAGGAGCCGTATCTGGCCGGTCTCTGGTACGCGTTCACGGTCGGCGGCGTCCGGTTCGTCGTGCTCAGCGGCGACGACGTCTGCTACCAGGACGCCGGTCGCGTCTACCTGCGCGGTTACNGCGCCGGCCGGCAGACGGCGTGGCTGGAGCGGGAGCTCAGGCAGGCCCGGGCGGACCAGGACGTCGACTGGATCGTCGTCGCCGCGCACCAGACCGCCGTCTCCACCGCCGCGCACCACAACGGCGCCGACCTGGGGCTGCGCGAGGAGTGGCTGCCGCTGTTCGACCAGTACGGTGTCGACCTGGTACTGGCCGGGCACGAGCACCACTACGAGCGGACCCATCCCGTGCGCGGGGTCGTCGAGGGCACACCCACCCGCACCCCGCGGCCGGTGCTGACGGCGACCACCGTCGAGGACGGGACGACCATGATCGACACCTCGGCCGGCACCGTCCACATGATCGTNGGCACGGGTGGTTCCTCGGCGCCGTCGGCGCACCAGCTGTTCGAACCACCGGCCTGCCAGGTCGTCGTCGGGGTCCGCCAACCGGCCCCCGGTCAGCGGCACCACCCGGCGATCCGGGAGATGGAGCCGGCTCCCTGGCTCGCGGCCCGCTTCGCCGAGCATCCGTACGCGTTCGCCGGCTTCGAGGTGGAGCCGGGCGTCCCGGGCGGGACGACCCGGATCCGGGTGACGGTCTACGACTCGTCGGCCACCGAACTCGTCCCGTTCGACGGTTTCACACTGGTCCGCCCCCGCGGGGATGCCGGCTGACCGGCTGTGTGACCTTCGGGCGCCCCGGACAGCTTTCCGACACCTACCCGCGGTGACCGAACAGCCGCGAACACAGCGCCCACACAACCCAGCGACTCGTNGTCGGAGTCCTGACACAAACCCCATCCACCGCGAGAGGACGCCTTTGGTTATGTATGAGGACGGCTACCGACACGTCCTATAGCGTGATCGGGTTGGCGTGGCGGGGACGGAGGCCATGGGTAGCTCACTGGTACCGATCATGCTCATAGTGGTGCTCCTGGTGGGAGCTGTTGTCTTCGTCGCGCTCTCCAGTCGTGCCCCGCGCACCGGCGCCGAATCCGGACGTCGGCGGACACTGGACACGCGCCGGGCACGGCCGGAGGCCATTCCGTTGCGGGACGCGCCTGAGTCCGAGCCGCCGGACGGCGTGGTCCCGGGCTTCCAGCCCCAGACCGGCGCGCCGATCCCGGCACCGGCACCGGCCGCGCCCGGCGGCACCGAGCCGGCGGGCGGCACCGACGCCACCGGCGGCGTGGACCCCCCGGGGGCGGGCGCCTGGGGCGGCGCGTCCGGCTGGTCGGAGTGGGGTGACTGGGACGACGCGGAGGCGACCCGGGTCGGCAGCCTGAGTGAGCCCGTGGCGGACGCCCGCGGCGCCGGCGCCACGACCGCACCGGGCGACCCCGTCGACACGACCACCTCCCCGACAGGTGGCGGCGACCTGGCGGGCCACAATATCGGTGGCACGGGCGATATGGACGTGAGCGGACTCGATTCAGGCAGCAGGGACACCTTTATGAACGACAGCCGAGACCCGGACGCCACCGGGTGGACCCCGCCGCCCAGCGGGCGCCCGCACCAGGCCGAGGTGGACGACTCCATCTACCGGCTGGCGACGGACGGCCAGGGCCGGAGCCCTTCCGGCTACACCGGGCCGGCCTCCTACCCCGACCCCGCGGCCGGCGAGACGAGGCGCGTGGACTTCGGGGCTGAGCAGGAATCGCCCTGGAACACGGAACCGTCGACGGTGCCGCCGGCGGCACCGCCCGCGCACTCCCCCGAATCAGGCGCCGCCGGCATCGTCGCGGCCGAGCCGGTGCACACCACGACTCCGGCGTTGCGGCTCGCCGCCGCCGGCCGGTCCAGGCGCGGCAAGCGCGGTGGCCCGAACGAGGATGCCTGGGTCGTCTCGGACGGTCTGCTCGCCGTCGCCGACGGGGTGGGCGGCGAGGCCGCGGGGCAGATCGCCTCGACCCTTTCCGTGACCACCGTCGCCGGCTTCCGTCCCCAGTACGCGGCGGACCCGGCGGACGGGCTGCGGCAGGCTGTCGCCCGCGCGAACCAGGTGGTCCGGGAGAAGCCCCGGGAGGAGCCGGCCTGGCGGGGTATGGCCTGCACCCTCGACGTCGTCATCCTCGGTCGGCAGCAGGCGACCGGCGAGACCCTGTTCATCGCGCACGTGGGCGACAGCTCGGTGTGGCTGCAGCCGCAGAAGGGGCGCCCGCGCCAGGTCACCACCCCGCACGCGATCAGGAACGGCCCGCTGCTCAACGCGGTCGGCCTCGCCGACCACATCGAGGCCGACATCCTGTACGAGCCGGTGCGGGCCGGGGACCGCGTGATCCTCGCCAGTGACGGGATCACGAAGGTGATGACCCCGGAGCAGCTGCTCGGGCTCATGACCGAGCTCGGCGCGGAGCCGCCGGAGCGGGCCGCCGACGCGCTGGTCGAGGCCGCGCTGCTGGCCGGTGCCCGCGACGACACCACGATCGTCGTCGCCGACCTGGTGTCCGAGCCGTCGGCACGGTGACGGCGCACGGTTCGATGTGACCGCCGACATCCCGCGCCGCGTCGGCGGTACCTTCGGCCGGGTCGCCCGGTGGCTGCGCCGCCACCTGCTGGGGCTGTTCCTGCTGCTCGGGCTGATCGCGCTCGCGTTCAGCCTGATCGGCACCTACCAGCACTTCTCCGAAACGCCGGAGAGCTTCACCTGGGCCAACGTCGTCTTCTTCGCGTCGACGCTGTTCCTCGCCGACGGGACGATGTTCGAGGGCGGCGGGCAGTTCCCGCCCGCGCTGGAGGTGGCCCGCTTCCTCGCGCCGCTGGCGACGGCGGTGGGTGTGGCCGACGCGGTGAGCACGCTGTTCGCGCACCGCTACGNGCGCTTCCGGGCCCGGCACGCGCGCCGGCACGTCGTGATCTGCGGCAGCGGGCCGACCGCGTCGGCGCTCGTCGACAAGCTGGTCGGCACCAGGCGGGTGGTGCTGGTCGCGGAGGACGCCGAGCGGGAGTACCCCGACGCCGAACGCCCGCCGAACCTGCTGCGGATCACCGGCGACCCGGCCGAGCGGCTCGTCCTGCAGGGCGCCGGGATCGCGCACGCGGATGTCGTCTACAGCTGCCTGGGNGACACCGCGTCCAATCTGGCGGTCACCCTCACCGCCCGCGGGGTGCTGCGGAACGCGCGCAGCCGGTACCGCCGGGCCACCGACGCCCGGGTGGACAATCCGCTGCGCTGCCTCGCCCAGGTCGGTGACCTCTCGCTGCTGCCGCATCTGCGGGCCCGGCGGATCGGGCTGGAGAACGACCCCGGGTTCCGGCTCGACTTCTTCGCCGTGGAGGTGCTCGGCGCGCACGCGATGCTCAACCGCAACGCCCCCGCGTGGTCCAGGCCGAACCCGCCCCACGACCCGGCGACCCGGCCGCCGCACCTGGTGGTCCTCGGCATGTCCGGCCTCGGCCAGGCCGTCGTGATGGAGCTCGCCCGGCGGTGGCGTGACAGCAGCCCGGCCGACGGCCCGCTGCTGCCCATCGTGGTGTCCGGGCGGGACGCGTCCGCGCAGGCCGCGGCCATGCGGTCCCGGGAGCCGGCGCTCGCGCGGGTCGAGTTGCTGGCGCATGACAGCACCTCCGGCCAGCTGCCGGCCCAGTTCCTCCTGGTCGGTCAGCCACCGGGCGGTCCGCCCACGCCACCCGAGTTCGTCTACGTCTGTCACCGGGACGAGGAGGAGGCACTGCTGCGCGGGCTGGAGGTGCTCCGCGCGATCGGCGCCGGCAGTCTCGGTGCGCGGCGCACCCGGATCGTCGTGCGCACGGGCCGCCAGCGCAGCTTCGAGGACGTCTTCGGACCGCGCAACCCACCCGGGGATCAGGACGGCGAGCCGCCGGGCGGCGGCAGTGGGCTGCTGGACAACGTCCGGGGCGGGCTGCGGTTCTTCGCGGTGAACGACCAGGCGCTGCCGCTAGACCCCGGCGCGAACGACCTCATCGAGCGCTTCGCGCGGATCATCCACGACAAGTACCTGGCCAAGGAGCTGGCCCGCGGCGCGGCGATGGGCTCGCGGCGCAGCCTGCTCCCCTGGGACGAGCTGGACCAGGACCTACAGGCCTCGAACCGGGCGCAGGCGATCGGGTACAGCGACGTCCTGCGCCGGCGGAACTGGATGCTGGTGCCGCTGGGCGAGCATGACCCGGAGTTCGTCTTCACCGAGGACGAGGTGGAGCAGCTGGCCCCCGAGGAGCATCTGCGGTGGTGGCGCGAGCGGGAGAGCCGCGGGGTGCGCCACCCGTCGCTGGTCGACTGGGAAAGCCTCTCCNCCGCCGACCGGGATCGCAGCCGCGAGGTCGTCCTCAACATGCCCGCCGTGCTGGCCGCCGCCGATCTGGGCATCGTGCGCATGACCCCCCGGCCGCCGGAGGTCTAGCCCCGGACCTGGATTCCGCCGGCGGTCGGCGGTCAGTGGTCGGCGGTCAGTGGTCGGCGGTCAGTGGAGGCGCTGGTCGGCCGGGCAGTCCAGGGCGCTCGCCCGGGTCAGGCCGTCCACCGACAGCCGCGCCGAGAGGCGGACCGCGCCGCTGGACTGGGTGAGGATGCCGGTCCAGCCGCCGGCAGCCCGGAATACGCAGGCATCACCCTCGGTAAGTTGCCAGTACGGAGTGTAGTGCACCAGCACGGTTGCGACCCCGGGATTCGCGAAGGACACGGCAACCGAGCTGACACCGAGTTCGGTCAGGGTCGCCGGGCCCCGCACGAGGCCGGAGGAGTCCCGGACCANCCAGACCTTCCAGTCCTCGTTCTGCCAGGCCAGCTCCAGGTAGCTCAGGCCGGAGCGCAGCAGCTCGGCCTCGGCGACGGCGGAGGGGTCCAGATCGACGTCCGGCAGCGCGACATAGGTGACGCCCCGGGCCAGCAGCCACTCGTGGTAGGTCTCCGCGGTCAGCGTCCCGTCGTAGAACAGGGCGTTGTACTTGCTGTCCAGCTGACGCAGCCAGCCTCGCGTCATCGGCACCCGCGGCGGGACGTAACGGGCCTCCCAGTGTGACCGGGTGAACGGGATCTCGATCCGCCNGGCCGGGACGGGCCCCTCGTTGTCCAGGTAGTCCAGCAGCTCCGTGTAGTAGTCGGGCGAAGCGGACGGGTCGCCGCGGGTGACCAGGGCACCGTGGATGGGCCCGATCTGCCAGGCGATCAGCGGGATCGACACCACCGCGAGCACCCGCGGCCGCCGGATCAGGAACACCGCGGCGGCCGGCCCCGCGAGCATCGTCGCCGGGCGGGTGATGTTGCCACCGACCTGGGTCGGCACGAAGAAGAAGACGACCGNCGCCNNCGCCCACAGCAGCAGGCCGCGGCGCACCGCCCGCTGCTCCCGCGGCACGAGCAGCAGCCCGCCCCCGATCAGCGCCAGCAGGGAGAAGAAGGTGATGGCGGGGAAGGGCTGGTAGCCCTCCTCCGGGAAGGCCAGGGCGACGATGATCCCGGCGCCCGCCCCCAGGAAACCGGCGAGCACCCGGCGCGGCAGCGACCCGAGCAGCGCCACCCCGACCATGAGGACGAACCCGGCGGCGAGCGGCGACGCCAGCGACGACAGCACCGCTCCCACCCACACCAGCCACACCCGGCGCTCCCGCGCGCCGACCAGCGCGAGGGCGCCGAACGCCATGCCGAGCGCGAACGGCATCCGGCCCACCACCAGGTTGGCCACGGTCGCGACCGCGAACCACACCAGCGCTAGATCGTTCCCGTGGCGGGCCCCCGGCCCACGCAGCAGCCTCGTCACGATGACGGTCGACGCGACGCAGGCGAGCGCACCCACGGTCTGGACGCCCAGCAGGGCGCCCAGTGGGGGAAAGAGCACGCTGTAGCCGGGTATGGTGTGGCCGCCGTACCAACCGTCGTCCCACAGCACCGCCCCGCCGTGCTCGAACAGCCAGACCCGATACTCCTGGGCAGGGGTGTCCGGGCCGGTCACGTCGAGGCACACCGAGATCAGGCAGAGCACGGCGGTTAGCAGCCAGGGCCGGCGCACGACCGCGGTGCCCAGGGCGGCGGCCGCCTCGACCAGCCGGCTGCGGCGGCGAGGTCCCACGGCGAGGCAGGAGGTCTGCGGGAGTGAGTCGCGGCGACGGCCCGTCCCGCCTGGTCGGAGCATCTCCTCGGACGCGGTCGGGGCTTCGCCGGTGGTGGTTCCGAGCGGAGGGTCAGGCGTCGCGAGCAGACCCACCCGCCACCTCCCCGCCTTCCGCAGCCGGTCCATCCGGTGCCCTGACCGCCCAGGGCGTGGAACCATCCCAACCCGAGCACCGCGGCCGCGTCGACATCTTCACCGGGCGCTGGCTGATCCTGGCCGGCACGATCGCCGCCAGCCTCGCCATGCTCGGCGAGGCTCGGCTCGGACCCAGGGATCCGCAGGCGAGCGACCCGTCGTCCTGGTGGGGGATTCTCCCATCCACACCGCCGACGGACACGGCCAGGGGAGTGCTTGCGGCCACAGCCGCGCTCGCCGTCATCGCCCTGTGCCTGACCTGGCTGCTTCTGCTGGCGAGCGCGCTTCGCCACACGCTTTCGACGCGGGTGGCGGCCCTCGCCGCCCTCGCGTGGGCCACCCCGTTCGCGGTGGGCCCACCACTGTTCAGCCGGGATGTCTACGCCTACTCGGCCCAGGGTGAACTCGCCCGGCACGGGCTGGACCCGGCGACGCACGGCATCGGCGCCCTGGCCTCACGGGACGCCGCCGGCGAGATCTTCGTGGCCGCCGTGGACCCACGATGGCGCGAGACCCACGCTCCCTACGGGGGGCTCGCGGTCGGTGTCGAACGGTTGGCCGCGGCGCTCGGCGACGCACTGGGAACCGGCCCGGCCGAGGCCACGGTCGTGCTGCGGATCGTCGCTGTGATCTCCACCGTCGCACTCGTCCTGCTGGCGCTACGGCTGGTGCGCGGGCCGGCCGGCGCCGCCGCCGGGGCCACCGCCGCAACCGGGGCCATCGGGGCGCCGATCGTGCTCGCCCTGCTCGCGGCCAACCCATTCGTGATCATTCACCTGGTCGGCGGCGCCCACCTGGACGCACTTGCCGCCGCCCTGCTGGTCGGCGCGCTCGTGGTCGACCGGATGCGCCGGCGCCCGGGCGCCGCCGGCCCGCGCCGGGACGCGACCCGCGACCGCGCGCTCGGCACCGCCGCCGTGGCGCTGGCCTGCCTGGCCGGCAGCGTCAAGGCAACGGCCTTCCTCGGCCTGGGCTGGCTGCTGTTCGTCCATGTCCGGGACTCCTGGAACGCCGGAGCCGCCGGAGCCGGAGCCGGTTCCGCGGTGGGAGGCGGCCGCGCGGCCGGGCGGCGCGGCGCGGCGGTGGCCACCACCGCCGGGACCCTGGGCGCCGACCTCCTCGCGGGCGCGGGTGCGCTGGCGGCCGCGATGGCCGCGGGCGGTTACGGTCCCACCTGGATCGGCGCTCTCGCCACCTCGGGCAAGCTCGAGACGGGGGTCGCTCCGGCCTCAATCCTCGCGACCGTTCTCTCCGCGCTGGCACGGCTGGTCGGTCTGGACGTCGCCGACGGCACGCTGCTCAACGTCACCCGGGCGCTCGCGCTGGCCGCGGCCGGCGTGACCATCGCCTGGCTCACGCTGCGCTCCTGGTCCCGGCCGGAGACCGGCGGGCACCGCGATGACCTGGCCGTCCTGGGCTTCGGTGGGATGGCTGTGGCGCTGGGGTCGCCTGTGGTCTATCCGTGGTATCTCGCGTTGAGCGTGCCGTTTCTCGCCGTGATCGTCGCACTGGGACGACAGGCTCCGCCGCGGCGCACCCGGGCGGTCGTCGGGCTGGTCGCGGTCACGTCGGTGTGGCTGTGCGCCGCGACGTTGTCCCCCCTCGCCGCAACCTGGCGGCTGCTCGGACGAGCCGGCCCGGCCGGCGCCGCGGTGGCGGTGGCGCGGGGCCTGGTGGCGCTGCTGACAGCGGCTGGGC
>NZ_LRTK01000076.1 GCF_001636565.1 Frankia sp. EI5c
CGTGTTACTCACCCGTTCGCCGCTAGGAGCAAGCTCCTCGCTCGACTTGCATGTGTTAAGCACGCCGCCAGCGTTCGTCCTGAGCCAGGATCAAACTCTCCATCAATGCTTTGAAAGAGATGGCCGGGCCGCCAAGCCCAGCCGATCCTGACAAGACAGATCCTCGTAAGATCGTCTGTCATTGCCAAAGGAATTTCCCACCACAACCAGAAGCACTTAAGCCCTGGCCATGGACGGGGGTTTTAAAAAATGGCACTGACTATTCGGTACGCTGTTGAGTTCTCAAGGAGCAGATGCTACCGGAGTCTGCCTTTCGGTGTTTTCCGGTGCTTTTGCAGTTTACTCGGTGTTTCTCGCCAGTGTCAAATCGCTGTGTTTGCGATTTTTACTGGCTTTTGCCTCATCCGATTCGGCCTTTCGGGCCCCGGCTGTGGCGTCCCGGTTAAGTTACCGGGGTTTTTCGCTGGTGTCAAATCGCTGTTTCCGGCGATTCTTTCNCCTTCGCGATGCCTCATCCGATTCGGCTTTTCAGCCCCGGCTGTGGCGACTCGGTTAAGTTACCGAGGCTTTCGGGTTTGTGTCAAATCGCTCCGGCGCTGCCGGCGACTGCCACTCTTTCGTACCTTACCGCACTGTTTTCGGGCCGTTGCCTCGGGGGGTCTGTGCCCCCTCGGAGGATCCTGGGCCCGCCAACCACCGGTCCGTTTGGATCCGGTGAGGCGGTGAGATGGAACTATACACGAGCGATCCGAGGGGGNGGACAGGCCCCGCCGGACATGCATTCGTGGCCTACCGCCCCGCGGGCGGCGCACCCGTCCGCATCCGGCGGAGGCCGGTGAGTCGTCCGGTCCGGTTCGGCCGGCCACGGCAGGTGCGTCCGCAGTCCGCACGCGGTACATGCGTCCGGTGCATGCGCCGGGTTCGCACCCGACACCTGCATCGGGCTCCGACCATGTCTGTTCCCACCGCCGGCGGAACGCACACACCGGCGCACTCACGAATCGCTCCCGCCACCGAACCTCCGAACCGCGCCCGATCCCCCGAACCGCGCCCGATCCCCCGAACCGCGCGGGCTGCCGGGCCGTCCGATCGGCCGACCAGCGGACTGGCCGGGCAGCGGATCACCGCGGATCACAACCGCGTCCGCTCGGTCGCCATCTCCGGCCGGTCGGCCGCCCACCGAGCCCACCCGGCCAGTGCCTCGTACAGGCGGGCCCCGCCTTCGATCGCGACCCGCAACGATCTCTGCTGCGGCGTGTCGGAGTACTCGCCGTGGTCGGTGGCGTCGGCATAGGCCCGGTACCGCCCCGCGGCCGCCGCGAAGTAGTCGGCTTCGCGGCGCAGGTGGGCCTCCAACTCGGCCGGTTCCATGAGCCAGAAGAAGAACGAGCGCAGCAGGGACTGCAGCCGCGTGGTGTGGTCCACCTCGGACGGTTCGCCGAGCCACNGCCTGATCTCCGCCAGCCCGGGCTCCGTGATGCGGTAGGCCTTCCGGCCGCGCGGGCCCTCGCTGTCGATCTCGATCAGGCCGTCACCCGCAAGGCGGCTCAGTTCGCCGTAGATCTGCGGATGCCCGGCGGGCCAGACCGCACCGAGCACCTGCTCGAAGCGACGGGTGAGGTCGTAGCCGCTGGCCGGACCTTCGGCCAGCAAACCCAACAACCCGTGACGCAGTGACACTCCGACACCTCCCGCCGCCATCCCGCTACCAAGAGTAGCCGAGATGGCCCCGGCGAAACGCCGACGGCCGGGTGCGGCCCCTGGAGTCCAGGGTCCGCACCCGGCCGTCCTGCCGTGCCGAGTGACGGGAGGATCAACCCGCCTTGTGCTTCTCGATCTCCTCGGTCNGCTGCGGCACCACGTTGAACAGGTCGCCGACCATGCCGTAGTCGGCGAACTCGAAGATCGGGGCCTCGGGGTCCTTGTTGACGGCCACGATGGTCTTCGAGGTCTGCATGCCGGCCCGGTGCTGGATCGCGCCGGAGATGCCAACCGCGATGTAGAGCTGCGGTGACACGGTCTTGCCGGTCTGCCCGACCTGGTTCTGGTGCGGGTACCAGCCGGCGTCGGTGGCCGCGCGCGAGGCACCGACGGCCGCGCCGAGAGTGTCCGCGAGCTTCTCGACCAGGGCGAAGTGCTCGGCGGCACCGAGCCCGCGCCCACCGGAGACCACGACCTGGGCCTCGGTGAGGTCCGGGCGGCCGGACTTGGCCTCGACCACCCGGTCCACGATCTTCGCGCCCTTGGCGGCGTCGGAGATCGCGAGGTCCACCTGGCTCTCCACCGGGGTGGAGGGGGCAGCCTCGGGGGCGGTGGAGTTGGGCCGGACGACGACGATCNGGGTGCCCTTGGTGACCTTCGAGCTCACGATCGTCGCGCCGCCGAAGATGCCNTGGGTGGCCGTGAGGTCCGGGGTGAGCGCGGTGGCGTCCCAGATCAGGCCGGAGTTCGTCCGGGCGGCGGTGCGGGCCGCGATCTCACGCGAATCCGGCGTCGCGGCGGCGAGCACGGCGGCCGGGGAGGTGTCGGCGACCAGCTTCGCGAGGATCTCCGCCGCGGGGGCGGCCACGTAACCCGCGACATCGTCGGACTCGACCAGGTAGACCTTGGCGGCACCGTACTGCGCCAGGTAGTCCTTGGCCTTGGCGTAGGTGCCGGGCCCGCCCAGGAAGACCGCGGACGGCTCGCCCAGCGTGCGGGCCAGCGTCAGCAGTTCGGCCGTGACCTTCTTCGGCTCACCGTCGGTGTGCTCGACGAGAACAAGTACTTCAGCCATCGAACGACCTTCCTCAGATGAGCTTCTGCGCAGCGAGGAACGCCGCGACCTTCGCGCCGCCGTCGCCCTCGTCCTTGACGATGGTGCCGCTCTGGCGCGGCGGAGCCGGCTCGGCCTCGACGACCGTGGAGGCGGCGCCGGCGAGACCGACCGAACCCGCGTCCAGACCGGCGTCCGCCGCCGAAAGCTTGGTCAGCGGCTTCTTCTTCGCCGCCATGATGCCCTTGAACGAGGGGTAACGCGGCTGGTTGATCTTCTCGACCACACCGACGACCGCGGGAAGGGCGGCTTCGACCAGCGCGTAGCCGTTGTCGGCGAGCCGCTCGACCGAGACCTTGCCCGCGCCCGGGTCGACCGTGACCTTGCGCGCCTGCGTGAGCTGCGGGAGCCCGAGCCGCTCCGCGAGGAGGGCGCCCATGACGCCGCCCCGGGCGTCGGATGCCTCCGAGGAAGTGATGACCAGGTCGGGCGAGAGGGTCGAGATCACCTTCGCGAGCGCGGCGGAGGTCGCGAGCGCGTCGGAACCGTGCAGCGATTCGTCGCTGAGGTGGACCGCCTTGTCCGCACCCATCGACAGCGCCTTGCGGATCGTCTCGACGGCCTTCTCCGGACCCATCGTGACGACCGTCACCTCGCCGCCGTGGGCTTCCTTGATCTTCAGGGCCTCTTCGACCCCGTACTCGTCCATCTCGTTCATGACGTTGTCGACGCTCTTGCGGTCGACCGTCTTGTCCGAGGCGTCGAGCTTCTTCTCCGCCCAGGTATCGGGAACCTGCTTGACGGTANCCACGATGTTCACGCCTTGGGGCCTCCGTAGCCAGCAACTTCGATGTCGGTCCTCCCCGCATCGTCGCATCTGACGCGCTGACGTGCCCGATGATCCCGGCCGCGACGGTCGCCGCGAGCGAGCGGCCGGGTGGCGCTGATCACAACGGCCGGACGACGGCCGCGAACCTCATCCAACCGGAGTGCCTGCTGTCGGCCAATGGTTACCCGATCGGCGCCGTCGGGGTGATGTCCGCGGCACACCCGGCCCCGCCGGCCTGTGACCGGCCCCATAGGGCGGGCCCGGCGCGCCCGCGGCAGGTTCGGGCATCGATCTCTTTGGTAACGGAAAGCGCAAGGGTCCCGGGTCCCGCCATGCCCGTGCATTGTGGCCTACTAATGCACACCCNCTTCCTAGATGTGTGACCGATCGGCTACTTTCTGCCCTATGGGGTCGCCACCGACCTGGTATCGGCCCCTTCGGCCAGGCAGGCGCATACGGGGGACGCATGGTCACGGAAGAGCTCACGGTCACCGCACGCCCTACCGACACCCGGCGCACCGCGCAGCCGGGGCCCTCGACACTCCCCGCGATCAACACCGCGGTCCCACGGACCACCAAACAGTTCCCGGCTGACCNGTCGAGCACTGCGGGCGCACCCGGCACGGCGGGCACACCCGGCACGGCGGGCGCGGCGGACGTCCCGAACCTGTTCGCCCGGCTGCTCGCCGAGGCCGGGGTCTCGGACACCCGCTTCGCACGCCAGGTGAACAACCGGGCCCGAGCCCACCGGCGCGTCGAGCTCGGGCTCGCCCGCACCACCGTCGGCCACTGGCGACGCGGGATGAAGCCGCGCGACCCGATGGTCGCCGAACTGGCCGCCGCCGAGCTCTCCGCGCTGGTCGGCTACCCGGTCCCGCCGGCCGACCTGGGTTGGCGCGGCGAAGCCTACGAACGTGACGACCTGGGGCTGGCCGTCGCGGATCTCCCCGACGACACCCTGCGGACGCTGGCCGGACTTTCGGGACGAGACATGCGGCGACGTGACGTGCTGTACGACGGGGCGGTCTTCGCCGCGGCCGCCTTCGCGGACCCTGTGCTGTCCAGCCTCACCGGCGTCATCCAGCGGCTCACCANGGAGGCACCCGCCTCCCCCTCCGGCGGCACCATGATCCGGGACATGACGGCGACGTTCCGCCGGCTCGACGCCCGGTTCGGCAGCAGCGAGATCCGCCCGCAGGTCGTCACCTTCCTGCACGACCGCACCAGGGCCGCCGCCGACGGGCCCGCGGACGCCGACACCTTCAGCGCACTCGCCGAACTCGCCCAGTTCAGTGGCTGGCTCGCCCAGGACTGCAACCGGCAGGCGCTGGCGCAGCGCTACTACATCCAGGCGCTGACCCTCGCCGAACACGCTGACGACGTCATGATGGCCGGCCGGGTCCTCTCGGCGATGAGCGACCAGGCCGCCGCGCTGGGGCACCCCCGGCACAGCCTCGCGCTGGCCCGCGCCGCGATCGACCGCGCGGCCCGCCAGTCAGCGCCCCCCGTGCAGGCGATGCTGCAGGACAGGCTGGCGTGGGCGCTGGCCCGCAACGGCGACGAGGCCGGATGCCTGCGCGCGCTCGCCGAGATGGAGCGGGTGATCTCCCGGGAGCCCGGCGATGCTCCGTCCTGGGCCGGGCACTACAACTCCGGGGACGTCGCCGAGTGCCAGGGGCACTGCTTCCTGCTGCTGGGGAAGGCGACCATGGCCGAACAGCGGTTCCTGGAGGCCCGTGACCTGCAGGGCCCTGCCCGGGCGCGCAGCCGCGCCTATGCCGAGGCGGATCTCGCGCTGTCCTACCTCCGCCGCCCGCAGCCCGACCTGGAGGCCGCGCTGGAAGCGGGGTACAAGGCGGTCGAGCTCGCCGGTTCCGTCTCGTCGACCCGGATAGCCAACAAGCTCTCCGAGCTGGACGGCGCGGTCGCCGGCTTCTCCAGAACGGTCGCCGCGCGGGAGTGGCGCTCCCGGGTCTCCGCGGTGGTGGGCCGTGCTCCGGCGGAGCCGGTGGGCGCCTCGGCCTGATCCCCGGGGTCTGAGCTTCGGGATCTGGCCCCCAGCAAGCGGCCCGCCGCCGGGTGGGCCTCGGTGACCAGGCACGCTTGTCCGGTGAGTCTCGCAAAGGACCTCGGGCGGCGTCTTGGTCGCCGCGGTCCCACCGGCAACGATCTGCCCACCGGAAACGATCTGCCCACCGGCTGGGACCACGGCGGAATCGACAAGTCGGACGGAACCGGCGGGTCCGGCCGGATCGGTGGGTCCGGCTCCGCCGGCGGAAGCGCCGGCAGAGTGCGCCGGCTGATCGTCGCCGCGGCCTGGCTCGTCACGGCGGCACTCGCCGTCCTCGCCGTCGGCCGGCTCGTCCACCTGGACGACGCGCTGGTCTGGCCGTATTCGGCGATCAACGCCCTGACACCGTTGCTGTACCTGCCGGTGTACGCCGCCGTCACCGTCGGCTTCGCCCTGCGGCGCGGCCGCCTCATGATCCTGTGCGTCCTGGTGGCGGCGGCGCACCTGTTCTGGACGGTGCCCGAGCTGATCCCCGGCAGCCCCGAGGACGCCCCGCAGGGCTCGGCCCGCCTGCGGGTGATGACCGCGAACCTGCTCTACCACAACGCGGACGCCGGGCGGCTCGGGCGCCAGATTCGCGAGACGAGCCCAGATGTCCTCGTCCTGGTCGAGGTCTCGCCCCTGACCCTGGCGAAGGTGCAGGACTCGGGCGCGCTGGGCGCGTACCGCTACTCCGAGGTCCGCCCGCGTCCGGGCGCGTTCGGTGCCGCGGTGTTCTCCCGCTTCCCGCTCTCGGACGCGGCGGCACCCGAGGTCGGTGGGTCCATGTCGCTGCGGGCCACGGTCCGCGTCGACGAGCGCCGCTCGTTCGTCGTCTACGCGGTGCACACGATCTCGCCGACCTCCGGCGATTTCACCCGACGGTGGCGCGAACAGCTCGACACGCTCCGGGACGAGGTGCGGGCCGCCCGCCTGCCGGTCGTCCTGGCCGGGGACTTCAACGCCACCCGTGACCACCGGCCGCTGCGCGAACTGGTGTCGGCCGGCGTCCGCGACGCCCACGACGTGGTCGGCGCCGGTTGGACGCCCACCTGGAACGCCGACATGGTCGCCTTCCCACCGGTGCTGCGCATCGACCATGTGCTGACCTCGCCGGCGTTCGCGGTCACCGGCTACCGGGTCGGCTCCGCGTTCGGCAGTGATCACAAGCCGGTGGTCGTCGACCTCGCGATGCGCTGACCACGCGGCCGGGCTCCCGCGGCGCGGTCGGGCTAACGCCCGACGAAGTCGGCCTTGCCCGGCCCGCGCTCCAGGAACGAGTCCATGCCGAGCCGGCGGTCCTCGGTGCCGAACAGGCCGGTGAACAGCGCGGACTCCAACCGCAGCGCCTCGGAGAGCGCGAGCTCGGAGCCGTCGTCGATCGCCTGCTTCGCCGCCGCCAGGGCCAGCGCCGGCCCGGTGACGAACCGCCCGGCCATCCGGAGCGCCTCCGCGTACACCTCGCCCGCCGGCACCACCCGGTCGGCCAGCCCGATCGCCTCGGCCTCGGNGGCGCGCACCTGCCGACCGCTGAACACCAGGTCCTTGGCCCGCGCCGCACCGACCAGCCGCGGCAGGCGCTGCGTGCCGCCGGCGCCGGGGATCACGCCGAGCGTGATCTCGGGCAGGCCGACCTTGGCGTTGTCGGCGAACACCCGGAAGTCGGCGCACAGCGCGAGTTCCAGCCCGCCGCCGAGGGCGTAGCCGGTGACCGCGGCGATGACCGGTTTCGGGATCCGGGCGATCAGCTCGAAGGCCGCGGCCAGGTCCCGGACCCACGCCGCGATACCGGCGACGTCCAGGCCGGCCATTTCCTTGATGTCCGCGCCCGCGGCGAACACCTTCTCGCCGCCGAACAGGACGACGGCCCGGACGTCCTGCCGGGCGGTCGCCTCCAGCGCCGCGGCCCGCAGGTCGGCGGTGAGAGCGGCGCTGAGGGCGTTCATGGGTGGCCGGTCCAGCCTGATCGTCCCGACTCCCTGGGCGACCTCCAGCCGCACGAGCGACATCTGGAACCTCCGCATCACCGCGAGACCGTGAACCTCGCCGGCCCGACCGACCCTCGCCAACTCGATCTGCCAACCCCCGAACCCTGCCAACCCTAGTGCGACGGGCCGTCAGAGGCCGGGTGCGGAAAACCCCCGCGGGGATGCCCGCCGCAGCACGTCGCCGACCCAAAGTGATGCAGGTCACTTGCGACCGGCGCGGGAGGCGTTTTCGGGACCTGCCGGGCCCGCCGGGTTAGCGTCGAAGCCATGATCCGTCCCGGCGCGGCCCAGCCACTCGGCGTTCGCTGGGACGGGGCCGGGATCAATGTCGCCGTCGCTGCCCCGCGGGCCGAGGCGGTGGAGATCTGCCTGTTCGACACCCCGACCGGAGCCGGCGAGACCCGGCACCGGCTGCCCGAGCGGGACGGCGGCGTCTGGCACGGGTACCTGCCCGGCGTCCGGCCCGGGCAGCTCTACGGTCTGCGCGCGCACGGTCCGTACGCCCCGGACCGCGGCGCCCGCTACAACCCGGCGAAGCTGCTGCTGGACCCCTACGCACGTCAGGTGGCCGGCGGGCTGGTGCCGCATCCCGCCGTGTACGGGTATGCCGAGGGTGACCCCTACGGGCTGGCCCCCGACGACCGCGACTCCGCACCGTACGTACCCAAGGGCGTCGTCACCGGGCCGCCCGCCGGCCCCGACCCCACGGCGAACCGGCCGGCCACGCCCTGGGCCGACACCGTCGTCTACGAGCTGCATGTGCGCGGGTTCACCCGGCTGCACCCGGCGGTGCCCGCGGAGCTGCGCGGCACCTACGCCGGCCTGGCCCACCCGGCGGTCCTCGACCACCTGCGCGGTCTCGGCGTCACCGCCGTCGAGCTGCTGCCCGTGCACGCCCACGTCTCCGAGACGGCGCTGCTGGAGCAGGGCCTCACCAACTACTGGGGCTACAACACGCTGGCCTTCTTCGCCCCGCACCCGGGCTACGCGGCCACGGGCGACCCGGTCGGCGAGTTCCGTTCGATGGTGGCCGCGCTGCACGACGCGGGCATCGAGGTGCTGCTGGACGTCGTCTACAACCACACGGCCGAGGGCAACGAACGCGGCCCCACACTGAGCCTGCGCGGGCTGGACAACCGGGCGTACTACCGCCTTGAGCCCAACGACCCACGGCGGTACCGGGACGTGACCGGCTGCGGCAACACCGTCGACGCGACGTCCCCGTACGGGGTCCAGCTGATCTGCGACTCGCTGCGCCACTGGGTGTCCGAGATGGGGGTCGACGGGTTCCGCTTCGATCTCGCCACCGCGCTCGCCCGCGCGCCCGACGGCTACGACCCGGCGGCACCGCTGCTCACCGCGCTGCACGTCGACCCGCTGCTCAGCGCGGTCAAGCTCATCGCCGAGCCGTGGGACCTGGGGTGGGGCGGCTACCAGGTGGGGGCGTTCCCGGCGCCGTGGGCGGAGTGGAACGGCCGGTTCCGCGACACGCTGCGCGACATCTTCAGCGGGCGCACCGGCCGGGTCGCGGATCTCGGCTACCGGATCACCGGCTCCTCCGACCTGTACGAGCACGGCGGGCGCCGGCCCTGGGCCTCGGTCAACTTCGTCACCGCGCACGACGGGTTCCCGCTGGCGGACCTGGTCTCCTACCGGGAGAAGCACAACGAGGCCAACCTCGAGGGCAACCGGGACGGCGAGTCGGAGAACCGGTCGGCGAACTTCGGCGTGGAAGGCCCCACCGACGACCCGGAGATCCTCGCCGCCCGCCGGCGGGTCCGCCGCGCGCTGCTCGCCACGCTCCTGCTGTCGGCCGGGGTGCCCATGCTGCTCGCCGGCGACGAGCTGGGACGTTCGCAGCGGGGCAACAACAACGCCTACTGCCAGGACAACGCGGTCTCCTGGCTGGCCTGGCCGGACGGCACCGGCACCGATTCCGGGACCGGGACCGGGACCGGGACCGGGACCGGTGATGTTCCGGCGGCGGACCCGGCCGGCCCGGACCCCGCACTGATCACCCTCGTCAGCGGTCTCAACCAGCTGCGCCGGGAGTTCCCCGTCCTGCGCCGGGAGCGGTTCTTCCGCGGTGGCACGGCGGACGAACACGCGCTGCCCGACATCACCTGGTTCCGGGCGGACGGCGCCGTCATGTCACCGGCGGACTGGAACGCGCCGCAGGTGGCGATCCTGGTGGCACACCTGGCCGGAAGCGCGATCGAGTGGACCGACCCGGCCGGCGAGCCGGTCCGCGGGGGCAGCCTGCTGCTCGTGATCCGTCCGGATGCGGCGGAGGGCCCGGTCGTCCTGCCGGGCGCGCCGTGGTCGGCCGGTTACGAGCTCCTGCTGGACACCGCCGAGGACGATCTCGCCGGGTTCCCGGACACGATCGGCAAACCCCGGTGGACGGCGGCCGCCGGGGAGACGCTGCGGGTGCCCGGCCACTCCGTCCTGGTTCTGCGGGCGCTGCCCACCCAGCCCTGAACCGGCCCGCACCGGTCCCGGTTCCCGGTCGGGACCGGCGTCCGGCGTCCGGCGACCGGCGCGGGCCGGGGCGCGGTCAGGGGTTGGTGACCAGGCCGAGCTCGGCCGGGCTCGCGGTCAGCGGGTGCCGCGGCAGCACCCGCACGGTGTAGCCGAACGGCCCGGTCCGGCCGAGCGGGATCGTGCCTTCGAATCGGTGGCCGTGGCCGCCCTCGCCCTCGCCCACCTCGCTGAGCGAGAGCGTGCCCGGGGCGAGGATGCGGTCCGTCTCGTCCACCCGCCCGTAGGAGGCGATCACGTCGACGTCGTCGAGCTCGAGCCCGCCGAGGTCCACGGTCGCCCGGACGACCAGCGACTGGCCCACCTGGGGGGTGTCACCGAGCCCCGCGGAGTCGACGTTGAGGACCCGCACACCCGACCAGCCGTCCCGCACCCGCCGCTTCCAGGCGGCGAGGTCCCGGGCACCCGCCAGGTCCCGCTCCGCCACCCGGCGGGCGGACACCCCGGCGGGGACGTAGTAGCGCTCGACGTACTCCCGCACCATGCGGGTGGCGAGCACCTGCGGGCCCAGCGTCGACAGGGTGTGCCGGACCATCGCCGTCCACCGCGGCGGGTGCGCGGCCGGCACCGCCCGGTCGTAGAAGCGGTCGGTGACGGTGTTCTCCAGCAGGTCGTACAGGGCCGCCGACTCGATGTCGTCCCGCCGGTCGGGGTCCTCCACGCCGTCGGCGGTCGGGATCGCCCAGCCGTTGTGGCCGTCGAACATCTCGTCCCACCAGCCGTCCCGGATGGACAGGTTGAGGCAGCCGTTCAGCGCCGCCTTCATCNCGGACGTGCCGCAGGCCTCCAGCGGGCGCAGCGGGTTGTTCAGCCAGACGTCGCACCCGGCGTAGAGGAACCGGGCCATCCNGATGTCGTAGTCGGGCAGGAAGACGATCCGGTGCCGCACCGCCGGGTTGTCGGTGAACTGCACGATCTGCTGGACGAGCATCTTGCCGCCGTCGTCCGCCGGGTGTGCCTTGCCGGCGATGACCATCTGGACGGGGCGCTCGGCGTGCAGCAGCAGCCGCTTGAGGCGTTCGGAGTCCCGCAGCATCAGAGTCAGGCGCTTGTAGGACGGCACCCGGCGCGCGAAGCCGATCGTGAGCACGTCGGGATCGAACACCGACTCCACCCAGTCCAGCTCGCCGGGCGCGGCCCCGCGCTGGAGCCAGGAGGCGCGCACCCGCCGCCGGACCTCGGCGACGAGCTGCTCGCGCAGCTCCCGCCGGGTCGCCCAGATCGCCTCCTCGGACACCCGGTCGAACTGGGCGAACCCGGCGGCGTCCCCGCTGAGCAGGCCGGGGCCGGTCTGGCGGTCGGCGAGCTCCACGATGGACCGCGACACCCAGGTCGGTGCGTGCACGCCGTTGGTCACCGAGCCGATCGGCACCTCGCCGTGGTCGAACCCGGGCCACAGCGCGGCGAACATCTCCCGGCTGACGATGCCGTGCAGGCTGCTGACGCCGTTGGAGCGCTGGGCCAGCCGCAGGCCCATGTGGGCCATGTTGAACACGTTCGGGTCGGGTTCGGCGCCGAGCTCCAGCACCCGCTCGACGGGGACGCCGGGCCAGCTGTTGTCACCGCCGAAGTGGTGGGCCACCAGGTCCTTGGGGAACCGGTCGATGCCGGCCGGCACGGGTGTGTGCGTGGTGAACAGCGTGCCGGCGCGGGCCGCCTCCAGCGCCTCGTCGAAGCTCAGGCCGGTCTCCGTCAGCTCGCGGATGCGCTCCAGCCCGAGGAAGCCCGCGTGCCCCTCGTTGGTGTGGTAGACCTCCGGCGCGGGCGTGCCGGTGACCGCCGCGTAGGCGCGCAGCGCCCGGACGCCCCCGATGCCCAGCAGCATCTCCTGCAGCAGGCGATGGTCCGTCCCGCCGCCGTAGAGCCGGTCGGTCACACTGCGCTCGGCGGAGGAGTTGTCCTCGACGTCGGAGTCCAGCAGCAGCAGCGGCACCCGGCCGACCTGCGCCTTCCAGATCTGCGCGTGCAGCGTGCGGCCCTCGGGGAGTCCGACCGCGACCTTCACCGGGGAACCGTCGGCGTCGGTGAGCTGGGTGAGCGGCAGGCCGTGGGGGTCGATCCCGGGGTAGCGCTCCTGCTGCCAGCCGTCCCGCGACAGCGACTGGACGAAGTAGCCGGCCCGGTAGAGCAGGCCGACACCGATGATCGGCACCCCGAGGTCGCTGGCGGTCTTCAGGTGGTCCCCGGCCAGGATGCCGAGACCGCCGGAATACTGCGGAAGGACCTCGGTGATGNCGAACTCCGGCGAGAAGTAGGCGATCGCGCGCGGGGCGTCCGGGTTCGCCTGCTTCTGGTACCAGAGGTCGGTGGTCAGGTAGTCCTGCAGGTCCTCGGCGGCGTCGGAGAGCCGGCGGAGGAACTTCCGGTCAGCCGAGAGCGCCACGAGACGGTCGTGGTCGACCTCGCCGAGCAGGCGGACGGGATCGCCCTTGCAGGTCCGCCACAGCTCCGGATCGACGGACTCGAACAGGTCGAGCGTCTCCGGGTGCCACGACCAGCGAAGGTTCAGGACCAGCTCTCCCAGCGCAGCGAGCTGCTCGGGGAGCTGGGCACGGACAGTGAATCGGCGCAGCGCTCTCACGAAACGGGAAGCCTAAACACGGTGCATGAACTCGCCACACGCGGGTTGGGCGCGTCGCGGAAAGAGCCGTAACAACTTGCTCCCGACCCCCTCGGAACGGCTACTCGTCCGGGGCGGAGGCCACCTTTGCCGCCAGTGCCGACATCACGGCCGGATCCCGAAGTGTCGTGACGTCGCCGAGCTCCCGGCCTTCGGCGACGTCCCGCAGCAGCCGCCGCATGATCTTGCCGGAGCGGGTCTTGGGCAGGTCGTCGGCCCAGATCACGCGGCGGGGACGGGCCAGCTTGCCGATCCGGTGGGCGACGTGGTCACGAATCTCGTCGATCATCGCGTCGTCACCGACCCGCCCGCCGCGCAGCGTGACGAAGGCGACGATCGCCTGACCGGTGTCCTCGTCCGCCTGGGCGACCACGGCCGCCTCGGCGACCGCCTCGTGCGAGACGATCGCCGACTCGACCTCGGCGGTGGACAGCCGGTGCCCCGACACGTTGATCACGTCGTCGATCCGGCCGATGATCCAGTAGTACCCGTCGGCGTCGAGCCGGGCGGCGTCGCCGACCACGTAGGTCCGCGGCCCGAAGCGGGAGAAGTACGTCTGCACGAAACGTTCGTCGTCGCGGTAGAGCGTGCGCAGCATGGACGGCCACGGACTGGTGAGCACCAGGATGCCGGTGCCCTCGGTCACCGGCCGGCCGTCCTCGGACAGCAGCGCGGGCGTGATCCCGGGCAGCGGTCTCGTCGCCGAGCCGGGCTTGGTCGCCGTGACACCCGGGAGCGGGGAGATCATGATCGAGCCGGTCTCGGTCTGCCACCAGGTGTCGACGATCGGGCAGCGCCCGCCGCCGATCACCTGGTGGTACCACAGCCACGCCTTCGGGTTGATCGGCTCGCCCACCGAACCGAGAATCCGCAGGGATGACAGGTCGTGCCGCGCCGGGTACTGCGCGCCCCACTTGATGCACGCCCGGATCGCCGTCGGCGCGGTGTAGAAGACGGTCACCCGGTACTCGGCGATCAGCCGCCACCAGATGTCGTAGTCGGGATAGTCCGGCGCACCCTCGTACATCACGCTCGTCACGCCGTTGGAGAGCGGTCCGTACACGATGTAGGAGTGGCCGGTGATCCAGCCGACGTCGGCGGAGCACCAGTAGACATCGCTGCCNGGATCGAGATCGAAGACCGCGCGATGGGTGTACGTGGCGCCGAGCAGGTACCCGCCGGTGGTGTGCAGGATGCCCTTCGGCTTCGCCGTCGACCCCGAGCTGTAGAGGATGAACAGCGGGTGCTCGGCGGAGACCGGCAGCGGCGGGCACTCCGCCTCGGCCGCCGCCAGCAGCTCGTGGTACCAGACATCACGCCCCGGAGTCATCGGGGTCTCGGCCCCGCCGACGGGACCGGTCGAGCGGACGACCACGACATGCCCCAGCGTCGGCAGGTCGCCCATCTCCTCGTCCACGCCCGCCTTCACCGCGGCCGTGCGCCCCTTGCGGCGCGCGCCGTCCACGGTGATCAGCACCTTGGCCTCGGAGACCTCCATCCGCTCCCGCACCGCGGAGGCCGCGAACCCGCCGAAGACCACGTTGTGGACCGCGCCGATGCGCGCGCAGGCGAGCATCGCCACCGCGACCTCGGGGATCATCGGCAGATAGATGCCGACCACGTCGCCGGGGGCCACACCCAGCGAGCGCAGCCCGTTGGCCAGCCGCTGCGTCTCGGCGAGCAGCTCGGCGTAGGTGACGTCCCGGCGCTCGCCCTCCTCGCCGCGCCAGTGGTACGCCACCCGCTCCCCCAGGCCGGCGGCGACATGCCGGTCCAGGCAGTTCGCGGAGACGTTGAGCTCGCCGTCGTCGAACCACCGGTAGAACGGCGGGTTCGTGTCGTCGAGCACCCGGGTGAACGGCTTGTCCCAGGTCAGCAGGTCACGTGCCTTACCCGCCCAGAACTGCAGCGGGTCGGCGGCGGCCGCTGCCGCGTCGGCGTCCTCCGGCTGGCGCGGGACGAAGCCGGCCGGCGGCTCGAAGCGCTCGACGGTCAGCAGCCGTTCCAGCTCCGCCGCCAGGCCGGCGCCGTCCGCCCCGCCCCCGCCACCTGCAGCCGCACCTGTCACGGTCACGCGTTCCTCCCACATCGGCCCACGTCGGCGAAGGCCCCGACAGCGCGATCACCCCGGTTTCACCGGTGTATCACGGAAGCCCGTCGGCTCCCAGAGCCGTCGAGGGTGCCCACCGCCCACCGTACGTGCGTGGCCGAGCACGAAAAGGGCGTCCCGGCACGGTGCACGGTCAGGACACGCACGATGCCCGGGCGGGTCCCGGCTGGACGGTCAGGTCACGGCTGGACGGGTGCGGCAGTGGACGGTGCGGCAGTGGACGGTGCGGCAGTGGACGGTGCGGCGGTGCACGGGGAACGCACCCAGGCGTCAAGCAGGCCCAGCAGCTCGTCGGCGGCCAGCAGCCCACGGGCACCGGTCACGGTGAGGTGCGGAGCCTGCCAGCCCTGCTCGTGCAGCTCGCCGTGCGCCGGCCGGACGGCCCGGTCGGCCGCCGTCAGCATGGGCAGGTCGAGGACGGAGTCGCCGGCGGCGAACACCCGGGTGGCACCGGCCCGGCGGGCCACCTCGGCCACCGCCGTCTGCTTGGTCAGCGGCTCCGGCACCAGGTAGACCTTGCGGCCCTGGCGGGACAGCGCCCAGCCGCCGGCGGCCACCCGCTCGGCGACCCGGGTCAGGTCCGGGATCGCCTCCCGGGTGTGCGCGACCAGGTAGACGAACAGGCCGTCGGCCTCCCGGACGAGGCGCACCCACTCCTCGGCGCCGAGCTCACCGGCCAGCGCCGCCATCTCGGCCAGCGGCGCGCACGCCCCCGCGAGCCGCGCCGCGACCTCCGCCGCCCAGGCCGGGTCGGGAACACCGTCGACCAGCAGGTGCCCGCCGTTGGCCGCGACGGCGTACCGGGGCCGCACCCCGAGATCGATCCGCTGGTACTGGGCGAGCGTGCGGGTGGTGACCGGAACGAACACCGCCGTCCGGTGCAGTGCCGCCAGCAACCGCAGGCTCGCGGCGCTGGAGTACGCGGACGGGACGCCGTCGATCCGCTCGACCAGGGCGATCTCGGGCTCGGGCACGCCGGGCACGAGGTGGAAATGGTGCCGGGAGAAGATCAGCGTCTGGTCGAGGTCGCAGGCGAGCAGCGCGGTCACGGCGCCACCGGCCGCCAGCGCGCCGCCGGGGTGTGGAACACCGGCCGCGCCTCGGCACGGACCGGCCGGACCAGCCCGACACAGGAGAACGGCAGGCCGGCCATCTCCTCCACCGGCACACCCCGCGCCTCGGCGAGCGCCAGCACGTGCGCTAGCTCGCCGAGGCGGTCGGGGGCGACCAGGATCCGCCACGGAACCCGGCGCAGCAGCACCCGGGTCGCCTCCCCGACCCCGGGCTTGACCATGATCACGTCCGGGATGTCGAACTGGGCCGCGATGCGCTCGACCGCCGCCCAGCCCTCCCAGGTCGGCGTCCGGTCGGCGGACCACAGCCGGGGCCACTCGCGGTCCACCTCGTCGGCGACCTCGTCGAACCGGTCGACGATCGTGTCGACGAAGTGCCGGGAGAGGTCGTGCTCCGCGAGCTCGCGGTAGAACTTCGCCCCGTGGAAGTCGTCCGGGCCGATGTGCTCGGCGTTGAGCACCGTGCGGCTGACCAGCCCGCTCACCGTGGAGTTCAGGCAGGCGCTGGGGATCAGGAAGTCGTCCCGGGTGCCGTACAGCGGCACGCATCTGGCCGGGTCGGCCAGCACGGCCAGGGTGTCGTCCAGGCCGAGCCCGCCCACCGCCTCGGCCAGCACCCTGGTCATCACGCCCTTCCCGGTCCAGCCGTCCACGAACTGGACCGCGGCGGGGTCGTGCCGCTCGGTGATGTGGCGCAGCGCGTTGTGGTCCACCCCCCGGTCCTTGATGACCGAGATCGCGTAGTGCGGGACGTCCAGGCCGTGGCGGAACCGGTACCAGCGCCGCATCAGGATGCCGATGGGCGTGCCCGCGCGGGCGATCGAGGCGAGCACCGGCGCCGGCTTGGTGTGCCGGACCAGCTCGGCCACGACGCCGGTGGCCAGCGCCACCCGCCGTGCGGAGCGGTCCAGCGCCTGCCGGTAGATGTCCAGGTAGGCGGCGTCCGGCTGGAACTCGACCGGCAGGTCCTCGGAGTAGTGCCGGCCGGACTGGAACCCCTCCTCACGGTCCTCCGTGGGCCGTTCGAGGTTCGCGGCGCTCAGGTCGGTGAGCAGGAAGGTGACGTCCTCCGGCAGGTAGGAACCGGAACCGATCAGCGGCCGGCCGCCGCGGCTGGTGCGAGTCACTCGGCACGCTCCTGGTGCCCGCCGTCCGCCGGCACGTAGCAGGGAATGGTCACCACGGTCACCGGCGCGCAGGTGCGCAGCGCGCCGATCAGGCCGTCCAGCGCGGGACCGGCGGGCACCGGGCCCAGGCCGTCCAGGCCGGAGTCCACGACGACCACGATGTCCTCGTAGCGGCCGGGGGTCACGTTGTAGACGTGGCTGACCCGCTCCGGGTCGTCGGGCGCGGGGAAGGTCAGCGACGACCGGATCGCGCAGCCGTCCACGTCCAGCGGGTGGACGGGTGACCGGGTGGTCGACTGGTAGACGACCGACCGGCCGCTCACCTGGGCCAGGCTGTCCGCCAGGCGCATCGGCACGTACATCAGCTCCTCCGTACCCAGGACCAGGATCTCGCCCCCGCGCGCCGGCTCCGATCCGCCGCCCGCGCGCATCCCCGCCAGTACCTGGCCGGCCACGGCGGGGAGCTCGGCGGTGAGCCGTTCCCGGGTCCGCTGGGACCAGCCGTGACGCGCTCCGTCCGGCAGGCCAGCCGGCCAGCTCACCGTGACGTGGGTCACGGCCCCCGTGGGGCTCGACGGCACCGCCGCGCTGGACGGCACCGCCGCGCTGGCACCCGGCGGTTCCGCGGCACCGGCGGCCAGCGGATCGGCACCGCCCGACGCTGCGCGGGTGTCGAGCCGGCCGCGGATGCCGGCGGCGCGGGCGGCCACGTCCTCGGGCACCGCCACGGTGGCCGCGACCAGCGAGACGACGTCCAGCCGCACGCCCAGTTCGGCGGCGAGCGCTTCGAAGGCCGCCCGGGCCGCCGGGGGGCGGGCATCGACCAGCGCCGCGACCGCGTAGTCCGTCCGGGGGGCGAACGCGTGCAGGATCCGGATGGTGCCCAGCGCGGTCCGGCCGGTGGAGAGCTCGTCGTCGACGAGCAGCAGCCGACCCGGGCGGGTCAGCACCTCGGGATCCGCCGGCATGAGCCAGTGGTGCGTCGCGTGCGAGTGGGACTCCACGAACTCCAGCAACGGGCTGTGGCCGGGGACCCGACGGCGCGTCGTGTGCAGGTAATGGCTGTTGGGGAGGCCGTCGGAGACGCAGTGGCCGAGGGCCGTCGCCGTCTCGCAGTAGCCGATGACGAGCGGTACCTCGGCCGCCGCCGGTCCCGGGCCGGACCAGTGACCCGGCTCGGGCAGCGCGCGCACGAGCGCGGCCAGGCGGGCACCGGCGTCGAGGGCCGCTGCCGGCGGCACCGGAAGGTGCTTGCCGAGAACCCGGCTGACCAGCAGATGCGCCCGCCGGGGATTGCGGCGCAGCGCCAGGCCCACGAGACGGCGCAGCGCATGCCCCGCGGAGTCCCGCCCGCCAGCCTCCAGACCACTGAGGCCGAGCCGGTCAGGGCCGAGCCGGTCGAGGTTGTGTCCGCGGATCTCCACCCGCAGGCCCAGTTCCTCCCACAGCCAGTCCGGGTCGGACGGGAGTGGGGCCGGGACCGGGACCGGGACCGGGGCCGGGGCCGGGGCCGGGGCCGGGGAAGCCGCCGGTGTCCCGCTCCGGTGCGGTCCCCCGCGGGCCACGGCGGTCATCGGAGCGCGTCCTGGGTCGCGGCGAGGACGTCGACGAACGTCAGGCCCTCCCGGAGCACGCCGAACGCCCGAGCCCGCCGCCGCACGGCCTCCGCCCACAGCCGGTGCGGGCGCAGCTCGTTCATCTTGTTCTCGTAACTGCTGGCCCGGACCCCGCCCGCGTCGCCCGCAAGAACCACCTCCGCGTCCTCGTACTCCTCCTGGGTGACGACGTACAGCGCGTGCACCGCCGGCACATGGCTCGGATGGATCACCGTCTTGCCGATCAGCCCGTTCGCCTTGTCCAGGACGACCTCCCGGATCAGCCGGTCGAGGTCGGCCGACACCAGTTCGGATCGGATCCGCGCACCCCGCCCGCTGCCGTGCACCAGGTCCGCCCCTTCGAACGGCGTCACTCTCAGTGCACTGACGAACAGTCTCTCGGGCTGCGCGAAGTACTCCCATACCGGCCCGGTGACAACATGGTCACCGCCACGGGCGCAGATGTTCACGATGTCAGCGATGCAGTCCCGGACAACAGCGATGTCGTAAATGGTGAGATCGCGGTCGCGGCGAAGCCCGAACAGCCCGGAGAGATCTGTCGCCCCGAGCCGCACGGCGAGCACGTTGTCCGCGTGTTTGTCGATCAGGTCGCGG
Organism: Frankia sp. EI5c; assembly: GCF_001636565.1. GTDB lineage: Bacteria > Actinomycetota > Actinomycetes > Frankiales > Frankiaceae > Parafrankia. The sequence continues at coordinate 19,304 of NZ_LRTK01000076.1, forward strand.
ACGCCGGTCAATGCCGCCACCCGGGATTCGCGGTAGATCACCGACGGGCTTTCGAGCACTGGCATGGCCCACAGCGGGCGGCCGAGCAGTTCCGAGCCGCGCAGCACCGCGTCCAGCGCCGGATCACCGTTCTCGATTCCGAACTTCGGCAACACGAATCCCGCCAGCAGGGCTCGGCCCGGCCCGCTCAGACGCGCCAGCAGGGCCGGCATCTGCGCGATCGCACGTACCCGGACGAACAGCATCGGCGGACCGTCGCCGCAGGCCGGCGGGCACTGGCCGAGATCCTCCAGCGCGGCGATGACGTTCGCCTCGGCGTCGGCCACCTCGTGATCGGCGATGGCGTCCTCCAGGCAGAGAACCATCGAGGTCACACCGGCGGCCACCTGCCGCCGGACATCCCTGGCCAGGCAGGGCCGGGTACCGGGGGCGTAGAGGGTGGCGCCGAGCGCGGTCGCCACGAGCCGGCGGTCGTCAGCGGCCACGATCTCCTGCGGAGCGCGATGGAACAGCGCCCCGGCGACCTGCCCGTCAAGGAAGCTGAAGTGACGCAAGCGGTGCGCTCCTGTCAAGACGGTCCGACGATCAGATCCACCCACGGCGCCCGGAGCAGGCGGGGCTCTCCCGCTCCGGAGCGTGCGGCAGCGCAGGTCACGGGGCACCGGCACAGCGCAGAACACCTGCCGCCGACGGTACCCCGCGTCCCGTGACATCCGGGACAGAACATCACACGACGGCCAGGTGGACAGTTGTCTGTCCGAAGGCAAACAGGCCGCCGCCCCGAGACTCGGGGCGGCGGCCTGTACCGCCGAGATCAGGCGAGGTCGAGATCAGGCCAGGCCGAGATCAGGCGGACCCGGCCAGACGGTCAGCCTGCGGCAGACCAGCCTCAGGCAGACCCGAACAGCTTCTTGTACAGCGACCCGGCCTTCGGGTTCTGGCCGCCGTTCTGGATGGTCGAGCAGACGTTCCCGGGCGCGGCGTCGTGGAAGTACGCCTCGTACGCCATCACGTCGGTGTTCTTAGAGAACGTGTCGAACATCTTCTGGATGTAGAAGGCGTTGTCACCGCCGCCGCCGCGGCTGCAGGAGGCCACACCCCACTCCCCGACGCCGACCTTCTTACCGTGCTCCCGGGCGAAGTTGATCAGGTAGCACAGACCGTTCGGGGTGTTGCACTGCTTGTTCCACTCGGCCTCGTTGCGGGAGGGCGGGTACCAGTCGTAGGAGTCGATACCCACGTAGTCGACNTATTCGTCGCCGGGATACGCGGCCCACGGCGTACCGGTCTTCGGCACCGGTGAGCTGTGCGCGTTGAAGGTCCAGTCGATCTTCACTTCCGGATCAGTGGACCGAATGGCCGTAGAAATCTTGCGGAAGCAGTCGCGGAATTCCGTACCGGCATTGTCCGCATGCCAGTACATGAAGGTTCCGTTGAACTCCCACCCGATTCGCACGATCGAGTCGGCGCGCCCGTTGTTCTTCAGGAAGGTACCGAAGGTCTTCCAGTACTTGTCGTACTCGCCGCGGGCGCAGGCCGCGTTGCTGCCCTGCCCCTTCGGGAACGTCGGCTGGCTGATGACCAGCTTGCCGGGGAAGTTCTTGTACAGGTCCAGCGGCCAGCGGGGCTCGACCATCGCCGACCAGCCCTTGCTACGGACGGTGAACACATGCGCGATGTCGTTCGCCCGCCCGCGCCAGTTCCCGAAGGACAGCACCTGCGCCAGGACGTGCGACGGGTAGACACCCGACATCCAGGGCAGACCGGAGAACTTCCCGACGCTACTGGTGGTGGGCGCACCGGCACCCGAACGCGACCCGCCACCGGCCGACGCACTCGCGGACGGACGGGGCGCCGCGGAAGCGGTCGGAGCCGAGGTGGCCGGAGCCGAAGTGGCCGGGGTCGAAGTGGCCGGGGTGGTCGGCGCCGAGACCACCCGGTCCTCTGCCGGGTCCTCCGCCGGATCCGCTTCCGGTTCCCCCGCCTGGTCCGCGGCGACCAGCTCCGTCTCGACGACATCGAGGGTGCCGCTCGCCTCCAGCGAGTCCTGCCGGGCGGTGACCGTCACCCGGCCGGAGAAACCGGCGGGCACCTGGAATCCGAGGATGAACCGGCCGTCCGCCCCAGCCCGGGCCGTCGCGGATCCGCCGAGGTCGGCGGTGGCGGCGGTGACGGCGACGTCCTTGCCGGGGCTGAAGCCACGGCCGCCCGCGAGCACGATGTCACCGTCGAAAAGCACCACGGTGAGGGTCGGTGCCCCGGTCGCCGCCGGCCCCGCCGTCAGGCCGGTGACGGGTACCTCCTGGCCGCCCGCGCCCTCGGCGCCGCCGGCACCCTCCGGGCCGGCCGGCCGGGTCGGGCTCGGTTTGGTGCTGGTGGGGGCCGCGCCGGCGGGCGCCACCAGCGCCAACGGCAGCAACAGGGCGAACGCGGCGGTCAGGCTCAGCCGCGGCCCGCGGCCGAGCCGGCCGCGGCGGCGCCGCTCCCACAGGCCGAACAGCTCCCACGGGCCGAACAGGGAGACAGCTCTGGAACGCCGGCAGGACCCGGCTCGGGATGAACGGTCGACCCGAGGGGTCGGTCGGCCGCCGGTTGTCGAGGCCATGCTCGCGTGCCGCCTTTCGGTCGTGGCATGGATCATCGACGGACAACGGTCCGGCACACGACGGACCGACAAGGGCCGCCCGCGGCTCGTCCCCTCCGAGCCCGCCACCGTCCTGGTGAGGGCCCAGCGCGCCGCGTCGGTGCCAGAGCCGACGGCGTCCGTCCGAATCTCCGGCTTCGCGTGCCGGATCGGGAAGAATCCGGCCGCACTACATTCGACTGACGTGCCTCATCGTAAGGGACTAACCAGAACGGGGGTGGTCCTACCGGGAAATATCCGGCGCGTTGCCGGGAAAACCCACCGGCACCTACCATCCGCTTACCGTGAGTTTAAGTAACGGATACACAACTGGCCCTTGACCAGGCCCGGCCTGATCGAGTGGGTGCGCTGCGGAGAATTCCTTCTCGGTTCGGACGAACTCTCAGCGAATGACGAGCTGGGCGTCCTCAGGATGGTCGACCCACACCGCCGGCCCCTCCGGCGTCACCACCGGCAGAAGCCTGACCCCCCACGGCAGCTGGGCGCCCTCCAGCGTTACTTCCATGGTCCACGAACCCGAGCTCGGACCGGCCTCCAGGTCGGCGAGCACCTGCCCCTCGGCCGGGGCGCCGGGCGGCTCCTCACCGGGCCGGGCGACCAGCACGAGCCGGGGCGTCGGCCCGGTGGAGCGAACCTGGACCCGCAGTACCCGCCGCCGCCGCCAGCCGGCCTTCGCCACGGAGTACGAAACCGAGGTCAGGTCGGTGAGGTCCGGCGCGGACACGCTCGGCGAGGGCGGCGGCAGCGGCCCCGGTGCCGGAGCCGCGACCGGGGGGTGACCTGGTGCGGGCGGCGGAGCCGGCGCCGGGGCTTGAGCCGAACCGTATGGCGGCGCCGGTGCCTGCGGTGCGGCCAGCGTCTGCGGTGCGGCCAGCGTCTGCGGCGGTGTCTGCGGCGGCGGCGGTGGCGGTGGCGGTGTCTGCGGCGGTGGCGGCGGTGGCGGCGGCGATGCCTGCGGCCGGGAGATCGGCGCGGGCGCCGGCGGCTGCGTTCGGGGGGGCGATGCCGGCGCCGTGGAGGCCGCCGCCGCGGGTACCGCGGCGACCGCCGGGGCCGGAGGCGGCATGACGTCGATCACCACCGGCTGGGTGCCCGGCGAGAGGGCCGGCAGCGGGCCCCCGAGCTGCGGCAGGACATCCTGGCCGGGCCCATAACCAGCGGAGACCGGCGCGGCGAACGAGGTGGACGAGGGCGTCGCCGGTGCTGACGTCGCACCGAAGTGCCCGGGGACGCCGGGTATCCCGGCGGACCCGGGCAGGCCGGCGGCCGCGGGGCCGGCGGAGAAGGCGGGGCCGGCGGAGAAGGCGGGCACAGCGGCGGCCACCCGGTGACGCACGGACCGGCCGACGACACCCAGGTCGCCGGAGACCGTGACCGGCACGTAGATCAGCTCACCGGTACCGGCGTCAGGCGGAGCGGCGGCGTCCCGCAGATGCCCGTTCCGGCTCGCGCCGACCAGCCTGAGCGGCGGCACCAGCTCGGTGAGCGGCAGCTGGGTGCCTTCCGGCCCCAGCAGGGCCAGCGGTCCGGAGCCCGCGGCGGCGGTGGTCGGCACCGGCACGGTGTAGACCCGCACCTCCCCCGTGGCCGGCGCGGTCCAGCGCAACGAGACCTGGTCGTCCTCGGTGCCGATCATCAGGTCGGTAACCGGCCGTGGGCGGGCGACGACGCCGAACGTCGTCTGGGCCCCCGCCGTCCGCGCGGGGCTGCCGTCGACGTCGACGTACTCGACGAACGCGCGGTAGTGATAACCCGCGCCCGGCAGCACATCCGGGTCCAGGAAGCTGGCGCCGGTGACCCGGGCACGCCGGGCCGGGGCGGCGGCGGTGGACCCCGGGTCGACCGTCCGCTCGATCGTCACCGTGTCCGACGGCCCGCCGGGCCGCCAGGTGAGGCGGACACCGGCCGGAGTCGCCTCGGCCCGCAGGTCCGTGAGGTCGCGTACCGCGATCACGGGCGCGGTGCTCACCGGGCGGGACCGCCGCTCGCCGGACACCGCCGTCACCTCGTGCCGCACCGCCTCCCAGGCCGGGGCACCCGCGTCCGAGAGCTCGGTGGAGCTCGTCGTGCCCAGGGGCTGCCGGTCGACCCGCCTGGACCCGGCTTCCACGACGATCCGTTCCACCTTGTAGCTGACCGGCCCCGCGGACGGGGACGGCCGCCACCGCAGCACGACGGCGCCGTCCACCGGCACCGCGGTCACGTCCGTCGGCGGCTCCAGCGGCAGGGCGGCGAGCGCGGCCAGCGCCTCGCGGCTGTCCGCCGCGGTCGCCAGCACCGCGACGAGGGCGGCTTCCCGCTGGTCCGGTGGCAGCCCTCGGGCCGCCTCGACCCGGCGCCGGATCACCGCCTGCTCCGCGGTCAGCTCACCGAGCACCTCCGCCGGCGTACGGCCGTCCGGGCCCGGCATGTCCGCGGCGCGTGCCACCAGCCAGCGGGCACGCTCGACCGCCGCGTCCGGGCGCAGGGTCGCGCGCTCCTCGGCCAGCGCGCGCCAGCCGGCCTCGGCGGCACCCAGCGCCGCGCGCACCAGCGACTCAAGCTCGTCCGCCGCCCCGGCCACACCGTTGCCGGCAGCCGGACCGGCCGCCGCGAGCGCGGCGCGGAGGCGGGCCAGCCCGTCACGGGCCTCCCGGGGCCGCCCGCCCTCCAGCGCCTGGCGCACCGCGGTCAGCGCGTCACCGGCCGCCCTGACCTCCCGCAGGCTGTGCCGGCATCGCCGGCAGGTCACCGCGGCCGCCTCGGTGAGCGCGGCGCACGCGGGGCAGGAGGTGTACAGCTTCGCGTCGCAGTACCGGCAGGTGAGCGAACCGCCGACCGGCTCGGGACGCCCACAGCCGGGGCACAGCACGTAGTCGACGGGGCCGCCGGTGCTCACCGGGGCGCCGAGATCGCGGGCGATGCCGAGGATGACCGACTTCACCCGCTCCGCCCCGAGACCGCCGCCGGCGGCCAGCGCCGCCCGGACCAGGCCCTCGTAGGCGACCGCGGTCAGCTCACCGTCGAGCACCACATGCTCCTCGACGGTGGGGCGCAGCTCGTCCGCCACATCGGCCAGCAGGCCCGCCGTGTAGGCCGCCGGGTCGCTCTCGATCAGCCGGGACCGCACCAGCGCCAGCAGGTCGGCCGTCAGCGTCTTCTCCCGGTCGTGCGGGCGGCGGGCGTTGCCCGCGGCGACCGCCTCCCAGGCGGCGCGGATGCGCTCCGGCCCGGCGTCCGGCTCCACGCCGAGGAAGTCCCACAGCGACGCCGTGCCGAGCTGGTCCCCGCCGCGCAGCACACGCAGGTCCGCCAGGCGCTGGCGGATCTGGTTGCGGACCTCGGGGGCCAGTGCCCGCACCCCGGCGCCCTCCCCGTCGGGAAGGATGGTCTCGCGGGCGAGCCGCGCGTCGAACGCCGGCCCGGGCACACCGGCGGCGGCGGCGAGCCGCCGCAGGCCGTCCACCCGGGACGCCGGAATACCCCCGAAACGATCACGCAGCGTGACGAGGTAGCCGTCGACCTTGGCGAGCCGTTCCGCGTCACCGCTGCGCCGGGCCTCCAGCACCTGGTGACGCAGCCGCGCGCGGAGGTCGCCGTCCAGCAGCGGCGCCTCCCACTCGGCGCGCCGGCGGACGAGCTCGGTCGCCAGCGCCGCGTACTTCGCCGAGTTGCGTTCCCGCTGCAGGAACGCCATCACCCGGGCGAGCTGGGCGGCCACCTCCGAGTCGGTGTGCTCCTCGCGCGGGTCGAGATCCGCTATCCAGAACGCGTCGGTGGTGTCCACCGGTGTCCGGGCGCGCAGCGGAGCCAGGACCCGTCGCCGGTAGCCGCTGCCGTCGAATGCCGCGCTCACCGCTCCACCCTCGCTAGCCGCCGCCCGCACGCCCGAACGCCCGCCCGGGACTCTCCGCTCCAGGACGAGGGTACGGACCCCAACCTGGTCCGCGGACACGGCAGTGGTCAGTCCCGCTGTTTGAGGAGACTGACCTTCGCCGACTCCTCCGACTTCATGCTCTCGCTGCCGACGCCCGCGGTGACCCGCAGCACCAGCGGCTCGGAGGCACCGACATGGGTCGCGGTGACCTTGATTGTCTGGTCCCGCCCCATCTCGAAGGTGACCTCGACCGGTGTGCCGCGGGGGTGACCGGCCGGAATGCCGCTGATCGCGCCGGCCACGATCACCTTGTTGTCCTGGATGCGCGTCGACTCGACCCCGGTGCCCTGCTCGAAGACCCGGATGTCGACCTCCGCCTGGTCGTCCGAGATCGTGTAGAAGGTGCGCTTCACCTGGATCGGCAGGGCGTCGTTCTGGTGGGCCAGGAAGGCCGCCACCGCCGTCCCGCGATCCTCCGCGAAGATCCCGAAGCCGCGGGAGGTGACGTCCGTCACCCGGGTGCGCACCAGATCGACCACGGAGGAGGTGGTGAGCCCGGCGGCGGCGGCACTCGCGGCCGCGGCGACCTCCAGGTCACCCGTCGCCGCCGCGTCCAGCGGCTGGTCCGGGCGCAGCCGCCCGCTCTCCACCAGCTGGGCGCGGACATCCCGCTCCAGCGCCTTCTTCTGCCCGTAGACCGCGGCACCCTTGGCCACGGCGAGGTCGGGGTCGGCGAGCCGGCAGGTGAGCCCGAACGCCTCGCCGAGGCGGCGGGCCACCGCCGGCAGCTTGCTCATCCCGCCCACGAGAAGGCACAGGTCGATGGTGTCGACCCCCTTCTCCTTCGCCCGCTGCAGAACCGAGCCGGTGAGGTCGACGGTGCGCTGCAACAGCGGCCCGGTGATCTCCTCCAGCGTGGCGCGGGTGAACGTGACGCTGCACCGCCGCCCGCCGTGCACGACGAGGACGTCCACGCTCTCCCGCCCGGACAGCGCGAGCTTCGCGTCCTCGGCCGCGGTGAGCAGCTCCTGCTCGTCGTAGACGTCGTCGAGCGGGTCACCCGCGTCCGGCTGCTCCTCGACGAACTTCTGCGCCAGGTAGCGGACGATCTCGTTGTCCCAGTCGGCGCCGCCGAGCTCGTGGTCGCCGTCGGTCGCGACCACGGTGATGTCGTTGCCGTCCAGCCGGATCACCGTGGTGTCGAAGGTTCCGCCACCCAGGTCGTACACGAGCACGGTGGAGGCGGACTGCCCGTCCTGGGCGAACCCGTAGGCGAACGCGGCGGCGGTCGGCTCGTTGATGATGTCGACCACGTTGAGGCCGGCGAGCTCGCCGGCGAGCTTGGTCGCCTTGCGCTCCTCGTCACCGAAGTAGGCCGGGACGGTGATGACGACGTCGGTCACCGGTATCCCGGTCGCGCGCTTCGCGTCCGCGGCGAGGGCCTTGAGCACCAGGCTCGACACCGACGCGGCACTGTACTCGACGCCGTGCGCGACGAACCGCCAGTCCGAGGTGCCCATGTGCCGCTTGACGAGCCGGGCGACGTCGTCAGGACGGATGCGGGCCTGGCGCTTGGCCTGCGAGCCCACCACGAAGGAGCCCGCGGCCCCGCTCTCACCGCCGGCGCCGCTCTCACCGCTCTCACCGCCGGTGATTCCCGCGCTGCCGGCGTCGAAGAGGACCGCGGAGGGAGTCGTCGGCTGCGACTCGATGTTGCGGATGACGTCCGGGCGGCCGTACTCGTCGACCTGGGCGATACACGAGTAGGTGGTGCCCAGGTCTATTCCGAACACCTTGGTGCCTGCCACCGTCTGATCTTCCCTTCCGCTGACGACTGCTGCCACCGACAGCCCGCGGCCCGCGGTGTCCCCGTCGGCGTCTGCCTCATGATGATGACGGGGCCGTCAGGCGTACTTGTAGCCGGCCGCCCCCAGGCAGGCCCACACGTGTCCACACGGACACATACGGACACACGCGGACACGGACGGAGGCCCGCGTCGGCACTCAGCGCGACCGGTAGACCTCTGTCTCCGCGGGCCGGACGACTGTCGACTCGCCGCGCAGGAAACCGGGCCGCACCGTCCGCGCGACCGTGCCGTCCAGAGCCGGGCTGTCCGTGTCGACCCTGCGGACGCCGAGGCACCGGCCGGGATCGAACGGATCACCGACCTCCGGGGTGAACGGGCGGACATCCGCGGCCAGGTCGAGGATCTGGAGCAGCTGCTTGCGCAGGATCCCCGCCACGCTCTGCCCGTCCTCGGCGCCGAGACTGCTCATCTGGTCATAGAGCCGGATCAGACCACGCAGCAACGGCGTGATCGCCTCGGTCAGTTCGCCGCCGCGCAGCCGGCCGTTCTCCGCATGCAGCCGGTCGACGAGCTCGGCGTCGTGCCGGCGCAGGCGGACGAGTTCGTCGACCCGCTCGGTAAGACGCTCGAGCGCCCGCTGGTCGAGGGTCGGCTCCCCGGGGTGGGCGCCGCCAGGGGCGCTTCCACCCGCGGTGTCGGCGCCGCGCAGGCCCGGGAGGGCGGTGGCCGGCACCCGCGACGAAGACGTCATCGGGTCCACCGCGGGGGCCGGGCGCTCGTCGGCGGCGCCGGCAGCGGCGGCGCGGTCAGAAACGGCGGTGCGGTCAGAAACGGCGGTGCGGTCAGAAACGGTGCCGTCCGTGCCCGGGGCCGAGGGGTTCGCGGCGGCAGGATCCGTGACCGCTCCGGCGCCGACAGCTCCGGAGTCTGCCTCTTCGGCGCCGGCGCCGTCGGCAGGGACAACGGCGGCTCCGGCGGCCGCGGTACCCCGAGCTGGCGTTCGGCCATCCCTGGCCGGGGCGAGGTCATCCCGCGGGGGGGCGCTTCCGCCGAGGATCTCGTAGTCCAGCAGGTCGAAAGCCTCCGGGCGGGCGATCTCGCGACTGTCCTGCGCGAAGTCGNCCGACACCGTCGGCGGCGGCACGAGCGGCACCGCGGGCTCCGAACGAGGCGAGTCGTCGCGCCGGAAGAAGTCGATCTTCTTTGCGGGCACCGGTGGGAGGTCGTCAGCGTCTCCTTGGTATGGCTGGTCCCCGGGGTAGCCGGTGTCCGTGTCATCGGGACCCGGGTAGCCGGCATCAGAGGGGTAGGGCGCATCGGCCGGCCGGCCGGGCGCGGGGTAGCCGGCAGCCCCGTCGTACCCGTCGGCCCCGTACCCGTCGGCCGCCCCGAAGCGGTCAGCGCCATAGCCGTCAGCACCGCCGCCGTCGCGCTGGAAGGCGTCGTCGTGCCCGGCGGCGCCGTACTCGCCACCTGTGCCGCCGTAACCTCCAGCCGCGTCGTAGTCCCCTGAGGCGTCGTAGTCCCCCGCGGGGTCGTAGTCCCCGGCGCCACCGAACCGGTCCAGGTCCTCAGAAGCTCCCGGTTCGCGGTACCCGCCGGCACCGCGGTAACCACCGGCACCACCCTGCCTACCGGCACTCTCGTACCCGCCGGCACCGTCGTACCCGCCGGCACCGTCGTACCCGCCGGCACCCTCGTACCCGCCGGCCCGAGCGGCAGCGCCGTACCGAGGGTCGCCGTCGTGCCGACCGGCGCCCTCGTACCCGCCGCGCTGCCCCGTCCCGTCCCGCTGGCCCGGGTCGTCGAAGCGTTCCGGGTCGTCGGGGTGCACAGGCTCGCCGTAGCGACCGGTCGCGCCGTTCTGGTCGGCCTCGTCGTAACGACCCGTCCTGCCGTAGCGGCCGGCGTCGTCAGGACGCCCGGTGGGGTCGTACCCGTCGCCGGTGAACGCGGGCAGCCGGTAGGCGGCGTCCCGGTGGCTCGGGCCTGCCGACCCGGGCCGGTACCGGGCCTCGGCATCCTCGGCTCCCTCCGGGGGGCCGTACCCGGCTCGTTCGTAGCTCTCCGGCGCGAACACCGACTCCCGGCCGCCCTGGGCGTGCTCGGCGGAGCGCCGCCCGACCGGCACCGGGGCGACCGGCGCCGGGGCGACCTGGCCACGGCGGGGGTATCCACCGGGGCCCGGATCGGTGCTGTCCGCCGCCGCGTCCCAGTCGGCGTCGCCCCGCCCGGCGTCCTGCTCGTCCGCGGGGTCAGGCGGCGGATCGGGCGCGAACCACCGGTAGGTGTCCCCGGCCCCGCCCCGCCCCTCGTCCGAGGGTGCGGGGCCGGAGCCGGCACCGGTACGTCCAGTGCGGGAGGAGCGGCGTGGCTGGAACATGGTGTAACGCCCTTCCCCGGCAGGAGGCGGCACTGGACGGATCATTCCGGAACGCGGGCACTGGACACTGCGCACAGCCTGCACCCTTCCGGCGATCCTCTCAACCGGGGCCAAGCCATGACATTCAGGTCACTTGCGGCCGGCAGTCCAGTTCAGCCCCCAGTTGTACGCGGAGTCCAGCTCACGGTGACCGCCGACGTACCGGACCTCACGGCTGACGCTGAAGTCGTTGCCGGTGTTGGTCAGCAGCGCGATGGCGCACATGCGGGAACCACCCGCCCGCTCGTCGAGATGGACCTCGATCGGGGCCCCCTGCGCCGGAGTCAGCGTCACCACCGCGTTCGCCTGGTCGAAGGAAGCCGCCCCCTCGTAGATGAAGGCGAAGACCAGCAGGCGGCGGATCTCGGCGATCCGGGAAAGGTTGACGTACAGGTTCTCGCCGCCGGTCGCCGCGCCGGTGCGGTCGTCGGCGTCAAGCTGGACGTAGGGCGGATTGTCGAACGAGCCGAACGCGTTCCCCAGCGCCTGCACGACGCCGGAACGGCCGTCGGCCAGCTCGAACAGGCAGGCGAGGTCGAGGTCGACCCCACCGCCCGCGGCGCTGAGCACCCGCTTGAGGAAGCCGCCCTTGCCCCCGGCGCCGCCGGCGCCGTTCTGACTCCAGTTGAGGTTGACGTGCAGGCGGCCGCCGCCGCCCTGCTTGCTCAGCGACACGGTCGGCGCGGACTTGGTGAGCGTCACCTTGTTCAGCGACACCGGTGGTCCAGCCGCCGGCGCCGCGGGTCGCTTGCTGTAGTCGATTCCCATGATCCGCTCCCTCGCGGTTGGTGGGTGTGGCGACGGTGAGATAAGGACGGGCGAAGAGCGGCCGGCGGCCGTCAGGTCTGGGTGCGGACCGCCGGCACGCCGTCACCGTCCCCGATGCTCGGCCCCTCGGAGTCGGCCGGGCCGTCCGCGATGTCGGCACCGGTGCCCGGGTCGCTCGCCGCCGCCTTCCGCTCCTNCGCGCGGAAACGGATGGAGGACACCAGCGCCAGGCCGATGAACGCGACACCGATCAGCCCGGTGACGACCTCGTGCACCTCGGTCTCGATGGAGACGGCGAGGATCACCGCGAGAGCACCGATCGCGTAGTGCGCGCCGTGCTCCAGGAAGATGTACTCACCCAGCGTCCCGCGCCGGACGAGGTAAACGGTGATCGACCGGATGTACATCGCCCCGATGCCGAGTCCGGCCGCGATGACGAAGATGTTCTGGGAGATCGCGAACGCGCCGACCACTCCGTCGAAGGAGAACGACGCGTCGATCACTTCCAGGTAGAGGAAGAGGAAGAAGGCCGCCCGGCCGGACGCAAGGACCAGGTTCGGCGTACCGGTTCGCCGCTGGGGCACCGCCTGGCCGTTCTGCGTGCCGTCGCCAGCCGCCACGCTGCCCGCGGCGGCCTCGTCCTCCTCCTCCGCGCCGATGCCCTGGGCTTCGAAGAACTCGCCGAGCCCGCGGACGCCGAGGTAGGTGGCCAGACCGGCGACCCCGGCCGTCAGCACCTGCTGGGTGTGGTCGCCGGAGAACGCCTCACCGACGACCAGCAGCGCGATGAGCGCGGTGACGACGGGCAGCACGTCCAGCTGGCCGGCCTTGCGGACCGGCTCCTCCAGCCACCTCAGCCACTGGACCTCACGCTCGGGGTCGAACATGAAGTCCAGGAAGATCATGAACAGGAAGATCCCACCGAAGGCGGCGATCGAGGGGTGGGCGTCGTGCAGCCGCGCCGCGTACTCGGCCTCGTCGTTGAGCGCGAGGTCGAACACCTCCACCGGGCTCAGATGCGCGGTGAGCGCGACGATCACGATCGGGAACAGCAGCCGCATCCCGAAGACCGCGATGATGATGCCGAGGCTCAGGAAGAGCCGCTGCCAGACCTCGCTCATCCGTCGCAGGATCGTCGCGTTGATCACGGCGTTGTCGAACGACAGGCTGATCTCTAGGATGGCGAGGATCGCGACCACCGCCGCCGCGTCGCCGCCACCGATGACGCCGGCCGCGGCAATCCCGATCACCGTGATCCCGAGCGACCAACCAAATATCCGAAGCGCATGCACTTCTAGCGAACACCTCCCGGACCGAGTCGCAGTGCTCCGACAGGCATTCGCGGGTGGGGACCGCGGTCCGTACCGACCCCACCACTCATGACATCACCGCGCTGTCGCCGGGCGTTGAATCCAGTGCACCGGGTAGTCCCGGCGGTGTGGACACCGCGCATCGTATTCAGGCACAGGCTCGTCCACATGACCGAAATCCGACGCCGGCGGAAACCCACTCAGCGATCACCCCGGGTCGGACCACCTACCCGGGGTGCCACCACGCCGCTTCCGGCCGATCAGACGTTGACGCCGTAGTCCCGGGCGATGCCGGCGAGTCCGGAGGCATAGCCCTGGCCGACGGCGCGGAACTTCCACTCCGCACCGTGCCGGTAGACCTCACCGAAGACCATCGCGGTCTCGGTCGAGGCGTCCTCGGTCAGGTCGTAACGCGCGATCTCGGACTGGCCGGCCGCGTTCACCACCCGGATGAACGCGTTGCGGACCTGCCCGAAGCTCTGCGACCGCTTCTCGGCGTCGTAGATCGAGACCGGGAAGACGATCTTGTCGATCTCGGCCGGCAGGCCGGCGAGGTCGACGTTGATCTTCTCGTCGTCGCCCTCGCCCTCACCCGTGAGGTTGTCGCCCTGGTGCTCGATGGCACCCTCCGGGCTCTTCAGGTTGTTGAAGAAGATGAAGTGCCCGTCCGAGACGACCTTGCCGTCGGCCCGGCACGCGATCGCGCTCGCGTCCAGGTCGAAGTCGTCACCGGTGGTCGTCCGCACGTCCCAGCCGAGACCGACGACGATGTTGGTGAGACCGGGCGCCTCCTTGGTCAGCGACACGTTGCCGCCCTTGCTGAGGCTGACTCCCACTGCTCCTCCAGATTCGATGTTCAGGGTCTGACGTTCCGGAATGATCGCCGGACCGGGGCCACCGGCCGGCCGACGTCACACTGCCCGCGGGCCAGCCGCCCCACCCAGGGGTACGGGCGGCGGCAGCCTACTGCGTCACACATCACGCCCAAGGCCGCACGCCGGACCGGAGTGTCCGCCCGCGGCCCGCGCGGGCCCGAGGTGACCAGTGACGTCACAGGCCCGGAACCGCTGGCCGCACACCGGCGCCCCGCCGAACGCGCCCCGGCCCCGGACGAGCCCGGTGGCACGCCGACGACCGCACCGGGCGCCGCGAACGCGCGCGAGGGCGCACGGCCGCCTGGCCGTACTCCCACCCGCCGCGAGCCGGCCACACGCCGCCGCTCCGGTGCCACGCCTCCCCTGTCACGGTGCTCTGGTCGACGAGCGTTCGCGTTCCGCAGGTCCACGTCCACCGGTCCACGTCCAACAGTTCCGTGTTAGCGAGACGAACGACAGTCCGTCGTAGTTCCCAGATCACTGAGCCTGCCACCACCAAAGGCCCACCGTTGTCCGCGAGGTCTGTCACTCAGCCGACACACCGACTGATCGTCACGTGACACCCGCAGCCCGATGGGCACACCGTCAGAAATGGCCGCGCGGGCGGTTCACGATCCGGCGGCCCGACCCNAGGAGCTGGACCTCCAGCAGCACTACAAGATCAACGGGAGCAATATTCCCGGCGGAAGGTTAACGACCGGAGCAAGCCGGGAACATCGGTCAGGACCGTGACCATCGGCGCAGCACGACCAGACACACCGCTGAAGCAACACAGGCCCATCCGGTGGTTGCATGCAGTTCACGTGGCGGTGCCATCGAACGCCATGTGCAGGGTCGACCATTGAGTCGTGGTTCGTCTGGATAAGGTCCCCATGATGATCGGACGTTCAGTAGGCCGGGTTGTCATCTCTGACGTGCGCCCGGTCGTCTCCTGTGGCCAGTGGCCGTCGCGGGCGGTGGAAGGGGAAACCNTCACCGTCAGTGCGACGATCTTCCGCGAGGGCCATGACCTCGTCGNGGCAAATGTCGTACTTTCCGGTCCCGACGGTCAGGGTGCTCCGTTCACCCGGATGAAACCGTCCGGTTCGGGCACGGACCGCTACGAGGCGGATCTGACCGTGGGGCGTGAAGGCCTGTGGGGCTTCCGCGTCGAGGCGTGGACCGATCCGGTGGCCACCTGGCGCCACGGCATCGAGCTCAAGGTCGGTGCCGGCCAGACCGCGGACGAGCTGGCCGTCGACTTCGAGGACGGCGCCCGGCTGCTGCTGCGCGCGCTGCCCGGGCTGCCGGAGCCGAACCGGGCCGAGCTGGCCGAGGCGGTCGCGGCGCTGCGCGACGACGACCTCCCCGACCCGCGCCAACGCATCGCCCCGGCCTGCGCCCCGCGGTTGGTGCGCCTGCTGGACGAGCACCCGCTGCGCGAGCTGGTCACCCGCTCACCGCTGTACCGCGTGTGGGTCGACCGACAGCGCGCGCTGTACGGGAGCTGGTACGAGATGTTCCCCCGATCGGANGGCGCCAGCCTCGACCCGCCGCGCTCGGGAACCTTCCTCACCGCCGCCGAGCGGCTGCCCGCCATCGCCGCGATGGGCTTCGACGTGGTCTACCTGCCGCCGATCCACCCGATCGGCGAGGTCAACCGCAAGGGGCCGAACAACACACTGGTACCGGGCCCGGACGATCCCGGCTCGCCCTGGGCGATCGGCAGTGTGCGGGGCGGCCACGACGCCGTGCACCCGGACCTGGGGACACTGGACGACTTCGACCTCTTCGTCGCGCGGACGCGTTCCCTCGGAATGGAGGTCGCGCTCGACCTGGCGCTGCAGTGCGCACCGGACCATCCCTGGGCCAAGCACCACCCGGAATGGTTCGTCGTCCGCAGCGACGGCTCGATCGCCTACGCGGAGAATCCACCGAAGAAGTACCAGGACATCTATCCGCTGAATTTCGACTCCGACCCGGTCGGGATTTATCACGAGATCCTGCGCGTGGTCCGTTTCTGGACCGCCCGCGGGGTGCGCATCTTCCGGGTCGACAATCCGCACACCAAGCCGGTCGAGTTCTGGGAATGGCTCATCGGCCAGGTCAAGGCGACCGAACCGGACGTGCTCTTCCTGGCGGAGGCGTTCACCCGCCCGCCGATGATGCACACACTCGCCAAGGTCGGCTTCACCCAGTCCTACACCTACTTCACCTGGCGGAACGAGCGCTGGGAGCTGGAGGAGTACGCCCGGGAACTGGTCGACTCGGCCCACTACATGCGGCCGAACTTCTTCGTGANCACGCCGGACATCCTGCCCGAGTATCTGCAGCGCGGCGGCCCCGCGGCGTTCCGGATCCNGGCCGTCCTGGCGGCGATGCTCTCCCCGACCTGGGGGGTGTACGCCGGCTACGAGCTGTTCGAGAACACCGCCGTCCGGCCGGGCAGCGAGGAGTACCTCGACTCGGAGAAGTACCAGTACCGGCCGCGCGACTGGGCGGGCGCCGAGCGGGCGGGGACCACGCTGGCCCCCTATCTGACGCGCCTGAACCAGATCCGGCGCGCGCACCCGGCCCTGCACTGGCTGCGCAACCTGCGCATCCACCAGTCCGACGCACCCGAGATCATGGCGTTCTCGAAACGGCTGGGCACCGCGGGAGCCGACGCCTCCGAACCCGAGCGCCTCGGCCCGGGCGACGATCTCGTGATCGTCGTCGTCAACCTTGACCCGCACATGGCCCGGGAGACGACCGTGCGACTGGACATGCCCGCGCTCGGGCTCGAGTGGGGCGACACCTTCGAGGCACACGACGAGATGACCGGCGCGACCTACCAGTGGGGCCGGGAGAACTACGTCCGGCTGGACCCGAGCGAGCCCGCCCACGTGCTGACCGTGCGGCGTGTGCCGTGAGCGGGTCCGAACCCTTCACCGAGCAGGCCCTGCGCCAGACGGTTCCCGGCGACTCGGACGAGACCTCCCACGACCCGCTGTGGTTCAAGCGGGCGGTGTTCTACGAGGTGCTCGTGCGNGGCTTCGCCGACTCCAACGGTGACGGCACCGGTGACCTGCGCGGTCTGGTCGGCAAGCTGGACTACCTGGAGTGGCTCGGCGTCGACTGCCTCTGGCTGCTGCCGATCTACTCCTCGCCGCTGCGTGACGGCGGGTACGACATCGCCGACTACTTCCAGATCCTGCCGGAGTTCGGTGACCTGGGCGACTTCGTGAACCTCGTCGACGAGGCCCACAAGCGCGGCATCCGGATCATCGCCGACCTGGTGATGAACCACACCTCGGACGAGCACCCGTGGTTCCAGGCGTCCCGGTCGGACCCCGACGGCCCGTACGGCGACTTCTACGTCTGGTCCGACACCGACGACAAGTTCCCGGACGCGCGGATCATCTTCGTCGACACCGAGAAGTCGAACTGGACCTGGGACCCCGTCCGCGGCCAGTACTACTGGCACCGCTTCTTCTCCCACCAGCCCGACCTCAACTACGACAACCCGGACGTCCAGGAGGCGATGCTGGAGGTCCTGCGCTTCTGGCTCGACCTGGGCCTCGACGGGTTCCGGCTGGACGCCGTCCCCTACCTGTACGTGCGTGAGGGCACGAACGGGGAGAACCTGCCGGAGACCCACGAGTACCTGCGCCGCGTCCGCAAGGAGATCGACGCCAAGTACGCGGACCGGGTGATGCTCGCCGAGGCGAACCAGTGGCCGTCGGACGTCGTCCAGTACTTCGGCAACGACGACGAGTGCCACATGGCCTTCCACTTCCCGCTGATGCCCCGAATCTTCATGGCGGTGCGCCGGGAGTCGCGCTACCCGATCTCGGAGATCCTGGCCCAGACCCCGGAGATCCCGCCGAACTGTCAGTGGGGGATCTTCCTGCGCAACCACGACGAGCTGACCCTGGAGATGGTCACCGACGAGGAGCGCGACTACATGTACGCCGAGTACGCGAAGGACCCGCGTATGAAGGCGAACATCGGGATCCGCCGCCGGCTCGCCCCGCTGCTGGACAACAGCCGCGACCAGATGGAGCTGTTCACCGCCCTGCTGCTCTCCCTGCCCGGCAGCCCGGTGCTGTACTACGGCGACGAGATCGGTATGGGAGACAACATCTATCTCGGCGACCGGGACGGTGTGCGCACCCCGATGCAGTGGTCCCCGGACCGCAACGCCGGCTTCTCGACCACCGACCCGGCCCGCCTCTACCTGCCGGTGATCATGGACCCGGTCTACGGCTACCAGGCGCTGAACGTCGAGGCCGAACAGCGGATGTCGACGTCGTTCCTGTCCTGGACGAAGCGGATGATCGAGGTCCGCAAACGGCACCNCGTCTTCGGCCTGGGTACTTACGAGGAGCTCGGAGCGTCCAACCCGTCGGTGTTCGCGTTCGTCCGCGAGTTCGGTGATGACCGCGTACTGTGCGTCGCCAACCTCTCCCGGTTCGCGCAGCCCGTCGAGCTGGACCTGCGCCGCTTCTCGGGGCTGGTGCCGGTCGAGCTGCTCGGCCGGGTGCACTTCCCACCGGTCGGCGAGCTCCCGTACCTGCTGACCCTGCCCGGCCACGGGCACTACTGGTTCGCGCTGACTGCTTCGGGGGAATTCACCCAATAGGCGGGCCGGCAGCGCCGCCCGGCACCTGCCGGGTTCGGTCTCGACGCCCGCCTCGGTAGTGAAAGAGACTGGACGCCACGATCTGTCCCGCCGGCGACGAGGACGACGCGACGCGCAGGGAGTGCGCGCAGGGAGGTCGAGCATGACGGACCAGCACTCGGAGCTCGCGGCCCTGCTCGCGGACTGGCTGCCGCGGCAGCGGTGGTTCGCGGGCAAGGGCCGCCCAGGCGGACGGCCGCACGTCGAGCAGGACGTCCGCCTGAGCCCCGACCCGGCCACGGGCATGGTGCTGCGCATGCTCGTCGTCAGGGTCGGCTTCGACGACGGCGGGCCGAGCGACTACTACCAGGTGCCGCTGGTCATCCGGGAGGACTCGCCCTTCGGCCACGAGGGCTTCCTGATCGGCGAGCTGTCCACCGGTGTGGTCTACGACGGCCTGCGTGACGCCGACGGCAACGCCGCCCTGCTGGCCTACCTGCGGCACGGCGCGAGCCGCGAGGGTCTGACCGCGACCACCGTGGAGACCCTGGCGGAGGAGGACCTCCCGGCGCGCCCGGTGGGGGCCGAGCAGTCGAACACCTCGATCGTCTACGGCGAGGCGTACATCCTGAAGGTCTTCCGCCGGCTGTGGCCGGGCATGAACCCCGACCTGGAGATCACCCGGGTGCTGGCGCGGGCCGGCAGCGACCACGTCGCGCGGCCGGTCGCCTGGCTGTCCGGCCAGCTCTCCGGGGTACCGACCACGTTCGCGTTCATGCAGGACTTCCTGCGCACCGGTGCCGAGGGTTGGCTGCTGGCGCTCGCCAGCGTGCGCGACCTCTATGCCGAGGGCGACCTGCACGCCGACGAGGTGGGAGGTGACTTCGCCGCCGAGGCCGAGCGCCTCGGCGCCGCCACCGCGCAGGTGCACCGCGATCTGGCCGCCGCGCTCCCGACCCGGCCGGCCGACGCCGCCGCGCTCGGCGAGGTCGCCGACTACCTGCACCGGCGGCTCGACGGCGCGCTGGCGGCCCTGGCCGAGCTGGCGCCGTTCGAGGCGGCGCTGCGGTCCGCCTACGACGAGGTCCGCTCCACCGACCATCCGGCCCCGTTCCAGCGCATCCACGGCGATCTGCACCTGGGCCAGGTGCTGCGGGTCGAGTCCGGGTGGGTGCTGTTCGACTTCGAGGGCGAACCGGCCCGGCCGGTCTCCGAGCGCACGGTGCTGGAGTCCCCGCTGCGCGACGTCGCGGGCATGCTGCGCTCGTTCGACTACGCGGCCCAGTCGATGCTGCTGGAACGGCAGGACGAGCCGGCGCTGGCCTACCGCGCGCTGGAGTGGGCCGAGCGCAACCGCGACGCGTTCTGCCGGGGGTACGGCGCCCAGTCCGGCGCCGATCCGCGGGACGGCGGGGCGCTGCTGCGCGCGCTCGAACTGGACAAGGCCGTCTACGAGGTGCTGTACGAGGCACGCCACCGGCCAGGTTGGATCGGCATCCCGCTGCGGTCGGTCGCCCGGCTCACCGCCGCCCCCGCGGGACGGAGTGTGGCGGCGGCCCTCGAGGGCTCGGACAGCGCGACCTGACCGCGACCCGGCGCGGCCCGGCCGCGGCGGACGGCGGCGCGACGGCGCAGGCGGCGGCTTCGGCCGCGGCCGGAAGGGGATCTCGACGACGAGACCTCGACGACGACAGACAGAAGGACAGGTGGCCGTAGTGGACGATCCCGACGACCTGGGACGGCACGGGTCCGTGAACGGGCGCCCCGAAACGGTGCGCCTGTCCCGACCCACCGACATCGCCGTGGCGGAGCGGCCCGCGGCGCCGGACCCGGCCAGCGCCCCCGCGGTCGACCTGCCGCGCGAGGAGCTCGACCGCCTGGTCGGTGGCGCCCACCCCGACCCGCACGGCATTCTCGGGGCACATCCCGCCGGCGACTGGACGGTCCTGCGCGCGCTGCGTCCCGACGCGAGGGCCGTCACCGCGCTCGTGGCCGGCGCCCGCCACCCGATGATCCGACTGCACAGCGGCGGGGTGTTCGCCACCGTCGTCCCCGGCACGCCGGCCGACTACCAGTTCGAGGTCAGCTACCCCCACTCGACCCACGTCGTCGACGACCCCTACCGACACGCCCCGACGCTCGGTGAGATGGACCTGCACCTGATCGGGGAGGGCCGGCACGAGCAGCTCTGGACGGTTCTCGGCGCACATGTCCGCCGGCTGGACGTCGCCGGCCGCCAGCGGGCCGTGCCGGGGGTCAGCTTCGCGGTGTGGGCCCCGAACGCCCGTGGCGTGCNGGTGGTCGGTGACTTCGACTTCTGGGACGGCCGCGGCCTGCCGATGCGCTCACTGGGCTCGTCCGGCGTCTGGGAGCTGTTCGTGCCCGGGGTCGAGGCGGGCACCCGCTACAAGTACGAGATCCTCGGGGTCGACAGCGTGTGGCGGCAGAAGGCGGACCCGCTCGCCTTCGCGACCGAGCGGCCACCGGCCACCGCCAGCGTGGTCACCGAGTCGCACTACACCTGGCAGGACGCGGCCTGGCTGGAGAGGCGTGCGGCCACCGCCTGGCACGCGGCCCCGATCAGCATCTACGAGATCCACCTTGGTTCGTGGCGGCGCGGGCTGAGCTACCGGGAGCTCGCCGAGACGCTGCCCGAGTACCTGGTGGAGAACGGCTTCACCCACGTCGAGTTCCTCCCCGTCGCCGAGCACCCGTTCGGCGGTTCCTGGGGCTACCAGGTCACGTCCTACTACGCCCCGACCTCGCGCTTCGGCAGCCCGGACGACTTCCGCCACCTCGTCGACGCCCTGCACGCCGCCGGTATCGGCGTGATCGTCGACTGGGTGCCCGCGCACTTCCCCCGGGATGCCTTCGCGCTCGGCCGTTTCGACGGCGCCCCGCTCTACGAACACCCGGACCCCCGCCGCGGCGAACAGCCNGACTGGGGAACCTACGTGTTCGACTTCGGACGTNCCGAGGTCCGCAACTTCCTGGTGGCCAACGCGCTGTACTGGCTGCAGGAGTTCCATGTGGACGCGCTGCGGGTCGACGCCGTCGCCTCGATGCTCTACCTGGACTACTCGCGGCCCTCCGGCGCCTGGACGCCGAACCGCCACGGCGGCCGGGAGAACCTGGAGGCGGTCGAGTTCCTGCAGGAGGTCAACGCCACCGTCTACCGGGTTGTGCCCGGCGCGATGATGATCGCGGAGGAGTCCACGGCCTGGCCGGGGGTGACCCGCCCGACCCACCTCGGCGGCCTGGGCTTCGGCTTCAAGTGGAACATGGGCTGGATGCACGACACCCTGGACTACTCGTCGAGGGCACCGGTGTTCCGCACCTACCACCACCATCAGATGACGTTCTCGATGATGTACGCCTACTCCGAGAACTTCATCCTGCCGTTCAGCCACGACGAGGTGGTGCACGGCAAGGGCTCACTGCTGCGGAAGATGCCGGGCGACCGGCGGACCCAGCTGGCCAACCTGCGGGCCCTGTACGGCTACATGTGGGCCCACCCGGGCAAGCAGCTGCTGTTCATGGGCTGCGAGTTCGCCCAGGACAACGAGTGGAGCGAGGCCACCACCCTGGACTGGCACCTGCTCGACGACCCCGGGCACGGCGGGGNGGCGCAGCTCGTGCGGGACCTCAACCACGCCTATCTCCGGGCCCCGGCGCTGTGGGAGCGCGACACCGAGCCCAGCGGGTTCTCGTGGATCGACGCGAACGACGCGGAGAGCAACGTCCTCGCGTTCGCCCGCTGGTCGGCCGACGGCGATCAGGTGCTCGCCTGCGTGACGAACTTCGCCGGTGTCGGCCATGTCGGCCACCGCCTCGGGCTGCCGTTCGCCGGCCGCTGGCGCGAGATCCTCAACACCGACGCGCTCGACTACGGCGGCGGCGGCATGGGCAACCTGGGCGCGGTGACGGCGCTGCCGGAACCCTCCCACGGGCTGCCGGCCTCGGCGACACTCACACTGCCCCCGCTGGGCACCATCTGGTTCCTGTACGACCCGCAGGAGTCACCCGCCGGCTGAGACCGGCGGGCCCTGGCAGGTGCCCCGGCCCGGGCAGGTGCCGGCCCGGGCGGGGGCACTGGGACCGCCCCGCCGGCACCTGCCAGGCGCCCGGCCATCGTCAGAACAGCGCGCCAGAACAGCGCGTCAGAACAGCGCCGCCGCGAGAGCCCGCCGCGCGGGGGCGACCGCCGGCTCGTCGTCGCCCAGCGCCTTGAAGAGCTCGACCAGATGCGCGCGCACCCGCTCCCGGTCCTCCCCGGAGGTCCGGCGGACGAGCTCCACCAGCCGGTCGAAGGCGGTGGCCGGGTCGCCCTGGGCCACCGTCAGGTCGGCGACCGCCAGCCCGGCCTCGACGTCGTACGGGTCGGCCGCGAGCCGCTGGCGCAGCCAGCCGGCGTCGTAGCCGCTCACCCGGCGCAGCAGCGCCACCCGGGCCAGCCCGATGGTGGCCTCCGGATCGGCCGGGGCCTCGGCGAGCTGGGCCTTGTATGCCTCGGCCGCGGCCTCCAGGTCACCGGCGGCCATCGCCTCCTGGGCCGCGGCGAGGTGCGGCGCCGGGGGCTCGCCGCCCGGCCCGCCCGGCAGCTCCCCGACCGCGCTGAGCAGCTGGTCCAGCCAGGCCCGCGCCTCGCGCTCGGGGATGGCCCCGGTGAACTCACCGACGATCCGGCCGCCCACCACCGCCTTGACCGCGGGGATCCCCTGCACCCCGGCGGCCTGTGCCAGGCCGGGGTTGGCGTCCACATCGACCTTGGCGAGCACCCAGCGACCGCCGTCGGCCGCCGCCAGCCGCTCCAGGACGGGGCTGAGCTGCTTGCAGGGCCCGCACCACGACGCCCAGAAGTCGAGGACGACGGGCACCTCCATGGAGCGGTTCACGACCTCGGTGGCGAACGTCGCCTCCGTCACGTCCACGACGACCGGGCCGCCGGCACCGGCGGGCGGCGCCGCGCCCGGACCCGGCTGCCCGGCGGGGGGCGGCGGGGGGGCGGGCCTGGGGTCGAGGGGAACGGCGCCGGCGAGCCGCAGCCCGCCGAGAGAGTCGGGCATTCGGCCCGGCCCGCCCCTGCGCTGCGGGCCGGGTGGGACAGGTGACCTCCGCTGCATGGTTCCATCGTTACACCCGGCGGTAGCGGGTCGGGTGCCGCCGGGCGACTTTTTTCGCGTGTGGCCGGCCCCTGCCGCCCCCTCGCCGGCCCTCAGCCGAGCCCGTGCCGATTCCCGGCCGACTCCCGGCCCGGCGCTCGGGCAGTGCTCGGAAAGAGCTCAGACACGGCTCAGAGCCCGTTCTGAGCCCCTTCAGAGCCCCTTCAGAGCCGTTGAGGGCCGGCCCGGACGCCAAGCCGAGCCCCCGGGAACAGGCGACCACCCTGAGACCACTCAGGACGGACACCGCGGNGGCGGCACGCGGGGCCGGCTCAGCCGTCGGCGAGATGCCGTTCCAGGCTCGCCACCTTGCCGTGGAGCGCATCGCTGACACCGGGCCGGATGTCGGCCTTGAGCACCAGGCTCACCCGCCCGCACTGGGCCGCGACGGCCTCGGTGGCCTGCCGCACGACCTCCAGGACCTCGGCCCACTCACCTTCGACCATGGTGAACATCGCGTTGGTCTCGTTGGGCAGCCCGGAGTCGCGCACGACCCGGACGGCCGCGGCGACCGGAGCCGCGACATCCTCGCCGACACCGACCGGAGTGACGCTGAAAGCAACAAGCATGCGACAGACCTACCACGGCCGGCCCACACCGGGCGCCTACACTTCTGCGGAGTCGGTTCGTCACCGGACGTCGACAAAGTCCGGGACGCAACCCGCCTCAGCCAAACCCGGGACAACGCCCGCTGACAGTAAGCCCTACCATGACCCGCCGTGGGGTGGATGCAGATTTATGACGAGACGGACGAGGCTTAGGTGGGGCTGAGTACCCTCCTCGACACGCTGACGGACCTGGTGGTGATCGTCGGCGCGGACGGACGCGTCCGCGAGCTCAGCTCCAGCGCGCGCGCGTTCCTCGCCGACCGGGTGGGCCCCGCGCCGCACCTGCACGAGCTGTCGAGCGTGGTGGAGCCCGCCTCGCGGGCCGACCTGGCCAACCCGGTCTCGCAGGCGCTGACCCGGGGTGGGGTGTGGCGGGGCACCGTCCGGCTGGTCGACGCGGGCGGGGCGGTGGCCCCCTACGCGGTGACGGCCCGGCTGGATCCCGCCGGCGGGATCGTCATCGTCGCGCGCGACACGGTCGACGCCCGAGCACGCAGCGCGGCCGAGGCGGACTCGCGCTCCAAGGACGAGTTCGTCGCCCGGCTCGGGCACGAGCTGCGCACGCCGCTGAACGCGATGCTCGGCTTCGCCCAGCTCCTGGAGCTGGAGCCGCTGACGCCCGACCTGCACGAGGACGTCGAGCGCATCATCACCGGCGGCCGGCACATGCAGGCCCTCATCGACGACGTCCTCGACCTGGCCCGGCTGCGGGCCGGCCGGGGGGACATCAACAAGGGCCCGGTGAACGTCCTGGACATCGTCCAGGGGGTGGTGGAGCTGGTGGAGCCGCTGGCGGAGCGCCGCGGCATCCGGCGGGTCATCCACCCGGCCCGGCCGCTCATCGCCGACGCCGACCGGCGCCGGCTCTGGCAGGTTCTGCTCAACCTGATCGGCAACGCGCTCAAGTACGGCCGGGAAGGCGGCAGCGTCCGGGTCGGCATCGTCCCGGTGACGGGGTCACGGATCCGCATCGAGGTGGAGGACGACGGGGTCGGCCTCTCGCCGTCCGCGCTGTCCCGGCTGTTCCGGCCGTTCGAGCGGCTCGGCGCGGAGGACACCGGCGTCGAAGGGAGCGGGCTGGGCCTCGCCCTCTCGCACGCCCTCGTGACGGCGATGGGCGGTGTCCTGACGGTGGCCAGCAGGCCCGGGGTGGGCAGTGTCTTCGCCGTGGTCCTCGACGCCGTCGACATCCGGTACGACAACGCGGACGAGGACCCGGAGGAGGCGCCCGGCGAGCAGCAGCTCGAACCCGGTGGCCTGCGCGTGGTCCACGTCNGCGGAGATCCCGGGATGCGCGAGCTCATCACCGACGCGCTGGCCAGCGCGCTCGGGGCCGACACCATCAGCGTGCCGCGCGGCGCGCTGGCGGTCGAGGCGATCCGGCGGGCCCGCCCGTCCCTGGTGCTGCTCGACCGCGACATGCCGGACGTGACCGCGGTGGACCTGCTCCCCCGGCTCGCGGCCGACCCGGTGGCCGGAATGGTGCCGGCACTGGTCCTCGCCGCCGACGCCGATCCGGACGAGTGGACCCGCCTGCGCCGCGCCGGCGCCACGCAGGTCCTCGGGACGCCGTTGGACATCACGACCCTGATCGCCGCGACCTCCCAGCTCACCGCTTCCGAGCGCACCGCCCCCGAGCGCACGGCCGGCTGAGCCCGGGCTCAGCCGGCTGAGCCCGGGCCTCAGGGGGTCGGGCCTGCGGGGGAAGCCGTCCTGAGCTGGCTCAGGAGAGTGTCGGCGGCGCTGTAGGGGTCAAGGCTGCCGTCGGCCACCCGCGCGGCGAGCTCGGCCAGCCGGTGGCCGTCGTCAAGGTCACCCAGCCGGGCCCGCAGGCCCGCCAGCGCGATCTGGGAGATCTCCTCGGACGCGCGCCGCAGCCGGCCCGCGCGCAGCGCGCCCTCGGACTCCAGCCAGCTCTGGTGCCGGTCGATGGCGGCCAGCAACTCGGGCAGGCCCTGGCCGCTGACCGCGTCCAGGCGCATGACCTCGGGCCGCCAGCGGGCCGGGCCGGCCAGTCGCAGCGCTCCCACGAGGTCCCGGTAGGTGTGGTCCGCCCCGGGGCGGTCCGCCTTGTTGACGACCAGGATGTCGGCGATCTCCATGATCCCCGCCTTGGCGGCCTGGATGCCGTCGCCCATGCCCGGTGCCAGCAGGACCAGCGTCGTGTCCGCGAGGGCGGCTACATCCACCTCCGCCTGGCCGACGCCGACGGTCTCCACCAGCACGACGTCGAAGCCGGCGGCGTCCAGGACCCGCAGGGCCTGCGGGGTCGCCCAGGACAGGCCGCCCAGGTTGCCCCGGGTCGCCAGCGAACGGACGAAGACGTCCGGGTCGCCGGTGTGCTCGACCATCCGGACCCGGTCGCCCAGCAGGGCGCCGCCGGTGAACGGGGAGCTCGGGTCGATGGCGAGCACCCCCACCCGCTGGCCCCGCGCCCGGTAGGCGCGGACCAGCGCCGAGGTCGAGGTCGATTTCCCCACCCCGGGTGCCCCGGTCAGCCCGATCACCCGCGCCCGGCCCGTGTGCGGGGCCAGCAGGGCGCTGACCTCGCGCAGGGCGGCGGACGAGTCCTCGACGAGGGAGATCAGGCGGGCCACCGCGCGGCGGTCGCCCGCCAGCGCGGCGGCGGTCAGCTCCGCCGGGTCGGCCCGCGCGGACATCCGCACGGGCCGCACCCCCGCGGAGCCCACGGTCAGGCCGGGACGCGCAGGATCAGCGCGTCGCCCTGCCCGCCGCCGCCGCACAGCGCGGCCGCGCCGACACCGCCGCCCCGCCGCTGCAGCTCAAGCGCCAGGGTCAGCGCGATCCGGGCGCCGGACATGCCGACCGGGTGCCCGATCGCGATCGCGCCGCCGTTGACGTTGGTGATGTCGGTGCTGATCCCGAGCTCCCGGAGCGACTGGATGCCGACAGCGGCGAACGCCTCGTTGATCTCGACCAGGTCGAGGTCGGCCGGGGTCAGCTTCTCCTTCGCCAGCGCCGCCTTGATGGCCTCGGCCGGCTGCGACTGCAGGGAGTTGTCCGGCCCGGCGACGTAGCCGGCGTGGCCCACCTCGGCCAGGATCGGCAGGCCCAGCTCCTCGGCCTTGGCCCGGCTGGCGACGATCACCGCGGCCGCGCCGTCGGAGATCTGGGAGGCGTTGCCGGCGGTGATCGTGCCCCCGTCGACGAACGCGGCGCGCAGCCTCGCCAGGCTCTCGGCGGTGGTGTCGCCGCGCACACCCTCGTCGGCGCTGACGACGACCGGCTCACCGCGGCGCTGCGGCACCTCGATCGGCACGATCTCGTTCTCGAACAGCCCGTTCTTCGCCGCCGCGGCCGCCCGCTGGTGCGACAGGGCGCTGAACTCGTCCTGCTGCGCGCGGGTGATGTCGTAGCGGCTGTTGTAGCGGTCGGTCACGGTACCCATCGACACCTGGTCGAAGCCGCAGTTCAGCGCGTCGGCCGCGATGGAGTCGGTGACGGTGGTGTCGCCGTACTTCACGCCCGGGCGCAGCGCCGGGATCAGGTGCGGTGCCCGGGTCATCGACTCCATGCCGCCGGCGACGACGACGTCGAACTCACCGGCGTTGATGTAGGTGTCGGCGAGCGCGATGGCGTTCAGGCCGGAGAGGCAGACCTTGTTGAGGGTCATCGCCGGCACGGTCAGCGGAACCCCGGCCTTCGCCGCGGCGTGCCGGGCGGCCGCCTGGCCCGACCCCGCCTGGATCACCTGCCCCATGATCACGTACTGGACGGCCTCGGGAGACAGCCCGGCGCGCTTCAGGGCGCCGGCGATGGCGATTCCGCCGAGCTCGACGGCGGTGAAGTCCTTGAGGGCGCCGGAGAGCTTGCCGATCGGGGTGCGGGCACCGGCCACGATGACAGAACCGGGCATGGACGCCTCCTGGAGGTTCACGGGTACCGGGCGCGGCCGCGCCACGGCGCGCCGGGGGGAGAAACTGGGAACTCTCCCTGCCACAATAACGTGATCTTGATCCGCGCGCCGGGGACGCCAGCCTCCGGACCGCTCCCCGGCCGGGGGGTGTGACGAACATCCCGCCGCCCGACGCGGGCACGCCAGGGCGGTTCGGGACGAGCCGGACAGATCAGGGAGACGGGCCGGGCCAGGGAGACGGGCCGGGCCGGGTCAGGAACGGGCCGGGTCAGGAAAAGGTGCCGCAGGCCGCGAGGAACTGCGCGTTGGCGCTCGCCGCGGTCGCCTGGGTGCGGACGGCCTGCCCCGCGACCAGCCCGTCCGGCGTGATCTGGACGGGCGTGGTGACGATCTGGAAGTCCGCGCCGTCCGACGACGTCCCGGAGATGACGCGCAGCCCGTTCTCGTCGCNGCGGAACCCGAAGCCGCCGTCGTCGCGCACGCCGGCCGCCAGCCGGAGGCCCGCCGCGGGGGTGGCCTGGGAGATGACCCCGCGAGCCGCGTAACGCAGCAGGACGTAGTCGTCGATCCCGTCCCGGCTGGCCGTGCGGACCAGGATCTCGGCGAACCCGTCCCCGTTCGCGTCCACCACCGCGCGCACCGCCGGCAGCTGCAGGCCCGGCAGGTCGACCGCGGCCGACCCACCGCGGGAGAAGGCGACCTCCACCTTCGTGCCATTGAGCCGAACCTGGTCGGGGCTGCCGTCACCGTCGACGTCGTTCGCGCCCGCCGGCCGGGTGACCGCGGTCGGCAGATCGGCGGAGGCGGCGCCTCCCGACCCCGTCGTCGAACTCGCGGTCGGGCTCGACGGGCTCGTCTCCGGCGGTGTCGTCGCGGTGGTCGGCGGCGGGGAGGTGGACGGGCGGCGGGTCGTGGAACCGCCCGACCCGCCACCGGAGCCACCCGAGCCGCTGCCGGAGCCGGGCGGGCGCGACGTCGCCGGCGGGTTCGGCTCCATGATCGAGGAGGTCACCAGCGGCGGAGCGGCCGGCTCGACGACCTGGTTCGAGGAGGGATGCGGGCGCACCGCGACGAAGGCCAGCGCGATCAGCCCGGCCATCACCACGCCGCCGGTGGCCATCAGCGGCAGCCGCCACCAGCGACGACGCTCCACACCGGCCCGGATCTGCCGCAACGCGTCCGGGGACGGGCGCACCGGTTCCACCGCCGCCCGCAGAAGCCGGGTGAGCTCCTCGGGTTCGAGCCCGCCGTTCACCGCAGGCCCTCCAGCTTGCCGCTCAGCGCCGAGAGCCCTCGTGACGTGTAGGCCTTGACCGACCCGACGCTGCATCCCATGACCGCGGCGGCGTCAGCCTCCGACATGTCCGCGTAGTAGCGGAGCACGACCGCCTCTCGTTGCCGTCTGGGCAGCTCGCGCAGTGCCTGGACCACGGCGGCCCGTTCAACCAGAGAGTAGGCCCCCTCCTCCGCGCTCGCCGCGTCGGGCATCGGCTTGGGAGCGTGCTTGAGAGCAACCAGTCGACGACGGAGGGTCGATCGTGCGAGATTGACCACCGTCTGACGGAGGTAGGCCAGTGCCTTGTCCCTGTCCTGCAGGCGGCCCCAGGCCCCGTGCACCCGGATGTAGGCGTCCTGGACGACCTCCTCGCACAGTCCGATGTCATCCAGCAGCAGTGCGGCGAGACGGACGAGGGACCGGTAGTGCTCGGAGTAGAGCGCCGTCAGAGCGGCGTCGGCATCGCGCGCGACAGCGCTACGGGTGGCGTCGCTCCGCGCAGGCACGGGTCGCCACCCTTCCACGACTGTCATGGGCGCGGTCACAGAACGTCTGACGCGCGCCGAGCCTCCAAGGTTGTCCCAGAAGTTCTATCGCGTCGCGACCCACACCGACACCCCTCAGTTCACGACAGCCGGAGGTAGATCGAACATGAAGCACGTTCTCGACGCGATCATGACGGCCGGGGAGCCCTCGGCGGCGCGGCGGGCCGAGTTCGCGGCCCTGCCGGTGCCGGAGTCGTACCGGGGGGTGGTGGTGCGCAAGGACGAGGTGGGGTTGTTCGAGGGGCGGGCGTCGCGGGACAAGGATCCGCGGGAGTCGTTGCATGTGGATGAGGTGGCGACGCCGGAGCTGGGGCCGGGTGAGGCGCTGGTGGCGGTGATGGCGTCGTCGGTGAACTACAACACGGTGTGGACGTCGATTTTCGAGCCGTTGTCGACGTTCGGGTTCCTGGAGCGGTATGGGCG
>NZ_LRTK01000077.1 GCF_001636565.1 Frankia sp. EI5c
CTGCGGCGCTGCGGAACCGCGTCACCGAGGCATGGGCCGCGGCGGCGAGCCGGTTCCGGGAGGACGCGAACGCCGAGGAGGACGCAGCCCTCGGCGCCTACCGGGACCGACTGATCGTCGAGCTCCTCCAGAACGCGGTCGACGCGGCGAGCGCCGCCGGCGTCCCGGCGAAGGTGCTCATCAGGCTGAGCCCGCCAGCCGCCGGGACGGGCCCGGGCGGCCTGCTGGAGGTCGCGAACACCGGCGCGCCGTTGACGGCGGCCGGGGTCGAGGCGCTGTCGACACTGCGCGCCTCGGCGAAGCGCGACGTCCAGGCCGTCGGGCGCTTCGGCGCCGGGTTCGCCGCCGTCCTCGCGGTGACGGACACTCCGTCCATCGTCTCCAGGACGTCCCCGCTCGGCGGGTACGGCACCGCCGGTGGCCGGGACGGTGCGGACGGCTGGTGGGGGGTGGGCTGGTCGCGGCAGCGCACGGCGGAGCTGGTGCGCGCGAGCGGTGTCGACGCGCTGCTGGCGGAACTCGACCGGCGCGGCGGCGCGGTGCCCGTGCTGCGCCTTCCGTTCGACCTCGACGACCCGCGGCCCGGACCGGCCGGCTACGACACCGTCATCCGCCTGCCTCTCCGGGACGAGGCCGCGGCCGCCACGGCGCGGGCCCTGATCGCCGAGCTCGACCCGACGCTGCCCGTCGTCCTGCGCGGACTCGCGGAGATCATCGTCGAGGTCGACGGCGAGGTCCGCCGGCACCACTGTGAATGGGAGCCGACCCGGCCCGGGCCGGACGGGACCAGTCTTGAGGTCGCGACCGTCGGCGGCGTGCGGTGGCAGGGCTGCGTACGCCGCGGGACGATCCCGCCCGAACTGCTCGCGGACCGCCCCGTGGAGGAACGCGGGCGGACNGGCTACACCGCACGGGCGATGGTGCCCGACGGCGACTGGCCCGACCAGGTCATGCGGGTGATCCGCGCGCCGCAGCCCACCGACGAGCCGATCAGCATCCCGGCTCTGCTCAGCGTCGACCTCCCGCTGGATCCGTCCCGCCGGCACACCGTTCCCGGACCGCTGCGGGACTGGCTGACGGACCGCCTCGCCGAGGCGACGGTGGCGCTGGCCACCCAGCTGGGCGACCGCGGCACCAGTGCCCTGGAGCTGGTCCCCACCGGCCTGCCCCGCGGTGAGGTGGACGGCCGGCTGCGCGACCGGCTGCTCACGCTGCTGCCCGACGCCCCGCTCCTGCCCGGGGGCCGAATCGGGCGGGACTGCGTCGTCCTCGACCTCGGCCCGGCCACGGACTCCGTCACGGAGCTGCTGCGCGCCGACCAGTCCCCCGACCCCGCCGACCCCGCCGACGACGCCGACGACGCCGACGGTGCTGACGGTGCTGCCGGTGCGCTCGTCGACGGGCTCCTGCCGGCCGAGTTCGCCGCGCGGCGGCTGCGCGGCGCCCTGGACCTGCTCGGTGTCCGCCGGCTGGGCACCGCGGGCGTCGTGGAGCTCCTGCGAGGGGTGCGCCACGACCCGTCCTGGTGGGCCGGTCTCTACCCGCTGCTGCTGACCGCGCCGGACCGGGACGCGCTCGGAGCGCTGCCCGTGCCGGTGGTGGTCGTCCCCGATCTGGACGACCTCGGCCACGACCGCGACCGCGACCGCGCCCCCGTCTTCGGCGTGGAGCCGGACACCGACGGGCCAGACCCGGCACCGCTGACACCCCCCAGCCGGATGGTCACCGGACCGCGCGGCGCCCTGCTGCCCACCCCCGAGCTGGACGTGGTCGCCCTGGCCCGCTCCGGCCTGCCGCTGCGGGTGATCCATCCCGACGCGTGCACGGGGGGCGCGCGGGACGCTCTGCGCACGCTCGGGGCGGTGGAGGGGACCCCGGCCGGGGTCCTGCGGGACCCGGCGGTACGGGAGGCCGTCACCCAGGCCGACCCGGACGACGATCTCGATCATCTCGACGCGCTGGCGGGCGGCGTGCTGGCCCTGGTCCGCGACGCCAGCAGTCAGCATGATGATCACCAGGACTCCGAGCGGTCCGTGCCGTCCTGGCTCTCCGCGCTGCTGCTCCCCGAGGCGGGCGGCGGGTTCGCTCCCGCGTCCGAACTCGTCATCGCGGATGGGCCGCTCGATCTGCTGCTCGCCGACGATGCCCCGTTCGGAACCCTCGACCCACGAGTCAGCACCGCCTGGCCGGACCACGTCCTCGAAGCGGTCGGCGTGCTGCGCACGTTCGGAGTGCTCCACGCGGCGGATGTGACCCTCGACCCGGACGAGCCGGTGCTGCTCGAACTGGACGACAGCGACATCTGGGTGGACGAGGTCTACGAGTCGTCCGAACGGGCGGTCGCACCCTTCTCCACGGACACCGGCCGGATTCCGGGCGCCCCGCTCGTCATCGGGCGGTTCGCGGCGGTCCGCGACCTGGAACTCGTCGACCCCGAGGCGTGGCCCGAGGCACTGGCCGAGCTCGCCCGCCCGCCACTGCGCGAGGTCGTGCTGGGAGCCGAGCCGTCCTACACCCGCTGGTGGCTGGCCCGGCACGCCACGCTGCCGACGGACGACGGCGCCGGCAACCGGCTGCCGCCGCGGGAACTGGTGCTTCCCGGTGCCGACCCGCTGCTGACCGGGCTGTTCGCCCCGGCCGCCGCGCTGCCCGGCGTCGACGAGGAGTTTCTGCGCCGGCTCGGCTGCCGCCGCACTCTCGACGACGTCCTCACCGATCCGGACGCGGTGATCGACCTCCTCGACCGGCTGGGCGACAGCGACCGCGAGATCGGCTGGCCCGCGGCGCGGACGCTCTACATGGCGGCGGTGAGTGCGGCCGGCCTGCTGGGGACCGACCCGGACGGTGCCGTCGGCCCACGCCTGGACCCGCCGCTGACCGTGCGGACTCCGGCCGGCGTGTTCCCCGCCGACGAGGTCGTGGTGGTGGACGCCCCCGATCTGCTGGCGCTGATGGACCACGACCGGCCCGTCCTGCGGCTGCCCCTGGACCGGGCCGCCGAGGCCGCGCATGTGCTCGGTCTCCGGCTGGCCTCCGACCTGGACGAGTTCGAGGTACTGGACGCCGCCGCGGGCTCTGCGGGAACCGCGGGCACCGTGACCAGGACAGTCGTCGTCTCCGGGAGCAGGGTCGTGCTCGACCGGCCCGCGGCGGACGAATCCACGGCCGGTCCGGAGTCCCTCGACGGGACCGACCTCGGCGCCGCGCCCGGAGCCGCCCGGCCGCTGGTCGCCAGGTATCACGTGCACCCGCGGCTGTGGATCACGGCTCCGGGCGGACGTCAGGTCCGGGCGCCCTGGCGCGTGGTCGGCGGCATCGGCGGGGTGATCCATCTCGACGAGGCGGCGGGCACGGACGCGCTGGCCCGGGCACTGGCCTGGCAGGCCGGCCAGTGGGAACGCCGGCACGGCCTCGCCGCGGCGCTGCGCGATCCGGACGGCGCCCCGCTACGGCAGGCGGAGGACGACCTCGACGACCTGTAGTCGGAAGGCAGGCCGGGCGGGGTCAGGCGGGGTCAGCCCGCTCCCCGGCCGCGCGCAGCCGGTCGCGGCGGCGGACGACGACCCAGACACCGGCCAGCCCCAGCCCGAAACCGACGGCGGCCGTCGCTATCCACCACAGCCGGCCGTCGGCCCGCAGGTCGTCGGTGAACGGGAGCATGGCCAGAAGCGCGACCAGCCAGATGACGGTNCCCACCGCGACCGAGCGAACTCCGTCGTAGGGGAGCGGACGCAGTTCTCCCCCGCCGGTGTCAGCGCCCGAGGCGCCAAGATCCGGCGCGCCAAGATCCGGCGCGCCGGGGCCCGGCTCGTCTCCGTCCGGTGTCCGTGTGCTCATCGCGACCGACGCTACCGCGGCCGCGGCGGCGCCATCAGGCCCTGCCGCCGTCCGCCCCGGTGGGCGCCGGGTGGTCGCCGCCCTCCAGCCATTCGTCGAACGAGCACCCTGTCACCTGCGCGAGCAGCGCGATGTCGTCGACGAAGCGGTCGAGCACCCGCGCGCGCAGGCCGGGCGGCGGCGGGGGACCCGGCTCCAGGTGCCGGCGCAGCACGGCCAGCGCCGCGGCCAGCGGGTCCGGGCTGGGCCGGCTGGCCGCGCCGAGCCAGCCGCGACCGGGATCGGTGACCGCCGGGACGAACGTGCGCGCACCGCCGCGGACCACCGCGGCCGGGTCGACCGCGCGAACGAAGGCGCATACCTCACGCAGTACCGAATCCGGCTGCGTGACCAGGTCCCGATACCGCACCAGCAGAACCTGGCTGGGTGGGAACAACGTGTAGAGACGCCGTAGCTGAAGGCCATAACGGCCGTGTTCGGCGTAGCGCCAGCGGCGTTTCCAGCCGGCCGCGCGCCGCGCTTCCTCCGCGTCGAGCGCCGTGACCAGAGAAGGCAACGGCTCAAGCCCCGCTCGGCGTTGCGCGAGCCAGTTCGCGTACGCGCGTTCGACCGGGTCGCGCAGCACGGCGATCATTCTCAGGTACGGCAGCAGCTCGTGCATGCGACGCTGTGCCGGGAAGTCGGCGAGATAGTACGGAGTACTTTCTCCCCGGGGCCGCTGGTCGTTCCCCGGGAAGAGGGCCTCGTACTCCGGCTGGCACCGGACGAGCGCCTCCCCGGCCAGCGCCTCCGCGCTGTCCGCGGGCTGTGGCTCCAGGTCCGCGGGCTGTGCCTCCAGGCCCGCGGCCGGGGCGCCCGCGGGTGCGGGAGACGACCCCTCGGCGAGGAAGAACCCGGGCTCGGCCGGCGCGGACATCACCAGACCCCGGTGCCGGGCCAGCGCCGTGTGCAGGCTCAATGTGCCGGCGTCGGGAGCGCCAATGACGACGAAATCGGGTAGCGCCATACCGGCTCCTCCTCCCGGACCGTTTCACACGCGAGCCGAGAATATAGCCTCCCCGCCCCCGCGGGCCGAGTCGGGAATTCCTTTGGAACCCCGACCGCGGTGAGCCCGTCCACCGAAGTCCGCCGACGACGGATCAGGCCCGGGACGGCGCGCTAGGTGGATTCCCCGACGGTGATCGTCCCGTAACCGCCGTTGTGGTAGACGAGCGGAGCGGACGGCCCGGCGGGCTCCGGATCGGCACCGATCTCCACGACCTCGGCGATCACCAGGTGGTGGTCGCCCGCGTCCAACCGGGTGAGGATCCGCGTCCGCAGCCAGACGGCGGCGTCGACGAGCAGCGGCTCACCGGTGGGCAGGGAGCGCCACCGGGTCGGCGCGGCGAACCGGTCGATTCCCGAGGTGGCGAACCGAGCGGCCAGCCCCTGCTGATCAACGGACAACAGGTGGACCACAAGACCCGAGGTGGCAAGCAGCGCCGNCGCGCAGGACGAAGTCCTCGACAGCGACAGCGACAGCAGCGGCGGCTGGGCGGAGAGGGAGGCGACCGACGTCGCGGTGAAACCGACGGGACCATACGGGCCAGCCATCGTCACGACCGTCACCCCGGCCGCGTGCCGGCGGAAGGCGTGCCGCAGTGCGGCCGGGGCGACCACCGGTTCAGCCCCCNCCGGTTCGGCCGACTGTTCGGGGACGGCCCCCGCCGCCTCCGCACCGAGAGTGTCAACGCTCACCGGGCCGCCTCCGCCAGGACGGGACGCTCTGCCCGGGAGTTGGCCGCGATGCTCGCCAGCAGGGTCGAGGCATGGGAGACCACCCAGGAGTCGATGACGATGTCGAGGTCCGGGAGCTGGTCCTCGACCACCGCGAAGGCCCGCGCCGGGACGCCCGCGCCGAGCTCGACGAGGACCGGGCGCAGGTAGGCGTCACCGGCGAAGGAGTGGTCCGGCGCCGCCGACAGCACCAGCGGCACAGCGGTCACGCCACGCAGTGCGCCACCCGGCAGCTGGTCGAGGAAGACCTTGAGCAGACCGGTGTAGCTGCCCTTGTAGACCGGGGAGGCGACGATCAGCAGATCGGCCGCGGACACCGCCCCGGCCGCCGCGGCGACCCGGCCGTCATCGTCGAAGAGCCGGCGGGCGAGCACCGCGAGATCGATGATCTCCGTGCTCCCGATGGGCAGGTCATCGGCTATCCGTTCGGCGAGGTCACGCGCGACGGCGAGTGTCCGGGCACCTGCCCTGGGGCTCCCGCTGAGCACGACGAGCCGCGGCCGGGCAGGCGGCACCAGGGGAATCGGTGGCGCGATGGACGTCTGCACAGGGGACGTCTGCACAAGGGACGTCTGCGTGAGTCGGGAGAACTCGGTCATGGTCGGCCTTCCGGTTCTGTGGCCGGATCGCGGTGCGACCCAGGACCCGCTGGTGCCGCACTGCGTCCGCGATCTGTGGCGGATTCCCTTGCCGTGACCGCCCTGAGGCGCGGGCCGGCGGCGACACTGCGGCGGCGATGCGCTGAACGGGACGGAGGACGCACGACGGAGATCGGGCGCGGATTCACGGCGGGTTCCGCGGCACTGGCAGTCGCGGTGGCGGGTCCGCGAGGCCGGCTCCGTCAGTGGGAGCGCCGCCTACAGCGGCTGCGGGTTGCGCGGCCGTAGTCGACAAAGCGCCTGCGGGTGAGCAGTGGACGGGAGGTGGACCACGAACTGAAGGATGGCAGCGCCCGGCTGACGGGAGATACGCGCGATGCCACGTCCAAACTGTGCGGACCTGGGCTTTGTTCAGTCAAGAAGTGATAAAGTGAGTCAGATCACACGCCTGTTTCATTGGCTGGGATCGCCCGGCGTGTTTCCGTTGATTCCGTGTTGAAGCCGACCTACCTCGTCAGGCGGGGGCATATCGACCTACTGCGGGTCGCCTCCGCCGCCTGTTCGGCTTCCTGACACCGCTGGCGGCATCCAGCGCCCCGGGCCACGGGCACAGTGGTCTCCCCGTGGTCCNCCGCGCCGTGGTCCTCACACCCCGCGCCGCGCGCCAGCTCGCCGCGCCACCGACTCCATCACCGTCAAGCTGTGGTCCGACACCCGTCGGAACCCGGCCTCGTCCTGGTGCCCACCCGTCAGCCGGACCGCGACGTCCGGGAGCATCGGCGCAGCCGGCCGGCCGGTGCCGGAACACCACGGCACCGAAGCACCGCGACGCAGGCCGGGCCCATGCCCATCCCGTTCCCAGCCCGGAGCCGACCGTGAGCGAACTGCACATCCCCTCCGCGGAGGACCTCGTCCNCTCCCCGGCCGACATCGACGCCTTCCACCGGCGCCTGCACCACATCGCGCCGTGGGCGCTCGACGCCGAGACAGCCCAGAGCTCGGGAATGCGGCGGCTGGCCGCGGTCAGTGCCCGGACGGTCGGCTCGTCGAAGCTGTGGATGGGGCAGACCCACGNGGCGCCGTCGACCGCCTCGGCCAACCATCACCACGGCCGGTCGGAGACCGCGATCTACGTGGTCAGCGGCCGGCCCGAGTTCGTCTTCCCCGCGGACGTCGCCGAGGGTGACGACGGCGAGCCCCCGAGCGAGATCCGCATCCGCACCTCACCCGGGGACTACATCTTCGTCCCGCCGTGGGTCCCGCACCGCGAGGAGAACCCGGACCCCGATCACGAGGCCCTCGTCGTGATCGCCCGCAGCACCCAGGACGCGATCGTCGTGAACCTCCCGGACCTGCGCTGGACCGGCCCCGTCCTGACCACGAGCGACGACATCACCGGCTCCCAGGCCGGCCCGAACTGATCACCCCCACTCGCCCTGGAGGCATCCGTGGCAGCCCACGCCGGCTTCGCCGAGAGAACATTCGCT
This sequence comes from Frankia sp. EI5c, assembly GCF_001636565.1. Lineage (GTDB taxonomy): Bacteria > Actinomycetota > Actinomycetes > Frankiales > Frankiaceae > Parafrankia. Next base: position 7,700 of record NZ_LRTK01000077.1, read on the forward strand.
GGCCCCACCGTGGACGTCGACCGCGTGGCCTGGCAGGTCCTGGTCGACGGCCGGCCGGTCGATCTGACCTACCTGGAGTTCGAGGTCCTCGACTACCTCGTGCGGCATCCGGGGCGGGTGCACAGCCGGGAGGAACTGCTGCGCGAGGTGTGGCGGCAGGATCCGGGCGAGCTCGGGGCATCCGCCCCGCGCACCGTAGACGTCATGATCACCCGACTGCGGCGCAAGCTCGGCCTGCAGCACCGCGACCGCATCGAGACGGTCCGGCGGGTCGGCTACCGCTACCGCCCGGCGGCGGGGGACCCCCGCAGGTCCCACCGGCCCTCGACGCTGTAGGCGGGCGTCGGTCCGCCGGCGCTGCTCATCAGCGTGATGGCCTCGGCGGACCACGGCAGCGGCGCGATCGCCTCGTCGAGCGCGCGAACCAGGCCGCGCAGGTCGACCTCCGCGCCGGCCGGCACCCGCGCCAGCGTCAGGTGCGCGCGCAGCGGGCGGTCGTCGCCGTGCAGTGCGCCGGCCCGCACCGCCGCCCGGCGCACACCCGTGGCGAGCGCCCCGAGCTCACCGCTGACCCGGGCCCACAGGACCCGATCGCCGAACCGGCCGGCGCCGTCGACGCGCAGCCGGGCCGGCGGGTGGCGGCGGGCCACCCGGCCCAGCCGCTCGTCGAGGGCGGGGCGGGTGGCCGGGTCGACGGGACCAAGGAACGCCAGCGTCACATGCCACCGCGCTGGGTCCACCCAGCGCGCCCCCGGCAGCCCCCGCGGCCGGTCAGGCCCGCCCTCGCCGGCCCCAGCGGTCCCGGTCACCGCGGCGACCGTCGCCGCCAGGTCGCGGACGAGCTCCGGCGGCGGCAGCAGCGCGACGAAGAACCTCATCACCTCCACTAAATACCGCGCCGGGCCGACCGGCCCGTTCGGGCACCCCCGTCCGGCGTGACGCGCTCTGGTCACAGCGGGCTGGTTCGAGTGGGTGGTCTGACGACGGGATCGGCCCGACCGCCCGCCGACGGGCGGAGTTCGGGGGCACTATCGGAGCTGTGACGACGGTCCCCGAGCTGGTGGCACCCCGCGATCCNGGCCTCTCCAGGGCCTGGCGCTCCGACCGGCGCGCCGCACGGCGCGACGAGCCCGACCTCCCGGTCGCGATGGCGCTCGTCACCGACGGTTCGGAGCTGTCCACAGCGGACGTTCTGCGCGACTCGGGCGTCGACGTCGTCGGCCTGCTGGCCCCCGAACCGCTGGAGTCGCTGGCCTGGGCGGCCGAGGCGCGGGCACCGCNGGCCTACAGCGACCTGATCGCCATGCTGTCGGACGACATCGAGGCGGTCTGCATCGAGATGGCTCCGCCGGCGTCCGACTTCGTCGCCCGGCGGGCCGCCGAGGCCGGCCTGCACGTCCTGCTCGCCAAGCCGACCACCGCCGAGGCGGAGTCGCTGCGCACCGTCGCGGACCTCGCAGAGGAGGCCGACCTCGCGCATGTCGTCGCACTGGACGGGCGGGCCTGGCCCGCGGCGTGGCATGTGCAGGCCTCGCTCCACTCGTTGNGGGCGCTCAGCCAGATCACGGTGGTCGGCGCCCCCGCCGGGCCGGTCGGCCGGGCCGAGATCATCGACCTGACGCTGCGCTGGTGCGGTGAGATCCTCGCCGTCTGCGCGGACCCGGCCAGCATGCCGGCGACCGCCCTCACCCCGGATGCTCCGATCACCCTGGCGCTGCTCGCCGCCAACGGGACGACCATCCTGATCAACGAACGGATGAGCGGCGAGCTCACCACCGCCGTCGTCACGGTCTGCGGCGACGCGGGCCGGCTGGTCGTCCAGGGCCGGCGGGTACGCCGGCAGGACGGGAACGGCGTCCGTGACCTTTGGATGCCGACGGTGCCCGCCGAGCGCCCCGGCCTGGTCGAGGCGACCTACGACGTCGTGCGCGCGACCGAGCTCAACGACCCGGCACTGGTGCGCGGCGCGACCTTCCATGATCTGCTCACGGCCACCCGGTTGCAGGTGGCGGCCACCGCGTCCCGTGAGCGGGGTGGCTGGGTCGAACTGTGAGCCGGCGCGGTCGGGCGGTCAGCGGTCGGGCGGTCAGAGGCCGGCGAGGCGATCCAGGACAGGCGCGGCCGCTCGCAGCGCGTCGGCCTCGCCCGGTGTGAGGTCCTCCAGCCGCTCGGCCAGCCACTCGTCCCGGCGCCGGCGGTCGGCGGCGAGCAGTTCCCGGCCAGCCTCGGTGACCTGGGCGATCACCTGGCGCCCGTCGGTCGGGNGCTGGCNGCGGTGCACCAGCCCGGCCTCGGCCAGGAGCGTGATCACCCTGGTCATCGACGGCGGTTGCACACGCTCGTACGCGGCGATCTCGCCGAGGGTCATCGGCCCGTGCCGGGCCAGTGTGGCGAGGGNGGCGACCTGGGTGGGCGTAAGCGTGCTGGAACGTTCCTGCCGCATTCGCCGCGACAGCCGCATCACGGACATGCGCAGGGCGGAAGCAAGCTCAGCCACACCCGCGCTCTCCATTTCTCGAAAGTACTGGTTAGCCTCGTTAAGGTTCAAGGCCGATACGCGCACCACAGAGCAACGCGCGGCCGTGACCCGGCCCCGCGCGGAAATGTCGCACCTGGTTCAGGGCACCCGTTCAGGTCGCCGGCGGTGATCGACCCGGCGGATCCGTCGGGAGCCGGCCACCCCCCGGTAGCGTCCGGCCCCCGACGGCCCGGCACACCTGCCCGTGANGGCGAACCGTGACNGGAGGGCCGAATCCACTATTCACTGTGGACGCCTCGGCGCGCCTCCGGGACACCTCCGCGCTTTCCGGGTGCTTCCACCCTGACAACCGGGGGGTAACACTCAGACGGACGTAAGCGGTGTGTCACTCTTACCGAGTGAGATCGTCNCCCTCAGCGGGCCGCCGATGCCGTCGCTGACCAGCGTGGTCACCCGGCATCGCCTTGCGTGGCTGGTCACCGCCGGCCTCGTGACGTCGCTGCTGACGATCGCGGCCCAGTGGCCCGCCTGGCCCAGGACTCCCTTCCCGGCCACGCTGAACGTGCTGGTCACCGTCACCTTCGTCCTCACCGGGCTGCTGCTGCTGGACGAGGACGCACTCGGCAGTGTGAGCTGGGCCTACGTCATCGGCGGCCTGATGTGGACGGTGACCTGGACGGCCACCTGGGAACGCGGCCCGACCGCGGTGGTCTCCTCCATCGCCTACGCCCATTTCTGGGTCTGCCTCGGTTGGGGGTTGCTGCGGTACCCGACCNGGCGGATCNCCGACCCCGCCGAGCGGCTGCTGCTCGCGAGCGCGATCGCGATCGTCCCGGTGAGCAACCTCGTGCTGATCGGGCTTTCCCGGCCGGAGACCTTCGGCTATCACCCGGGCGTGTGGTGGTACGGCACGGCGATCGACCCGACGGTCTTCGAGGTGGTGGTCAACACCCTCGACGGCCTGACCTTCGCGGTGGTCATCGCCTTCGGCCTCGCCATCGCCCGCCGCTACCGGCGCGCCTCCGCGCTGGAACGGCGGACCCTCGGGCCCGTCGCGCTGGGCATGCTCGCCGCGTACGCCATGGCCGCGGTGGTGAACCTGTTCGTCTACTACCCCNACAGCAGCACCATCAGCATGATCTTCATCCCGATGGCCGTGACGCTGCTCGCCATCCCGGCGTCCTTCGCCGCCGCGGCCGCACGCCGGCACGCGGCCCGGGGCCGGATCGCGCAGCTCCTGAGCACGCTGAGCACCCCACCGACACCGGCCGCGGTCCGGGNGGTGCTGCGCGCGGCGCTGGGCGACGAGGACGCGCAGATCTACCTGTGGGTTCCCGAGCGGGGCGTCCACATCGACAGTGACGGGCAGCCCGCTGTCCCGCCGCCGGCCGACGACACGCGGCTCGCGCTGCCGGTCCGCACATCCTCCGGTGCCCCGCTGGCGGTCCTGTCCGCCCGCTCCTCGCTTGAGCGCGACCGTGACCTGGTGGACGTCGCACTCAACGCCAGCGCCATCGCGCTGGAGAACGCGCGGTTACACGCCACGATCGCCGCCCAGCTCGACGCGGTGCGGGCCACCCGGTCACAGCTCGTCGAGGTGGGCCTGGCCGAGCGCCGCCGCATCGAGCGGAACCTTCACGACGGCGCCCAGCAGCGCCTGCTGGCACTCGGGACCCGGCTGGGGATCGCACAGGCGCAGGCAACGGATGAGGCCACATCAGCCGCCCTGGCGGCGGCCGCCGCGGATCTCCGGGCCGCCCTGGAGGAGCTGCGCGGGCTTGCTCGCGGCATACATCCGCCAATCCTCAGCGAACGTGGACTGAAGGCCGCCCTGGAGGATGTCGCGGGGCCGCTCCCGCTGGTGGTCGAGCTACAGATACCCGACCAACGANTCGACACCGCACTGGAGACCACGGCGTACTACACCGTAAGCGAAGCACTGGCCAATACGGTTAAATATGCTGATGCCACTCAGGCGCAGGTAACAGTACGAGCGGCGGAGGACGAGTTCCTGATCCAGATAGCCGACGACGGAAAGGGCGGGGCGGTCATCAGCGACGGCGGTGGCCTCGCCGGGCTGCGTGAGCGTGTCCGCGCACTCGGCGGCGACGTCACACTCTCCAGCCCGCCGGATTCCGGTACCCGCCTGACCGCGGTCATTCCCACAGAAAACAACCAACNGCGGCAGACCGCCCTCGATCCTGGACGTGACCTGTGATATGCGGGTAGCCATCGCGGACGACTCGACCCTTTTCCGGGAGGGTCTCGCGCTGCTGCTGACCTCGGCCGGTGTGCAGGTGACGGCCCAGGCCGCCGAGCCGCGGAAACTGCTCGCCCATCTCGCGGACGAGCTGCCCGACGTGGTCATCCTGGACCTGCGGATGCCGCCGACCTTCACCGACGAAGGCCTCGTCTCCGCCGAGCAGATCCNGGCCCAGTACCCCTCGGTCGGGGTCCTGCTCCTTTCCACCTACGCGGACGTCCACTACGCGGTGCGCCTGCTCGGTGATGGCCGCGGCGGGACNGGCTACCTGCTCAAAGATCGGGTGACGGATCTGAACGGGCTGCTCGACGGACTGCGCCGGATCGCGGACGGCCGTCTCGTCGTGGACGAGGACATCATCGCCGGCCTGTTGGCGCACCGACGCCGGGCCGAGGCCCTCGACCGGCTCACCGAGCGAGAGCGCGCCGTTCTGCGGGANATGGCCGAAGGGCGGTCGAACGCCGGAATCGCCGGCCGGCTTCACCTGGCGCCGAAAACGGTCGAGAACCATGTGGCGAGCGTGTTCTCGAAGCTGGGAATGCCGGCCTCCGCGGACGACAACCGGCGGATTCTGGCCGTTCTCACCTGGCTGCGCTCCACGGGCGAGGCGGCCCCGTCCAAGCCGGCGGCGAAGTAGCCCCGGACCACCGGGCCACCGGCCACCGGTGCGGCGGGCCAGCTCGCTCCGCCGGAACCTGAGCCGCCTCGACGGCGGGGTAGTGGGCGACGCGGGGGTACAAGGGGGTAACAGGGGCCGAGCGGACGAGGGAGGACGTACGACCGAGGCACCGGGGTGGCTCAACCTATGTGACCAATCTCGCCAAATCCGCGCCGAGGGCGCCGATCTCCGGCACCACAGAGGAACCACGATCTCGCACGAGGCGACGATGTAACCACCCCAGGACACCCAAAACGGGCTGACCCTTACCAGGAGCACCAGCCCAGGCGCCACCCGCAGCGCGACGACATACAGGGTGGCAGAGCACACGTGGGATAGACGCCACCGATCACGCGCATGTGGTGGCTCGAACCGCGAGACTTGGGGACAACCGAACCGAACCAGTGAACCGGCGAGAGCGCTCCGAACCGGGCGCGCGCCCGGAGGTGGCCGACGCCGTCACCCGGCAGTGCCATGGCGAGAGGAGCCCGGCGTGTCCGAGCAGGTCAGTACCCTGACCGTCACCGATAACCGCACCGGTCGAACGTACGAGGTGCCGGTCACCGACGGCACGATCCGCTCGAGTGCGTTCCGTGCCATCAAGGTCGACGACGACGACTTCGGCCTCATGGCCTACGACCCCGCGTTCACGAACACGGCGAGCTGCCGGAGCGCGATCACCTACATCGACGGCGACGCCGGCATTCTGCGCTACCGCGGCTACCCCATCCAGGAGCTGGCGGAGAAGAGCAGCTTCCTGGAGGTCTCCTACCTGCTGCTGGCGGGCGAGCTTCCCACCTCGGACGAGCTCGCCACCTGGAAAGACGAGATCACGCACCACACCCTGGTGCATGAGTCGATCAAAAAGTTCATCGACGGCTTCCACCACGACGCCCACCCGATGGGCATGCTGGTGTCGACTGTCGGCGCGCTTTCGACCTTCTACCCGGACGCCAAGACGATCGACGACCCNGGCCTTCGGCGGCTGCAGATCGTCCGCCTCATCGCGAAGATCACCACGCTGGCGGCGTTCTCCTACCGGCACTCCGTCGGTNTCCCGTACGTCTACCCGGACAACGACCTGTCCTACGCCGGCAACTTCCTCAACATGATGTGGAAGGCCACCGAGCTCAAGTACGAGCCGGACCCGAACCTCGAGCACGCCCTCGACGTGCTGTTCATCCTGCACGCCGACCACGAGCAGAACTGCTCCGCCAACGCGATGCGCGCGGTGGGCAGTTCCCAGGCCGACCCGTTCTCGGNCGCCGCGGCCGCGATCTCCGCGCTCTACGGCCCGCTGCACGGCGGCGCCAACGAGCAGGTCCTGCGCATGCTCTCCGAGATCGGCTCGGNGGAGAACATCCCCGCCTTCATCGCCCAGGTGAAGGACGGCAAGAAGAAGCTCATGGGCTTCGGCCACCGGATCTACAAGAACTACGACCCGCGTGCCCGGGTGATCCGCCAGGTCGCGGACGAGGTATTCAAGGTCACCGGCACGAACCCGCTGCTCGACCTCGCGATGGAGCTGGAGCGGATCGCGCTGGAGGACGAGTACTTCATCGCCCGCAAGCTCTATCCGAACGTCGACTTCTACACCGGCATCATCTACCAGGCCATGGGTTTCCCGGTGGAGATGTTCCNGGTGCTGTTCGCGATCGGCCGGATGCCGGGCTGGCTGGCCCAGTGGGAGGAGGGCCTGCTCGACCCTGAGCAGAAGATCGCCCGGCCACGCCAGCTCTACGTCGGCTACGACGAGCGTCCCTACGTCCCGATGGACGTCCGCTCGTCCGCCGCGGACGCCGAGACCGACCCGATCGCGGCCCAGGCCGCCCAGGCCGCCCCGGTCCGCCCGCTGCGCTGACCTCCCGAGGCGCGCCAGCGACGCCCTCGCCTCGGACGACCGCCTCTCCGGCCACCAGGCCGGCAGGCGGTCGTTCCGCGTTCGGGCCGGGGCGGGGGGGNGGGGCTGCCTCTGAGTTGCCGGCCCTATGTTCGGATCTCCCACCACCTCGGAAGCGACCGCGTCATGACCCCCGGTGAGCTGGCACCACGGTTCTTCATCGCCGTAGTGGTGATCCTGCTGTTCTGCAAGGTGGTGGCGTGGACGCTGGCCTGGGCGGGCCAGCCGGCGGTGGTGAGCGAGATGCTCGCCGGCGTCCTGCTCGGGCCGTCGCTGCTCGGGCTGCTGTTCCCCGACGCGCAGGACGCGGTGTTCCCCCACGAGCTCTACCCGGTGCTCTACATCGTGGGCCAGGTCGGTCTGGTGATCTTCATGTTCCAGGCCGGCCATGCGTTCGCGCGCCACCAGGTGCCGAAACTCCTCGGCACCGCCGGCGCGGTCTCGCTCGCCGGTGTCGCCGCGCCGCTGGCCCTCGGCGTCCTGGTGGTCGTCACCACGAGCACGCGGGTGCCGATCCGGGCGGAGGGCATCCCGACCGCCGTCACCGCGGCCTTCGTGGGGGTCGCACTGGCCATCACCGCCTTCCCCATGCTGGCGCGGATCATCACCGAACGCGGGCAGGCCGGCACCCGGCACGGCACCCTCGCGCTGGCCAGCGGGGCGATCGACGACGCGGCGGCCTGGATC
>NZ_LRTK01000078.1 GCF_001636565.1 Frankia sp. EI5c
GACGCATCCGCGAATAGGGCCCCAGGAACAGATCCTCGGCACGGTCGCGCTGCTCTTCGCCATCGCCTGGTACACGGACGGGATCGGCCTGTACGCCGTTTTCGGAGCCTTCGCCGTCGGCGTGGTCATGCCGCAGAATGAGCGGTCCGAGGCCGTCATCGGAACCCTGACCCCGATTTCCCAGCATGTTTTCCTCCCGTTGTTCTTCACCTACTCCGGGCTGCACACCGAGTTCGGCCTGCTCGGCGACAGCTCTGTTCTCCTCTTCGCGGCCGGTTGTGTGGCGTGCGCCGTCGCGGGGAAGTTCGGCGCCTGCTGGGCCGCGGCCCGGCTGCGCGGCGAGCCGAACGGGGTGGCGCTGCGGGTCGGCGCGTTGATGAACGCCCGCGGACTCATGCAGCTCATCGCCCTGAACATCGGTCTGGAGGAGGGCATCGTGACACCCTCCCTGTTCAGCGCGCTGGTACTCGTCGCCNTGGTGACGACATTGATGACCACACCCCTGCTGACGCTGGTCGAACGCCGGGACCCGGAAGCCGGTCAAAACGGAGGCCTCTGCGCGTCGTACTCCGGCCATCCACGGTTCGCCGTCGGTCGCAGCCCCGCCGCTCGGGAGTCGGCGTGCCCGGCGTCGCCGGCGCCGGAACGGGGACACGGCAGGGGCGGGTCGAGGTAGGTGTGGGGTGTCACCGTGACCTCATGGCCGAGCGTCGTCACCCACCGGAACACACCCGGTCGTGGCTGGCTGATTCGCCAGGGGCCGCTGTGCCGGAGCCGATGATGCCTGCGGCACAGCGGCCCGAGGTTGGCGATCACCGTTTTCCCGCCCTGGCTGTGGGGGACGGTGTGGTCGAGGTCGCAGCGCCTCGCACGGCGGGCGCACCCGGGCATCCGGCAGGTACGGTCCCGGGCCTGGACGTGGCGTGCCTGCGCCGGGGTCGGAAACCGCCGGTCCCCGACCTCGAGGAGATGGCCTTGTGGGTCGGTGAGCAGACGCCGCCACGTCGACCCGGGACGCTCGGCCATTTCTCGGGCTATCGCGGCGGGAATCGGACCGACCCCCGGAATCTCCCCGGGCTCCGAGGAAAGGCCGAGCAGAACACCCACGGGCACCACTACCTGGACCTCGCAGGAGAAAGGCTTGCCGTGCTCGGTACGGCCCGTCANCAGATCCACCACCACATCGGCGCGGATCTGGTCACGAGTGCGGCGGTCATCGGGCCCACGACTGGCCGCGATGTCTCGGGCGAGCTGGTCGACCCGCTGATAGCAGGCATCGGCCNCTACCGCGGGCAGGAAAGCGCTCAGGGTGCTGGTGCTGTTCTCCCCCGGGTAAATCCGGACCCGACGGTCCCCTTCAGCAGCCCCAGCACGGTCGGCGGCACCATCGGGGTCGACCCGGAGAACAGCGCGGTTACAGCCATCGCGAAACGCCCGCCGGGTGGGCCGCCTCCCCTGGGCGAGGACGTAAGCTTCGACGGCTGCGGCCGTCTCATCGTCGAGCGGGCTGACCGCATGTTCCAAGGACCGCAGGCGGGGTAGGTCGATCTGACCGTGTTTCAAGGCGGTCAGGGCATTCGGCAGACGCTTGGCGATGGAGCAGGCGTCCAGCAGCTCCCGCGTCGCGGTGGCCGGGGAGATTCCGACCTCGACCGCGACATCTACCGGAGCGAACTCGTCATAGGCCAGCTCAGCAGCGGTACCCGGCGGGGGTCGCAGACAGGTTACGGCGGACAGATCCTCCATGATCGCGGCCTGCGCCCAGCTCAGGATCTGGCTCTTGGTCCGGTAACTGCGCAGGAGACGACGAAAACCCGCTCGAAATTCCGCCTCCGCATCCTCTCTCGCGCCCTGCCCATCACACGGGCCGGTTTCGACACACGGGCTGGTCTCGACGCCNGGACTGGTGCCGGGAGCCGCGTCGCGATCGGAATCGGCGTCACGAACGGCGTGGTCAGCTGATTCATTCGCCAACACCGCACAGACGAGGGCCTCAAGCGCGGACACCAGATCCTCGACCTTCGAGCCACCCGGCGGCACAGCATCCGT
>NZ_LRTK01000079.1 GCF_001636565.1 Frankia sp. EI5c
GGCGGCAAGAGCGAGGACACAACGAGTTACAAGGCATTCATTTCATCAAGCTATCGGTATAGTAGTCGACGTGGATGGAGTAGGTTAGGAATCTACGTCAATCGCCATCCCTCAGCCCACGGCAGCCACAGCCTGACGGGATTCACACCCCGGTTCCACGCGCCGGAACTCCGGTTTGGTCGCCGGCCGCCGGAGGCCGGTGTCTCCCGCCTGATTCCTTATGTCTCCTGCCTGATTCCTTACGGAGTCTCCCGCGGGCGCCGGGCCAACAGATGTGCCTGCCGACCTCGTTCTTCCTCCGTCGGTGCTCGCACCAGCCGGGCTACCTCGACAAGCCCGGCCTGCTTCACCAACGCGGTGAGGTGGTCGGGCGGCCAGCGATAGGCACCTGTCACCCGATGGTCGTACGCGTGCACTCCGGCCTCGGCATCATCCGTGGCCAGGAAACCGAGCAGCAGGTGACCGCCGGGAGCCAGGACGCGGTGAATCTCGGCCAGGACGGCGGGAAGGTCGGCGGGAGGGGNGTGGATGAGGGAGTAGCGGCAGAGGGCACCGCACAGTGCGCGGTCCGGCAGGTCCAGCGCGGTTATCGTGCCCACCTCGAACCGCAGCCCCGGATGAGAGCTTCGAGCGACGGCGACCATCTCCGGCGAGATATCAACGCCGAACGCGTCCAGCCCAAGGCTGTGCAGGAAGGAGGTCGCATAGCCAGGCCCACAACCAAGGTCCGCCACCGGACCGACCGGACCGACCGGACCGGGCAGGCTGGGCGTACCGCGCACGAGGTCGGCGAACGCGCAGAGCAGCGCTCGTTCCAGCGGCTGGCGATCGAGCACGTCGGCGAAAAGCTCCGCGTACACCTCGGCCACACTGTCGTACGCCGCCGCGACGGTCGCCAGGTAGCTCGGGGCGGATTCGTCCACAGCCGATCAGCCTAGGTGCGCGCCATCCGAGGTGTGCACGATCCGAGCCGCGGCCCTGCCGACCAGATCTGGCCGGGGAGACGTGCCACCTCCCCCGCCAGATCCCGCCCGCTGGTGTCGACGCCTGGTCAGCGGCGACGCCTGGTCAGCGGCGACGCCTGGTCAGAGGCGCTCGACGACGTGATCGATGGCGCCGGTGAGCGTTTCGACGTCCGACGGCTCGATGGCCGGGAAGCAGGCCACCCGGAGCTGGTTGCGACCCAGCTTGCGGTAGGGCTCGACGTCGACCACGCCGTTGGCGCGCAGCACCTTGGCCACCGCGGCGGCGTCCACGCCCTCGAAGTCGATGGTGACGACGACCTGCGAGCGCTGCGCCGGGTCGGCGACGAACGGTGTCGTATACGTGGTCTTCTCGGCCCAGTTGTANAGGATCGAGGAGGACTCGGCGGTCCGCCGCACGGCCCAGTCGAGGCCGCCNTGCCCGAGCATCCAGTCGAGCTGGTTGGCGANCAGGAAGAGCGTCGACACGGCCGGGGTGTTGTAGGTCTGGTCCTTGGTGCTGTTGTCGAGCGCCGTGGTGAGGTCGAGGAACGGCGGGATCCAGCGGTCGGTGGCCGCGATCTCACCGAGCCGGGCCAGCGCCGCCGGNGACATGAGGGCCACCCAGAGACCACCGTCGGAGGCGAAGCACTTCTGCGGGGCGAAGTAGTAGACGTCCACCTCGGTCAGGTCGACGGGCAGGCCGCCGGCGCCCGAGGTCGCGTCCACCAGGTGCAGCGCNCCCGGGTCGGTGCCCACCGGGCGCCGCACCGGACGGGCGACCCCGGTGGAGGTCTCGTTGTGCGGGGTGGCGTAGACGTCGATGCCCGCCGCCGGCGCCCAGTCGGGGTGCGTGCCCGGTTCCGACTTCACGATCGACNGGTCGGCCAGGAAGGGCGCCCCCTTCGTCGTGTCGGCGAACTTCCCGCCGAACTCGCCGAAGACGAGGTGCTGGGAGCGTTCCCGCACCAGGTTGAAGGCGGCGGCGTCCCAGAACGCGGTGGCTCCGCCGATACCGAGGACCACCTCGTAGCCCTCGGGCAGCGAGAACAGGTCCGCGAGCCCGGAGCGAACCCGGCCCACCAGGTTCTTCACCGGCTTCTGCCGGTGCGACGTGCCGAGCAGCTGCGTCCCGCTGGCGGCGAGGGCGTCCACCGCCTCGGTGCGGACCTTCGACGGACCACAACCGAAGCGGCCGTCGACCGGCCGCAGCGTGTCGGGCAGCACGATCGTCGGAACGTCAGACATGGACGTCTCCCAGCGGCCTCGGCGCGGGGCCGACGTAGCGGGCGGACGGGCGGATGAGCCGGCCGGTGCGCATCTGCTCCAGGATGTGAGCGCTCCAGCCCGCGGTGCGGGCACAGGTGAACATGGACGTGAACATATGAGCCGGCACCTCGGCGAAGTCCAGCACCACGGCCGACCAGAACTCGACGTTNGTCCGCAGCGGCCGGTCCGGGTAGCGGTTGGTCAGCTCGTCGATGGCTGCCGCCTCCAGCGCCTCGGCCACCTCGTAGCGGTGGGAACCCAGGTCACGGGCGGTGCGGCGGAGCACTCGGGCGCGCGGGTCCTCGGCCCGGTAGACCCGGTGCCCGAAGCCCATCAGGCGCTCCTTGCGGTCCAGGGCCTGGCGCACGTACCCGACGGGGTCACCGGTCCGTTCCACCTCGTCCAGCATCGCCAGCACCCGGGAGGGGGCGCCACCGTGCAGCGGCCCGGACAGCGCGCCCACCGCCGCCGACAGCGCCGCGGCGGCGTCCGCCCCGGTCGACGCGACGACGCGGGAGGTGAAGGTGGATGCGTTCATGCCGTGCTCGGCGGCGGACACCCAGTAGGCGTCGACGGCCTGCACGTGCTTGGGGTCGGGCTCGCCACGCCAGCGGATCATGAACCGCTCGGTTATGGTCCGGGCGCGGTCCACCTCCCGCTGCGGCACGGCGGGCNGCCCGAGCCCGCGGGCCGACTGCGCGACGAAGGACAGCGCCACCACCGACGCCCGGGCCAGGTTGTCCCGCGCCTCCTGCGGGGTGATGTCGATCAGCTGGCCGAAGCCCCAGTACGGGGCGAGCATGGCCAGCGCGCTCTGTACGTCGACTCTTATGTCACCGGAGTGCACCGGCACCGGGAAGGGCTCGGCCGGTGGCAGACCCGGTTCGAAGGCCCCGTCGACGAGCAGGCCCCAGACGTGGCCGTAGTCGACCTTCCCGACAAGGTCCTCGATGTCGACCCCGCGATAGCGCAGGGCGCTGCCTTCCTTGTCCGGCTCGGCGATCTCGGTCTCGAAGGCGATGACGCCTTCCAGGCCCGGCTTGAAATCGCTTGTCTTCTCGGCCNTCGAGTCNGGATCTCCGCTTCTGTCTCTGCCGACCGCGGGACGCCGCCCTGCCGGGACGGCGTACCGACGATGCTGTCCGGTGTTGACGACGCACTCGTCCGTCTGCATCCTGCCCTGTCAGGGACGGTTACGCCACCGGGCCGGGGGTGATGAGTCGCGTTCCGCACGGGTCCGCGGCACCTGTCCCGAACAGTCCGCGGCGGGGTGCGCGAACCAGCCGGAGATGCCCGGCGACGACACCCGAGCCAGGGTGAGGCCGGTCGCATCGGCGAGAGGCTGCCAGGATCCGAACCGTGAGCCTGCNCCCACCNGCGCCCGATCCCGCCGCACTGCGGCTCAACTACCGGCCGGGCCGGTTCGACGAGGCGATGCTCGCCACCACCTGGGTCGAGCAGTTCCGGAAATGGTTCGCGGACGCCTCCGCTCCAGAAACGGGAATCGGCGAACCCAACGCGATGATCTTTGGTACGGCTGACGCCGTTGGCCGGCCGAGTTCCCGCACGGTACTGATGAAAGGTTTCGATCACCGCGGTTTCGTGTTCTTCACGAACTACGGCTCGACCAAGGCCCGGCAGGCCGCGGCGAATCCGCGCGGATCCGCGCTGTTCCNCTGGTACGCGCTGGAGCGACAGGTGATCGTGGCCGGTGGCGTCGAGCGGATCACCCGGGCCGAGACCGAGGCATATTTCCGCTCCCGGCCGCGCGGATCACAGCTCGGGGCCTGGGCGAGCCACCAGTCCACCGTGATCCCGTCTCGCGACGCGCTGACNGACCGGCTGGCCGAGCTCGAACGCCGCTGGCCTGAGGACGAGCGGGTGCCGACCCCCCCGTTCTGGGGAGGGCTGCGGCTGGTACCGGTCTCCGTCGAGTTCTGGCAGGGCCGCCCCGACCGCCTCCATGACCGCCTGCGTTATCGACTGATCACGGAAGGTGCGAACGGTGCCGAGCGGACCCCCGGAACCGGCCCGGGAACCTGGATCATCGAACGCCTGGCGCCCTGACCATCGAACGGCTGGCGCCTGACCATCGAACGGCTGACCCCCTGACGTCGAGCTGAATTCGGGACGAATCCCCCGGGCGCGCGCGTCCCAACAGCGTCACCGCGACGCGTTTAACACGGATGAACACCCAACGTTTCCGCTACATCGGACCCGGTCACCTCGTGACGATGCGGGCATTGGTACCTTTCTGCCTGCAGCCGTACCTGATCGGCAATCGCTGATCCGCGTCCCGCGCCGACTTGGCCGCNCGCTGGCCCGTCGGGCACGTTGACGGGCCGCCGGCGGCGCGTGTCAACGGCGACCCGTCACAATCGAGGGAGACGGATTCATGCGGATCACCAGAATGCGGGCCGCAGCGGCCGGCGTTCTCGGCGCGGCCCTGATAGCAGTGGCCCCGCCGGCCTCGGCTACCAGCACGTCGACACCCACAGCCCCCGCCACGACCGCCGCGGCGTCCGCCTCCGCGACCCCGGCCGCGGACCTTCCCGACGCCACCACCGTGCCCTCCGGCACGCCCACCGCCGACGCGACCGAAACCCCCGAGGCGGACGCCTCCGCCAGCGCCACCCCGACCGAGGGCGCGACCGCGGACCCGTCCACCGGGGCCAGTGCCACCGCGACGGACGGCGCGTCACCGACGTCGACGCCGACCGAGGGAACCGGCGACCCGATTCTCGACGGATTCCTGTCGCTGCTGCCGTTCAAGGTGCCGCTGGACAAGGAGATCAACGGGATCGAGGACTTCGACGCGAACCCGTTCCTGCTCAGCCACACCTGCGGTGGGGCCGGCCCGGAGTGGNCGCTGCGCAACACCGCTGACAAGGCCTTCNGGTATGGCTGGTTCGACACCAGCCTCGGCGCCGGAATCAGCGAGATCGGCCCCGGCGAGACCCAGAGCCTGAACACGCACGGCATGGCTGTCGTCATCGCTCCGTGGGACGCCGAGACCGGCTACCTGCTGGTCACCCTGCCCACCGTCGGCATGTCCGAANGCGAGGGCACCGCGCCGCCCGCCGCCGCTCCCATCGCGCTGCCCATCGCCTCGCCCGCGGCTGCAAGCGCGGTGAAGGCCGAGCCCTACTACACCGGATGACCGGCGATCACACAGCGCCTGCCCGGCGCCAGCCCGGCCGCCGCACCCTGTCCCGGACAGGTGCGGCGGCACTGGCCGTTGTACTGGGCGGCGTCATTCTCACCGGTTGCGGCGGAGACGACTCGGGCAGCGGCTCATCCGAGGTTCCCGACGCCGTGCGCAGCCAGCTCGCCGCCGTCGCCGGCCTGGGGCAGGGCGCGAGCACCGTGCTGACCGCCGCCGGCGCCAGCGTCGACATCTACCAGGCGCCGAACGCGACACGACCGACGTCCACGCTGTCGAACCCGAACGAGAACGGCGCACCGCGGGTCTTCCTCGTCCAGGCGAAGATGCCGGGATGGTGGCAGGTCCTGCTCCCCGTGGAGCCNAACGGCAGCACCGGCTGGGTNAAGGCGGAGCAGGTCACCGCCAGCCAGACGCCGTACCGCATCGTCGTCGCACGCGGAGCGCACAAGCTGCGCCTGTACAGCGGCGACCAGATGATCGCCGAGGAGTCGGTGGCGATCGGAACCTCCGACACCCCGACACCCGGTGGCCGGTTCTTCCTGATGGAGCTGCTCCGGCCGAGCAACCCGAACGGCGCCTACGGTCCGTACGCCTTCGGCCTGAGCGGCTTCTCCACCAGCCTGGAGTCGTTCGGTGGCCGTGACCCGGTCATCGGCATCCACGGAACGAACGAACCGAAGTCACTGGGCCGGGACGTCAGCCACGGCTGCATCCGGCTGAGCAACGACGCGATCACTCGGCTGGCGCAGACGGTGCCGCTGGGCACGCCGGTCGAGATCATCGCCTGAGCGAAGCGGTATCTGCCGCCGCGCCCCTGGCCCGGCCGAGCCCCTGGCCCGGCTGTGCTGTGCCCCTGGCCCGGCTGTGCCCGTGGCGCGTCGGTGCGAGCTGCCCTCCACATCCCGCACCGACGCGACCACCCCCGATGGAGCCCGTCACTTCCCCACCGGATGGACGGGCGAGGAGTCGAGCCCGCCGTCTCCCTGCCCACTTCAAGGGTGGCCAATCCCGGCGCGGCGAACCGGCGGACGACCGAATCGGTTCGTGTCGGATAGCCGACACGAACTCTTCTTGCGCCACAACCAAGATCCCCGGTAGTGGACGTC
>NZ_LRTK01000080.1 GCF_001636565.1 Frankia sp. EI5c
GCCGTGGTTGTTCGACGCGAGGTCGCCGTCCACCAACCGCTCCAGGTACCAGCGAGCCCCGTGGCTCCAGTGGACGTGGAGGTCCTTGCAGACGAACGACGCCTCGATCATCCGGATCCGGTTGTGCACCCAGCCCTCGGCCAGCAGCTGACGCATTCCGGCGTCGACGACGGGGTATCCGGTGCGCCCCCACTTCCATGCCTCGAAGGCGTCTCCGGGCTGCTCGTAGGGCATCGCGGCCAGCGCGCCGGAGAGGTCCCGGCGCGCGGACGACGGGTTCGCCGCGAGGACGTCCGCGTAGAACTCCCGCCACGCGACCTCGGAACGGAACTTCTCCGCCGCCGCCGGCAGGGCGCCTCCGGAGCGGCCGGCGGCGCGCTGCGTCTCACCCAGCACGGTTCTCGGATGAACGCAGCCCCACTTCAGGTACGGGGACAGGCGCGAGGTGGCGTCCGCGGCGGGGAAGTCGCGCCGGTCCGCGTAGTCGGCGAGCCCGTCGCGGAGAAAGTCGCGCAGCCGCTCCCGCGCGGACGCCTCGCCCGCCGGCGGCAGCCGGGTGCCGCCGAGGTCGGGATCGGGCGGGATCGCCCCACCTCCCCGAGACGGCGCGCCGAGGCCGAGCCAGTCCGGGTCCGCCTGCCCGGCCGGCTCCGACCAGCCNTGTTCCTTCCAGGCCCGGTAGAACGGCGTGAACACCCGGTAGGACGTCCCATCCGGGCGGCGCAGCGCACCGGGCTCGACGGCGTAGGCCGACCCGGTACGGCGCAGTTCCCGGCCGTCGGCGGCGAGGGCGCTCGCCACCTCGTCGTCCCGGCGGCGCCCGTACGGCCCGTGGTCCGCGGCGATGTGCACGACGTCCGCGCCGACCTCGGCCGCGACCGCCGGAACGATCCGGGCCGGGTCACCGGTCCGCACGCACAGCCGGCCGGCCAGGCGCTCGTCGAGGTCACGCAGGCAGCGGTAGAGGAACGCGAGCCGCACCGGGCCGGACGGGCGGCGCAGCGCGTCGTCGAGGACGAACAGCGCGAGCACCTGTCGCTGCCCCTGCCCCTGGCCCTGTCGCTGCCCGGCGGCGGCGAGCAGCGCCGGGTTGTCGTCGAGCCGCAGGTCGCGGCGCAGCCACCACACCGCCCGACCCGACATGGACGACCTCACGTCACGAGATTACCCAACTACCCACAGCAATAACCTGGGGTACTGCGATGCCACGCGAGTCCACGGCGTGGCATCACAGCTATCGGGCGCATCTGCTGTTGTGCTGTCGTGGTGACCCAGGCCGTGCAGTGGGACCAGGGCATCTCCGACGCCTGGTCGCGGATCGCGCAGACCGGCCCGAAGGTGCTCGTCTTCGCGCTGATCGTCGTGATCGGCGCCCTCGTCGTCCGCGCGCTCATCCGCGTCGTCGACCGGGCCCTCGTGAACAGCGGATTCGACCGGTTGCTCGCCCGCAGCGGCGTCGGGCGGCTGTTCCGCTGCCACGAGGTCGTCGTCCGGGACGCGCTGATCCGGTTCGCCGCGGCGGTCTGCATGCTCGCCGTGGTGCGTGTCGCGCTCGGCGTCTTCGGGCCCAGCCCGGCCGACCGGATGACCGGCTCGGCACTCGGAGTTCTCGCCCGCGTCCTGCTCGCGCTGGCCATCGGGCTGGCCGGCCTGACGCTGGCCGCCGCCGCCCGCCAGTTCGTCACGGACTCGTTCGCGGGCCTGCGGCACNGTCGGGCGCTGAGCAGGGCCGCCGGCGGCATCGCCGTCCTCGTGTTCGGCAAGGCCGCCCTGGACGAGCTCGGCATCGGCACCTCCGTCACGACCCCGCTGCTGTACGCGGTGCTCGCCGCCGGCACCGGGGTGGTGGTGGTCGGCGTGGGTGGCGGCCTGATCCGGCCCATGCAGAGCCGCTGGGAGGAGATCCTCGATCAGGCCGAGGACACGGCGGCCGAGGCGCGGGCCGCCTGGCGCGCCAACCACGAACCCACCGCCCCGCCGACAGGCACCCGGGCCGGCATCCCCGTCTCCCCCGGCATCCCCCCGGCACGCCCGGTCGAGCCCCCGGCACGCCCGGTCGAGCCCCCGGCACGCCCGGTCGAGCCCCGGCGACAGCCGGTCGAGCCCCGGCGACAGCCGGTCCAGGCCCGCCGGCAGCCGACGTCGCCGCCCTTCACCGCCGCCGCCCCGCCGACAGCGCCGCCCTGGCCACCATCTCCACAGCCGGCACAGCGGCCATCCGCCGCCGGCCCCACCAGGCCGGCCGGACCGGCCACACCGGCGAACCCGCCCGCTCCGCGCCGGCCGCCCATGCCACCACCAGGCGAACAACGGGTGCGGGATCCGGATCCGCGCNCCGGCGCTCGCGCAACCCGGCCGGCGGCCGCTCCGCCGGGGCCGGTAGCGTCCACGGAACAGATCGTTCCGCCCCCACCGATGGGCACGTCGCCACGCTCCCAGCCGCCCGCTCCGCCGCCGACATCCCCTGTTCGGGGGGAACAGGCTGCTCCCTGACCGTGCATCTCACCGACCGGTAGGGGTGCGTTCGGCAAACTACGACGCGCCACGACGCCGGGTGGGGCACTCTGGGAAGAGAAGCACTTCGGGTCGCGGCGCGGCGCCGACGCCGCTCCGCAAGACGGTGGGAGCCCCCTACGCCAGGACGAACAGCGGACAAGCAGCACCTCGCGGAGGGCGACGCCACGCTGGCGTCACGAGATTGCGAGCGAAGGGACATCTCGGTGGACGAGCCATCGGACATGGAACGTTCCCGGCTGCTCCTCGGATGGCTGGCGGCCCGTCGGGCAGTGGATCACTGCCTGTCCGACCTGTTGGCTGCCGGCCCCGCCGGTGAACGAAGGGTCCGCGAGTCGCTCGCGCGGGTCGATGACCTGGAAACCNGCGCCCAGGTCGCATTCGATCGCTATCGCAGCGCGGCCGGCTCCGCGCAGGCGGAGGCGCCACGCGCCGACCGGGCCCGGACGTGGGTCACCGACAGTTCCGGCGTGGACGCCGCCGAGGACGGCCAGAACAGCAGCGGCGGTGATTCGGGCAAGGGNGAGCGCAAGACGGCCGGCAGGGGGATCGCGGCGGTTCCGGGGGGNGAACCGCGGCCCTTCGACGGTGACACGAGGAACGTCATGCCCCTGCCGCTCGGCTCCCGCAGCATGACGCCGTCGAGCCGGGAGCAGCCCGGCCCCGACCCNGCGGCGGAGCGTTGGGCGCCCCGTGAGCGTCCGCGGCTCAACGTCGTGCGGGAGAGCGACCTCGCCCGTACTAGTTCGAACACCAAGAGTAATCAACGACACCGTTGATGCGGACCGGGTTGGCGGCGCGTCAGAATACCTGTCGTGTCGGCCGCCCGCCGCCGCCGCGTCGTCGCNGTGCGGCTTCTCACCTCACTCCTCGCGGCGCTGCTGTTCGTGACCGGATGCGGGTTCCTCGGCAGTAACGGGCAGAGTCAACCCGGCGACGTGACCGGCACTGGCGGGCCCGCTCCCTCACCGCCCCCGACCGGGGGTCCGGATGCCTTCGATCGGAGTGGACGCGGTAGTCAGATTCGCATCACTCTGCCGGCCGCCGACACGGCCGAGCCCTATCCACTGGTCGTCGCGCTGCACAGCCTCTACCACGACGGCAGCGAGCCACAGCTCGGATGGGGCCTGGACGAACTCGCGCGGTCGGCCGGGTTCGCCATCGTCTATCCGGACGGCCTCGGCCTGTCGTGGAACGCCGGCACCTGCTGCGGCCCGGCCGGCGCGACCGGGGTGGACGACGTCACCTGGCTGCGCGCGCTCATCGCGCACCTGGAAAGCCGGTACCCGATCGACCCCCGACGGGTCAGCATCATCGGGCTGTCCAACGGGGGCATGCTCGCCTACCGCTACGCCTGCGAGCACGGAGACGAACTGGCCGGGTTCGCCGCCGTCGCGGCGAGCCTGCAGACCCCCAGCTGCATCCCCCCGGCCCCGCTGACCACCGTGACGATCCACGGCGGCATGGACGGGCACGTCCCGTATGCCGGGGCGCTGTGGTCGGAGGCCCTGCAGACGGGCATCACCCCGGTGGAGGTCAGTCTCAGCCCGTTCCGGGCGGTGGACGGCTGCCCGGAGCCCACCCGGCCCGGCGACACGACCTACACCGGCGCGGACGGCCGGCCGATCGTGGCCGGAACGAGCGCCGACGCCGACGCATCCGCGATCATCGCCGCGACGGGCCCCGACGGCCTGGCCGCCGGCGGCAGTCCCGCGGCCACACCGGTCGCGATCAGGCACGAGACCGTCTGCTCGACGTCAGCCCGGCTCGTCCAGTACGTGCTGCCGGCGCTGGGCCACGGCTGGCCACCGCTCTCCGGGCCCACGGCCTTCGACACCGCCGCCGTGCTGTGGGACCTGCTGAAGGAGGGCCGCTCAGCCACCGCCGGCCCCCGCATCTGAGGGGACCGGCGGCGGCCGCGCGGCCGGCTGTGGTCAGGCCGTGGTCAGGCCGTGGGCTGGAAGGACGTCCGCAGGGCGCCCATGAGGGTGTTGAGCGTCCCGGAGGCGTCCGCGGGCACCCGCGCGATGAGCACGTACACCGCGCCGGGGGAGTCCACCGTGCGCATGAGGTACGACACCCGCTGGCCCTCCCGGTCGTAGGAGCCGGCGAGTTCCTGGATGGGCGCTCCCGTCGAGTCCGTGGCCGCGCCGGAGCGATCCTGGGTGAGACCGCTGACGCTGCCGAACTCACCGGTCTGCACCTGGCTGAGCGCGGCCGCGGCGTCCACTCCGGCCACCCGGGCGACGCCGATCATCTGCGGTCCGTACTCGCCCGAGGTCCCCACGGCACCGGGGCCCGGCTCACCGAAGAAGACGCCGGTGTTGTCCCGCCGCTGCTTCCAGGCCGCCGGATGGGAGAACGTGGCCTTCTGGTCCGCGTCCGTGTAAGCCACCCAGTCGGCGGGCACCGGGACCTGAGCCTGGCCGCTCGGGGCCGCGCTGGGCGCCGGTCCGGGTGAGTCGGCCGCACCGCTGGGAGCCGCCGACGGCTTGGTGTCCGCCGCCGAGGTGGTCTCGCCGCTCGGCCGGACCTTCTCCCAGACGNCACCCGCCCCCACGCCCACTCCCAGCGCCACCGCGAGCACGAGCAGCGCGATGGCCAGGCGGCGCAGGAACGGGCCGAGACCGGCTTCTTCCTCCGCTGCCGGCAGGTCGTCGTCGAAGTCCTCCCGCTCCCGCACGTCCTCCGGGAAGTCCGGCTCGTCGAGGGGACCCGGCCCGGCGAAGCCGCCATGGCGCGGCGCGCCCCGGCGCGGGCCCGTCCCCACGCCGTCCGGCACACCGCGATCCGGCACGCCACGATCAGACAGACCACGGTCCGGCACACCGCGGTCCGGTATGGCCCGGCGCTCGGCGCCGCGGTCCGGATCGCGGCGCGGCGGCGCGCCCAGCGGAGCGTCCAGGTAGGCCCGGTCGGCTCCGGCGGGCGGGTCGTCCCGCTGCGGAACCCCCGGATGTGACGGCTCCCGTCCGTAGAGATCTCCACGAGGTCCGCCCGCCCGCGGGCCGTCCCCGGCCAGGCCGTCGGGTGGCCGCGGCGGCCCGGTGCCGGCGACGGCCGGGGGGCGCGGGGAGGTGCGGGTCGCGCCGGCCCTCGGCACGAGCGCGCCCCGCACAGACGTCCCGTTCGGGCGGGCGCCGGTCGATCCGTCCCATCCGTTGTCGCCCGGGTAACCGTCGTTGCCGGGCCCCGGCGGGGGGTAGCCGCCGGGACCAGGGCTGAGTGACGGATACGCGGGCTGGTAGGGCCTCTGCCCGCCGGAGGGGTGGGGCCCCGGTCCGCCGGGCGGGTATGGGCTCGGGCCACCGGGTGCCGGCGCGCCGCCCGGGGACTGGGCGTGACCACCCTGCGGATAGCCGGGCTGNGGATAGCCGGGCTGGGGGTAACCGGCGGGTGGCTGCCCAGGTTGGGGGTAACCGCTCTCCTGGTAACCACCGTCAGCGGACGGACCGGTGGGATACGGCGGCGGGCCTCCGTACAGCCCTCCTGCCCGGGAATCGGGCTGACGCGGCTCGCGCGGGTCCGCTTCGTTCCAGTACCCGTCGGGTTCGGCCACGCCCTGCGGGTGCCCCCGATAGCCGGGACGACCCGGATCTCCAGGGGCTCCCCTCCATGCACCGTCCGTCACCAGACAACCTCCGATTCCGGGACATGCAGGAAAAACCCGCGCGGTATACCGGTGTACCACGCCGTTGCGGAAGCGTTGCGCGAACCCCCTTGACATTCNGGCCGCCCGAAGGGCAAAACCCGACGATCACCNGGAGCCTCTTCCCGCCGTGTGGCGTGTGCCCNGCGAGGCNGGCCGTGTGCGGTTCGCNTCTCCGCTCCGCGCTCCCGCCGCGGTTGGTGGTCCAGCCATGACTGTTTGCCCACATCGCAAGGACATCCCATGGTCAACACGGCATGACATCCCTTCCCGGCATCCGGCCGCATGACCTTCACCCAAAAATCGGCATGGACCGGAAGAACTGCCACAGCATGGCACAAACGTGNCGGTATAGCTGATCACCTGGACGGCCGCGTGACGTCATGAGCGGCGCTCCGCGCGACCGCAACCGGCGATCACGCGCGTCACCATTGAGAGATGCCACTTCCCCCGGATCCGGATCGACGTCCGGATCGACGTCCGGATCAATGAACGGCGGCGCGGTGGCGGCGGTGTGCTGTGAGAGCATGGGACGCGTACGGACGAGATCGGCCCCCGGCTGGCGGCGGGAACCGGCCGGCAGCGGCACCGGCCGCCGCCGGCGTGGCGACACCACGGCGGGGCCACGCCCGGGGATGCGGACGGCCACAGCACCATCCACCGGCCCGGTGCGCCGGCCGCCGACTGGGCGCCGCCGGCGGGTATGTCCTGGATCGGACACACCTCCCGGTGCCGGCTAAGCGGAACGTTGGTCGGAATTCAGGAATCGCTCAGGGTGCCGGGGGAAAGTGCCAACCATGACAGCCACGCACGACGCTCGGTCCCCCTGGGCTCCGCCCGATGGCGCGCTGGAGCGGACAAGGGCCGAAGCGGCAGGTTCGGAGGGGCCGGTGGACCCGCGGTCGCAGGACCCGCAGGGTCCCCCTGGGCGCCAGGACGCGCCCCNGGCCGGTAGCCCGGCGCCCGCGAGCAGGCCCGCCGGATCAGAACCGTCCGGCGCCTATCCCGCTCCGTACCCCCCGGGGCCGCCGGCTTACGGCCCGCCCCCCGGCGCGGGTAATCCAGGAGCGCCCGGCGCGCCCGGCGTCCATCAGCCTGCGGAGCACCAGAGCGGCTACCCGCGGACCGGTGGCACCCAGCCTGCGCCGACCCGGCCGACCGGCCCGTACGCCCCGCCCACGGGCCAGTCCGGCGGCCGGGAGCAGACCGGTGGCTGGTGGAACCCGTCCGGCCCGTCCTGGGGAGCCCCGGTCCCACCGGGCGGCACACCCGGCCAGCCCGCCGGCTTCCCCGGATCCCCGGGATCCCCGGGATCCCCGGGTGGTCCTGACGGATACGGGCGGTACACCCCGGCCACACCCACCCCACCTCCCCTGCGCCGCCGCAGGCTGGTCGCGGCGGCCGTGGCACTCGCCCTCGTCTCCGGCGGTATCGGCGGCGGTGTCGGCGCGCTGGTCGCGAGCAACGAGTCGCCGGCGGCGGTCGTCTCGACCGATTCCGGCCTGCGTCAGTCGACCGACGGGTCCGGCGGTGTCTCCGCGGCGGCGGACAACACCGTCTCGGCCGCGGCCCAGGCGATCCTGCCGAGCGTCGTGACCATCGCCGAGGAGTCCGGCCAGGGGGCCGGGACCGGATCCGGAACGATCATTCGTGCGGACGGCTACATCCTCACGAACAACCACGTCGTCTCCGGGGCCGCCAACGGCGGCACTCTCACGGTCACCATGCAGGACGGCCGGACCTTCGACGCGAAGATCAAGGCGACCGACCCGAGCGCCGACCTCGCCGTCATCAAGGTCGAGGCCACCGGCCTGCCCGCCGCCACCTTCGNGGACTCCGCCGCGCTGCAGGTCGGCGAGCTCGTGGTCGCCGTGGGCAGCCCGCTGGGCCTCAACGGCACGGTCACCTCCGGCATCGTCAGCGCCCTGCACAGGCCCGTGCGTACCGGCGACGCGACCGTTCGGGACCAGACGAACACCGTCCTGGACGCCATCCAGACCGACGCACCGATCANCCNNGGCAACTCGGGCGGCCCACTGGTCAACAGCCGGGGCGAGATCATCGGCGTGAACACCGCGATCGCGACGGTTGGCGGTACTTCCTCGCCCTTCGGGGAGACGCAGCAGTCCGGCAACATCGGCGTCGGTTTCGCGATTCCNGGCAGCTACGCGCAGAAGGTCGCCAGCCAGCTCATCGAGAGCGGCACGGCACGGCACCCCTATCTGGGGGTCAGCGCCTTCACCGCGGGCGAGAACNCCCGGTCGACCGCGGCCAGCGGCACCGGTGCGCAGATCCGCTCCCTGGTCAACGGCGGCCCGGCAGACAAAGCAGGCCTCNGAACGGGCGATGTCATAACCAAGGTGGGGGATCGCGCCATCACGGACGTAGATTCATTGATCGCGGCGGTCAGGTCCCACGACATCGGCAACCAGGNGGAGGTCACATACCTGCGCGACGGGCAGACCAACACCGTGCAGGTGACGCTGCTCGAACAACCACCCAATTCCTGAGCATCGTACGGACGATCGCTTTCGGGAACAGCGGGCGTATTCTTCGCCAGCTACCTGGACCGGTCCACCGCGGCGATGCTGGCGCGGATGTGTCGAAGATGACTTCGTATAAGCTTGTCTCGGCGCCCGACGAAGCGGGATACGGCACCATGTTCAGCGTCAAGCTGGCCATGGTGTCGAGGTGGCGACAAAAAATCTTCACAACCTTCACCNCGGCCAGATCAGGCAGCTCCTACTATTGAGCCTGTCTGAGTGGTGATCAGGCCGGCGCCACATCGGTCGCCGAACCTGGTCCCGGCGCCGAGATCAGGAACGTCGTCCCGGGGAGTTGCAGCTGATGAACGACGACGCGGACCTGGTGGCCCGTGTTCGGCGTGGCGATCGTCAGGCCTTCAACGATCTCTACAACCGTTACGCCGACGACGTTTTCTCGATGTGCCTGCTGATCCTCGGCGACCCCACGGTCGCCAGGGCNGCGGCCGGAACCGCCTTCGCGCTGGTCGCGCGGACCAGGTTGAACCCGCTGTCCGACCCGACCCGGCTGCGTCCCTGGCTGCTCGAACTCGCCCGGGGTAGCGCGCTGGCCTGGTCCGGCTCCCCGCAGGCGCGCAGCGTCCCGGTTCCGCACGGCGTCTCACCCGAGGAGCTGCTGGACGGTGCGGTCGTGCCGGCCCCGGCCAGCCTGCGGGCCGGCCTGCAGCGCACCTTCGACCGTGCCGCGGCAGCCGCCGGCGCCGCGGCGGCCGCGGCGAGCAGGCGAGCCGCCGAGCGCGCTGGCAGCTCCGACCCGGCGGCGGTTGCCGGGCCGGCGCCGGCCGTGCCACCGCAGGCGGCGTTCACCGCCTCGGCCCACGGGGTGAAGGCCCCCGCCGCCGGAGCGAAGAAGGCCACCAAAGCGGGCACGTCCGCGTCCGCGTCCGCGTCCACTGGCCGGTCCGGCGGGCACGCCCAGGACGAAGCTGTCACGATCATCGCACCGTCGACCGGGCTGCACCCGCACACGGAGCAGCCCGACGCTTACCTGCACGAGCAGTTCCCTCCCACGGCGGAGACCCCGGGCGACGACCACGGAAACGTGCTGCCGCTGCTGGCCGTGGACCGTGCCCTCCCGGAGCCCGACGACCGCGGCAACGGTCCCGTCGAGTTCCGTGCCCGGCCGGCCATCGCGGTCGCGGCCGCGCTGGCGGTCGCCGTCGCCGGCCTCACCGCCGTCATCGCCTGGCCCACCGGGCACTCCGAGCTGGTCGCCGACACCGGCCCCGGCATCGTCGCGATCACGCCGACGCTGCCCGCCAGCCCGTTGCCGACGTTGACCCAGCCGCCGCTCGCGCCCGTGGCGCCCGCCCCGACCGTGGCCGGCGCGTACACGAGCCGCCCGGGTGCCGTGCGCCCGTCCCAGGTCGTCCGCGAGGTCGACACGCAGACGCGGCGCAGCTCCCGGCCGACGACTCCGCGGGCCACCGTGCCGGCCCCGCCGCCGATCACCGCGGACGCGCCGGCGCCGGCGCCGACGCCGGCGCCCACCGGCGAGCCCCAGCCCACCAGCCCGGCGCCGACCACGGCCCCCGCGCCGACGCCGACGGGTCCGGCGACGACGCCTCCCCCGACCACCGACGCTCCCGCTCCGACGCCGCCGGCGACGAACCCGCCGACCACGAGCGCGCCGACGTCCGCGCCGACCACCGTGCCGACCTCGACCGGGAGCCCGACGCCGGCGGAGACGTCCCCGCCGACCACCGGCGGGCTCCCGCGGCTGCCGATCCCGATCCCGCTGCCGTGGGAGACCGCCCAGCCGGTCGCGGTCTGACCCCGACCGCCTGATCCGACCGTCTGAACTCCCACCGCCTGAACTCCCAGCGCCTGAATCCGACTGTCAGCGGACGTCGTAGAACACCGTCGTCACGTACTGGTCGAAGTCGTTGACGCGCAGGTAGAAACGCAGCTGCCAGCGGCCCGGCAGCGGCACACCGACGTTCTCGGCGACGGCGTGCCCGTCCGCGGCCGCCACCAGCGGCACCGCCAGCGGGCCGACGCCCGCCGCCGGAAGACTCAGCTCACCCCTGGCCTCGACCAGGCGTTGCGGGCGGCCCTGCGGGTCGTAGGTATAGATGTGAACGGTCTGCGGGCCGGTTCTGGTGGGTGAGACCTGGACGTCGACCGTCATCGGGCCGGCGATGGCCGTTTTGGCGAACGGCGGCGCGTAGGAGTCCCGCCCCGGAATGGTGTTCACCAGGATCGAGGTGATCGTGAGAACGACGGCGCCGACGATCACCTCGAAGACCACACCGCGGCGCAGCCCGGCGACGGCGACAGCGGTCACCGGCTGGCCGGGCGCGGCCTGAACGTTGCGTTGGACCCAGCGCCTCGCCAGCAGGCCCAGGACGAGCAGCCCCAGGACGAACCAGAGTTTGTACAGGAGCANCCGGCCGTAGGTCGTGTCCAACAGCGCCCCGACAGGCCCGACCTCCCGCCAGGTCTGGAAGACCCCGGTCAGCACGATCACCGTGACCGCGATCGTCGCCGTCCTCGACCAGCGGGGCAGCACCTGGACGAGCTCGCCGACCCTGCCTGGGGCGACGAGGCGCACGTTCGAGTCCGCGCCCGCGTCCGGCGCGGGTCGGCGGAGCGGTGTGTCGCGGCNGAGCGGTGTGTCGCGGCGGAGCGGTGTGTCGCGGCGGAGCAGCGCGAGGCCGAGCACACACAGGCCGCCCAGCCAGATCGCCATGGCCAGGGTGTGCAGGGTCACCGCCGCCGTCGCGAGCCAGACCAGCCGACCCGCGCTGGCGTGACCGATCATCGCGATGGTCGNGGCGATCACCAGGCCGAGCCCCGCGAGTTCCACCAGGCCGCGGCGACCGGGGCCGGCCGTGACCTCCGCCCCGGCCGAGCCCACACCGGTCGGGGCCGCCACACCCGTCGGGGCCGCCACACCCGTCGGGGCCGCCACACCGGTCGGGAGTCGCCGTAGCAGTGGCACCGCCAGCAGCAGCGCCAGCACGCGGACGGTCAGCAGTTGGCCGTACCGGTCGTCCAGGGTCACGGCCAGCTGGTCGAGACTCGCGACGCCGGAGATCCCGGTGCCGGCCGAATACGGCCCCTGGAACAGGAACATCCCCACGGCGCCGACGAGGCTGAGCAGCCAGCCCGCCGCGATCAGCCGGCGCGGGCCGGTGCGGCGCGCCCCAGCCGGCCACAGGACGACCACGAAAAAGGTCACACCGATGAGCAGGGCCGCGCCGGCGAACGACACCAGCCGCGCCGCGCCCAGTGACACGCCGACAGCCCGGGAGCCCCCCGCACCCGAGGCGAAGGCCGCCGCCGCCCCCGAGTCCGGCGGGCCACCCACCCCGAAGGCGAACGCGCCACTGACCGGATGGCTGTCCGCGGAGGTCACCCGCCAGCTCACGATGTAGGTGCCCGGGCCGAGGCCGGCGCGCAGCGCGACCGTGACCTCCGACCCGGACGCGCCGTCGCGGGCGCCGCCCTCGTCGACGCTGGCTCCGGTGGCGTCCAGGACGCGGATCGCATCCGATTTGATCGAGACGGATTCGCTGAAGCTCAGCGTCACGCGGGTGGGTGCGGTTTCGAGTGCCGCTCCGCCGACGGGGCTGCTGCCCGTGAGAGTGGCGTGGGCCGCCGCCGGCAGCGCCGTCGCCAGGAGCGCGAAGGCGGTCATCGCGACAACGGCCAGCACCCGCCGAGCACCGCCGGCACGCCAGCCCGGCCGGGTGTTCGGGCCAGGGTCGCGTTCGAGTCCGGTCATGATCAGTCCGTTCTGGATGCCGGTCGTCCACAACGGGGCCGTTCCGGACGATGCCCGACCCGCGGCGGGTCGAATGGGTGGGGTGCCCGCCCGCCGGCCGCGGGCGGGCACCCCCGTTGGGATCAGGCCCTGGGATCAGGCTCGCCGACGGGTGCTGACCAGCGCGAAGGCGCCGGCAGCCAACCCGAGAGCACCCAGAGCGAGCCCGGCGACGCCGAGCACGCGCGCCGTGCCGTCCGAGGCGGAGGCGTCGTCCGCCGCCGTTGACTGCCCGCCACCCGAGCCCTTGTCCGAGCCCTTGTCCGACGCGCCGTGGCTGCCGCCCGACGCGGTCAGCGTGATCGTCGGTGCCGGGCGCTCCGGCTCGTCGCCGCCTGGCTCGGCCACATCGATCCAGCGGATGATCTCGCCGTCGGAGTAGGTCTGCAGCGTCTTGAAGACCACCCGGTCGGCATCCTCGGGCAGTGGGCCCGCGGAGACGTTGAACGTGTCGAACTCGCCGGGCCTGATGCCGCCGCCGTCCTCCGCCGTCCAGGTGATCTTCGTGACGACCTCGGTTATCTGGGTGCCGTGGGCGGTGATCGGCCTCGTCGGCGCACCCTTGGTGACCTGGTAGCTCCAGCCGGCCTTGGGCTGGACGGAAACCGAGGCGATCGGGGTGTCGGCGGGGAACTGCACGTCCAGGGCGGTGGTCGAGGCGGTGTCGCTCTCGGTCGGCACCTTGAACGACAGCGTGGTGTACCCACCCCTGGCCGCCTCGGGCGGCGAGACGGTGACGTGCGCGGACGCCGGCAGCGCGAGCGCGATGGAGCCCGCCGCGGCGGCGAGCGCGCACAGCACCCCCCGGCGGAGGCGAGCTGTGCGGATGGTGCGGGCCATGATGACCTCCCTGAGGACCGACTGGGCCTCACTGCTGGTGATCGGAACTGGTCGAATCCGAGCACCGGGGTCGCTGACAGCGCCGAGCGCCGCGGACACGGCGAACACGGCCAACAGTCGGTCCCGCCGTTCCACGGCGGACCGTCGGTCCCCGCGCCATGGCGGAGCCTCAGTGACAGGACCCCGGTCGGCACGCCGGCGGCCCGCGCCAGCCGGCGTCGCTTCCCAGCAGAAGAAGGTGTGGGTGCCAACGCGCCCCGGCCCCCCGCCGACCACCGGCCCGGCCGGCCGCGGCCGCCGCGCGGACGGCTTCCACCGGCCGGGCCCGAACGCCCACGATGAGCCGGACCAGCCGCGCCGCGCTCCGGCGATGGGCGAGCACGGCGGTGGTCAGGGACGTGACAGCCGCCGCGGCCCGGTCCACGGCCACCCGCAACGCCGCCGTCGCCCACAGCCGCCGCTCGCTGCGATGCAGGGACACCGCCACGCAGAGTGCGGCAAGCACGTGGCCGCCGGTCATCGCGAGGCCCGGGACGAGCGCGCTCAACAGGTGCTCGGCCGCCCCCGCGCGGGTCGGGGTCAGCCCGCCCGCCGGTCCCCCGCCCGCCGGTCCCCCGCCCGCCGGGTGGTGCGTCGTGACCACGAACGCCGTGTGCAGCGCGGCCTGGGCGGTCAGCACCGCGGCCGCTACGGCGCCGAGCGCGCGCTCCCGCCTGGCGAGCCCGGAGGCCATCCNGGTCAGCAGTGCCGCGGCGAGGGCGACGAGGACGGGTGAGGGACGTGGCCCGCCCGCGGCGACATGCGCGGCGAGCGCGAGGCACACCGAGGCAACGCCGAACACGGCCGCCCGCGCGACCTGCCCGGTACCCCGCACACCCGTCATCGTGGGCAAGCCTCCCACGCGGGGGGCGTGTCGGACTGATCCTCGGGTCCCGCGCTGTCAGCATGGTGAGCGTGCCCGGCGCCGTCCGCTCGGCGCAGCGCGAGCCAGACCGCGGGACCCAGGCCCAGGCCGAGGCCCACCGTGACCGCGGTCAGCACCCGGGCGAGGGCGAGCGGGCCGACCACCGGCGCGCCCGAGCGGGCGAAGACGCCGAGGTCAGGCACTCCGCCGAGCACTGCGAGCAGCACCCCGGCACTGACCGCGAGGTAGCGGCCGGTGTCCGACCGGCGGGCGGTGAGCGCCACACCGGCGGCGGCCACGAGCCACCCGGCGATCTGTACCACGTTGCCCCAGAGGAAGGCATCGAGGCGACCGTCCGCGTTCGCCGCGGCGATCAACGCGGAATGCGTGACGTCCACCGCGAGCAGCCCGCCCAGCGCCAGCGCGACGGCGACGGTCCCCGCCGCCCGCCGGAGCAGGCCGAGCGCCACGGTGCCGGCGAACACGGCCAGCGCGAGCCCGGCCCACGGCAGCGGCGACGGACCGGGGATCCACTCCAGCACCCCCGTGTAGACGACCTCCCGGCCGCTCACGGTCAACGGGACGGACCACTCCTGCACCCGGTGTCGCTCCCCCGGCGCCGCGCGCACCGCCGGCGCGTCCAGCGAGCCCATCCAGTGCACCCGGTGGTCATGCCAGTAGGCCACGGCCCGCCCGTCGGCCACCCCGGCGACCCGGACCCAGTCCGGTTCCGCCGACGGGTCGGCGACGCCCTCGGGGCCGGGGTCGTCACCGGCCCTGGTGCTGTTCAGGTAGGTCGCCGGCGAACGGCGGTTCTCCCACACGCCGGTGTCGTCGAGGCGCAGATAAGGTTCGTCCTGGTAGCCCTCGACGACGACCGGGAAGCCCGCGGTGACGGCCAGCCGCACCCGGCTGCCGTTCTCGACGACGCTGAGCGAGACACCGGGCACCCCCGGGTCGCCGGTCAGTGTCGTGTGATAGTTGGTCGGCCCGGCCCCGCCCACGGTGTGCGCGGCCGCCGGCCCGGCGAGGGCGACGAGCCAGCACAGACCGCCGAGCAGCACGGCCGGCAGCGCCGCCGCCGGGGCCCGGGGCCCGGCCTTCGGGCGCGCGGGGGCCCGGCCGGCGGTCGAGGGGCTGTGCATGGCGACCTGAGCGTACGGCCACCCCGAACCCGGCGGGACGGATTCGGGCACCTGGCGGAAAGCTGGCGGCTGTCGGTCCCCAGACAGCCCGCCGCACATGACGGAGGGCAGGCAGCGGATGGATGTACGCGGCGAGGCCGGCGCGGCAGCCGGCGCGTCCAGGGCTCGGGTCGTCGGCCTCTACCGGTATCCGTTGAAGGGCTTCAGCCCGGAGGAGATAGCCGAGGTTGCGCTCGCTCCCGGTGAGGGGGTGCCCGGCGACCGGGTGCTCGCGCTCGCTCGTGCGGACACGGAGTTCACCGAGGACGACCCGGCGGCCCTGCCCNAGACGCGCTTCGTGATGCTCCAGCGGGACGCCGAGATCGCTCGCGTACGCACCTCCTACGATCCGTCGACCGGCATGCTCGCCTTCGGCCTGGCCGACCGGCCGACGCGGGTCGACGTCGCCGAACCATCCGGACGTGCCGNGTTCGAGGACTTCGTCCACGGACTGCTCGGCCCCGGGCTCGGCGGCCGGCCGCGGCTGGTCCGGGCGCGACGGCGGCACCGTTTCACCGACGCGGGCGGCTCCGGCGACATCTTCATGCACGCCGTGTCGGTCNTCANCCTGGCGTCGGTGCGCGACCTGGCCGAACGGGTGGGCGAGCCGGTCGACCCGCTGCGCTTCCGGGCCAACATCTACCTGGACGGGGTGCCGCCCTGGGCCGAGCTGGAATGGGCCGGCCTGGAACTCGGCCTCGGCGCGGCCCGGGTGCGGACGCTGGCCCGCACCCCGCGCTGCGCGGCGACCACCGTCAACCCCGACACGGGCGTCCGCGACATCCGGATACTCAAGGAGCTGTCCAGCAACTACGGGCACACCGACTGCGGGATCTACGTCACCGTCCTGGCCGGGGCGACACTGCGCCCAGGTGATCCGGTGACCCCACCAGACTGACACGATTCCCCGGCGACACCGGTTCGGACCGACCTGAATTCGGACATGAGGAGGCCCACCCGTGCGAGTGGTGATCGCGGAGGACTCGGTCCTGCTGCGGGAGGGCCTCCGCAGGCTGCTCACCGAGGCCGGCTGCGAGGTGGTCGCCACCGTCGGCGACGGGCCGAGCCTCGTCGAGATGGTCGTGGAGCATCGCCCCGACGTCTCGGTCGTCGATGTCCGCATGCCGCCGTCGCATCGCGACGAGGGGCTGCGGGCGGCGATCTCCGCGCGGTCCAGGGTTCCCGGCTCACCGGTGCTCGNCCTGAGCCAGTACGTGGAGAAGCAGTACGCNGGTGNGCTGCTCGCCGACGGTCTCGGCGCGGTCGGCTATCTGCTCAAGGACCGGGTGGCCGACGTCCGCGAGTTCGTCGACGCGGTCCGGCGGGTCGCCGGCGGCGGCACGGTGATGGATCCCGAGGNGGTCGCCCAGCTGCTGGCGAGCGGTCGCCGCGACGACCCGACGGCGCAGCTCACCCCACGCGAGCGCGAGGTGCTGGGGCTGATGGCCGAGGGACGCTCGAACGCGGCCATCGCGGCGGCGCTCGTGGTGAGCGCCGGAGCGGTGGAGAAGCACATCTCGAACGTGTTCGCCAAGCTCNGGCTGGAGTCCTCGGGAAACGACCACCGCCGGGTCCTCGCCGTGCTCGCCTACCTGCGGCGATCCTGACCAGACCACAGCCCCGCGGTCGGAGGAGGTCCCGATGGTGCCCGGTGCGTCGGCAGTGCCCCTGGACGGTCCGGCCAGCCCGAGGCACCCTCTCGACCCGCTCTCCGCCGCCGAGATCGGGCGGGCGAGCTCGATCCTGCGCACCACTCGACGACTCGGGCCCGGGTTTCGTTTCGTTTCCGTCGAACTGCACGAGCCACCAAAAGCCGCCCTCGTGGCTCGCGAGGCCGCGGGCGGCGGCGGTTCGCTCCCCGCGCCGGACCGGCAGGCGTTCTGCGTCCTCTACGAGCGCGGGGCGCGCCGCACGCACGAAGCCGTCGTCTCGCTGACGGCCGGGACGGTGGTGGAGCTGCACGCGGTGCCCGGAGTACAGGCGCCGATCCTGCTGGAGGCGCATGCGCCGCCTCGTCATCTCGATGATCAGCACGGTCGGGAACTACGAGTACGGCTTCTTCTGGTACCTCTACCTGGACGGTTCGCTGGAGTTCGAGGCGAAGCTGACCGGGGTGATCTCCACCGGCGCCGTCCCGCCCGGAACGTCGCCGGCCCACGGGGTGCTCGTCGCCCCCGGCCTGTACGGCCCCCACCACCAGCACTTCTTCAACGTGCGGCTGGACGTCGAGCTCGACGGCGGACCGAACACCGTGGTCGAGGTCGACTCGGTGCCGGACCCGGTCGGGCCGGACAATCCGACCGGGGTCGCCTGGCCGCCTACCGGCTCGCATCACGTCGTGCGCCNCGAGGACTGGCCGGTGATGCCGGTCAGCCGGATCGGGTTCGAGCTGCGCCCGGACGGCTTCTTCGACGGCAACCCGGCGCTCGACCTCCCGTGGGCGCCGGCACCCCACGCTGGTNGTGGCACGGACGGGGCAGCTCGCGGTGGCGGTTGCGCGTGCTGACGGAGCCGGCGAACCACCGGCGGCCACGCGACACGCGCCGCGCGTGACGGCACGTCTTGCCCCAGAACGGGGGTACCTGCCCTAGGCTCCCTGTGATGTGAGCCCTGTTCTCGCCTCCAACCGGGCCGGGAACCTCGTCCGTGCTCTGATCACCATCGCCATCCTGGTTCTGATCATGCGCACGGCCTACCTGCTCTGGGTCTTTCACACCCCCGCCTGGACCTCCCGCCCGACCGACATCCACTACTGCGGCGGGTGGTACGAGCGCACCGAGTCGCCGGACGTCACCGGGGCCGAAGCCCGCAAGATCGCCGGTGGGCGGCTGGAGCAGGTCATGCGGTCCCCGGTACTGCGGCCCATCGCGGCCTACCGGCCGGGAAAGGCCTGCCCCCGCCACATCTTCGCCAAGGTCGGCAGCGACACCTACGTGACCTACGAGATCACCGACGACTGACCCGTGCCGGCGCGGACGGGGCCGCTGCCGACTCGACCGGGCTCGCTCAGCCGGGGCCGGATGACATCCCGAGTCAGTGATCCCGAAAGTCAGTGATCCCGAAAATCAGTGCCGGCTCAGCCGGTCCGCGTGCCTCGCCGCTGCGTGCACATGCACCCGGGCATGGATCGAGGTGCGCTGCGCCAGCGCCGCGCGCACCGCGCGGTGCAGGCCGTCCTCCAGGTAGAGGGTCCCGTCCCACTCCACGACGTGGGGGAACAGGTCGCCGTAGAAGGTCGAGTCCTCGTCCAACAGGACGTCGAGGGCGAGTACCCGTTTCGTCGTCACGAGCTGGTCCAGGCGCACCTGCCGCGGCGGGATCGCGGCCCAGTCACGCTGGCCGAGGCCATGGTCGGGGTACGGGCGACCGTCACCGACCAACTTGAAGATCACCGGCACCTCCTTCTCGGGGGCGAGAGACTGCCCGACCACGACAGCCTAGAATCCTCCGCCCGCGAACAGGATCCCGGTGTCCATCCAGCCGCGCGTTGCGCGGACATTGAGAANACCGGCCGAGGTTGACCCAGGGCACAGCCCCGAAACCGGGCGAATCGCTNGACCAACTCCTTCCGGGCCACTTAAGTAAGCCTTACCTGATGACAGAGGAGGTCCGGTGACGAGTCCAACCTCGGACGTCGAGATGCCGGTGCTGGCCGAACGAGCCCGCACGATCATCGCCNGCGGCCGGCGTGCGCTGCTCNCCCTGCCCTGCGCGAACGTGCGGGGCTGGGCCGGGCTCATCGACGACGGCGGCGAGCCACTCCTGATCGTCGGGGCCGACAGCCCGCCCGTGCACTGCGCCGGCTCCGGTCGCCGGGCCCGGGTCGACATCTGCGGNCACAACGGGGAAAGGCTCGTCCTCGCCGGGGCGCTGCGGCTCGTGCCGGAGACCACCGACCAGATCATCGAGCGGCTGGCGACGCTCGGCCGCAGCATCACCGTTACCGAGGGCGACCTAGGTGCCCTGCGCATCCTGTCGGTGTCGGTGGACGACGTGCTGATCTGCCTGCCCGAAAGGGCGGCCCGGGCGGCGGGTGGGCGCTCCGCCGCGGCCTCGCGGGGCGGGCGGGCCCGGCCCGCCGGCACCACGGCGACGAACTTCCGGCTGGCCCGGGTGGGCCGGTCGAGCCGCGGCCTGCGCCGCGCCAACTCGAACCGTCTCGACGGGCGCTCGAACGCGTTGGGCCCGGCGCGCCGCGTGGAGCTCGACTCGTACGCCTTCGCGGAGCCGGACCTGATCGCCGCCTACGCCCCGGACCTGATCCGGCACCTCAACGACGAGCACTCGCTCCAGATGCGCATACTGGCCGCGCACGGTGTCGCGCTCGCCGAGCCCGCCGGTTCCGACCCGGCTGGCCTCGACCCCACCGACTCCACCGACCCCACCGACCCCGATTTCGCTGATCCCACTGATCCCGCCGGCGTCGTGGGCTCCACCGGCCTCGCGGACTCCGGGGGCGGCGAGTCCCGTTCCGGCCACGCCGGTTTCGGGACGATCAGCGGCCCGGGACATCGCCGCGCCGAGGTGATCGCGGCCTCGGTGACCTCGCTGGACCGCCGTGGCCTGGACATGTGGCGTATCGACCAGGATGGCGCCCGCGAGATCCGGGTGACCTTCCGGTCGCCGCTGGACGAGCCGCGTTCCCTCGGGCGCGAGCTGCGTCTGCTCCTCGACCAGGCGGAACACCCCGCCGAATAGCCGAACAGGACGGGCGCGCTGATCTGGGCGCGGGCGGTGTCCGTTCCGGCGCCCAGATCGGCGGCGCGGGGATCATAATCGGCAGCGGACGCTCCTGCCCCTCCCGTCCGGAGGTCTGATGCCCCGCCTGCCGTCCCGCCGTGTCCGGCCCGCGCGGAGAACGCCCGCCGCGCTGAGCGGCCTGCTGCTTCTCTGCCTGGTCGTCACGGGCTGCTCGAGTTCGGGCTCAGGAGACGACCCGGAGGCCACACCCGCCCCCGCCGGCTCCGCTGACTCCGCCGATTCCGCCGGCCCGGCGCCCGGCGGCGCCTCCGGGGCGGCCACGGCCGCTCCGGGAACACCCGCCGTCAGCCGCACCACCCGCATCCAGGGCGCGGGCGGCGACGTCGAGGTCGGCTTCGTCGAGCTGCGCGTCGACGNCCGGCTCGTCCNGCTCGATCTGCTGTTCACGCCCCGCTACGCCGCCGACCCCGGCAAGGAGATCTCGCTCTACGAGATGGCCGGCCGCCGCGACGCCGCGGTGAGCCTCGTCGACACGGCGAACCTGCTCCGCTACACGGTTGTGAAGGACTCCGACGGGGCGGCCCTGGGCGCCGCCGCCGGCACCACCCGGACCCGCAACAACGTGGCGGTGCCCGCCTCCTTCGCGTTCGCCGCGCCGCCNCCGGAGGTGACAGCCGTGGACGTCTACCTCAACGACCGGTTGATCGTCGACGATGCTCCGATCACGCGCTGACCCACCGCACGCGCCCGCCACCCGCCGGCTCACCCCGGGGCGGGTGGCTCTCTGTTTCCTCGTCGGCGCCGCCCTCGTCACCGCGCCGATCGGCCTCGGAAGCCCGCGCGCGCTCGGCGCCACGTCCGGTCCCGGCCGGCCCGCACCGTCTCCGTCTCCGTCTCTGGACGTTCCCGGGACGGAGCTGACCGGCTCGGTGCACGCTCTCGACACCGCCGGATCGGTGCTGGCCATCGACCTCGACGCGGCGGTGCGGCCGCTGCACACCGAGGAACGCCGCGGCGACCGGCTGGTCGTGACGATCAGCGCGGACGTCCTGTTCGCCTTCGACTCCGACGACCTGACAGAACTCGCGCGAGCGGAGATCGTCAAAATCGCCGCCCGGGTCGCGCCCGGTACCGAGACGGTCACCGTCCTCGGCCACACCGACAATCTCGGCACCCCGGCCTACAACGTGATCCTCTCGCAGCGCCGGGCGAACACGGTCGCGAACCTGCTCCGCTCCGCCCTTCCCGACGACACCAGGGTCTCCGCGACCGGCCGCGGCGGTGCGGACCCGGTCGCGCCGAACACCCGGTCGGACGGATCGGACGATCCCGACGGCCGCGCGCTGAACAGGAGGGTGCAGATCAGCTTCCCCGCGAACTGATGATTGACAGCCACATCGAAAACCGTTTTCATTTCCCNATGCGCCCCGCCCCGCTCCGACCCGTGCCCGCGGGCCGCTCTGGTCAGCACCGCCGGGCCGCACGCCGGGCACGGTCGGCCGTCATGATCGTCGCCGCGGTCCTCGGCGCGAGCGCGAGCCTGGCGGCCTGCGGCGGCTCGGGCGGCGGGTCGGGCACCGGCGGCGGTACCGGGGCACCGCGGGTCGTCGCGACCACGGCCGTCGCGGCCGACTTCGCCCGCGCCATCGGCGGCGACGGCATCGAGATCACGCAGCTTCTCCGGCCTGGGGTCGACCCGCACGACTACGACCCGCCCGCCGCCGATCTCGAGGCACTCGCCGCCGCCGACCTCCTGATCGAGAACGGGGTGTGGCTGGAGGGCTGGCTGGCGGAGGCGGTCTCGGCGAGCGGGGTCGACGGCACCAGGGTCGTCATGGCCGAGGGTGTCCTGATCCGCCACGGGGCCGCGGCCGAGGAACACGGCGACGACCACGGCGAGGAGCGGGGAGACCCGCACATCTGGTACGATCCACGCAACGCCAAGATCATGGTCGCCAACATCGAGCGGGGGCTGGTGGCCGTGG